>NZ_VTHK01000046.1 GCF_009765355.1 Amycolatopsis anabasis | reverse complement strand
AGAGGCGGTCATCGTGACCGCCTCTCCACGTGTGGTTAACGTGTGTGTCCGAGGGGGGACTTGAACCCCCACGCCCTTTACGGGCACTAGCACCTCAAGCTAGCGCGTCTGCCATTCCGCCACTCGGACTTGCTGGAGAATACAATAACGGATGGCGGAGGGGGAGTGTCAGCGGGGGTCACTCTGTGTGCGATCTCGGTTCTGACCGGCGGGAATGATAGGAATGCCGGGTGAGTGAACCGAGCCTGATCGATACAGCTGCCGAGGAAGCCGTCGAGCTGACCAGTGAGCTGATCCGCATCGACACCACCAACACGGGAGATCCGGCGACGCTGGTCGGCGAGCGGGCGGCCGCCGAGTTCGTTGCCGAGAAGCTCACCGAGGTCGGCTATGACATCGAGTACGTGGAATCCGGGGGAGCGAACCGGCACAACGTCGTCGCGCGGCTGGCGGGGGCGGATTCGGGGCGGGGGGCCCTCCTGATCCACGGTCACCTCGACGTGGTGCCGGCGGATCCGTCTGAATGGTCCGTTCATCCTTTCTCCGGGGCCATCCAGGACGGGTACGTGTGGGGCCGGGGCGCCGTCGACATGAAGGACATGGTCGGCATGACGTTGGCCATCGCGCGGCACTACAAGCGCAACGGGATCGTGCCGCCGCGGGATCTGATCTTCGCGTTCCTCGCCGACGAGGAGGCCGGGGGCAAGTTCGGCGCCCAGTGGCTGGTGGAGCACCGGCCCGACCTCTTCGAGGGCGCCACCGAGGCCATCAGCGAGGTCGGCGGCTTCTCCATCACCCTCCGCGACAACGTCCGCGCGTACCTCATCGAAACCGCGGAGAAGGGCATCCGCTGGATGAAGCTCCGGGTGCGCGGCACCGCGGGGCACGGTTCGATGATCCACCGCGACAACGCGGTCACCAAGCTCTCCGAGGCCGTCGCGCGGCTGGGCAACCATCAATTCCCCCTGGTGCTGACCGATTCGGTGCGCGAGTTCCTGGCCGGGGTCACCGAGATCACCGGCTGGGACTTCCCCGAGGACGACCTCGACGGCGCGGTCGCGAAGCTGGGCAACATCTCCCGGATGATCGGGGCGACGCTGCGGGACACCGCGAACCCGACCATGCTCACCGCGGGCTACAAGTCGAACGTCATCCCGTCGGTGGCCGAGGCGGCGGTCGACTGCCGGATCCTGCCGGGCCGCTTGGCAGCCTTCAACCGGGAGCTGGACGAGATCCTGGGCCCGGACATCGAAAAGGAATGGATGGAGCTGCCGCCGGTCGAGACCACGTTCGACGGGGCCCTGGTGGACGCCATGTCGGCCGCGGTGATCGCGGAGGACCCGGGCGCGAAGACGCTTCCCTACATGCTCTCCGGGGGAACGGACGCGAAGTCCTTCCAATCGCTCGGGATCCGGAACTTCGGTTTCGCGCCCCTGAAGCTCCCCGCGGACCTGGACTTCTCGGCGCTCTTCCACGGGGTCGACGAGCGGGTGCCGGTGGACGCCCTGCGGTTCGGCACCCGGGTGCTGGACCGGTTCCTGCGCTCGTCCTGATGCCTGCCTTCGAGCTCGCCGACGGCACCGCCTTGCACGTGGTGCGCTGGGGCGAGCCCGACGCCGAGGTGACCGTGCTGCTGTCGCACGGGTACGCCCTGGACCACCGCAGCTGGCGCTCGATCGCGGAGGACCTTCCCCTCGCGGTCGAGCGCCCGGTCCAGGTGATCGCCTACGACCACCGCGGGCACGGGCAGTCCGATCCGGTGCACCGCGCGGACGCCACCATGGCGCGGCTCGGGGACGATCTGGCCGAACTCATCACCGGGCTGATCCCGGCGGGACCGGTGATCCTGGTCGGCCACGACATGGGCGGACTCGCGGCGATGGCGCTGACGCAGCGGCATCCGGAGCTGTTCACCGAGCGGGTCGCCGGGCTCGTCCTGCTGGCCACCTCGGCGGGCGGGCTGACCACCGAGGCCAACGTGGCGTGGTCCCACGCGATGGGCCGCTTGGTGCGCGATCTGGAGTTCGTCCTCGGCTCGAGGATCGTCGGGCTGGTCCGGGAGCACACCAGCAAGGCGGTCAGCGCCGGGCTGCGGTGGTGGCTGTTCGGCGACGACGCCGATCCCGCCCAGGTCGAGATGACCGTGCAGATGATCCGCGGGAACTGGCCGCGAACGGTCGCGCTGTTCCGGCCCGCCCTGGACGCCTACGCGCGGGAAGCGGCCCTGTCGGTCGCCGGTGGCATCCCGGTGACCGCGATCGTGGGCGAGCGGGATCGCCTCATCCCGGCCGAGGACGTCGAGTCACTCGCCGACGCGACGGAGCGCGGTACGGCCGTCGTGCTACCCGGGCTGGGGCACGTGCTGCCGCTGGAAGGGGCCGCTCAGGTGCTGCCCCGAATCGTGTCGATGGTGCATTCGGTCCAGCGCGACCTAGGTGATCACGCCGGGTAGCCCGGCGGCGGCCGGGGTTCGCTTGCGCCGTAGCCATACCCGGCGGGTGCCGTCCGCGTAGAGCCGCACGGTGGACAGCTCCCAGCCGGCGAATTCCGCGTGGATGGACAACTGGGTCGTCGCCGCCCGCCTGGACACCCCCGGAGGAAGCCGCAGGCGACGATATTCCCACTTGTCCTCGGTATGGCAATCCCCTTCGACCACCGCCTCCTGAACGGTCATGGCTGGATCACCTGTATCCCTTCTCCGGCCGCCGAACCGACCACCACCCGAGAGGTCGGCTCGTCGACGGTCACCGAGTTCGGTTGGCGCACGGTGGGGAAGCGGTACTTCTCGACCGGTTCCCCGCCCCGCACGTCGAAGCCGACGACTTCGTTGCGTTCGGTCAGCGTGACCCAGGCCAGGCCGCGCTTGGCGTCGTAGGCGATGCCGTAGATCCCGCCGGGAACGGGGTAGCGCTGGCGCATCAGCAGCGGGTCGGCGGAGAACGCGATCAGCGCCCCGGCGCGGGTGTCGGTGACGAGCACCCGGCCGAAGGAATCGGCCACCGCGTTGGTCGCGCCGTCGCCCGCCCGCAGCCCTTCGCCGACCTTGCCGCCGGCCAGGTCGACCGAGAACAGCGCGGTGCGCAGCCGGTCGAGCACGACCGTCGCGCCACCGGCGGACAGCACGTCATCGGCGCTGTAGATCCCGCCGGTGATGGTCTTCGCGACGGCGCCGCCGGTGAGCACCTCGACGGACTTGCGGTCACGCACCGCGACCACGGTCTGGTCGCCGATCGCCCGCGCCGACGCGGGCTGGCCCGCCACCGGGACCGTGCTGACCTGGCCGGAGGGCACCGCGATGCGGGCGAGTTCGCCACGGGACGGCACGCTGGCCAGGAGTTGTCCCGGCGCCGTGGTCAGGCGCTCGGCGGGGCCGCTCAGCGGAACGGTCCGGGGCGGTGCGGTCACGTCGTCGAGCCCGTACAGCTGGATCGAGGGCGGCTCCTGCACCGCGACCGCGAGGAGCCGGTTCGCCGGATCGGCCGCGAGCGCGGTGATCGCGCCGGCCTGGGGGAGGACCGTTCCCGCGGCCCGGGCAGCGGCCGCGGGGGAGACCGCCGGGGTGGCGGCGACCGGATTCTGCACGACCTGCAGGTCGTCGGATTGCCCGGTCGACGAGCAGCCAGCCACCAGGGCGCAGGCGAAGGGAATCGCCAGCAGTCCGGCGGCTGCTCGCCAATGCAATGGATGGCCTCCCGGCGATGACGGTCGAACGGTTGTCTCCAGCATCCTCCACCAAACCCGCTGCGTCACGTAGCTGTCACCTGGCCGTCATTTCGGCCAACGTTCGGGGTAACCGAATTCGATCGCGCTGACGTCGTCCAGCGCGGCCTTGATCGCGGGGGGCAGGGTGATCTCCTCCGCGGCCAGCGAGCCGGTGAGCTGGCCGGTGTCGCGGGCCCCGACGACCGGCGCGACCACGCCCGGGCGGTCCCGGACCCAGGCGAGCGCGACGCACAGGGGAGAGGTGCCGAGCCCGTCGGCGGCGGTGGCCACGGCCTGCACGATCCGGGCGGCCCGGTCGGTCCGGTGCTGTTCCACGTACCCGGCGTAGGCCGGTGAGGCGCCCCGCGAATCGGCAGGGGTGCCGGTGCGGTACTTGCCGGTGAGCACCCCGCGCCCGAGCGGCGCCCAGGGGAGCAGGCCGATGCCGTGGTACTCGCAGGCGGGCACGACCTCGCGTTCGACGCCGCGCTGGACCAGCGAATACTCCATCTGGGTGGAGACGATCGGATGCGCGGTGGACCGGGCGGCGGCGGTGGCCACCTGCCAGCCCGAGTAGTTTGAGATCCCGGTGTAGCGGACCTTGCCGCTGTGCACCGCGTAGTCGAGCGCGGCCAGGGTTTCCTCGAGCGGAACCGTCGTGTCCCACGCGTGCAGCTGCCACAGGTCGACGTGGTCGGTACCGAGCCGGCGTAGCGAGCCGTCCAGCGCGGAGAGCAACGCGCCCCGCGAGGCGCCGCCGCCGAACGGTCCGTCGGTGCGGCGGGCGACCGCCTTGGTGGCGAGCACGATGTCCTCGCGGGGAACCAGGTCCGCGAGGAGCGCGCCGAGCATCCGCTCGCTTTCCCCCTCGCCGTAGATGTCCGCCGTGTCCACCAGGGTTCCGCCGGCATCGACGAACGCCACGAGCTGGCTCGCGGCCTCGTCGGCATCGGTGTCGCCGCCCCAGGTCATGGTGCCGAGGGCCATCCTGGAGACGCGTAGTCCCGACCTCCCGAGCTGTCGCTTCTCCACGGTCGGCAGCCTAACGTTCGGCCGATCGGACCGTTGACCAAGGCGAGTGATCTCGTTCCGAACCGCCCGATAGTGTCTGCGGCCAGGCGACTCCGGCGTCGCCCGGCGCTCACGCGGACCCTACGCCCGGTCCACGAATGTCGACCCACCCGAAGGAAAGGAACGCATGACGGTGACCTCGTACCTGGACGTGCTCGAACTGGCGGGGGTCGCCTGACGTGGGTTGGTTCGAAGCACTGGTCCTCGGCCTGGTCCAGGGACTGACCGAATTCCTGCCGATCTCCTCCAGCGCGCACCTGCGGGTGACGGCCGCGCTCGCCGGCTGGGACGATCCGGGCGCGGCGTTCACCGCGGTCACCCAGATCGGCACCGAGCTCGCGGTGATCCTGTATTTCGCGAAGAAGATCGGGAACATCCTGATGGCCTGGTTCTTCTCGCTGTACAAGAAGGACTGGCGCGGCCACCCGGACGCGCGGATGGGCTGGCTGGTCATCGTCGGGTCGATCCCGATCGTCGTGCTCGGGCTGTTCTTCCAGGACGACATCGACCATTCGTTCCGCGACCTCCGGGTGACCGCGACGATGCTGATCGTGTTCGGCATCATCCTGTGGATCGCCGACCGGATCGGCCGGAAGTACCGCGACCTGGACCACCTCACCGTGCCGCACGGCCTCGGCTTCGGGCTGGCCCAGGCGCTGGCGATCATCCCGGGCGTGTCCCGTTCGGGCGGTACCACCAGCGCGGGCCTGCTGATGGGGTACAAGCGGGCGGACGCGGCCGAGTACTCGTTCCTGCTGGCGGTGCCCGCGGTGTTCGGTTCCGGGCTGTACAAGCTCACCGACATCGGCGAGAACGGCCAGGCCGCGCAGTGGGGGCCGACCATCCTGGCCACGATCGTCGCGTTCGGCGTCGGCTACCTGGTGATCGCCTGGCTGATGGCCTACATCAAGAAGCGCAGCTTCCTGCCGTTCGTGGTATACCGGATCGCGCTGGGTGTCCTGCTGTTCGTCCTGGTCTTCACCCACGTGCTGGACCCGAACGCGGGGCCGACCACCTAGCCCGTTCCCACCCACGCCGTAAGGTGACAAGCGTGAGCACCGTCATCCTGCTGCGGCACGGCCGATCGACCGCCAACGGTTCGGGCGTGCTGGCCGGCCGCACGCCCAAGGTGGGACTCGACGAGACCGGGCAGGCCCAGGCCAAGGCGCTGGTCGACCGGCTCGCCGGGGTGCCGGTGGCCGAGCTGGTCGTTTCGCCGCTGCTGCGCTGCAAGCAGACCGTCGCGCCGCTGGCGAACGCGCTGGGTCTGTCCCGGACCGTCGAACCCCGGTTGTCCGAAGTGGACTACGGCGAGTGGACCGGCCGGGAGCTGCGGACGCTGTTCAAGGAACCGCTCTGGCGGGTCGTGCAGGCGCACCCGTCGGCGGCGGTGTTCCCCGGCGGTGAGGGCCTGGCGGGCATGCAGGCCCGGGCGGTCGCCGCGGTGCGGGAGCACGACGCCCGGATCACCGCCGCGCACGGGGACCACGCGGTCTGGGTGCTGTGCAGCCACGGTGACGTGCTCAAGGCGATCCTCGCGGACGCGCTCGGGCAGCACCTGGACTCGTTCCAGCGGATCGTGGTCGATCCGGCGGCGATCTCGGTGGTGCGGTACACCGAAACCCGCCCGTTCGTGCTGCGGGTGAACGACCACGGCGGTGACTTCACCGGGGTCGTCCCGCCGAAACCCAAGCGAGGCAAGAAGAAGGCGTCCTCCGATGCGGAAGTCGGGGGCTCGACGGGACGAAAGGGCCGTGGATGACCGCTCCGGAACAGCTCGCAGCCGACAATCCGTTCGCCGTACCGAGTGCGTTGCCGTACGGCCTGCCGCCGTTCGACCGGATCACCGACGAGCACTACCTGCCCGCGTTCGAAGCCGGGCTCGCCGAGCAGTCGCGTGAGGTCGAGGCGATCGCGAGCGATCCGGAACCGCCGACCTTCGAGAACACGATCGTCGCGCTCGAGCGGTCCGGGCGGTTGCTGACCCGGGTCGCCGCGGTGTTCTTCAACCTCACCTCCTCGGACACCAACGCGACGCGGCAACGGATCCAGGCGACCGTCGCGCCACGGCTCGCCGCCCACCACGACGCGGTCTACCTGAACGCGGGCCTGTTCGCCCGGGTCCGGGAACTGTTCGACCGGCGCGAATCGCTCGGCCTGGACGCCGAGTCGGCCTGGCTGCTCGAGCGCACGCACACCGATTTCCAGCGGGCCGGCGCCGGGCTCGGCGAGGCGGATCAGCGGCGGCTGCGCGAGCTGAACGAGGAACTGTCCACTTTGAGCACCAGGTTCCAGGAGAACCTGTTGTCGGACACCAACGAACTGGCGATCGTGGTGGACGACGTGGCCGAACTCGCCGGGCTGTCCGCGGACGCGATCGCGGCCGCGGGGGAGGCGGCGAACGCGCGCGGCGAGCACGGCAAGTACGTGTTGAACCTGGGCCTGCCGACCGCGCAGCCCGCCCTCGCGTCCCTGGAGAACCGGGCGCTGCGGGAGCGCGTGTTCACCGCGTCGATCTCGCGGGGAAATCGGGAAAACGACTACGCGAACGCGCCCGTGCTCGCCCGGATCGCGACGCTGCGCGCCGAACGCGCGGCGCTGCTGGGCTTCCCGCACCATGCCGCGTACCAGATCTCGGATCTGACCGCGGGCACCGCGGAGGCCGCGGTGGGGCTGCTCGAGCGGCTGGCCCCGGTCGCCGTGCGGAACGCGAAGGCGGAGGCCGAGGAGTTGCAGCGGTTCCTCGAGGCGGACGAGCCCGGGGCCGAGCTGCGCCCGTGGGACTGGGCGTTCTACGCGGAACGGGTGCGCAAGGACCGCTTCGACATCGACTCGGCCGAACTGCGGCCGTACTTCGAACTGAACCGGGTGCTGACCGACGGCGTGTTCTACGCGGCCACCCGGCTCTACGGCTTGACCTTCACCGAGCGGCACGACCTGCCCAAGTACCACCCCGAGGTCCGGGTGTTCGAGGTCTTCGACGCCGACGGCAGCCCGCTCGGGCTGTTCCTGGGCGACTACTACACCCGCGACTCCAAACGCGGCGGCGCCTGGATGAACAACTTCGTCGACCAGTCCGAACTGCTCGGGGACCGGCCGGTGGTGGTGAACAACCTCAACATCGCCCGGCCGCCGGAGGGGGAGCCGACCCTGCTCACCTTCGACGAGGTGGTCACCGCGTTCCACGAGTTCGGCCACGCGCTGCACGGCCTGCTCTCGCACGTGCGGTACCCGCGGTTCTCCGGGACGAGCGTGCCCGGCGATTTCGTGGAGTATCCGTCCCAGGTGAACGAGATGTGGCTGCTCTGGCCCGAGGTGCTGGCGAACTACGCCCGGCACCACGAGACCGGGGAACCGCTTCCGCAGCGGCTCGTCGATCGGCTGCTCGAGTCGCAGCAGTACGGCGAGGGGTTCACCACGACCGAGTACCTGGCGGCCGCGCTGCTGGATCAGGCGTGGCACGGGATCGAGGCGGACGACCGGGTGGAGGACGTGGCCCGCTTCGAGGCGGACGCGCTGGAGAAGGCCGGGGTGGCGCTGGCGAGCGTGCCGCCGCGGTACCGCAGCACGTACTTCGCGCACATCTTCAGCGGCGGGTACAGCGCGGGTTACTACTCCTACATCTGGAGCGAGGTGCTGGACGCCGACACGGTCGAATGGTTCCGCGAGAACGGGGGGCTGACCCGGGAGAACGGAGACCACTTCCGGAAGGAGTTGCTGGCGAAGGGCGGCAGCCTGGACGCGATGGTGGCGTTCCGGAACTTCCGGGGCCGGGATCCGGAGATCGAGCCGCTGCTCAAACGCCGCGGTCTCACCGGCGCCTGAACTGGGTGTATAACGTCCTATGCGGCGCGGCTTTTGTCAAAATCAGTTCCCGCCCGCACGGCGAGACACCAGCCCACCCCTCCAGACCTCTAGTTGACCAAAGCTAGCGAAGAGGCCGTCAACCGAATTCGATGCAAAGACCGGGGCAGACTCCGGGGCGGCGGGGTCTCCGCCCGGAGTCTGCCCCGGTGGGTTGGCGGGCGACGGGGTCCGGGTCGACCAACCGGTCGGAAGACCTGGCGGCCTTCCGACCGCATTCAGCCTGTCGCCCCGGGACCCGCCGGTCAGCACGCCAAGCGCACCGGGCTCGCCCTGCTCAACGGCGAAGCCGTCCACAAAACGAACCCGGCGGTCAGCCGAGCGGGGAAATGACCATGACGATCCGGAATCCAACGGCGTGAGCGTAGGCCTGGAGGCGCTGGGCGGAGACCTCCTCGCGTTGGAGTTTCTCCAGACGGCAGACGAAAGCCGCGTTGCAGCCCATGAAGTCGGCGACATCGCGCTGGCTGAGGCCGCGGTTCCTGCGCAGCCGGACGAGATCCTGGATCAGTTCGCCGATCGGGTCGGCGAACGGGGCGGACATGGCATGTTCGGGTTGAAGGTGCATGGCTCCTCGGCGCCGTCAGTGGTCCTGAATGTGCAACTCGCGTTCCCGAGTGTGGAGTTCGCTTACCTGAATGTGGAATTCACACGACCGAAACGGGGACTCGCGCGGGCTTCGGATTCGGCGATCTCGTCGCAGGCGTGGCAGTCGTTTACACAGGGGAGTTTTCACCAGCTCGCCAGCCGGAGGCCGGGCGCGGTGCCGGGTCCGGTGGCGAACCCCGCCGACCACCGGCCGATAGCACCGCGGGAGCCTGAGCCCGTGGCGTCCGGTGTCCTCGGTGAACACGTCGCCGTCGTCGGTCTCGACCGTGCCGTCCTGATCAACCCGCCAGCTCATGGTGAAACCTCTCCGGATATCACTGATCGTCATATCCGGAAGTTAGGCGCGGTGAATGATGACGAGGGGTACAAATCCTACCCCTACTCGAACGGGTCAGGCGGCCAATCCGACTCGCTGGCAGAGATCGTGTACGTCGTTCCGCAGTCCGGTCGGAGGCTGGTTGCGAAGCTCGAGGAGCATTTCGCGGGCGAAGCCGTTGTACCGGATGGTTTCGTTCGCCGTTTGTTCCGATTGATTGAGCAGTGCCCAGGTGGCGGCCCGGTCACCCTGCTGAAAATGTCCGCGCGCGACTTCGATCAGATGGCGGCTGCGGCGTGCCAGGGAAGGTATCTCCACGGGGTCGAAGGAATCGGCCTGGCGCAGGGCCTCGCCGGAGCGCCGCAGTTCCACGCCGAGGGTGGTCGCGTGCGCCTTGAGGACTGCGGGTGAGAAAGACGACTGGACGTGTCGGTAATTCGGCCCGAGTCGCCGCGCGATTTGATCGGCTTTCTCCCAGTTGGACCACGCATCGCCGTGCCGTCCGCGACGCGCGTGCACGTAGGCGATTTCGGCGTAGAGCGCCCCGGTGATTCCGCGCCAGTCGGCGGGGCCCTGGTCGAAGTACGGACGTAGTTGATCGATGGCGTCGCTGGCCAGGGCGATCGCCTCTTCCCACCGGCCCGCGTCGCGCAGGGCTTGCACCATCGCCCACGTTCCCCCGGCTATGACATACGGGTCATCGGCTTCCTGCCCCTCGGTCAGCGCGCGATCGGCGACCAGCCAGACCAGCTCCGGGGCAGGCTGATACGCAACGTAGAAGTCCGCGAGCTGATACACCGCCGCGAGTACGCGCCGGGCCTCGCGACGCTCGTCACCGCGCAGCGCACGTGCGGAGAACTGGGCATCGCGGATCAAACCGGGAAGGATCGCGCCGAGCTGGGTCCGGTGGTCCGGGCTGGAATGCCGGACCTGCCACGCCCGCTGGAGCCGGATGGTCAGATGCGCGGGCTTCGGCGGGACGCCGGTCGAGCTGAGCCGGTATTCGGTCAGCGCCGCCTGCACGTCGGCGAGGGCCGAGTGCCGCTCACCAGCGAACAGTTGAACCGGGACCGCATGGCCGTTTCCGGTGAGGGTCGCAAGATCGTCGAGGCCGAGGGCTTCGGCGATCCGGAGGAGCATGGGGAGGCGCGGGACCTGGAGCCGCCCCGTTTCCACGGCCTTGACCCACTCCGCCGACTTTCCCACCAGCCCGCCCAGCACCGGACGGGTCAACCCCGCACGTTGTCGTTCGCGCTGGACGCGCTTGCCGATGGGCAGTTCGGAGTACGGCTGCGAGTCCATCGAATCCCTTTCGCGTGTCGTCCCCTGGGGTCAGGGTAGCTACTCCACGATCAGGTGAGTACGGTCAGTCGCTCGTCGGTTACTGGGTGAGGCGGATGGGGTTGACGACGTCGGCGGTGATGGTGAGCAGCATGACCGCGCCGCCGATGACGACCAGGACCATCGTGATGGTGGCCAGTCTCGTGTAGTCGACCGGGCCCCGGGCCGCCTTGCCGCGCAGGCGGCGGAGCGAGTCGCGGATCTTTTCGTACCAGGTGATGGCGATGTGGCCGCCGTCGAGCGGGAGCAGCGGCAGCAGGTTGAACACGCCCATGAAGAAGTTCAGCCCGGCCAGCAGGAGCAGGAACAGCGGCCACAGCCCGGCTTCGACCGCCTCGCCGCCGATCCGGCTGGCGCCGACCACGCTGATCGGGGTGTTCGGGTCCCGCTCGCCACCGAAGATCGAGTGGACGACCGCGGGGATCCGTTGCGGGAACTCGATGAGCTTCTGCCAGGTCTGGCTGAACATGTTCCCGGCGAAGGTCGCGGCGCCGCCCAGCGCGTCGATCGGGCCGTACTGGAACATGCTCGCGAATCCGACGCCGACCGCGCCCACCCGCACGATCTGGTCACCCTTCGGGCGTTCCACCTGAGGAACGTCGACGGTGAGCCGGAGCGTCTGGTCGCCGCGGCGAACCTCGAACGGGGTCGGCCCGGAGGCGGTTTGCACCACCGCGAGCATGTCGTTCCAGGTGGGCGTCGGCTTCCCGGCGACCGAGACGACCGTGTCGCCGGGCCGGATTCCGGCGGCCTCGGCGGGGCCGACCTGGCCGGGGGCGCAGGCCGGGTTGTTGATCTGGTCGACGGTTCGTGCGTCCTGCACGCAGTTCGACACCGACGCGAGCACCGGCTCCCGGGTGGTGTTGGGCAGCCCCATGGTGGTGGCCATCAGGTAGAGCACCACGAACCCGAGCACGAAATGCGTCAGCGCGCCCGATGCCAGGACGATCGTGCGTTTCCAGGTCTTGAACCGCCACATCGCGCGCGGCGCTTCGTCCGGGGTCAGTTCGTCGAGCGCGGTCATCCCGGCGATGTCGCAGAACCCGCCGAGCGGAATCCACTTCAACCCGTACTCGGTCTCGCCGCGCCGGAAGGAAAACGCCGTGGGCCCGTAGCCGACGAAGAACCGGCGGACCTTCATCCCGAACGCCTTGGCGCTGAGCAGGTGCCCGGCTTCGTGCAGGGCGACCGACAGGCCGATGCACAGGGCGAACAGCACGACCCCGAACACGTACGCCAGCACGCCCAGCCCCTCTCGATACACCGCTGGACAACAGTGTCCACTTTCCGCGTGAAGCGGAGGTGGGAGAAAAGCGACGAGGGCCGGCACCAACCGTTGCCGGCCCTCGTCGGGTGTCCTGGCAGGCAGAGCCCGCCGAGGCTCAGACCGCCTGGACGCGCGTGGCCTGTGGGCCCTTGGGGCCCTGGGCCAGCTCGAACGTCACGGCCTGGTTCTCCTCGAGGCTACGGAAGCCGTGGCCGTCGATCTCGGAGTAGTGGACGAAGACGTCCGGTCCGTCGGCGCGGGAGATGAAGCCGAAGCCCTTCTCCGCGTTGAACCATTTAACGGTTCCCTGAGTCATATTTCGCTCCTCACAGGGGCTGGGTGCGGGACCCGCACGGTGCGGTGTCCCGGGCCGGTTCGACGCGACTTCCAGATCCCCGGAGGCAACGCGCCCGCAACATCGTTCTTCGCGAGCGTGGGTGAAACACGAACACACAAAAACTACGACCGCTGGGTACAACCCATCCTTCGCCGGATTCATTCCCGGCCCGCTGGGCGGCGGTTTCGCCGACCGTCCGCCGGGTAGCCGGGAAG
Organism: Amycolatopsis anabasis; assembly: GCF_009765355.1. Lineage (GTDB taxonomy): Bacteria > Actinomycetota > Actinomycetes > Mycobacteriales > Pseudonocardiaceae > Amycolatopsis > Amycolatopsis anabasis. The sequence goes on along the minus strand of NZ_VTHK01000046.1, from coordinate 64,811 downwards.
GGAGAAAAGTAAGCAAAGGGATGGGGAACGATGACCACCTCGGATGCCACACCGTCCAAGGAACCCATCGTCGCAGGCAAGCGACCACGTCGTGAGATCGTCCTGATCGGGGTTTTCGTGGTGCTGCCGCTGCTCGCGCTGTTGGCGGCGGCGCCTTTCGCCTGGGGATGGGGGCTCGGCTGGGTCGATCTCGCGCTCGTGGCCTTCTTCTACTGCGTGAGCGGGCTCGGCGTGACGATCGGGTTCCACCGCTACTTCACCCACGGCGCGTTCCGCGCGGCGCGACCGCTGCGGCTGGCCCTGGCCGTGGCGGGCAGCCTGTCCATGCAGGGACCGATCATCCACTGGGTGGCCGACCACCGCCGGCACCACGCCTACGCCGACAAGGAGGGCGATCCGCACTCGCCTTGGCGGTTCGGCACGAGTGCTGCCGCGTTGGCGCGCGGCTTCTGGCACGCGCATATGGGCTGGCTGTTCGACCGGGATCTCACCAACGCCCGGCGCTTCGCCCCAGATCTGCTCCGCGATCGCGGAATTCTCCTGATCAACAGGCTGTTCCCGGTGCTGACCGCGGTCACCTTGTTGGTGCCCGCGTTGCTCGGCGGGCTGCTGACCTGGTCCTGGGCCGGAGCGCTGACCGCGTTCTTCTGGGCCGGGCTGGTGCGGATCGCGCTGCTGCACCACGTGACCTGGTCGGTGAACTCGGTGTGCCACATGATCGGCGACCGCCCGTTCCGCAGCCGGGATCGGTCGGCGAACTTCTGGCCCCTGGCGATCGCGTCCTTCGGCGAGTCCTGGCACAACTCCCACCACGCGGATCCGACCTGCGCACGGCACGGGGTACGGCGCGGGCAGTTGGACATCTCGGCCCGGGTGATCCGCTGGTTCGAACTGCTCGGCTGGGTGTGGAAGGTCCGCTGGCCGACTCCGCGACGCCTGGCGAAACTCAGCGCGAGCTGACCGCGGCGGGGGTGACCGCCGGGCCACCCCCGCCGAACGAGTCAGGTTCGAATCAGATGAGGCCGAGCTTCTGGACGGCGTCGCGCTCGTCGACCAGTTCCTGCACCGAGGCGTCGATGCGCTGGCGGGAGAAGTCGTTGATCTCCAGGCCCTGCACGATCTCGTAGCGGCCGTTCTTCGCGGTCACCGGGAACGAGGAGATCAGGCCCTCCGGCACGCCGTAGGAACCGTCGGAGATGACGGCGGCCGAGGTCCAGTCGCCCTCCGGGGTGCCGTTGACCCAGGTGTACACGTGGTCGATCGCCGCGGATGCCGCGGACGCCGCCGAGGACGCGCCGCGGGCCTCGATGATCGCCGCGCCGCGCTTGGCGACGGTCGGGATGAACTCCTCGGCCAGCCACTTCTCGTCGTTCACGGCCTCGGCCGCGTTCTTGCCCGCGACCTCGGCGTGGAAGATGTTCGGGTACTGGGTCGCGGAGTGGTTGCCCCAGATCGCCAGCTTCTTGATCTCGGTTACCGGGACACCGAGCTTCTTGGCCAGCTGCGCCAGCGCCCGGTTGTGGTCGAGCCGGGTCATCGCGGTGAAGCGCTCGGCCGGGACGTCCGGCGCGTGGGAGCGCGCGATCAGCGCGTTCGTGTTGGCGGGGTTGCCGACCACCAGCACCTTGACGTCGTCGGCCGCGCCGGCGTTGATCGCCTCGCCCTGCGGCTTGAAGATCCCGCCGTTCGCCTCGAGGAGGTCGCCGCGCTCCATGCCCTTGGTCCGCGGGCGGGCGCCGACCAGCAGCGCCACGTTGGTGCCCTCGAACGCCTGCTTGGGGTCGTCGAAGATGTCGGTGCCCGCGAGCAGCGGGAACGCGCCGTCCTCCAGTTCGAGCGCGGTGCCCTCCGCCGCCTTGACCGCCTGCGGGATCTCCAGGAGCCGCAGCTTCACCGGGGTGTCCGGGCCGAGCAGCTGACCGGACGCGATGCGGAACAGCAGGGCGTAGCCGATCTGGCCGGCCGCGCCGGTGACGGTGACGTTGACAGGGGCTTGGGTCATTGCGTTCTCCTGCTTACGGGTTCGGTTGTACCCGGGATGCTATCCGCCTCTGCCTGCACCGATCGGGTGCGTCGCCTCACGTGTTCCTTGACCGATTGAGCACTTTCTGTGTCCGACTCCACACCGAAGGCTTTGCCGAGTCCGATCACGCCCGCGTCGAGCTGGTCGAGGCTGGACAGCACCGCGCGGGCGCGGGGGTCGGAGACGTCGTCGCACGCGGGCGTGCCGCTTTCCCGGACCAGCTTCCGGTGGCTCGGCACGACCTGCACGCGCACCACTTCCAGCAGGGCGTCCACGTTCGCGATGATCCGGTCGACGAGCCCGGTGAGCCGGTCGTCCCCGGCGAGCAGTCCCGGTTGCGCGCGGGCGGCCACGTGCCGGGCGCGGAACGCGAGGGTTTCCAGGGTGGTCAGCACGTACCAGCCGTAGTCCCGGCGGGCGCTGCGCACGTTGATCGGATGGGTGAGCGGTTCCACCGTCGTCCGGACCTGCTCGACCGCCCGGTCCAGTTCGCGGGACAGTTCGATGACGTTCACGTTCTCCTTGCCGGAGAGCAGATCGGTGACCTGGATCAGGAATTCGCGCAGGTCGCTCAGCACCTCGGCGATGTCGTCGAGCATGACCGACCGGGTGCGCACCGGCACGATCACCACGGCGGCCAGGACGCCGGCGGCCGCGCCCACCGCGGTCTCGGCGAGCCGGATCCACAGCACTTCCAGGCTGAACGTGCCCAGCAGGCTGTAGAGCAGGCCGAGCATGCTGGTGATGAAGAACGCCATCACCAGTTGCGAAACCCGGGACATGTAGACCATCCCGAACACGCAGACCAGGATCAGCGCGAGCGTGGCCGGGGTGCTCCCGGTGACCAGCAGCGCCAGCAGGACGCCGCCGAGGATGCCGATGAGCGTCCCGGCCAGCCGCCGGGCGCCCTTGACGAAGGTCGCCCCGGCCGTGGACGACCCGATGAACACCACGAAGACCGTCAGCACCGCCCAGTACCAGCGCTGATGGGACACCAGTTCGCCGCCGAGGACCGCGAGCCCGCCGCCCACCACCGCCTGGATGGCGCTGCGGGTCTGGTTGTCGTAGGCGAACACCCGGGTCTTCTCGGGTTCCTCCTCGGGTAGCGTCGCCTGGCCGTTTTCGGCGGAGTAGTCGCGTTCGGCGATGCGCTGGGCGTTGACGTCGGCCAGCGCGAGCTCGGCGAGCGCGCGGCGCAGTTCGTCACCGGGTTCCGGGCGTTCGGCGAGGCGGCTGCCTTCGACGAGCATCTTGCTGAACTCACCGGTCTCGCTGATCAACGGCAGGTCCCGCGGGTCCCGTTCGATCAGCGAGTGGAACCGGCGCAGGCTTTCGATCAGCCCGTCGCGCACCCGCGGGTCGAGGTCCTCGGTCGCGGTGCGCTGGGTGATCATCGCCAGCCACTGGACGGCGAGTTCGACCTCGATCGCCCGGCGGCGCAGCATGTCCGCGGCGCGCTGGTCGACGACGTCCGGCGCGGTGTCCTCGATGAGCAGGACGCATTCGTGCAGCCGGGAGTTCGCGCGGCGCAACTGGGCGCGGGCCCGGTCGCCGCCACCGCCGGCCAGGTACGCCTCGGCGGCCCGGACCACCGCGCCGAGCCGCGCGCGGAACGCCCGCCGGATGCGCAGGAACTCCGCGTCCGCCCGCCGGGGGAGCAGTACGTAGCGGACCACCGCGTTGCTCGCGATGCCGATCAGCAGGGCGAGCAGCAGCGCGGGCAGCTGGCGCAGGTGGGTCTGCAGGAACATGGCGAAGAAGAACAGGAAGAACGCGATCGAGCCGAGCGCGGTGCCCCGCGCGCCGAACCGCTGCGCGTACACCGCGACGAAGATCAGCAGCACGAACACGACGCTGTCGGTCGGCGGCGCCGAGGTGCCGAGGCTGGCCACGGTCAGCGAAGCCGCGCCGGCGACCAGGGCCAGCACGAGCGTGACCGCCTGCTGGCCGGGGGTGTCGTCGTGCACGGTGAAGGCCGCGGTCATCGCGCTGATGGCGCCCACCAGCATGACGGTCAGCGGCTGCCCGAGCGGGAGCAGCGCGCCGACCGCGAGCACGATGCCGAACACCGCGGACAGGCCCAGCCGCAGGCGCAGGAAACCGGGATCGGAGGCCACCAGCCGGTCACGGGCGGCGTCCCACACCTTGCGGATCACCGGCCACCTTCCTGGCGGGCCAGCAGTTCCCATTGCGCGAGGGTGACCCGGCGGCCGGTGGAGCCGGTGATGCGCAGCCGGAAGTACGGGTATTCGGCGGGCTCGGCGAGGGCGAACGGCCGGGTCTGGCGCCGCCAGCGGAACACCTGGTCGTGCCGCTCGTCCAGCACTGTCCACTGTGTCCGATCAGTCGAGCCCTCGAGCATCCACGACTCCGGATCGCCGCCGTGCGACCCGGACGTGAGGGTGTACATCTCGACCACACCGGACGGTTTGCCCAGGAATTCGACGGCCGGGGAGGTGGACCGGAAGGTGACCTGGGTGCGCGTGGTGTCGTCGAACAGGGCCGCCGGATCGGTGCCGTCGTCGCAGCGCGCCTCCCCGACCAGGTCGCGCAGCGGCCGCGGCGGGGCGTCCTCCTCGGTCAGCGAGGGCGGGACGGCCAGGCGGCCCCATTCGCACGGGGTGGTGGCCAGGTCGAATTCGAGCACCGCGCCGCCCGCGAGGGTGGCGTGCGGCACCGAGGTCGTGGGATGCGGTACCCCGTTGATCGTGAGCCCGCGCACGTACACGGTCTGCGCGGTGTTGCCGGGTGCGTTGATGATCACGTCCTTGCCGTTCTCCAGGTGGATCGTCGCCTTGGCGAACAGCGGCGATCCGATGGCGTAGTGCGGGCTGCCGACGCCGAGCGGGTAGAAACCGAGCGCGCCGAAGACGTACCAGGCGGACATCTCGCCGTTGTCCTCGTCGCCGGGGTAGCCCTGCCCGATCTCGCTCCCCAGGTAGCAGCGGGCGAGCACCTCCCGCACGATCGCCTGCGTCTTCGAAGGCGCGCCGGCGTGGTTGTACATGTAGGGAATGTGGTGCGACGGCTGGTTGGAGTGCCCGTACTGGCCGAGACGGATGTCCCGGGCCTCGGTCATCTCATGGATGATCCCGCCGTAGGATCCCGGTTTCCGCCCGGTTTCCGGCGTCGCGAAGAAGGTGTCCAATGTGGACTCCAGTTTCGGTCTGCCGCCGAGCAGGCCGGCCAGCCCCCGGCCGTCGTGCGGGACCGAGAACGCCGTGTTCCAGCCATTGGTCTCGGTGTAGTCGAAGCCCCACAGGGCCGGATCGTAGTCGCCGGGGGAGCGGCGCCACCGCCCCCGGGGGTCGCGGCCCTGGAAGAAGCCGATCCGCGCGTCGAAGTGGTGCACGTAGTGCAACGCGCGCTGGCGGAAATAGCGCGCGTTGTCCAGATATTCCCGCCTGCGCGGATCGTCCTGAGCGGACTCCTCGTACAGCCGCTGGGCGAGGTTGGCGATGCCGAAGTCGTTGACGCACCCCTCCAGCGCCCAGGACAGGCCCTCGGGCGTGCTGGTCGGGGTGTAGCCGAGGAAGATCGATTCGTGCAGGCCCTTGCGGCCCACCTGCTTCGAGGGCGGGGACACCGTGGCGTTCTTCACCGCCGCGTCGTAGGCGGCCTCGACGTCGAAACCGCGGACCCCCTTGAGGTACGCGTCGGCGAAGGCCACGTCCGAACTGGTGCCGGTCATCAGGTTCGCGTACCCGGGGGAGGACCAGCGGGAGATCCAGCCGCCTTCCCGGTACTGCTGGACGAACCCTTCGATCAGGTCGCCGCAGCGGCGCGGGGTGAGCAGGGCGTAGGCGGGCCAGGTGGTGCGGTAGGTGTCCCAGAAGCCGTTGTTCACGAACATCGGGCCGTCGACGATCTTCGCGCCGGTGCGCCGCCGGGTGCTGGGGCGCAGGCTGCGGCGCACCGGGCTGGCGTGCCGGATGCCGGTCTTGGTGTTCTCGTGCCCGGAGTTCGGGTAGAGGAACAGCCGGTAGAGGCTGGAGTAGAACGTGGTGAGCTGGTCCTCGGTGGCGCCCTCGAGCTCGATCCGGCCGAGGACGTCCTGCCAGGACCGTCTCGCGCGTTCGCGGACCTCGTCGAAGGTGGTGCGGTCGCCGATCTCCAGCTCCAGGTTGCGCTTGGCCTGCGCGAGGCTGATCAGCGAGGTCGCGATCCGCATGGTGACCTCGCGCGCGTTGAAGACCAGGCAGCCGGTGACCTGCCGCCACGGCGGCTTGCGCAGTTTCTTCCCGGCGAGCGCGGGCCGGTCGAACGTGGCGTAGACGAACATCCGCCGCGCACCGGTCGACAGGCGGCTGCGGACCCAGGTGTGCCCGGTGATCCGGCCGCGCGCCGGGTGCAGCCGCAGCCCGCCGCGGTTGGCGGTGTTGTCGAACAGCAGCCAGCCGCGATCGCGGGGGAAGGTGAAGCGGAAGATCGCCGCGTGATCGGCCGGGGCGATGTCGGTGGTGATCCCGTTGGCGAAGCGCACGCCGTAGTGGTGGGGGCGGTCGATCTCGTCCTGGTGGGAGAACGGCAGGGCGCGGGCGCGGCGGTCGGCGACCACGGGGCCGATGCCGGGCATGACCTGGAAGGTGTGGCGGTCGCCCATCCACGGGCTCGGCTGGTGGCTGAGCGCGAACGCCTCCAGGGCGGGCCGGTTCCGCTCGTCGTTGCGGCGGTGGTACTCGTAGAGCCAGTTGGTGACCGACGCGTCGGTCACCGGGGTCCAGAAGTTGAACCCGTGCGGGACCGCGGTGGCGGGGAAGGTGTTGCCGCGGGAGAAGTCCGCGCTGGACTGCGTGCCGCGGGTGGTACGCACGTAGTCGACCGGTTCCCGGGCGGGCTCCGGGGTGCGGACGGCGATCCGCACGTCGTCCAGCCAGCCGGTGACCGGGCCGGAACCGGCGGGCGGATCGACGGTGAGCACGATCGCCCGCGCGGTGCGGCCGGCGGCGAGGTCGCCGATCCGGCAGCGCACCAGGTTCCACTGGTCGACGTACAGCGTCTTGGCCGCCCCCTGCTCGAGCGCGGAAAGCGGGAAACCGTACTGATCGGCCGCGCCGAGGCCGCTGAGCGTGCTGCCGTCGTCGAACTCGACGTCGAGGGCGGCGAAAGTGGCGCCATAGCCCGGTTCCGCGCCGGATTCGGGAAAGATCACATAGGACAGTTCGCTGCGTTCGGTGACCAGCAGGTCCACTTCGAACAGGACGGCCCGGGTGAACGCGGCGGCCTCGAAGCGCAGCGCGTGCCGCCCGGTGAAGCCGGCGCCCGCCCGCGCGGTCGGCGAGCGCTCCGGACCTGCGCCGATGCGCACCGGCCCGACCGGCTGGGGATCACCGTCCTCAAAGGAGGTGAAGAACTCGGTGCGGGATGCGGCAGAGGGCATGCACCCACGGTAATCGCCACCGGGCGGGTTCCGCCCGCTGACCTCCCCGGCTGGAAGGCGGCTACCACCCCTGGCACTGTCCGGCGGCGGGGCCGCGCACCGAGTTCGCCAGGGTGTGGTCCACCGGTGGCGGCTGGTTCCCGGCGCAGCTGAGCGGGCCGTCGATCGTGCTCCCGGCGATCACCGGGCCGCGGTTGTTCGTCAGCGCCACCGGTCCGTGGATCCGCGCCGCCTCGATCGCGACCGGCCCGCTCGCTCCGGTGATCGTCACCGGGCCGGTGACCTCGGTCCGGTTGAGCACCACCGATCCCGCGTTCGTCGCGGTCACCGGGCCGGACACCGAACCGCCCTCGGCCACCAGGGACGCGCCCGCGGCGACGGTCACCGGACCGTGCACGGCCGCGTTCCGCAGGCACACCACACCCTGCGACACCACGAGCGGGCCGCTCTGCTCGCCGGTGATCGTGCGCGTGCAGGCCGGATCCGGTTTGCCGAGCAGTTCGAACTCGGCGATGGTGGCCGGGCCGCCGGTCATCTCCAGCCGGTAGTAGGTGTAGTGCGCCGGGGTGGCGATCTGGAACGCCCGGGTCTGCTGGCGCCAGGTGAACGTCTGGTCGTGGCGTTCGTCGGCCACCGCCCAGTGCTGCCCGTCGTAGGAGCCCTTGAGCACCCAGGCGCGCGGTTCGCCCGGCCCCTTGGGGGAGGTGACCGTGTAGAACGTGGCGGCCTCGCCGGACGAGCCGAGCTGGTACTGCACCCACGGGGCCGCCCCGTCGAGCCGGGCCTCGGTCGCCGAGGTGTTGTCGAACAGCGGGGTGACGTCGCCGCTGCCGGTCGCGGTGCCCTTGCCCGGTCCGGTGAGGTCGTGCAGCGGGCTCGGCGGCGCGTCCCCCCGGGTGATCGACGCCGGGGCGTCCGCCGGTCCGGTGCCCCAGTTCGACGGGTTGGGGCCCATGTCGAAGTCCAGCACGCCGCCCGCGGACAAGAGATCGTGCGGCAGGGAGGTCGAGGTGTGGGGCTTGCCGTTGACCTTCAGGCCCTGCACGTAGACGTTCTTCGCGTTGTTCTTCGGCGCGTTTATTGTCAGATCCTTGCCGTTCGCCAGGTGGATCGTCGCCTTGGTGAACAGCGGTGAGCCGATCGCGTAGTCCGGGCTGCCCATCTGCAGCGGGTAGAAGCCCAGCGCGCTGAAGACGTACCAGGCCGACATCTCGCCGTTGTCCTCGTCGCCGGGGTAGCCCTGGCCGAGTTCGCTGCCGACGTACAGCCGGGACAGCGCCTCCCGCACCTTGGCCTGCGCCTTCGCGGGCTGACCGGCGTAGTCGTACATGTAGGGGATGTGGTGCGAGGGCTGGTTGGAATGTCCGTACTGCCCCATCCGCACATCCCGCGCCTCGCGCATCTCGTGGATCGCGCCGCCGTAGGAACCGGGGAAGTTCGCCGTTTCCGGGGTGGCGAAGAATTCGTCCAGCTTCTTCGCCAGTTTCGCCTTGCCGCCGTAGAGGTTGGCCAGGCCCTGCCCGTCCTGCGGCACGGTGAACGCCATGTTCCAGCCGTCAGTCTCGGTGTAGTCGTAGCCCCAGACGCGCGGGTCGTACTGCCCGGCCGGGAAGCGGAACTTCCCGTCGGCGGCCCGGCCCTGGAAGAACCCGACGCTCGGATCGAAGGTGTGCACGTAGTTCTGCGCGCGGTTGCGGAAGTACTCGTAGTTCTCCTGGTATTCCCGTTTGCGCGGGTCGCCCGGGGCGGCCTCGTCGGCGAGTTTCTTCGCCATGTTCGCGATGCCGAAGTCGTTGACGTATCCCTCGAGCGCCCAGGACATGCCCTCGTTGGTCGAGGTCGGCGTGTACCCGAGGAACACCGAGCTGTCCAGGCCCTTGCGGCCGACGCTCTCGTTCGGCGGAACCACGGTCGCGTTCTTCACGGCCGCGTCGTAGGCCGCCTTGACGTCGAAGTTTCGCACGCCCTTGAGGTAGGCGTCGGCGAAGGCGACGTCGGAACTGGTGCCCACCATCAGGTTGGCGTAACCGGGGGAGGACCAGCGCGAGATCCAGCCGCCGTCGCGGTACTGCTGGACGAACCCGTCGATCATCTTGCCCGCCATCTCCGGTGCGAACAGCGCATACGCGGGCCAGGTGGTCCGGTAGGTGTCCCAGAACCCGTTGTTCACATACATCTGCCCGTCGACGACCTTCGACCCGGTCTGGGTTGGACTGTCCACTCCGGACTTCGGGGAGACCGGGCTGGCGTACCGGTAGGACGGTTCTCGCGGGGTGCCGACGTTCTCGAAGCCGGAGTTCGGGTAGAGGAAGAGGCGGTACAGGTTCGAGTACAGGGTGGTGAGCTGGTCGGCGCTCGCGCCTTCCACCTCGATCACGCCGAGGACTTTGTCCCACGCCTGCTGCGCCGCGTCGCGGACGGATTCCAGGGAGGCGTTCGGCGGGATTTCGGCGTCGAGGTTCTTCTTCGCCTGGTCGACGCTGATCAGCGAGGTGGCGATCCGCATGGACACCGTCTTCGTGCCGCGGGTGTCGAAGCGCAGGTAGCCGCGGACGTTGTCGCGGCCCTCACCGGGCAGTTTGCTCCCGGCGGAAACGGGTTTGTCGAAGGTCGCGTAGACGAACAGCCGCCCGGCGCCCGCGGACAGCCCGCTCTTCGCGTCGGAGTATCCGGTGACCGTCCCGGCCGCCGGGTCCAGGGTCAGCCCGCCGAGGTTGTTCACGTTGTCGAAGATCAGGCTGTTCTCGTTGCCGGGGAAGGAGAACCGGAACAGCGCGGCGTGGTCGGCAGGAGCGAGTTCGGTCTGGATGCCGTTGTCGAACCGCACGCCGTAGTAGTGGGGTTTCGCGGTTTCGTTGTCGTGGCTGAACGAGAGCGCGCGGGCGGCGCGGTTGGCGTCCGGCACGCCCGCCGCGAGCGAGGGCATGACCTGGAAGCTCTGCCGGTCGCCCATCCACGGGCTCGGTTCGTGACTGGCGCTGAACGCCTGCAGGGCCGGCCGGTTCTGGGCGTTGTTGGCCGAGTGGTAGTCGTAGAGCCAGCTGCTCGACCCGGCGTTGGTCACCGGGGTCCAGAAGTTGAACCCGTGCGGGACCGCGGTGGCCGGGAAGTTGTTGCCGCGGGAGAAGGTCCCGTTGGCGTGCGTGCCGCGGGTGGTCAGCACGTGCTCGGAGGGCCGCTTGCTCGTGGCCGCCGCGGGGGTCGCGCCGGGGGCGATCCGGATGTCGTCCACCCAGCCGGAGAGCTGCGCCGGGCCGGACGGGTTGTCGTAGCCGATCAGGATCCGGTCGATCCGCTTGCCGGTCGCGACCCCGCCGATCGCCGAGCGGATCAGGTTCCACTGGTTGGTGTAGAGCGCCTTTCCGGCGCCCTGCCCGCGCGGCGAGAGGCCGAAACCGTACTGGTCGTGCGCGCCGAGGTCGCTGAGGTAGGTGCCGTCGGTGAACGCGAGGTCGATCGCGACGTTCGTGCTCGGGTACTTCAGGTCGTCCTTGATGAACTCCGGGAAGACCTTGTAGGACAGTTCGGTGTTCGCGGCGACCGGGAGGTCGACGTCGAAGATCTTGTTGAAGGAGTAGCCGCGGCCCGGCCCGGGTTGCGAGCCGCCGTAGTGGAAGGCACGCAGCCCGCTGTACCCGGCGCGGGGTTTGTTCGTGTAGCCCCGGGCCGGGCCGTTGTCCGGGTAGCTGCGCATGTTCGGCAGCGGCGGCGGGGCGGGATCGTCGTTGGCCAGGAGCAGTTCGGCGAGCTGGAGCAGCGGGCCGCCGTTGTTCCGGGTCACGTCGATCCGGTAGTGGCGGTACGCCGCGGTGGGCGGGATCTGGTACTCCTTGGTCTCGAACCGGGCGCCGAAGGACTGGCCGGTCCGCTTGTCCAGATCGGTCCAGGTGGTGCCGTCGTTGGAGCCCTGCAGGGCCCAGTCCTTGGGGTCGCGCTCGGGGGCGTCGTTGGCCGAGGTGACCGCGTAGTGGGTGATCGCCGTGGGCGCGGAAAGCGTGAACCGGGCCCAGCCGGTCGGGGCGAAGGCGAGCCACTTGGATTCGGGGGAACCGTCGACGAGGTTCGCCGCGATCTCGTTCGCGTCGGTGTTCTCGTTGCTGGCGGCCGATTCGGTGACCTTGCCGCGGATGTCCCCCGGAATCGCGGTGCCGTTGGCGCCGTTCACCCCCGCCGCGCGCGGCTTGCCCGTCGGATCGGTGTCCACGGTGTCGACCCAGGTCGGCTGCGGGTCGTTCGCCTCGAACGAGGAGTAGAAGTCCGGGACCGGATCGGCGGCGGCGCTCGTCGGGAGCGTGACCAGACCGGCCGCGGTGACAACGACGGACATCAGCAGGCGCACCACGGGTCGAGCGCTTCGGGGCATCGTTGCTCCAAGGTTCCTGGCGGGGACCGCAGATCACGCGCCGGACCGGGTGGTGCGAGTCGGCGCTCAGGTAGCACAACTCGCCGTGACATCGATGTCAAGATCGACGCGGAAACCTGGCCTGAATCGGACAATTCCCAACCGGTCCGCCCCGGAGTCGTGAGCGGTCAGGCCGGTGAGAACCGGTCCAACCACTCACGACGATCAGCCGTTCACGGCGCGGAGGGCGCCCGGGTGGCGGCCGGCGAGGCGGTCCAGGGCGGCCGAGGTGGCGTCATCGGCGGGGAGGTAGATCAGCATCCGCTGGGCGTCGGCTTCGGGGAGTTCGAGCGTTTCGTAGGACAGCCGCAGCGCGCCCGCCGCGGGATGGGCCCAGCGTTCGACGCCGGTGCGCCGGGGGAGCAGGTTCGGCGCCCGCCACCGATCGGCGAACGCGGCGCCCGCGATCACGGTCAGCTCGTCGGCGAGCTGGGTGATGTGCGCGTCGGGCAGCACGGACTCGGCCTTCAGATGGGCGACCTGTTCGTCGGCGACCCGGTCCCATTCGGGATACAGGGCGCGGGCGCGGTCGTCGGTGAACACGAACCGCGCCAGATTGGGCGTCTCGGCGTCGTCGAGCAGGCCCACCGGCCCGGCGAGTTTCTCGTATCCCGCGGTGTAGGCGAGCACGTCGTTGATCCGGTTGAGCAGGACGGCCGGTCCGGGACCGAACCGGTCGAGCATCGCCCGCACGGCCGGGCGGACCGAGCGGGCCGGTGGCGTGACCGTGGGGCACAACGCGGCGCCGCCCGCCGCCTTCGACAGGCGGCGGAGGTGCACACGCTCGTCGAACGACAGCCGTAGCGCGTCCCCGAGCACCGCCAGCACCTGGGCGGACGGGTGGCGATCACGCCCCTGCTCCAGCCGCGTGAGGTAGTCGACGCTGATCCCGGCGAGCGTGGCCAGTTCGGCGCGGCGCAGGCCGGGCGTGCGGCGCCGCGGCCCGGTGGGCAACCCCACCTCGGCGGGCGTGACGGCCTCCCGGCGCGTGCGCAGGAAGACACCCAGCTCGTTGTCGCTCACATCCCGAACCTACCTGCTCGTCCGAGTCGGAGCGTGGCCCTGCCGGGGCCAGCCTCAACGCGGCCTTCCTCCCCGCCGTCCGCCCACGCAGGGTGAAAGCCATGAGCAATCGCACCCTTCAGCTCGCCGTGATCGTCGCCAGCGTCCGGGAAGGCCGGTTCGGCCCGGCGGTCGCGCGCTGGTTCCGCGAGGAAGCCCGGCAGCACGGGCAGTTCGCCGTGGACGTCATCGATCTCGCCGAAACACCCCTTCCGCTCGCGCTCCCGCCGGTCTCCCCGAAAAACGAGGCCAACTACCCCCGCCCGGCCGGAATGGCCGAGGTGACGGCGACACTCGCGGCGGCGGACGCGTTCGTCGTGGTGACCCCGGAGTACAACCACAGCTTCCCCGCGTCGATCAAGGCCCTGATCGACTGGCATTTCACCCAGTGGCAAGCCAAACCGGTCGGATTCGTCTCGTACGGCGGGCTGGGCGGCGGGATCCGCGCCGTCGAGCAGCTGCGGCTGGTGTTCGCCGAAATGCACGCGGTCGGCGTGCGGGACACGGTCAGCTTCGCCAACTACTGGGAACTCTTCGACGCCGAAGGGCGGCTCGTCGAACCGGAAGGCCCGCAGGGGGCCGCGAAGATCATGCTCGACCAGCTCGTGTGGTGGGCCACCGCGCTGTACCACGCCCAAGCCGAGAACCCGTACCAGGTGGCGGGCTAGTTCAGCCGACGGAGTGGCGGTCACGAGATCGTGGGTTGCCCCAGCGCCGCGGTCGTCGCCTTCGGGTAGCTAGCGCAGGGGCCGGAAGAATTCGCGCAGGTCCTGGGCGAGCAGTTCCGGCTCCTCGCTGGCGTAGAAATGCCCGCCGCACGGCATTTCCGTCCAGCGCCGCACATTGAACCCGCGCTCCGCGTAACTCCTCGGCGGGAACGGGTTCGACATGATCGGGTCGCCCGGCCAGAGCGCGACGGCCGTCGGCACCTCGACGAAGGTCGGATCGGCGGGGGCGTGGTGTTTCGCGTCGTAGTACGGCAGGAACGACGAGCCGATCGTGCCGGTCGCCCAGTACAGGGTGACCGTGGTCAGCAACTGGTCTTTGCCGAACCGCCGTTCCACGTCTCCGCCGCAGTCGCTCCAGGCGCGGAACTTCTCCACGATGTAGCTCGCGAGCCCGGCCGGCGAGTCGTTCAGCCCGAACGTCAGCGTGCTGGGTTTGGTGGCTTGGAACCGGCTGTAGGCGCCTTCCTCCTCGACCCACGCCAGGAGTCCCGCGTAGAACGCCTTCTCCTCGTCGGTTCCCTCCGCGGGATCGACGAGCGGGCGCTCGACCAGCGCGATCGGGTCGATGTGGATGCCCACCACGTTCTCCGCGTGGTGCATGCCCAGGCGGGAGGTGACGTAACTGCCGAGATCGCCGCCCGCCGCGGCGAACCGTTCGTAGCCGAGGTGGTCGCGCATCAGGCTCGTCCACAACCGGGCGATCCCGGCCGAGTTGAAGATGCCGGGCTCGGCTGGTTTGCCGGAGAAACCGAAGCCGGGCAGCGAGGGCACCACCACGTCGAACGCGTCGGCGGGATCCTCGGGGTGGGTCAGCAGCGGAATGACCCGTTCCAGTTCGGCGAACGTACTCGGCCACCCGTGGGTGAGGATCAGCGGCAGCGGGTTCGGGCCGTCGCCACGTTCCCAGACGAAGTGCACGCCGGTGCCGTCGACGGTGACGCGGTGGTGCGACAGGCCGTTGAGCCGTTCCTCCTGGGCCCGCCAGTCGAACGAGGAGAGCCAGTACTCGACCAGTTCGCGCAGGTAGGCGGCGTCGGTGCCGTAGCCCCAGCCCGGTTCGGGAAAGGCACCCGGCCAGCGGGTCGCCACGAGCCGATCCCGGAGATCCGACAGCACGGAATCGGGCACGTGCAAGGTGAACGGCTCCATCGCTTCGCTCCCCAGAAGATCGTTCCTACCGGGAAGTGTGCCAGTCCGCTCAGCAGCACTCCACCGAGTTCGCGTGCTTCGCGCGGCAGTAGGGGCAGAACGGGAGCGCGGCCAGGTACTTCTTGTCGGCGGGAATGCACAGGGCGCCGCAGTCGGACAAATAACCGACCGGCCAGCCGTCGCGGTCGGCTTCCGGTGGCGCGGAGCGGAGTACGAAGTGCTTGGCGCGTTGGGTCATGCCCAGCTGCTCGGCCATCCAATGCCCGACCACCCGCTCTTCGGGCGCCGCGATGCGCACCGAAGTCGTTACCTGTCCACTAGGCCCCTTCGCCTGCATGTGTCGAGGATCGTCCACGGATGGAGATCCGCACCACACCCAGATGGAGATCTCTTCACAAGAAGTTCAGCAGTTCGCCAGAAACCGCTCCAGCACACGTACCCCGAACCGCAACCCGTCGACCGGGACCCGTTCGTCCACGCCGTGTGCCATCGCCCGGTACGGGAAGCCCTCGGGCAGCAGCAGCGGGGAGAAGCCGTAGCACTGGATGCCCAGCGGGCTGAACGCCTTCGCGTCCGTGCCGCCGCCGAGGCAGTAGGGCACCACGACGGCTTCGGGGTCCTCGGCGCGCAACGCGTCGGCCATGGCGGTGAACCACGGCGAGTCCACCGGGGCCTGCACCGCGGGCTGGTTGGCGACGAACTCGCGGTCCACCCCCGCGCCGAGCAGCGCGTCGACCTCGGCCAGCAGCTCGTCCAGCGTGCCGGGCAGCACGCGGGTGTCCACCTGCGCCTGCGCGAGGGTCGGGATGACGTTCACCTTGTAGCCCGCGTCGAGCATGGTCGGGGTAGTGCTGTTGCGGATCGTCGGCCGCACCAGCGCGCCCGCCGGGCCCAGGCGGTCGACGGTGGCGTCGACGTCGGTGAGGTCGACCGGCACCCCCAGCGCTTCGCCGGTGCGGCGCAGGAACGCCTCGACCGCCGGCGTGAGCCGAATCGGCCACCGGTGCTCGGCGATCCGGTGCAGTGCCCCGACGAGCCGGATCACCGCGTTCTCGTCGTTGGGCCGCGAACCGTGCCCCGCCCGGCCGCGGGCGGTCAGCCGCAGGTGCGCGGTGCCGCGCTCGGCGGTGGCCACCGGGTACAACCGGACGGTCCGGCCGTCGGCGGCGGGCACGTGGTAGGTGTACCCGCCGGATTCGCTGATCGCGGCCGCGCACCCCTCGAACAGGGACCGGTGCTCGGCGGCCAGCCAGTGCGCGCCGTATTCGCCGCGGTCCTCCTCGTCGGCGACGAAGGCGAGCACGAGGTCGCGCCGCGGCCGCAGGCCGGACGCGACGACCGCGAGCACCATCGCGCAGAAGTCCTTCATGTCGACCGCGCCCCGGCCCCACAGGTACCCGTCCCGGATCTCACCGGAGAACGGCGGCACCGACCAGTCGCTCGCCTCGGCGGGCACCACGTCCAGATGTCCCTGCAGCAGCAGCGCGGGCAGGCTGGGATCGCGACCGGGAATCCGCGCAATGACGTTGGCGCGCCGGGGAGCGCTCTCGATGATCTTCGACTCCACCCCGGCATCGGCGAGCACGCCCGCGACGAACTCCGCCGCGTCCCGTTCGCCCGCGGAGTCGCCGTTGCCGCGGTTCGTGGTGTCGAAGCGCACCAGCGACGCGCACAGTTCGACTACGTCTGCGTCAGCCATATTTCCCCTGCACTGCACCGGCCGCGATCGCGGTGACCACCTTGAACGCCTTCATCGCCTCGGTCATGGTCGCCGCGTCGAACCCGACCCGGCGGACGTCGATCTGCTCGACCGTGGGGATCACCGCGGTCGCCTGCGCGAGGTGGCTGGCGTCGAACTCGACCTCGATGCGGTGCGCGCCCTCGGCCGGGGCGCCGCGGCCCGCGCGGGCCATCCCCTCGGCGGCCGCGGTGGTGAGCAGTTCGGCGGTGCGGGCCGGGGGCAGGCAGATCGCCGCGTACCGGCTCACGCATTCCTTGACCGCGACCAGTTTCGCCCGCGGCGCGTAGTCGCGGGCGTCCTCGCAGGCCAGGTCGTCGCCGGTCACCACGAGCACCGGAACGCCGTACTCGGCGGCCAGGCCCGCGTTCAGGCGGCCCTCGCTGGCGGGCACCCCGTCCAGCCAGACACCGGTGATCTGGTTCTCCAGGTAGGTGTGCGAGAGGACGCCGTCGAACCCGGCGCCGGCGTGGTAGCCGAGGAAGACCACGCCGTCCACACCGGAATCGATGCCCTGCATCATCGACAGCGGTTTGTGGCGGCCGGTGAGCATCCGCGCCCGCGGGTCGAGGTCCTCCAGCAGCAGGTTGCGCTGCGAGGAATGCGCCTCGTTCACCAGCACGTCGGTCGCGCCGCCGTCGAAGAGCCCGGCGATGGTCGCGTTGACGTCCCCGGTGAACAGCTTGCGGAAGCGCTGCCACTGCTCGGTCCCCGGTACGACGTCGTCGGTCCAGGTGACGCCGGTGGCGCCCTCCATATCCGCCGAGACCATGATCCGCATGCTCCGACCGTAGCGTCTCGGGTGTCATCGCGCGGCAAGTGGTCTGAACCTTGAGCTAGCCGACCGCGGCCAGGCCTTCGTGGCAGGACGGGAACCGCGGTGCCCAGCCCAGCTCCCGCTTCGCCTTCGCGTTGGACAGCCGGATGCGGGTGCCGACCATGAGCGCGTGCAGGTACGGGGTGGTGCGGAGCAGCCAGGCCGGCACCCGGCGCGGGGCGGGCGCACCGGCGGCGGCCGCGAGCGCGGTGACGTACTCGTCGAAGCCGAGCGGATGGTCGTCGACGACGTTGTAGGCCTGACCGCCGCGGCCGCGCTCGAGGGCGGCGACCGTGGCCGCCGCGGCGTCCTCGATGTGCACGGGCGAGGTGACCCCGGAGGGCCGGGGCACCGGCAGCATCCGCTTGCGCGCCTGGTCCATCAGCTTGCGCGTGCCCGGCTCGGGCCCGTAGAAGAGGCCGTACCGCAGGGCGATGCCTTCGATCCCGTCGGCGGAGAACACCTGGTCCTCATTGGACCGCATCGAGCGCAGGTGGACGTCGAACTCGTCGCCCGCGAGCTCGCCGAAGGGCTGGTCCTCGGTCACCCAGCCGTCGCCGTGGTCGCGGTAGCCGTAGCCGAGGAAGAAGGACTGGGTGACGAACCGGGTCGCGCCCACCTGCTCGGCCGCCCGGAGCAGGTGCGCGGTGCCGGTGTCGCGCAGTTCGTCGGTGGCGTGGAGGTGCCGGTGCGCCACCGGGGTCCGGGTGAGCGCGGTGGCCTGGTGGATCACCGCGTCCGCCCGGTGGCCCCGGAGCGCCGTGAGCAGGCCGGGTTCGTCCAGCACGTCGGCGAGCACGGCCTCGGCGCCCGCGTCGGCGACCCGCCGGGCGCCGCCCGCGGACCGGGTGAGCGCCACGACCGAATGTCCCGCCTCGACGAGGCGGGGGAGCAGCGCGCTGCCCAGGGTCCCCGTCGCTCCAGCCAATACGACCTTCATTTCCCTGCCTCCGACCCGCTGAACTCGATTGACGATCTGTTCAGCGGACGAGATTCCGGCCCGGGATGTGACAGCGGAGGCGGAAGTTGGGTGACGTAACGCAACAAGGTCTAGACCATGGGTGAACGTGCTGCCACGGGAAGGCAACGAATAGGCACCTACTGCGGTGGGGATATATTGCGCCCTTCCTCGGGTATGTGTTTAGTTTTCCGCCTCAGGGCGAGCTGGGGCGAGCCCGTTTTGAGCTGATTAGGGGTGGTCAAGTGCGTTTCACCAGCAGGCGGGGCGGCCAAAGAGCCGTCGTGATCCTGGCCGCGGTGACGATGGCGGTGGGGCCGTTCGCGGTCCCCGGGTCGGCGCAGGGGCAGGGAGGGAAGACGCTGCGGGTGGCGCTCGTGCAGCAGATCGATCACCTCAACCCGTTCACCGCCGGGTTCGCGTCCAGCTCGATGATCGGCCGCATGGCCTACGAGTTCCTCACCCTGCCCTCGGCCGAGGACGCGACGCCGACCGGCGGGCTGGCCGAGAAGTGGGACACCTCGCCGGACAAGCTGACCTGGACCTTCACCATCCGGCAGGGCGTGAAGTGGTCCGACGGGAAGCCGGTCACCGCCAAGGACGCGGCCTACACGTTCAACCGGATCATGACCGACGAGAAGGCCGCCGAGGCGAACGGCAACTACGTCACCGGCTTCGACACGGTCACCGCGCCCGACGACCGGACGCTGGTCATCAAGACCAAGCAGCCGCAGTCGACGCTGACCTCGCTGGACGTGCCGATCGTGCCGGAGCACGTCTGGAGCGGCATCCAGGACATGGCCGACCCGAAGACCGACACGCCCGAGGTCGTCGGGATCGGTGACGGCCCGTTCCTGATCACCGAGTATCGCCCGAACGAGGTCGTCAAGCTCAAGGCCAACCCGGACTACTGGCGGGGCCGGGCGAAGATCGACGAGCTGCAGTTCATCAAGTACGACAACGCCGACGCCGCGGTCAACGCGCTGAACAACGGCGAGGTGGACGTCGTCAACCGGCTGACCCCGGCCCAGTTCGAGTCGCTGCAGAACAAGAGCGGCATCACGACCAACAAGGCGCCCGGCCGCCGGTACCGCGAGATGCTGATCAACCCGGGCGCGCAGAACGTCGACCGCCAGCCCATCGGCGACGGCAGCCCGGTGCTCAAGGACGTCCGGGTGCGCAAGGCGATCGCCCAGGCCATCGACAGCAAGACCATCGTGGACAAGGTCCTCGGCGGTTACGGCGAGGTGGCCACCGGATTGATCCCGCCGGTGTTCGCCAAGTACCACCTGTCCCCGGAGGAATCGGGCAAGGCTCCGTTCGACCTGGCCGCGGCCAGCCGGGCGCTGGATCAGGCCGGATACCCCAAGGGCGCGGACGGCGTCCGGGTCTCCCCGGACGGCAAGCGCCTCGAGTTCCGGCTGGTCGGCCGGGCCAGCGAGAACTTCGCCCAGCGCGCCGCGGACTACGTGACCGGCTGGCTGGGCGAGATCGGCATCAAGGTCACCAAGCAACTCGTCTCGGACAACGAGGTGGACGAGAAGACCAACGCCGGTCAGTACGACCTGGCCTTCTCCGGCTACGCGACCAACCCGGACCCGGACTACACGCTGGCCAAGCAGACCTGTGCGAAGCTGCCCACGGCCTCCGGCGGCGGCAGCAGCGCCTCGCTGTTCTGCGACCCCGAGTTCGACAACCTCTACCAGCAGCAGATCGTCGAGATCGAGCCGGACAAGCGGGCGGCCATCGCCAAGCGGGCCCAGCAGCGCTACAACGACCAGGCGCCGAGTGTCGTCATCGAGTACGACAACGTGCTGGAGGCCTACCGGTCGGACAAGTTCGCCGAGTTCACCAAGCAGCCGAAGTCCGGCGGCCCGATCGTGGAACAGCTCGGCTACTGGAGCATGTACGGCGCGACCCCGGCCGAAGAGGGCTCCGGCGCGGGCGGCGGGAGCAACACCGGCCTGTGGATCGGCATCGGCGTCGCCGCCGTCGTGATCCTGGTGGCCGGTGGCGTGTTCGCGGCCCGGCGCGGCAAGTCCGCGGACGATCGGGAGTAGGGGCGCAAGGGGTTGACCGAGATTTCGAGCTCGCTCGAGCAACCGGACGCACTGGGCGACCCGGACGAGCGGCGAGGTGGTACCGGCACGGCCAGGTTCGTCCTGACCAAGATCGCGGAGGGGCTGGGCAGCCTGGTCCTGGTCGTGGTGCTGGGGTTCCTGCTGTTCCGCATGATTCCCGGCGATCCGGTCGCGACGATGACCCGCGACCGGCCGACCAGCCCGGAACAGCTGGCCCAGCTGCGCGAGAAGTACGGCGTGGACAAACCTCTGGCACAGCAGTTCGTCGACTACATCGGCGGGCTGCTGCGCGGGGACCTCGGTGACTCCTACGTCTACACGCGACCGGTCGTCGACCTGATCGGCGAACGGTTCTGGCCGACCATCCTGCTGGTCGGCACGGCGACCATTCTCGCCGTGCTGCTCGGCCTGTGGCTGGGCGTGCGGGCGGCCTGGCGGCGCGGCAGCCTGTTCGACCGCACGCAGACCGGGATCGCGCTGACGTTCTGGTCGATGCCCCAGTTCTGGCTGGGCATCCTGCTGCTGACCGCCACCTCGGGGCTCTTCCCGAGCCGGGGCATGCGGTCGGCGGACATCCCGGACGGGTTCTTCGCCCAGAGCCTGGACGTGCTGCACCACCTGGCGCTGCCCTGCGTCACCCTGCTCGCGGTGATCTACGCGCAGTACATGCTGGTGATGCGGTCCTCGCTGCTCGGCGAGATGAACGCGGAGTACCTGGTGACCGCGCGCGCCAAGGGGCTGCGGGACGATCTGGTCCGGCGGCGCCACGCGGTGCCCAACGCGCTGCTGCCCACGGCCACCCTGATCTTCCTCCAGTTCGGCCTGGTCGTGTCCGGCACGGTCACCGTGGAAACCGTGTTCTCCTGGCCCGGGCTGGGCCTGCTCACCTACGAGGCACTGCGCGGGCCCGACCTGCCGATGCTGCAAGGAGTCTTCTTGGTTCTCGCCGGTTCGGTGATCGTGATGAACCTGCTCGCGGAACTGCTCTACCGCGTGCTCGACCCGCGGGTGCGCACGCAATGACCGCGCAGGCGACCGGCGCGCGGGCGATCGCCTGGCAACGCCGCGCGGCCGCGATCGGGCAGACCTGGCGGGAGTTCGCGACGAACCGGGGCGGGCTGGCCGGGCTGTTCCTGCTCGGGCTGATCGTGGTGCTGGCGTTGCTGGCCCCGCTGATCACCGACTCGTCCGGGCTCGACGTCACCAAGGCGACCGGGAAACCGCTGGCGGCGCCCGGTGGCGACTTCCTGCTCGGCACCGATCCGGACGGCCGCTCGGTCCTGCTGCTGACGTTCTGGGGCGCCCGGGTCTCCCTGCTCGTCGGTTTCGCGGCGACCGTGCTGTCCGTGGTGATCGGCACGCTGGTGGGCATCACGGCGGCCCACTTCGGTGGCTGGGTGTCGGCGATCCTGTTGCGCTTCACCGACTTCTTCCTCGTGCTGCCCTCGCTGGTGCTGGCGATCGCGCTGTCCACCGTGCTGCCGCACGGGCTCGGCACGATCATCGTGGCCATCGGGCTCACCTCGTGGCCGAGCACCGCGCGCCTGGTCCGCGCGCAGACGCTGACCATCGAGAGCCGGCCGTACATCGAGCGCGCCAAGGCGCTCGGCGGCGGCCACCGGCACATCGTCGGGAAACACGTGCTGCCCGGTGTGATGCCGCTGGTGCTGGCGAACACCACACTGGTCGTCGGCAACTCGATCATCGCCGAGTCCACGCTGTCCTTCCTCGGCCTGGGCGACCCGACCGCGGTGTCCTGGGGCTCCATGCTGGCGACCGCGGTGAGCTCGGGCGCGGTCAGCAAGGGCGCGTGGTGGTACCTGCTGCCACCGGGCCTCTCGATCGTGGTGATCGTGCTGTGCTTCACCCTGGTCGGCCGCGCGCTGGAAACCGTGCTCAACCCACGACTCAAGGGGGAGCACTCGTGACCACCCCGTTGCTGGAACTGAAGAACCTCGGCGTCACCTACCGCACGCGCAGCGGGGAAGTGCCCGCGGTGCACGACGTGAACCTGACCCTCGCCCCCGGGGAAACGCTCGGGGTCGCGGGGGAGTCCGGCTCCGGCAAGTCGACCATGGCGATGAGCGCGCTGCGCCTGCTGCCGTCGGCGGCCACCGTCTCCGGTGAGATCCTGCTCGACGGCGAGGACGTGCGGACCATGCGCTGGGGCCGGCTGCGCGCGGTGCGCTGGGCCGAGGCGTCGGTGGTCTTCCAGGGCGCCATGCACGCGCTGAACCCGGTGCGCAAGATCGGCGAGCAGATCGCCGAGCCGATCCGGCTGCACGCGCCGGACGGCAAGGCGCCGCCGGAACCGCGGGTCAAGGCCCGCGTGGCGGAACTGCTCGAGCAGGTCGACCTGCCGCCGTCCCGGGCCAACGCCTACCCGCACGAGCTGTCCGGCGGGCAGAAGCAGCGGGTGATGATCGCGATGGCGCTCGCCTGCCGGCCGCGGCTGATCATCGCCGACGAACCGACCACGGCCCTGGACGTCATCGTCCAGGCGCAGGTGCTCCGCCTGATGAGCCAGCTGGTCGCCGAACGCGACATCGGGCTGCTCATGATCAGCCACGACCTGTCCGTGCTCGCGGCCACCTGCGCCCGGATCGCGGTGATGTACCGCGGCGAGGTCGTCGAGGAACGGCCGAGTGCCGAGCTGATGGCCTCCCCGGAGCACGAGCACACCCGCGCGCTGGCCGCGGCGTTCCCGACCGTGGGCGACCCGGTCTCGCGGTACGCGCCCGCGACCAGCACCCCGCTCCCGCCCGAACCGGAACGCGGCGACCCGGCCGAACCCGAAGCCCTGCTGGCCGCCGAGGACCTGCGCGTCACCTTCCGGGACCGGACCGGGGCGCGGATCCACGCCGTCGCCGGGGTGGACCTGCGGGTGCACCGCGACGAGATCGTCGCCCTGGTCGGGCAGTCCGGCTCCGGCAAGACCACGCTGGCCCGCACCCTGCTCGGGTTGCAGAAGCCCACCTCGGGCGCGGTGCGGTTCGCGGGGAAGCCGGTGCCGATGACCGGGGCCGGGCTGAAGGCGTACCGGCGGCAGGTGCAACTCGTGCTGCAGGACCCCACCAGCGCGCTGAACCCGCGGCACACCGTGTACGAGGCCGTCGCCGAGGGACCCCGCATCCACGGCCTGGCCGGTGACGAGCGGGGGATCGTCACCGAGGCGCTGGAGTCCGCCGAACTGCGGCCCGCGGAGTCGTTCCTCTCCCGGCTGCCGCACGAGCTGTCCGGTGGACAGCGGCAACGCGTGGTGATCGCCGGAGCGCTCGCGCTACAGCCGAGCGTGCTGGTCGCCGACGAGCCGGTCGCGTCGCTGGACGCCTCGGTGCGCGGCGAGATCCTCGGGCTGCTGCTCCGCCTGCGGCGCGGACTGGGCCTCGCGGGACTGGTGATCACGCACGATCTCGGCCTCGCGTGGAACATCGCGGACCGGGTGGCGGTGATGTACCGCGGTGAGCTGGTCGAGGTGGGTACCGTCGAGGAGGTGCTGCTCGACCCGAAACACGACTACACCAAGTCACTGCTCGCGGCGCTGCCCGGCGGCATCAGCCGGGGCGCGGCGTGAAGAAACGGTGAAACCGCAACCGGTCCGGCGAGCCGATGGCCAAAACCGGCCGCTGCCGCGAGTCCAGATGAGCGCGGTGTGTAATCTCCTTGGACGACATGGCAACCACGACTGACCCCGCACCGGGAGCCGCGAGCAGCGGCCCCGATGCGTCCACCACGCAGGCGCGCCCGGCCGGTGATCCGGTCGACCGCGTCCGGGTGCCCTCGCGCTTCCCGTACCGCACGATCGCGATGGGCACCATCGGCAGCACGCTGCTGTTGCTCGGCGGCCTCGGCGCCGGCGGAATCCTCATCCGGGACCCGGTGCTCGGGCACGGCGCGCTGTCCTGGATCCGGTACGGGCACGGGCGCGTGCTGGCGAACGCGGTGCTGTACCTCGGCTTCGCGCTGGTGGTGTGGGCGTGGGTGCGGCTGGGCCGCTACGTCCTGGCCGGGCGGATCGGCACCCGGCCGATCCTGATCGCCGCGGCCTGCTGGATGGCGCCGCTGCTGGTGTCGCCGCCGCTGTTCACCCGGGACGTGTTCTCCTACCTGGGCCAGGGCGCGCAACTGCTGTACGGCCTGGACCCGTACGCGCACGGGCCCGCGGAGCTCGAGGTCCTGCCGGACGTGGTGCAGAACGTGCATCCGCTGTGGCAGACCACGCCCGCCCCCTACGGCCCGCTGTACCTGCTGGTGGCCAAGACGATCGTGTCGATCACCGGCAACAACATGATCGCCGGGGTGATCGCCACCCGGCTGGTGATCATGCTCGGGCTCGCCGGGATGCTGTTCGCCCTGCCCCGGCTGGTCCGCCACCTCGGCGGCCGCCTGCCGATCACCATGTGGCTGGCCATCGCCAGCCCGATGATGGTCATCCACCTCGTCGGCGGTCCGCACAACGACCTGCTGATGCTCGGTTTCCTGACCACCGGCGTGCTCGCCGCGCTGGAACGCAAGCACGCGCTGGCGATCCTGCTGGTCACGATCGGCACCCTGATCAAGCCGACGGCGTGCCTGGCCCTGCCCTTCCTGGTGTGGGTCTGGGCGAACCACCTGCCCGACGGCAGCCTCTTCCGCCGGTTCGTCCGGGCCGTGGTGCCGTCGCTGGCGATCTTCGGCGTGGTGTTCTTCGCGGGCATCTGGCTCTCGCTCGGCACGCTGAACCCGCTGGGCCTGATCGGGGGCATGCAGGCGCCGAGCCTGATCGCCAACTGGCTGAACTTCCCGACCGGCATCGGCGAGATCTTCTACAACATCGTGCACCTCGTGCTGCCGGTGGAGTCCTCGCCGTTCGTGACCGTGGCCCGGGCGATCGCCTACGGCGTGTTCGCGGTGTTCGGGATCCGGCAGTGGTGGCTGTCCCGGCACGGCGGCAACGAGGCGATCTTCCGGATGGCGGTGACCACCCTGGCCTTCGCGATCCTGCTGCCGCCCACCCTGCCGTGGTACCTGACCTGGGGCTTCGTGATCCTGTCGGCGTTCGCCTGGCGGCGCCGGCACCTCGCGATCGTGGTGGCGGTGTCGGTGTTCCTGGTCCTGGTGTACTACCCGACCGGCGAGCAGGCGCTGTACGACTGGTGGTTCATCGCCCTGGTCGTCGCCGCGAGCCTGTACGGCGCCGCGTCCCTGCTGCGCCCGGATCCGCTCGGCCTGATCGCCGCCTGGCGCAAACAGGTCGCCGCGACCACCGCACCGCCGAAGGCCGGAGACGGGAAAACCGGGGCGCGCCAACAGGTCTAGCCGTCCGCCCAGGGTGAACCGGGCCCACGGGCGCCGGGTGGGGCGCTACCGTCACGCGGCATGGAAATCATTCCGCTGCGCGCCGAGCTGCACCTGATCAAGCCCGCCTTCGGCCAGACCTACCTGTGGCGGGACGGATCCGAGCTCACCCTGGTGGACACCGGCATCCCCGGCTCCGGCCCGGACCTGGCCGCCGCGTTCGCCGAACTCGGCTTCCGGCGCGCCGATCTGCGCCGGATCGTGCTCACCCACTGCCACGAGGACCACGCCGGATCCGCCGCCGAGGTGCGCGGCTGGGGCGAGGTCGAGGTGCTCGCGCACCGGCTGGACGCCCCGGTGGTCCGCGGTGAACGGCCCCGCGCGGAACCGGTGCTGACCGAACCGGAACGCGCGCTCGCCGAACAGTTCGCCGGTTTCCCGAGCGTGCCACCGTGCCCGGTGGACACCGAACTCGACGACGGCGACACGATCGGGTTCGGCGGGGGAGCCCAGGTGATCGGCACGCCCGGGCACACCGACGGCAGTATCGCGATCCGGCTTCCCGCGCACGGCGTGCTGTTCACCGGCGATCTGGTGGCGAACTCCGCCGAGGGCCCGCTGCTCGGTCCGTTCAACACCGACCGGGCCCGGGCCCGCGAATCGTTCGTTCGGCTGGCCCAGGTGCCCGCCGAACTGGTCTGCTTCGGGCACGGCGACCCGCTGATCGGCGCGGAAGGCGCCGCGGCGTGGCGCGCGCTCGGGGAACGCTGCCAAGGCGGCCCGGACGCGGTTCCCGATCCGCTCGGCTAGCACCCCGGCTCGACGCCGGTCAGCTCGGCGCTGGCGGCCCACAGGCGCGCCGCGACCTCGGTGTCGGCCAGGGCGCCCCGCACGGGTTCCCGCCTGGGCGCACCCCGCAGACCGAACACCCGGGGACCCCACAGCTGCCCGCCGGTCACCGCGGGATCGAGGACCGCCCGGACCGCGGGCCACGCGGCGGATTCCTTGCCCTGGAGGAAAACCCGTGCGGGCAGGCCGCGCAGCCGGTCGCCGGTGGTGCGCACGTGCACCGGCGGGCGGGACGGGGTGAGGGAGTCGAGCGCCCCGCCGGGATGGGTCACCACGCTCAGCGTCGTGCTGCCCGCGGCCCGCAGGCGGCGGTCGAGTTCGAAGCCGAACAGCATCTGCGCCAGTTTCGACCGCGCGTAGGTGCGCTTCGGCTGGTAGTCCCGGGTGGTCTGCAGATCGTCAAGGTCCAGCCGCGCGGACTTGCCCACGAAGCTGCCGGTGGTGACGACCCTGCTCCCGGACGCGGCCGCGAGCACCGGCCCCAGCCAGTGGATCAGCGCGAAGTGCCCGAGGTGGTTGGTCCCGAACATCAGCTCGTGGCCCTCGCCGGTTTCGCGGCGCTCCGGCTGGTCGAGCAGCACTCCGGCGTTGCACACGACCGCGTCGAGACGGTCCGGCTCCAGCGCGTCCGCCGCGGCCTTGAGCGTGGAGAGATCGGCGAGATCCAGCCGGAGGTGCCGCACCCGCGCGCCGGGAACGCGCGAGCGGATCGAGGCCATCGCGCCTTCGGTCTTCGCCGGGTCCCGGCTCCCGAGAACGACGGTGGCCCCGGTCCCCGCGAGTTGCTCGGCGACGAAGTAGCCGATCCCCGCGTTTCCTCCGGTGACCAGGAAGTTCCTGCCCTCGGCACGCGGCAGCCGCCGCACATCCCACGTCATGTCCCCACCCGCTTCCTGCTCCGCCGCGTGTCGACGAACACGTTCGGAGCGAACTTGTTCGTAACGAACATGTTCGCTACGCTTGACGACATGGTATCCCACTCCGACGCACCGCGAAGCCGCCGGGAACGCCCGGCGAAACCGGCCCTGACCCGGGCGGGCATCATCGCGACCGCGGTCGAGCTCCTGCGCACCGAAGGCCTGGACCGGGTCACCATGCGCCGCCTGGCGCAGGAGCTCGACACCGGCCCGGCCTCGCTCTACGTGTACGTCCGCAACACCGCCGAACTGCACGCGGCGGTGCTCGACGCGCTGCTCGGTGTGGTCGACCTGAGTCCGGTCGAGGCCGGCGGCGACTGGCGTGATCGGCTGGTGCGGGTCCTGACCTCGTACACCGCGGTGCTGTTCGAGCATCCCGGCCTCGCCCAGTCGGCACTGCTGGCCCGCCCGTCCGGGGAGCACTACCTGAACCTGGTCGAGGCGTTGCTGTCCCTGCTGCACGAAGGAGGCGTCCCGGCCGACCGCGCGGCCTGGTCGGTCGATCTGCTGCTGCAGTTCGCCACCGCGACCGCGGCCGAGCACGCCACCGCGGACCGGGCTCCCCAGGAGGACTGGGACGCGCTCACCGCCGCGGTGCGGGGTGCTTCCGCCGAAACGCATCCGCGCATCGCCGCCCTCGGCGCCGAACTGCTCTCCGGCCCCGGCGAGGCCCGGCTGGAGTGGGGTTTCCGCGTGCTGCTCAACGGTACGGCGCACACGCCCCGGCCAGTCGCCGAAGACCACTCGTGAAAGGGGAACCCGCAATGTCCGAACACCAGCCGATCGCCGTGATCGGCGCCGGGCTCGGCGGTTTGACGCTGGCCCGCGTGCTGCACCGCAACGGGATCGAGGCGGCCGTCTACGACCTCGACGCCGCACCGACCGCCCGCGGCCAGGGCGGCATGCTGGACATCCACGAGGACTCCGGCCAGGTCGCGCTCCGGGCCGCCGGACTCCACGACGAGTTTCTCGGGATCATCCATCCCGGGGGCCAGGCCATGCGCATCCTCGGCAAGGACGCGGAAGTCCGGCTGGCGGACTCCGACGACGGCGGCGACCGGCCGGAGGTGAACCGGAGCGACCTGCGCGACCTCCTGCGCACCGCGCTGCCCGGCGACACGATCCGGTGGGGCGCCAAGGTCACCGCCGCCCGCCCGCTCGGCGACGGCCGCCACGAGGTCGCCCTCGCCGACGGCGGCACGTTCACCACCGACCTGCTGATCGGCGCCGACGGGGCCTGGTCGAAGGTGCGGCCGCTGGTCTCGAACGCCACCCCCGCGTACTCCGGCCTGTCCTTCGCCGAAGCGCACCTGCTCGACGCCGACACCCGCCATCCGGACAGCGCCGCCCTGGTCGGCTCCGGCATGATGTTCGCGCTCGGCGAGGAGAAGGGCTTCCTCGCCCACCGCGACGGCAGCGCGCTGCACGTCTACATCGCGCTGAAGGCCCCCGCGGACTGGGCCACCTCCGGCGCCCCGGCGGCGAAATCGAGCCTGCTGGCGCACTTCACCGGCTGGAGCGGGCGGCTGCGGGCACTCATCGCCGACAGCGACGGCCCGCTCGTCCCGCGCCCGATCCACGCCCTGCCGATCGGCCACCGCTGGGCCCGCACCCCCGGCGTGACCCTGCTCGGCGACGCCGCCCACCTGATGTCCCCGTTCGCGGGGGAGGGTGCCAACCTCGCCATGCTCGACGGCGCCGAACTCGCCACCGCGATCGCGGCGCATCCCGGCGATCCCGAAAAAGCACTGGCGTCCTACGAGGAAACGCTCTTCCCCCGCAGCGAGGCCGCCGCGGCCGAGTCCGCGGCCAACCTCGACCTGTGCTTCCGCCCGGACGCACCGCGGGGACTGGTCGAGCAGATGGCCGGTTACCGCGGCCAGATCGGCTGACGCCCGCAGTCGCGGGCCGTCAGCCGATCGCCTTGTTTCCTCGCTTGCCTGAGCATGTGCCGATAAGTAGCATGCCACTACTCACGACTGGCATCCAACTCTGCTTCGGTGGGTTGCCAAGGTCCTTTTTGTCACCGTCGACAGGAGGTCAAGATGGCGCGTGCAGGCGAGAAGTCCCCGGACGATTCACCCCGGGCCGCCACCATGCGGAAGGTGACCCGCAGGGTCGTCCCGGTGCTGATGCTCGGCTACATCGTGAGCTACATCGACCGGATCAACATCAGCTTCGCGAAGTTCGGGCTGGAGCAGAGCTTCGGCATGACCGCCGCGCAGTACGGGTTCGCGGCGGGGATCTTCTTCGTCGGGTACGTGCTCGCCGAGGTCCCCAGCAACATGATCATGGTGAAGGTCGGGGCCCGGATCTGGCTCAGCCGGATCATGGTGACCTGGGGGATCATCGCCGCCGCGATGGCCTTCGTGCCCAACGTGGAAATGGTCTACGTGCTGCGATTCGTACTCGGGGTCGCGGAGGCCGGGTTCTTCCCGGGCATCCTGCTCTACCTCACGCGCTGGTTCCCGAACGCCGAACGCACCAAGGTGATCGCGACCGTCATGGTGGCCATCCCGCTCGCCGGGGTCATCGGCAGCCCGTTCAACGGCTGGATCCTGTCGGCCTTCCACGACTTCCTCGGCCTCGACGGCTGGCGCTGGGTGTTCCTGATCGGCGGGCTTCCCGCGGTGCTGCTGGGCATCGTGTTCTTCCTGACCGTCACCGAGCGCCCGGCCGACGCCCGCTGGCTCACCGCCGGGCAGCGGGACTGGCTGGTGTCGACCCTCGCCGCCGAGGAGAGTGAACGCACGACCACCGCCCCGCCGAGTCACCGCGCGGTGTTCCGCAACAAGAAGGTCATCGCGCTCACCGCGGTGTACTTCCTGCTGCAATGCGGCGCGTATCCGCTGACCTACTGGATGCCCTCGGTGATCAAGGACGTCGGCCGGACGCTGACCAGCGTCCAGGTGGGCTGGCTGTCCGCGGTGCCCTTCCTGCTCGCCGCGATCTGCATGTACCTCTCCGGTCGCCTGGTGCGGGACGAGCGTTCGTCGAAGCCGGTCATGATCGCGCTCGGCATCTCGGTGGTCACCTTCATCGTGACCGCGGTCAGCCTGGGCACCCCGGCGCTGGCGTTCTGCGCCATCACGATCGCGACCATGGCCGCGCAGACGGCCAAACCGCTGTTCTGGTCGCTGCCCACGGCCTTCCTGGCGGGCGCGGGCGCCGCGAGCGGCATCGCGCTGATCAACTCGCTGGGCAACGCCGCCGGGTTCGTCAGCCCCTTCGCGGTGGGCTGGATCCAGGACGCCACCGGCGGGAACGCCGGGCTTTCGATGACCGTGATGATCCTCGCCAACGTCCTGGCGATGGTGGTGATCGCCGCGCTCTGGCGGTCCGCCCGGCGGGCGCCGGGAAAGGCGGCGAACCTTCCGGTCCCGGACGTGTCCGGCCCGTCGCCGAGCAGGTAGCGGCTATGCTGTGAGGCCCGGCCCACGGCCGAGCGGGCCGGGCCGCGTACCTGCTTGCTCGGCCGTGGGCCGGGGAGTCACTTGACCTCAGATGCGCTAGCCGAGAGCAAGTCCGAGCAGATCGCCGCGGACATTCGCGACGCGATCCGGGACGGTCAGCTCCAACGCGGGGTGCTCTACTCGTCGCGGGAACTGGGGGAGCGGTTCGGGGCGTCCCGGACCCCGGTGCGCGAGGCCTTGCTCAAGCTGGCGGACCTGGGCCTGGTCAAGATCGAACGCAACCGCGGCGCCCGGGTGCTCGGCCCGGACGGGCGCGGCATCGTCGAGCTGTGCAGCCTGCGCGTGCTGCTCGAGCCGCCCGCGTGCCGGAGCGCCGCCGCGGTCATGACCAGCCGCGACGACGAGGCGCTCGCCGCCGAGTTCCAGATCATGGAGGACCGCGCGGACGGCGGACCCGAATACTTCGCCGCCGACGAGCGCCTGCACGATCTGATCCTGCGCGCGAGCGGAAACCTGCGGCTCGCGAAGTTCGTCGCCGAACTGCGGCAGACGCTGACCCTCGACGGGCGGCACAGCGTGCCGCGGTACCAGCCGGTGGAAACCGCGCTGAAGGACCACTGGGCGATCATCGAAGCCCTGCGGAAACGGGACGGAGTCGCGGCCGAACGGGCCATGCGCAAGCACATCGTGCGGTCCGGGGACCTGCTCGTGGCGCATTCCAGCGAGGACAACCGGGGCCTGGTCGCGGAGTGGCGGCGCTGGGTCGAGGTCACGGTGCCCGAGGGCGACCAGATCACCTTCTGACCGACACCTGTGCGGAGAACGGAATTCGACCTAGCTCACATACTCTAGTTGCATGCTACTCGATCTGAGTAGTACGTTACCGGTGTTCGAGCGCCTGCGGGCGGAGCGTTTGGGAGAAAGGACTTCCGTTGAGTTCACCGTCCTATTCGGCGTCGGTCGCCCGAGGTGTCTGGGCGTCCGGCGCGGATCTCGTCGGCTACATCCCGTCCGTCAGCGTCGCCCCGGTCATCGCCGAACTGGTCGCGTCCGACGGTGGCGAGGACGGCGTGTCCGCCCGCGTGTTCCCGCTGTCCCGCGAGGAAGAGGCGATGGGCGTGCTCGGCGCGCTCCCGCTCGCCGGCAAGTTCGGCGCGATCGTCATGCAGGACAACGGTTTCGGCAACGCCCTCACCGCGCTGACCACGTTCAACCTCGCCTACCACCTGCCCCTGCTCGTGGTGGCGAACACGCGGGGCGGGCTCGGCGAGTACAACTCGATGATCCACACGCTGTGCCAGCACGTGCCCGAACTGCTGGACCGGCTCGGGGTGCGGGTGTTCGAACTCGACCGGCGCAGCGACCCCGAAGACTGGGCGGCGGTCGTCACCGAGGCGGGGGCGCACGCCCGCATGACCTTCCGCCCGGTGGTCGTGCTCGCGCATTTCTGGGCTACCGACGGAAAGGCGGCGTGACAAGTGAAACGCATCGAGGCACTGGAGATCCTCGCCGCCGGGACCGAGGCTTACCCGGTCGTGGTGACGTGCGCGGCGTCCAGCCGGGAACTCGCCGCCGTCGCCGATCGCCCCAACCACCTGTACCTGCTGGATTCGATGGGGCTCGCCGGTTCGGTGGCCACCGGAATCGCGCTCGCCCTGGCCGATGCGCCGGTCGAACGGGTGGTCACCATCGAAGGCGACGGTTCACTGCTGATGAACCCGAACGTCCTGCCCACCGGCGGCTACCTCCGGCCGGAGAAACTCCTGGTCGTCCTGCTCGACAACGGCGTGTACGGCGCCACGGCGAACCTGCCGACCCACGCCGGGCGCGTCGACCTCGGCGATCTCGCCGCCGCGTCGGGCTGGCGCGTCGCCCGCGCCGAGGACGCCGACACCCTGCGCGCCGAGTTCGCCAAGGCGCTCGCGCTCCACGGGCCGGTGTTCCTGCACGTCCGGATCGAGGCCGGAAACGCGACCGGGGTGCCGAAACTGCTGGAGGATCCGGTGATCCTCGGGCGCCGCTTCCAGGACTGGCTGGCCGCGCGAACCGGGGGCGGCCGGTGAACGCGATCGTCACGATCAACCCGGCCACCGGCGCGGAACTCGCCGAGCACCCGGTCACCAGCGAGCCGGAACTGTCCACTGTGCTCGATCGCGCGATCGGCCGGGTCGGCGCCGGTGACCGCGCGGCCTGGCTGCGCGCGCTGGCCGCGCGGCTGCGCGCCGGTGCGCCCGAGTTCGCGTTGCTGATCACCACCGAAATGGGCAAACCGCTCGACCAGGCCCGCGCCGAACTCGAGAAATGCGCCAAGGCCTGCGAGTACTACGCCGACCGGTGCGCCGAGCTGACCGCGCCGCAGCCGGTCGACGTCGCACCGGACACCGGATTCGTCCGCGCCCTGCCACTCGGCGTGGTGCTCGCGATCATGCCGTGGAACTACCCGTTCTGGCAGGTGTTCCGCTCGATGATCCCGGCCCTCGCGGTCGGGAACAGCGTCGTGCTCAAACACGCGGACAACGTCACCGGCAGCGCCCGGACGGTCCAGGCGCTGTTCGACGAGGTGTGCGAACCGGGCGTGCTGACCGCCGTGATCCTGCCGCCGGAGCGGATCGGGCCGCTCATCGACGATCCGCGGATCGCGGCCGTGGCGTTCACCGGAAGCAACCGGGTCGGCGCGATCGTCGGCGCGCGGGCGGGTGCGGCGGTCAAGAAGACCGTGCTCGAGCTCGGCGGCTCCGATCCGTTCATCGTGCTCGCCGACGCGGACGTCGAGGCCGCGGCCCGCGCCGCGATCCGGTCCCGGTTCCTCAACGTCGGCCAGAGCTGCATCGCCGCGAAACGGCTCATCGTGGACGGTTCGGTGCGGGACGAGTTCGTCGACGCCGCGGTGGCCGAACTCGGCAAGCTCGTGGTCGGCGATCCGGCCGCGCCCGGCACCGACCTCGGCCCGATGGCCCGGATCGATCTGCGCGACGAACTGCGCCGCCGGCTCGACGACACCCTCGCCGCCGGGGCGCGGCTGCTGGCCGGTGGCGATCCGGACGACCGGCCCGGGGCCTGGTTCACCCCGACCCTGGTCGAAGTCCCCGACCCGGACAATCCCGCCTGCACCGAGGAGACCTTCGGGCCGCTCGGCGCGGTGCTCGAGGCGGACGGCGAGGACATGGCGATCGCACTGGCCAACGCCTCCAAGTACGGCCTGAGCTGTTCGATCTGGACCCGCGACGAGGACCGGGCCCGGGCACTGGCCACCCGGATCGCGGCCGGTTCGGTCTTCGTCAACCGGATCTCCGAATCCGATCCCCGCCTCCCCGTCGGCGGCGTCAAGGCGAGCGGCCACGGCCGGGAGCTCGGCGTCCACGGCGCACTCGAGTTCGCCAACATCCAGGCCGTCCGACTGTCCACAAAGGAGCAAGCATGACCATCGAGCACATCCGGGCCCGCGCGCTGGCGATCCCGGTGGACAAGCCCACCCGCATGTCCAATCGCGACCTGAACAACCGGCACTACGTGCTCGTCGAGGTCACCGACGACACCGGGCGGACCGGCACCGGCTACACCTACGCCGGAACCGCCGGGGGTTTCCTGACCAAAACGGCCGTCGACGATCTGCTCGCGCCGGTGTACCTGGGCGCGGACGCCGACGACATCCTCGGGTTGTGGGGCCGCGCCTACCAGGAGACGCTGCTCGCCGGGCGGCGCGGCGCGGTGATCCGGGCGCTGTCGGCGCTCGACATAGCGCTCTGGGACCTGAAAGCCAAACGCGCCGGGCAACCGCTCGCGCGGCTGCTCGGCGGATCGACCGCGCCGCAACCCGCCTACGCCTCCGGCGGCTACTACCGGCCCGACGAGGGGGAGTGGACCGAAGCCATCGGCCGGGAGATCGCGTTCAACACCGCGCAGGGCTTCACCGACCACAAGATCAAGGTCGGCGGGTTGCCCGTGGCCGAGGACGCGCGGCGGGTCGCGGCCGCGGTCGAGGCGATCGGCGGGTCCGGACGGCTCGCGCTGGACGCCAACAACGCCTACCGGTCGGTGCGCGAAGCGCAGGTCGCGATCGAGGCGTTCGAACGGGCCGCGGGGGACATCCCGTTGTGGTGGTTCGAGGAACCGCTCTCGCCCGAGGCGATCGCCGGGCACGCCGAACTCGCGAGCCGGATCCGCACCCCGGTCGCGACCGGGGAGATCCACCAGACGCGCTGGGAGTTCCGCGGCCTGATCGAGGCGCGGGCCGCCGCGATCCTGCAGACCGACGCCGGGGTCGTCGGCGGGGTCACCGAATGGCTGCGCGTCGCCCACACCGCGGACAGCTTCGGCCTGCAGATGGCCCCGCACTGGCACCACAACCTGCACGTCCACCTGACCGCGGCGGTGGCGAACCCGCTGGTGGTGGAGTATTTCGCGCTGGAGAAGGGGATCTACAACTTCGAACTCCTGCTCGAACCGGACACTCGGCTGGCGTACCGCGACAACCAGGTGTTCGTGCCCGACCGGCCCGGACTGGGGATCGAATTCGACGAGGACGTGGTCGCGAAGTTCGAAATCGGCTCCTGAACTCCTCAGGCTCCCGCGCCCTCCGACGCGGCCCAGCCCCGCCAGGCGGTGACCTCGGTCCGCACCACCGCGCCCCGCGGCGGGTGCTCGCGGTATTGCGGATACTTCGCCCGCAGTGCCGCGATCGAGGTCGCCCGGTCTTCGGTGAGGATCCTGGCGACGCCGTCGGCGCGGACCCACCACAGCCGCGACCAGTCCTCGTCGTAGGCGTCGGCCAGGAACCCCACCGCCGGATTGGCTTCGATGTTCCGCAACCGCCGCAGATTCGTGCTGCTCTTGGGTTTGTGGTCGACGGCGAAGACGATCACGTCCCGCTCCGGCACCGCGAACGTGACCGGCACCAGATGCGGCACCCCGTGTTCGTCCGCTGTGGCCAATCGCGCGACCCGGGCCGCGGCGAACCACTCCCGGGCGATCTCCTCCGCCAACCGCATGCCGCTACGGTAGTTCAGTCCGCGCGGGACGCGAGCACGTCGGCGTGGCACTGCTGGGGAGCGCACCAGCAGCCCAGGGCGCGGCCGCGCAGTTCACCCCCGCGCAGCCGCCGCAGCAGTTCGGGCTGCTCGTCCAGCCACTCCTCGTAGTGCCGGACCGAGGCCGCCCGGTCGGTCTTGGCCTCCTTGACGAACGGGCTGGCGAAGTCCGATTCCGGCCACGAATGCCGGGTCCCGCCGTGGCCGACGTAGGTCAGCAGCCCCTCGGCGTGCAGCCACGGCACGAGATGGCGGTGCGGACCGTTCTTCCGGACGTTCACCACGGTGGCGTGCCCGGCGAGAACCCGCTCCGCCCGGTTCCGCTCGTCCTCGGTCCAGCCGGTGGCCTCCTCCGGCAAACTCCTGCTGGTCATATTCGTCAACGATACTGAATGCGGACCGTTGACGAATTGGCAACGGCGCATCCGTTGCGGTGATTCGGCCGCGTCGCACGACCGGTGCGCTGACCTGGGGTTCTAGGTTGGCGGTATGAGCCGCAAACCGCTTCACCCGTTCGCGTCGCAGGTGCGCGAGTTGGGCAACGAGTTGAGGCAGATCCGGGAACGGTCGGGCCTGACGTTACGCGAACTCGCGCGGATCTTGCACGTCGACAAGAGCAAGGTGTCGCGCTGGGAGAACGGCGAGCGCGCGATGTCCGAACTGGAGGTCGCGATGTACCTGGGAGCATGCCGCGCGACAGAGGATGAGCGCAACCGGCTGCTTCGGCAGGTGCGAAGCCTTGACGACGGCG
This sequence comes from Amycolatopsis anabasis, assembly GCF_009765355.1. Classification (GTDB taxonomy): domain Bacteria; phylum Actinomycetota; class Actinomycetes; order Mycobacteriales; family Pseudonocardiaceae; genus Amycolatopsis; species Amycolatopsis anabasis. The sequence continues at coordinate 28,239 of NZ_VTHK01000046.1, read as the reverse complement.
CCTGGGTTCGGCCGAACGGTGCCGAGATACCGAATGAACTGCAGTCACTGATGTTCCACGAATGCACCGCGGCGGCTATCACTAGCTATGAGCCTATGGTCATTCCGGGGCTCCTTCAGACCGAGGAATACACGCGCGCACTCTTCCGCTGGGCTGGCACGATGACCGACGACGAAATCGAAGTTCGGGTCCGAGTGCGCCTCGCCAGGCAGAGGCTTCTGAACCAACATTCACCACCGCAGTGCACTTTCTTCATCCACGAACATGCCTTCCGGGCGATGGTAGGTTCGGCGCGCATCATGCACGAGCAGTTGATGTACCTGGTGCTGATGGGTGCTCAGCCGCACTGCACCATCCGGGTAGTCCCACATTCAGCCGGACCATGTGGTGCTTTCGGCGGCGCGTTCAGACTGATGCGCTACGCCGAGCATCGGAGTGTCGTATATGCCGAGAACCACATGCTCGGTGTCTTCATCGAGGACAGTCCGAATGTTGCTTCCTATGAAAGGATTGAAGACAGGCTCGGTGAAATCGGAGTAGTTGGGAGACAATCCCGAGAGTGGGTTGCCAAATTGGCAACGGCGTACAGCCGAGCGGAGGGCGGAGCGAGATGAGCGATCTGGTCTGGCTGAAGAGCAGCTACAGCGGGGTCGAGAACAGTAGCTGCGTCGAGGTCGCCGTCGCTGACCAGGCCGTTGCCGTGCGGGACTCCAAGAATCCGGCCGCGGGATACTTCGAGGTCAGTCGTTCGGCGTGGCGGGCGTTCCTGGTCAGGACAGCGCGGGTTCGGTGAGGATCAGGGTTCCGGCGTCGGCGTCCAGTTCGGCGGGGACGCCGAGCGGGATGGTGGGGGAGCGGGGCACGTGCCCGAACCCGAGTTCCCACGCGATCGGCACGCCGAGGGGCGCCAGGCGGTCCACCATGAGGGCGCGGACCTTGGCGGGGTCGCCGCATTCCGCCCAGGATCCGAGCGCGATCCCGGTGACCCGGTCGAACCAGCCGGTGCGCAGCAACTGGGTCAGCATCCGGTCCAGCCGGTAGACGTCCTCGGTGACGTCTTCGAGCACGGCGATGGCGTCGGCCTCGGGAGCCCGGTGTTCCGGGGCGCCGATCCCGGCCGCGAGCAGGCTCAGGTTGCCACCGACGAGGACTCCCCGCGCGGCGCCCGGAACGAGCGCGGTCGCCCCCGGCCGGTGCAGGGCCAGTGATCGCTCCGGTTCGAACAGCACGCACCGCAACCGTTCCACCGCCTCGGCGTCGAAATGCGCGGTCGCGGGCATCGGCGAGAACAGCGTGGCCAGTCCCAAGTGGACGGACACCGCCTGGTGCAGGGCGGTGATGTCGCTGGACCCGGCGAGCAGTTTAGGCCCGGCGGCGCGCAGCGCGGGCCAGTCGACCAGATCGAGCATCCGCTGCGCGCCGTACCCGCCGCGGGCGGCGAAGACCGCGGCCACCTCGGGATCGCTCCAGGCGGCCTGGAACTCGGCGGCGCGGTCGGCGTCGCTCGCCGCGAGGTAACCCAGCGACGGGTGTCGACTTCGGACACAGGCGCCCAGCCGGACCCGCAGTCCCCAGGACTCCAGGATCGGGACCGCGGCCTCCAGCAGGCGCTCGGGCACCGGACCCGCGGGCGCGACCAGGGCGACCAGATCGCCGGGGGCCAGTCTGCGTGCCCTCATTTCCTCAGCTCGAGCTGGGCGATCCCGGGGGTCTCGAAGCCGAACACCTGGCCGTAGAAGGAAAGTTCGGCCTCCAGCGCGGTGATCATGGTCTCCGCCTTGCGGAAGCCGTGCTGCTCTCCCTCGAAGGTCAGGTACGCGTGCGGGATCTCCTTTCCGTGCAACGAGGCCACGAACCGGTCGGCCTGCTCCGGCGGGCAGATCTCGTCCTCCAGCCCCTGCAGGAACAGCACCGGCCCGGCCAGCGCCGAGGCGTGGTGGATCGGCGACCGGTCGAAATAGCGGGACGCGGTTTCCGGCAGCGGTCCGATCAGCGAGTCCAGGTACCGGGATTCGAAGTCGTGGGTTTCCCCGCCGTCACCGGTCCATCCGGACAGATCGAGGATCGGGTACTTCACCGTCGCCGCGCGGAAGGTCCGCTGGGTGGTGATGGACGCGGCCGAGGTGTACCCGCCCGCGCTCCCACCGCGCACGGCCAGCCGGTCCGGATCCGCGGTGCCCTCGGCCACCAGCGCCCGGGCCACCGCGACGCAGTCCGCCACGTCGACGACCCCCCACTGCTCGCGCAGCCGCTCCCGGTACCGGCGGCCGTACCCGGTCGAACCGCCGTAGTTCACCGCCACCACGCCGATGCCCCGGCTGGTGAAGAACGCGAAGTCCAGATCGGCCACCGGGTAGTTCCGCCCGGTCGGGCCGCCGTGCACGTGCACCAGGTACGGCGGCAGTTCGCCCTCGGGGGCGGTGTATTCCGGGTTCGCCGGCGGGTAGACGTAGGCGTGGATCGGCTCGCCCGCGGCGCTGGTGAACACCCGCTCCTCGGGAATCGACAGGTACTCCGCGGGCGGCGCCTCGCCGACGTGCGGGTTCACCTCGGACACCGTGCCCGCCTTGAGATCGACGTGCACCACGGCGCCCTCCTGCCGCGGCCCGGCCGCGACCCCGACCACCCCGCCGCCGAACGCGGCCAAGGTCGCCGACCACGCCGACAGGTGCTCGGTCGCGGGCACCGGGGTCACCGACCGGGTCTCCTCGTCCAGCACGGCCAGCCGCCCCGAACTCAGCACCGCGTGGCGGCCCTCGCCGAGCGGGAGGAACCACTGCGAGCCGACCTTCCACAGCGCCCCGCCGAGTTCCTCGGTCACCGGCGCCAGGTTGACCGCCTGGCCGTCCAGGGTGATCCGGTGCAGGTTCCACCAGCCCTCCGGATCGAGCAGTGCCAGCAGCGTGCCGGGGCTGTCCCATTCCACCTGGCAGACCGACACGCCCGGCCCGCCCGCCAGCACCCGGTGCGGGCCGAAGACACCGTCGGCGGCCACCTCGGCGACGCATAATTCCGTTTCGTCCCAGGGCATCGACGGATGGTCCCAGCCCAGCCACGCGGCGTGGCGGCCGTCGGGGGACAGCTGCGGCCCGGTCAGGAAGTGGTGGCTCGCGGACAGCACCCGCGGCCCGCTGCCGTCCAGCGGCAGCGCGACGAGATCCCGCCGCACGTCCGCCCGGCGGGCGCCGGTGCTCTGTTCCCGGACCGCCCACACCTCGCCGTCCGGACCGGGATGCAGGTCGCCGTAACGCACGGCCTGCGGCGAACCGGGCACCGGTGCGATCGGCGTCACGTCGCCGGTGTCGCGGTCCCGGACGTAGACCCGCTGGTCGTCCCAGTGGGTGAAAACGATCTTGCGGCCGAGCACGGTCCACGGCCGGCCGCCGTACTCGTGCAGGCGGTTGCGCGCGTTCCAAGGTGCGGGGAGCAACTCCTCCACCGCGCCCGAGGCGCCCGCCCGGACCAGCGCCAACCGGCCGCCTTCGGCCGGCCGAGCCTCCGCCCACCACACCTCGCCGTCCACCACGTCGAGCCATTGCGCGTCCCCGCCCGCGGCGGCGACATCGGCGGCTGTGATCGGCGATCCCCAGGTTCCATATGGCGCGATTCTCTGCACCAGCACACCCTAGGTGAACCGAAGCCGGGGCGGCAGATGCCGATCATGCATGCGTACCTTAGGGTCGAGGGTGCCATGGCTCGCGTAATTCACGTCTTCCGCCAACCCGACCGGTTCGTTGCCGGGACCGTCGGGGAACCCGGCGACCGCACCTTCTACCTCCAGGCCTCCGAGGACGTCCGCACGATCAGCGTGACGATCGAGAAACAGCAGGTCGCGGTGCTCGCTGAGCGCCTCGAGTCGCTGCTCGCCGAGGTCGCCAGCAGATTCGGCGCGGAAGTGCCGGAACAAGTCCCCGAGGAGTTGCTGGACGTAGACCCGCTGGACGTGCCGGTCGAGGAGGAGTTCCGGGTCGGCACCATGGGCCTCGGCTGGGACGCCGAGAGCAGCGCGGTGGTGATCGAGCTGCTCGCCATCACCGAGGGCGAGGTCGACGAGACCGTCGTGCTCGACGACACCGAGGAGGGGCCGGACGCGGTCCGGGTGTTCCTCAGCCCCGCCGCCGCCCGCGCGTTCGCCGAGCGCGCGGACCGGGTGGTCAACGCCGGCCGCAAACCGTGCCCGCTGTGCGGGGAACCGCTCGACCCGGCCGGCCACATCTGCCCGCGGCAGAACGGCTACCGGCGCGACACCGAAGTCGCCGAGGATTGAGCCGCAGGTGGCGCAGCCTTCCATCGACGCGACCGGCCCAGAGGCGAAGGAACTGGTCGGTCACGGCCGCATCGAGGTCGAAGGCCGGCTGGTCGACGCGTCCAACGTGACCCTGTTCTGCACGATCGAACTCGACGGCGTGCAGGGCAACGCGGTGTACAAGCCGGTCGCCGGGGAACGGCCGCTGTGGGACTTCCCGGACGGCACGCTCGCCGGTCGCGAAGTGGCCACCTACCTGATCGCCGAGGCGGCCGGGCTGGGGCACGTCCCGCCGACCGTGCTGCGGGACGGCCCGTTCGGCGTCGGCATGGTGCAGCTGTGGGTCGAGACGAACGACGACGACCTGGTCGACGTGCGCGCGCCGGACGAGGTGCCCGAGGACTGGCGGGTCGTGCTGCACGCGCACGACCGGCTCGGCGAACCCGCGGTCCTCGCGCACGCCGACCATCCCGGCGTCCGCGACCTGGCCGTGCTGGACGTCGTGGTGAACAACACCGACCGCAAGGGCGGGCATGTGCTGGCCGGGTCGGACGGCCGGATCTACGGGGTCGACCACGGGATCTGCCTGCACACCGAGCCGAAGCTGCGCACCGTGCTGTGGGGCTGGGTGGGCGATCCGCTGCCGGAAGAGTCCACCGGCAAACTGCGCGCGCTGCCCGGACTGCTCGACGGTCCGCTCGGCGAGCAGCTCGCGGTCCACCTGACCGGCGCGGAGATCCGGGCCGTGCGCGCCCGGGCCGAACGGCTGGCCGGGGAGGGCGTCTTCCCGGAACCGGGCGACGACTGGCGCGCGATCCCCTGGCCGCTGTTCTAGAGCTGAGGGGTCGTGAGTGGCGCGGGCGGTTCTAACCGGCCGACCTCCAGCTTTCCTTGAGCGACCCCAGGATTTCCCGGGCGTGCGTCCACACGATCGCGCCGCCCGCGTCCGGCAGCACGGTCCGGCGTGCGGACGGGATGCGCCGCGCCAGGAACGCGCCGCGGTCGGGGGAGTGCACCGGGGAGGTGTCCCGCTCGCCGTACCAGAGGTCGACCGGGACCGTGATCTTCGCGGGATCGAACGGCCAGCGGCTCATGGTGAGCACGAGATCGCGGACGTAGCCGCCCGGCCCCTGGGCGAAGCCTTCTTCCAGCGCCCGCCGGTAATGCGGCGCGAACGCCGGATCGGTGTAGACGCGCCGGTCGGTCTCCGAGCTCATGGTGACCGTCAGCTCCGCGAGCGTGCGCGCGTCGGCCCGTTCGGCGAAGGAAGCCGCGAACCCGTCCGGATCGGCGGCGACCGCGTCCACCATGGCCCGTACGTCCGGTTCGAGCAGTCCGATGACCGCCGGATGGGCGAGTTCGTCTCCGATCGCGGCGGCGGCCACGGCCGTGCCGATCCCGGCCGCCGCGCAGGCCAGCGCGAACGGCGTGCCCTGCGAGTTCGCCACGATCCCGAATTCGCCGAGCTGTTCGCGTTCGGCGAACGCATCGACATCGGCCGCCCACGAGAGCAGTGTGCGTCCCGGATCGGGATCGGACGCGCCCAGGCCCGGGCGGTCCAGGGAGATCAACCGGATCGCCAGCTCGTCGAGCACGTCCGCGCCGAAACCCAGGTGACGACTCGTCCCCGCGCCGGGGCAGAACAGCACCGGGGTCCCGTGCTCGGGTCCCCACTCCGCCCACCCCAGCATCCGCTCGCCGGGCAGTTCGGTCCGTCCCCGCCGCATTGGCGCCACCACCCCGAAATTCACCCGATGATCTTATTGCGCCGCGGCTCGCAGCGTCTCGGCAATTACGTCCACATCGGCCTCGGTGGTCCGCCAGTTGCTGAACGCCGCGCGGATCGCGGGAATGCCGTCGTACACGGTCGGCGTCACGAACGCGGCGCCGGATTCGGCGACCTTCCGCACAACCTCGGCGACGCGGTCCTCGGCCGGATCGCCCTCGACCGTGAAGCACACGACGTTCAGGCGCACCGGGGCCAGCAGCCGCAGCCCGGGCAACCGGTCGACGACGGCGCCGAGCTTGCGCGCGCAGGCGATGGTGCGTTCGACGATGTCCCGGTGGCCGGACCGCCCGTAGGCGGCCAGGGTGAACCAGGTCGCCAGCGCGCGCAGGCGGCGCGAGTTCTCCGGCACCAGGTGGAGGAAATCCGGATCGTCCCCGGGCCGGCCCAGATAGGCGGCCGCGTTCTGGAACACCCGCACCTGCAGATCCCGGCGCCGGGTGAACACGACCGCGGCGTCATAGGGAACGTTGAGCCATTTGTGCAGATCGACGCAGATCGAATCGGCCTCGGCCAGGCCGCGGACGCGGTCGGCGTGCTCGGCGGACAGCCCGGCGAACGCCCCGAACGCGCCGTCCACGTGCAGCCAGAACGGGTAGCGCCGCCGGAGTTCGGCGATCGCGGCGAGGTCGTCGAAGTCGACGGTGTTCACCGTGCCCGCGTTGGCCACCACGATCGCAGGCCGCCCGGCCAGCGCGTCCAGCCGTTCGGCCAGCGCCGCGAGATCGACGGACTCCCGGCCTGGTGGTGTGGGCACCGGGTGCAGGCTGTCCCGGCCGAGCCCGAGCATGCTCAACGCCTTGTGAACGCTGGAATGCGGCGTGCCGGAAAGCACCTCGACGTGCCCCAGCGCCCCGGCTCCGGCCTGCGCGACCGAGACTCCCCGGCGTTCGCCCAGCCATTCCCGGCCGATCGCGAGCCCGGCGAAGTTGGCGGTCGTCGCGCCGGTGACGAACGCCCCGCTGTGCGCGTCGCCCAGCTCGAGGAGTTCGGCGAGCCAGCCGAGTGTCTCGTGTTCCAGCTCCGCCGCCGAGGACCCGCCCGGCGACGCGGCGTTCTGGTCGAACACCGAGGTCAGCCAGTCACCGGCGATCGAGGCCGGGGTCGCCCCGCCGGTCACGAAACCGAGGTAGCGGGGGCCCGCGCTGGCCGAGAACCCCGGTTGCCAGCGCTGCGCGAACCACGCGAGCGCCCCCTCGGCGCCGGACCCGTCGACCGGCAACGGCACGCGGGCCGGTGCGTCGGACCGGGTGGCGACCGGACGGGACTCGACCCCGGCGAGGGCTGCCGCGGCGAGGTCGCGGGTGGCGTCCAGGAGCTGGGGCAGGCGGCCGAGGTCCGCGGCGAGTTTCGGGTGCACGGTTCGAACCTAGGATCGCGGGTGGTCCGCGGTCGCGGGCCAATACCCGGAAACTGGCCTGCTCTTCCCGGAAACCGATGGCAGGCTGGACCCATGAACCGCCGGGTGTCCTATCGCGACAGACTGACCGCCCCGCTCCCGCAGCCCCGGGACCTGCTGCGGATCCTGCGCGAGGGCGGGTTCCGCGGATCGGCGGCGAACGCCGACCGGATCCCGGTGCTGCGCACGGGCCTGCCCGAACTGCTCCCCGGCGCCGCGAGCTGGACCTGGGTCGGCCATTCCACCTACCTGGTCCGGATCGGCGGCGCGACCGTGCTCACCGATCCGGTGTGGTCGGCCAGGATCACCGGGGTGCCGCCCCGGCTGACCCCGCCCGGTCTGGCCTGGGCGGAACTCCCGAAGATCGACGCCGTGGTGATCAGCCACGACCACTACGACCACCTCGACGCGCCGACGATCCGCCGGTTGCCGAAGGACACCCCGATCCTGGCCGGGCTGGGGCTGGGCCGGTGGTTCCGCCGCCGGGGCTTCGCGGCCGTGACCGAACTGGACTGGTGGGAGAGTGCCGAGGTCGCCGGGCTGCGCTTCGACTTCGTCCCGGCGCACCACTGGAGCCGCCGCGGCGTGCGGGACACCTGCGCGTCGCTCTGGGGTGGCTGGGTGATCACCGCGCCGGACGGTATGCGCACCTACCACGCGGGCGATTCCGGTTATGGCCACCGGTTCGCCGAGATCGGCGAGCGCTACCCGGGGATCGAGGTCGCGATGCTGCCGATCGGCGCCTACGAACCCCCGCTGGTTCATGCGCCCGGTGCACATGGACCCGGACGAGGCGGTCCGCGCCCTGGAGGACGTGGGCGCCCGGCGGCTCGCGTCGATGCACTGGGGCACGTTCGTGCTGACCCGCGAACCGGTCGACGAGCCGCTGGCCCGGATCCGCAAGGCCTGGGCCGCCGCGGGCCGCGAACCGGACGACCTGTGGGTGCTCGCCGTGGGGCAGAGCAGAACCCTGCCGGGCACATGACCGGCGTGGTGCTCGACGAGGACGCCCGGACCCGCCTGTTCGATCGGTTCGGCCCGTCCGTCACGTCCTGGTGCGACGAACTCCCGGCCCTTGTGGACCGGCTCACCGGGCGCTGGGGCATCCGGGTCGTCGGTGCGATGCCCGGCAACACCGGACGCACCTTGCTGTGCCGGGACGCCGCCGGACGGTCGGTCGTGCTCAAACTGACCCCCGAACGGGACATCGCGGCCACCGAAGCCGCCGCGTTGCGCGCGTGGGCGGGTTGCTCCCGCGTGGTCGATCTGATCGACACCGACCTGGACGCCGGAGCACTGCTGCTGCGCGGAATCGTGCCCGGCACACCGCTCGACACGATCGACGGCCCGCTGCCGCTCGCCGCGGTCGGCGCGATGCTGGGCGAGCTGGCCTCGGTCACCCCGCCGCCGGACACGTTTCCGAGCCTCGCACGCCGGGTCGAGTTCATGTTCGCGCTGGCCGAGCGGCGCCGGCGCGGATCCCCGGGGGAATCGCGGCTGCCCCTGCCGATGCTGCGCCGCTCCCGGGCCGCCGCGCTGGAACTCGCCCACGGCGGCCCGGTGGCGTTGCTGCACGGCGATCTGCACCCCGGCAACGTGCTCGACGGCGGCCCCGGGAATCCCGCGGTGCTCATCGACCCGCGGCCGTGCGTGGGCGATCCGGCGTTCGACGCGGTCGACTGGGCCGTGCTCCCGCTCGCGGAAGGCGAGGAGCTGACCGACGGGATCGACGCCCTGCGCGAACACCTGCCGACGCTCGACGCGGACCGGGTGCGCCGGTGGTGCGCATGCCTCGCGGTGCTCGTGGCGATGGGGAAACTCCGCCGGACCGGGCCGGACGCCCACACCGACGCCCTGCTGCGGTTGGCCCCGTAGCCCGGATTCGCTTCGGCGCCAACCGAAACGAACCGTGCCTAGGGTCGCGAACATGACCACCGAGAACCTCGCCGACCCGGCTTCCGGCCACCTGGCGATCACCCCGAAGATCCTCTACTTCGGCACCCCGGTCGCCCTGCTGAGCACCGAAAACCCGGACGGCACCGCGAATCTGGCCCCGATGTCGTCGGCCTGGGCGCTGGGCCGGACGGTGGTGCTCGGCCTGGCCTGCGACAGCCGCACCGCGGCCAACCTGGCCGACCGGCCGGACCTGGTGATCAACCTGCCCGCTCCGGACCAGTGGCGGGCGGTGGAACGCCTCGCCCCGCTGACCGGAACCGATCCCGTGCCCGCGCGCAAACGGGACCGGTTCCGCCACGAACCGGCGAAGTTCGCGGCCGCCGGGCTGACTCCGCAACCGGCGGAACGAGTGCGGCCGCCGCGTGTGGCCGAATGCCCGCTCCAGCTGGAAGCCCGCGCCGACCGCGCCCGGCCGGACGTCACCGGCGAGTTCCGGATCGTCGAAGCGTCCGTGCTGGAGGTCCACGCCGCGCCCGGAATCGTCGTGCCCGGCACGCACCACGTCGACCCGGGCCGGTGGAGCCCGCTGATCTACAACTTCCGGCACTACTTCGGGCTCGGCGACGAACTCGGGCACAGCTTCCGTTCCGAGACACCGTGATCACGTGCGGATCGGCGCGAGGAGCCGCTCGGTTTCGGTGTGCAGCCGCTCGGCCTCCGCGCGGTCGCGGTCGGTGCTGCCCAGCGGGAGCCGCTTCCGGCCGCGGTAGGCGGTCAGCGGTTCCTCCGGCGGGTTCGCGATCAGTTCGACGATCGGCTCGACGGCCCGCTCCACCGGTGTGCCGAGCAACCGCACCAACACGGTCGTCAGCAGGCGGGCCGCGCGGTTCAGGTCGCCCTGGAGGCTCGTGCGCACCAGGTTCGCCGGGCCGTAGAGGACATAGCGGACGCGGCCGCCCAGGCGCAGACCGGAGAGTTCACCGGCGCGCCTGCTCTGCAGGTTCGCCGCCTTCCAGGTGAACCCGGCGGCCAGCTGGAGATCGTCCCAGCGCATCGCGTCCTTCGGCGCGCCGGGGACCGTGGTGTCCACGATCAGCGGCCGCCCGGCCTCGTTCAGCGCGGGGGCCAGGCCGGTGGCCAGCAGGTAGCGGCTCAGGTAGTAGAGCGCGAAGGTGTGCTCGAACCCCTCCTCGGTGACCACCCGGCGCCGGTGCACGTACGCCGCGGCGAGCACGAGGGTGTCCACCACCGGGAACCGGTCGCGGATTTCGGCGACCGCGCGCAGGTTCTCCCGGACCGACCGGAGATCGGCCGCCACGAAATGCGCGTCCCCGCCCGCCTCGGCCACCAGGGCGTCGAACTTCTCCCGGCTGCGCCCGAGCACGACCACGGTGTCGCCGCCGCGCAGGAATCGCGCCGCCAGCGCCCGCCCGATCCCGTCGGTGCCACCGGAAATGACCACGGTCGCCATACCCAGATCCCTTCTGTTTCGGAACATGTGTTCCGGAACAACCGTACCGTATCGGAACACGTGTTCCGCAACGGTAGGATGGGGCCGTGGCCACCACCCCCCGACGCCGCCGCTGGGACGCGACGCGCAACCACGACCAGTTGCTGGAATCGGCCGCCGGCGCCTTCGCCGAACGCGGCCTGTCCGTGGACGTGCGGGAGATCGCCCGCGAGGCCGGGGTGGGGGTCGGCACGCTGTACCGGCACTTCCCGACCAAGGACGATCTGCTGCGGGCGGTCCTCGAACCGGACCTCGCCGAATGGGCGGATTTCACCGCGGAAGCCAACGGGACCGAGGACGCCTGGCAGGGCCTGTGCCTGTTCGTCGAGCGCACGCTCGAGCTGATGGCCAAGCGGCGCGCGATGCTCGACGGCCTCTCCGGCGCGGCGAGCGATTCGGCCGCGTTCGAGGCCTGCCACGCGCACCTGCGCGACGCGCTCGAGGGCCTGGTCACCCGCGCGCACCGGCAGGGCACGCTCCGCCGGGACGTCTCCGCCGGCGACCTCGGGCTGCAGATCCTGGCGCTGGGCCGGATCGTGCAACTCACCGCCGCCGAAGACCCCGGCCGCTGGCGCAGGCACCTCGGGTTCGTCCTCGACGGACTGCGCGCCCGGCGTGGCGACGGGACGCGGCAGCACCCGACTCGCTAGCGTCGCGGACCGTGCGATCCCACTCCTATGACGACGTCCTGGCCGGACCGCGCAAGCGCAAGATCCCCGAGGTCGAAGCCGAGCCCGGCCTGGTGGTCGAGGAACCGGGCGGATTCTGCGGCGCGGTCGTCCGGATCGAGTACGGCAACGTCGTGCTGGAGGACCGGCACGGCAAGCACCGGGTCTTCCCGCTGAGCCCCGCCGGATTCCTGCTCGAAGGCAAGCCGGTCACCCTGATCCCGGCGAAACGGGCGGCCCGGCCGGAGCGCGAGATCTCCGCGTCCGGTTCGGTCCGGGTGCAAGGCCTCAAGGCGCGCACCGCCCGGGATTCCCGGATCTGGGTGGAGGGCAAGCACGACGCCGAACTCGTCGAACGGGTCTGGGGCCACGACCTGCGGGTGGAAGGGGTCGTGGTGGAGCCGCTGGACGGGGTGGACGTGCTCGCCGAACGGATCTCCGAGTTCGGCACCGGCCCCGGTCGCCGGCTCGGCGTGCTGGTGGACCATCTGGTGCGGGGGAGCAAGGAATCCCGGCTGGTCGACCAGATCTCCGACGAGAACGTGCTGGTCACCGGCCATCCGTACGTCGACATCTGGCAGGCGGTGAAACCCGCGTCCGTCGGCATCCGGGAATGGCCGGCCGTGCCGCGCGGCCAGGAGTGGAAGCAGGGGATCTGCGCCGCGCTCGGCTGGGGCGAGCCCTACCAGGGCTGGCAGCGGGTGCTGGCCGGGGTCAGCAGTTTCCGCGATCTGGAGACGCCGCTGATCGGGGCCGTCGAGCGGCTGATCGACTTCGTGACCCAGCCCGAGGAGTCCTGATCGGGTGCGGCACCGAAGGTCACGCGTAGGTCACGTCGAGTCGTACGCTGGGTGCGTGCAGTCACTTTCTGAGACGATGGCCGCATGACGGCGGCACTCATCTGGCTGATCATCGGCATCGCCTTCATGGTGGCCGAAGTACTGTCCGGCGATCTCGTGCTGATCATGCTGGGGGTGGGCGCGCTGGCGGGCGCGGGCGCGGAGGCACTCACCGGCAACCCGTTCATCGACGTCGCGGTGTTCGGCGTGGTCTCCGTGGGCCTGCTGGTGCTCGCCCGCCCGGCGCTCAAACGACGGTTCATGATCGGTGCCGGGGTGCGGATGCACACCGACGCGCTGGTCGGCACCCGGGGCGTAGTGCTGTCCACTGTAGACAGCGAAAACGGCCAGGTTAAGCTCGCCGGCGACACGTGGTCCGCCCGCAGTCTCACCGAAGGTGATCGAATCGCCCCCGGAACCACGGTCACCGTGGTAGAGATACGAGGCGCCACCGCCGTCGTTTCGGAAGAGCCGTAGGCACGCAACCGTCGAAAGGGATGCAAACTTGGGAACCGCAGCGATCATTGTTGTCGCGGTCATCGCCCTCTTCGTGATCGTCACGGTCGCCAAGGCGATCATGGTGGTCCCGCAGGCCCAATCGGCGGTGATCGAGAGACTGGGCCGGTTCCGGACGGTGGCCTCGCCCGGTCTGAACTTCCTGGTGCCGTTCTTTGACAAGGTGCGTGCCCGCATCGACCTGCGCGAGCAGGTCGTCTCGTTCCCGCCGCAGCCGGTGATCACCGAGGACAACCTGACCGTGTCCATCGACACGGTCGTCTACTTCCAGGTCACCGACTCGCGTGCCGCGGTCTACGAGATCTCGAACTACATCGTCGGTGTCGAGCAGCTGACCACCACGACCCTGCGGAACGTCGTCGGTGGGATGAGCCTCGAGCAGACGCTGACCTCGCGTGACTCGATCAACAGCCAGCTGCGCGGCGTGCTCGACGACGCGACCGGCCGCTGGGGCATCCGGGTCGCCCGGGTCGAGCTGAAGGCCATCGACCCGCCGCCCTCCATCCAGGACTCGATGGAGAAGCAGATGCGCGCCGACCGGGAGAAGCGCGCGATGATCCTGACCGCGGAAGGTCAGCGGGAATCGGCGATCAAGACCGCGGAAGGTCAGAAGCAGAGCCAGATCCTCGCCGCCGAGGGTTCCAAGCAGGCGGCGATCCTGGCCGCCGAGGCGGAGCGGCAGTCGCGCATCCTGCGGGCGCAGGGTGAACGAGCCGCGCGCTACCTGCAGGCGCAGGGGCAGGCCAAGGCCATCGAGAAGGTGTTCGCGGCCATCAAGGCCGGTCGGCCGACCCCGGAAGTCCTTGCCTACCAATACCTGCAGACGCTGCCGCAGATGGCGCAGGGCGACGCGAACAAGGTCTGGATGGTGCCGACCGACTACGGCAAGGCGCTCGAGGGGTTCGCCCGCGCGCTGGGCGCCCCCGGCGACGACGGCGTGTTCCGGTACGAGCCGCCGAAGGAGGACATCCCCGACAAGCCGGACCTCGACGACGAAGAGGTGTCCAGCTGGTTCGACACCTCCACCGACCCGAAGGTCGCCGAGGCCGTGCGGGCCGCGGAAGCGGTGGCGCGCAAGGAAGTCGACGGCCCGCTGTCTTCTTCGCGTCCGGCCCCGCCGGTTCCCGGGCTGAGCGGCGGGGCCACCGCCGCCCCGGCCGAGGAGCCCGAAGCCGAGCCCGAGGAGCCGGCACCGTCGAAGCCGGAACTGCCCAAACGGCAGCAGGGCGCGCAGACCCCGCCGCACCAGCAGCAGCAACAACTGCCGCCCGCGCCGCCGCACCAGCCGCCCACGCCGCAGGGCGGGCAGCAGTTCGGCACGCCGTCGAGCAGCCCGTTCCCGAGCCAGCAGCCCGGCCAGTACGGTCCGCCGAGCAATCCGTTCCCCAGCCAGCAGCCGCCCTACGGCGGCCCGCAGGGACCGCAGGGCGGTCCGCAGCGCTAGCCGGAACTTCCGCCGTAGGGGTGGCACTTTTCGCGAAAAGTGCCACCCCTCCAAGCATGTCCGGGCATTACTCCGCGAACGTGATCGCCCCGGACGGGCACACCTGAGCGGCTTGTCGTGCCGCCTCCTCGTCCTCGGGGAGCGGGGTGGAAGTCAGCAGCACCACCCGGCCGTCCTCGGCGTCCTGATCGAATGTTTCCGGGGCGGTCAGCGTGCACATCCCGGCGGCGACGCACCGCGCCCGATCCACGGTGATCTTCATCGGTTACGCCTCGTCCCAGGCGACCGGAAGCCGCTGCACCCCGTGGATGAGCCCGGCACGCATGGGGATCTCCTCGGGCGGGACGGCCAGGCGCAGCGTCGGGAACCGGTCGATCAGTCCCCGGAAGGCGACCCGCATCGCGACCCGGGCCAGCTGCTGCCCCAGGCACTGGTGGACGCCGTGCCCGAAAGCCACATGTCCGGTCGCCTTGCGGCGCAGGTCCAGGGTGTCGGGATCGGCGAACTGCTCCGGGTCGCGATTGGCGGCCTGGAGCGAAATGGTGACCGTGTCCCCGGCCTTGACCAGCCGGCCGCCCAGTTCGACGTCCGCCAGCGCGGCCCGTGCGCTGGTGTGGGTGATGGTCAGGTAGCGCAGCAGTTCCTCGACCGCCCGTTCGGTGAGATCGGGTTCCGCGCGCAGGGCGGCGAACTGGTCCGGATTGCTGAGCAGGGCGAAGGTGCCCAGCGCGATCATGTTGGTCGTGGTGTCGACACCGGCGCCGAGCAGCGTGGCCCCGATGTTGGTGAGCTCCTCGTCGGTGAGATCACTCTCCAACAGGCCGCTGAGCAGGTCGTCGGTGGGCTCGGCACGTTTGGCCAGCACCAGTTCGCGCATGTACTCCTGAAGCGCGGTGAGGGCCGCGACGAAATCCTCGCCGGGCTCGTTGCCCACGGTCACGATGGCGTTGCGCTGGAACTCTTCCCGGTCCGCGTAAGGAACTCCCAGCAGTTCGCAGATCACCATCCCGGGAATGGGCTGCGCGAACGCCTCCACGAGATCGGCCGGTGGGCCTTGCCGTTCCATGAAGTCCAGGCGTTCGGCGGTGAGCTGCTCGATGTGTTCGGTGAGCTGGCGCATCCGGCGGACGGTGAACTGGCCGGTGAGCAGCGGCCGGTAGCGAGTGTGCTCGGGCGGGTCCATGTCGGTGAAGGCTCCCGGCGCGGCCGGAGGGGCCTCCTCGCCCATGGCCAGGTCCGGGAACGGCATGTGCATGAGCTCGGTCCGGGCGCTGAACCGGGAATCGGCCAGCACCGCACGGGCCAGTTCGCGGCTGGTCACCAGCCAGCCCTGATGTCCGTCCGGATAGGACAGTCGGCTGATCGGCTGTTCGGCGCGAATCCGAGCCAGCTCAGCGGGCGGGTCGAAGGGGCATCCCGGAGGGCGCGTCACCGGCAGCGGCGATGCCTCGGGGAGGGCATTGGTCATCTCGGTTTCCCCCACTTCGTGGAATTGACGACATAAGAAAGGCTACGTTGCGTTTATGTGTACGACAACTTCTAGATCGAAGAATTCCCTGATATGCCTGGTAAAACTCGCGAATTGTTGCAATGGTCTTGCCGATGAATGCAACTTTGCCCCAAAGGTCGTTGCAATGTGATGCCGGTGAACGCACACTTGACCCGTTGACCATCGGGAGGCGAGCACGAATGCCGGGAGGCAGGCTGACCCACCAGGACCGCCGCCGCATTGCTTCGGGACTGGCCGAGGGACTCGGGTACGCGGAGATCGCCCGGCGACTGGGGCGTCCGACGTCGACCATCACGCGGGAAGTGATGCGCAACGGCGGAGCCGCGGACTACCGGGCGGATCAAGCACACCGGGCGGCCGGGCAGCGCGCCCGGCGCCGGAAGCCGGTTCGGTCTCCGGCACAACCGCCCGTGCTCGAAGACACGGTCGGGCGCGATCCCGAAGCAGTGCGGGACTTCGAAGAACGGTTCACCGCGGTGATCCTCCAAACCGGACTTCCCCGGATGGCGGCCCGGGTCCTGGCCAGCCTGTACGTCACCGACAGCGGCTGCCTCACCGCCGCCGAACTGGTCCAGCGCCTGCGGGTCAGCCCGGCGTCGATTTCCAAGGCCATCGGCTATCTCGAGGGCGACGGGCTCGAACTGGTCCGGCGCGAACGCGGTGGTGGGCGGCGGGAACGCTACATCGTCGACGACGACGTCTGGTTCCGGGCGTGGCTGGCGAGCGCCCGGGCGAATGATCTCTGGGCGGACACCGCCCGGCAGGGGGCCGCGGTGTTCGGCACCGACACACCCGCCGGCGCCCGGTTGGACGCGATGGCGGAGTTCTTCGGGCTGGTCGGGCAGGACATGGCCGGCGTGGCCGAGCTGTGGTGGCAGAACTTTCAGGAACGCCGGAGGTAGGTGGCGTCGTCGGTGATGTCCGCGCGGGAACGGTCGGGCAGGAACCAGCAACTCAGCACGGTCACCACCGCCGCGAGCACGATGTAGATCGAGATGGAGAACGGCGTGCCGGTCGCGTGCAGCAGCCAGGTCGCCAGCAGCGGCGCCGGCCCACCGGCGAACACCGACGCGAGCTGGTAGCCGAGCCCGGCGCCGCCGTACCGCAGATGCGTCGGGAAACTCTCGCCGATCAGCGCCGCCTGCGGCCCGTACTGCATGGCGTGCGGAATCATCGACACCACGACGGCGACGAAGATCAACGCGGGCGCGCCGTTCTCCAGCACCGCGAAGTACGGGAAGGCGAGCAATCCGGTGAGCACCGCGCCGGTGAGGTAGACCCGTTTGCGCCCGAGGCGGTCGGACAGCTGGGAGAACCAGGGGATGGTCGCCAGTTCGAGCGCGGCGGCGATGAGCACCGCGTTGAGCACGAAGGTCTTGGACAGGTCGCGTTCGGACACCACGTACACCAGCACGTAACTGGTGAACAGGTAGAACGGCATCTGCTCGCTGAAGCGCAGGCCCGCCGAGAGCAGGATCTCGCGCCAGTGGTGGCGGACCACCTCGACGACCGGGCTGCGCGAGGTCCGCTTTTCCGCGACCACCGCGGCGAACATCGGCGTCTCCAGGATCCGCAGGCGGATCACCAGGCCGACGCCGACCAGGATCAGGCTCGCCAGGAACGGCAGTCGCCAGCCCCAGGAGTCGAACGCCGGCTCGGGCAGTACGGCCGAAAGCAGGGTCATCCCGCCGGTGCCGAGCACCAGGCCGACCGGCACGCCGATCTGCGCGAAACTGGCGAGCAGCCCGCGGCGGCGCTGGTCGCCCCATTCCATCGCGAGCAGCACCGAACCACTCCATTCGCCACCGATCGCGATGCCCTGCACCAGGCGCAAGGTGACCAGGATCAGCGGCGCGGCGAAACCGATCGTTTCGGTCCCGGGCAACAGCCCGACCACGCCGGACGCGATGCCCATCAGCAGCAGCGTGATGATCAACGTGGCCTTGCGGCCGATCCGGTCGCCCCAGTAGCCGAAGATCGCCGCCCCGACCGGGCGGGCCGCGAACCCGACGGCGTAGGTGGCGAACGACTGCATGGCCCCGGCGTAACTGCTGGAGGCGGGGAAGAAGAGTTGCGGGAAGATCAGCGCCGCGGCGGTGTTGTAGAGGAAGAAGTCGTACCACTCGATCGTCGTCCCGATCGCACTGGCCAGCGCCGCGCGCCGCACCTGCGTGCCACGTTCGGCCTCCCGCTGGCGCGCACCGAGCGCCCGATGTGCTTCCTCTTCACCGAGAACCACGTTCTACACCTCCTGTGACGGCCGTCACCTGGACGTGTACCTTCTCATGCGGTCCCCGCCCCGGAAACCCGTCGAGACAAAACCGTTCCCGAGCAGCCCCCGTGAGCCGGATCGTGGAGGTACTGGAGCGACAACCACAACTCCGCCTGCCGCTGAGCGGTCCGCACCTCCGCCGAGCCGATCTCCTGTACGCGGTAGTCTTGATCGTCCAGTTCGGAGCACAGCAGCCACGGGAACCTACCGCTCGGCGTCGCCTTGAGAAGCCATGTGCGGTCTCCCCATTTCAACCGGTAGGTGTTTCGGCCGAGAACTGCCCACTTGCGCTGTTGTCGTCCTTGCCCAATCACAACTGGGACCGTAAAACGTGCGATTATTCGATTGCGAGTTCAAGTCACCGTCTCGAATAATTCACGCTCTCGCATAAATTCTTCCGCCAGCGCGCGAAGAAACGCGGTACCGTGGTCTCCGGCGAGAGCATGACTGAGGAAATACTCGAACAAGCTCAGATGATAGGACACGTCCCGTGGATCACGGAGCACAACTTCACCCGAGAATAGTTCCGCGGCGACCAATCGATCGTCGTATATCGCGAAGACGTTCAACGGCGAGGCGCGAACTTTCACTGATTGCGGAATGATGGCGATATGAACGTTCGGAAGTTCTGAAATGCAAGCCATGTGGACGCATTGGCGTGCTAGGACAGCCCGGTCCACGCGTTGCCATCGCACGGCGTGCTCGGGCATCAGGAAAATGAATGTGCGCGACTCGTCCTGCAACACCACTTGACTCTCCACACGGGCCGCGACGGCTCGCTCCCGGTTCCAGGAGACGTCGCCCGGAACGGTCGGCGTCAGGACTTGGCGCGCGTACTCCTCGGTCTGCAGCAGCCCGGAAGGAATGGCTGGCAGAAACTGCCGGACAGTCGTCGAGGACTCGGCTAAAGCTTTGAGTTCGGCCTGCTGCCGCCAGAGGCCCATCTCGGCGGCAGCGCGCCAGGACACGTGCTGGACGTTCGCTCGGCGAGCCAGTGCGACGAGCTCTCGCCCCACCTCGGGCGGTACTTCAAGCGCTTTGAGAATGCGTTCGACATCTATGACAGTCGGAAGGATACGGCCGCGTTCGATGCGACTGATCTTCGATTGGGACATCGAACATCGAACGGCCAGTCTCTCGCCGGAAAGATTGGCTGCCTTGCGCAGCTTCCGCAGAGCGTCGGCCAAGGTCGGCTCGCCGGGCTCCCGTCCATCAGGTCCGAGCATATTCGCTGAACGGCACGGCGTGTTTCAGTGCTGTTTCCCGCCATACGAGATATGTCGGTACGTCGTTCGTGTTGTCCACTAGTTCGAGATTGGCCAACGTACCGTCCTGGTTGAAGTTCAGGTGAACCACTGTCGAGTCGTCGAACAGCCAGAAATCCTGGTCCGACAGCCCCAGATCGCCCTCGGTCAAATCGAGGATTCGGATATCCTCGCCCGCCTCCACGTTCCCGGGAATTCCCCAAGCCAGTTGATAGCGCTGGTAGTCCGTGAGCGGCTGGCGGACCGTTCTGACTCGACCGATGGTCTTACCGGCTGCGACGTACTCCCGCACTTCCTCGTGCCAGTCCTCGTTGTGCTCCGGCGGTTTGGGTTCTCCTGCCAGGAATCGAGCGATGTTCGCCTGTTCGCTGGGCATGGTGTAGACGGGCTGGGTCTCGAACCTCCACGCGGACCGCTGGTAGTTGTCGAAGTAGGCCGAGAAGGTGGCCCCGTCCAAGATGGTCACGCAAGTCCTCCGTCTGCCTCCAGCGACCGCAAGGCAGCTTTGAGTACGGGCAACGGTAGCTCCACGGCCATCTCCCCGGGGCCGAGCGTCAAACCTTCCGCATTGGTTACGGGGGTGCCTTGCGCCACTCCCGTTCCCCGATCGGTCACGTAGACCGTAGGGCAGGTTTTCTTGTCGCATCCAGCTACCGTGCGTAGTTTCATGGTTACTTGACTATCACACTCCGGGCGATTAACGGAGGAGCCAGTCACGGTCTCGCATGAAGTCGCCCCGGTCGCGCCACTAGTCGTCGAGACGAACCGTTCCCGAGCGGTCCCGGCGTCACTGGGCGGGCCTACGATCGACGGCGTGGATGAAGCGAAGCCGTTGCGGGCGGACGCGCGGCGCAACCGGGCTCGTGTGCTCGAGGCGGCCGAAACCGTGTTCGCGCGCAAGGGAACCTCGGCGCCGACCGAGGAGGTGGCCAAGGCGGCCGGGGTCGGTATCGGCACGGTTTTCCGGCATTTCCCGACCAAGGAAGCATTGCTCGAGGCGGTGCTGCTGGACCGGATGCGCAGGTTCGCCGAAGAAGCCGAATCACTCGGCGCCGCCGAGGATCCGGGCGGGGCGTTCTTCTCCTTCCTCGGCACCTGGGTCGAAATGGCCTCGGCCAAGAACGCCTACAGCGACGCGCTCGCCGCAGCCGGGGTCGACATGCCCGCACTGGGTTCGCAGGTGGGCCAGCAGGTGCGCGCCGCGCTGGGCACCCTGCTAGACCGCGCCCAGGACGCCGGGGCGGTCCGCCGGGACGTCGGGGTGACCGACCTGATCGCGCTCATGGTGGGTGCGTCCCGCGCCGCCGAGTACGTCGGCGCCGATCCGGCCGCTCGGGACAAGGCGCTCGCGGTCGTCTTCGACGGGCTCCGCCGGGGCTGACCTAGCGCGGGGTGACCGGCAGCAGGGCGGGCCGCTTCGCGCTGATCGCGTCGCCCGAGGATTCCCCGCGCAGGCGGCGCTTGACCCAGGGCAGCGCGTATTCCTTGCCCCACTGGAGGTTCTGCGCGCGCCGCTCCCGCGGGGTGAACACCGGCCGGGGACCGAGCGCGGCGGGGGAGAGGCTGTGCTCGACGCCCAGGGTCTCGAGAACGGCGATCGCGATCTCGGTGTGCCCGAGGGCGTTGAGGTGCAGCCGGTCGGGCGCCCACAGCCGCCGGTCGCGCAGCTGACGCATCGCCCACATGTCCACGATCAGGGCGCCGTGGCGGGCGGCGATGCCGCGCACGTGCTCGTTGTAGATCGCGGCGCGGCCCCGCATCTTGCGGAAGAGCCGATCTTCCACACCGTCGACACCGGTGAACAGCACCACCGTCGCGCCGGTCTTGACCAGGCGGGCGACGGCATCGTCGTAGTCTTCCGCGAGCCCGTCGATGTCGACCTTCGGGCGCATCAGATCGTTGCCGCCGGCGTACAACGTGACCAGATCCGGCTCGAGCGCCAGTGCGGGCTCCAGCTGTTCGGCGAGCACCTGGCGCAGCAACCGGCCGCGGATCGCCAGGTTGGCGTAGCGCAACTCCGGCTCGCGCGCGGCCAGCTGCTCGGCCGTGCGGTCGGCCCAGCCGCGCACCCCGTTCGGGTAGGCCGGATCGTCGTCACCGACCCCTTCGGTGAAGGAGTCCCCCAGGGTCACTAAGCGCTTGCTCATGTCGACCACTCTATGTGGTCGGTGAGGTAAGGGTTGAAATGCACAAAGCCCTTACCGCAGGCTGACCCCATGCCCGACGACCTGTGTCCCCGCTGCGGTTGGCCGCTCGCGGAACTGCCCTCCTCGACCCGTTCCGTGCACCCCGTGTCGAGCGGCCGGGTGAGTTACCGCCGATGCGTGTGCGGGAGTTGGCTGCTGCAGCTCAACGGCCGGATCGCCGGGGCGACCCGGTCCGTGCTGGAACCTCAGGACGGCTGACGCGCATGCTCAGGAATCCGCCCAGAAATCGCGGGCCAGGCCCCGGCGCCGCTGCCAGAGCGCACCCTTCGCGGCGAAGTCCCGCAGCCCGTCGCCCTGATCCGCGTCCGGGACTCGCCAGACGCCGTTGACCGCGGTCGTCACGCCCACCGACAGCACCTCGAAACCCTGCGCGGTGTGGAGATCGGCCTCCACGCCGCGGTTGATGATGAACTTCAACTGCCGCACCATCTGCTGGTTCTTCGACAGCAGCACCTCGACGAGCTCGGCCACCTCCGCTTCGAGCCGGTCGTCGGCGACCACGCGGTTCCACAGCCCGAGTTCCCAGGCCCGCGACGCCGGATGCAGCGCGCCGAGGAGGTTCACCTCCTTGGTCAACCGCCGCCCGATCAGCCGCGACATCCGCGTGGTGCCGCCCCAGCCCGGAGTGATGCCCACGTCGACCTCCGGCATACCCCAGCGCGCACGCTCGGTGGCCACGACGAAATCGCACGCCATCGTGATCTCCAGGCCACCGCCGACCGCGTACCCGTCGACCGCGGCGATCGTCACCTTGTCCAGTTCCTCCAGGGTGTTGGCCATCGCCTGGTACACCCGCACGCGGCGGATCGCCTGGTTGAGATCGGCCGATTCGGAGTCCAGCAATCCGGCGAACTCCACCAGGTCGTCCCCGGCGCAGAACGTCCCACCGGCGCCGGTGAGCACCAGGACCTTGATCGTGGTCGACCGCTGAACCAGGGTGATCGCCTCGAACAGCTCGTCGCTGAGCGCCATCGACAGCGCATTGCGCGCCTCGGGCCGGTCGAGCGTGATCCGCGCGACCGGCCCGTCCT
The DNA here is from genome assembly GCF_009765355.1 of Amycolatopsis anabasis. Lineage (GTDB taxonomy): Bacteria > Actinomycetota > Actinomycetes > Mycobacteriales > Pseudonocardiaceae > Amycolatopsis > Amycolatopsis anabasis. Next base: position 5,650 of record NZ_VTHK01000046.1, on the reverse strand, counting down.
CCTCGAACCGCAGGAACCGGAAGCCGTTTTCTGTCCGGGTGGTGGTCGGCAAGGCAATCCTCCTCCGCGAAAGGCACCATCTCGATGGCCAAGTAGTATCTTGGAGAGACTAGTTACGCAAGGAGACCAGAAAGGAGGGAGAAACTAGTTGCCCACCGGTAACCAGCACGCCGTCCCGCACGCCAAACGTCATCCGGACGGCATCGAGAAAGCGGTCCAAGCGGTCGGCGACCGCTGGTCGCTGCTGATCATCCGGGAGTGCTTCTACGGGGTGCGCCGGTTCGGCGAAATGACGCGCAACCTCGGGATCGCGCGGAAGGTCCTGGCGACCCGCCTCAAGGAACTCATCGCGCTCGGCCTGCTCGAGCGCCGCCGGTACCGGACCGAGCCCGACTGGTACGAATACGTCCTCACCCCCGCCGGGCGGGACCTCTACGGCCCGATCGCCGCGCTCCTGCATTGGGCGGACCGGCACATGCCCGATCTCGGCGAGCCGGTCCGCCTGCACCACATGCCCTGCGACCACGACACGCACGCGGTCGTCGTCTGCGCCGTGTGCCGCGCGGAACTCGACGCCCGTGACGTCGAGGCGCGGCTTCCGCGCGGGACTGCCTGACCGGGATCAGGTGAGCGATTCGCGGCCGCGGCGGAGCAGTTCGCGTTCGGCGGTGTTCTCGGTCCGGGCGAGTGCCGCGTCGTATGCCCGGGCCGCCTCGGCGGTGCGGCCCAGGCGCCGGAGCAGATCGGCGCGGATGGCGTGGAACAGGTAGTAGCCGTCGAGGTCGAGGGCGTCCACCAGGGCGAGCACCGGTTCCGGTCCGTCGACCTCGGCCACCGCGACGGCACGGTTGAGCGCCACCACCGGGGTCGGCGCGCACGCCAGGAGCTGGTCGTACAGCTGGACGATCTGCCGCCAGTCCGTCTCGGCCGCGGACGGCGCGTCGCTGTGCACGGCGTTGATCGCCGCCTGGATCTGGTAGGGCCCGGGCCGATCGCGCCGGAGGCAGCGCCGGACGAGGACCTGACCCTCGGCGACGAGTTCGCGGTCCCAGCGGCCACGATCCTGGTCGGCCAGCAGCACGAGACCGCCGTCGGGCGTGGTGCGGGCGTCGCGCCGCGAATCGATGAGCAGCATGAGCGCGAGCAGGCCCAGCGCCTCGGGTTCGTCCGGCATCAGTTCGACCAGGAGTCGGCCCAGCCGGATGGCCTCCGCGCAGAGTTCTTCGCGCACCAGCCGGTCACCCGAACTGGCGGCGTAGCCCTCGTTGAAGATCAGGTACACCACGGCCAGCACGCTGCGCAGGCGATCCGGCAGATCGGCCTCGTCCGGGACGCGGTACGGGATCCGGGCGTCGCGGATCTTCCCCTTGGCGCGGACCAGCCGCTGGGCCATGGTCGGCTCGGCCACCAGGAAGGCGCGCGCGATCTCGGCGGTGGTGAGCCCGCCCAGCAGCCGGAGCGTCAGCGCCACCCGGGCGGCGGGGGCGAGCGCGGGGTGGCAGCAGGTGAAGATCAGGCGGAGCCGGTCGTCGCGCACGGCACCCTCCTCGGCAGGTTCGTCACGGGTGTGCAGCACGGCGGCCTGGGCGTGCCGGTCCTCGCGGGACGCCTCGCGGCGGAGGCGGTCGACCGCGCGGTTGCGGGCGGTGGTGATGATCCAGCCCGCCGGGCTCGGCGGCAGACCTTCGGACGGCCACCGTCGCACCGCCGTGGTGAACGCGTCCTGGACCGCGTCTTCGGCGATGTCGATGTCGCCGAAGACGCGGACCAGGACTGCGATGGCGCGGCCGTATTCCGCGCGGAACACGTGCGCTATCTCGGCCGCGGAAACCCCGGTCACTAGCAGGACTCGCCTTCCTGCATGGGCCTGACCTCGATCGGCAGCAGTCCGATCGCCTCGGCGAGCTTGCGCCCCCAGCCGAGCGCGGAGTCGAGATCCGGCGCCTCGATGATCGTGAACCCGCCGATGTGCTCCTTGCCCTCGAGGTACGGGCCGTCGGTCATGAGCACCTCGCCGTCCTTGGGCCGCAGCACGGTGGCCGTGCTCGCCGGGTGCAGGCCCGCGGAGAAGACCCACGCCCCGGCGGCCCGGAGTTCGGCGTTGAACTCGTCCAGGTTCCGGACGATCGGTTCCAGGACCTCGGGCGGGGGAGTGCCACCGTCGGGTTGGTAGATGCTGAGCAGGTATCGGGTCATCGGGTCCTCCTCCGGGTTGCCGGGTTCTCACCCCCTATACGAACAGCTCCCGGCCGGATCGACAGTCCGGCACGATGTGTTCGCGGAGATTCTTCCGGGCCGGACCGGCTAGCCGGAACACCGCGCACGGCGGCTCCTCGCCACTCCAACGGATTAGGCAACCGCCTCGAATGGATTAGTTAAATGGCCTCCGAAATATAGGGAAATCAACACAACCTAGGCCTGAATTCCCAGCGCGTTGACATGGTTGGAAACACCGCCTTACGCTTTTCGGCGGATGCGTGTGACATAGTCGTGCACAGTGTCCCGAGGGGGTGTGTGAGCACATGCCGGACCAGGAACCAGCGCCGCCAGAACTCCCGCCGACCGGCTCCCGGTGTCCATTTCGGACAGTCGTGTTCGGGCCCGGCGAATCGCTCGCCCATGCGATTGTCCGGGGAGGGGACCGTCGATGGATCTGTTCACCGACCTGACCGCGCAGTCCCGGATGGTCGGCAGCATGCCCGGCACCGAGATCCTCGCCCGCGCCGCCGCGGTCGCCGCCCGCCCGTTCCGGCCACTGCGCGCCGACCGGCTGGCCGCCGAGCGCCGGGTGTTCACCAATCGCACGCCAGGTTCGGCCCGGCTCTTCCGGCGCGGCCAGGGCATCCTGGCGCTGGGGAGCGAGCACGTCGCGCCGCTCGCGTCGCCGTATCCGCTCTTCCTGGACCACGGCAACGGGAGCAACGTGGTGGACGTCGACGGCAACACCTACGTCGACAACATCCTGGCCGGTGGCGCGCTCGTCCTCGGGCACAACCACCCCGGACTCACCGAGGAGGTGGTGAACCTCCTGCGCACCCGGACCGGATCCCACGGGCACCTCGACGAGTACGAACTACTCGCCGCCGAACAGATCCGCGCGATCTTCCCGGCCGCGGAGGCGGTGCGGTTCACCAGTTCCGGCACGGAGGCGACGCTGGCGGCCGCGCGGCTGGCCCGCGCCTTCACCGGGCGCGAGCGGATCGTGAAGTTCCGCGGGCACAACCACGGCTGGGGCGACCAGTTCATGGTCGACGCCGAGGTGCACCCGCACCGCTTCGACGAGCTCGAGCGGGCGCTGGCCGGGGACGAGGTCGCCGCAGTGATCGCCGAGCCGTACGGCAGCGGCACCGGCCTGGTGCCGTTCCCCGACGGCTTCCACGAGCAAGCGCGGGAACTCGCCGCAACGCACGGCACCCTGTACGTGTTCGACGAGGTGGTGACCGGAACCGGGGCGGGACTGGGCGGCGCGCAGACCGCGCTCGGGGTCACCCCGGACCTGTTCACCCTGGGCAAGGGGCTGATGAACGGCTACCCCTCGTGCGGGGCGGTCGCCGGTCGCAAGGAGATCGTCGGCACCGGCGCGACCGAGGCGCTCGGCGGAGGGCCGTTCGCGTTCCTGGACGGCGCCTTCGCCGGGAACGTGCTTTCGGCCGCCGCGTGCTACCACACGCTGACCGAACTGACCCGCACCAACGCCCTCGCCGCGGCGACCGCGGTCGCCGCGGAGCTGACCACGCGGCTCAACCAGCTCTTCGCCGACACCGGGGTGGATTTCTTCGCCTACCACTTCGGCGCCATCCTGCGCATCGAGCTGACCGCCGGGCACGCGATCCCGCTCGAGGACGGCGAGGCAGTCGCCGAGGCCAGCGCGCGCCGGGACGTCCTGGCCGATTACATGATCCCGGTCGCCAACGCCGGAGTGCTTTCCCGGCAGGGGCGGGACATGGTCTCCTGCGCCCACACCGCCGCCGACGTGGCGAAGGTGGTCAACGCCTACGCCCACCTCATCGACTGCCTCGCCTGACCCGATCAGCGCTCGGCTCGGCGTCCGAAGTGGACGGTCTTCGCGGTCAGCACGAACAGGTCCGCGCGCCGGTCGACTCCCGCCGGGTCGGCCGGATCGAGCAGCCGGTCCAGGGTCGCCACGTCCTCGGCGTCCAGGCGTTCCTCGGCCCCGTTGCGAAACCGCTCCAGCCAGCGCCGGACCGTGCGCCGCGGCCCGTCGGCCAGGGGCGCGGGATGGTCCACCAGGAAGGTCTTGCTCCGGACTTCGGCGAGCCCGGCGGCACGCAGCATGCCGGGCCAGTCCTCGACCACCGACACCGATCCGGGCAGTTCGGCCCGCATCTGGTTGAAGCCGTCCGCCATCGCCACGTCCAGCCGGGCGTGCAGCCCGGGGCGTCCGAAGCCCAGGTCACGCGGCAGCCAGCGGGGCGGGAGCCCGCCCTCGACGATGGCCAGCACGCCGCCGGGCTCGAGCAGCCCGGCCAGCTGGTTCAGCGCGTCCTGCTGGTCACCGACGTGGTGCACGACCTGCCCGGACCACACCAGATCCGCCGGGGTGAGCCCGGCGAGCCCGTCCGGGAACTCGGCGACCTGGGTCCGCAGCTTGACCCCGAGCCGTTCGGCTCGTTGCTCGGCGTGGGCCAGCAGTTCCGGCGCGCCGTCCACCGCGGTGACCTCGGCCTGGTCGAACGCGGCCGCCATCAGGCAGGCCGCGACTCCCGGGCCGCTGCCGATGTCCAGGATGCGCCGCGGGGTCAGGTGCTCCAGTTCGGCGAGGGCTTGCCGCACATACGGGCTGTTCGTCTCGGCCTCGAGCTCCAAGTGTTCGGCCATCGCGGCCCAGTCGTGGTGGTTCATCGCACCGGCTTCCTGTTCGTGGTGTTCCCCAGGTGAGGGCTCCTGGTACCACCATGCGGCAGAGCGGAGCGACTTGACAAACCTTGTTGCTGTTTCTGCAAAATGGCGGGATGGACGAAGTACTCGCCGCCGTAGGGCCGAGGCTCAAGCACATCCGGCAGCATCGCAAATGCACGCTCACGGCGTTGTCGGAGGCCACCGGGATCTCGGTCAGCACGCTGTCCCGGCTGGAGTCCGGCCAGCGGAAACCCAGCCTGGAACTGCTGCTGCCGATCGCCCACGCGCATCAGGTGCCGCTGGACGAACTGGTCGGCGCGCCGCCGGTCGGCGACCCGCGGGTGCGGTTGAAGCCGGTCAGGCGCGGGGACAACACGATCGTGCCGCTGACCCAGCAGCCCGGCGGGCTGCAGGCGTTCAAGATGATCATGGGCCCCAGCCGCAGCGAACCCGACCCACGCACGCACGAGGGCTACGAATGGATGTACGTGCTCAGCGGGAAGCTGCGCCTGGTGCTCGCCGAGCACGACGTGGTGCTCAAGGCGGGGGAGGTCGCCGAGTTCGACACCCGGCTGCCGCACTGGTTCGGCAGCACCGGTGAGGCGCCGGTGGAGATCCTGAGCCTGTTCGGACCGCAGGGTGAACGCATGCACGTCCGCGCGAAACCCCGAGGCCACTAGCCGAGTAAGTCCCAAATCCTGGCGGTGTCTGGAGCCGGTCGTGAGTGTTCCGGCCGGTTCTATTGATTCGTAAGGCAAATATGGCGTGTCAGTCTGCGGCGTAGCGGGTT
>NZ_VTHK01000045.1 GCF_009765355.1 Amycolatopsis anabasis | reverse complement strand
ACGATCGTGCCTCTGTCATCCGCCCGCACGTCCTTTCCCGATCGCCCGCCTCGATGAGCGGGCTACCAATCCAGCACGTACCAGCACACAACATCTCGACCCGACCGGATACCCCCCGCGACGACCTCATCGCCGAGCACTTCCGCCGCTCGGCGCCCGGGGGCGGGTACGACCTGGTCGAGGCCGCACGTGAGTCCCTGGCCAACCTGCCTCAAGAATCTTGAGATCTCGCGGTACCCGCCTTGGGGAGCAACTCGAGCAGTCCACCCGCGGCCCAGATCCGACGGACGAATTCGCCCGGTGGAGTGAGCGGGAGAACCTCGCCCTGCTCGGTCCGCAGTGTGGCCGCGTCCGGGTCGACCGCTATCCGTTGTCCCTGGTGCAGGCGGGACAGGTCTCCCGGGTCGGTGAAGGTGAGGCAGGGCAAGCCGTTGTTGGTCGCGTTACGGAAGAAGATCCGGGCGAAGTCGATCGCGATGAGCGCGCCGATGTTGTTCAGTTTGATGGCGCGGATCGAGGTTTCCCGGCTCGACCCGCAGCCGAAGTTCCGCCCGGCGACCAGCACGTCGCCCGGCTGGACGCTGGGCTGCATGTCGGGGTCGTAGCCGTGGAACAGGCCGCGCCGGACCTTGTCCGGGTCCAGGCTGTAGAACGCGGGCGGATGGATGACATCGGTGTTCACGTCGTCGCCGAACAGCCAGAGTCGTCCGGTGATCATGGTTGGTCGTCTCCCCGGTCGCCGTACAGGTCGGGCGCGAGCTCGCCGCGTACCGCTGCCCGTGCCACGGTGCGCGGGCTGGCCAGGTACGTGCGGCTCTGCCAATGTCCCATCCGGCCCCGGAAGTTGCGGTTGGAGCTGGACACGCACACGTCGTCCGCGCCGAGCACGCCCTTGTCGATCCCGCCGCACGCACCGCAACTGGAGTGGTTGACGATCGCGCCGGCCGTGGTCAGGGTCTCGACGTAGCCGGCCCGCAGCGCCTGGGCGAACACCGCCATCGACGCCGGGATCACCACGAAGCGAACGTCGGGGTGCACCTTTCGGTCGGCCAGCTCGTCGGCGGCGGCCTGGATGTCGGACAGCCGACCGCTCGCGCACGAGCCGAGGAAGGCGCTGGTGATGCGGATCGGCTCCAATTCCCGTAGTGGCACCACGTTGGCCGGGGACCACGGTTTGGCGACCCGGGCATCGAGCTTGCTCAGATCGATGTCGATCATTCGCTCGTACTCGGCGTCGGCGTCCGGGCGCACGAGGGTGCCGAGCAGCGCGCCGTCGCGCTTGACGTAATAGTCAACGGTGATCTCGTCCGGGACGAACACGCCGAACTTGGCGCCGATCTCGACGGCCATGTTGGCGATGGCGAACCGGTCGTCCTGGCGCAACCGCGGCGTGGACTCGTCGTGGAACTCCAGGGACCGGTACTGCGCGCCGCTTTCGCCGAGAATGGAGAGCAGTTCCAGGACGATGTCGCGGCCACTCGCCTGCCCGGGCAGCGTGCCGTGAAAACGCACCGCGATGGTCTGCGGCCGGCGTAGCCACGTGGTCCCGGTCGCCAGCGTGAACAGGATGTCGGTCGCGCCCATGCCGGTCGCGCACACCCCGATGCCACCGGCCATGACCGTGTGACTGTCCGCCCCGACGACGAGCCCGCCGGCCTGGCACAGCTCGTGCTCCACCAGCAACTGGTGGCAGATCCCGCGGTCCACCATCAGGTTGGGGATCTCCTGCTCCCGCGCGAACGCGAGGAACCGGTTGGAGATGTCGGCCCGTTCCGCCGTAGCCGGTGGAGAGAAGTGGTCGTTGGCCAGCAGGACCCGGCTGCGGTCCCAAATGGACAGTCCGCGGCGGTTGAAGTCGTCGATGAGCAGCGCGGTCGTGGCGTCGTGGCCGAGCACGGCGTCGACGGTGACGCGGCGGTAGAACGCCGTGTCGTCCGCGTCGCACACGTGCGCGTCGATGATCTTGTCAGCGATCGTTCGTCCGGTCATGTGCTTTCGGCCAACCGGTCGTACTCGGTGATGACGAGGTCCGGGGAAATACCGGCCAGCGCGGACGCGATGAACGCGTCTTTCGCCGCGTACGCCTGCTCGTGCTGGGTCTTGTCCTGGTTCTCCACCGCCTGCTTCACCACTTCCACCAGCCGGCGCGAGGTTTCCTCGTCGACGTCGCGGGGTGGGTTCGCCTGGCTGAGAATGTGCCGGATCAGCGACGCGCCACTGTGTTTGCCGAGCACGTAGCCGCGTTCGCGGCCGGTCCATCGCGGCGGCAGCACTTCGTAGCTGCGCGTGTCCTTGAGCATGCTGTCCACGTGCACACCGGACTCGTGGCGGTAGACGTTGAATCCGGTGACCGGCTTGATCGCGCTCATGTGGATCCCGCTGGCGCGTTCGACGAAGCCGGCCAGCTCGGGCAGCCGGTCGGCCCGGACGCCGTGGCCGATGCCGTACAGATGGGTCAGCGCTGCCACACACTCCGCGAGGTCGGCGTTGCCGGCCCGTTCGCCGATTCCGTTGACGGTGCAGGTGATCGCCCTGGCACCGGCGTCCACGGCAGCCAACGTGTTCGCCGTGGCCAGGCCGTAGTCGTTGTGCGCGTGCGTACAGATCGCGATGCTCGGATCCAACCGTTCGGCCAGCGTTCGCACCAACGCACGCATACCGGCCGGATGGGCGCAGCCGACCGAATCGGCGAGGATCAACCGGGAGACGGCGCCGGGCGCGCACAGGTCGTCGACCAGCCGGATCAGGTGTGCCGGGTCCGCCCTGGTGGAGTCCTCGAACACCACGTTGAGTCCCATGCCCTCGCCGAGGATTTCGTCCGCCCCGGTGCGCATGAGGTGCGCGGCCTGATCACGGGTGACGCCAACGGTTTCCCGCAGTCGAAGGTCACTGGTGGGCATGAACATGAAGACCTCGTCCGCCCGCGCCTTCGCCGCCGCGGCGATGTCCCGGCGCAATGGACGTGCGGTCGCGCCGAGCCGGGCGGCGACACCCGAGTGGCGCATTTCCTGCATCGCTTCGAGGTCCGCGTCGGACGCGGCGGGAAAGCCGGCATCCAGCAGGCCGATCCCGGCGTCGGCCAGGAGGCCCGCCAAGCGCACCTTCTCCTCGACGGTGAACCAGACTCCGGGGGTCTGTTCGCCGTCCCGGAGGGTACAGTCGATCACTTCGACGGTGGTGGGTCTGTTCGGTGAATCGGTGAGGTCTGTATCCGTCACTGGAACGAGTTCCTCTCGGCCGGAAGCATCTGCGTCGCTCAACAATCCGGAGGCGGCATAACCAAACCGTGTCGCCTGGCAGCGGTCAGAGATCGAACATGGCCACTTGCTGCCATTCGCGAGTAGTTTCCGGGTGGCACCTCGTCGGCGGAAGGCCAGGGTTGTGCGGCCTAAGGGTTCAACTAACTGCCGGTGACAAACCGCGGCGGTTCCATTAGGTTCGCTCAGCGCAATGGTCGCCGTACGGAGCGCATGATCCAAACGCCGTACGGAACGCTTCGACACCCAGAGGTCGCTATGCAGCCGTCCTATGCCTTCACCGACAGCGAACGCGACGACTTGCGCGCGTTGCTGCAGACCGTGGACGCGCACCCGTACCGGAATCCGGTCGGCTTCTGCCGGGAGATCGCCGGGCTGATCGAACGGGCGGAGGTGCCACCGGCATTGATCGAGGTGACCAATCGAATCCGCAAGGACCGGGAGAACGCCGGCCCGTACGCCCACGTGCTGCGCAACTGCCCCCTGGACGAGCACATACCGCTGTTGAATCAGGATGATCCGCTCGCGGACAAGTACGCGAAGAAGACCACGTTCGTCTCCGAAGCGTTTCTCCAACTGTTCGGACATCTCGTCCGCACGCCGCTGCTGGCCTACGGGAACCGGTTCAACGGCGATTTCTTCATCGACGTGATCGCGATCAACGCCTACCGCGGCAAGCAGACCGGGTACAGCGACGGAGAATTGACCTTTCACAACGACCGCACCGCCCATCCGGTGCGCGCGGATTTCATCACCCTGCTCGGTATGCGCTGTGCGGACGGCGACAGCACCTACACCAGTTTCGTTTCCGGTCCGAGCCTCCTCGCGATGCTGAGCGAGCAGGAACAACTGACCCTCCGACGGCCGTACTTCTTTACTCCGTTCGACGTGCTGTCCCGCGACAAGAACAAGTCGCTGACCGTCTCCGAAAATCACCCGATCTTCTACAACGAGCACAGCGTGCGGTATGTCGACACCCACACGACGGTCGCCCCGGACGCTCCGCCGGAGGCGAAGGATGCGCTGCTCGCCCTGAAGAACGCGTTGGCGCGAGTGGAGAAGGCTCGGCATCGCATCCGCACCGGCGACCTGTTCACCTTCGCCAACCAGGAGGGGCTGCACAACCGCGAGCACATCGAGATCAACGACCCGGAACGTGCCCGCACTCGCTGGCTGATGAAGACCTATGGATTCCGGGACCAGGCAACCGCCGACCGGTTCGCCGACCGGTGGCTGGACGGCGTGCCCGGACGCGTCGGCGACTGATGTCGCCGTGTGCGGCGCGGAGCTGAATATGCGAATACGGCGACGACCGAATGGTGGACTCACATGACAGCACCGGTGGATCCCGCGGCATTGCGCGCGATGCTCGAGCGGGTCTCGTCCGGATCGGCCTACCTGCGCAAGAAACTGGACGCGGCCGGTGTACGACCGGAGAGCGTCACCGAGCCGGCGGACCTGGCCGGGCTGCCGTTCACCACGAAGGAGGAGATCCGGCAGACCCCGGTGTTGGAATACGCCGCTGTGCCGGCCGAGCGGATCGTGCGGGTGCAGGCTTCCACCGGCACCACCGGTCGGCGCACCCTCTGCGCGTACACCGGCCGGGACGTCGAGGACTGGACGGAGATGGTCACCCGGTGCCTGCGGTATGCCGGGGTGACCGCCGACGACCGGGTGCAGATCGCGGTGGGCTACGGCATGTGGGCGGCCGGCACGGGGTTCCAGTCCGGCATCGAGCGGCTCGGCGCGATGGCCGTGCCGAGCGGCCCCGGCAACACCGAGATGCAACTGGAGCTGCTGACGGAGCTGCGCAGCACGGTGCTGTGGGCCACCTCGTCGTTCGCCGTGCTGCTCGCGGAGCTGGTGGCCACGCGTGGCCTGCGGCCCGAGCTGGCGCTGCGCACCACACTCACCGGTTCGGAACGGTGGGGGGAGGCCACCAGGGCGCGGATCGAGTCGCTGCTCGGCGCGCGGACTTTCGACCTGTACGGGCTGACCGAGGGCTGGGGCGGCGGCATCGGCGTGGAATGCGACCGCCACGACGGCATCCACGTGTGGAACGACCACTTCCACGTGGAGATCATCGATCCGGACACGCTCGAGCCGGTGCCACCGGGCACGCCCGGCGAACTCGTGATGACCACGCTGCACAAGGAAGCCACGCCGCTGATCCGGTACCGCACCCGAGACCTGACCCACCTGTATCCGGATCCGTGCCCATGCGGCAGCCCGTACCCGCGCATTGGCCGCATCCGTGGCCGGTCCGACGACCAGATCAAGGTGCGCGGGGTCATCTTCCTCCCGATGCAGGTCGACACCGTGCTGGGCGAGCTGACCGGCGCCGGGCCGGAGTTCCAGGCCCACGTGGACCGGGACCTCGGCGGCCGCGACAACCTCACGGTCCGGGTCGAAGCCGAGGACAAGACCATCGCCGGAGAGCTGGAGCGGCGGCTGCGCGAGAAGATCGGCATTCGGGTCGGGGTGGAGCTCGTCGAACCCGGCTCCCTGCCGAGGAGCGAACGCAAGTCCCAGCGCGTGTTCGACCACCGCGAACTGTGAACGGGCATGGGCGGATCAGCCTCGTGGACACCGCGAGCTATCTGCCGGAACAGGTGGTGGGCAACGAGTTCTTCGGCACTCTCGCCGAGTCCGCGCCCGTCATGTTCCGGGGAGCCGAACTCCGCCACTTCATCGCGCCGGGGCAGACGGCCACCGACATGATCGCGCGGGCGACCGGCAAGCTCGTCGACCGCCTCGGCATCGACCCGCGCACCGAGATCGATCTGGTGCTGACCAACGTCAGTCTGCCGGACCAGCCGTTTCTCGGTTGCGGCGCCTCGGTCGCGAAAGCCCTGGGCGCGCGGCCCAAGCAGGTCATCGACCTGCACAACGCCGGATGCGTGTCGTTCGTGGTGATGCTCGAGGTGGCGCGCGCGATGATGACGGCCTCGGACATCCGTACCGCGCTGCTGTGCACCGCGCAGACCGCCGCCGGGCGGTTGGGCACCGAGGCGGAGAACCGGCGGCTCCCGCAGGCGGTCACGCCGGGCGACGGGTGCGGCGTCGGCTACGTCGTGGCCGGCCGCTCCTCTCCGGTGCGGTCGGTGCTCACCAGGGTGTACCCGGAGTACGCCGACGACATGGCGATCGCCTGTGCCGAGGACAGGCAGTGGTGGGACACCAGAAGCCGGCCGCTGTACGTCGACTTCACCAAACAGCGGCAGATCGAAATCCACGAACGCGGCACGCGCATCGTGCCGGAGGTGGTCCGCGCGGCTTGTGACCAGGCCGGGATCACCACCGAGGACATCGACGTGCTGGTGACCAACCAGTCCCACCCGGTGATACTGCGCAAGTGGTCGTCCGCGCTCGGCGTGCCGGAGGAACGGCACATCAACACCTTCCCCGAGCACGGCAACCTGTTCGGCGCCGCACACGCGATCTCGATCGAGCGCGCGGTGCACACCGGTGCGTTGCGCCCCGGGCACGTGCTGGCACTCGGCGGGTTCTCGCACGCGGGGGACTACGCCGCGGCCGCGGTCATCGACTGGCAGAAAGGCGTCTCCGCATGAAGCTCGCCGACGCCGTCGTCGACACCCTCGCGGGCTGGGACCTGCGATACGTGTTCGGCGTCAGCGGCGCCAACATCGAACACCTGCACGACGCGTTGGGCCGCGCCGGAACGGAGCGGATCCGGTCGGTGCTGGCGCGGAGCGAGATCGGCGCCGCGTACATGGCGGACGTGCGGGCCAGGGTGCGCCGTACGCTCGGCGTGTGCTGCGCGACCTCCGGTGCGGGCATGATGAACCTCGCGGTGGGCATCGCCGAGTCGTATGCCGAGTCCGTTCCCGTGCTGGCGATCATCGGCCAGCCACCGACGAACCTCGCCGGACGCGGGGCGTTCCAGGACGGCTCCGGCGTCGGCCGGGCGGTGGACGCGATCGCGATGTTCGGCGCGATGGCCAAGTACGTGGCCAGGATCGACGATCCGGGGTGGTTCTGGAGCCGACTTCGGGAGGCGGCCGGTACGGCGTTGTCCGGCCGGCCGGGGCCCGCGGTGCTGCTGGTGCCACGGGACATGTTCGAAGCCGAAGTCGGCGAGCGGCCCCCGGATCTGCCCGGCTCGCTCGCCGAGCTGCGCACGCCGGAGCCGGTGGACGCGGCCGCGACCAGGAAGCTGTTCGGCCTGATCCGGGCCGCCGCGAACCCCGTGCTGGTGCTCGGTTCCGGCGTGGCACGGTCGGCCGACGCGGCGGCGGTGCGGAGGTTCGCGGAGTCCGCGGAGCTGCCCGTGGTGACCACCATGTCCTCGCTCGGCTGCTTCCCCGCCGGCCACGACCTGTATCTCGGATCCATTGGCGCGACCGGGAATCCGTCCGCGCACCAGTACCTCAACGAACGCTGCGATCTGCTCGTGGCGGTCGGCACCGGGCTGGACACGATGGCCAGGATGGCCATCGGACCGGCCCTGTCCCGTACCAGGGTCGTGCTGGTCAACATCGATCCGGCGGCGAGCGGCGACGCGTATCCCACAGAACTGGTGGTGACCGGCGACGCGGGCGAGGTGTTCGCCGCACTGGGCCGGCAACTCGCCGAGACGCCGTTCCGGATCGGCCGGCCGGCGTCCTACGAGCTGACCCGCTATGTCAGCCACGGCACCGATCCGCGGGACGACCCCGCCGGACTCAGCTTCGGCGACACCGTGCGGGAACTGCAGAAGTACTTGCCGGACAAGGGTTACGTGCTCTGCGACGCGGGCAACAGCGGGGCGACGGCCGAGCACCTGCTCACCCTGCCCGAGGACACCATCGGGATCACCGGGCTTGGCCAGGGCGGTATGGGCTACTCGATCGGCGGCGCGGTCGGCGCGCAGCTCGGCGCCGCCGCGGACGAGCGCACCACGGTCGTGTGCGGCGACGGCGGCTTCCTCATGCTGGGCAGCGAGGTGCACACCGCGGTCGATCTCGGCGTGCCGGTCCTGTTCCTGGTGCTCAACGACAACCAGCACGGCATGTGCGTCAGCCGGCAGCACAAGTTCTTCGACGGCCGGCTGGAAGCCACCCGGTACGCCCCGATCTCGGTCGCCGACGTGGCCCGCGGGTTCGGCGCACCGGACCGGTTGTGGGTGGGCCGAGCGGCCGACCGGCACGAGCTCACCGCGCGGTTGGCCGAGTACCAGGCCCTCGGCGACGCACGGCCCGGCGTGCTGGAAGTGATCATCAGCCGGAGCGAGGTGCCACCGGTGGTGCAGTTCGTCTCGGCGGACGCGGACACCGAACCGGTTCCCGTGCGGCCTTGATCCGGCCGGGCGGTAGGGAGGAACGATGAAGCTCGTCACCTTCGACAGCGGTACCGAGTCGGGACTGGTCGGCCGGCTGGACGAGGACGTCGTGTCCGAACTCGACGTGCGAGGCGTGCGCGAGTACTTCGAGCGCGCGGGCGCGGAGCCGACCGGCCGGCGCTTCGCGATGGCGGACGTCCGGCTGCGAGCGCCGATCGTGCCGAAGAAGTTCTTCCACACCTCCGGCAACTTCGCCGAGCACCAGGAAGAGTCCAGGCGTGCCAACCTGTCGCATTCGGTCCACAAAGGAATCGTGTTCTTCCAGAACGTCGACGCGATCGTCGGACCGGGGGAGCCCGTCGTCTATCCCGAGCACCTGACCTCCGAACTCGACTACGAGCTGGAGTTGGCGATCGTGATCGGCAAGCCGGGCAAGTTCTTCACCGCCGAGGAGGCGATCGACCACATCGCCGGCTACGTGGTGTTCAACGACATCACCGCGCGAGACATCCAACGCCGCGAACTGGCCTCGGGCGCCATCTCCTTCTGCAAGGCCATCGACACGTTCTGCCCACTCGGGCCCTGCGTCGTCACCGCCGACGAGATCCCCGACCCGCACGACCTGCGGATGGAGCTGCGCGTCAACGGCGACGTACGGCAGAGCTCCAACACCAACCGCATGATCGTCAGCATCCCCGAACTCGTCGCCTACCACTCGCCGCAGGGATACAGCGCCGGTGACCTGATCACCACGGGATCCATCCCCGGCGTGGCTGCCTTCCGCCCCAATCCGCACGACTTCTACCTCCGGCCCGGCGACATCGTCGAGGCGGAGATCGAGGGCGTCGGCCTGTTACGCACCCCGATCGTCTCGTGGCAGGACTTCTACGGGCAGCCTGCCCCGCCCACGGTCACCTGATTCATCGCCGACCGCCACTGCTTCGGCGAAGGCGGCGAGCGATGGGCGGCCAGGGAGCCGTTCACCGCCAAATGGATGAAAGAAACCCGCGGTGTTCAACAGTATTGGATTCAACTGTATTGCGGGCGGATGGCCGCCATGGGGGCGGCGTCGCCCGGCTCCGTGGCGGGAACCGGGGTGCGCGGCTTGGTGGCGTGGACCCAAGCCGAGTTGATGGTTTCTGTTATACCGGCTTAATACTTTCGGATACATTTGGTCTGGATGCCTCGCGCGAGGACCCCAGGCCAATCACATCCTGGTAACGTGCGAACCGTGGGTGTCCGAGCGGCTACTTCTCGCGGGTTGGGCCTGTTCTTCGTTGCCGTGGGCCTACTGGTGCTGGCCGCGTTGCACATGGATATGTGCTTCTCGCACGCGCTCGCCGTGCACTCCCATACCCATTCCGCCGAGGTCGTAGTCCCGGAATCTCCGGTCGGCGCCGTGGCGCCCCTTGGCCAGCGGTGTCCCGCTGACCACGAACAGCATCCGGATCATCATCCGTCGAGCGCGCCGGCTCGGATTCAGCCGCGCGACGACGTGGATCCCGGTCCGGACCAGATCTCGCTCGCAGTGGCCACATGCGCACAGGTGAGCGTCCCGGTTCCGGAAGCCCGTCCCGATGCGCGTGCCTGGCAAACGCGGCTCCCGGGTCGATCCGGTAATCAAGTGCTCCTCGATCACTGCGTTTCCCGTACCTGAGCGGCAGGAATTTTCCGCAGCTGCTTCACCGCACATTAATGCCGCAACAGCTGGTCATGGGGAAGCCGGGTGTCGCCGTATCCGCAATTTCGCGGAACGCGATTTCCGCCTGCGCAGATTACGGGAGATCACAGTCATGAACACGCGTCTTAGACCTCACTCGGTGCCGTCCGCCTCGGCGCGGATCATCACCGGTGCCGCCTGCTGCCATTCGCCGGAGCGCGCGGTCGGGAACACACCGGTGTTGTGGATCGAGGATCCGATTGCCGGCTCCGGTCACGGTTTCTGGGCGAAATTGGAGGGTTTCAACCCCGGCGGGATGAAGGATCGCCCCGCGCTGTACATGGTCGCCAAGGCCAAGGAACGCGGTGAACTCGTCGACGGTGCGCCGATCGTCGAGTCCACCAGCGGGACGCTCGGGCTCGGGCTCGCCCTGGCCGGGATCGTGTACGGCCATCCGGTCACGCTCGTCACCGATCCCGGGATGGAACCGATCGTGCGGCGCATGCTCACCGCGCACGGAACCCGTGTCGATCTCGTCGATCACCCGCATCGGCGGGGTGGCTGGCAGCAGGCCCGCTGTGACCGGGTCCAGCAGTTGCTCGCCGAACAGGACGGCGCGTGGTGTCCGGATCAGTACAACAATCCCGACAACGTGGCCGCGTACGCTTCGATGGCCGATGAACTCGCCGCGCAGCTCGGGCGGATCGACGTCCTGGTCTGCTCGGTGGGCACCGGTGGCCACTCCGCGGGCGTCTTCCGGGTGCTCCAGCGCTACTTCCCGCGGCTGCGGCTGATCGGGGTCGACACCATCGGTTCGACGATTTTCGGGCAGCCCGCGACCGCGCGCCTGATGCGGGGACTCGGCTCGAGTATCCATCCCCGCAACGTGGACTACGCCGCGTTCGACGAAGTGCACTGGGTAGCGCCCCAGGAAGCGGTGTGGACATGTCGCACGCTGGCCGCCGTCCATCACGCCACCGGCGGGTGGAGCGTCGGCGCGGTCGCCCTGGTCGCCGGATGGGTCGCCCGGACGCATGACCCCGACGTGCGGGTCGCGGCCGTGTTCCCGGACGGTCCCCACCGGTATTTCGACACCGTCTACAACGACGACTACTGCGCGCGCCATGGCCTGTTGGACGCGGCGCCACCGGCCGAGCCCGACACCATCACCGACCCTCGGGATCGCCTCGTCCAGCGGTGGACCCGCTGCCGCACGGTGACCGATCCGACTACCGTCCCGCCGACCCCACCGGCGCCTCGGGGCGCCCAGCGCTGAACCAGATCGCGACCCAGTTCGGTCCTTCGAGCGGCCGAGCTGTTGCGACCGCGTCCGCGAGATCCGTGACGCGTGCGTGGCACCACCCTCCACGAGAAAGGTTGGCATCCCATGAATTCCGGCCCCACCCTGCACATCCTCACCCGAGCAGACCTGCGCACTCTCGAACTCGCCCCGCGCGAGGCGATCACGATGGTCGAAGGCGGCTACCTGGCGTTCGCGTCCGGAGCGTCGCGGAACCCGGCCAAGCTGATGGTGCCGATGCCGGATCCCGCGCGGGACGCGGTCGCGTACTCGATGCTCGGCTACGACGGCTCGCTCGAACAGGCGGCTTTCAAGACCAGTTACCGGCAGGGCAGCACGTCGGCCGAGAAGTACTACACGACGATCACCCTCTACGACGACACCACCGGCGCGCCGTTCGCGCTCATGGACTGCCACCGCGTCGGCGCCACGCGCACGCCCGCCAGCACCGCGCTGCTCGCGCGGGCCTGCGCCAGGCCGGGCGCCCGCTCGGCGCTCATGGTCGGCACCGGCGCGCAGGGGATCCGGACCCTGCCGTATCTGCTCACCGTGCTGCCGGGACTGGAACGGCTGCGCCTGTTCGGCACGCATCCCGACGGCATCCGCGACAGCGTCGCGGCGCTGGCCAAGCACTTCCCGGAACGCGAGGTCGAACTGGTCGACGACGTGGAGTCCGCGGCGCGTGAATCCGACATCGTGGTCGCCGCTTCCGGCCGCGCGGCGCATCCGAAGATCCGCCTCGGCTGGTTGCCGCCGGGCGGACTGCTGATCTCGGTGGCCAGCAAGGGCGTCCAGGAAGGCACCCTCGCCGAGGCCGACTACACGGTGGCCACCAGCGCCGCGCAGGTGGAGGTGACCGGCCGGCGCATGGCAGGGCCCGACGGGGTGTTCCGCATCGACGCCGAACTCCCCGAGATCCTCATCGGCCGTGCGGCGGGCCGCCGCACGGGTGAGGACCGGGTGTTCGCCTTCAGCAGCGGCATGATCATCACCGATATCCCGGTGGCCCACGCACTCGCCGCGCGTGCCATCGCGGCGGGCCGAGGTCAGGAGGTGGCCCTGTGGTCGTGACCGCCACCCTGTCACCGCCACTGCCCGCTGTCGAACGCCCCTGGGCGCCGAAGCTGCGTGACACCCCGATGCTGTGGGAGATCGCCCGCGCGGTCGGCGGTGGCCCGTTCCACGTGATCCACCCGGCGACCTTCGCGGAGAATCTCGGCAGCCTGCTCGACGCGCTCGCCGCCGAGCACACCCCCGGCACCGTCTACTACGGCAAGAAGGCCAACAAGGCCGCGGCGTGGCTGCGCGAGTGCACGCGTCCCGGCGCCGGGGTGGACGTGGCGAGCGTGCCCGAACTGGTCCACGCCCTCGGCAACGGCGTGCGCGGTGAGGCGATCGGGGTGACCGGCGCAGCCAAGTCCGACGGCCTGCTGTGGCTCGCGCTGCGGCACCATTGCCTGCTGGCGGTGGACGCGGCCGACGAGCTGGAGCGCGTCTCAAGCCTGGCCCGTGATCTTGGTGAGACGGCTGAGGTGCTGCTGCGGGTGCGCCCGCCGACGGCACCGGCGAGCCGGTTCGGCTTCGCCCCCGACGTGCTCACGGCCGCGGTCCGCCGGTGCGCCGACCCGGGCACGGCCGTCGCACTACGCGGCTTCTCGTTCCACCTGGACGGATACGATCCGATCCCTCGGGCCGAACTCGCCGCGCACCTGATCGCGCTGTGCCGGGACGCCCGCGCGCTCGGGCACCCCGCGTCGAAGATCAGCATCGGCGGCGGGATCGCCGTGTCCTATGTGGACTCCGAGGACTGGCGCCGGTTCGAGGCGGACCGGCACGACGGCTGGTTCCACGGTGGCCGCAATCCGGTTCGCACCTACCCGTACCACCAGGAACCCACGGGTGCGGCGATGGTCACCGCGATCCTGCGGCACGACGTCGGCGGCGCGCCACTGTCGCACCGCCTGCGCGACGCCGGGATCGAGCTGCTGCTCGAACCCGGCCGGGCGCTGGTCGACGGCGCCGGGTTCTCGGCGTTTCCGGTGCTGGGCCGCAAGGCGAGCGGGGACCATTTGGTCACCACGGTCGCCGGCCTCAGCATGAGCCTGTCCGAACAGTGGAAGGGCAGCGAGTTCCTGCCTGACCCGATCCTGGTGCCGGCCGACAGGGCACCGGCCGACGACACTCCGGTGCGGACCGCCGTCGTGGGTTCGAGCTGCTTGGAGTACGACGTCCTTACCTGGCGCGCGGTCCAGCTGCCGCGCTGCCCCGGGGTGGGTGACCTGATCGTCTACCCCAACACCGCGGGCTACCAGATGGACAAGAACGAGAGCGGTTTCCACCAGTTGCCGCTACCACCAAAGGTGGTGGTCGACAGGGACCGCTGGCACGTCGACACCGACTACCCGATCCAGGAGATCCGATGACCATTGTCCAGCGCGCCCGCGAGGTGGAGCGAGGGCTCGCCACCTGCGCACCGGTGGCGGTGAGCGCGTGAGCCGGACGGTGACGGCCCCCGCACGCGGCTACCACGCGCTCGTCGCGCTGGCCGCGCCGATCGCGGGGATCCAGCTCGCGCAGGTGGCGCTCACCAGCGTCGACCTGGCCATGCTGGGCCTGCTCGGCGTGTCCGCGGTGGCGGCGGGTGGCCTGGCGATCCTGCTCTACAACCAGGTCCGCACCATGTGCGTCGGCATGGTGACCGGCGTCGGGAATCTGGTGGCCACGGCGGCCGGAGCGGGCGAACGCCGCACCGGCACGAGCGAACTCGACGACCAGGCGCGGGACGAGATCCGCTCGTTGCTGCGGTCGGCACTCCTGGTCGCCACGCTGACCGCGGCGGCGGGCGCGGCGGTCCTGTGCGGCCTCGCCCTGGCGCTGCCGCTGCTGGGCCAGCGGCCCGAGATCGTCTCGCTCGCCCGCGCGATGATGTTCGCGCTGGCGGGCGGCCTGTTCCCGATGACGTGGCTCAACGTGCTGCGGCAGTTCGCGGTCGGATTGCGCCGCCCCGGTTCACTGCTGGCGGTGACGCTGGTGTCGATCGCGGTGAACGCCGCCTGCAACGCCGCGTTCATCTACGGTTGGGCGGGGCTGCCCGAACTCGGGGTCGCCGGGGTGGGCCTGTCGACGGCGGTGGTCCAGGTCTTCACGCTCGCGGCGTTCGCCTCGACGCTTCGCCGGGACCCGGAACTGCGGACGATGATGTCCCTCACCGCGTGGCGGGCGGATCCAGCGGTGGTTCGGCACATCATCCGGCACGGCACGCCGATCTGCTTCACCTACGGGTCGGAGGCCGCGATCACGTCGATCGCGACGGTCCTCATGGGGGCGTTCGGCCCCGCGATGCTCGCGGCGTCGAACGTCGCGAACCAGCTCGCCTACATCGTCTACCAGTGCAACATCGGGCTGTCGCAGGGCTCGTCGATACTGGTCAGTCGCGCGGTCGGCCAGGGCGAGAAGGGGCTGGCGTCGACGATAGCGCGGCGCGCCTTCACACTGTCGTGGACGTTGATGGCGGTTGTCAGCCTGGGCTACGTGCTGGTGCCGCAAGCCATGCTGTGGCCGTTCCTGCGCGACAACGCGGACGCGGCGGTGCTGAGCACCGCGTCGACCCTGCTGCTGTTCGCGGTCGCGCAGCAGTACAGCAAAGGCAGCCAGAACATCCTCGTGGGCCTGCTGCGCGGGCTCGGGGACACCGCGTCGGGACTGCGGTGCACACTCGTCGGGTACTGGGCGGTCGGCGTCCCCACGATGGCCGTGTGCGCGTACGCCTTCGGCTGGGGCGGCTGGGGCGTGTGGACCGGGCTGTGCGTCGGCTTCGCCGCGACGGCGGTCCTGCTCACGCGGCGCTTCCGCACCGCGGCCACGGATCGCTCCGCGACGACAACCTGAACCTGCCGGGGGAGTGCGCGCAGCGCGTCAAATCGAACGCTTCCAAGATCTGTCGGGCGCGGCGCTCGGCCACAGCCTGAGATCGCGGCCGGTAGCTTCACCTACGCACTGTTGACCAAATGCGATCATCATGGCCGCCGGAGGGGCGGAGGGACGGGAGCCTGTCTTGACCACTGCACTGATCATCGGTGACCTCCAGCGGGGGATCACGGGCAGCTACCCGTTCGCCGGGCAGGTCGTGCCGCCGATCACCGAACTGCTGCCACGTGCCCGGGCGGCCGGTGTGCTCGTTGTGTTCGTGCACTTCGCCTTCCGGGGCAACGGGGCCGACCTGCCGCCGGGTAACGAGCTGTACCGGACGTTCTACGACGCCGGGGATGCCTTCCACGAGGGATCGGCCGGAACCGAGATCGATCTGCCGGTCGCCGACGAGGACGTCGTCGTGCTGAAACGCCGTGCCAGCGCGTTCGCTGGCACGGATCTCGACCTCGTGCTCCGCGCCCGTGGCGTGGACACCCTCGTGATCGCCGGAGTCGCGACCAGCGCGATGGTGGCCGCGACGTGTTACGACGCGGCGGACCGCGGCTACCAGGTGACCGTGCTGCGTGACGGTTGCGGAGACGCCGATCAGGCGATGCACGACTTCTTCATGGACGCCGTCTTCCCCAGCCGGGGATTCGAGGTCGTGCCCTGCGCCGACTGGTCGTAGAACTGAAGCCGCCCCACTGAGGCTTTCGCAGTGCGTGGCGTGGTGCCGTGCTCATGGGGTGCCCGGAGGTCAAGCTCCGCTGCCGCGAGTTCCCCGTTCTGGTCGGGTGTGTTCCCCGTTTCGGTAGCCCGAGTTCCCCGTTCCGTGAGTAGATGAGCATCAATGCGGCCTTCGGTGCACGCGGGAAGGCAAGGTTCCCCCACACCGCATCGAGCACGCCGAGCACCTCTCGAGAAGCCCTACCGAGAAACCCCACCCGGGCCGGTGCGCGCCGCGGATCGGCCGCGCGCTGCCGGTCTGCGCGTCGGATCTGGTTAACATGTGAGGATGCTGAACAACGCGCGGATCGAGGCTCGCATCCCTGCTCAGGATCTTGCTCGGGCCCGCCGCTGGTATGCCGAGAAGCTTGGCCTCGAACCGGCCGAGGAACGCGACGGTGGCCTGCGCTATGAGGGCGCGGCGGGTGTCTTCTGCCTGTTCGCCTCGGCCGGCGCGGCGGACGGCTCGTTCACGCAGATGACCTTCTACGTCGACGACATCGAGGCGGCGGTCGCTGACCTGCGCGCCCGCGGGGTGGTGTTCGAGCAGTACGACGGCGCGGTGAACGGAATCATGGACATCGAGGGTTACTACCCGAGTAAGGGCCGCGGTGAACGGGCCGCCTGGTTCCGCGACAGCGAGGGCAACATGCTCGCCGTCGCCGAGGTAGTGCGCTGACCACCACGCCGCGAGGCCACATCTGTTCCCGCATTTGACGTGATTTCGCCGGTATCTCGAGGCGGCATTTGAATGAAACTCGGTGCTTGCTGATTACCGAGCGGGATACCGGTGCACCGAAGTGGAGTAAGGAAGACATGGATCGGGTGGCCGGACGTGACTTCCAGTGGGGAGCGGACAATCCTGATAGGCACCACTATGTTCGTCCGAGCAGGCGCCAGGGGTGTCTATGGTTGTCACTGTCGTCGCGGTCGGTGTCGCGCTTGTCATCGGGTTGCTGGCGAATCACTTTCACCGCAAGCGGATGAGGGGTGAGGACACCGAGGCTATCACGATCAAGGATCTGACCAGTCCGCTGGAAACCCTGGCGGTTCTGGTGCTCGCGTTCGTGCTCGTCACCGCCGCGGAATCGTACAACGCCGCTGAGGACGCGGCCAGGGTTGAAGCGCACGCATTGGACCATTTCTTCGAAGTGGCCGACTATGCCCCGGCCGCCCAGCGGGAGCGGATCAAAGCCGACGCCGTGTGCTACGCCAGGGCGGTGCACGCGCTCGAATGGCCCGCGATGGCCGAAGGGCGGCGCGCTTCCGAGGTCTCGTTCTGGGCCAATGACTTCAATGTGCCGTTGCGGGAAATGGATCACACGGATACCTCTTTCGAAATACTTGTCGATGCGGACAAAAGCCGCGACGAAGGACGCGGGCAGCGGGTCGCCGAGTCGAGACCGGCGATTCCAGACGTCGTCTACTGGTTCATGTTGCTCACGCTGGCCATCACCATCATGGCGTTCGCCTTCGCGCTTCCCCGGCGGAGGAAGGGCGCGGAAGTCGCGGGCTTGGCCGTCATCACCATGTTGCTGACGCTGTCGCTGCTGCTGATCCGGGACGTCGACCGGCCGATCGGCGGGATCATCTCGGTGGAACCGTACGCGATGGCGCACCAGGAAACGGATCTGACCGTGGAGTTCACCCGAGCGTACGGCCAAGGCAGCCTCCCCTGCGACGAACAGGGCAGAAAACTACTCGAGTAACAAACGACCGGATTAGGGGTGGGCGCTTGCCTGTCTTACCGGGCGGGGTTTTCCTGAGCCTTGGTGATCTTCGCCGATACCTCCGCGGCTTTTGGTGCTCGAAGATCGTGGTAGGTGGTGAGTGCGTGTTTCCAGTGTTCGATGGCCTTGTCGTGTTCGCCTTGTCGCTGGTGGATGTCGCCGAGGCCGGCGTGTGCTCGGGCCTGTTCGTACCGTGCGCCGCGGTTGGTGGCGGCGGTCATCGCGTCGAGGTAGCAGCGGGTCGCTTCGGCTACCGCTCCCGCGGCGGCATGTGTCTCGGCCGCTCCGTTGAGCGCCATGGCTTCGAGCTGCGTGCTGGAGAAGGTCCGGGCGATCGCGAGCGCCTGGCGGTGGTGCTGTTGTGCCTGGTCGTAGTCGCCCAGCCGCAGGTGGATCGTGCCGAGGCGGTACAAGGTGATTCCCTCGTGGACGGAGAAATGTGAGCTGCGGGCGAGGGCGAGTGCCCGGTGTGCGCAGTCGAGCGCGTCGGAATACCGGCCGGTGTCGCGATAGGCCCCGGCGAGGGCATAGGAGGTCAGGAACTGTCCGGGCGGGTAGTCGTGTTCCGTGGCGATGGTGGCTGCCTGACGCAGGCAGCTGAGCGCGGCCTCGGGCTGGGCCTGGCGCAGATGCAGCTGGCCCAATGTGGTCAGCGGCCGCTGGGCCATCAGCCGGTGACCGAACTCGCGAAACAGGTCGGCGGACCGTCGCAGGTGCCGGATTCCTTCTTCCACTCGGCCGGCGAAGCCGCACAAGGCGCCGAGATGGTTCAGGGTGGTCGCCTGGAAGACCCGCGTGCCTGCCCTTTCGTGGAGGGCCAGGGATTCCTCGAAGCTCTGCTCCGCCTCGGCGAACCGGTGCGCGCACAAGTGCACCAGGCCGAGGGCGCGGAGCGCGATACCCTCGGCCACGGGATCGTCCTGCTCGCGCGCGATGTCGAGAGCTTTGGTGTGGAGTTGCTGGGCTTCATCGAGGTACAAGCCGACGTCGAGATACCACGACAGCACCCGGGACAAACCGGTGGTGTAGGCCGGCAGGTCACGTGCCGCCGCCGCTTCGGCGGCGCGGATCAGGTTGGCGCGTTCGACATCGAGCCAGCGCAGCGCCGTGCCGTAGGTGGACAGGTTCGGCGCCGCGGTGACCGGGGAACCGACGACGCCAGGTAACTCGAGTTCGCGTAACTCGAGTTCGTCCGGGGCGATGAACTGCACCGCCCGCGATGCGGTGTGCAGGTAGTAGTCGAGCAGGCGGGCGAACGCGGTGGCGCGTTCGGCCGGCGGGTCGATGGTCTCGGTGAGTTCGGCGGCGTAGGTCGCGAGCAGGTCGTGCTGGACGTACCGATGGTCGGCGGTCTCGTCGATGAGGTGGGCCCGTGCCAACTTGTCGAGCAGGCGCCGGGTGGTTCGCGGGTTGTCGCCGCCGGCGAGCGCGGTGAGGGCGTAGGCGTCGAGGTCGTGTCCGGGGTGGACTCCGAACAGCCGGAACAGGCGGGCGGCCTCGGGTTCGAGGTGGCGGTAGGAAGCGGAGAACACGGCGCGCACCGAGGCGTCCGGGTCGTCACCGCTGTCGAGCAGGTCGAGCCGGGCTTGCTCGTCGGCGAGTTCGGCGACGAGGTGGGCCACGTGGTGCGGTCGTTCGCGGACCCGTTCGGCGGCGATGCGCAGGGCCAGCGGCAGCCGGACGCAGTGCTCGATCAGCTGGGCGGTGGCTTCGGGTTCGGTGTCGCAGCGATCGCCGAGCAACTCGTCGAGCAGGTTGCGCGCTTCGCCGGCGGTCATGCGGTCGAGGGTGACGCGGTGCGCGCCCTCGCGGGCGACGAGCCCGGCGAGGGAGTCTCGGCTGGTGACCACCACGAGACACGTGGCTGTGCCCGGCAGCAGGGGCCGTACCTGCGCGGCCGAGTGGGCGTTGTCCAGCAGGATCAGGAGGTTCTTCCGGTCGATCACGGTGCGGAAGCGCGCCGCGCGTTCGGTCAGCTCCTGGGGGATGGCGGCGCCGTCCACACCGAGGGTGCGCAGCAGGACCGCGAGCACGTCATCCGGGGACAGGGGGTGATCGGGGCCGTATCCGCGCAGGTCGACATACAGCTGACCATCGGGGAACCGGTCCTTGACCCGGTGCGCCCACCGCACCGTCAGCGCGGTCTTCCCCACCCCGGCGGTGCCCGTGACCGCCGCGACCGGCGCCGTCGCCCCGTTCTCGGTCAGCAGCCGGTCGAGCTGAGCGAGTTCTGCCGTCCGGCCGACGAACCCGGACACGTCGAGCGGGAGCTGAGCCGGGGCGGTGTTCCGCGGTGCCGGTGCGGCGAGTTCGATCGGTTCGCCCCGGAGGATCTGCCTTTCCAGGGTCCGCAGTTCGGGTCCCGGGTCGAGCCCGAGTTCCTCGGCCAGGACGTCTCGCGCGCGGCGGTACGCCGCCAGGGCGTCCGCCTGCCGCCCGCTCTGGTACAACGCCGTCATCAACAATCCGTGCAACCGTTCTCGCAGCGGATTCCGGCGCACGAGGTCGGCCAGTTCACCGGTGATCTCGGCATGCCGGCCGCAGCGCAGTTCCGCGGCGTAGAGCTGTTCCGCCGCCACCAGCCTGCGCTCGGACAACCGCTGGATTTCGCCGAGCAGATCGGGGACATCCACGCCCTGATACGGAGTGCCGCGCCACAGGGCCAGTGCCTGGCGAATCAGTTCCGCACATCGCCGCGGGTCGGCCGCGGCGACACCGTCGGCCGTGTCGAGGAGGGCGCCGAACCGCTCAGCGTCCAGCTCATCGGGCTGTACGCGCAGGCAATAGCCGCCCGGGCCGAAGGAAAGCCGCTCGGGATCGTCGAGCGTCCCGCGCAACCTGTGCACGTTGACCTGCAGCCGCTGCACGCTGCCGTCGCCGGTCCGTCCACCCCAGAGCGCGTCGAGGAGCACGTCCGCGGGCACCGGTTCGTTCGCGCGGGCCAGCAGCACGGCCAACAGGGCCCGGCGCAACGCCCCGGTGACCGCGACCACCTCGCCGCCACGGTGCGTCCGCAGCGGACCCAGCACATCGAACCGCACCAGCACTCCCTCCCGCACGGCTTTCGGCTCAACTGGCCAGCCTAAAGGAAATCGCGAGGCAAGTACGGAGAAAGGGCGGAAACGCACGGTAGTCCCCGGCCACGACCGAGACGAGGGGAAACCGCGCAGAGATGACATCCGGCATGCACACCACACCCCAGTACCTTTTGGACACCGGCTCCGAACTGGGGCGCGAGCAGATGGACCACCTGGAACGCCTGCTGGACGGCACGACCACGGCGTGCCTCGACGAGATCGGGATCGAACCCGGCCGGCGCTGCCTGGATCTGGGCGCCGGCGGCGGCTCGATCACCCGCTGGCTCGCCGAACGAACCGGCCCGGGCGGCACGGTCGTCTCGGTCGACCTGGACACCGGCTACCTCGTGCCGGGGCCGGGTATCGAGGTGCACCGGCACGACATCAACGACGGTCTGCCGGTCGACGGGCCGTTCCACCTCATCCACACCCGCCTCCTGCTCATGCACCTGCCACGCCGCGCGGACATCCTCAGGACCCTCGCCGACGCGCTCGCGCCCGGCGGGTGGCTGGTGATCGGCGAATTCAGCAACCGCCCGCGACGGGTCCTGTCCGCGCCCATCCGTGCCGACCGGCAACTGTTCAACCGGGTGCAGGACATCGGCCACAACACCGTGGCACGCGCGGCGGGTGTCTCCTTCACCTGGGCGCACGAGGTCGACCAGCACATGGCCGAAGCCGGTCTGACCAACATCCACAGCCTCGAACGCTCGCAGACCACGACGGGTGGCACCACCGGGTGCCTGCTCAACCGCAACTACGTCCGTCAACTCGAAGCACCGCTGCTGCGGGCCGGGATCACCGGCGAAGAGCTGGCTCGATACCGCGACCTGATGCTCGACCCGCGATTCCGCGCGTGGTTCTACCAGTTCGTCTGCACCCGGGGTCAGAAGCCCGCGTGAACCGCGGCGGAGCTGCGGTCAGGAGAGCCGTTGGGTGAGGACGTCGGTGACCACGCGGTCGACGAGCGCTGCCTTCGCGGCGTCGACGGGCTGCTTCGGCTCCGTACCACGGGGTGGCGCCAGCCGTACCCAGACGCGGAGCGCGCCCGAGTCCGGCTGGTCGCCGAGCGGGATCGAAAGCCCGCGCCCCGCGCCGCTGGGGGTGTCCTCGAGGTCGGTCGCGGTCCCGGTGCGCCCGGCGAGCGTGATGTCCCCGCCGCCGTTCCGGGGGAAGGGCGGCGGGTCGTCGGGGGTGACCGCGAGGTGCACGCCGACCTCGATTCCGTGGGACGGTTCGACGAACAGGCATTGGCGGGATGCGGCGGTGTCCGATCGTTTCATGGTCACCGGGGTCATCGCGGGGCCGAAATGGCCGCGCACCGGGCCGAGCGCGAGGGCGCACTGCGCGTTCGGGTCCACCGCGGCCACGCGAAGCACCGCGTCCCTACCAGCGGGCAGCCCGATCTCGTGGTACGGCTCGCAGTCGACCGCGTCCCTGGTGTCGGCACACGCGCCCGCCGCGGCGACGTCCGGCTCGTCCATCCGGTAGGTCAACGGATGCTGCGGCGTGGTGGCGGGCGGTGGCGCTTCACCCAGCCTGCGGATCGCCGTCTCCGCGAGGGAACGCGCCTGCTCGCAGGTGGACGCCGTGATCTCCACATTCGCCGTCCGGTTACCCGGTGCCGCCGGTTGCTGGCTCCAGGCGAGCACGCACTGCGGAATGGCGTAGGAGCGGACCCGTTTCCCGGCGATGGTGATGATCTTCTGTTCGGCGGTTTCCGCTTCCGCCCCGGGGTCGTCGCCGTAGTCCAGCCGCACGGTCACCTGGGGTCCGGCGGCCGTGCACTTGTCGATGCCGTCGA
Source organism: Amycolatopsis anabasis (assembly GCF_009765355.1). Classification (GTDB taxonomy): domain Bacteria; phylum Actinomycetota; class Actinomycetes; order Mycobacteriales; family Pseudonocardiaceae; genus Amycolatopsis; species Amycolatopsis anabasis. The sequence goes on along the minus strand of NZ_VTHK01000045.1, from coordinate 56,847 downwards.
TGAATTCGCCGGGCGCGGGCTCGGCGGACGAGCGCAGGCTGGCGAGCGCGGTGCACGCGTCCCAGGTGGCCAGCGGCAGCGAGTTGGTGAGCGACTCCGGTGCGTTTAGTTTCGCCGCCGCGGCCGCGGCGAGTGCCTTCACCTGCTCGCAGCGCGAGCCGATCCGGTCGGCGCGGAACTGGATCGCCTTGCTGAAGCTCACCGGAAGGTACGCCCGGCACATGCCGCCCCGGCCGGGGTCGAAATACCCCTTCACCCCGCCGAAGTCGAGCAGTTGCAGGTCGTACCGCTCCCGTGGTTCCAGGGGCGTGCCGAGTACCACCGCGACGAGCTTGCTGCCTCCCGCCCGGAGCCGGCAGTCGTGGGGTCCGTCCGCTGTGGCCGACGCCCCGGCGGGAACACCCGCCGCCGGCTCGATCAGGGCGCACGGGTCGATCCGGCGCAGCGCGGCGACGACCGCGCGGTCATCACGGTCCGCGGGCACCGCGGTCTTGGGATGATTCGGCCGTACGGGCGGGGGCTCGTCGGTCGACGTGCACCCACCGGCCGCGAGCAACGCCGCCAATGCCAGCGCCGCAGCGGATCGCGCCCCTCGGCTCACCGTCTCGCCCTTTCGATCTGGTCCACGCACCGCCAGGCTGACGGCAAGCGCTTTCACCGCCCTTTCATCGCGCGCCCGAGAAGCTTCTGCCGATATGTGGTGTGTTCACCGGGTAGCCGTGCGGCGCTTCACCGGTATGCCTTGGCCATGGCGTGGAAGGACCGCTTGGGGGCGAGGCTGCCGTCGGGCAGGAGTTTGCAGACCCCGTAGGAGGCCAGGTCGAGGTCGAAGCGCGGGTCCGGGTGGTGCGGGTACTCGTAGCCGGCGAAGGTGAACCAGAAGGCGGTGTCCACACCTTCCTCGTCGAAGACTGCCAGCATCTCGCGCAGGTAGCGGGCCTGTTCCTCTTCGTCCCGGACGTAGTCGCCCTTGATGTGGGGCGGATCGGCGTCGTGATCGACGACATCGACCCAGCCCATGCCGCCGCGCTCGGCTGCGCCCCGGTAGGTGCAGCAGCCGAACTCGGTTGCCGCGAGCGGCTTACCGTGCCGGAAATATTCCCGCAAGCCCCGGCGGAAGACGTCCCCGGGGTCGCCGTAGGCGTCCGCGCTCACGATGTCGAAGGGCGTCCAATCGATCTGTTCCCATATTCCGGAGGCGTAGGTGATCTTGCCGCGGAACCGTTCGCGCACCGCCGCCGCAGCGTCGGCGAGCAACGGGTCCAGCTTGACGGGCACCTCGGCGACCTTGGCCAGTGCCTCAGGGGCGCCGCCCACCAGGGTGTCGATCCTGGCGAGGCTGTTGTCTCCCGGGAAGAAGCCGGGGGTGAACAGGCTCAGCTCGCAGCCGGTGACGAAGACGTCCGCGTCCACTTCCTGGGCGCGGTCCGCGCAGTCGGCGAAGTACGGCACCAGTTCCGCGGCGGACAGTTCGCAGGGGAACGGGGAGAACCAGACCTCCAGTCCGGCGTCGGCGGCGTGCCCGGCGGCGACCGCCAGCCGGTCGGGGTCGCCGCCGGTGATCCGCACGGCGTCGCAGTGCAACTCGTCGGCGATGACACGGATTTCCCGTCGCACCGCCTCCGCGTCGAAGACGGGCCGCGAACTCCGCCCACTGGGCGTGAAGCCGGTGTCGTAAGTGATGCCTTTAGCTCTCATCGGATTCTCCAGACAATGGATTGCCGTCGGCTCGGGACATTAGGGACGAGCCGAAATCCCGGTCAACGAGACTCCTCTCGGATTCGCGCTGTTCGCGCAGCTCATCGCCGTGATGATCATTGCAATGACGCTGCCGCCTAATGCACGCGATACGGCAGCGTGTTGCAACGCTCGACGAGCGGCACGCATACTGGCCGCGCGACGACCGCAGCGGAGGAGCCGACCGGATGCCAGGACGCAGGCTGACCAGCACCGACCGGCGACGGATCGCCGAGGGGCTGGCGCGGGGCCTGGATTACGCCGACATCGCCCGCCGCCTCGGCCGTCCCACCTCGACGGTGAGCCGCGAGGTCGCCCGCAACGGCGGGCCGGGCCGCTACCGCGCGGACCTGGCCCAGCTCGCGACCACCCACCGCGCCCGGCGCCGCCCGCATCCGCCCGCGACGCAGGCACTCGGCGAGCAGACCGGCCCCGATCCCGCCGCGACAGCCGCGTTCGTCGCCGAGCTCACCGCGGTGCTCATCGAGACCGGCCTGCCGCGCACCGCCGCCGGTGTGATGGCCTGCCTGTTCATCTCCGAGACCGGCAGCCACACCGCCGCCGAACTGGCCCAGCACCTGCGGGTCAGCGCGGCGACCATCTCGCACGCGGTCGGCCTGCTGCACCAGCACGGGCTGATCCGCCGCGACCGCGACAGCCGGAGTCGCCGCCACCGGTACTTCCTCGACGAAAACGCGGGCCTTCGCTCCGCGGTGGTCGGCGTCCGCGCCAACCAGCGATTCGCCACCACTGCCCTGCGCGGCGCCGACATCTTCGGGACCGACACCGCTGTCGGAACCCGGCTCGCCACCGCGGGCCGATTCCTCGAACAACTCGGCAACGACATCCTCCGCGCCGCCGAACAGCACTGGCGCACCACCGCGGGCGCCGGGCCCAGGGACGTGCGGACGACCCCCGCGACGACAACGCTTGGGTGAGTGCGCTTCGCACGGTTTCCTCAGTTCCCGGTCAGGCTGTTTTCAGCGACTGCCGAGCATTATGTGGAATTGCGGACACGCCAGGGAGATGCCGCGCCCCGGTAATCGGCGCGGCGCGTGCGGAGAGTGTGACACCGTGACCGAGAACGTGAACGAACATCACCCATAACTTCTTCAAGCCGTTCGCCATCACCTTCGACTATGCGGACATGGCCTTGTACATCACAGACAGGACACCGGAATCCCCATGGTCCGGCGAAGGCGCGCCGCCCCATCGACTGGCCACAGTGGAGGGACGAACCCGCACCCGTGGACCGCGGCGTGCCACCGGAGCGGCCATTCGAACCAGACCCCGAACGAAGGTAGGGCGGCCGTTCGGTGTCTATTCCCGCCAGCATGGAGCAATTCTCCGATCGGCGCGGTCGTCCGGCCGTAGCCTGCTGTTGTCCGGGAGACGCACGGGAGGTGCGATGAGGACGGTAGCCTGGTTGACGGCCACGGCGGTGGCAACCGGTGGCCTGGTGGGTGGCACGCCCACCGCGGCGGCCGCTGTGCTGGGGGCGGGCGCACCCGGCGCGATCGACGGCAGTTATGTGGTGGTGCTCAAGGGAGAACGCGCGGCGGCCGAGCTGGCGGCCCGGTACTCGGGTACGGTCGTGCGCACGTTTTCCCATGTGTTCCCAGGGTTCTCGGTGCGGATGACGGCCCGCGACGCGCGGCGGCTCGCCGCCGATCCGGCGGTGTCCTACGTGCAGCAGAACCAGCGGGTGAAAGTCGCCGGAGAACAGCGCAATCCGCCCTCGTGGGGCCTGGATCGGATCGATCAGCGGCGTCTGCCGCTGGACGACAACTACCGGTACCCCAACACGGCGTCGAACGTCACCGCGTACGTGGTCGACACCGGAATCCGGGTCAGCCACCGGGACTTCGGCGGACGCGCGGTGTGGGGCACGAATACCGTCGACAACCAGAACCAGGACTGCCACGGGCACGGCACGCACGTCGCCGGCACCGTCGGCGGGCTGAACTACGGCGTGGCCAAGGACGTCCGGCTGGTCTCGGCGAAGGTGTTCGACTGCGCCGGCAACGGCAGCAGCGAGGACGTGGCGGAGGCGTTGGACTGGGTGGTGGCCCACCACGTGTCCGGTCCGGCCGTGGCGAACATGAGCCTCGGCGGCGACGCCCCGGACCGGGTGATCGAGGACGCCGTGCGCCGGACCGTCGCCGACGGCGTGGTGGCGGTGGTGGCGGCGGGCAACGAGTCCGACGACGCGTGCCGGCACTCGCCCTCGCGGGTGCGGGAGGCGTTGACCGTCGCGTCGAGCGACTGGTACGACGCCCGCTCGTACTTCTCCAACTACGGAAGCTGCGTCGACCTGTTCGCGCCGGGCGAGAGCATCACCTCGGCGAGCAATGGCAGCGACACCGACTGGGCCGACCTGTCCGGCACCTCGATGGCGACACCGCACGTGTCCGGCGCGGCGGCGATGCAGCTCTCCCGCAACCCCGCGCTGACGCCCGATCAGGTGGCGACCGCGTTGCTGAACGACTCCACCAAGAACGCGGTCTCCGACCCGAGGGGCTCACCGAACCGGCTCCTGACGGTCAACCCCGCGTACTGATCCGGCCCACGCGGTACGTATTCGATGCGCGAGTTCGGGGTGGCGATTGCGGCTTCGCCGCAGGCCGCCGGATGCATCTTGCCGACCGGACAACGGCATTGGTCGGTGGGTCGAATACCGGTGGCCCGTGCAGGTCACCGTGCCGTGCGGGCCGCGCTGTCTTCGTTCTCTTGCGAGAGACATTCGGTTTCGTCGGAGCCGCCCACGAGCAGGGCCGCGCCCAGCGCGGTGATCGTGTGCCGGACCGCGGCGCCGCGGCGTTGCGTCCGGATCAGGCCGGCGTTCCGCAGGATGGACGCGTGGTAGCTGGCCGAAGCGGTGGAGACGTTCGCCCAGCGGGCGATCTCGGTGGTGGTGCACCCGGCGGCGGTCGCGGCCAGCGTTCGCGCGCGGGTCGGGCCGAGCAGCGCCCGCAGCACCGGAATCCTGCCCGGTTCGAGTGTTCGTACCCGCATTCCACTCCCCATTTCCCTCGCGCGGTCGCTAGCGTGTCTGGCGACCGCGTTGGCGATCATCGCCAGCGCGGGCAGGCGTGAGAAGGGGCAGGATGTTGCCTCTTCCGCGGTGGCGGTGGGAAACACCGACTGACCAGGAGTGGTGGAAGCATGGGCCAGTCCCCGCCGTTCGGGGCGGAGTTGCGTCGCATCCGGAACGAGCGGGGGATCTCGCTCGCCGGCCTGTCGAAACTGACGCACTACAGCAAGGGCTACCTGAGCAAGATCGAAACCGGGGCGAAGCCCGCGGCGACCGACCTCGCCCGGCGTCTCGACGAGGCCCTCGGCGCGTCCGGGCGGCTGGTGGAACTGGCCGAGGCCGCGCAGCGGCCGGAATGCCCGTACCTGGGGCTCGCCTCCTTCGATTCCGGTGACGCTGCCTGGTTCTTCGGCCGGGAGCGGGCGACCCGGGAACTGCTCGACGGTGTCGCCGGCGCGCTCGAGCACCGGAAGCCGGTCGCCGTCGTCGGGCCGTCCGGGGTCGGGAAGTCCTCGCTGGTCCGTGCCGGGTTGTTACCCGCGCTGGCGCGGGACGCGCTGCCCGGTTCGGCGGGCTGGCCGGTCCTGGTGATGACGCCCACCGCCGCACCCGGTGCCGAGTTCGAGCGCCGGTCGAACTCGCTCGGCGGGCCGGACGCCTCGCCGAAGGTGGTTTTCGTCGACCAGTTCGAAGAGCTGTTCACCCTCTGCCAGGACGACGCGGAACGGCAGGCGTTCATCACGATGCTGGCCGATCTGGCGGACACCGGGGTGCTGGTCGTGTTCTGCCTGCGCGCCGACTTCTACGGCCGCTGCCTGTCCCACCCCGGGCTGCTCGAGGTGCTGCGCCACCACCAGATCACCGTGGGGCCGATGACGGTCGCCGAACTGCGGGCGACGATCACCGGACCGGCCGAGATGGCCGGGCTGACCCTGGAAGCCGGGCTGGTCGAGCTGCTGGTGGCCGACGTCGGCACGAACGCCGCGGGTTCGTTGCCGCTGCTGTCCCACGCGTTGCTCGCCACCTGGGAAGAACGCGAAGGCACCACGTTGACCGTCGCCGGATACCGGCGGACCGGGGGGATCGGCGACGCGGTCGCGTCGACGGCCGAAAAGGCGTACGAGACCCTCGATCCGCGCGAGCGCGAGGCGGCGCGGAGGCTGCTGCTCCGGCTGGTCCGGGTCGGCGAGCACGAGCAGGACACCCGCCGCCCCGCCGACCGGGAACGGCTGCTGGCGCAATCCGCCGAGGAGACCTGGGCCGCGCTGCAGGAGCTGGCGGCGGCCCGGCTGCTCACGGTGGACGCGGACACCGTGACGATCGCGCACGAGGCGTTGCTGCACGCCTGGCCCCGCCTGCGGCACTGGATCGAATCCGACCGCGCGGGGTTGCGGGTGCAGCATCAGCTCATCGAAGCGGCCGGTATCTGGGACACCGAGCAGCGGCATCCGAGCCTGCTCTACCGCGGTCCGCGGCTCACCCTGGCTTCGGATTGGGCACGCGACCACGACGACCAGCTCGGCACGCTGGAACGCGACTTCCTCACCGCGAGCCGGGAACTGGAGGACGCCACCCTGGCGAAGGAGCGGCGCCACACTCGCCGGCTCCGGCTGCTGGTCACCGGGCTCGCGGTCCTCACCGTGCTGGCCGCGGTCGCCGGCGTCCTCGCGGTCATCCAGCGCGACATCGCCGACCACCACCGGGACATCGCGGTCTCCCGCGAGCTGGCCACCGAAGCCAACCAGTTGCGGCAAACCGATCCGTCGCTGGCCACCCAGCTCAGCCTCGCCGCGTACCGCGTCGCGGACACCCCGCAGGCGAGGGGAAGCCTGCTGAGCGCGTCCGGGAGCACCTACGTCACCAGGACCAAACCGCATCCCGGCTCCATCACCGACCTGGTTTTCACCGCCGACGGCCACACCCTGATCACCGCCGGACTCGATGGCGCCACCCGGTTCTTCGACGTCTCGGGTTCCGGCGAACCGGTCCCGCGCGCCGTGCTCAAGGCCACCGCCGAGTGGGTCACCGCGCTGGCGATCAGTCCCGCGAACGGCCTGCTCGCCACCGCCGACGGGGTGGACGAGACCAGGCTGTGGTCGACGGCGTCCACCGAGCACCCGGTGCTGCTCGGCACCGTGCCCGGGACCGGTCAGGGCAACGCGCTGGCGTTGAGCGCGGACGGGACGCTGCTCGCGATCGGCCGGGAGGACGGCGGCATCGGCCTGTGGAACGTGGCCGATCCGGCGCGACCGGTCGATCTGGGCATCCTGCGCACGCACGCGAAAGCCGTGCGGAGCCTGGCTTTCGCCCCCGCCGGGCGGCTGCTGGTCACCGGCAGCGACGACTTCACCAGCCAGCTGTGGGACCTGTCCGGCCCGCCGGTCCAGGTGGCGACCCTGACCACGCACATCGCGACCATTCGCGCGCTCGCGTTCAGCCCGGACGGTGCCACGCTGGGGACCGGCAGCGACGACCGCACCGTGCACCTGTGGACGGTCACCGACCCCCGGCAACCGGTCCGGAAGGCGACGCTCACCGGGCACGACAACGCGATCCGCGGCCTGTCGTTCCACCCGGACGGGACCACCGTCGCCACCGCGAGCGACGACCAGACCGTCCGGACCTGGAACGCCGCGGACGCGAGCCAGCTCACCTCGATGGCCCAGCCCGCACCGGCCCGGCGCGCCGGATTCGGCGCCGGCGGCCGGCTCCTGGCCACCGGCAACGACCTCGGCGGGCTCTGGCTGTGGCACCTCCCGTCACCGGTCGTCCCGAACACCGCGGGCACCACGACGGTGGCCCATGACCCGCACCGGCCGCAGATCGCGGTCGGCGGCGAGGACGGGCGGGTCCGCCTGTGGTCGACGGCGGACCAGCGGCCGATGGGTGTGCTCGCCGACGACCTGCCCGGCAAGATCCGCGTGGTCGCATACGATCCGCGCGGACGCGTGCTCGCCGTCGCCGGGGACGACCGCGTCACCCGGCTTTGGGATGTCGCGGATCCCGCGCATCCCCGCCCGATCGCGCCCCTGGGCGAGGTGGCGACCGTCTACGCGGCGGTGTTCCGTTCGGACGGCCGCGTCCTGGCGCTGGCCGGCCGGGACCGGAACGTGACCCTGTGGGACACCTCGGATCCGGCCCGGCCGGTACGACTTTCGGTGCTGACCGGGCACGAGAACGCCATTTCCGGGCTGGCCTTCAGCCCGGACGGCCGCCTGCTCGCCACCGGCAGCGACGACTACACCGGCCGGATCTGGGACGTCTCCGATCCCGGGGCGCCGGGCTTCCGGGCGCGGCTCACCGACCACAGCAACGCGGTCACCGGGGTGGCCTTCAGCCCGGACGGCAAGACGATCGCCACATCCTCCGAGGACCACACCGTGCACCTGCTGGACATCGGCGATCCCCGGGTACCGGTCCTCGCCGGGGAACTCACCGGGCACGCGGACTCGGTGACCGTGGTGACCTTCAGCCCGGACGGCCGGTTGGTCGCCACCGCCGCCGACGACCAGACCTCCCGGGTCTGGGACGTGTCGAACCGGGCGAAAGCGCAGGCGCTCGCCGTGCTGACCGGGCACACCGCTCCGGTGAACGCGGTGGTGTTCAGCCCGGACGGCCGCCGGTTGATCACCACCGGGGACGACCGCACGACCCGGCTGTGGAGCACCAATGCCGACGATGTCGCCCAGCGCATCTGCACCCAGGCCAGCCCGCCGCTGAGCCCGGAACAGTGGTCCCAGTACGTGGCGGACATGCCCCACCCGCGGCTGTGCCCGTGAGGGGTTAGAGCCACGTCGAAATGCTTGCTGGGCGCCCGGGTGCTTGCCAGGCTCACACCGTGATCCGACACGGCCTCATCCTGCTCAGCGCGCTCATCCTCGGGGGCACCGCGGTGGCCCCCGCCGCGGACGCCGCCACACCGGTCACCACCGGACGCGGCGGGTCGAACTACAACTTCTACCGAATCGACCACGATCCCGGTGGGTGCGACCGGGAACCCTACAACGTGATCAACGCTTACCACCGCGCGCCGCAGGTCATCCAGGCCCAGCTCGCGGAGCTCTACGCGGCCGGTCAGCGACGCCTGCGGTTCGCCGTGTTCCACCGTCCCGGCCCGGAGTCCGGCGCGGTGATGGACTCCACCGGCGGCAATCTTTCCCCGCGGAACCGCAAGAACTTCGCCGATTTGCTCGCGGTGGTCAAGAAACTCGGTTTCCAGGAAATCGAGGTCGGCTTCCACCCCATCGGCGCGGAAGCGGACCCGCACTGGTGGACTGAGGAACAGTTCGAAGAACGGTACCGGGAAAGCTTCTCGTTGATTCGCAACGTCCGCGCGATCGTCAAGAATGCGGGAATACCGTACCGGCTGGATCTGCTGAACGAGGGCATGCCGTTGATCGACCGGGAGAAGCCGTCACCCCAGGAGATCAAGGTCGCCAAGTACGCCCGTCGGCTGTGGGCCGACTACACCGCGGCCTATGGCAAAAGCGACACCGTCGGCTTCTCGATGACGGTGTGGGTCGCCGGCCGGGCCCGCGAGATCCCGAACGTGTACGGCGGAAACGCACCGGATGTGTTCGACGTCCACCTGTACGGCGACGACTGGTCCGGCGACGAATACCGGCAGTTCGTCGAGGCGCACAACGAAATGTCGGCGAACGGGTACTCGCAGGGCTGGATCATCGGCGAGAGCTACTACAACGACAAGACGGCCGCCGAAGGCATCGCCCGCGCGATCAAGGACACCGGCCGCGAAGTGTTCTACCTGACCCAATGGGCCCAGACCCGGCAGAAGACCTGCCCCGAAGTGGACGTCGCGCCGCCCAGCGACTTCACCGCCTACCAGGCCGCGGGCTTCTGAGCCCACCGGCCCCCTCCGCGGAATCTCCTGAGCGCCAGGCGCGGCTGATCATTCATGGAAGGAACGCACATGAGAGGCGAGGCGGGCGTCGAGAGCCTCGCTGCCTGTACTACAAGAAGAAATACCCGCGGCTCCAACGGACCAAGAAATCACCCCGGTGCGATGCCCTGGCGCAGCATTTCGCGGAAGTTCGGGCAGCGGATGATGTCCTCGTGCTCGCATCGCACCGCGTGCCCGAGCAGTTGCAACGCTTCCTGCGCGGCGCGAATGCGTTGCTCGAGCCGGGCCTGCTGCGTCCTGAGCAACGCGATGCGATCGGCTTTGGCGGGTGCGTGCAGGAACTCGCGCATGTCGTCCAGGCTCAGGCCGACGTCCTTGGCCCTGAGGATGAACACCACGCGTTCCAGGTCTTCCTCGCCGTACCGGCGGTGCCCGCCCGCGCGGCGGGACGGTTCGAGCAGGCCCATCGACTCCCAGTGCCGGAGCACGTGGGTGGCCAGCCCGAACCGCGCGGCGAGTTGCCCGATGGTCAGACTTGACTTCATGTTGACATGAAATTGCAGACTCGGCGCATGGTCAACGACTTCGTTCTCGCCCTCGATCAGCTCGACCAGCTGCCCGCCTCGGCGGGCCTTCGGCAGCGCTCCTACCAGCTGCTGGACGCCCGGGCGGGGGAGGCCGTCCTGGACGTGGGCTGCGGTACGGGCCTCGCGGTGGCGGAACTCGCCGCACTCGGGGTGGCCGCGGCGGGCCTGGACCCGGATCCGGACATGATCGAGGTCGCGGGGGACCGCTATCCGAAATCGGAGTTCCGGCTGGGCTCCGCGGAGTCGCTGCCGTACGCCGACGGTTCGCTGCGGGGGTACCGGGCCGACAAGGTGCTGCACGCCCTGCCCGACCCGGCGGCCGCCGTGGCCGAGGCGGCCCGGGTGCTGGCGCCCGGCGGGCGGATCGTGCTGCTCGGCCAGGACTGGGAAGGCATCGCCGTCGACTCCGACGACCCGGTGCTGACCCGGCGCGTGATGGCCGCGCTGTCCGAGGGCATCCCGCAGCCGCTGGCCGCCCGCCGATACCGCAACCTGTTGCTGGACACCGGTTTCCGCGACGTCGCGGTGGAGGGTCACCTCGCGGTGTTCACCGACATCGACGTGATGATGCACCTGCTGCGCCGCACGTCCAACGACCCCGAGGGGCCGTCCTGGCTGGCCGGCCAACGCGACCGGGCCAAGCGTGACCGGTTCTTCGGCATGGCCCCGATCCTCATCGCGTCCGGCACCCGCTGACCAGGCGCCTTCCGTGGCGTTTGGCTTGTCAGGCGCGGTCGTGGAGCGTGATCTGGTAGCCGTCGGGGTCGGCGAAGGTGAATGTCCGGCCGAAGGGGCCGTCGATCGGTGCGGAGACGATGGTGTGACCGTCGGCGACCAGCGCATCGTGAATGGCCTGGACGTCTGTGGCGTGGAGCCAGATCGCGGCACCGATGCCGGGCTGGGCAACGGATGCGAGATCGGTGCCGGGAATGACGTCGCGGAGTGCGAACGCGATGGGCTTCGTCTCGAAGACGACGGCGTGCGGAGGTCCGGTCTGCGAGCGGACCAGGCCGAGGTAGTGCTCGTAGAACGCCTGCGAAGCGTCCAGGTCGCGCGCTTGGAGCGAGATGAAGTCGGGGCCGGTGGCGGGCATGATGATGCTCCTTCTTTTCGTGTCAGGTTCCTGACACGGGCCAATCTATGTCAGAGTACTGACATGAGTCAAGACGGTGTCGACCTGAGGACGTCGCTGGGCTACCTGCTGAAAGAGGCGTCGAGCGCCCTGCGCGCAGCCATGGAGGAGGTGCTGCGGCCGCTCGGGATGAGCGTGACGCACTACTCCTGCCTCGAGCTGCTGGCTCAACGACCGGGCTTGTCGAACTCCGAGCTCGCGCGGGGCGCGTTCGTGACCCGGCAGACGATGAACGTGCTGCTCCAGGCCCTGGAACGAGACGGCTACGTGACCAGGCCCGCAGAGGCACCCGTCGGGAAGGTGCTTCCCACGCGGCTCACGCCTCGCGGCCGGCGGAGCCTGGAGAAGGCGACCGTAGCGGTCCGGTCCGTCGAGGTCAGAATGCTGGCCGGCCTGACCGAGACCGAGCAGTCAGACGCGTTCCGGATCCTGCGGAGCATGATCCGTTCCCTGCGCGATGGCAACGCCGGTGCATAGCTCGTCCCCGGCGCACGCCTCGCCCGCGCCCCGATAGGAGTGCAGCCGAGCGTGGAATCCATGCAGGCAACCTCGAAACCGACTGCACCCTCTTCCGCGATGAGCCCGTTTCATCGGGATTTCATCGGTTGTGCTTACGGTGCGGGCCGGTAGCTGGGGTGCACGCGATCCGTCGTCGGTGGATCGGCGTTGCCGGATCGCGAAGGAGTGAGGATGGCCAGAACTGGGATGCGGCGGGTGGGGGTGGCGCTCGGCGCTGTCGCCGTCCTTGCCACGTTGGGCGTGCCGGGGTCGGCGGTGGCGGGGCAGGACGACGGCCATGCCGGTGTCCAGGCGGCGCTGGTGAGTTACCGGGCGCATGCGGGGCCGGGCGCCGCCGTGCACGCCGGCGACGCGAGCCGCAGTTGGGACCTGCACGTCGGGCCCAAGGTGGTCAACACCAACCAGATCATCGGCCCGAACGACGCCTTCCGGATCGCCAGCCAGACCAAGACGTTCACGGCCGCCGTGGTGGTGCAACTGGTCGACGAGGGCAAGGTGGCGTTGGACGCGCCGATCGAGCGCTACCTGCCCGGCGTGGTCGCCGGCAACGGCTATGACGGCAACCGCATCACCGTCCGGCAACTTCTCCAGCAGACCAGCGGGATCAACGGCGACTCCGGCAATGCCAGGGCCAAGCCCGACGGCACCTACGATCTGCGGGAACTGGTCCGCGCCGGGCTCGCCGGCAACCCGCCCAAGACCGAGCCTGCCTGGAACTACTCCAACATCAACTACTACATCGCGGGGCTGCTCATCGAGCAAGTCACCGGCATGCCCGCCCGGGACGCGATCACCGCCCGGATCGTCCGGCCCCTCGGCCTGAACCAGACCAGCCTCCCGGCGCCCGGGGACAAGTCGCTGCCCGGGGCGTACGTCCACGGCTACCGGGGCGGCACCGCCGGGCCCGTCTTCCTGTGGCTGGACACCACCTTCGGCGACTGGGGAACCGGCCCCGCCGAACCGACGCGCTGGAGCACCGCCGGCGGCATGATCTCCACCCTGTCCGACCTCGCCGTGTTCGACCAGGGGCTCGCGGACGGCAAAGTCGTGTCCGCCGCCGGCCTCGCCGAGATGCGCAAGACGGTGGCCACCGATTGGCCTGGCAGCGAGCACTACGGTCTCGGCTTGTGGGGCCACGATCTGAGCTGCGGCGGCCGAGCCTGGGGACTCCTCGGTGACCTGACCACCGGGTACTCCTCGGCGACCATGGCCACCGACGACGGCCGGCATGCCGCCATCGTCACCAACACCGCGGTCCTCAACAACGACACGCCAACCCGGCTCGACGTCCTCGACGCCGCACTGTGCGACAAGGAGTGACCCGCCGGGGCACGGCCCGCCCGCGTTGAGCCGCGGGCGGGCCGTCGCCCTTCACGAACCCATGCTCAGGTTGCGGGCGCCGGGTTTTTCATCGGGGGCGGGTCGAACGCGGTGACCGGGGGCGGATTGTCGTAGCGCTCGACTTCCACCAGGCAGGTCTGCGCGGCCGAGCCCTGGGCCAGCTGGGAAGTGCCCTTGTCCAGGGTGACGACGTTCGGGTTTCCGTGCTTTTCCAACGCGTCCGGCACGCCTGGCGTCACCGGGTCGTACCAGGCTCCGGTGGCGATCTGGGCGACTCCGGGCAGCAGCGTGTCCGAGCCGGCGATCAGCACTCCGGCGAGGAAGGCGCCCCGGTCGTTGAACACCCGAACCACGTCGCCCTCCCGCAGGCCACGCCGTTCGGCGTCCTCGGCGTTGAGCAGGATCGGCTCGCGGTCGGCGACTTTGGCCGTGCGGCTCAGTGGCGCGTTGTCGAGCTGGCTGTGCAGGCGATGTGCCGGCTGGTTGCTCAGCAGGTGCAGGGGGTAGCGCGCCGCGGTCGGGCCGCCGAGCCACTCCGCCGGTTCCAGCCAGGTCGGGTGTGCGGGGCAGTCCTCGTACCGGTACGACCGGATCGTTTCGCTGACCAGTTCGATCCGGCCGGACGGGGTGTTCAGCGGGTTCGCCTCGGGGTCGGCACGGAAATCTCCGAGCAGCACCGGGTGTTCCCGCTCGTCGGTGAACTCGTACTTCCCGGCGGCCCAGAACTCGTCGAAGCCGGGCGGGGTGAAACCGCGCTCGGTGGCGAGGGCGGAAGCCTCGTCGTACATGTGCCGCAGCCACTGCATTTCGTCGCGCCCGGCATGGTAGTCCGGCCCGAAGCCGAGCCGGTCAGCCAGTTCGCCGAAGACGTCCAAGTCGTTGCGCGCCAACCGATACGGCGGCATGGCCTGGTGCATCGCGATCCAGAACCTGCTGTGGTCGGCGGCCTGGATGTCGTTGCGTTCCAGCGTGGTGGTCGAGGGCAGCACGATGTCGGCGTACCGGGCCGGTGGTGTCCACCAGGGTTCGTGCACGATCACCGTGCCGGGGCGCTGCCACGCGGCCAGGAACCGGTTGATGTTGAGGTTGTGGTGGAACGGGTTCCCACCGGCGGAGTACACGACCTCGATCTGCGGCAGCCGGACGGTTTCCCCGTTGTGCGGCAACGTTCCGCCGGGGTTCAGCAGCAGGTCCGAGACCCGGCCCACCGGTATCCGCGTGGACACCGGGTTGGTCCCGAGCGGAAGCGTCGGGCGCGGGATCCCGGCCGGGCGGTCGAGGTTGATCCCGCTGGTCGCGCCGAATCCCAGGCTGAAACCGCCGCCGGGCAGGCCGATCTGGCCCAGCAGGCCGGCCAGGGCCACGGTCGCCCACACCGGTTGCTCGCCGTGGTCCGCGCGCTGCACCGACCAACTCGTGTTCACCAGCGTGCGGGTCGCCGCCATCCGGCGGGCCAGCCGGTCGATCGTGTCGGCGGGCACCCCGGTGATCCGGGACGCCCAGTGCGCGTCCTTGCGCTGGCCGTCGGCCTGGCCGGTCAGGTAGTGCTCGAACTCGGCGTAGCCCGCGCACCAGCGGGCGACGAACTCCCGGTCGACCAGGTCGTGGGCGACCAGGGTGCCGGCCAGGCCGAGCAGCAGGGCGAGGTCCGTATTGGGCCGGATGGGGATCCACTCCGGTGCGGCGGAGCCGGTCACGTCCTGACGGGACGGGCTGACGCAGACGATCTCGACACCGGCCGCGCGGGCGGCCTGGAACCAGTCCGCGTTGTCGTGGTTGACCGCGCCCCCGGCGTCGATCTGGGTGTTCTTCAACGCCGCGCCACCGAACAGCACCAGCAGCCGGGTATTCGCCACCACTTCGGGCCAGCGCACGACGAGATTGCTGATATCCGCACGGCCCAAGACGTAGGGCATGATGCCCATCGCCGCGCCGAAGCTGTGGTTGCCGCTCTTGTCGGTATAACCGCCGAACAACCCGAGAAAACGCTTCAACACACTCGGCGCGTGGTGCAAGCGGCCCGCGCTGGCCCAGCCGTAGGAGCCGCCGTAGATCGATTCGTTGCCCAGCCGCTCCCGGGTCTCCAGCAATGCTTCGCATACCAGTTCCAACGCCTTGTCCCAGCTGACCGGGACAAAACCTTCGCGCCCCCGGTCGGCCCGGCGCGCACCCCGGCCGCGCAGATAGCCCTCGCGGACGTAGGGCTGATCGATGCGCAGCCGATCGCGCACGACCGCCGGCAGGCTGGCCTGGATCGGCGAGGGATCGGGATCGAACGGAACCCCCGTGGTCGACACGACCTCGCCGGTGCCCACGTCGGTCTCCACCCGGTACACACCCCAGTGCGACGCGGTCTGAGTGGTTCTGGTCGGCCTCACGCTCATCGTGGCATCCTCCCTGCCCCCGTCTCTACCTTCGACCCAACCAGCATCCCACCAAGGACCGACAAGATCATTCGCGGTTGTCTGTGGAAAAGCTCAGAACTTGCCGCGGTTGTCCGGTTCTGGTTGTCCTTTGTGCCGGAGTCGACACCGGACATCCGGTTTCCGCTACAGCTGCTCACGCGGGCGGAAGCTCGGTTCTCCCAACTTCGACGAGCTGTCTTGGAGGTCGTGGATGTTATCGGCAAACCAACTGGGACGGGGTGTGCTCGGTGTGTTGATCGCGGTGGCGGGTGTGGCGGCGAGTCCGGTGGCGGCGGATGCCCGGTCCGCCACCGGAGTGCAGCGCACGATCTCCGTTGGTCATCGCCTCACCGACGTGGCGTTCTCGCCGAGCGGCCGGACCGCCTACGTCACCGACGGCCGCATGGGCGGGGGCGCGGTGGTGGTGATCGATACCGCCACCGCGAAGGTCCGCGCGACCGTGGGGGTGGGCGCGGGCCCGGACGGAATCGCGGTGACCCCGAACGGCGAATTCGCCTATGTCGCGCACTACGGCACCGGCGCGGTGTCGGTTTTCGACACCGCGAGCAATACCGTCACGGCGACCGTTCCGGTCGGTGCGCATGCCTCCGGGGTGGCGATCAGCCCGGACGGCGGGTCCGCCTACGTCGCCGGCTGGACCTGGCGCGACGGCGTCAACTACGGCGCGGTCTCGGTCATCGACACCAGCAGTCATGCCGTGACCGCGACCATTCCGGTCGGTCAACTCCTGGACAGGGTGGCGATCACTCCGAACGGCCGCACCGCCTACGTCAGCGACCACACCACGGGCCTGGTGTCGGTCATCGACACCGCCGGCAAGACGGTCACCGGGACGATTGCCGTGGGCCGGTACCCGACCGGGATCGCGATCGCGCCGAATGGCCGGACGGCCTACGTCGCCGACGCCGGGAACGGTTCGGTATCGGTGATCGACACCGTCCGCAACACCGTGACCGGCAGGATCGCCGTGGGCAGCGAACCGGAAGGCGTCGCGGTGAGCCCGGACGGCCGGAGCGTCTACGTAACCAACGAGTTCGATCATTCGGTGTCGGTGATCGACACCCGCACTCGTACCGTGGTCGAGACCGTCGTCATCAAGGGCGGGGTCATCGGGGTCGCGGGAGTGGCCGCGAACCCGGACGGCAGCGCCGTCTACGTCTGCGGATGGACCCGCACCGACAAGGTCTACCGCGGCAGGATCAGCATCCTGGCCCGAGGCGTCGCAGGCTAACCTGCGGACTTGTGACCAGGGTTCATCAGCTCACCGGCGCGGTCGGTTCCACCGAGTTGGACGCGGCGCACGCGGCGTACTACGCGTCGATCGCTCAGGCCGACGAGAGCGGCGACGGCACCGTCCGGCATCGGCTCCGCCCGGAGGTCGGCGACGGCACGATCGAGGTGACGTCGTTGCGGAGCGGTTTCCACATCGTCCGCTACGACGTCGCGTTCACCGGCGGGCACCAGGTCGGGTACGCGTTCCCGGGGGACCACTTCGAGCTGGAGTACTGCGTCGACGGACGCATGCACGTCAGCGAGGCGAGCGGCGGCACCGGCGCCCTGCGGGCCCGCTCGGTGGCGCTGAGCCCCCGGTGCGCCACCGACGGCGTCGTCGCACACGGTGACGGCGAGCGGTACCGAGCGGTGTCGATCGCCGGGACCTGGACCGGGCTGGAGTCCTACCTCGGCGGCTCCGGCGCGGGCGCCCTGCCGGACAACCGACCGGAGAACATCGCGCGCGAGCAGTATCTGGGCCGGTCGGCGGCGTTGCGCCCGGTGGCCGGCCCGCTGGAGGAGATCTTCCTGCACCGGCGCTGGTCCCCGGGGCGCCTGCTGTTCCTGGAATCGCGGCTCGTGGCGGCGCTGGCCGCGTTGATCGACGAGTTCGCGGTCACCGTGCCGCCCGCGGACGCCCGGAACCTCGCTTTGGACGACCACGAGGTGGCCGCGTTGCGCCGCGTCCCCGAACTGCTCTGGCGGGAACGGCACGCACCGCCGACGCTGGCCGAACTGGCCCGCGCGTCGTCGATGTCGGTCCGGCGCCTCACCACCGGGTTCCGCGCGCTGTACGGGACGTCGGTGCTGGAGTACCACCGACGTCGCTGCCTCGACCGGGCCGTGACGTTGCTCGTCGAGACCGATTGGCCGGTGGCCCGGATCGGGCACGAGGTCGGCTACGCCTCGCCCAGCAACTTCGGTTACGCCTTCCGGCGCGACCGGGGCACCACCCCCGCCCGGTTCCGGCGGGCGCACTCCGGACGCCCGTAGGAAAGCACCGCTCTCCACATCTTCGAGCCCGCCGCTCCACACCGCGGCGCGGTCCCCGCGCCGACGATGGGGCACGTGGTCAGTATCGATTCCGCCACTCCGCGGACCGGAACGGGGCGGCTCGTGGTCGTCCTCGGTGGACTCTCGGCGGTATCGCCGTTCGCCACCGACATGTACGCGCCCGGCTTCCCGCAGATCGTCACCTCGTTCGGAACCACGGGAACGGCGGTCCAGCTCTCCCTGACGGCCTGCCTCGTCGGGCTCGCCGTCGGCCAGGTCGTGCTCGGTCCGGTCAGCGACGCGATGGGGCGGCGGCGCTTGCTCCTGGCCGGTTCCGGCATGTTCACCGTGTTGTCCTTGGTCTGCGCGCTCGCCCCGTCCATCGCCGTGTTCGACGTCGCCCGGCTGCTGCAAGGGATCTCCGGCGGCGCGGGGCTCGTCATCGGGCGGGCGGTCGTCAGCGACCGGTTCACCGGCGCCCAGGCAGCCCGCCGGCTGTCGACGCTGAGCGTGATCGGGATGACCGCGCCGGTGCTGGCGCCGGTCGTCGGAGGCTTCATTCTCGGCGTCGGCTCGTGGCGTCTGGTGTTCGTGGCGCTGGCCGTGACCGGGCTGTTGTTGCTGATCGCGGTCTGGGCGTGGGTGCCCGAATCGCTCCCCGCCGAGCGGCGCCGGTCCGGCGGCCTGCGGGCCGTGCTCGCCGCGATGGGGGGATTGCTTCGGCGGCGCGAACTGGTCGGCTATCTCCTCGTCATGGGGTGTGGACTGGCCGCCCTGTTCGCCTACATCACCGGCTCGCCGTTCGTCTTCCAAGACGGCTACGGCTTGTCGCCCAGCGCGTACGGCCTCGTCTTCGCCACGAACGCCGTCGGCACCGTGGTGGCCGGTGCGATATTCGGACGGCTGGCCGGGCGCGTCCGGCTGAACTCCCTGCTCGTCATCGGCGTGGTCATCACGGTGGCCTCGATGAGCACGCAGGTGATCCTGCTCGCCATCGGCATCAGCACGTTCCCGGTCACCTGGGCCTGCCTGTTCGGCCTGACCTTCGGGTTCGGATTGCTGCTGCCCGCGTCGACCACCATCATCCTCGCGGTCGGTGGCGATGCCCCGGGAGCCGCCTCCGGCCTGCTCGGCGGCGCCCAGTTCACGCTCGGCGCCGCGGCCGCACCACTACCCGGCGTGCTGGGCAACACCACCGCGCTGTCGATGGCCGTCGTGGTACTGGGTTTCGGCCTGCTCGCCGCGGTAGCGCTGACCACGCTCGCCCGACCGTGGCAGGGCCATGGCGAGGCGGCCCCTATGCTGATCACCCAATCGACGGGGTAGCGACAGGGGCGGGGCCCCGAGGAGTATGGGGGCCTTTTCTTGCCATCCGGACGGGCGGTGACGGCGGTTCGGTGGGTGGGCACGGGTGGCGCCGCCGTGCTGACCGTTGCCGCGTCCGGGATTCCGGGGCCGACCGCGGTGGTTCTGGCGCTGGGCTTGACCGGGATGACCCTGGTGGTGCTGGCTTGGCTCCACATTGGACGGTGGGTGGCCGAGGTTTCCGTTCGCCGCCTTTACTGGATCGGGGTGTCCTGGTGCGCTCCGCTGTTGCTGGCGCGTCCCCTGTTCAGCGGTGACGTGTTCAGTTACCTGGCGCAGGGTGTGATCGCGGCCAAGGGGCTTGATCCCTACCTGCTCGGCTCGGCCGAGGCGCTGGGCGCGGATTCGCCGGTGACGGAACGGGTCGGGCACCTCTGGCGGGACACGCCCGCGCCGTACGGGCCCGCGTTCGTCGCGTTGTCCCGGGTGATCGCCCAGGTGGCCGGGGACGATGTCGTGCTGACCGTGGTGGCGCATCGACTGGTCGAGCTCGCCGGGGTCGCCCTGATGGCCTGGGCGCTGCCCCGGCTGGCTCGTCGCGCCGGGGTCGCCCCGAGCACCGCGGTGTGGCTGGGCCTGCTCAACCCGTTGGTGCTGTGGCATGTCGTCGCCGGGGTGCACAACGAGGGGATCATGCTCGGTCTGGTGCTCGCCGGGATGGAGATCACCCTCGGCGCGGCGCGCCCGGGCCGCGCCGTCGCGGGGCTCGCGGTGCTCATCGTCGCGGCGAACGTCAAGGTCGTGGCGGTGGCCGCGGTGTTCTTCGCCGGGGCTGGGCTGATCCGGCGGTGGGGGAGCACGACCGGTCGCCGGGTCGCGCTGGGTTTCGGCCTGCTCGCCGGGGTGGTGGCCGGTTCGCTCGCGATTTCCGCCGTGACCGGGCTGGGGACGGGATGGCTCGGTGCCGTGGGCGCCTCGGGGCACGTGCACAGCTGGCTGGCGCCGACCAATCAGCTCGGCTTCCTGATCGGCGGTATCGGCGCGCTCGGTGGCCTCTCGCTGACGTCGGCGGCGATCGGGGTGGTGGTCGCGGTCGGCGCGGTGATCGGCGCCGTGGTCGCGGCCGTGCTGTGGTGGCGGACGTTTCGCGGCCGCCCGCATCCCTTGTACGGCCTCGGTTCCGCGTTCGCTGCAGTGCTGGTCACCGGGCCCGTGGTGCAGCCCTGGTATCTCTTGTGGACGGTCCTGCCGCTGGCCGCGAGCGCGCGCACCAGCTCGGCGAGGTGGGTTCTCGCGGGGGTCAGCGCCGTGTTCGCCCTGGTGCTGCCGCCGACCGGTGGCGGCCCCGGTGTCCTGATCCAGGGATACCTCGTCGTGCTGGTGCTGTTCGGCGGCGCGGTGGCACTGGAGCGGCGGCGGGTGCGCACGGCGGAACCGCTCGAAGCGCTTTCCCGCGGCTAGGCCGTGTTTTCAGAAGTCGGGAGCCGGGTGACGGTGTCGTTGATCAGATAGGCGAGGTCTCCGGTAGAGGAGCTAACGACCAAGAAAACCCTTGCCTCACCGGAGACCTCGTGCCTTATACACGATCGGGTGCTCTCGGTGTCGCCCCCAAATGTCGCTGTCTACTTTGCCAAGTGGAAATATCGCAGCGCAGTAGCAAGAGCAAGGGGACAGTTATGTCTGTTTGTGATGACAACAGCTCCGCCGGTGGCCTGAGCAGACGGGGTTTCTTCACCGCCGCCGCCGTGGCGGGCGGCACCGCGGCCCTGGGGCTGACCGGCGTCCCAGCGGCGTGGGGTGATCAGGCGGCGCCGACGCTGCCCGCTGTCGGCAGCGAGTTCGCCATCAAACTGACCACCAAGAAGGGCGAGAAAGGGGTGCTGGTCTTCACCACCGATACAGGCAAACCCGAGTCCCGCGGCGTCTACCAAGGCCGGATCAAGGTCCGGGTCGAGGCCAACCCCGACAACCCGAAGTTCTCCCGCAAGCTGCGCACGCTCGAAACCAAGCTGCACGCCGACCTGCGCGAGCCCGGCAACCCCGTCGAGCTCACCGACATCCGCCTGGACTGGCTGGACGAAGACGAGGTCGCCGCTGGGCGGCTCCGGCTCGTCTCCGGCGATGACCGTCCGTTCAAGCTGATCCTCGCGACCCCGCTCGTCATAGAGCTGCAACGGGCCAACAAACCCACCGAGTCGCTCGTGGCGTCCAACCGGCTCAAGCTCAACGGCAGCCTCGCCAACTTCCCGCCGCGGGGCGCTGTGCTGCGCCTGGCACAACCCGTCAAGTTCCACGAAGAGGGCCAATCGGAGGAGCCCCTCACGCTGCGCAAGTTCCCCGTGAACGCCACGCAGCTCTAGCAACGGGCCCGCCGGGGTCGCGGCAGGTACGTCAAGAACTCCGTCAGCAGGTCCTCCTGCTGGCGGAGTGCCGCCGGGCCGTCACGCGGCTCGCAACTTCCGAAACACGGCCTAGGTCTCCGCCGCGAGGAGGTCGGCGAACGTCGCGGCGTGCCGATCGCCGGTGCGGTGGCGGACGTAGAGGGTCCGGCGCAGGGGCGGGTCGAGCGGCAGCAGGGTCACGCCCGCGGGCGCGGGGCGCGGGGCGGCCAGCGCGGGCACCACCCCGGCGGTGATCCCGGCCGCGGCCATGGCCAGCACGGTGGCGACATCGCGCACGACGTGGTCGGGCCGCCAGGCGACGCCGTGCGCGGCGAATCCCGCGGCGAGCAGGGGACCGCAGGTGCCGCCGGGATCGGCGACGCCCGCGCGCGCGAACTCGGCGAGCCCGACCCGGTCGCCGCGGGCCAGCAAGTGGTGGCGGGGCAGGACGGCGAGGAACTGATCGGTCAGCTCGACCTCGGTCGCCGTTGCGTCCCGAGCGTCCCGGGGCCGCGTGGTGACGGCGAGGTCGATGGTGTCGGCGGCCAGCCAGGCGGCGAGTTCGTCGTCGTCGCCCCGGACGGTGAGGACGTCGCTGGCCGGCCATTCGCGGGTGAGGCGGACGAGGGCGCCGGGCACCAGCCGGACCAGGGCGCTGGCGACGGCGCCGACGCGCAACCGCGGCGCGTCCGCCCGCCCGCCGAGGGCTTCGATCGCGCGCAGGTGCCCGAGGGCGGCGCGGGCGTGTTCGGCGGCTTGGCGGCCCAGCGCGGTCAGCGCGGCGCCGTCCGGTCCGCGGTGCACGAGCGGCCCGCCGATACGGCGCTCGAGGGCGGCGACGGCACGGCTCATCGCGGACTGGGTCAGCCCGAGGGCGCGCCCGGCGAGGGTGAAACTGCCGTGTTCCTCCAGGGCGAGCAGGGCTTCGACCTGCCTGACCGTCAGTTCCATCCGGCCATGATCTCAGCGCATGCGGCGTATGACGAGTAGTCGTTGGACACATAGCCACTGTTCGGCTGTGCTGGTGAGGTGCTCGTGGCGATGATCGGACTGTGGCTGTGCTGGGGTACGTCGTTGCCGGCGATGCGGGTGATGGTGGGCACGCTGCCGCCGCTGCTGGCCTCGGGAACGATCTTCGTGGTGGCCGGGGCCGTGCTCGCCGCCGCGCGCCCGGCGGCGCTGCGCGGGCTGACCCGGCGGCAGGCGGTCGCCGCCGCGGGAATCGGAACCTGCCTGCTCGGCGCCCAGGGCGCGATCGCGGTCGCCGTGCGGCACGTGTTCGCCGGGACCGCCGCGCTGCTGGTCGCCGCCGTCCCCTTGTGGGTCGTGGTGCTGCGGGCCGCGATCGGCGACCGGCCGGGCGTGGCCGGGGTGGCCCGGCTGCTGCTCGGGTTCGCCGGGGTGGCGGCGGTGCTGGTCGCCGATTCGGGCGGTGGCGTCGCCTGGTCGGTGTGGAGCCTGGTCGTGGTCGGCGCCGCGATCGCCTGGGCCGGTGGGACGCTGTGGGCGTCGCGGTCGGCCTCGTTGCCCGAGCCGCGAGCCGCGACCGTCGTCCAGCTGCTGTCAGGTGGGTCGGTGCTCCTCGTCCTCGGTGCCGTCCTGGGTGAGCCCGGCGACCTGACGCCCGCGGCGGTCAGCGCCGGTTCCTGGCTCGCCTTCGGGTATCTGGTGCTCGTCGACTCGCTTGCCGGGTTCGCGCTCTACAACCGGCTCCTGCGCGCGGCCCCGGTCGCCGTGGTGAGCACCTACGCCTACGCCGTACCGGTGGTCGCCTACTTGGTCGGCGTTGTCGTCCTCGGCGAACCCTGCCACCTCGCGGGCCTGGCCGGTGCCGCGGCGATCGTGGCCGCCGTCGCCGCCGAGGTGCGCGCCGCCGGAAATGGCAGCGAGCCGATCTTTCGAAAACCGGCGGTTAGGAACTGACCAATTATCGCGCGCGATTTTCAGGGGCGACCGTCCATTTCCGAACAGACTCCGCGCGGGCCGGTGATGTCGATCTTCCTTGTATGCCAGCAAGATCGCTTAAGTCGATCTTCGGTCGAGTTCGGGAGATCATTTTCGGAAAAGGTCGTTTTCCACTGGATCATTTTAGATCTTGTGTGATCATTGACACTGCTTCGGAACGGCGGTAGGACTTGTAGCGGGCTGAAGTGGCACCACTGGTGGGAGGGCAAGAGGTGTCCCCGGGGTGACGGCGCCGAATTCACGCGACGCCGCCAGGGTTTCGCACGCTTCTCATTCTTCTCGTCTGCTGTGGTGCCCTCCACGCAATGGAGGTGCCATGCCGGTTACACCCACCTACCCAGGCGTCTACATCGAAGAACTTCCCAGCACCGTCCGCACGATCACCGGAGTCTCGACGTCGGTCACGGCGTTCGTCGGCTACACCGCCCGCGGCCCGGTGGACACCCCGGTCACGATCACCAGCTTCGCCGACTACGAGCGCCGGTTCGGCGGGCTCGCCGCGGCCAGTCCGGTGAGTTACGCGGTCCAGCAGTTCTTTCTCAAGGGCGGCTCCGTCGCGGTCGTGCTGCGCCTGGCGCACGACGCGGTGAAGTCCCAGGTCGAAGTCGCGGGCACCGGGCAGGCCGCGTCCTTCCGGGCCTTCGCCCGGGATCCGGGAGTCTGGGGTGACGGACTCCGGGTCGCGGTCGACCCGGGCTCCACACCGGACGGCTTCGACCTCCGGATCTTCGATTCGAGCGGGGCGGTGCGCGAAACCTTCCGCGACCTGTCGATCGACGCGGAATCACCGCGGTTCGCCGCGGCCGTGGTCAACTCCGCTTCCGAAGCGGTCACGCTGACCGTCGAAAGCGATGCCGCGACACCGGCCTACTCGGGCACGGTCTCGAACCCGTTCGAGGGGCCCCTGCCCGATGTGGCCGACCAGCCGCTCGACGCGGCGGTCGGCGACGAGACGCACACGTTCACGCTCTACACCGCCGACGATCCCAAACCGAAGAACCTGGCCGAACTGGCGCTGCTGCTGGAACGCAAGCTCCGCGGGGTCGCCGCGAGCAACCGCGACTTCGCCGCGGCGCGCGTGCACGTCCGGGGAAAGCGCTTGCAGGCGCTCGCCGGCACGCCCGCCGGTGAGCTCCGGTTGTCCGGCCAGGCGGCGACCACCCTGGGCCTGGCCGGATCGGTGCGCGCGCCCGCGTATCCGCTCACCGGGGGCGCGGACGGCACGGCTCCCACCGGCGCCGACTTCATCGGCAACGCGGACCAGAAGACCGGGATCCACGCCCTGCGCGCCGTGGAAGACGTGAACCTGTTGGTGATTCCCGAACTCGCCGGGCCCGAACTCGACAGCACGCGGATCGCGGTGATCGAGCAGGCGATCGCCCTGTGCGAGACCAAGCGCATGTTCTTCATCGTGGACAGCCCGAGCTCCTGGACCACGCTGGAGAAGGCGCGGGCGGGCCTCGCCGCATTCGACGCGGTCCGCAGCGACCACGCGGCGCTGTACTTCCCGCACATCCAGCTGACCGATTCGCTCACCGGACGGCTGCGGGACTTCCCGCCCTCCGGGGCCATCGCGGGAATCTACGCGCGGACCGACACCGATCGCGGGGTGTGGAAGGCGCCCGCGGGCACCGAGGCCGGGCTGTCCGGGGTACGCGCGCTGACCGTACCGCTCACCGACGAGGAGAACGGCCTGATCAACCCGCTCGGCCTGAACGCGCTGCGCGGTTTCCCGGTCATCGGGCCGGTGGTGTGGGGCGCGCGCACCCTCGCGGGCGCCGATCAGCTCGCCTCGCAGTGGAAGTACGTCCCGGTCCGGCGGACCGCGCTCTTCCTTGAGGAAAGCCTGTACCGCGGCACGAAATGGGTGGTGTTCGAACCGAACGACGAACCGCTCTGGAGCCAGATCCGGCTCAACGTGGGCGCGTTCCTGCACACGCTGTTCCTGCAGGGCGCGTTCCAGGGCGCCTCCGCGCGCGACGCCTACTTCGTGAAATGCGACCGGACCACGACCACGCAGGACGACATCAACCGCGGCGTGGTCAACATCCTCGTCGGCTTCGCGCCGCTCAAGCCCGCGGAGTTCGTGATCATCAAGATCGAGCAGATGGCTGGCCAAATCCAGGTCTAGGGGCGGTTGTCATGGCTGAGTTCACCGTTAACGCACAACGTTTCGACCCGTACAAGAACTTCAAGTTCCTCGTGCTGTGGGACGGGAAGACGGTCGCCGGGGTCAGCAAGATCAGCCCGTTGAAGCGGACCTCCGAGGTCGTCAAGCACCGCAGCGGCGGCGACTCCAGTTCGCCCCGGAAGTCCGCGGGACGGATCGAGTTCGAGGCGATCACCCTGGAGCGCGGCGTCACGCACGATCCGGAGTTCGACCGCTGGGCCAACAAGGTCTGGCTGGTCGGCGCGGGCCGCGGCACCGAGTCGTCGTTGCGGGACTTCCGCAAGAACATCGTCATCCAGGTGCTCAACGAGGCCGGTCAGGTCGCGGTGGCCTACAAGATCTACCGCGCGTGGCCGAGCGAGTACCAGATCCTGGGTGAGATGGACGCGAACGCCAACGCGGTCGCCATCCAGAGCCTGAAGCTGGAATGCGAGGGCTGGGAACGGGACGCCGAGGTGCCGGAACCGGAAGAGCCTTCGTTCACGCTCCCGGCCTAGCGATGCTGCCGGGGAAGGACCTGCTCGCCGTGTGGGAGTCGGGTGCGGCGGCGGGGGATGCCGAGCGCGCGCTGCTGCTGCACGCGGTGGCCCGTCCGGCCACTGTGGACGAACTGCTCGCGGTGCCGGTGGGCCGGCGCGACGTGGACCTGTTCGCGCTGCGCCGATCGCTGTTCGGCGCCCGGATCCCGGTGCGGTACGCCTGCCCGGAATGCGCCGAGGAACTGGAGTTCGACTTCGACACCGAGGCGGTGACCGGGATGCGGGCCCCGGACCCGGAACCGATCGTGGTCACCAGCGGCGACTGGACGGTCGTCCTGCGGCTGCCCACGTCTGGTGACCTGCTCGCGGCGGCCCGGGCCGCGACCGCCGCCGAGGCACGCGCGGTGCTGCTGTCGCGGTGCGTGGCGGAGGCGAAGCGGGCGGGAAAGCCGATGCCGTCCGGGGAACTGCCCGCCGACATCCAGCGGCGGCTGACCGAGACCGCGGCGGAGGCGGATCCGTGCGCCGACATCCGGCTGGACGTCATCTGCCCGGAATGCGGCCACCGGAACCGGGCCGAACTGGACATCGCGTCCTGCCTGTGGGCGGAGCTGGATTCCTGGGCCCGCGCGACGCTGCTCGAGGTCTACCAGCTCGCGCGCGCGGTCGGCTGGAGCGAACCGGAAATCCTGGCGCTGAGCCCGCTGCGGCGGCGTTACTACCTGGAGCTGGCCGGACATGCGTGATTTCTTCGACCGCTTGGTGACGCGGGCCGGGTTCGCCGAATCGGAGCCCGCGCCGAAGGTCCGGCCGCGGCTGCCCAACCCGTTCGAACGGGCCCAGCCGCTGGAGTGGGACGAACTCGTCGTCCTCGACGAAACCCGTGCCACGGCACCGGAACCGGAAACCGCGCCCGAACCGCGCCCGGCGCCGCCCCGGGCGAGCGCGCCACCCTTGTCGGGCAGTGCCCCCGCACCGCGTCCGGCCGGTGCGCCACCGGAACGGCGCGGCGAGGTGCGCGCGGAACCGGTCCGGCGGGCGCAGGTGACCGAGACCGTGCGGCAGGTCGTCGAACACCTGGAGATCCACCGCACCCTGGTCGCCCCCGCGCCGGTTCCGCCGGACTCCCCGGAACCCCGGCCGGAACTCCCCGTGGCTCGCGCGAACGAACCGGTCCGACCGTCCGTTGTGGACAAAACCCGCGCGCGTCCGGTGCGCGAGGTCGTGGCGGCCGAGGCCGCTCGGGACGCCGAGCGCCGGGGGGAACAGCCCGCCGCGGAACGGGTCGTGCGGGTCACCATCGGCAAGCTCGCGGTGACGGCCGCCGGTGCGCAGCCCCCGAAGCCGCCGCCGCGAACCGCGCGTCCGGCGCCGGAAGTCGGACTCGACCGGTACCTGGCGAGGAGGAGTCGATGAGCAACCACCTCGCCATCGCGCAGGCCACCGAGGCGTTGTGCCAGTTGATCGCCCGGGCGTTGCAGGCCGACGGCGATCCGATCGGCGCGCGCGTCCGGCCGGTGAAACCGCCCGCCGAACCGCCCGCGGAGCCGCTCGTCACGGTGTTCCTGTACCAGATCACGCCGAACGCCGCGCTGCGCAACCGGGACGCGCCCACGAGAGCCGCCGACGGCACGCTGATCGCCAAGGCACACGCCGCCCTGGACCTGCACTACCTGATCAGCTGCTACGGCAACGAGGACACCCTCGAACCGCAGCGCATGCTCGGCTCCATCGTGCGCGGCCTGAACGAGGAACCGATTCTGTCGCGGGTGGACATCGAGAGCGCGGCGGCCCGGCCCTACCTGGCCGGGGCGGATCTCGCCAGTTCACCGCAGGCGGTCCGGTTCACCCCGAGCAAGCTGGATCTGGACGATCTGTCGAAGCTCTGGTCGATGCTCTTCCAGACCCCGTACGCGCTTTCCGTGGTGTACGAGGCCACGGCCGTGGTGGTGGACGGCCGGGGAACGCCGGTCGCGGGCAAACCGGTGCTGCGGCGCACGGTGCGCGCGGTCGCCGGTGGCCGCCCGGTGATCGAGCGGCTGGTGTCGCGGCCCCAGGGGTCCTCGGACCTGCCGGTCGAAGGGCCGGTGCCGGCCGGGAGCGAGGTGTGGCTCGAAGGCGCCGCGCTGACCGGCGACGGTGTCGCCGTGCGCATCGGCGACCTGGTGGTGGCGCCGACGAGCGTCGGGAACGAGCGCGTGGTGTTCACCCTGGCCGGGGAGCCGGTGCGCGCGCTGCCGCCCGGGATCTACCCGGTCCAGGTGGTGCACGATCTGCGTGCCGAGGACCGCTTGCTGCGCAAGGTGATCGAGTCCAACGTGGTCCCGGTCGTCCGGCAGCCCCGGGTACTGGAACCGGTGGAATCCGGGGGCACGCCGCCGATCCTGACCGTCCGGTTCGACATGCCGGTCCGCCGCGACCAGCGGGTGCAGATCCTGCTCGACGAGTTGGACCCGCCGGCGGACCGGGCCGCGGCGAGCTACCGGCTCACCGCACCCGTTCCGCTCGACCGGCCGCCCGGCGCGGAGGACACCGTCCGCGTGCCGCTGCCGACCGTGCGGCGCGCGAGCTACCTGGTGCGGGCGCAGGTCGACGGGGTGCCCACGCTGCCGCAGGGCGATCTGCGCGCGCCGACGGTCACCCTGGGGGCGTGAGGTCATGGCCACCACCCGGGAGGAACCGCACCGGCAGGCGCTCGCCGAGGCCGTGCGCGCCGTGCTGGCCCGGGTGGACGCGCACGCCGGACGCCGGGACGCGGGGCCGGAGCCGCCCCGCCCGGACGACGCCGGCGCGCTCGGCACGGTGTGCTCGTGCTTCGGGCTCACCGCGTTCGAGCGGGATGTGCTCGTGCTCGCCGCGGCCGTGGAGATCGACCCGACCACCGGGGCCCGCTGCGCGGCGGCGAGCGGCGATCCGCAGCGCGCGTACCCGACCTTCTCCCTCGCGCTCGCCGCGTTCGCCGAGCCGCACTGGGGCGCGCTCACCCCGGTCGCGCCGCTGCGCCGCTGGCGGCTGATCGAACTCGACGACTCCGGTGCCCTGGCCACCGCGCGGTTGCGGATCGACGAACGGATCCTGCACTTCCTCGCCGGGATCCCGTACCTGGACACCCGGTTGCACGGCCTGGTCGCGCCCGCCGGGGAACCGGACGCGCTGCCCCCGTCGCACGCCCGGGTGGCCGAACGGGTGGCGGCGAGCTGGGCGGCGACCGCCCGCGCGCACGGGGAACTCGTCGGCGCCGACCGGCGGACGCGGCGGGAGGTGGCCGCGGCCGCGGCGCGCGCGTCCGGCCTCACCCTGCACGTCGTCGAAGGGGCGGACCTGCCCGCGGATCCGCGCGACCGGGACGCGCTGGGCCGGTTGTGGGAACGGGAAGCCGTGCTGCTGCCCGCCGCGCTGCTCGTCGACTGCGACGACCTTTCCGCGGAACGCCGGGCCGTGGCCGAGGCGTTCGCCGAACCGCTCGGGGTGCCGGTCCTGCTCGCCAGCACGGATCCGCTGCCGGGGCACGACCGCCGCACGCGGTTCCCGATCCCGGCGCTGACCCCTTCGGAACAGCAGGACCTCTGGGCGGCCGCGCTCTCGGCCGGGAACGGTTCGCCGCGCACGCTCACCGAGGACGAACTCAAACGGCTGGTCGCCCAGTTCTCCTTGCCCGCGCACGTGATCCGCGCGGCGGGCGGGGCCGCGTCGCGGGAACCGGGGGAGCTGCGCGCGCGGGCGTGGGAGGCGGGGCTCGCCGAAGCGCGGATGGCGCTCGACGAACTCGGGCACCGCATCGAACCCCGCGCGCGGTGGGACGATCTGGTGCTGACGGGGCAGCAGCGTCGCGTCCTCACCGAGATCGTCGCCCACGTGCGGGCGCGGGGCACGGTGTACCAGGACTGGGGCTTCGAAGCCGTGCTGCGCCGGGGACTCGGGGTCACCGCGCTGTTCTCCGGCGGCAGCGGCACCGGGAAGACCCTCGCCGCCGAGGTGGTGGCCGCGGAACTGGGGCTGGACCTGTTCGTGATCGATCTGTCCCAGGTCGTCAGCAAGTACATCGGGGAGACCGAGAAGAACCTGCGGCGGGTCTTCGACGCGGCCGAACGCGGTGGCGCGGTGCTGCTGTTCGACGAGGCGGACGCGTTGTTCGGGAAACGCAGCGAGGTCAAGGACAGCCACGACCGCTACGCCAACCTCGAGGTCAGCTACCTGCTGATGCGGATGGAGGCTTACCGCGGGCTGGCGATCCTCACCACCAACCTGAAGAAGGCGCTGGACCAGGCGTTTCTCCGCCGCATCCGGTTCGTGGTGGAGTTCCCGTTCCCGTCGGTGACCGAACGCGAGGAGATCTGGCGGCACGTCATACCCCGCCGGACCCCCGCCGAGGGGATCGACTTCGCTCGCCTCGCCCAGCTCACGGTGACCGGCGGCAGCATCCGCAACATCGCGCTGTCCGCGGCGTTCCTGGCCGCGGACGAGGATTCCCCGCTGCGCATGCGGCATCTGCTCGCCGCGTCCCGCACCGAGTACCTGAAGCTGGAGCGTTCGCTGACCCCGGGGGAGGTCGCGGGATGGGTGTGAGGGAACCGGATCAGGTGCTGATCGAGATCGACGAGCTGCTGTTCGACGGTTTCGGTCCGGTCAACCGCGATCGCGTGGCGGCCGCGTTCCAGCGGGAACTCGTCCGGCTGCTGAGTGTCCGAAGTGGACTGAGCGAGGTCCTTTCGGTCGATCAGGACCAGGACGTGGCGGAACTGGAGCTGCCCGCGCTGCCACCGGTCACCTCGCCGCGCGGCCTCGGCGTGGCGCTCGCGCGTGCGGTCACCGAGGGACTCAGATGAGGACGGCGGTGGCGCGGCAGCAGGTTTCCCGCAAACGGGAGACCGAGCGCGCGGCCGCGTCCCGCCCGCCGGAACCGAAGGACATCGTCTCCGGTGCGGGGCAACCGCTCGACGTGGGGCTGCGCCGGGAACTGGAGGCCCGGCTCGGCCACGACTTCAGCCGGGTCCGCATCCACACCGATCCCGACGCCGCGGCGCTGGCCGAACTGCTGGGCGCGGACGCGGTAGCGGTCGGCCAGGACGTGTTCTTCGCGGAGGGGCGGTTCCATCCCGAGACCTCGGCGGGACGGCGGCTGCTCGCGCACGAGTTGCTGCACACCGTCCAGGTGCCGCACGCGCCGGGGCCTCTGCGCCTGGGCCGCGAGCCGGGATCGCTGAGCACACCGCGCGACGCGGTCGAACTCGAGGCCGAGGAGGGGGTGCGGGAGCGGTCGCCGGAGTTGCGCGAGCGCGGCAGCCAGGTCGCTTCCTGGCTGCGGTACACCCGGGGAACCGCCGAACAGCACCGCGCCGAGCAACTCGATCCGGCCGCCGTCGTGGATCGGCTGGTGGCCGGGTTGCTGCGCAGCCTGCGCGGGGACGCCACCGACGCCTCCGGCCGGGTGCGGCTGCAACTGGGCCGCCTCGCCCCGGTGCTGCGGGATCTCGTGCTGACCCGCCTCGAATCCCGGCTGCCGTCGGCGGAGTACCGGCGAGTGCTCGAACTCGTCGAAGAGGCGGACGCGGCGGCGGCCGGTGGACCGGTCGATTCGGCGGGGACCCCGGAACCGGTGACGGACGCGGCCGAACGCCGTGACATCGAGCGCCACGACACCGCGGAGGCCGGGCAGAGCGAAGCCGAGCAGGACGAGCAGCGGGATGCGGACGAGAAGTCCGAACCGGACGAGGAGCCCGTCGAACCGGCTCCGGAAACCGAGGACGGGAAGGGCGAGGAGCCGGAGCAGGACGAGGAAGAGGAGCAGGAGAAGGACGAGAAGGAACAGGACAAGGAAAAGAAGGAAGAGGACGAGAAGAAGGAAGACGAGGAGAAAGAGGACGAGGAGAAGGGCGAGAAAGGCAAGCAGAAGGAGAAGGAAGAGGGCGAGAAGACCGAGGAAGCGCCGAAGGACGCCGAGGCGGCGGCCGCCGCGCAGCCGATCGCGCAGGCGCCGGGCGCACCGGGCGCCGCACCACCGCCGGGTCAGGGCCCCGCGGCCGGGGCCGCCCCGGCCGCCGAAACCGGGATCGCCGATGCCCAGCCGGGCCCGGCACGACCGGAACGGGTGGAGCAGGCCGCGGCCCAGCCGGACAGCCCGCTCGTGCGGCACGGCCTGGCCGACCGGCGCGAGGACGAGGAACGACTGGAGGAGCAGGAGAAACCGCTCGGCCTCGAACCCGCCGCCGAAACCGAGGTGGACGCGCCGGAACCCGCACCCGAAGCGCCCGAGGCGGCACGTCCGGAGCGGCCCGAGCTCAAGCCCGAGGACTACCTGCCCGCCGCCGATCTGGATCTGTCCCACGTCCCGACCGCCGAGCGGACGAACGCGCGGGAAGGCGGACCGGCGCCCCGGCCACCGGAACCGCCGAGTTTTCCGGCGCCCCCGCCGACCAAGGCCGAACAGCAGGAAGAAGACGAGGAGCCGACGCCCGAGCCGGAAGCCGCCGAGGCCGGTCCCGCCCCGGCGCCCCAGCCCCCGCCGGAACCGCCGGAAGCGGCCGAGGAACCGCCCGCTCCGCAGCCGCTCGACGCCGAGGTCGGCCCGGAACCGCGCGCGGAGACCGCGGACCGAACGCCGATCACCCCGGCGG
The DNA here is from genome assembly GCF_009765355.1 of Amycolatopsis anabasis. Classification (GTDB taxonomy): domain Bacteria; phylum Actinomycetota; class Actinomycetes; order Mycobacteriales; family Pseudonocardiaceae; genus Amycolatopsis; species Amycolatopsis anabasis. The sequence goes on along the minus strand of NZ_VTHK01000045.1, from coordinate 24,031 downwards.
AGCCCGCCGAACCCGAAGCTCCGAGTGCCGGGTCGCGGATGCCTGGTGCGCCGGAACAGGAACCGGAACCGGCGGCCCCGGAACTCGCCGCACCCGGACCGGCGGGCCCGGAACCCGCCGCACCCGAACCCGCGCGGCCCGGACCGGTCGCCGGTCCCGCGCCCGTCGGCGGTGGCGGCCCACCCATCGGTGCCGACGCGGGGCGGCCCGAACTGGCCCAGCAGCCGGAAGCTCCCGGCGTCGCCGAGCCCGGCGCCGAGGCGGGTGCCCCGCCGATCGCGCCCGAGGCGTCCCTGGAGCCCGGCGGCGGCGCGTGCGCCGGTGCGCCCGAGCCGACCACCGAAGGCGCCAAACCCGAGGGTGGGGAAGGCGGCTGCGCCGGTGGGGGCGGCGGCGCGGCGGGTGCGGCCCCGCCACCGGCCGAGCAGCAGCCCGCGCCATCGGACGTGTCCGGGCAGCCCCCGGAGGCGGCCCTGGCCACCGTCGGCACGCTGCCCCCGGACAAGATGCGCAGCTCACTGTCCGGAGTGGACAGTGCGGTCAGCCGGGACGTGGGTGAGCAGCAGAACGCGCTCGCCGCGGCGCCACCGACGATGCAGCGTCCCTCCGGCGCCCCGCGAACCATGTCGGGCCCGCCGGAGGCCGCCCCGCCCGGCGATGCCGAGCGGGTCCGGCTGGAGAAGGCCGAGGCCGAACGCGCGGAGCAGCAGAAGAAGCAGCAGGCGAAGGAGGTTCAGGGCACCGATCCGGCGGCGCAGGCGCAGCGGCCCCAGGTCGCCGGGGGCACCGACGGCAAACTGTCCGAGCGGGAGGTCCGCAACGTCGAGCAGGCGGTCGACAACGTGCCGACCACCGATCCGGCGCTGCACACGACCGTGGGCCCGGTGCAGAAGGTGGAGCTCAAGGGCGAGACCGATCCGGTCCGGACCGACCAGCAGGCCGCGGAACTCACCAAGTCCTCGCAGGAGATCCACGCGGGCGGCCGGGAGGAGGCCGCGAAACCGCTCGGCGAGGACCAGATCTTCCCGAACGCACCGGCCGAGACGCTGACCGCGCAGGTGCCCTCCGGCGGCGGGCCCGCGGGACCCGCCGGACCCGGCGGACCGGGCGCTGAGGAACCGGGCGTCGCCGTTGTCGCGCAACAGGAACGCGGGCCGCAGATCCAGGCCGGGGTCGCCCAGGGGCAGGCCCAGATGGGCGCCGAGCGGCAGAACCAGCAGCAGGCGCAGGCACAGGCGAACGCCCAGCACCAGGCGGAGGTGACCCAGGCCGTCCAGGAGAACGCGCAGGCGCAGGCGGCGGAGCGGGGCAAGGTCGCCGAGGACGCGGCGGCCAAACGCGAGGAGTGGCGCGGCGAGCAGGACAAGAAGATCGAGGAGACCGGCGCCGAGGCGGGCAAGGAACACGAGAAGTCGCGCGCCGGGATCGTCCAGGAGAAGACCGAAACCGACCAGAAGAACGAGGCGAAGCAGAAGGAGGACAACGACCGGATCGCCCGCGAGCGCGAACAGGCCGAGGAGAAGGCACGCAAGGAGAAGGAACGCAAGAAGGAGGAGTCCGAGGGCGGGATCTTCGGCTGGATCGCGTCGAAGGTCAAGAGCTTCTTCGAGGGGTTGCTGAACGCGATCACCGCGATCTTCGACGCGGCGGTGAAGTTGGTCAACACCATCGTCAAGGAGTTCACCAAGATCGTCACCGGGCTGATCGACCTGGCGCGCAACGCGATCATCGGACTGATCAACACGCTGGCGAACATCCTGATCAAGTTGTGCGACGTGCTCGCGGTGTTCTTCCCCGAACTCGCCGCACGCATCCGCAAGGCGATCGAGACCCTGCGCGACGCGGCGATCGCGGTGGTGAACAAGCTCGCGGACGCGCTCAAGGCGGGCGTCGAGTTCCTGCTCAACAAGCTGGCCCAGGCGCTGACCGGATTGCTCCGGTTGCTGGAGGCCGGGCTCAAGGCCGCGGTGAAGATCGTCGAGGGCGTGGTCAACGCGGCCATCGAGTTCGCGAAGGCCGCGATCCAGCTGCTCGGGAAGTTCGCCGCGATCATCGCCGACATCGCGTCCATGGGAGTCGGGCCGTGGCTGGGCAAACTGGGCAGCTCGGCCAAGGAGGGCATCCAGAACCACCTCTGGGGCGCGATCAAGAGCGCGGTCAAGCGGTGGTTCAACGAGAAGGTCGAATCGATCCTCGGGCTCGGCAAAGCGGTCATCAACGTGCTGATCAAGGGCTGCGTTTCGATGGCCCAGATTGGGAAGATGGCCTGGGACGCGCTGATCGCCTCGCTGCCGATGATCATCATCATGGTCATCATCGAGCGGCTGGTCTCGCTGATCGTCCCCGCCGCGGGCGCGGTGCTCGCCGTCGTGCAGGGCTTGATGGCCGCCTGGGGCACGATCAGCAAGATCCTCGCCGCGATCGGCGCGTTCATCGCGTTCCTGATGGCGGTCAAATCCGGCCCCGCCGCCTGCCTGTTCGCCGCCGCGGTGGCCGCGGGCGTGGTGGCCCTGCTGGAGTTCATCACCAACTTCCTGATGGCGAAGCTCGCGATGGCCGCCAAGGGCGTCGGCCGGACCCTGCAAGGAATGGCCAAGAAGATCACGGCCGGTCTCGGCCGCGCGGGAAAGGGCGCCCGCAAGGCCGCCGGAACCGCGGTCAACTCGGCCCGCCGCGGCCTGAAATCGGCGAGCCAGGCACTCCGCCCGCCCCGCCGCCCGGCTCGCCCCGCGGGCCCGGGCGCCGCCCGCCGCCCCGGCGCGCCGCCGCGAACTCGCCGCCCGGGACGTCCCGGCACGGGCCCCGGCCGCCGCGTTCCCGAACGCCGCCCGGAAGCCCGCCGACCTTCCCGGCGGCGTGACCGTCGCCGGGAAGACGAACGGGAAACCCCGCCGCGCCGGGTGAGCCCGGCCCGGGCGGCGCTGAACCGGGTGAAGCACACGGTCCGCAACGGCCTGCGCAAGGTCGGCCAAGCCCTGCGCAAGGTGGGGCGCAAGGTGGCGAACAGCAAACTCGGCCGGGCTTTGAAGAACGGGGCGAAGAAACTCCGCGACAAGTTCCAGCGCACCCGGGACCGGTTGAAGGACCGGCAGAAGCAGCGCCAGGAAGACCGTCGCCGCCACGAGGATCAGCGCCGGAAGAACGAGGAACAGACCAAGGACCAACGGCTCGCGCTGATCGTCGCACGTATCCGCCCCAAGCTGGTCTCGCTGCTTCGCCGGGGCGTCTACGAACGGGTGCTCAACGGCGTACTGGCCGGGATGCGGATCTGGTACCGCCTGACCGGGCTGACGACCGTGGGCAGGCCGAATTTCCGGGTCGTGGCCACGCTGAACCCTTCGGCGAGTCCCACCGACGGAATCTGGCGTGAACTCAACGACGTGGAAGGGGAGAAGTTCGGGGAAAAGCATCTCCGGGGAGATTTCGAGAACATGCCGAGCGAGCTGATGCACGCTTTGCTCCGGTACACGAAGTTCGGCATTCCCTACAACCAGATGTTGCGGCTCGTCGCCCGCGGCGCGACGCCGAGCGAAGTGCTTGAACGATGGAAGGGGCAGACCGGTAAGGGGACGAAGATCCGCAATGTCTTCGGCGGTGCGACTCCCACCCCGGAGCAGGTTCAGAACGTGGCGCGGAACCCGGTGCGAAGCCGCAAGCAACTTCGCCTGCTCAGCGATATAGCGACGGCGGGGAACAGGGAGGAGGTGTTGCGCGACATTCTTCGCTCGGGCAAGAAGGGGGAGCGCCTGCGCGCGGTTTTCGGCGGCGCCGAGCCCACGGTCGCGCAGGTCCTGGCGGTGTCCAGGTCGTCCCGGCTCAGCCGCGAGCAACTGGCACTGCTCGGTGAGGTCACGGCTGCCGGAGGCAGTGGGAAGAACACCGATCTGATGGGCAAGAAGCTGAACGAGTTGTTGGCGAAGAAGAGCTTCTACGATCGTGTGGTCGAACTGTTCGACGGGCATTTCCCCACCGAGGCCGAGATCCAATCCGACCTCGACAACGTCCGGCGTGCGGTGAACCAGCCGGTGGGCGAAGACGTCGTCGTCCATCGCGGATTGACCGGAGTGCGTTTCCTCGGCGGGGATCCCGCGAAACCGAAGCTCGGCCTGGATCCACCCGAAGAGAGAACCGAGCCGGGGCTCATGTCGACATCCGTCGGGGCGAGCGCGGCGTTCGGAATGTTCAAGTACCAGCTCCATCTCCGTGTGCCCAAAGGAGCGAGAGGACTTTGGGTCGGCGTTACCAGCATCTACCCGCGCCAACGCGAGCTGATCCTCGCACCCGGAACGCGGTATACGATCACGCATGTGGTCGATCCCAGCCGTTCCAACCGGCGGGACCCCACCTGGCACATCTACGCCGAAGTCCACTTGCCGACGCCGTGACCGATCGAAAAAGGGTAGCGAACGATGAACGAGAACAACGGAAACGAAATGGACAGGCTTACCGTGGAGGAAACGCCTGTGCATTACTTTCCGGTGACCCGGCACGGCGAAGTGATCGGATATGTCTGGGCGTCGGACGTGCTCGACCACGGTGACTACATCCAGCGCCGGGCCGCCGGCTCGACCGGATTCGACGCCGCGAAGGTGTGGACGGAAAGGCTGATCGAAGCCCACGACGACGGACTCACCTGGCGGCAAGCCCTGCACCGGTGGGCGGGCCGGGCGGAGCACCCGATCGGCGGCGGAATCCCGGCGGGCGCCCGGGAAGAAGAAGCGCGCAACCTGCGTGCACTGGAGGATTCCGCGTTCCACGTCGAAGGGGAGGACCTGTCGCACGTCGTCGTGCTGTCCGACGCGGGCTCGCCGCCGTCACGGCTCGATCCGGGCGGTCAGCGGCCGCGGGGCTGGCGCGCGGGGCGTTCCCGGGAACCGGTTCGCGAGGAAGGCGGAGAGGACGCCGCTCCGGACGGGATCTTCTACGTTCCGGTCACCAAGTCCGGCGAGGTCATCGGTTACCTCTGGGCGTCGGCGGCGGATGACGACGCATCCTTCGTGCGCAAGGTGACGAACTCGGCCGACGCGGATCTCCGGTGGTACGAGCGGCTCGATCGGGCCGAGGCAGACGGGCTGACGCCGCGCGAGGCCTTGCGGCGATGGGTCGGCGAACCCGAAGACACCGAGGCGGGCGGGATCTCACCAGGCACGGTGGAGCGGTGGGCGCCGAACTCACAGGCTCTGCTGGAACTCGCGAATCCGTCACTCGCGCGCAAAGCGACTCCGGTCGCGGGCTACCCGGCGTCAGCCGAGGGTGCGGTCCGATACCTCCCGATCACGCTGGACGACCAGGTGCTGGGTTATCTGTGGGCGGCGGAGACCGAGGACGCGGCGGGCTATGTCAGGCGGGCGTCCGCCGGTGCGGACGGCCTGCGGGCCGGAACCTGGTGGCGGTCCCGGCTGGCCGAGGCGAGGGAGGCGGGCCTGCCGCCGCTGGCCGCGTTGCGGAATTGGGTCGGCCTGCCGTCATACCTGGAGTCGGGTGGCATCGCCGCCGACGCCGAAGAGGGGCGGGCAGCAAGCCTGCGTGCCCTCAAGGACCTCGCCGCGCGCGGTGATCGAGAGGACGGATCATGACCGGTTATCTCGACATACCCAAGCCGGTGCGGTCGGGGATCGTGATCGTGGATCCCCTGCGCGGCACCCCGCAGCGGGTCATCGTGATGCAGTTCAATCCGGAGACCCTGGAGCGTTCCCTCGCGCCGCAGGCGGCCGGGGCCGAGCAGGGGGATCGGACCGAGGCGTTGCGGCTCAAGGGGCCCGCGATCGAGACGTGGAAGTTCACCGCCGAGATCGACGCGACCGATCAGTTGGAAGTCCCCGCCCCGCAGGGGATTCACCCGCAGCTGGCCACCCTGGAGATGCTGATCAACGCGCCGAGTGCGCGGATCCGGGCCAATCAGGTGCTCGCGGAGGCGGGGACGCTGGAGATCACGCCGGTGGAGAGCCCGCTGACGTTGTTCACCTGGGGCGGCAACCGGGTACTTCCGGTGCGGCTGACCGAACTCGCCATCACCGAGGACACCTTCGACGTCGACCTCAACCCGATCCGCGCGATCGTCAACCTCGGCCTGCGGGTGCTGTCGTCGAGTGACCTGCCGGCCGGGCACCGGGGCGCCGAGCTGTACCTGGCGCATCTGGCGCAGAAGGAACGACTGGCCGGGGCCGCCGCGTCCGGGCGCCTGGAAACGCTGGGACTCACCGGGATCTGACCAAAAGGGGACCGCGATGACGAATCCGATGACCTCGCCCTATCCGCGTACCAGCCGCTATCACGGCGTCGAATCCGCCGTCCACCGCACCCGCGGCGGGCAGGAGGTCCCCTACCTGAAACCCCGGCTGCCGCCCCAGCCGGACGTGTTCACCACGGTCCGGGTGCACGAGGTGCGCGAGGGCGACCGGTCCGACGTGCTCGCCGACCGCTACCTCGGCGACGCCGGGCAGTGGTGGCGCATCGCCGACGCGAATCCCGTGCTCGATCCGCGCGAGCTGACCGGCACGCCCGGTCGCCGGATCCGCATCACCCTGCCCGAGGGTGTGCCCGGAACAGCGGGTCAGTGACCGATGCCCGAGATCGCGCCGATCCACCTCACCCTGCTGATGGGGCCGCGGATCGTGGCACCCGTCCCGCAGCCGGTCACCGACGCGCTGCTGTCCGCGCAGGTCACCGTCACCGCCGGCCAGCGCAGCGGGTTCCAGCTCTCCTTCGACCTGAGCCACCGCGGGGTGATCAGCCGCGAACTGCTGCCCGGCGGCGCCTTCGACCCGCAGGTCCGGGTCGTCCTCGCGGTCACCGTGTCCGGCACGGTCTCCGTGCTCATGGACGGCGTGATCACCCGCCAGGAGGTGGCGATCTCGGGCGTCCCCGGCCAGTCCACGCTGACCGTCACCGGCGAGGACCTGACCGTGCTGATGGATCTCGAGGAACGCGCGGGCGTCCCGTTCCCCGCGATGGGCCCGGCCGCCCGGGTCTCCGCGATCATCGGCCGGTACGCGCAGTACGGCATCACGCCGCAGGTGATCCCCGAACTCATCCCGCAGGCCCCGATGCCGACCCAGCGCATCGACTTCCAGAAGGGCACCGACCTCGCGTACGTCAACGAACTGGCCAAGGCCAACGGGTACGTCTTCTACCTCGACCCCGGGCCGGTCCCCGGGGTCAGCCGGGGCTACTGGGGGCCGGAGGTCCGCCTCGGCGTCCCGCAGCACGCGATCAACGTCAACATGGACCATCTGTCCACAGTGGATCAGTTGACGTTCGGTTTCGACGGCGCGGCGCGGGAGGAACCGGTGGCGCGCGTGCAGATCCCGGCGACCCGGACCGACACCGTGCTCCCGGTGCCCGAGGTCAGCGTGCTGCGCCCGCCGCTGGCCCGCCGCCCGGCGCCCGCGCTGAAGAAGCGGGTCATCGACGACACCGCGAAGAAGGACGCCCCGCAGGCGTTCGCCGAAACGCTGGCGAAGGTCATCGAATCCTCGGACGCGGTCAGCGGTTCCGGGCAGCTCGACGTCGTGCGCTACGGGTACGTGCTGCGCCCGCGCGAACTGGTCGGCGTGCGCGGCGCGGGCATCACCTACGACGGCCGCTACTACGTCAAGAGCGTCACCCACAACCTGCAACGCGGCTCCTACACGCAGAACTTCACGCTCGCCCGGGAGGGCCTGATCGCTTTGCACTCCACGGCCATCCCGTAGCTGGAGGGAAACATGCCCGAAGACACCCGGTATCTCGGCAAGTACCGAGGAACCGTCGTCAACAACGTGGACCCGATGCGCCAGGGCCGCATCCAGGTCCGGGTGCCGGACGTCCTCGGCGACGCCACCTCCTCCTGGGCGATGCCGTGCTTCCCGGTGGCCGGGCGGCAAACCGGCGTCTACACCGTGCCCACGGTCGGCGCCGGGGTCTGGGTCGAGTTCGAACAGGGCGACGTGAGCTACCCGATCTGGGTCGGCTGCTGGTACGGCGCGGGCGAGGAGGTGCCGGAACCGGCGCTCGAAGGCGATCCGAACCAGCCGAACCTCGTGGTGCGCACCCCGCGCGGCAACCTGCTGCTGATGTCCGATCTCCCCGGAGGGCCGGGGATCACGCTGCGCACCGCCGCGGGCGCGTCGATCGTGGTCAACGACTCGGGCATCACGATCTCCAACGGCAAAGGCGCGTCGATCGCCCTCGCCGGTTCCACCGTGACCATCAACGAGGGCGCCTTCGCCATCACCTGAGACCTGAAGGAGGCAGAAGATGCCGGGAAACCTGTTGTCCGTCAACGCGACCATCACCTGCCCGCACGGTGGGCACGCCACCCCGCGGCCCGGGCAGACGCGGACGCTCGTCGACGGGCACGCCGTCGCCACGATCGCGCACTTCTACACGGTCACCGGCTGCCCGTTCACCGTCGCCGGGAAACCGCAGCCCTGCGTGACCATCCAGTGGACGCAGCCGAGCGAACGGCTCACGGTCGGCGGTTCGCCGGTGCTGCTGCGCGGATCGACGGGCGTCTGCCAGACCGCGGACCGGATCCCGCAGGGGCCGCCGCTGATCTCGGTCGTCCAGGAACGGGGAGCAGGCCGATGAGGACGGACCTCGCGTTCCCGTACCGGGTGGACAGCCAGGGCCGCACCGCGACCGCGTCCTACGACGACCACGTCCGGCAGATGATCCGGCAACTGCTGTTCACCAGCCCCGGCGAACGGGTCATGCGGCCCGACTTCGGGTGCGGCCTGCTCGATCTGGTCTTCGAACCGAACAGCCCGGAACTCGCGTCGACCCTGCAGCTGTCGGTGCAGGCCGCGCTGCAGCGCTGGCTCGGCGACGTGATCGAGATCGAGACGCTGGAGATCGTCAGCGAGGACAACGTGGTGCGGATCCGGCTCGACTACGTGGTGCTCGCGACCGGCACCCGGCGCACCGACGTCTTCGGGAACGGGGGCCCGTCGTGACCACAGTGGACTGCCGGACCGATCAGCGCCGGAGCGACGTGCGCGCGGCCCGCTACAACGGCCTGGACTGGGTCGAGGCGAACGACGACGGCACGGTCCTCACCGCGGCCTTCCTCGGCCGGGCGCCGCGACGGCTCGGCCCGGCGAACGTCCGCATCGACGGCGGCCGCCGGATCACCGGCATCCACGCGGTGGACGTGCGGGTCGAACTCGCCGACGATCCCGACCTCGACGATCTCGTGCACATCACCGTGAACACCGCCGGGGACACCTCGACCTACATTCTGAGCATTGTCGAGGCGGGCCCGCACGGGCGGCCGGGAACCACGCCGTACCGCGGTTTCGATCCGCGTTACGCCTCGGCGGAGTTCACCTTCCGCCCCGCCTGCCCGACCGATTTCGACTGCGCGGAAGCGGAACCTTGCCCACCACCGGACAAGAACGAGCCCGTCATCGACTACACCGCGCGGGACTACGCGAGCCTGCGGCGGTCGCTGCTGGACCGGATGACGCTCACCGCGGGGAACTGGGTCGAACGGCACGCGCCCGACCTCGGCGTCACCCTCGCCGAGGTCCTGGCCTACGTCGGCGACCAGATCTCCTACCAGCAGGACGCGGTGGCCGCCGAGGCGTACCTGGACACCGCCCGCCGCCGGGTCTCGGTGCGGCGGCACGTCCGGCTGGTGGACTACGCGATGCACGACGGCTGCAACGCCCGCGCCTGGGTGGCCCTGCGCGCGGACCGGAAGGTCACGCTGAACCCCGGCGACTACCGGTTCGTCGCGGTCGACCTCGGCTCGCTCGATCCGCGCGACCGGCCGGACCTCGGCACGGTGATCTCCGACGAGGACCTGGCGGCCCTGCCGCCCGCGGCCGCGGTGGAGGTGTTCGAACCGCTGCGCCCCGGCGCGGTGACCGTGCGGCCGACGCACAACCGGATCCCGTTCTACACCTGGGGCGAGGCGGAGTGCTGCCTGCCCGCGGGCGCCACCTCGGCGACGCTCGCCGACGCGTGGCTGCGGCACACCGAAGAGGAAATCCGGGAAGAATCCGCGCACCGGCGGCGTGCGCTGCGACTGCGGCCCGGGGACGTGCTCGTCCTCGAGGAGGTGCTCGGCCCGCGCACCGGCGCCCCGGCCGACGCGGATCCGGCGCACCGCCAGGCCGTGCGCCTCACCTCGGTCACGCCCGCCGTCGACGAGTTGTACGACCAGCCGGTGCTGGAGGTCACCTGGGATCCCGAGGACGCGCTCGGGTTCGCCCTGTGCCTGTCCGCACGCGGCGGCCCGGACTGCGCGTTGCTCACCGACGTGAGCGTGGCGACCGGGAACGTGGTGCTCGTCGATCACGGCCGGGACCTCACCTACTGCGTCGGCGAACCGGAGGAGATCCCGGTGCCGCCCGCGGCGGTCCCCGCGCCTTCCTGCGCGCCGCCCGCGTTCGGCTGCCCGGATCGGGGCGAGACCGCTCCGGCCGCCGAGCTGATCCACGCGCTGCTGGCGAAGGCCCGCGCGGGAACGCCACTGGACGCCGACGAACTGTCCGGACTCGTTCCGCTGCTCGGCCAGGCCGCCGTGGACCGGTCCGGGCTCGTGGCCGACGCGCCCGCGCCGGATCAGGCCGCGATGCTGGAAACGCTGCTCGCCCAGGTCACCTATCCCGCGCTGCGACCGCGGTTCCGGCCCCGGCTGCGCGAGGCGCCGGTCACCCAGCGGACCGCGTTCCCCGATCCCGCGCGGATCGCCCGGGCGCAGGCGCGGTCGCTCGAAGCGATTCCGGGCCGGGTGCGGTCCTGGCTCGATCGGGTGTGGCGCCAGGTGCGCGGCGGCGAGCGGCCGACCGACGCGCAGCTCGCCGCGCTGACCGCGCTGTTCACCGCCGAGGTCCTGGACGAGGTGGACCTCGAAGAGCACCCGGAGCGCGCGCTCGCGGAGCTGATCGCCCGGTTCGACCGGCTGCTGGCGGGAAAGCTCCGGCGGCTGGCCGCGCTGACCCGCCGGGCGCGGGCCGGGGAAGTGCTCGGCGCGGACGCCGTCTGGGAGATCGGCGAGAGCTGGGGAGCCGACCACGCCGACGGGCTCGATTCCGCCGACCCCTTGTTGTCCGGACCTGCCTCTGCCGCCGTCGCCCAGGATCCGCGCGCGGCGCTGCCCGCGGTCGAGGTGCGGGCGGACGAGTCCGGACCCTGGCTGCCGCGCCGCGATCTGCTCGCCAGCGGTCCCCGCGATCGCCATTTCGTCGGTGAACTCGAGGACGACGGCAGGCTCGCGCTGCGGTTCGGGGAACACGGCCACGGCAGCCCACCGCCGCCGGGCGGACTGCTGAAGGTCCGGTACCGCGTCGGCAACGGGATCGCCGGGAACGTCGGCGCCGAGGCGGTCAACCACCTCGTGCTGTGCTGCGGGGCCGGCGACGGGGAAGGGATCACCGGGGTCCGCAATCCGCTGCCCGCGACCGGCGGGACCGAACCGGAACCCCTGGACCAGGTGCGCCAACTCGCCCCGCTCGCCTTGCGCCGCACCAAACTCCGCGCGGTCACCGCCGCCGACTACGCCGAACTCGCAAGCGCGGTCTTCGGCGTGCGACGGGCCGCCGCGCAGCTGCGGTGGACCGGCACCGGTGAGGAGATCCGGGTCGCGCTCGACCCGGTCGGCGCGGGAACCGCCGATCCCGGCCTGATCGACGCGGCCACCGCCGCGCTGGAGTCCTACCGGCGGATCGGGCACCAGCTCGCCGTCGTCCCGGCCCAGCTGGTGCCGGTGGAACTGGAGCTGACCGTCTGCGCCGAGCCCGGGCACCACCGGGGCACCGTGGGCGCCGCCGTGCGCCGCGTCCTCGGCACCGGGGTGCTCGACGGGGGGCGGCTCGGGTTCTTCCACCCCGACGCGCTGACCTTCGGCGAACCGGTGCGCGCGAGCCGGATCGTCGCGGCCGTGAGCGCCGTGCCGGGGGTGGCGAGTGTCCTGGTCACCAAGCTCAAACGGCAGTTCCGCCCGGCGGGCGGTGAACTCGAGGACGGGTTGCTTCCCTTGGGGCCGCTGGAGATCGCGCAACTGGACAACGATTCCGCCCGGCCGGAGAACGGAAAGCTGACGATCGTGTTCGGACGGAGATGACGAAAACATGCGATGCCTGCATGAGGTGAACAGCCGAACGCGCCCCGGCCGAAGGCCCCGCTATCGCGGGGGCAGGGCGCCCGTCGACGCTGACCGCAAGCCGAAGTACGCAGGTCGCGCCCTGTCAACGCGATCGCGGTCGCGCGTTTCGAACAAACACGGAGGCGCGCGATGAGTGGCTGCGGTTGTTGCGAAGGAACCCAGGTCGCCACGCCGGTCGCGGTGGCCAATCCGCCGGGGCTCAGCGAAATCGCGTTCCGCGCGGGCACCCACGGCGAGTTCCTCGCCAGCATGCTCGCGCGGTTGTCCAGCCCGGCCTACCCGGCGCTGGCCGGGCTCACCGTACGGTCCACATCGGACTATTCGATCGCGCTGCTGGACGGCTGGGCGATGCTGGCCGATCTGCTCACCTTCTACACCGAACGGATCGCGAACGAGGGCTACCTCCGCACCGCGACCGACGAACGCTCGCTGCGGCTGCTCGGCAGGCTCGTCGGCCACCTGCCGCGGCCGGGCGTCTCGGCCGGGACGTACCTCGCGTACACGCTCGACCAGGATCCCCGCCTCGGCGAGGACACCGAGGTCACGATCCCGCGCGGCGCGCGCAGCCAGAGCGTGCCCGGTCCGGGCGAGGAGGCGGTGCCGTTCGAGACCGGCGCGGACCTGCCCGCCCGCTGGGCGTGGAACGACCTCGCGGTGCGGTCGCGGCGTCCGTACCAGCTTTCCCTGGAGGGGCTGGGCAAACGCGGGCAGGTGCACCTCGCCGGGACCGCGACGAACGTCAAACCCGGCGACCGGCTGCTGTTCGTCTTCGGCACCGAACGCGAACGGCAGTCGCTGCTCGTGGTGCCCCGCGTGGAGACCGACGCGAAGGCGGGCATCACCGTGGTCGGGCTGCCCGAACCCGCGCTGCCGGATTTCGCCGGGCTCACCGCGCGGTTCCACGCGTTCGTGGCGGCCGCGCGAGCCGACCAGATGTACGACCGCAGCCGGATCGTGCGCCGGTTCACCGAAGACGTGCTCGCCCCCGTCGACGCGGACCTGCCGAGGAAGATCACCACGCCCACCGAATACGGCGAACGCCTCGACGACGTGCTGGCCCGGCTCGACGAGACCCTCGCGCTGGCCCGACAGTACGAGAACGTGCACCAGTGGCTCACCGGACGGCAGGCCGAACTGGTGGCGCTGCGGGCCGCGGTGGCGCGGCTGGAACCGGCCCAGCCCCGGCCGGAACCCGAGTCGCTGTACGACGCGCTGCGCCTGGGCGCCGACGCCGGGCCGCCGGACTCGCCCGCGGTCGCCGGGCTCGGGGCGCTGCTCGGCGCGCTGCGCACGCCGCCTTCGCGGCCCCCGGCCGATCCCCGGGAGCTGCCCCGGGATCCCGGCGAGCTGTTCGCCCCCGGTTCGGACCTGGGCGCGCGGCTGCTCGCGCTGCTCGACGCGCGGCTGCGCGAAACGCTCTACCCGGCGTGGCAACGGGTCGATCTCACCGCACCGCAACGGTTGCAGGACCTGCAGGCGATGCGCGTGACGGCGACCCCGTTCGGCGCGACCGCCCCGCTGAAACCGGACTACGACGACGCGGGCCGGCTCATTGGGCACGTCGAATGGCCGCTGCTCGGCAACCAGGTCCTCGGCGTCACCGTGCTCTACGATGACGCCGGGACCGTGCCCGAACGCGGCGTGTTCACCTGGGCCGACGCCGGGCAGACCTCCCGGTCCGAGCAGCGGCTGACCGCGGACACCGAGTTCGACTTCGGCCCAGGCCGGGTCGCGATCACCGTGCGGGAGTCCACTTCGGACGAACAGGGCGTCGTCCTCGGTTTCCGGCCGAACCTGCCGCAGCGCACGGTGTTCGTCTCCCGGGTGGCCGACGGGCTGGTGCACGTGACCATCGGCAACGGCACGACCCTGGACTTCCGGCTGGCCGAAGGCGAGCTGCGGCGCGCGGCCCACGGCGAACTGCAGGTGACCGTGCGCCGGACGGCCGCGGGCGAGGGAGCCCCGTCCACCGTGCAGGTCTCGTTCGAGGCGTCGCTCGCGCTGACCGCCCGCAACGTGCTCGCGCTCGACGCGCAGTACGAAGGCATCGCACCGGACACCTGGGTGGTCGTGCAGCGGCCGCGCAAGGGGCAGGACGGCGGCGTGCCCGGCGACCGCGCGCTGAGCGAGGTGATCACCCGCGTGCGCGGCGTCCGCGTGGTGTCCCGGGCGGATTTCGGGATCACCGGCAAGGTCACCGAGCTGACGCTGGACGCCGACTGGCTGGACGCGCAGGACACGCTGCTCTCGCACATCCGCGACACCACGGTGTACGTGCGCGGCGAATCGCTGCACCTGGCCACCGAGCCCATCACCGCGGACGTCGGCGGCCGCGAGATCGAACTGGCCGCGCTGTACCAGGCGCTGGAACCCGGCCGGTGGATCGTGGTGACCGGCGAGCGCACCGACATCCCGGACACCCGCGGGGTGCGCGGCACCGAACTCGCCATGATCGGCGCGGTCCGGCAGACGGTGGACCCCGACCGCCCCGGCGATCCGGTGCACACCGTGCTCACCCTGGCCGCGCCGCTGGCCTACACCTACCGCCGGGACAGCGTGCACCTGCACGCGAACGTCACCGCCGCCACCCACGGGGCGTCGAAGAACGAACCCATCGGCAGCGGGGACGCGAGCAAGACCAACCAGAGCTTCACCCTGTTCTCCGGCCCGCTCACCTGGCTGCCCGCGGACAACCCACGCGGTGCCCGGAGCACTCTGGAGATCCGGGTGGACGGCGTGCTGTGGTCCGAAGTGGACAGTCTCGCCGGGCGCGGTCCCGCGGAGAAGGTCTACGTCACCGGCGCCGACCGGACCGGGCGGACCACGGTGACCTTCGGCGACGGGGTGCACGGCGCGCGGCTGCCGACCGGTCACGAGAACGTCGTGGCGAGCTACCGGATCGGCATCGGCCGGGCCGGGAACGTCGCCGCGGGCAAGGTGATCCAGCTGCTCACCCGGCCGCTGTGGGTGTCCGGGGTGACCAATCCGCTCCCGGCGACCGGCGGCGCCGATCCGGACGACACCGGGCAGATCCGGCGCGGCATCCCGCTCGCGGTCACCGCGCTGGACCGGCTCGTGTCGGTGCCGGACTACCAGGACTTCGCCCGGGCCCGGGCCGGGATCGGGCGGGCGAGCGCACGGCGCCTCTCCGACGGCGGCCGGGAGATCGTGCACGTGACCGTGGCCGGGGTGGACGACGTTCCGCTCGAGGCGACCTCGGGAATCGTGCGCTCGCTGCACGGTGCGCTGAGCGAACTCGGCTCGCCGCAGCTGCCGGTCGCGGTGGCGGTGCGGGAACTGGTCCTGCTGGTCGTGTCCGCCCGGATCAAGGTAACCACCGGACACGAATTCCGCGCCGTCGAACCGGCCGTCCGGGCCGCACTCCTGGACCGCCTCGGGTTCGCCCGGCGGGAACTCGGGCAGCCCGCCCACCTGTCCGAGGTCGTGGTCGCCGCGCAGTCGGTGCCGGGGGTGGACCACGTCGACGTGGACGTGTTCGCCGGGGTCCCGGGCGACATCACCCCGGCGCGGCTGGCCGAGCTGGCCGAGACGCTCACCGAACCGCGCCCGGTCGTCCCCGCCCGGCTGGCCACCTTCGACGAAACCCGGTACGTCGTCGCGCCGCCGGACGAGACGCTGCGGGCGATCGCGGCGCGGAACGGCATCACGGTCACCGAACTGCTGCGGCTCAACCCGGACATCACCGACGCGGGCCCGGTGCCCGGGGGGACCTCGGTGCTGGTGTTCCGCGGTATCCGTCCCGCGCAACTGGCGGTGCTGTCCCCGGCGGTGCCGGACACGCTGATCCTCGAGGAGGTCAAGGCATGACACCTCCCAAGTCAAGTCGCGGCACTCAAGCCGACCACAGCGCGCGCCCCGGCCGACAGGCCCCGCTATCGGGGCGGCAGGGCGCCCTGGCCGCCAAAGTGCGGGGCGATCTCAAGTCGCGCCCTGGCGACCCGATCGCGGACGCGCGCAGACCCGCGAAGGAGCCAGCATGACCGACGCCGACCGGCTTTTCGAACTGCTGCCGCGCTACCACCGGCGTTCCGACGCCGAGACCGGCGGGCCGCTGCGGGCACTGCTCGCGGTGCTCGCCGAACAGGCGAACCTGGTCACCGCCGAGGTCGAGCAGCTGTACGAGAACTGGTTCATCGAGACCTGCCAGGACTGGGTGGTGCCCTACCTCGGCGACCTGGTCGGCTACCGGCTGCTCGGCGGCTACGCCGAGGCCCTCGCCGCCGGGGAGGGGGCGCGGCAGCTCGCGGCCCGGCTCGCCCCGCGCCGCGACGTGGCCGACACGGTCGCCGCGCGGCGGCGGAAGGGCACCCTGCCGCTGCTGGAGGAGATCGCCGCCTCGGTCGCCGGCTGGCCGTCGCGCGCGGTGGAGTTCCTCCCGCTGGTGGCCGCCACCCAGCCGGTACGGCTGTTCGGCGCGGACGTCCGTACGGCTGCCGGGGGCACGCTCGTCGACCTGCGGCAAGGCGACCGGCTCGATCTGCTCGGCACCCCGTTCGACGGCCTGGCCCACGCCGTCGAGACCCCGCGCATCACCGGGGAGCGCAGGCAGGGCCGGTACGCGCCCCCGGAGGTCGGGCTGTTCGTCTGGCGGCTGAAGCCGTACTCGATCACCCGCGCGCCCGCGTACTGCATCGACCGCGCGCGCAGCCTGTACACGTTCTCCATTCTCGGCAACGACGTGCCGCTGGTGACCCGGCCGGTGCCCGAGCCGTCCCCGGCGCACCTGGCCGCCGAGGAGAACGTCCCGGCGTTCATCCGGCGGCGCGCGCTGCGCGACCGGCTCGCCGACTTCTACGGGCCCGGCAAGAGTTTCGTCATCTACCGCGACGGCGACGCCGAACCGGTGCCGTTGCGCGACATCGTGGTCGCCGATCTGTCCCGCTGGGCCTACCGGCCGCGCCGCGGCCAGGTCCTGGTCGACCCGGTGCTCGGGCGGATCGCGTTCAGCTCGCGCGGCGCCCCGCAGCGCGGGGTGTGGGTGAGCTACCACTACGCGTTCCCCGACGACCTCGGCGGCGGCGAGTACCCCCGGACGCGGGCCACCAGCCCGGCGGTGGCCGTCTACCGCGTCGGGCCCGGCGAGGAGCACGAGCGGATCACCCAGGCCTACGAGCACTGGAAGCGGGACAACGCGGACTTCGGGGCGCCCGAGGCGATCATCGAGATCACCCACAGCGGCGCGTACCAGGAGCAGCTCGAGTTCGTCCTGGACCCGGGGGACCGGCTGGAAGTCCGCGCGGCCGAGGGCGCGCGACCGGTGCTGCGGCTGCTCGACTGGTACAGCAACCGGCCGGATTCCCTGCAGATCCGCGGAAATCCGTGCGGCGAGGACGACGACCGGCCGCCGCCGCGGATCGTCCTGGACGGCCTGCTGGTCACCGGGCGCGGGGTGAGCGTGACCGGGCCGGTCGGCGCGGTGGTGATCCGGCACAGCACGCTGGTCCCCGGCTGGTCGCTGGAGCCGCGGTGCGAACCCAGCCACCCCGAGGAACCCAGTGTGGTGCTGGAGAACACCGAAACCTGCCTGCAGATCGAACGTTCGATCCTCGGCACCATCCTGGTGATCACCGACGAGGTGCACGCCGAACCGAACCCGATCCACCTCGCGGACAGCGTGCTGGACGCGACCGGCCCGGACCGCGAGGCGCTGTCCGCGCCGGACTGCCTGCCCGCCAACGCGATCCTGCACGTCCACCGGAGCACGGTGCTCGGCGAGGTGCATACGCACGCCATCCGGATCGGGGAGAACAGCGTCTTCGACGGGCGGGTCAACGTGGCCCGGCGCGGGCTCGGCTGCCTGCGGTTCTGTTCCGTGCCACCGGGTTCGCGGACGCCCCGGCGCTACCACTGCCAGCCGGACCTGGTCTGGGCGGCACTGCGCGAGGCCGCCGAGCGCGGCGAAGCCGACCCGGGCGAGCTGCCCGCGCTGCGTGCCCTGGAAGCGCAGCGGGTGCGCCCCGAATTCACCAGCCGCCGCTACGGCACCCCGGCCTACGCGCAGCTCGCGGCGAGCTGCGCGCCGGAGATCGCCCGAGGCGCCGAGGACGGTTCGGAACTCGGGGTCTACCACGACCTCTTCCAGCCGCAGCGCGCGGACAACCTGCGGGCCCGGCTGCTGGAGTTCTCGCCGGCCGGCACCGACACCGGAATCGTTTACGCCACCTAGGAGGAATGGACATGAAGGGCGACTTCTCGCGGCTGACGAACCGGGCGGGACAGTATTCCGGTGTCCTGCTGCAACAGGGCCGGGTGCAGCTCGACGCCGACGCCAACGAACAGGCGGCGATCCAGCTCGCACTGGCCCGCCGGACCGCGGCCGACGTCATCGGTGCGCACGGCGGCCCGGCCGACGGCTTCGAGATCAAGTACGTGCCGCGCTCGGAGAAGAAGGATCCGGCCAGCCTGGAAATCCGCAGTGGACGGTACTATGTGGACGGTGTGCTGGTGGACTCGGCCCGGCCCGCGCCGCCGCGGCCGGTGGACGGCCCGGCTCCCGCGCAGCCCGGGCCGTGGACGTACTGGGACCAGCCCTTCGCCTACCTGGACCCGGAACGCGAGGCCGACGCGTTGCCGGACAAGTTCCCGTTCCTGGTCTACCTGGTGGCCTTCGAGCAGTTCGTGACCGTGCTGGAGGATCCCGCGCTCACCGAGACCGCGCTCGGCGCCCTGCTGCCCGACACCGCGGGCCGCACCCGCGTCGCCTGGCAGGTGCGGCCGCTGGTGCTCGACGGCGGCAACGATCCGGCGGCCGCGTTCGACAAATGGGTGCGGGACCGGCGGGCTCGCACGAGCTACCTCGCCGCGCGGACCGAGAAACCGGCCCGGGTCGAGGACGATCCGTGCATCCTGTCCCCGGACGCCGCCTACCGCGGACCGGCGAACCAGCTCTACCGGGTCGAGGTCCACCGCGGCGGCGACGCGGGCAAGGCCACGGTCAAATGGTCGCGGGACAACGGTTCGGTCGCGGTCGGCATCCGTTCGGTCGACGGCCCGTGGGTGACCGTGGCGTCCCTGGGCCGCGACGACAAGCTCGCGCTGCACGTCGGCGACTGGACCGAAGTCTCCGACGACGCGTACGCGGCCAGGGGAGAGGTGGCGCCCCTGCTGCGGGTCGAGGAGGTCGACCTGCCGGGTCGTCGCGTCCGTCTCTCCGCCGAACCGCGCCCGCAGGTGGCCCGCCACACCTCCCGGCACCCGCTGCTGCGCCGGTGGGACCACCGCGCGGCATCCGGCCGGGGCGCGCCGAAACTGGAGGAGGGCGCGATCCGGGTCGCCGAGGACACCTGGCTGGATCTGGAGGACGGCGTGCAGGTGCGGTTCCAGTCCGGTGGCAGCTACGTCCCCGGCGACTACTGGCTGATCCCCGCCCGGACGCTCATCGCGGACGTGGAATGGCCGCGGGACTCCGCCGGGCGGCCGCTGCTTTCCCCGCCGCACGGTGTCGAACGCCATTATGCCCCGCTCGCCTGGATCCGGAGCGCCACCGACATCCAGCACCTGCGCAAGACGTTCAAGCCGCTCACCGGATAGCCCACGGGAACCCCCGCGACCACACTGTGACCATGACCCGCGTGATCGAGATCGCCGACTACGGCCCGGAGTGGCCGGAGCGCTTCGCCGAACTCGGCGCCGCGCTGCGTGCCGCACTGGGCGCGGTGGCCGTGCGGATCGACCACATCGGATCGACCGCCGTTCCCGGGCTGGCCGCCAAACCGGTGATCGACGTGCAGATTTCGGTGGTGTCGTTCGAACCCCTCGCGGCGTTCCGGGACCCGCTGGAGGAACTCGGGTACGTATACCGGGCGGACAACCCGGAACGCACGAAGCGGTACTTCCGGGAACGCCCCGGCACCCGCCGGACACATGTCCACGTGCGGCGCGCGGGGAGCTTCTCCGAGCAGTTTCCCTTGCTGCTCCGGGACTTCCTCCGGGCACACCCGGAGGAGGCGGCCGGGTTCGCCGCGGTGAAGCGGCGCCTCGCGGCCCGTTTCCGGTACGACGGCGGCGGCTACACCGAGGCCAAGAACCCGCACGTGTGGGATCTGGTCCGCCGCGCCGACGAATGGGCACAGCGCATGGGGTGGGTTCCCGGGCCCAGCGATGCCTGATCACCGCGGGTGCGCGGTCGATCCGATCGGTCAGTCGCGGGTGGTCCGGCCCGCGATGGCCTCGTCCACCGCCCGGGCGAACGCGGGCAGCTTCGCCACGAGCCGGCCGAACTTCCGCGAGCTCAGCCGCAGCGCCAGCACCGGGGTGGCCGCCGACACCGTGGCCGCGCGCAACGTGTCCTGCTGCAGGGAGGTTTCGCCCACGATGGTGCCCGGGTCCAGGGTCGCGACCAGTTCGCGCCCCAGCCAGACGGTGAGTTGTCCTTCCAGCAGTATGTAGGCGGCGTCTCCGGGCGTGCCCTCGGAAATCAGCGGCCAGCCCTGCGGGAAGGTCACCCGGCGCCCGTAGCGCAGGACCTTCGCGGTTTCTTCCGCGGAGAGTTGCCGGAACAGGGGGAGCTTGGCGATTTCCGGGGGCGGTGAAACGTTCTTCATGAGGGAATCCCTACTGCCGTGACCGGCGCCTGCGTTTTCCGGACGGATTCCGCGGCTTGCGAACGACCTTCACCGAACCCCAGAAGGCCAGCCCGGTGACGCGGACCGTCGGCGCGGTCACCGGTGGCCGCGGGAGTCCCGAGCCGCGGGCGAGGCGGAACCCGCCCATCAGCCCCGTGCCGTCGACCTCGACGGTCACGTCGTCGGGCACCACGATCTTGATCCCGCCCATGATCGCCACGGCGCTGATGGTGGAGTGTCCCGCGGTGAGCCGGGCGCGGCGCAGGTCGAGGTCGGCCCCGCCCCAGAAGGCCAGGCTGGAATGTTTCGGTGGCAGGACCCAGTCGTCCTTGCGGCTGAGGCCGGACATCACGGCGACCGACTTCCGCGGGCCGTGCTCTTCCCGGCCGCCGGCGGGCAGATCGGCGAGCAGGGGTTCGAATTCCGCGATGGTCCGG
Organism: Amycolatopsis anabasis; assembly: GCF_009765355.1. Lineage (GTDB taxonomy): Bacteria > Actinomycetota > Actinomycetes > Mycobacteriales > Pseudonocardiaceae > Amycolatopsis > Amycolatopsis anabasis. The sequence continues at coordinate 2,915 of NZ_VTHK01000045.1, read as the reverse complement.
GCGGCATAGACCTTGCCCAGCCGGTTTTCCAGTTCTTCCGTGGTGATCCGGCCGGTGCTCATGGCGTCGTACAGCAGTCGCGCCACCTTTTCGCGGTCGGAATCGGCCGCGCGAATCGCCGATCGGTCGTCCTCGGTCATGGGTCGTGAGTGTAAGTGCGGCCGGTGGCGCGGCAGGCGAACGCGATCGGGAATTGATCGCCGCCGAATCGCCGCCCGATTCCGGCTTGATCCGCGGCCTCCCCGGCCGGGTGTGGCACCGGTGGTGAGGCGGCTCTCGTTGACTGCTTGCCTTCAACTCGACTTGAGCTGGCAAAGTGCTGGGGCTCAACTGGGGTGAGGGGGAACGACATGGCCGCTGAGCACGTGCCCGTCCTGGTCGTCGGCGCCGGACCGGTCGGGGTGTCCACCGCCGTCTTCCTGTCGCACTGGGGCGTCCGCCCGCTGGTGATCGACAAGCGCGACCCCACCAGGGAACCGCCGCGGGCCGGGATGAGCCTGCGCACCCACGAGATATACCGCCTGATGGGGCTGGGCCCCGCGGTGGCGGAGGCGGGCTGGATCGGCTACGGCGCGACCCGCGGTGTGGTCCGGGACAGCGCGTTGGGCACGACGATGGGCCGCCTCGACGCGCCGGAGGCTTACCTCCGGCGGCACGAGACCGCCAGCCCGGCCGATTCCCGGTTGCAGCTGCGGCACCGCCGGCTGCTCCACGTTGCGCTGGACGAGCTCCGCCGCCGCGACGTCACGGTGCGGTTCGACACCCGCCTGGTCGACTTCGCCGCCGACGGCACCGGGGTGCGGGCCGTGGTCGCCGACACCGGCACCGGCGCGCGGCGGGAGATCACCGCCGACTACCTGGTCGCCGCGGACGGCGCCGGCAGCGGCGTGCGCAAGCGGCTGGGCATCACCATGCCGGACCGGGAGGTCATCGAACAGCTCAACACCGCGTTCTACAGCGCGGATCTCGGCGGGTTCGCGGAGGAATGGCAGGCGCACGGGTGCTTTGTGCGCAACGACAAGGTCTTCGCCGCGATGTTCTCCATGGACGGCGAGAAGCAGTGGGCCACGGCCATCATGGACTACCCGGGCAAACCGGCCGAGCGCACGGAGCTGTCCGAGGAGCGGACCGTCGAGCTGCTGCACGCCGCGATCGGTGACGACAGCATCGAGATCGAGCTGCACGAGGTGAACGCGTGGGAGGCCGCCGTCGGCATGGCCTCGTCGTTCCGGCAGGGCCGGATCTTCCTGGTCGGCGACGCCGCCCACGTGCAGAGCCCGGCCGGTGCGCTGGGCATGAACACCGGCATCCAGGACAGCCACAACCTGGCTTGGAAGCTCGCCGCGGTGCTCGGCGGCGTGGCCGGACCGGGGCTGCTGGACACCTACGAGCCGGAACGCCGGGTCGCGGCGACGGCGTCGCTGGCGCTGGCCCGCGGCCTGCACGAGGGATTCCAGTCCGAGCGGGACGGCCTGAGCGATCTGCACGCCAGGATGGCGGCCACCTACCTGCGCGGCATGCTGTGCTACGGCTACCCCGAGGGGGCCGTGCTCACCGACGGCACGCCGGACGGTGCGCCGGACGTCCTGGAGAACCGCGGGTGGCCGGGGTACCGGTTCCCGCACGTGTGGCTGGGCTCCGGCGCGAGCCGGGTGTCCACAGTGGACCTCATCGGCACGTCGTGGACGCTGCTGTGCGGGCCGCGGGGCCGGCCGTGGCGGTTCGCCGCGGACGCCGCGGTGCGGGAGTTCGGGATCGACCTGCGGTGCCACCGGATCGGCGGCGAGGCCCCGGAGGTGACCGCCGAACAGCAGGAGGAGTTCTGCGTCGCGGCCGGGATCGAGCCGGACGGCGCGGCGCTGGTTCGCCCGGACGGGTTCCTCGCCTGGCGCACCGCGACGCTCGATCCGGAGCCGCACACGCGCCTGCGTGCCGTGCTCGGGGAGTTGCTGGACCGGCGCTGACCCGCACGGCGAACCTCGAACTCGAGCCCACCTTCCCGGGTGCGCGTGATGCGGTCGCGTACAGGAGGCGACCGGCTCACCCTGTACGACGCGACCCAGGGGATCGTGGCGTCCCAGCGGACAGTCGCCGCCTACCTGGGCATCCCACCGGCGAAGGTGCGGGTGATCTGCGGCAACACCATGTCGCCCACCTTCACCCGCGGGCCCGGCGAGGCGTCCGGCATGATCGCGCTGGAGTGTACGCTCGACGAGGTCGCGCACCGCCTCGGCATCGATCCGCTGGAGATCCGGATCCGCAACCACGCCGAACTCGATCCGGAGAGCGGGAACCCGTGGTCCAGCGACGGCGCGCTGGAGTGCTACCGGCGCGCGGCCGAACGGTTCGGCTGGGCGAACGCCAGCCTCGGCGAGTATCTGGTCCCGGTCAACATGGACGCCCCGGACGTCGACATCGAATTCGTCGAGGTGGACGACTCGGTGGTGAATCCGCTCGGCGTCAAGGGAATCGGCGAACTGGGCATGATCGGCGCGGCGGCGGCCATCGTAACGCCGTCCACCACGCCACCGGAAAGCGCATGCGCGACCTTCCCATCCGCATCGAACACCTGCTCGACATCGCTTAGAAACTCGGCCAGCCGCTGCACTTCTCTGTGCCCGCTGGTCGGGGTTCGTGGAGTGGTTCGGGTCGGCTGGGGTAAGTACCGCCGGTGGGGGTGGTGATGGCAATGGCGCCGTCGGGTTGCGGCTCGAATCGCCAGCCGGGTTGATCTTTCAGGTAGTGGTGGCGTTCGCACCAGCCGCCGAGGTTGGCCTTGTCGGTGTTTCCGCCCTTCGCCCAGTCTTCGGTGTGGTCGATGTCCGCGCACTGCGCGGGGCGGCTGCAGCCGGGTGCCCGGCATTCGCGGTCGCGGAGGCGGATGTAGCGGTCCAATGCGGCGGGTGGGCGGTAAC
>NZ_VTHK01000044.1 GCF_009765355.1 Amycolatopsis anabasis | reverse complement strand
TCGGCGCTGACCCGAACGGCTCAGCGGACTTCTCCGGCTTCGTCGCCGAGCGCTTGACGCGCCGATCACGAACGGACAGGTACCTGGCCGACGGAGCGGTTTCGCGGATCGTCCTGGCGGCCGTGCGGGCCCGACAGCATGTCGGTTCTCCTGTCCCCGGCCGAGGAACACCGGCCGATCTGGCTGCCGAGGACGACACGGGCTTGACCGCCCGCGTACGAGATGCTCTCTACGCCACCCACACTACGCCACTTCCGGCCCGCACGGTCGCACAGCGCGTGACCTGTACCGGCAACACGGGTCGTCCGGCTGCGTCAGGCACGCCGCCTTCGAACGTTCCTCGGTGATCGCCGATGCGGGTCAGCGCAGCTTTTCCGGGATCCTGTCCAGGGTGTGCAGCACTTGGACCGCGAGCGTGTGGCATTCGGAATCCGAAAGTTTCGTCCGGGCTTTCAAGACGTCCTGCACGAGCTTGACGCGTTGTTCGTAGCGGGAGATGTAAGCGATATTCGCGGTCATTTCATTTCCCTTGATTCGAGTGCTGGAGAACGGCTTCGACCGCGGGTTCGTGGTCCAAGTTGGACGGTCGCGGGGAGTGAGGTGGCCTCGGCGTGATTCCCGTTGATCGGTTCGTTGTCATGCCGGGGGCCCGGGCACTTGTCCGCATCCTACGCGCCGACGGGGAGGCCGTCCCGGTCGCCGTGGGCGTTGCTCACGAATGCCGCACCGGTGCCCCACCCATTAGACTCTTCTTGGTGTGCGGCCGAGTGCCGCCGTCGAGTGCTGGGGCCACCGGCGTGGCCCGGAGAAGAGGCGCGCCATGGCCTGCGGTCGGCGCGAATGGCTGCTCGAGCTGCTGGATGCCGAGGGCGGTGATCCGGTTTCGCTGCTGCGCGGGGTGTGCGAGTTGTCTCTGGCCGAGGTGTCGGTGTCGGGTGCCGCCGTGACGGTGCGGGTCGGCGTGGGGGAGGCCGACCATCAGGGGCTGGTGTGTTCTTCCGGGCGGCTCTGCGGGCTGCTCGACGAGCTCGGGATGACCGTGGGTGAGGGGCCGGGGCGGGAGGCGTTCGAATCGGGTGGCCCGGTGCTGGTGCCCGATCTGGCGGTCGGCGGGGGTCGGTGGCCCGGGTTCACTCCGAGCGCGCTGGCCGCGGGGGTGGCAGCGGTGTTTTCGTTCCCGTTGCAGGTCGGGGCGGTGCGGCTCGGGGTGCTGGACCTGCATCGCACCACCGCCGGCCCGTTGAGCCGGCGCGAGCTGGGTGACGCGTTGGTGCTGGCCGAGATCGCCACGCAGGCGGTGCTGGACGATCTGGACGAGACGAGTCCGATGGACATCGGGTGGCTGTCGGATATCCATGTCGTGGTTCATCAGGCTTCGGGGATCATCGCCCGGCAGCTGGGGCTGAGCATGGAGGACTCATTGCTGCGCATTCGCGCGCACGCGTTCGCCCACCAGGAATCGCTGAATGAGGTGGGCCGGCAGATCGTGGCCCGCGAGCTTCGACTCGGGAACGGAGGACGATGACATGACATCAGCGGAGGGCCCGGCCGTCCGGGCGAGCGCGGTCGCGGGCGGTCGGGCCGAGCGGTTGTTCCGGACGTTCGTCGCGCTGGCCGACACGCTGGTCGACGACTTCGACATCCTCGATTTCCTGAGCATGCTCGCCGAACGTTGCGTCGACCTGCTCGAGGTCGCCGCCGCCGGGGTGATCCTGGTGGACCAGCGCGGGGGGCTGCGCGTCGCGTCGGCCTCGTCGGAGCGGGCGGAGCTGCTGGAACTGTTCGCCGTGCAGACCAAGGACGGCCCCTGCATCGACTGCGTCCGCGAAGGGCGACCGGTCGCGAGTCCGGACCTTTCGGCCGAGGACAGCCGGTGGCCTGGCTTCGCCGCCGCGGCGCGGGAATGCGGATTCCGGGCCGCGCAGGCCCTGCCCCTGCGGCTGCGCCGCGAGGTGGTCGGGGTGCTGACCCTGCTCAACACCGGACCGTACGGGGTCGACGAGGACAGCACCCTGCTGGGACAGGCCCTGGCCGACGTCGCCACGGTCGGCATCCTGCAGCAACGAGCCATCGAACGCAGCGAACTGCTCTCCGAACAGCTGCAGACCGCGCTCAACAGCCGAGTCGTGATCGAACAGGCCAAGGGCGTGCTTTCCGCACACGGTGGCAACCTCGACATGGACGACACCTTCCATCGGCTGCGCGGCTACGCCCGCGCCCACAATCTGCGCCTGTCCGAAGTCGCCCACGCGGTGGCCGGAGGCGCCGCCGACCTCGACGCGATCCTCGCCCACGCCACTGGGAAATGAGCGGCATCCGCTTGTCCGGGCGAACCGGCCAGGCCACGTGGCCGGGAGGCGTCCCCCGTTGCCCGGGGCTACAATAGGGTTAATCGCTCCAGATCCCGGCGCCGAATCTCAACGAGCTGCCGGGAGGTAGTGCTATGACCCGCGCGCTGCACGCTCGCGCCCCCAATACCCGCCAGCCGGAACCGATGCTCGCGGGTGAGAAGACCTGGGGGCAGATGTTCCTGGTCAAGTTGTTCGCGATCGTGCCGCTACTGGCGCTGATCGCGGCCGTCCCGATCGCCTGGGGATGGGGAATGGGCTGGCCCGACGTCGGCTTGGCCGTCTTCTTCTACTTCTTCACCGGTCTGGGCGTGACGATCGGGTTCCACCGGTACTTCACCCACCGCGCGTTCAAGGCCAACCGCGGCCTGCGCATCACGCTGGCGATGGTCGGCAGCATGGCCATGCAGGGCCCGGTCATCGGCTGGGTCGCGGACCACCGCCGCCACCACGCCTACTCCGACCGGGACGGCGACCCGCATTCGCCGTGGCGGTTCGGCACCACACCGGCCGCCCTGGCCAAGGGTTTCTGGTACGCCCATATGGGGTGGCTGTTCGAACGCGAACAGACGAACGCGCAACGATTCGCCCCGGACCTGCTCGCCGACCGCGACATCCGGGTGGTCGACCGCCTGTTCCCCGCGCTGACCGTGGTCACCCTGCTTGGCCCCGCGGCGCTCGGCGGGCTGATCACCCTGTCCTGGCAGGGTGCGCTGACCGCGTTCTTCTGGGCCGGTCTGGTGCGGATCGCGCTGCTGCACCACGTGACCTGGTCGGTCAACTCCATCTGCCACCTGATCGGCGACCGGCCCTTCACCGTGCGGGACAAGTCGGCGAACTTCTGGCCCCTGGCCATCGCCTCGATGGGCGAGTCCTGGCACAACTCCCACCACGCCGATCCCACCTGCGCCCGGCACGGCGTCCGCCGCGGACAGCTCGACATGTCCGCCCGCATCATCTGGATCTTCGAGAAACTCGGCTGGGTCTCCCAGGTCCGCTGGCCCAAACCCGAACGGATGGCCCGGCTGAGGGCGTAGGGTGGTCCGTACCGGGAGCATCTCGCACGGGGGCAGTCAGCCGCCGTCGTCCTCGGCGCAACCTACACCGGCATGAAGTCGGGCCCGAATTCCCACTCGTCCACCTCTTCCGCGACACCGGACGCCGATTTCCCCGCGAATCCGCCGCGGCTGGAACTGCGGCCCGCGGATCGGCTCGACGGTGGGTGATGGCCGCGGTCGCGCGACCTCGCCTCCGCAGCCGCCGGTTTCGCGGGCACCCTGTTCAACGTGTTCTACCGGGGCGGCATCCTCACCGGTCCGGTCGTCGGGCTGGCCCTGACCGCGACCGATTTCCGGCTGACCTGCCTGGCCGCGACCGCCGTGTTCGCCGTGCGGACCGTGCTGCAGCTGCGGTCGCTGCCGCAGCGGGGTGACCGCACCGCGGACCCGGACCGCCTCCCGGTGCTGGCGCAATGGCGCAAGATCGCCGGGAACCGCTGGTTCATCCTGTTCTCGCTGGTCATGATCGGCTCCTGCGTGCTCTCGTTCCAGGTGTATCTCGCGCTGCCCCTCGAAGCACACCGGATCGCCACGAACGACACTTCCGGCACGGCGCTGACTGCGACGCTGTTCGCCGTGTCCGGCGGGGTGGCCGTCGCCGGACAACTCAAAATCCACGGTCGCGCTCGTGGCCTGGCGACACTGCTGGCGCTGGGCACGGCCGCAGTCTTCCCATTCGAAATGGACACCATCGTCCGGCTCTCCGGCGACGACCTCGTGGCCACCCACTACGGGTTCTACAACACCATCGTCGGAACCGGGATCCTGGCCGAAAACCTCTTCACCGGAACCGTCTTCGACCTGGCGAACAAAGCCGGATGGCCAGAAATCCCCTGGCTGGGACCAACCGCGCTCGGTGCCGCGTGCGCCTGGGGAGTGCGCACGCTCAACCACGACCGACGCCTGGAAGCAGTCCCCACGGTACGCTAGCCGGAAGGTGTCGAGCCGGTGGAGTCCACTGTGGACCCCACCGGTGTCCTCCGCGGCCAAGTGCACCGCGTGCCGGCGGGCTTCTAGAGTCGGTTCATGACTTCGGATGGTGATTCCGTAAGACCGACTCCGGAGGAGAACCGGACGGTTACGTCGTGCATCGTCTCGAGGGACTCCACGGCGATGCTCGAGTTCCTGAAGAAGGCATTTGGGGCCGAGGAGATCTTTCGGTATCACCACGACGACGGCTCTGTGGGGCATGCCGAGGCGCGGATCGGGGACAGCATCGTGATGCTGTTCGACGGGAAGCCCGAGTGGCCGCCGACGCCCTGCTTCCTGCGCCTGTTCGTCGACGATGCCGACGCCTTCTACGAGCGGGCGCTCGCCGCCGGGGCCGTCCCGGTGACGCGGGTCGTCGAACACTTCTTCGGTGACCGGGTCGGGCGGGTACGTGATCCGTTCGGCAACATCTGGATACTCCAAACGCACGTAGCGGACGTCCAGGCGGGGGAATTGGCCCGGCGCTCGATGGAGCGGAAGTACGCCGACGCCATGCGCTACGACCGGGAGACGCTGGCCCGGCCCGTGGATCCCGGCGCTGAGCGGGGTGCCAGCTAACCCACGCGAAACGGGCAGCGGCGGCGAGACCGGGCTGAACTAGGTCAAAATCTTGGTATAATTTGTCTAAATCGATCCATTGCGGTTGGGGAGCACAGCGCGGCATATCCCTGGGGGATCATGTGAGGCTGCAGGTCCTCGGGCGGTTGTGTGTCCGAGCGGGCGACGGCCGGGAGGTCCCGGTCCCCAGCGGCAAGGCGTCGGCGCTGTTGCTGTACCTGGTCGGCAACCACGGACAAGCGGTCCCGCATGGCCAACTGGTCGAGGCGTTGTGGGGTGACGAGCCGCCGCGGACCAGTACCGCCAGCCTGCACAACCACATCTCGTCCTTGCGGTCCGTGCTCTCCCGCGCGGTCGCGAGCGGGGAACGGCGCCTGGCTCGCGTTTCGGATGGCTACCAGTTGGACCTGGTGTCTGCGGAATGCGACCTCATCGAGTTCGATCAGCTTCTCGGGGACGGGCGGTCCGCGGTCCGGCGCGGCGACGAGGCGGAGGCGGTGAGGTTTCTCCGCCGGGCGTTGAGGCTTTGGCGTGGCACGCCGACCTGGAACGGGAGCGCGTCGACTTCGACCGTGCCGCTCGACTCGCTCGTGCGCTCGTGGGAGATCGCGCGGGTGGCGGCGTACGAGGAATGTCTCGCCGGCGAGATCAGCTTGGGGCGGCACGCCGAGGTGATCCCCGAACTCCGCGAGCTGGTTGCCGGACATCCCTTGCGTGAGCGGTTGGCCGAGCTGCTGATGCGAGCGCTGTGGATGGCAGGTGACCGAGCCGATGCGCTGCGCGTGTACCAGAACGTGCGGGAAACGCTGGTCGGCGAACTGGGCATCGAGCCCGGATCGGGACTGGCGAAACTGCAGGAACTGGTCCTGCGCGGTGAATCGCCGGGTGTGGTGTCCGAGCCGGCGCCGAGCGTTCCCGTGCCGCGCCAGCTACCCGCGATGGTGCCGGACTTCACCGGTCGCGAAGAGCTGATCGGCCGCGTGCGCGAGTTGCTGAGCACCACCGATTCGGTACCCGTCGTGGCCCTCAGCGCTCAGGCCGGAGCGGGGAAGACGGCGACCGCCGTCCGGGTGGGCCACCAACTGGCCGACCGCTTTCCGGACGGCCAGCTCTACCTGCACCTCGGTGGCGGGTCGACCAGTCCGCGGCCGGTCGGCGATGTGCTCGCCGAGGCCCTCCGCTCGCTCGGGGTCGCGGACACCGCGATACCGGCCCAGCTCGAGCAGCGCGCCGCCGCGTACCGGAGCCGGCTCGCCGGGCGGAAGGTGCTCATCGTTCTCGACGACGCCGCGGAAGCGCGTCAGGTGGTCCCGCTGCTTCCCGGAGAGCCGGGTAACGCGGTGCTGGTGACCAGCCGCAGACGGCTCGCTGACGTGCCGGGGGCCGTCGACCTCGAACTTTCTCCGCTGGACGAGGACGAATCGTTGCGGTTGCTGGTGCAGGTCCTGGGTGCGGACCGGGTCGCCGCTGAGCCTTCGGCGGCCGCCGAACTGGTCGATCTTTGCGGGCGGCTCCCGATCGCGATCAGGGTGGCGGCGGCTCGCCTCGCCACGCGGCCGCAGTGGTCACTCGGGTCGCTGCTCACGAGAATGCGGGACCAACGCCTGCTCCTCGATGAACTGTCGGTGGCCGAACTCGACGTCCGGGCGGGTTTCGCCGTTTCGTACCAGTCGCTCGGCGAGCTGGAACGCATGGTGTTCCGCCGGTTCGCCTTGCTGGACGGGGCCGATCTGGCGCCGTGGGCGCTGGCTGCCCTGACCGACGACGACCCGCGCCTGGACTGGGCGTTGCACGACCTGCTGACGACGCACTTCCTGGAGCCCGCGGCGGGCAAGTACGAACGGTACACAATGCACGATCTGCTCCGGGTTTTCGCCGCGGAACAGCTCCACCCCATCGAGGGCGGGCTCACCGACTCCGCGTCGCCGGCGCGGGCTGCGTTCGGCAGCCTGTTCGGCCGGACCCGGTCGCTGATCGAAGCGATTCACCTCGGCCTGCCTCGTCCGGCCGGATGGCTGGTGCCGCTCGGGCCCGCCTCGGGTCAGGCGGCTCCCGCGGACGTGCACGCGCAGGTGCGCCGCGACCCAACGGGGTGGTGCGCGGCGGAATGCGACACCCTGGTCGCCATCCTGGCCCGAGGCGCCGATGCGGGGTGGTGCCGGGAGGCGCTCGACGCGGTTGAGCGGCTGACCAGTTTCCTCGCCCTGAAGCATCGGATGAGCGAGATCAACCGGCTGTACCCGGCCGTGCTCGCGGCGGCGGAAACCGCGAACGACCGTTTGGTGCAGGCCCGCGCGAAGTTCGGGATGGCGCACGGGGCCGCGATGGGCGGGCGGCTGCTCGTCGCCTCCACCTTGCTCACCGAATGCTCCCGGCTGTTCGAAGCGTTGGGTGACGCCGCGGGCTCGGCGAGCACGTTGGTACTGCTCAGCTTCTGCCGTGCCCAGCAGGGCGACCTGATTTCGGCCGAGCGGCATGCGCTCCGGGCGCTGGACCTCGGCCAGGGGCTCGAGGACCGGCAGGCCGAGGTTCGCGCCTTGCGGCAGCTGGGCAACGTGCGGACGGCGCTGGGGGACGCGGCCGGTGCGGTCGAGTTCCTGCGTCGCGGGCTCGGCCGTGCGCGGCGGATCGGTGAAGCGGATCTGGAAGCGGTCGTCCTGAGCAGCCTGTCGAACGCCTTGGTGGAGCTGGGCGAACTCGACGAGGCGGACGAGTTGTACCGCCAGGCGATCAAACTGCTCGACGAACTCGACCAACCGGTGGGCCGGGCCCACGTCGTGGTGTCGCACAGCCGGGTCGCCGAGCTGCGTGGCCAGCATCTGGGTGCTGTCGAACTGATCGAGCAGGGGCTTCGGGTCTTCCGGCAGTTCGCGGATCGTCGCGGTGAAGTGCACGCCCTGCATCGGCTCGCGGTGAACAAAGTGGCTCTCGGACAAGGGAAGGACGCGGTGCCGCTGCTGCGGTCCGCGTACGCCCTTTCCGAAGAGCTCGGCATGTTCGGCCGGTCCAGGGAGCTGAGACGGATGCTGGCGTACGCGGCGCGGCGGTGAGCGTCAGGTGCCGGTCGCGACTCGGCGGTGCCCGTGTTCCAGTTCCAGGCGTGGCCTGGTCTGCACCGGCAGTTCCACGGGAAGCTGGGTGCGGCGGCTCACGTTCAGCTTCCGGTAGACCCGGGTCAGATGTTGCTCCACGGTGCTCACCGTGATGCCGAGCTTGCGCGCGATCGCGCGATTCGTGTGTCCCAGGGCCGCCAGGGAGGCCACTCGCCGTTCGGCGTTGCTGAGCACGCCCAGGACCTCGTCGGTCTCGCCGCGGCCGCCGGAGCCGATGTCCACGGTCTCCCGGCCGGAGAGCAGCCGGTGGAAGAGCGGGGTCGCCTGGCATTGTTTGGCCAACTCCATGGCCTGCTCGGCCAGCGCCTGCGCCGTGCTGGAGTCGCCTTTCTCATGGTGGAGCCGGCTCAGATCAGCGAACGTCGTGGCGAGTTCGAACTGGTCGCCGGAAATCCGGAGCAGATCGACGGCTTCTTCCAGCAGGGGCAACCGCTGGTCGGGGCCGCGTCCCGCGGCGAGCATCCGCAACGAGATTCCCCGGGTGCGAAGTCCGACCCCGGGCAAGGCGAGTTGATCGGCCATCAGGCTGCCGATGTGGTCCCGGCGCCCGAGGTGCAGATGTGCCTTGGCGACGCCGCTGCGCCAGGAGGCGATCGCGGGGTGATCGATGTTCCATTTGACCATCAGGGTGCCGCAGTTGTGGAAATCGGTGAGCGCGGCATGCGGGCGTTCGGTGGCGAGGAAGTAGTGGCCGCGTGCGTACAGGTACTGCGGCGCGAACCAGGTCCCGAACATGCTCTCCGGCACCGGCCGTTTGAGCAAGGTGGCCGCTTCTTCGTAGTCGCCCATCGCGGTCGTGGCGAGGATCAGGGTGGCCAGCGGAGCGCCGATGCCCACGCCCCATTCGGGCGGGGGAAGTTGCGCGAGCGCCGTCCGCGCGTACTCCGCCGCGACGAGCAGATCCCCTTGACGCAGCGCGATATCGGCGCGCAGGTTGCCGAGTAGCGCCCGCCAGGGCGTCGCACGCCGTGAGGTGGCCTCTTCCACCAGGGCGTCGCACCACGGCGCGGCCTTGTCGGGACGATCCGCGTACAACAACGTCAGCAGTGCGGTGAGCAGGGAGTCCAACGTTTCGTCGGTCAGGGTGCAGGTCTGCAGGACGTGCTCGGCCCCGTCGATCGCGGCTTCGGTGGGGCCTTGGGTCAATACGGTCGCCAGCGCGATCGTCGCCCGGCGCCACGGGGTGGCGGGCAGGGACAGGGGTTCGTTGCCCAGCGGCGGGGTGGCGCCGGGGATGCGGGGAAAAAAGGGCGGATGGGAGAAAGACAGGATGTGATAGGTCAGGCGCAGATCGGCGGCGAAGCTCGGGACCAGCGAGTCCGTCTGAATCAGGGTCCGCAACGTCTTCGCCGCCTCGTCGGTGTGGCCGCTCCAGAGCAGATGCTTGATCAGGGTGAAGACCCCGCGGTCGTTGAGGTGCCCCCTTTCCAGCGCGGTACGCATCCGGGTGAGGGGCAGGTTCACCGGCGCGGAGTGCCCGCGCCATTCGGAATGCGCGAGCAGCGTCGCGATGGTGGCACCCTCGCGTTCGTCGGTACACGCCCCGTGCGCCAGCTCGAGGTACCGGGTGGCGAGTTCCGCGTCGTCGTCGGCCAGTACCTGTTCGGCGGCAGCCCGCAGAACCTGTACCGCGGACGGGATCCCGGCCTGCCCGGCGGCTACCAGGTGCTCGGCGATCACGGTCACCGGTTCTCCGTCCTGGTGCAGGAGTTCCGCCGCTCGCAGGTGCAGCCTCGCGAACTCCGCAGCGGGGAGGCTGTTGAGCACGGCGTCGCGGGCCGTGGGGTGCCGGAACCGGGCGTTGTCCAGCAAACCAGCCATGGTGAGCACGTCGAGCGCCTGCGCGGCGGAATCGGCCGGCAGGTCGAGCAACCGGCCGAGCGACTGGGGTGAGGCCGATTCGTCCAGCACCGCCAGTCCGCGCGCGACCTCGAGCAGGATCGGTTCCCAGCGGTGCAGGCAGGTCAGCACGGCCTGGCCGAAGGCTTCGCCCACTACCGGTTCCGGCCGGTACGTGACGTCTTCGGAATTCTCGCTGGCGAGATAGTCCTCCAGCAGTGCATGCACCAGGAGCGGATTTCCGCCGCTCTTCTGGTGGTATGCCATGGCGAGCTGACGAGCGGTCTCCGGATGGAGCTGCTGAGCGAGGACGTCGGCCACTCCCGTGCGCGACAGCGGCGCGAGGCGGAGCCGGCTGAAGTACGGCAGCCGGGTCACCTCCGAGTGGAAGGGCAACTGTTTCGGGCGGGGCCGCGTCCACTCGCTGAGGATCATCAAGACCTGGACGGACCGCATCCTTCGTTGCAGGTACAGCAGCGCCTGCAACGACTGCGGGTCCGCGAAGTGGACATCGTCGATGCCCAGCACCAGCGGCTGCTCCCGGGCGAGGTCGAGAATCAACGCGCACAGGCCGTGCAACACCTTGGCGTCGGGTCCGTCGAGCGGCTCCCGGTCCCCCTGGGGGGCGGTCGGCAGCCGGGCGTGCTCGTCGAGCAGTTCCGTCGCGCGGCGCCGCACCGCAGGTGGCAGGCCTGCCCCTTGGCACAACTGGCCCATGACACCCAGGGGGAGGGTCTGCTCCGCTCTGGAGCAGGTGGCGGTCAGCACCAGAACGTCGGACTCGAGCGCGTGGTTCGCGAACGCGTTCAAGAGTTGTGTCTTTCCGGTCGCGATGCCTCCGGTGATCAGCGCGATCTGTCCACGGTTCTGTCGGCAGTGCGCGAGAAGTCCTTTAAGGACACCTAATTCCTTGCGCCGCTCCGCCAAGTGCATGGTTGTCCTTTCTACCCCAGTCCCCAGCCGTCGGCGCGAGTCGTCGCGGTCGCTTGTCGTGCAAAGTGGCGACGACCGTCAGAGCCGACATTGCGGTCAAATCTACCGGCAACCGGGGTGGCTCGTAAAGTCTTCGCACACAGTCGGTACATAGTGTTGTTGTGATACATCCCCCGAATTGGTTAGCTGCCGACAGGGTGGAGGCGATGGCTGTGACCAGCGGTTACGGCCACGTTCTGAGAATGTTTCAACTGGCAGCCGGGACTGCCCGTCGAGCTGGCAGCGGTACAAGTTGAAATTTCAGTCTGCTTACATCGGGATTTCATCGAAATTTTATCGGTGGTGGTCTAGAGGGCACGAGTGCGGGTGATCGGACTTTGTTAAGTTGGCGCGGAGAATTCTTCCCGCCTCGTTCGTCTCCGGCCGTGTCCTTGGCTGGGGGTGCGGTAGGGGTTCGACTAAGGGTCGATTGCCCCTGCGTTGGTGGATTGGTTGCGTGGTCGTTCCTCTTGCTCTCGCCCAAACCGTCGTCGGAGTACTATTGTGTGGTAATGGCAAATCAACTCGCCGCATCACCGGAACTGCTTGACTATGTTCGCGACGTCTCGTTGCGAGATGACACGAATCTACGTGACCTCAGGGCGGAAACCGCGGAATTTCCGATGGGTGAAGCAATGCAGGTCATGGCCGAAGAAGGTCAACTACTCGCTTTTCTCGTCGGCCTCACCGGAGCGCGCACGGTCCTCGAGATCGGTACGTTCACCGGCTACAGCACGCTGTGCATGGCGCGGGCGCTTCCGGCCGACGGACGCCTGATCACCTGCGACATCACCGACAAGTGGCCGGGCATCGCGGTCCCGTACTGGGAACGCGCGGGCGTGGCGGATCGAATCGACGTCCGCATCGGCGCGGCCACCGACACCCTCGACGCGCTCATTGGTGAACAGGGACCTGGCAGCGTCGATCTCGCTTTCATCGACGCGGACAAGCTGAATTATCGGAGGTATTACGAGTCCGCGTTGGTGCTGGTACGCGACGGTGGCCTGATCATTCTCGACAACACGCTGTTCTTCGGCCGGGTCCTCGATCCAGCCGTTCAGGACCCGGACACCGTGGCCATTCGCGAACTCAACGCCTTTCTCCGGGAAGACGCCCGGGTGGAGCTCTCGATGCTCCCGATGGCCGACGGCATCACGCTGGCGCGCAAGAACTCGGTGTGACGCTCAGCGTGCGGGGCTTGGCCGCGGCACAGCGTGGTTCGCGGCCAGGTCCGGCGCGGTGAGCCGCATGGTGGTGGGAGCGCTCTGCGGGGCGGGGACCAGATGCAGTCGCTGGAGGTCGTCGAGCCCGGCGGGGACGAGTGCGGTGAGGCATCCGCAGGGCTCGTCGGAGTACCCCGCGAAGCGATAGGCGATCTCCATCATGCGGTTCCGTTCGGTCCGCCGGAAATCGGCTACCAGATGGACATCGGCCCGGCTGGCCTGGTCGGTCAGCCAGTTCAGGATCGCCGCCCCCGCGCCGAACGAGACCACCCGGCACGAGGTGGCCAGCAACTTGAGGTGCCACAGCGCCGGATGCTTTTCCAGCAAGAGAACTCCCACCGCGCCGTGCGGCCCGAAACGGTCGGCGAGGGTGGTCACCAGGACCTCGTGATCGGGGTCGGCCAGCAGGCCGCGCAGCGTCGCGTCCGAGTAGTGCACCCCGGTCGCGTTCATCTGACTGGTGCGCAGGGTCAACTCCTCGACGCGGGAAAGCTCCTCCCCGGTCGCTCGCCCGATGCGCATCACCAGCTCGAGCGAGCGGAGGAACTCCTCGTCCGGACCGGTGAAGGTGGCCTGTTCCGCTTCGCGCCGGAAGCTCGCCTGGTACATCGCACGCCGTCGCCGGGAGTCGACGGTCACCGTCTTCGGGCTGAACTCGGGAAGGTCCACGAGCGTGAGCGCCTGTTCGGCGGAGTAGCACCGGACCTGCGGCGCGTGGAAGTTGACTTCGGCCCGTTCGGTCGGCTGGTCATCGATGAACGCGATCGTGCCCTGCGCGAACTTCAGCTGGTCCGCGAGCTGGCGCACCGACTCGGACTTGGGCCCCCAGCCGATCTTGGGCAGCACGAAGTACTCCGCGATGCCCAGTTCCTCCAGGCGCGCCAGGGCCAGGTCCGGATCGTTCTTGCTGGCGACCGACTGCAGAATGCCGCGGGAGTCGAGGGTGACGACCACTTGGCGGATCGCGTCGGAGAGCCGCACTTCGGCATCCTCGAGCAGGGTTCCCTGCCACAGGGTGTTGTCCAGGTCCCAGACCAGGCATTTCACCAGGGTCGGCTGGTCAGGCACAGAATCCTCCTCAAGCTGGTCACTCCGCCCGCGAGACGGCGTGTTCGGCCAGGATCAGCTGGCAGATTTCGTTGCTGCCTTCGATGATTTCCATCAATTTCGCGTCCCGGTATGCCCGGGCGACCACGTGGCCGTCCCGAGCACCCGCGGAGGCCAGGACCTGCACCGCCGTGGCCGCACCCTGGGCGGCGTGGCCCGCGCTGACGTGCTTGGCGAGCACGGTGGCCGTCACGACGTCCGGCGAACCCGAGTCCCAGCAACGGCTGGCGTGCTCGCAGACGCGGGTGGCGACCTGCTCGGAGGCCAGCAACTCGGCGAGGTGCCGGGCGACGAGTTGGTGCTCGGCGAGCGGTTTGCCGAACTGCGTACGGGACCTGGCGTGCGTGGCAGTCGCGCGCAGGCAGGCACGCAGGATGCCGACGCAGCCCCAGGCGATCGAGAAACGGCCGTAGGCGAGCGCCGTGGTCAGCAGCATGGGCAACGACTGACCGCCGCCCCCGAGGACGCTGTCTTCGGGCAGCCGTACCGCGTCGAGGCGAACGTGCGCGTGTCCGGCGGCACGGCAGCCGAGCGGATCGGGGACCCGCTCCACGGACACCCCCGGCGCCGAAGCCGGGATCACGACGGCGGCCGCGCCGTCGTCGAACCGGCCGAACACCACGAGCAGGTCGGCGTAGTAGGCGCCGGTCATCCACACCTTCTGCCCGTCGATGACCACCGAGTCACCGTCCCTGCGGATCTCGGTGCGCAGCGCGGACAGATCGCTGCCGGCTTCCGGTTCGCTGAACCCGACGGCCGCCAGCTGCCCGCTGGTGAGCAGCGGCAGGTAGGCGCGGTGCTGGTCGACGGCACCCATCCGCTGGATCGTCCACGCGGCCATGCCTTGCGAAGTCATCACGCTGCGCAGGGAACTGCACAGGCTGCCCACGTGCGCGGTGAACGCGCCGTTGTCCAAGCTCCCCGCGCCGGGCCCGCCGTAGGTTTCGGGCACCTGTGCGCACAGCAGCCCACGCGCGCCGAGCTTGCGGAGCACCTCGACGGGCAGGAGCCCGGCCAGATCCCATTCCTCGGCCTGATCGCCGACGAGCGCGTCGACGAGCGCGCGTTCCTCGACGAGGACCTCAGGCACCGCTCGTCACCGTGGACGGCTCCCGCAGGCGCAGCACCAGCGCGGTCATCTTCTCGACGGTGCGGAAGTTGTCCAGCTTCAGGTCGGGCCCGACGATGGCCACGCCGAAGGTCTGCTCCATGTGCACGACCAGTTCCATGGCGAACATCGAGGAGACCAGGCCGGAGGCGAACAGCTCCTGATCGGTCGTCAAGGAAGTCTTCGTCCTCGCCTCGAGCAGGCTCAGCAACGAGGCTTGGATGGCCTCCGGGGTCACGGGTGCGTCAGTCGTCACGGCATTGCCTTTCCGTAGTCGTAGAAACCTCGGCCGGTCTTGCGGCCGAGGTCGCCGTTCCGCACCTTGGCCAGCAGCGGTTCGCAGGGGCGGCAGCTCTCGTCCCCGGTGCGCTTGTGCAGGACATTGAGCGAGTCGACGAGGTTGTCCAGTCCGATCAGATCGGCCGTGCGCAGCGGGCCGGTCGGGTGTCCGAGGCAGCCCTGCATCAGCTCGTCCACCGATTCCACCGAGGCGGTGCCTTCGCCGACGATCCGGGCGGCGTTGTTGATCATCGGGTGCAGCAGCCGGCTGGTGACGAACCCGGGCGCGTCCCGCACCACCACCGCTTGCCGGTTCAGCGCGGTCAGCAGCGTGGCGGCCGCCGCCATCGCGGCGTCGCCGGTGCGTGGTCCTCGGATCACTTCGACCATCCGGATCAGGTACGGCGGGTTCATGAAATGCGTGCCGAGGAGTTCGCGGGGCCGCTCGGCCCAGTCGGCCATCTCGTCGATCGGGATGCCCGAGGTGTTGGAGATCAGCGGCGTGCCCGGCCGGATCACCGCCGAAGCTTCGGCCAGCGCGGTGGCCTTCGACTCGGTGAGTTCCGTGACGGCTTCGATGACGGCGGTCGCGTCCGCCGCGTCCCGGACGGATCCGCTGGTCACCAGTTCACCGGGCGCGCGGTCGGCGGGCAGCGCCGCCATCAGTTGGGCGTGCCGCAACTGCCCGGCGATCGTGGCCCGGGCACGATCGAGCGCGGCCCGGTCGATGTCGACCAGCACGACGGGCACCCCGTGTCCGATCGCCAGCGTCGCGATACTCGTCCCCATCACTCCCGCACCGAGGACGGCGAGCCGATGGGCTGACTGGTCAGTCGTCACTGAACCTCCGCAATGTTGTCGCGCCGCTATCGGTCGCGTGCGTGGCGAGGTGCTTTCGCGGACGAATGGGCGGCCGGAACAAAGGGTGAGCCCGCCGGGAAAGCTCCGATCAGGGCAGGACAAGTGCAGGCTATTAATGTCCGAGTCGGCGGGTCAAGCCCCTAATTTTCGGCTCTCCTAAGCCAACCCCTATTCGGTTCTCGCCGGAGCGGAGAAATGATGTTGTTATCCCACGTTTGCGGGTCGTTAGACGGTCATTATCGCGGTGGCTGAAGCTGGTGTCCTGGCACTGGAGGCAACGACGACTGCCGAGGTGGGTGGACGGGATATGGGGCATGCGGAGGCCGCGGGGCGCGACCCGCTGAGCGAGTTCGCGGCAGACGTGTTCACCCCGCTGCGGCGGGCCGACCAGCGGGCGAAGGCGGAACTCTACCTACGGGGCCTGCTGCTCGACGGCGGCCGGAAGTCGATGTCGTCGATGGCGCAACGGCTGGCGGTCGACCACCAGGTGCTGCAGCAGTTCGTGACGTCCTCCACCTGGGATACCGGGGCGGTGCGGGCGCGGCTGGCCCGGCGCGCGGCGGCGCGTACCCGGACGGTCGCCTGGGTGATCGGCGATCTCGGGTTCCCGAAGGACGGTGCGGGATCACCGTGCGTCACCCGGCAGTTCGACCGCACCCACGGCAAGATCGCCAACTGCCAGGCCGCGGTGAGCGTCCGGCTGGTCGGCGACGGCGTGTCGGCCGCGGTGAACTGGCGATTGTTCGTGCCGGAGGACTGGGACGACACGACGGCGACCGATCCGGGCGAGGTCGCGGAAATCGCTCGCCGTCGCCGCCGATGCGGCATACCCGCCACGGAACGTCACCGGCCCCGCTGGGCGATGGCGGTGGAGATGCTGGACGATCTGCTCGCCTGGGGACTGCGGCCGGCGATCGTGGTGGTGGGCCGCGCCTACGGTGACGTGGCGGAGTTCCGGGACGCGCTGCGGCGCCGCCGCCTGCCGTGCCTGATGCGGGTCGGGGGAGTGCCGTTCACCCGGCCGTTCGAACTCGGCCGCCGAATGGAAACCGGCTACCGTGAAATGCGGGAAGAATTCGGGCTGGACCATTTCGAGGGGCGGTCATGGATCGGCTGGAATCGTCATGTGACCCTGGTCTCGGCCGCGCAGCTCTTTCGAAATTCGGTGGACCGGCTCTCGTCCGGTGAGAAATGTGAACGGAAGACCGCTTGATCACGTGGCGGTCCATTCCGGTGGGCGTTTCTCCACGAAGGCGAGGGGCCCTTCGCGCGCGTCCCGGCTGTGCATCCGCCGTTCCTCCCAGACGTAACGCGTCGCGAACGCCCGGTCCAGCGGCAGGTTGACGGAAGTGGTGGCGGCTTCCTTGATCGCGCGCACCGCCAGCGGGGCGCAGCGGAGGATGTCGCCCACCCAGCCGTCGACGCACTCGTCCAGGCGATCGGCGGGTACCACTTCGTTGACCAGGCCCAGTTCGAACGCCCGGGACGCGGTGAGGCGCCGGCCGGTCAGCAGATAGCCCATCGCCGTTTTGAACGGGACCTGCCGGGACAACCGGAACAGCCCGCCCGCCCCGGCCATCAGCCCGAGGCGCGCTTCGGGGAGCGCGAAGGTCGCGTGGTCGGCCGCGACGACGATGTCGCAGGCGAGCGCCAGTTCGAACCCGCCACCCAACGCGTAGCCGTTGACCCGCGCGATCAGTGGTTTCGCGAGCGCGAACCGTTCGGTGAGCCGGGGCCAGCCCGGTTTGCCGCGGCTGCCGAAGGTCGACGGCCCTTCGCCGTTCTCGACCCGGGCCACGAGTTCCTTCAGGTCCTGGCCCACCGAGAAGGCCCGGGAACCCGCACCGGTGAGGACGCCGACCCAGATCTCGTCGTCGCGTTCGAAGTCGTCCCAGATCTCGGCGAGTTCGGAGTGCATGCGCAGATCCATCGCGTTGAGCACGTCCGGGCGATCGAGGGTCACGTAGGCCACGTGGCCGTCTTTGCGGTAGCTGACCCGCGGTTGCTCTGCCATCGGATCCTTCCCGGCTCAGAACGGGTACTGCGGCGCGGTCTGCCGGACGGTGCGCCACTGCCAGCGGGTGAACTCGTCCCAGCTGTGCAGCGCGCCGTGGCGGCTGCCGTTGCCGGACGCGCCGGTGCCGCCGAAGGGGACGAACGCGTTGTCGTTCACCGTCTGGTCGTTGACGTGGACGATGCCGGTCCGCAGCCGATCCGCCAGGGCTGTGCCGCGTTCCACCGAGCCGGTCTGCACCGCCGCGACCAGCCCGTACTCGGTCTGGTTGGCCACCGCGACGGCCTCGTCCTCGTCCCGGACCACGATGACCGGGGCGACCGGGCCGAAGATCTCCTCGGTGCAGGCGGGCATCGCGGTGGTGACGCCCGCCAGCACGGTCGGGCGGTAGCAGAGATCTCGGAAAGTTCCGCCGGTGCGCAGCACCGCGCCGGCGGCGACCGTGTCCCGCACGATCGTGTCCACTCGGGACAGTTGGGCGGCGTTGATCAGCGGCCCCAGGTCCACCTTCTCGGTCCAGGGATCGCCGACCGCCAGTTTGTCCGCACGCAGGGTCAGCTTGTCGAGGTACTCGTCGGCCACCGCCTCGTGCACGATGTGCCGACCGGCCGTCATGCAGACCTGCCCCTGGTGCAGGAACGCGCCCCAGGCGCCGGCGGAACTCGCCGCGTCCAGATCCGCGTCGTCCAGGACGATCAGCGCGTTGTTCCCGCCGAGTTCGAGGGAAGCCCGTTTCAGCGCGCGCCCGGCCGCCGCGCCGACCTCCCGGCCGACGGCCGTCGACCCGGTGAACGCGATCAGGTCCACCTCGGGATCCTCGACCAGGGCCTTACCGGGTTCGGCGTCTCCGGGCAGGACGTGCAGGACACCGTCGGGCAGTCCGGCCTCCTCGAAGAGCCTCGCCACCACGTACCCGCCGGAGACCGCGGTGTGCACGTCGGGTTTGAGGACGACGGCGTTGCCGAGGGCGAGGGCCGGGGCCACTGCCCGCATCGCGAGTACCAGCGGGAAGTTCCACGGGCTGATCACCCCGGCCACGCCGAGGGGGACCCGGCGCCCGATGCTGTCGCATCCCGGGACGGAAGGCAGCAGGCAGCCGTGCGGCTGAGTGGGCAGGGCGGCGGCGACCCACAGTTCGTCCACAGTGGATTGAATCTCGAACTTCGCCTTGGCCGGTATCGCACCGCCTTCGCGGATCAGCCAGGCGGCGACCTCTCCTCGCCTGTCCTCAAGCAGGCGTGCGACCCGGCGCAACAGCTCGGCGCGTTCCGCCGGGGGCACTGCCGCCCAGGCCGGTTGTGCCGCCCGGGCCGATCGGACCGCCTCCCCGATATCGGCCGCGGTGGCGAGCCCGACCTCGGTCAGCATCCGGCCGGTGGCGGGTTCGACGATCTCAAGTGTGCCACCGCGCGCCGCCCGCCAGCCGGTGCTGAAGACCTTTCCGGCGATCGGGGCGAGGTTCACCAGTTGGGTCACCGTTTCTCCCCTCGTGACCAGGCTCGGCGCACCTTGTCCAGAACGTCCGCGCTGTACAGCCGAAGGGCTTGTTCCGCCGCGAACTCCGCCAGGTAGTTCCGGAATCCGTCCAGCGGTTCCTCGGCCAGGTTCAGCATCCGGCGGTTGGCCGCGACGGCCGGGTTGGCCAGCCGCTCGACGCCGCGTTCGACGGCCGCGTCGATCTCCCGGGGATCGACCACCTCGTCGCAGAGCAACCGGCCCTCGGGCTCGGCGGCCCAGATCTTCCTGCCGGACAGGATGACCTGGCGCGCCAGCCGGGGACCGGCCAGCTTGCTCAGCCGGAAGTTGGCCGCACCCGGCACGATGCCCTCCTGCGCCGCGGGCAAGCTGAAGTAGGCGTCCGCACCGGCGATGACATGGTCGAAGACCATGAGCAGCTGCGCGCCGCCGCCGATGGCGAACGTGTCCACCGCGGCGATCCACGGTTTGTCGTGGAATCGCCGTGGCCATGCCGCCTCGTCCTCGTCGACCAGCAGCCCGCGGACGAGCTTGCTGAGGTAGCCGAGCTCGCGGCGCAGCAGGAAGTCCACGAACGAGATCTGGCCCTCGTGCAGCTTCTTCAGGTTGATTCCGGCGCTGAACACGCGCTTGCCCAGGTAGCGCGGATGGGACATCGGCCCGCCCCGCAGCACCCCGACGTGCACATCGTCGTCGAGTAGCGCGAGGTCGACTGCCGTCTCCAGATCGTCAATCAGCCCGTTGTCCTCCGCGTTGAGCGCGTCCGGATTGGACACGGTCAGGTGTGCCGCACCCGACCGCCGCTCGATGTGCACCGTGTCCAGGCGCACGTCGCCGGTGCGGCGGTACTCCGGTAGCAACGCGAGCGCTCTCGCCGTGGGCAGCAGCATGGTCTCGGTCAGGTGTGTGCCGATCTCGGGCTGCCGCAGCACTTCCCGGAAGAACACGCCCTGGTCGATCTCGCGCCCATCCTTGGCGGCCTGGACGTGGCGGCGTTCCTCGGCGATCTCCTGTGCGGTGGGCACCAGACCGGGAAACGCGTCCGCGGCGGCGTAGGCGAGCTCGGCGAGCCGGAGGCGGCTCGTGCGCCCCGCCGTCACCTGGTCGTAGACCTCCACGACGTGCGACCGCAGGAACCGGGCCCGCGCCTGGCGGTGGGCGTGGTGGACACCGTCGGCGACCGCCTGCTGTTCTTCGGTTCGTTCCGGCTTCGGTGGCAGTCCGGAGAGGATCAGCTCGCCCGACTTCAGGTGGACGGCCAGCGCGTCCGCGTCCGCTCCGAGCGGGCCGTCGAACTGCTCGGTGATCAGGTCGGTGGCGGTCATCGGGGGCCTCAGAGCGTTGCCATCGCGGCGGAATCCGCGACGTCCTTGGCGGCGCGGCGCAGGGATCGGTCGCAGGCGGCGAGATGCACGCCCAGCGCGTCCTCGAAGGTCGTGGTGGGCGCGTCCAGCAGCAGTCGCCGCCGGACGGCGAACTCCGGCCCGTCGACCGTGCGGAAGGATTCCACGGCAGCGGCGAGTGAACCGGCGAGGTCCTCGGTGATCTCGTCGAGCAGGCCCAGTTCGGCCGCGCGTGCCGCGGGCAGCTCCGGCGAGCGCAGGAGCAACTGCCGCGTGCGGGAGACGCCGAGTTGGTTGGCCAGGCGGTGGAGGACCATGCCCGGCCAGAACTGTCCCGTGCCGACCGGCAGTGCCAGGTTCGCGTTCGCCGCCCCGAGCCGGTAGTCGGTCGCGAGGAGCAGTTCGACCGCCGGGCCCGCGCAGTCCCGCTCGACCACCGCGATGGTCACCGCGCCCAGCCGCTCGACCCTGCGCAGCACGCGTTCCCACCGGTTCACCAGCCGGATGCCGACTTCTTCGGGTTCCGGGCCGGTGCCCGGGGAAATCAGCACCACGCCCAGGGGGCGGTCTCCGCCGGAAACCGCGTCCTCCACCTGGTCGCAGAACTCGTTCACGCTGACGACCAGCGACGATGCCAGCGCACCGCCGCCGGTCAGCTCGAGACGGATGGCCCCGTGATCGGCCGGCCGGGTACGAACGTCATTCGAAGACATCTGGGTCACTCATCTCCTGATCGGGAATCACCGGGATCGCGACTCGTCACCGGGCCGCCATTGAATGAGGGCCGTCTCGATCGTCGAACCCGGCCCCATCGTCATCAGCACGCCGTAGTCACCGGGGTTCACCACGCCCTCGTCCACCAGACCGCTGTAGGAGAACAGGAACGAGCCGCTGGACAGGTTGCCGTAGTCCCGGAGCACGCTCGTGGTGTGCCGCACATCGCGGCGGGTGAGGTTGAGGTTGACCATGACCGAGTCGATGACCTTCTTGCCGCCGGAGTGGATGATCCAGTGCGAGATGTCACTGCGGCGCAGATCGGTTCCGGCGAGCAGCCGATCGATGATGATCTCGGCGTGCGCGCCGACGACGTAGGGCACCTCCTGGTCGAGGAAGAAGCTGAACTTGCCCTCTTTGTCGTCCCAGTCGTACCGCATGGCGTCGATCGCCTCGGGCACGATGCAGCTGGCGAACTTCAGGATCGTGGGTCCCTCGCGCCGGTCCTCGGGATCGGCCAGGACGGCCACCGCCGAGGAGCCGTCGCCGAACAGGCTGTTGACCACCGACGTGCGCATCGTCCCGTCGAAGACATAGGCCGCCGAACACGCCTCGATGCACAACATCACGGCCAAGCGGCCGGGATGTGCCCGGGACCAGCCGGCGACCGCGCTGAGGCCGTTGAGCCCCGCGTTGCAGCCCATGCCGACCACGTCGAGGCGGCTGCACTCGTGCCGCAGCCCCAGTTCGCGGATCACCAGCGCGCTGAAACCCGGGGTGAGGAAACCGGTCGAGGTCACGCAGCACAGATAGCTGACATCGTCGAGGTCGGCCTCGGCCTGCTTGAGGCAGGACTGCAGGGCCCGCGCGCCCATCTCGATGCCGTGGGTGCGGTGCTTCTCCAGCAACTCCCCCTGGGTCTCCATGCGCCGCGCGCCGTCGGGCAGCTTGGGCGGCAGGTTCAGGAAACGACGTTCGATCGCGCTGTTCAGGAACACCGACCGCACTCGCGGGTCCTCGATGCGGAACACGTCGAGCAGCTCTTCCTGCGAGTAGGAAAATGCCGGTACGGCCGTGCCGACGCCGATGATTCTCGGCGCGGACCCGGCCGGTTCCGCGCTCACCGCGCCGTCGTCGGTGGAGACAGCAGGGACCAAAACTTGCGTTTGTGTCATTTAAGACCCCAGGAAAACTGTCGGTCCGGCCCGGAAGCCGGGCCCTGATAAGGGCGACTTTGCACCTGACCGGATGCTAAGCGCGATTCTGGCTCATTCGCAAGTAGCATCGGGTAGTTCTCAGGTTTACCGTACTTTGTCGGGTCGGGAAACGACGGGATGGTGTCTCGACTTGGGAAAACTGAATAAGGGGTAGGGGAGGGGGTGCCGGGACGGGGCTAGGGGGTGCTGGTGGGGCCGGTTTTCGGGGTCATCCCTAAGCTGGGGTCAGGGTTGTACTTGAGTAGGAGGCCTGGTTACGCTGGCCGTGATTCCTTGGGTGAACTCACCATGGTTCGGGCTTTTCTGTGGGGACGACAGCGTTGTCTGTCGATCAATGGCGAGCTTTGATTTTCGTGCTGGGGTTCGAAAATAGGCCGAGGTAATTCGTGCCGGGTTTTCTTCCGCCGCGGGAGTCGAGCATGCCGGTGTATGAGCGAAACCAGGAGGCGACTTCATGGCGCGATCCGAGCTGATCCGGCCGTTGCCCGATCTGCTTCGAGCGCATGCCGGGCGACGAGGTGAGAAGGTTGCCTTCTCCGACGCGCGCCGCGGCGTGACTTACGCGGAGTTGGAACGCCGGACCGCACGGCTGGCCGGACACCTGGCCGATGCCGGTGTGCCGCGGGGCGCACGGGTGCTGATCTGGCTCAACAACAGCGTCGAGGTCGTCGAGGGGTACCTGACCGCGGTCCGCGCCGCCACGGTGGGCGTGCCGGTCCATCCGCGGACCTCCGACCGCGAACTCGAGCACATCCTCCAGGACAGCGGCGCGCGAGTGGTGATCACCGATGACGCGCATCTGGCGCAACTGCGCGGGGTGGCGGGCGAGCGCGCCGACCTCACCGTCGTCGTGGCGGGCGCGACGGGGCCCGGCTCGGACGCGCTGTCCTTCGAGACCTTGGCGACCACGGATCCCGAGGCCCCGCCGCGCGACGACCTGCCGCTGGACGAGGCGGCCTGGATGCTCTACACCTCGGGCACCACCGGCCACCCCAAAGGAGTCCTCTCGACCCAGGAGAACTGCCTGTGGTCGGTGGCGGCCTGCTACGCGCCGCTGCTCGGACTGTCGCCCGCGGACCACCTGTTGTGGCCGTTGCCGATGTCCCATTCCCTGGCCCACATCCTGTGCCTGCACGGGGTGGTCGCGGTGGGCGCCACGGCGAGGATCGCGGACGGTTTCGCGGGCGACGACGTGGTGCGGGTGCTGCACGAAGAGCGGTTCACCTTCCTGGTCGGCGTTCCCACGATGTACCACGACCTGCTGAAGCAGGCTCGCACCGAAGGGCTGGACGCGGACGGGCTCCGGGTCTGCATGGTCACCGGCGCGGTCACTTCGGCGACGCTGAGCGAGTCGTTCGAGAACACCTTCGGGGTCCGGCTGGTGGACAGCTACGGCAGCACCGAGACCTGCGGCGCGATCACGATGAGCCGGCCGACCGGTGCGCTGGTCCCCGGTTCGTGCGGTCTCCCGGTCCCCGGGCTCAAGGTGCGCGTGGTGCGGCCGGACACCGGCGAGGACGCCGAGCCCGGCGACGAGGGAGAGGTCTGGGTCCGCGGCCCGAACGTGATGCTCGGGTACCACAACCAGCCGGAGGCCACGGCTTCCGCACTGCGGGACGGCTGGTACCGCACCGGGGATCTGGCCCGTCGCGACGGGCTCGGTTACCTGACCATCACCGGGCGGATCAAGGAACTGATCATCCGCGGCGGCGAGAACATCCACCCGGCCGAGGTCGAGGACGTGGTGCGCGCGGTCCCCGGCGTGGCGGACGTCGCCGTCGCCGGTAAGCCGGACGAGGCGCTCGGCGAGGTCCCGGTCGCGTACGTGGTGCCCGAGATCGCCGGTGTCGTCGATGCCGAGCGCATCGTCGCGGTATGCCGCGAACGGTTGTCGTACTTCAAGGTTCCGGCCGAGGTCCACGAGGTCGAAGCGATTCCCCGGACGGCATCGGGAAAGGTGGCCCGGCGCAAGCTGCTGGACGAGCCCGCGCGGCCGCATCTGGTGCGCGACTCGGCACACGAGTCCTTGTTCCGGGTGGACTGGGCGCCGGTTGCCGCGGCCCCGGCGACCGAGGAGCGACCGGGCCGGTGGGCGGTGCTGGGCACCGATGACCTCGGGCTGCGCGACACGGAGGTGGCCGTTGAGACCTACGGAAACCTTGCTGCGCTGCGGGATGCGCTCGCGGACGGTGCGGTAGTGCCGGAGGTGGTGCTGGCACCGCGCGTCGGCGCCGCGAGCGGAGACGCGGACGAGGTTCGCGAACTGCTGCGGGCCTGGCTCGCCGAGGACGCCTACACCGGCGCGCGCCTGGTCTTCGTGACCCGGGGCGCGATCTCCGCCGGTGCGGGCGAGGACGTGACCGACCTGGTGAACGCGCCGCTGTGGGGCGCGGTGCGCGCGGCACTGGCCGAACATCCCGAGCGGCTGGCCCTGCTGGACGCCGGGGACGGTTCCGCCGCCGACATCGTCACCGCGATCCGGTCCGGAGAAACCCAGCTGGCACTGCGCGCGGGCGTGCTGCGCGCGCCCCGGTTGGTTCCCGTACGGGCGGCGACCGCCCGAGCGGCCTCGGGCATCGACGAGGGCACGGTCCTCGTCGTCGGTGACCGGGACGGCGTGGTGGCCCGGCAGCTCACCGGCGCCCGCGTGGTTTCCGCGGAGGTAGCCGATCCCGCCGCGCTGGAGGACCTGCTGACGGAGATTTCCGGCAAGCAGCCGCTGCGCGCGGTCGTGTATGCGGCGGAGGGGGACCCGCAACTCCGGGTCGAAGGCGCGCGACGACTCCACGAGCTGACGCGGGAGTCCGAACTGCGGGCGTTCGTTCTGCTTTCCTCGGCCGATTCGCTCCTCGGGACGGGAGAAGACCCGGACCAGGCCGCGGCCGATGCCTTCCTGGACGCGCTCGCGCACCACCGGCGAGCGCACGGCCTGCCCGCGGTGTCGCTCGCCCGGGGAGCACGTCCAGGGGACGACACCGACTGGCTCGCCGCGCTCGACCTCGCGTTGGGCGACGGCGAGCCGGTGCTCCTCGCGGCACGTCTCGACGAGGAGGCCCTGTGCGCGTTCGGTGGATCGACCGAACGGCGACCCGGCGCGGCCACCACACTGCGGAACCGCCTGTCCGGCCTCTCCGCCGCCGAACGGGACCAACTGCTGCTCGACCTGGTGCGCACCGAAACCGCGAGCGTCCTCGGCGACCCCGACCCGGGGCGGATCCCCGCGCGCCGGGCGTTCAAAGAGCTCGGCTTCGACTCGCGCTCCGCGGTCGCCCTGCGCGACCGGCTCGCCGCGGCCACCGGCCTGTCCCTGGCCGCGACCGTGGCCTTCGACCGCCCGACCCCGGCGGCGCTCGCCGACCACCTGCGCGCGGAACTGCTGGGCACTCGTGACGTGGAGTCGGTTCCGGCCGAGGTCGCCGACTCCGGGGAACCGATCGCGATCGTGGCGATGGCCTGCCGCCTGCCGGGTGGGGTGACCTCACCGGAAGAACTGTGGGACCTGGTGTCGGCCGGGGTGGACGCGGTGTCCGAGTTCCCCGCGGACCGGGGATGGGATCTGGCCGGACTGTTCGACCCGGACCCGGACAACCCCGGGACCTCGTATGTGCGTGAGGGCGGTTTCCTTTACGGCGCGGGTGATTTCGACCCCGAGTTCTTCGGGATCTCGCCGCGTGAGGCGCTGGCGATGGACCCGCAGCAGCGGCTGCTGCTGGAGATTTCCTGGGAGGCGTTCGAGCGGGCGGGCATCGACCCGGCGTGGGTGCGCGGGAGCCGGACCGGTGTCTTCGCGGGCGTGATGTTCCACGACTACGCGTCCCGGCTGGACACCCCACCCGAAGGCGTCGAGGGCTACCTGGGTACCGGCGGCGCGGGCAGCGTGGTGTCCGGGCGGGTGGCGTACATCTTGGGGCTGGAAGGTCCCGCGGTCACCGTGGACACCGCGTGTTCGTCGTCGCTGGTGGCGTTGCACCTGGCGGCGCAGGCGTTGCGGTCGGGCGAATGCTCGCTGGCGTTGGCCGGCGGCGTCGCCGTGATGGCGACCCCGTCGGTGTTCGTGGAATTCAGCCGCCAGCGGGGCCTGGCCGCCGACGGCCGGTGCAAATCGTTCGCCGCGGCGGCCGACGGCACCGGGTGGAGCGAGGGCGCGAGCCTGTTGCTGGTGGAACGCCTCTCGGACGCTCGGCGCCACGGTCATCCGGTCCTCGCGGTGCTCCGCGGTTCCGCGATCAACTCCGACGGCGCCAGCAACGGCCTGACCGCGCCGAGCGGTCCTTCCCAGGAACGGGTGATCCGCCAGGCCTTGGCCAACGCCCGGCTCGAACCGTCCGATGTGGACGCCGTCGAGGCGCACGGGACCGGGACCACCCTGGGTGACCCGATCGAAGCGAACGCCCTGCTCGCCACCTACGGCCGGGAGCGTGCGGTCCCGCTCCTGCTGGGGTCGGTCAAATCGAACATCGGGCACGTGCAGGCCGCCGCCGGGGTGGCCGGGGTGATCAAGATGGTCGAGGCCATGCGGCACGGGCTGCTGCCGCGAACCCTGCACGTCGACGCGCCGACACCGCATGTGGACTGGTCTTCGGGAGCGGTCGAACTGCTCACCGAGGCGACCCCGTGGCCGGGCCTCGATCGTCCGCGCCGCGCCGGGGTGTCCTCATTCGGCGTCAGCGGCACCAACGCGCACGTGATCGTGGAACAGCCCCCACCGGTCACCGAACCCGCGCCTGCCCGCGCGACCGCCGGTCCGGTGCCGTGGGTGCTGTCCGGCCGGACCGAACGGGCCCTGCGCGCGCAGGCAGAGCGCCTGCTGCCGCGGGTCGGCGAGCTCGATCCGGTGGACGTGGGCTACTCCCTGGCGACGACCCGGGCGAGGTTCGAACACCGGGCCGTCGTCGTGGGCGCCGACCGGGACGAACTGTCGAGCGGCTTGCGCGCCCTCGCCCGCGGTGCGGCCGCGACGAGCGTGGCCGACGTCGAGGGCCAGGCCGTCTTCGTCTTTCCCGGACAGGGTTCGCAGTGGACCGGGATGGCGCTGGACCTGCTGGACACCTCGCCGGTGTTCGCCCAGGCGTGGGCGGAATCCGCCGGGGTTGTGGAGTCCCTTGTGGACTGGTCGGTGACGGACGCGCTGCGCGGCCCGCTCGACCGGGTGGACGTGGTGCAGCCGGTGTTGTTCGCCGTGCTGGTGTCGCTGGCTCGGCTGTGGCGTTCCCACGGGGTCGAGCCCGCGGCGGTGGTGGGGCATTCCCAGGGCGAGATCGCCGCAGCCTACGTGGCGGGAGCGCTGTCCCTCGAGGACGCGGCTCGGGTGGTCGTGCTGCGGTCCCGGCTGATCGCCGAGTCCCTGGCCGGCCGGGGCGGCATGGTCTCGGTGGGGTTGCCGGTCGACGAGGTCCGGGAGCGGGTTGCCCGCTGGGATGGCCGGATCTCGGTCGCCGCGGTGAACGGTCCACTGTCGACCGTGGTGTCCGGCGAGCCGGGCGCCCTGGCGGAACTGGTCGCCGCCTGCGCGGGCGAGGACATCCGGGCCAAGACGATTCCGGTGGACTACGCCTCGCATTCCGCTCAGGTAGAGGACCTGCGCGAACGGCTGGCCGAGGCCCTCGAACCGGTGGTGGCGCTGCGGCCGTCGATTCCGTTCTTCTCGACCGTGTCCGGCGACTGGCTCGACCAGGCGGGGACCAACGCCGGGTACTGGTACCGGAACCTGCGCGAAACCGTGCGGTTCGGCGCCGCGATCGAGCGGCTGGCCGAGCAGGGACACCGGGCGTTCGTCGAGGTGAGCCCGCATCCGGTGCTGACCATGAGCATCGAGGAAACGGTGCACGACGGCGTGGTGCTCGGCACCCTGCGGCGGGACGAGCCCGGACTCGACCGGTTTCTGCGGTCGCTCGGCGAACTGCACGCCCGGGGACCGGCAGTCGACTGGGATGCGGTGTTCGCCGGACGGGATGCCCGCCGGGTCGACCTGCCGACCTACGCGTTCCAGCGACGCCGGTTCTGGCTGGAGGCCGCCACCGGCGCGCGCGACGTGACCGGGCTGGGTCTGGCGGCGCCGGTCCATCCGCTGCTCGGCGCCGCGGTGAGCCTCGCCGAAGGCGACGGGCTGGTGCTGACCGGCCGGTTGTCCACGCGCACCCAGGCGTGGCTGGCCGATCACGTGGTGCTCGACGCGACCATCGTGCCGGGTTCGGCGTTCGTCGAGCTGGCCCTGCGCGCGGGGCAGGAGATCGGGTGCCACCGGCTCGGCGAGCTGACCTTGGAAGCGCCGCTGGTGCTTTCCGAGCGCGACGCCCAGTTGCAGGTGATCGTGGGCGGCGACGGCAGGACGGTGAGCATCCATTCGCGGCCGGGCGACGCGGCGGCGCGTGACCCGTGGACGCGGCACGCCGTCGGCACGCTGGCGCCCGGTGACCAGGCGGACCCGGATGAGCTGGCGGACTGGCCGCCCGCCGGTGCGGAGGCGCTCGAGGTCACCGAACTGTACGACCGCCTGGCCGAATCGGGGCTGGACTACGGGCCCGCGTTCCAGGGCCTGCGGGCCGCTTGGCGGCGGGGCGAGGAGATCTACACCGAGGTTCGCCTGACCGAGGAGCAGCAGGCGGAGGCGACCCGGTTCGGGATCCACCCCGCCGCACTCGACGCCGCGGTGCAGGGCATGGAACTCGGCGCGGCCGGATCGGGGGAGCGGCGACTCGCCTTCGTCTGGAGCGGCGTCACGTTGCACGCCACCGGCGCCGCGGCACTCCGGGTCCGGCTGACCCCGGCGGGCCCGGACGCGGTTTCCCTGCTGGCCGCCGACGAGACCGGCACCCCGGTTGTTTCGGTGGACTCCCTCGCGGTACGGCCCGCTTCGGCGGAACAGCTGCGGGCCGCGCGGCCGGACTCGCTGTACCGAGTGGACTGGACTCCCGTGGCGGACGCGCGGCCCGAGCCGATCCGGTGGGCGGTCCTGGGCGAGGACGAACCGCGGCTGCACGCCTGGCTGGCCGCTTCCGGTGAAGTGTCCGGCGCCTACGCGGATCTGGAAGCGCTCGCGGAGGCGGTCGACTGGGGCGAACCGGTGCCCGAGGCCGTGGTGGTGACCTGCGGCTCTGGGCAGACCGGCGTCGCGGAACCGGTGCGGGACCTGCTGGCGGAGGTGTCGTCCCTGCTGCGGTCCTGGCTCGCCGACTCGCGGTTCGGTGACTCCCGGCTCGTCGTGGTGACCCGGGACGCGGTGCTTTCCGGTGACGGCGGTCCGGATCTCGTGCACGCCCCGGTGTGGGGACTCGTGCGGTCCGCGCAGTCCGAACACCCCGGCCGGTTCGTGCTGGTGGACCTGGACGGCGAGGAGGGCTCGTCCTGGGCGTTGCCGGCGGCGCTCGCGGCGGCCGAACCCCAGGTCGCGGTGCGCTCGGGTCGCGTGCTCGTGCCGAGGCTGGCGCGCGCGTTCGCGACCGACGCGGAACCCACGCGCCTGGACACCGAAGGGTCGGTCCTGGTCACCGGGGCGACCGGCGGGCTGGGCCGGCTCGTGGCACGGCATCTGGTGGTGTCGCACGGAATCCGGCACCTGGTGTTGCTGTCCCGCCGGGGCGCGGAGGCGGCGGGAGCGGCCGAACTCCTCGACGAACTCACCGGACTGGGCGCGAACGTCACCTTCGTCGCCTGCGATGTGGCCGACCGCGAGGCGCTGTCCCGGGCACTCGCGCGGGTCCCCGGCGAGCACCCGCTGACCGCCGTGGTGCACACCGCGGGCGTGGTCGACGACGCCGTGATCGAATCCCTGACCACCGAGCAGCTCGACCACGTCCTGCGGCCGAAGCTGGACGGCGCGTGGAACCTGCACGAGCTGACCCGGGAGGAAAACCTCGCGGCCTTCGTGTTGTTCTCCTCGGCGGCCACCACCTTCGGCGCACCCGGCCAGGCCGGATACGCGGCGGCCAACGCGTTCCTCGACGCGCTCGCGCGGCATCGCCGCGCCCGGGGAAAGCAAGCCGTCTCGCTGGCTTGGGGGTTGTGGGCCGAGGCCGCCGGAATGGGCGGTCGCCTGGCGGAGACCGACCTCGCCCGGATGGCCCGCGGTGGCACGAAAGCATTGTCCGCCGACGAGGCGCTGGGCCTGTTCGACGCCGCCCTCGGCCGTGCGGAAGCCGCGCTCGTGCCGGTGCGGTTGGACACCGGGGCCTTGTCCACACTGGAACCGCTGCCCGAGCTGTTCCGCGGTCTCGTGCGAACCCGGCCGCGGCGCGCCGCCGAGACCGGTGCCCGCGACGGGGACGCCACCCTGGCGCGACGGCTGGCCGCCCTCCCGGAGGAGGACCGCGGCGGCGCCCTCCTCGACCTGGTCCGCACCCACGCCGCGACGGTCCTGGGGCACGCTTCGAGCGCCGAGGTCGATCCGGGCCGATCGTTCAAGGAACTCGGGTTCGACTCGCTGACCGCGGTGGAACTGCGCAACCGGCTGGGCGGCGTGACCGGGCTGCGCCTTTCGCCCACGCTGATCTTCAACTACCCGACGCCTGGTGTACTCGCCGATCATCTGGCGGCGGAACTGCTGGGCACCCCCGGGAAGACCGTCGCACCGGCGAAGGCCACCCGGGTCAGCTCGGACGACCCGATCGTGATCGTGGCGATGAGCTGCCGGTTCCCGGGCGGTGTGACTTCACCGGAAGAACTGTGGCGGGTGGTCGCCGACGAGGTCGACGCGATCGGGCCGATGCCCGCGGACCGCGGATGGGACCTGGAACGGCTCTTCGACGCCGATCCCGAACGCGCCGGGAAGACCTACCTCCGTGAGGGCGGGTTCATCGATGGCCTCGTCGAGTTCGACGCCCGGTTCTTCGGGATCAACCCCCGCGAAGCCCTCGCCATGGATCCCCAGCAACGGCTGCTCCTGGAGACCGCGTGGGAGGTATTCGAACGGGCGGGCATCGACCCGGCGTCCCTGCGCGGCGAACCGGTCGGCGTGTTCGCCGGAACGCACGGCCAGGACTACGGCTCCCTGCTCGCGGGCGCCCCCGCGGATCTCGAGGGGTACAAGGCGACCGGTACGGCGGGCAGCGTGTTCTCCGGGCGGCTGGCCTACACCTTCGGCTTCGAGGGACCCGCGGTCACCGTCGACACGGCCTGTTCCGCCTCGCTGGTGGCGCTGCACCAGGCGTGCCACGCGCTGCGCGGCGGCGAATGCTCGATGGCCCTGGTCGGTGCGGCGTCGGTGATCTCCACCCCCGAACCGTTCGTCACGTTCAGCCGGCAGCGGGTCCTCGCCACGGACGGGCGGTGCAAGGCGTTCGCCGCGGCGGCCGACGGCACCGGAATGTCCGAGGGCGTCGGGATGCTCCTGGTGGAACGGCTTTCCGACGCCAAGCGCCACGGGCATCCGGTCCTGGCCGTCGTGCGCGGGTCTGCGGTCAACTCCGACGGTGCGAGCAATGGGCTCACCGCACCGCACGGCCCGTCCCAGGAACGGGTGATCCGGCAGGCGCTGGCCAGTGCGGGACTGTCCACATCGGACGTCGACGCGGTCGAGGCGCACGGCACCGGAACCGCGCTGGGCGATCCGATCGAAGCGCACGCCGTGCTCGCCACCTACGGCCAGGACCGGGACCGTCCACTGTGGCTCGGTTCGGTCAAGTCGAACCTCGGGCACACCCAGGCCGCCGCCGGGCTGGCCGGGGTGATCAAGATGGTGATGGCCATGCGGCACGGGACGCTGCCGCGAACGCTGCACGTCGACGCGCCGTCCCCGCACGTGGACTGGACCGCGGGTGACGTCCGGGTGCTGGCCGAGGCTCAGGACTGGACGGCGAACGGACACCCCCGGCGCGCCGGGGTCTCCTCCTTCGGGATCAGCGGCACCAACGCCCACGTCATCCTCGAACAACCGCCGTCGTCGGCGACGGCCGAGCGGTCCGAGCCCGAGGAGCTTCCCGCCGTCCTGCCGTTCGTGGTGAGCGGCCGAAGCGAAACCGCGCTGCGGGCACAGGCCGAGCGGCTGGCCGAGCACGTCGCGAACCACCCCGGGCAGCGGTTGACCGACCTCGGCTTCGCCCTGGCCACGACCCGATCCGCACATCCCCACCGGGCGGCCGTGCTCGGCCGGAGCCGCGAAGAGCTGCTGACCGGACTGGCCGCGCTCGGGACCGGGACCTCCGCCCCGAACGTGACGCAGGGACTGGCCGTGCCCGGCAAGGTCGCCTTCGTCTTCCCCGGCCAGGGTTCGCAATGGCCCGAGATGGCCGTCGGCCTGATGGACGCCTGGCCGGTGTTCGCCGACCGGCTGCGCCAGTGCGACGAGGCACTCGCCCCCTTCGTGGACTTCTCGGTCCTCGCCGTCCTGCGAGCTGAACCGGGCGCGCCGACCCTGGACCGCCTGCGCGTGGTGCAGCCGGTGCTGTTCTCGGTGATGGTGTCGCTGGCGGAGCTGTGGCGCTCCTTCGGCGTGCGGCCCGCCGCGGTCGTCGGCCATTCGCAGGGCGAGGTGGCCGCGGCCTGCGTGGCCGGTGCGCTGTCCCTGTCGGACGCCGCCCGGGTGGTCGCCTTGCGGTCACGCCTGATCGACGAGGAACTCTCCGGGCGCGGGGGCGTGGTGTCGGTGTCGCTGCCCGCGGAGGAACTCGAACCGCGGCTGGCGAAATGGGGCGACCGGCTGGCCATCGCCGCGGTCAACGGGCCCGCGTCGCTCGCCGTGGCCGGGGAGGCCGCGGCCCTCGATGAGCTGATGGCCGAGCTCGCGGAGCAGGAGATTCGTGCCCGCCGAATCCGGGGCGCGGACGCGGCCGGACACACCGCGCAGATCGAGGCGCTGCGCGAGCGGCTGCTGGCCGAGTTGGCCCCGGTCGCGCCCCGGACCGCCGAGATTCCCTTCTATTCCACGGTGACCGGCGGCCCGGTCGACACGGCCGAACTGGACGCCGGGTACTGGTACCGCAACGCGCGCGAACCGGTGCTGTTCGAGCGGACCGTCCGCGCGCTCACCGCCGACGGGCACACCGCGTTCCTGGAACCGAGCCCGCACCCCGTGCTGCAGGCGGCCGTGCAGGAGACCGTGGACAGCGCCGCGGTCGTCGGCACTCTCCGCCGCGGCGAGGGCGGGCCGGACCGGTTCCTCACCTCGCTCGCGGAAGCGCACGTCCACGGGATCGCGGTGGACTGGAGCGCGGTCTTCACCGCCGATCCGAAGCCGGTCGAGCTGCCGACCTACGCGTTCCAGCGCGAGCGGTTCTGGCTGGATACTCCCGCGGCCACCGGAGACGTCACGTCGGCCGGTCTCGGCCCGGCCGATCATCCCCTGCTCGGCGCGGCCGTGGCGCTGCCCGAGGTGGGCGGGTTCCTGTTCACCGCACGCCTTTCCGCGCATTCCCACCCGTGGCTCGCCGATTGCGTCGTGGCCGGGCGGACCCTGGTGCCCCCGGCGGTGTTCGTCGAGCTGGCGTTCCGCGCGGGTGACCAGGTCGGGTGCGACCGGCTCGCCGAACTGGCCGCCGAGACCCCGCTCGTGCTGCCCGAGGGCGGCGCGGTCCGGCTCCAGCTCACGGTCGGCGGCCCGGACGAGACCGGGCGGCGCGTGGTCGCCGTCCACGCCCGGCCCGAGAACGCGGCGGAGGACGAGCCGTGGACCCGGCACGCCACCGGCGTGCTGGTCGTCGGCGACGCGGCGGAGCCGGTCGACCTCACCGCCTGGCCCCCGGAGGGGGCGACCGCGGTGCCGGTCGGCGAGTTCTACGACGACCAGGAGTACGGGCCCGCGTTCCAGGCGGTCCGCGCGGTCTGGCGGCGCGGGGACGAGCTGTTCGCCGAACTGGACCTGCCCGAGGAACTGGCTTCCGACGCGGGCGAGTTCGGACTGCATCCCGCGCTGCTGGACGCGGCGCTGCACGGGTGCCGCCTGCTCCGGCCGGCCGCGGAGCCCCCGTTCGCCGCGCGGTGGCGGGACGTGCGCCTGCACGCCACCGGGGCCGACCGGCTGCGGATCGGACTGCGTATGTCCACATCGGACACAGTGGCGCTGGCCGCCGCCGACGTGACCGGCGCCCCGGTGCTGTCGGCGAGCGCCGTCGAGGTACGGCCGATCGACTGGGCCGACGCCGTTCCGGCCACCCCCGGGGACGCGCTGTTCCGGATCGACTGGGCCGAACTCGCGACCGGGGTCGCGGAACGGACCGGGCGGTGGGTGGTGCTCGGTGAGGACTACCCGGACCTGGGTTCGCTGCGCGAGGCGATCGGGGCGGGCGCTCCCGTTCCCGACTACGTGGTGGTGCCCTACCCGGCCGCCGACGGGGAGCTCGCTCCGGCGGCCCGGGCAGGCACCCGCCGGATGCTCGAAGTCCTGCAAACCTGGTTGGCCGACGAGCGGTTCGCCGCCGCTCGCCTTGTCGTGCTGACCTCTGGTGCGGTGAGCACCGGTAATGGCGACGGCGCGCCGGACCTGGCGCAGGCCCCCAGCTGGGGCCTGATGCGCTCGGCGCAGTCCGAGAACCCGGACCGGCTCATCCTGGTGGACCTCGACGCTCACGAGGCGTCCGGTCACCTGGTCCCGGCCGCCGTCGCCTCCGGCGAACCGCAGGTCGCCGTTCGCGCGGGGATCCTCCGCGTTCCCCGCCTCGTCCGGGTCGCACCCGCGGCGGAACCGGCCTCGCCGCGGTTCGCCCCGGAGGGCACGGTTCTGATCACCGGCGGAACCGGCGCGCTGGGCAGGCGGGTGGCCGAACACCTGGTGAACGCGCACGGGATGCGGCGGCTCCTGCTGACCAGCCGCCGCGGCGAACGGTCCCCCGGGGCCGGGGAACTGGCCGCACGTCTCGCCGAACTGGGCGCCTCGGTCACGTTCGCCGCCTGCGACACCGCGGACCGCGACACGCTGGCCACGGTGCTGGCGGATGTTCCCGCGGAGCATCCGCTGACCGCGGTCGTGCACGCCGCGGGCGTCATCGACGACGGTGTCCTCGGCTCGCTCACCGGCGAGCAGGTGGACGCGGTGCTGCGGCCTAAGGTGGACGGCGCCCTCAATCTGCACGAACTCACCGCGGACACCGAACTGACGGCGTTCGTGCTGTTCTCCTCCGGGGCGGCCACGTTCGGCTCCGCGGGACAGGGCAACTACGCCGCGGGCAACGCCTTCCTGGACGCGCTGGCGCAGTACCGCCGCGCGCACGGAAAACCGGCGATGTCGCTGGCTTGGGGCCTGTGGGCGGAACGCAGCGAGTCCGCCCGGCAGCTCGAGGACGGTGACCTGGCGCGACTGGCCCGGTCCGGTACCCGGGAGATCTCGATCGAACAGGGTCTCGCGCTGTTCGACGCCGCTCTGGCGCGGGACGAGGCCGTCCTGGTCCCGACCCGGCTGGACCTGGCGGCCCTGCGCGGGCAGGCGAAAGCGGGTGCGTTGCCCGCTCTGCTCCGCGGCCTGGTCCGTGTCCCGGTGCGGAGGGCGGGCGCGAACGCCGGATCCGCGGACTCCTCGCTCGCGGCGAAACTCGCGAGCCTGCCCGAATCCGAGCGGGACGAGGTTCTGCTCGAGCTCGTGCGCACGACCGCCGCGACCGTGCTCGGCCACACCGACGCGGACACGATCGGCCCGCGGCGGGCGTTCCGGGAACTCGGGTTCGATTCGCTGACCGCCGTCGAGTTCCGCAACCGGCTGCAGAACGCGGCCGGGCTGCGCCTCCCGGCCACGCTCGTGTTCGACCATCCGACACCGACCGCCGTGGGGGAGTACCTCCGAACCGAACTGCTCGGCCAACGGGCACCGGCCGTCGCCCAGGAGAACGCGGTGGCCGACGCGGACGAGCCGATCGCGATCGTCGCCATGAGCTGCCGCTACCCCGGCGGCGTGCGCTCGCCGGAGGACCTGTGGCGGCTGCTGGATTCCGGCCGGGACGCCATTTCCGGGCTGCCGACCGACCGCGGCTGGGATCTCGACGCGTTGTACGACCCCGATCCGGACGTGCCCGGTACGAGCTACACCCGGGAAGGCGGTTTCCTCCACGACGCCGCCGAGTTCGACGCGGGGTTCTTCGGGATCAGCCCGCGCGAGGCCGCCGCGATGGATCCGCAACAGCGGCTGCTGCTCGAGGTCTCCTGGGAGGTGCTGGAACGGGCCGGGATCGACGCGGCCTCGCTGCGCGGCAGCCGGACCGGGATATTCGCGGGGACCAGCGGCCAGGACTACGCGGCGCTCGCGGCGAACGTGCCCGAGGCGGACCAGGGCTACCTGGTCACCAGCACCGGCGCGAGCGTGCTGTCCGGCCGGGTCTCCTACACCCTCGGCCTCGAGGGCCCGGCGATGACCGTCGACACCGCCTGCTCGTCGTCGCTCGTTGCCTTGCACCTGGCGGCCCAGGCGCTGCGTGCGGGGGAATGCTCCCTGGCGCTCGCCGGTGGGGTCACCGTGCTCGCCACACCGCAGACTTTCATCGCCGCCAGCCGGCAGCGGGGCCTGGCCCCCGACGGTCGCTGCAAGGCGTTCTCCGAGCGGGCGGACGGTTTCGGTATGGCCGAGGGCGCCGGAATCCTTTTGCTGGAGCGGCTGTCCGACGCGCGCCGCAACGGTCACCCGGTGCTCGCGGTGCTCCGCGGGTCCGCGGTCAACCAGGACGGCGCCAGTAACGGCTTGACCGCGCCGAACGGCCCGTCCCAGCAACGGGCGATCCGGCAGGCGCTGGCCAGTGCCGGACTGTCCACATCGGACGTCGATGCGGTGGAGGCGCACGGAACCGGGACGAGCCTGGGCGACCCGATCGAGGCGCAGGCGCTGCTGGCCACGTACGGCCGGGAACGGAACGGGAACGGGCCGCTGTGGCTGGGTTCGGTGAAGTCGAACATCGGCCACACCCTGGGCGCCGCCGGGGTCGCCGGGGTGATCAAGATGGTGCTCGCGTTGCGGCACGGAATCCTGCCGCGGACGCTGCACGTCGAACAGCCTTCGTCGCATGTGGACTGGACCGCCGGGGACGTCCGGCTGCTGAGCGAACCGGTGCCGTGGCCGGATACCGGGCGGCCCCGGCGGGCGGGGATCTCGTCCTTCGGGATCAGCGGCACCAACGCGCACGCGATCCTGGAACAGGCGCCCGCGAGCGCGGACGGTGTCGCCGAGCGGACCGTGGAACCCGGGCCGTGGCCGGTGGTCCTGTCCGGCCGCAGTGCCGCCGCCCTGCGCGACCAGGCGCGGCGGCTGACCGAACACCTGGCCTCCCGGCCGGACACCGAACTCGTCGATCTCGCCTACTCGCTGGCGACGACCCGCTCGGCCCTCGAACACCGGGCGGTGATCGTCGCCGCCGACCGGGAAGAGCTGTCGCGGGGACTGGACGCGATCGCGGAGGACCGGATCGCTTCGGGCGTGATGCGCGGCGTGGCGCGGGAGAACGTCAAGTCCGCGTTCGTGTTCTCCGGACAGGGTTCCCAGCGGGTGGGCATGGGCCGCGAGCTGTACCGCGCCCATCCGGTGTTCGCCGAGGCGTTCGATCACGTGTGCGCCCGGCTGGACACGCAGTTGGCGGGATCTGTGGACCGGAGCATCCGGGACGTGGTGTTCGCCGACGACGAGTCCGCGTTGCTGGACCAGACCGTCTACACCCAGGCCGGGTTGTTCGCGGTCGAGGTGGCCTTGTTCCGGCTCGTCACGCACTGGGGCCTGGCGCCGGACTTCGTCCTCGGCCACTCCATCGGCGAGGTGACCGCGGCGCATGTGGCGGGGGTGCTCGATCTTGAGGACGCCGTGGCGCTGGTCGCCGCCCGGGGCCGGTTGATGCAGGCGCTGCCGCCCGGCGGTGCGATGGTCTCGGTCCAGGCAGCCGAAGAACACGTGCTCCTGCTGCTGCGCGGCCGCGAAGACCGGGTCGGCATCGCCGCCGTCAACGGTCCCGCCTCGACCGTGCTCTCCGGCGACGAGGAGGTCGTGCTCGAACTGGCCGAGCGCCTGGCGGCCGACGGGTTCAAGACCCGGTGGTTGCGGGTGAGCCACGCCTTCCACTCCCCGCGGATGGACCCGATGCTCGACGAGTTCGCGCTCGTCGCCGAAAAGCTGAGCTACCACGTGCCCGAGATCCCGATCGTGTCCAACCTGACCGGCCGGGTGGTCTCCGACGAGATCGCTTCCGCCGAGTACTGGGTGCGTCATGTCCGGCGGGCGGTCCGGTTCGCCGACGGCGTCCGGGAACTGGCCGCACAAGGCGTCGGCACTTTCTTGGAGCTGGGGCCGGACGGGGTGTCCACGGCCATGGTCCGCGACTGCCTCGACGACGTGGTCGCCGTCCAGGCGCTCCGCCGGGAACGGCCGGAGGCGCATTCGCTGTTCGCCGCGGTGGCGCGGTTGCACACCCAGGGTGTGGCGCCGGACTGGGCAGCGGTCTTCGCCGGTGCGGACGCTCGGCGCGTGGAACTGCCCACCTACGCGTTCCAGCGGCGGCGCTACTGGCTCGACGCCCCGCGGTCGTCGACGGGACCATCCGGAGTGGACTCGTGGCGGTATCGGATGATCTGGCAACCGCTGGCCGCCGGTGCGCCCGCCGCGTTGTCCGGACGGTGGCTCGTGGTGACCCCAAGCGGACTCGTGGACAACGAGTGGGTGTCGGGTTCGGCCGAAATACTGGCGCGGGGCGGTGCCGAAGTGGTCACCGCCGAGGTGGACGTCGCGGGTGACCGGGGCGAGGTCGCCGAGCGCCTCCGCGCGGCGGTCGGCGACGAAGCGGTCACCGGGGTGTTCTCCTTGCTGGGCTTGGACGAACGCGCCCATCCCGAACACCCCTCGGCGTCGCGCGGCCTCTGGCTGACCGTGCTCCTGGTGCAGGCACTGGGCGATGCCGGGTTGGAGGCACCCCTGTGGTGCGCCACCCGGCGCGCGGTGTCGGTGTCCCCCGGCGAGACCGTCACCGGTTTGAGGCAGGCCCAGCTGTGGGGCCTGGGCCGGGTCGCGGCCCTGGAGTACCCGACTCGCTGGGGCGGCCTGGTCGACCTGCCGGACACACCCGCCGAACGGAACCAGGCCCAGCTCGTCCGGGTGCTGACCGAAGCCGGGGACGAGGACCAGCTCGCCATCCGGGACCACGCGATCCTGACCCGGCGCGTGGCGCCCGCGCCGCTCGACGACGCGGGACCCGCGGGCGAGTGGAAACCGAGCGGCACGGTCCTGGTGACCGGGGGAACCGGCGCGCTGGGCGGGCACGTCGCCCGCTGGCTGGCCGCCGCCGGGGCGGAGCACCTGCTGCTGACCAGCCGCCGGGGACCGGACGCACCGGGTGCGAGCGAACTGGCGGCCGAACTCACCGGGCTCGGCGTGCGGGTGTCCGTGGTGGCGTGCGACATGTCCGATCGGGACAGCGTGGCCACCCTGCTGGACTCGGTGCCCGCCGACTGCCCGCTCACCGCGGTCGTGCACACCGCGGGGGTGGTCGCGGACGGGATTCTCGAATCGCTCACCCCGGACCGGATCGCCGAGGTGATGCGGCCGAAGGTCGACGCGGCGCTGCACCTGCACGAGCTGACCCGGCACCTGGACCTGTTCGCGTTCGTCCTCTACTCCGCGATGGCCGGTGCGGTCGGCAGCCCCGGACAGGGCAACTACGCGGCGGCGAACGCCTTCCTGGACGCGCTGGCCGAGCGGCGCCGGGCCGAGGGACTCCCGGCCACCTCGGTGTCGTGGGGCTGGTGGGAAGGCGAGGGCATGGCGCGGCTCGAGGGAGTCGACCAGTCCCGCCTGCGCCGCAACGGGTTGCGCCCGATGGCGCCGGAACGGGCGGTCGCCGCGCTCGGGCGGGCGCTGGACCACGGCGACTCCACCCTGCTGGTGACCAATGTGGACTGGGCGGGCTTCGTCCCGGCGTTCACCTCGACCCGGCCCAGCCCGCTGCTGGAGCGAGTGGCTCCGGCGGGCCGCGCGGAAGCCGCCGCCGACGCGGCGGCCGAAGCCGATTCCGGAGCCTCCGCACTCGTTTCGCGGCTGGCCGGGGCGAGTGGCCCGGAGCGGGAGCGGATCGTCCTGGAAGCAGTCTGCGCACACGTCGCCGAGATCCTCGGCTACGGCCCTTCGGACACCGTCGAGGTGGAGCGAGGATTCCTGGAGCTGGGCTTCGACTCGCTCACCGCGGTCGAACTGCGCAACCAGCTCGCGTCCCGCCTCGGCGTCCGGCTCCCACCGACGTTGATCTTCGACTACCCGACCCCGGTCGCGCTTTCCGCGCATCTGCGCGAGCAACTCGTCCGGGAACTCGGGGACGGCACCGCGGCGGACCCGCGGGAAACCGAGATCCGCGCCCTCCTGGCCACCATCCCGCTCGCACGGCTGGAAGAGGCCGGGCTCCTGGATGAACTGCTGGGACTCGGGCGCGGCACGAACGGTGCGGCCGTGGACGGCGAGACCGACCTGATCGACGACCTGGATGTCACGAGCCTGGTCCGCATGGCTCGGGAAAGTCTCGACTCATGACGGAGAACAGCATGACGGATACGCCCCAGACGGAGATCGTCGAAGCGCTGCGGGACTCGCTCAAGGAGGTCAAACGCCTCCAGCGGCAGAACCGGCAGCTGGCCGCCGAGACCCGGGAGCCGATCGCGATCGTCGGGATGGCGTGCCGGTTCCCCGGCGGGGCCGGTTCGCCGGACGAGCTGTGGCGGCTGGTCGCCGACGGGCGGGACGCGTTGTCCGGGTTCCCGGCCGATCGCGGCTGGGACCTGGCCGCGCTGTTCGATCCCGATCCCGGCCACCCCGGCACGTCCTATGTCCGCGAGGGTGGCTTCCTCCACGACGCGGGCGAGTTCGACCCGGGGTTCTTCGGGATCTCGCCGCGCGAAGCGCTCGCGATGGATCCGCAGCACCGCCTGTTGCTGGAGGTCTCCTGGGAGACGTTCGAGCGCGCGGGCATCGACCCGGAGTCGCTGCGGGGCAGCCGGACGGGCGTGTTCGTCGGGACCAATGGGCGGGACTATCCCATGCTCCTGCTCAACCCACCGGAGGAACTCGAAGGGCAGATCGGGATCGGGAACGCGGCGAGCGTGGCCTCGGGCCGCATCTCCTACACCTTCGGCCTGGAGGGCCCCGCGGTCACCGTGGACACGGCGTGCTCGTCGTCCCTGGTCGCGCTGCACCTGGCCGGCCAGGCCCTGCGGGCGCGCGAATGCTCGCTGGCGATCGCCGGCGGTGTGTCGCTCATGTGCACCCCCGAAGGGTTCATCGAGTTCAGCCG
Organism: Amycolatopsis anabasis; assembly: GCF_009765355.1. Lineage (GTDB taxonomy): Bacteria > Actinomycetota > Actinomycetes > Mycobacteriales > Pseudonocardiaceae > Amycolatopsis > Amycolatopsis anabasis. Next base: position 40,108 of record NZ_VTHK01000044.1, on the reverse strand, counting down.
CCAACGCGGTCTGGCGGCCGACGGCCGGTGCAAGGCGTTCGCGGAAGCGGCGGACGGCACCGGCTGGGGTGAGGGCATCGGCATGCTCGCCCTCGAGCGGCTTTCGGACGCCGAGCGGGGCGGTCATCGTGTGCTCGCCGTGGTGCGCGGGTCCGCGGTGAACCAGGACGGCGCCAGCAGCGGGCTGACCGCGCCGAACGGTCCCTCGCAGGAGCGGGTGATCCGGCAGGCGCTGGCGAACGCCCGGCTCGAACCGTCCGATGTGGACGCTGTGGAGGCGCACGGCACCGGCACCCGGCTCGGTGACCCCATCGAGGCGCAGGCCCTGCTCGCCACCTACGGACAGGATCGGGACGTGCCGGTCCGGCTGGGTTCGGTGAAGTCGAACCTCGGCCACACCCAGGCCGCGGCGGGCGTGGCCGGGGTGATCAAGATGGTCGAGGCCATGCGGCACGGTGTCCTGCCGCCGAGCCTGCACATCGACGAGCCGTCCGCTCAGGTGGACTGGTCCTCGGGGTCCGTCGAACTGCTGACCGAGGCGACCCCCTGGCCGGACCTCGATCGCCCGCGCCGAGCCGGGGTTTCGTCCTTCGGGGTGAGTGGCACCAACGCGCACGTGATCCTCGAACAGGCGCCGCCGACCGAGGAACCGCCGAGTGCGGCCGGCGCGCATGGCCCGGTGCCGTGGGTGCTCGCGGGAAAGACCGGGGAAGCCCTCCGGGCGCAGGCCCGGCGTCTATTGTCCTTTGTAGACGAACGGCCGGAGCTGCATCCGGTCGACGTGGGGCATTCGCTCAGCACGACCCGCTCCGCGTTCGAACAGCGAGCGGTGATCGTCGGGCACCATCGAGACGATCTCCGTGCCGCCCTCCTCACGTTCACTCGCGGTGAACCGGCGCCGAACGTGGTTGCGGGCGCCGTGCCTCCGGGCGTACGCCGGACGGTGTTCGTGTTCCCCGGTCAAGGGGCCCAGTGGGCCGGAATGGCCCGGGCATTGCTGGATTCCGCCCCGGCCTTCGCGCGGGCGTTCGCGGACTGCGCCAAGGCGATCGAATCCTTGGTGGACTGGTCCGTCGCCGACGCGTTGCGGGACGGTTCCTTCGACCGCGTGGACGTGGTGCAGCCACTCCTGTTCGCGGTCGCGGTGTCGCTGGCGGAGTTGTGGCGTTCTTACGGGGTGGAGCCCGCGGCGGTGGCAGGGCATTCGCAGGGGGAGATCGCGGCGGCCTGTGTCGCGGGCGCGCTGTCGCTCGAGGACGCCGCGCGAGTGGTGGTCCTGCGGTCCCGGTTGATCGCCGCCGAACTGTCCGGCCGCGGCGGAATGGTCTCGGTCGCGGCGCCGGTCGAGGACGTCCGCGGGCGGATCACGCGCTGGGACGGCCGGATCTCGGTCGCGGCGGTGAATGGTCCACTGTCGACAGTCGTCTCCGGCGAGCCGGAGGCATTGGCCGAACTGGTCGCGGAGTGCACGGCCGGCGGTATCCGCGCGAAGACGATCCCGGTGGACTACGCCTCGCATTCGGCGCAGGTGGAGGACATTCACGAGCAGCTCATCGAGGCGCTCGCCGCGCTCGTCCCGGTCAAGGCGGCGGTTCCGTTCTTCTCCACCCGCACCGGCGACTGGCTCGACACGGCCGGGATGGACGGGGAGTACTGGTACCGGAACCTGCGCGAGCCCGTGCGGTTCGCCGACGCGGTGCGGAGCCTGGCAGACCAGGGCTACCGGACGTTCCTCGAGGTGAGCCCGCACCCCGTGCTCACCATGGCCGTCAAGGAAACCCTGGACGACGATGGCGCCGCGCTGGGCACGCTGCGCCGCGACGAAGGCGGGCTGGACCGATTCCTGCTGTCCCTGGCGGAAGCCCATGTCCACGGCGTGGCGGTGGACTGGACGGCCGCGTTCGCCGACTCCGGCCCGCGGACCGTGGAACTGCCCACCTATCCCTTCCAGCACGCGCGGTTCTGGCCACCGCCGGGTGCCGGGCACCCCGCCGACGTCACCGCGCTGGGGCTGAGCGCGGCGGACCACCCGATGCTCGGGGCCGCCGTCCGGTTCGCCGACGGCGAAGGAACCGTGCTCACCGGTCTCCTGTCGACTCGCACCCAGCCGTGGCTCGCCGAGCACTCCGTCCTGGACACGGTGATCGCTCCGGGCTCGGCGTTCGTCGAACTGGCCCTGCGCGCCGGGGCGGAACTGGGCCGCCGCGCACTGGCGGAACTGACCTTGGAAGCCCCGCTGGTGCTGGCCGAGGATGCCGAGTTCCACGTCCAGGTGCAGGTTTCGGAGGAAATCGTAAGCATTCATTCACGCCCGGCCGACGCCGCGGACGACGAACCGTGGACCCGGCACGCGAGTGGGACCTTCGCCGACGGCGAGACCCCGGAGCCGGCCGGGAGCGGGGAATGGCCTCCCGCCGGGGCGACCCCGCTACCGGTCGCCGAGCTCTACCCGAACCTCGCCGAGTCCGGCATCGACTACGGCCCGGCGTTCCAGGGGCTCCAAGCCGCCTGGCAGCAGGGGGACGATATTCTTGCCGAGATCCGCCTGCCCGAGGACGCGCGCGGCGACGCCGCCCGGTTCGGCATCCATCCCGCGTTGCTGGACGCCGCGCTGCACGGGATGGGGCTGGGTTCCGCGTTCGCCAAATCGGACGACTCCGCGGGCAGCATCGCGTTCAGCTGGACCGGCGTCACCCTGCACACGCCGGGAGCGGCCGCGATCCGGGTACGCCTGACCCCGGTGGGGACCGGCACCGTCTCGGTCGAGGTGACCGACGAGTCCGGTGCGCCGGTCGCGTCGGTGGAATCGCTGGTGATGCGGCCGGTGTCGGCGGCGCAGCTGAACGACAGCGGGCGCGTGCGCCGCAACTCGCTGTTCCGGGTGGGCTGGACGGAGATTCCGCTGGTACCGGCCGAGCAGTCGCGGGTGGCGCTGGTGGGCTCCGATGACTGGGGCTGGGGTGGCTGGCTGGAGACCGGCGACCACACCGGGGCGTTCGGTTCGCTGGCAGCCTTGACCGAGGCCGTCGAGGCGGGCGCCCCGGCACCCGACTTCGTGGTGGTGCCCGTACCCACAGCCGAGGTCGGAGACGTCCCCGCCGCCGCACGGGACGCGCTCGCGGAAGCATTGAACGCGTTGCGGTCCTGGGTGGCCGCCGATCGGTTCGCCGACTCACGTCTGGTTTTGGTGACCCGCGGTGCCGTGTCGGTGGACGCCGCGGCGGAACCGGACCTGGCGGGTGCGCCGATCTGGGGACTGGTGCGCAGCGCGCAATCGGAACACCCGGACCGGTTCACCCTGGTCGACGTCGACGATCCGGAAGCCGCCGCCGGGCAGTTGCCCGCGGCCGTGGCGACCGGGGAACCCCAGATCGCCGTGCGGGCGGGTCGCCTGTGGGTGCCCAGGCTGGCCCGGGTCACCCCGCCCGAACCGGCCGGTTTCGGGTTCGCCGAGGGAGGCACGGTCCTGATCACCGGCGCCTCGGGCGGGCTCGGGCGCCTGGTGGCCCGGCACCTGGTCGCGGCGCACGGGGTACGGCGCCTGATGCTGCTGTCCCGGCGTGGACTGGCAGCCGAAGGCGCCCCGGAGTTGGCGGCCGAACTCGGCGAGCTGGGCGCGCACGTCACCTTCGCCGCCTGCGATGTGGCCGACCGGGACCAGCTTTCCCGGACCCTGGACACGATCCCCGCGGACCATCCGCTGACCGGTGTGGTGCACACCGCCGGAATCGTGGACGACGGTGTGGTCGAATCGTTGACCCTCGACCAGATCGAACGGGTGCTGCGGCCCAAACTGCATGGCGCGTGGCACCTGCACGAGCTGACCGCGGGGCTGGACCTCGCCGCGTTCATCGTCTTCTCCTCGGGTGCGACCACGTTCGGCGGGCCCGGTCAGGGTGGGTACGCGGCCGCGAACGCGTTCCTCGACGCCCTCGCCGGATCCCGGCGCGCGCGGGGACTCCCCGGTGTGTCGCTGGCCTGGGGCATGTGGGACGAGGCCAACGGAATGGGGAGCCGCCTGGACGAGACCACGCTCGCGCGGATGGCCCGCAACGGCGCGTTGCCGATTTCCGTCGACGAGGGCCTGGCCCTGCTCGACGCCAGCCACGGCCTGGACGACGCGAACCTGGTGCCGGTCCGGCTGGACCTGGCGGCCATGCGTGCTCAGGCGGATTCCCTGCCGCCGCTGTTCCGCGAACTGGTTCCCGCACCGTCCACAAGGGACACAGAATCGGATGGCGCATCACTGGTGCGCAAGCTGGCCGGGCTGTCCGAAGCGGACCGGAACCGCGAGCTGCTCGATCTGGTCCGTTCGCATGCCGCCGCGGTGCTGGGGCACGAGTCCGGCGCCGCGATCGCGCCGCACCGGCCGTTCCTCGAGTTGGGTTTCGACTCCCTCACCGCGGTCGAACTGCGCAACCGCATGTTGCGGGTCACCGGTGCGCGGCTGCGCGCCACCTTGGTCTTCGACTATCCGACGCCCGAGCAACTCGCCCGGCATCTGCGCGAGCAACTCGAGCTGGACGAGGTGTCCGCCGCGGAACCGGTGCTCGCGGAGCTGGACCGGATCCGGGCCAAGTTGCCGGAAATCGTGTCCGATGTGGACGCACAGGACCGCGTCGCCGGGATGCTGCGGCAGCTGCTGGCGATCTGCGATGAGCGCGGCAAACCAGCGGACGATCTGGCCTCGGCGACCGACGAAGAGCTGTTCGCGCTGGTGGACGACGGGTTCGACCGAGGAGTGGAGATCGCGTGACCGACGAGGAAAAGCTCCGCGAATACCTCAAGCGGGCCATCAACGACACCCGCGAGGCCCGGCAGCGGGTGCGTGAACTGGAGGACCGGGACCACGAACCGATCGCGATCGTCGGCATGGCCTGCCGGTTCCCGGGCGGGATCGCCTCGCCGGAGGACCTGTGGCGGCTGGTGTCGACGGGCGGGGACGGGGTCTCCGGGTTCCCCGCCGACCGCGGCTGGGATGCCGAAGCGCTGTTCCACCCGGATCCGGACCACCCCGGCACCACCTATGTCCGGGAGGGCGGGTTCCTGGAGGGCGCGGGGGATTTCGATCCGGGGTTCTTCGGGATCTCGCCGCGTGAGGCGCTGGCGATGGATCCGCAGCAGCGGTTGCTCCTGGAGGTCTCGTGGGAGGCCTGCGAGCGGGCGGGCGTCGCCCCGGAATCCCTGCGGGGCAGCCGCACCGGGGTGTTCGCCGGGATCAGCGGAATGGACTACGGCGCCGCACTGGCCAAAACCCCGAAGGGCCGCGACGGGACCCTGTCGATGAGCACCGGCGGCAGCCTGGTGTCCGGCCGGGTGTCCTACACGCTGGGGCTGGAGGGGCCCGCGGTCACCGTGGACACTGCGTGCTCGTCTTCGCTCGTGGCGTTGCACCTGGCGGCGCGCTCCCTGCGTTCCGGCGAGTGCTCGCTGGCGCTGGCCGGGGGAGTGACCGTGATCTCGGTGCCGGACCCGTTCGTCACGTTCAGTCGCCAGCGCGGCCTGGCTCGCGACGGCCGGTGCAAGGCGTTCGCCGCCGCGGCCGACGGATTCAGCCTGGCCGAGGGGATCGGCGTGCTGCTGGTCGAACGGCTGACCGACGCGCGCGCCCACGGGCGTCGCGTGCTGGCGGTGCTCCGGGGATCCGCGGTCAACCAGGACGGGGCCAGCAGCGGGTTCAGCGCGCCCAACGGTCCGTCCCAGGAGCGGGTGATCCGGCTGGCACTCGCCAACGCCCGTTTGTCACCGTCCGATGTGGACGCCGTCGAGGCGCACGGGACCGGGACGAGTCTGGGTGACCCGATCGAGGCGAACGCCCTGCTCGCCACCTACGGCCAGGACCGCGATCGCCCGCTCTGGCTCGGCTCGGTGAAGTCGAACATCGCGCACACCCAGGCGGCCGCCGGGGTGGCCGGGGTGATCAAGATGGTCGAGGCGATGCGGCACGGCGTGCTGCCGCCGACGCTGCACGTCGACGAGCCATCACCGTACGTGGACTGGTCGACGGGGTCGGTGGAACTGCTCACCGGGGCGATCCCCTGGCCGGACCTGGACCGGCCGCGGCGCGCCGGGGTTTCCTCCTTCGGGATCAGCGGCACCAACGCACACGTGATCCTGGAACAGGACGCGGCCGAGGACCGTGTCGATGAGGCGGGGGTCGGCTGGTCCGGTCCGTTGCCGTGGCTCCTTTTCGGAAAGACCGACGCGGCCCTGCGGGCCCAGGCCCGGCGGCTGCTCGCGCGGGTGGAAGACGAGCCCGGCCTGCGGGACCTGGACATCGCGTGGTCGCTGGCAACCACGCGCACCGCGTTTGAGCGGCGGGCGGTGGTGGTCGGCGCGGACCGCGCGGACCTGGTGCGCGGCCTGCGGTCGGTAGCCGACGGCGAATCCCCGGCGAACGTGGTCCGCGGGACGGCCGACGCCGATGACCCGGTCGTGTTCGTCTTCCCCGGTCAGGGCTCGCAGTGGCCCGGTATGGCCGTCGCCCTGCTGGACTCGGCGCCGGTGTTCGCCCGGCGGCTCGCCGAATGCGCGGCCGCGCTGGAACCGCACGTCGGCTGGTCCGTGGCGGCGGTGTTGCGCGGCGAGCCGGATGCTCCCTCGTTGGACCGAGTGGACGTGGTGCAGCCGGTGCTGTTCGCGGTCCTGGTATCGCTGGCGGAGCTGTGGCGTGCTTACGGGGTGGAGCCCGCGGCGGTGGTGGGGCATTCGCAGGGGGAGATCGCGGCGGCCTGTGTCGCGGGCGCGCTGTCGCTTGAGGACGCGGCGCGCGTAGTGGCCTTGCGTTCCCAGCTGATCGGCGAGGTGCTCGCCGGTCGTGGCGGAATGGTGTCGGTGGCGCTCCCGGCGGAACGGGTGCGCGAGCGGATCGACGGCTGGGCGGGCCGCATCTCGATCGCGGCGGTGAACGGTCCACTGTCGACGGTTGTCTCCGGTGAACCCGAAGCGCTGGACCAACTGGTCGCCGCCTGCGAGGCCGAGGAGGTACGGGCGAAACGGATTCCGGTGAACTACGCCTCACATTCCGTTCAGGTGGAAGACATCCGGGACCGGCTGCGCACGGTACTGGCCGAGATCCGCCCGGCCGTCGGCAAGATCCCGTTCTTTTCGACGGTGACCGGCGACTGGTTCGACACCGCCGAACTCGATGCCGACTACTGGTACCGAAACCTTCGCGAGCCCGTCCGGTTCGACACCGCGATCGGCGCCCTGGCGGAGCAGGGACACCGGGTCTTCGTCGAAGCGAGCCCGCATCCGGTGCTCACCATGGCGGTCCAGGAGATCGTGGACGACGGCGTGGCGATCGGCACCCTCCGGCGCGACGAGGGCGGATTCGACCGGTTCCTGCTGTCGATGGGCGAACTGCACGGGCGCGGCGTGTCCCCGGACTGGCGCGCGGTGTTCGCCGATACCGGTGCGCGGCCGGTGGAGCTACCCACGTATCCCTTCGAGCACAAGCGGTTCTGGCCGGAGGCGGGGGCCGCGGACATCGGCGATCTGGAGTCCGTCGGGTTGTCCCCCGCGGACCACCCGCTGGTGGGTGCGGCCGCGCCGCTACCGGGTTCGGACGGCTTCCTGCTGTCCGGTCGGCTTTCCCTGCGGACGCATCCGTGGCTGGCCGACCACGCCGTGCTGGGCACGGTGATCCTGCCGGGAACCGCCTTCGTCGAACTCGCGTTGCGTGCCGGGGAAGAGGCCGGTCTCGACCGGATCGAGGAACTGACCCTGGAAGCCCCGCTGGTCCTGCCCGAGGACGAATCGGTACAGCTCCAGGTCGTGCTGGACGCGGCCGACGAAACCGGTGCCCGTCCGGTGACGGTGTATTCGCGGCGCGCGGACGAACCCTGGACCCGGCATGCCAGCGGCAGCCTCACCGCCGCCGACCCGGCGCCGTCGTTCGCCTTCGAGTGGCCGCCCGCGGAGGCCGCGGAGTTGCCGGTCGACCAGATCTACGCCCGGCTGGGCGAAGCGGGGCTCACCTATGGCTCCCTGTTCCGGGGCCTGGTCGCCGCCTGGCAAGGCAACGGCGAGATCTTCGCCGAGGTCCGGTTGCCCGAGCGCGCCGAGGCCGCCGGTTTCGCGCTGCATCCGGCACTGCTGGACGCGGCACTGCACCCGGCGGACCCGGTGCTCGAACGCGACGACGACGGCGCTCGCCTGCCGTTCAGTTGGCGCGGGGTCTCGTTGTACGCGACCGGCGCGCCGGTGCTGCGGGTGCGGGTGGCTTCCGCCGGCCCGGACGCGTTGTCCTTGCAGGCCACGGACGAATCGGGCGCGCCCGTGGCCTCGGTCGAATCCCTGGTGCTGCGTCCGGTGGCGAGGGAACAGCTGAACACGGCGAGCCGGGACTCGTTGTTCCAGATCGACTGGATCCCCGTCCGGCCGAGCGGCGAAACCGAGGTCGTGGCGGTGCGGTGCCCGCGAACGGATTCGGTGCGCGAGGCGCTCACCGAGGTCCTCGAGCGGCTGCGGTCCTGGCTCGCGGAAGAGCGCGACGACGCGACGCGGCTGGCCGTGGTCACCCGGGGCGCGGTGGCCGTCGGCGACGAGGACGGACCGCGCGATCTCGCGCAGGCCGCGGTGTGGGGCTTGGTCCGCAGCGCGCAGTCGGAGCATCCCGGCCGATTCCTGTTGGTGGACGTGGACGACCCGGACGCCGAACCGCCGGCGTCCGACGAGCCCCAACTGGCGCTGCGGGCGGGCCGGGCGTTCGCGCCCCGGCTGACCCGATCCGTACCGCCTCCGGCCGAGGAAGCGGTGCTCGACCCGGCGGGCACGGTGTTGATCACCGGTGGCTCCGGAACGCTCGCCGGACTGGTTGCCCGCCATCTGGTCACGGCGCACGGGGTGGGGCGCGTGGTCCTGGCCAGCCGGAGCGGAGCGATTCCGGAAGCCGCGAGCGATCTGGCAGCAGAGGTGCTCGGGGTCGCCTGCGATGTGGCCGATCGCGAAGCAGTGGCCCGCCTGCTGGCGGAGATTCCCGAACGGCATCCGCTCACCGCGGTGGTGCACACCGCCGGTGTCCTCGACGACGGCGTCATCGAATCGCTGACCGCCGACCGGATCGACCGAGTGCTCCGGCCCAAAGTGGACGGTGCGCGCAACCTGCACGAGCTGACCGAACACCTGGACCTGGCCGCGTTCGTGCTGTTCTCCTCCGGCGCCACCACCTTCGGTGCGCCGGGGCAGGGCAACTACGCCGCCGCCAACGCCTATCTCGACGCGCTCGCCCAGCGCCGCCGCCGTGCCGGGCTCCCGGCCGTGTCCCTGGCCTGGGGCCTGTGGGCCGAGCGAAGCGGGCTGACCGGCGACCTGAGCGAAGGTGACCTGGCCCGGATGGCCCGCAGCGGGTCGGCCGCCATGGCGACCGAGGAAGCGCTGGCGCTGTTCGACGCCGCACTCCGTGCCGAACCGGCGGTTCTCGTGCCGGTGCACCTGGACAACGCGACCCTGCGCGCGCAGGCCGAATCCGGCACGCTGCCCGCGATCCTGCGCGGGCTCGTCCGAACCCCGATCCGCCGGTCCGCCGAGGTCGCCGGGGAATCCGGGTTCGCCGAACTGTCCGAAGCGGACCGAGAGCGGAAACTGCTGGCGCTGGTGCGCGGGCACGCGGCGGAAGTGCTGGGCCACGACACCGACGCGGCGGTCGAACCCGATCGGGCGTTCAAGGAACTCGGCTTCGACTCGTTGACGGCGGTGGAACTGCGCAACCGGCTGACCGCGGCCACCGGGCTGCGGCTGCGGGCCACGCTGGTCTTCGACCATCCCACGCCCGCGGCCCTGGCCGCGCGGCTGGCCGGGCAGTTCGGCGGTGGCACGGAGTCGGACGCGGAGGCGGTCCTCGCCGAGATCGAGCGGATGGACGACCTGCTCGCGGCGATGGACGAGGACGACCGCGGCCGGATCGCCGTTCGCCTGCGGGCGCTGCTGGTGAAGAGCGGCGCCGATCCCGGTGGCGAGGCCGATGCGGGCACCCGGCTCCGGTCCGCCACCGACGAGGAGATGTTCGCCTTCATCGACCAGGAACTCGGCAGCTGACCGTTCGGTCACCCGTAATGAATCGAAGGGCATGGGAATGTCGAACGAGGACAAGCTTCGCGACTATCTCCGGCGGGTATCGGCGGACCTGCACGAGACCAAGCTGCGCTTGCGCGAGGCCGAGGACCGCGCACATGAGCCGATCGCCATCGTCGGCATGAGCTGCCGGTTCCCCGGCGGGGTGGCGTCGCCGGACGACCTGTGGCGACTGGTCGCCGACGGCCGGGACGCGATCACCTCGTTTCCCGCCGACCGCGGCTGGGACGTCGACGGCCTGTACGACCCGGATCCGGACCACCCGGACACCACCTACGCCCGCGAAGGTGGATTCCTGGACGGGGCCGGGGACTTCGACGCCGGGTTCTTCGGCATCAGCCCGCGCGAAGCCCTCGCCATGGACCCGCAGCAGCGGCTGCTGCTGGAGTCCGCCTGGGAAGTGTGCGAGCACGCCGGAATCGACCCCGCGACCCTGCGCGGCACGCGGACCGGTGTGTTCGCCGGGGCGATGTACCACGACTACGGCGTTCGATTCACCCCGGTGCCCAAGGGGACCGGCCGGTACCTCAACAACGACAGCATCGGCAGCCTGGTCTCCGGCCGGATCGCGTACTCGCTCGGCCTGGAGGGTCCCGCGGTCACGGTCGACACGGCGTGTTCCTCCTCCTTGGTGGCCCTGCACCTGGCCGGTCAGGCGCTGCGCTCCGGGGAATGCACGCTCGCGCTGGCCGGGGGCGTCGCGGTGATGTCCAGCCCGTGGCTGTTCGTGGAACTCAGCAGGCAGCGGGGATTGGCGCGGGACGGCCGGTGCAAGGCGTTCGCCGCCGCGACCGACGGCGCCGGTTTCTCCGAGGGCGTCGGACTGTTGCTGCTGGAACGGCTTTCCGACGCCGAGCGCAACGGTCATCGCGTGCTCGCCGTGGTCCGCGGGACCGCGGTGAACCAGGACGGCGCCAGCAACGGCTTCAGCGCGCCGAACGGCCCCGCCCAGGAACGGGTGATCCAGCAGGCGCTGGCGAACGCCCGGCTCACGGAGAAGGACATCGACGCGGTGGAGGCGCACGGCACCGGCACCGAACTCGGCGATCCGATCGAGGCACACGCCCTGCTGTCGACCTACGGCCGGAACCGGGATCAGCCGCTGTGGCTGGGCACGATCAAGTCGAACATCGCGCACGCGCAGGCCGCCGCGGGGGTGGCCGGGGTGATCAAGATGGTGCAGGCGATGCGGCACGGCGTGCTTCCGCAGACGCTGCACGTCGATCAGCCCTCGCCCAAGGTGGACTGGGCTTCCGGTGCGGTGGAACTGCTGACCAAGCAGCGGGACTGGCCGGAGACCGGTGAGCCGCGCCGGGCCGGGGTGTCCTCGTTCGGTATCAGCGGCACCAACGCGCACGTGATCCTGGAACAGGGACCGGCGCCGGACGGGGATCCGGAGCGGAACCACACCGGGCCCGTGCCGTGGGTGCTGTCCGGCCGGAGCAAGGCCGCCCTGCGGTCACAGGCGGGCCGCCTGCTGTCCCATGTGGACGATCGTCCGGACGTCAACGTCGCGGACATCGGATTCTCCCTCGCGACCACCCGGTACGCGTTCGAGCACCGCGCGGCGGTGGTCGGGCGGGACCTCGACGACTTCCGGGCCGCGCTGACCGCGCTGGCCGCGGGCGAACCCGCCCCCGGTGTGGTGGAAGGGGTCACCCGGACCGAGCCCCGGATCGTGTTCGTGTTCCCCGGCCAGGGCACTCACTGGGCCGGGATGGCGGTGGAACTGCTCGAGTCCTCCGCGGTCTTCGCCGAGTCGATCGGGACCTGCGGCCGGGCGCTGGCGGAGTTCGTGGACTGGGACCTCGCCGAAGTGCTGCGCGGTGCGCCGGAGGCGCCGGAGCTGGAACGCGTGGACGTGCTGCAGCCGGTGTCGTTCGCGGTGATGGTGTCCCTGGCCGCGGTGTGGCGGTCGTACGGGGTGGAGCCCGCGGCGGTGATCGGGCATTCGCAGGGTGAGATCGCGGCCGCCCACATCGCGGGGGCACTGAGCCTGGCCGACGCGTGCCGGGTGGTGGCGTTGCGCAGCCGCGAGCTGGCGGCGCTGTCCGGGCAAGGCGGGATGGTGTCGGTGGAACGGCCGGTCGCCGAGGTCTCGGCCTGGCTCGAGCCGTGGTCCGGGCGGCTGTCGATCGCGGCGGTCAACGGTCCCAGTTCGGTGGTGGTGTCCGGGGAAACGGCGGCGCTGGCCGAGTTCGGCCGCAAGCTGTCCGCCGAGGGCGCGCTGCGGTGGCAGATCCCCGGCGTGGACTTCCCGGCGCATGCCGAGCAGATCGACGGGCTCGCCGATGCCCTGCACGCGGCGCTGGGATCGGTGACCCCCGGCAAGGCCGGGGTGCCGTTCTTCTCGTCGACCGACTGCCGCTGGCTGGACGGAACCGAGCTGGACGGTGAGTACTGGTACCGCAACCTGCGCCAGACGGTCCGGTTCGAGGACGCGACGAAGGCGCTGCTGGCGGCGGACCACGCGGTTTTCCTCGAAGTGAGCGCGCATCCGGTGCTGGCCATGGCGATAGAGGAAACCGCCGGACACGAAGGCGCGCCGGTCGCGACCGTGGGCACCTTGCGGCGCAACGAGGGCGGCCTGGACCGGTTCCTGCTGTCCCTCGGCGCGGCTTGCGTGCACGGCGTCTCCCCGGACTGGACCGCGGTGTTCCCCGGCGCGCGGCCGGTGGAACTGCCCACCTACGCGTTCCAGCACGAGCGGTACTGGGTGGACGGCGCGGGCGAGGTGGCCGACGCCGCCGGTTTGGGGCTGGTTCCGGCGGAGCATCCGCTGCTGGGCGCCGCGGTGGCGTTGCCGGACACCGACGGGTTCGTGCTGACCGGTCAGCTCGCCACGCATACCCACCCGTGGCTGAGCGACCACGCGGTGGCGGGTGCGGTGCTTCTGCCGGGGGCCGCTTTCCTGGAACTGGCGCTGCGCGCCGGCGACGAATGCGGCTGCGGCCGGGTCGAGGAGCTGACCATCGAGGCCCCGCTCGTGCTGCCCGAGCGCGGCGGGGTGGCGGTGCAGGTCACGGTCGGCGCCGCCGACGACTCCGGGCTGCGCACGGTGAGCGTGCACTCCCGGCCCGACTCCGGCGACGAAACCTGGACGCGGCACGCCAGCGGAACGATCGGCCCGGACGACCGAGAACCGCCCGAGGCCATCGCGTGGCCACCGCAGGACGCGACCGCGGTCGATCTCGACGGCTTCTACGACCGGATCAACGAGACCTCCTTGCACTACGGGCCGGCGTTCCAGGGCCTGCGGTCGGCGTGGCTGCGCGGGCAGGAGATCTACGCCGAAGTCGTCTTGCCGCGGGAGCATCACGGCGATGCCGTCCGGTTCGGACTGCATCCGGCGTTGCTGGACGCCGCCCTGCACGCGCTCGGCCTGGGTTCGTTGATCGACACCCGCCGGGACGCCGCCCAGGTGCTGCTGCCGTTCTCCTGGGAAGGGCTGAGCCTGTACGCCTCGGGTGCCGCCAGCCTGCGGGTCCGGCTGGCGCCGTCCGGTCCGGACGGGATTTCGGTGCGGGTCGCGGACGAGACCGGTGCCCCGGTCGCGTCGGTGGATTCGCTGATCGTCCGCCCGATGTCCACCGAGCAACTGCGCGCCGCCCGCGCCGGGGACGGGGGGTCGCTGTACCGGGTCGATTGGATACCTGTCCCCGCCGGTCAGCCCACCGGCCGATGGGCGCTGCTGGGCGAGGACCGCCTGGGGCTCGGCCTCACCGAGGTTTTCCCGGATCTCGCCGCCGTTCCAGGCGATTCGGTTCCGGACGTGGTGGTGGCCGAGTACTCGCCGGAGTCCGCCGCCGCGGTGGGCACCGCCGTGCGGGCCGCGGTCGACGAAACGCTGGCGCTGCTGCGATCCTGGCTGGACGACGACCGGTTCGCGGCTTCCCGGCTGGTGCTGGTGACGCGGAACGCGGTCGCCGCGTCCCCCGACGACGGCGAGCCGGACCTGGTGCACGCCCCGCTGTGGGGCCTGGTGCGTTCCGCCCAGTCGGAGAACCCCGACCGGTTCGTCCTGGTGGACATCGATACGCCCGAGGCGTCCGCGGGGCTGCTGACCGCCGCGGTGGCCACCGGGGAGCCGCAGCTCGCGATCCGCTCCGGGACGATCTCGGCGGCCCGGCTGGCCCGGCCGGATCCCGGGGAAACGCTCGTCCCGCCGGACGCGCCCGCGTGGCGGCTGGACATTCCCACCACCGGCACCTTCGACAACCTCGTCCTGGCCGAATGCCCCGAGGTGCTCGAACCCCTGCGCCCCGGTCAGGTCCGGGTCGAGGTCCGCGCCGCCGGGCTGAACTTCCGCGACGTGCTCTACGGGCTCGGGCTCTCGCTCGGCGAGGGGTCGTTCGGCGGTGAGGCCGCCGGGGTCGTTCTGGAGGTCGGCGCGGGCGTGACCGGCCTCGCACCCGGCGACCGGGTGATGGGCGCGATCGCCGGATCGTTCGGTCCCATCGCGGTCGCGGACCACCGGATGATGACCCGCGTCCCGGCCGGGTTGACCTTCGCCGAAGCGGCCACCGTGCCGATCGCGTTCCTCACCGCCTACTACGGGCTGGTGGACCTGGCCGGTTTGCGGCCGGGCGAGTCGCTCCTCGTGCACGCCGCGGCGGGTGGCGTCGGCATGGCCGCCGTGCAACTCGCCCGGCACCTGGGTGCCGAGGTGTCGGCGACGGCCAGCGAAGGGAAGTGGGATGCCCTGCGCGCCAACGGGTTCGACGACGATCACCTCGCCTCGTCGCGCTCCCTCGACTTCGCCGGCAAGTTCCTCGACGTGACCGCGGGGCGCGGGTTCGATGTGGTGCTGAACTCCCTGGCCCGCGACTTCGTGGACACCTCGCTGCGGCTGCTGCCCCGCGGCGGCCGGTTCCTGGAGATGGGCAAGACCGACAAGCGGGCGCCCGAGCAGGTGGCCGCCGACCACCCCGGAGTCACCTATCGGGCCTACGACCTGCAGGAGGCTGGTCTTGAACGCATCCAGGAGATGCTCACCGAACTGGGTGACCTGTTCGAACGGGGTGTGCTGCGGCCACTGCCGTTGCGTGCCTGGGACATCCGCCTCGCCCCGCAGGTATTCCGATTCCTGAGCCAGGCCAAGCATGTCGGCAAGCTGGTGTTGACCTTCCCGCAGCGCCCGAGTCCACAGGGGACGGTCCTGGTCACCGGCGGTTCGGGAACGCTCGCGGGCCTGGTCGCCCGGCATCTGGTCACCGAGCACGGCATCCGGCACCTGGTGCTGGCCAGCCGCAGCGGCCGCGCCCCGGCCGATCTGGCCGCGGAGCTCACCGCACTGGGCGCCCAGGTCACGTTCGCGGCCTGCGACGTGGCCGATCGCGAGGCCCTCGCCGAGTTGCTGGCCGGAATCCCGGAGGACCGGCCGCTGACCGGCGTGGTGCACACCGCCGGGGTTCTGGCCGACGCGGTGATCGGATCGCTGACCCCGGAGCGGGTCGAGCAGGTGCTGCGGCCCAAGGTCGGTGGCGCGCTGAACCTGCACGAGCTGACCCGCGGGCTGGACCTGTCGATGTTCGCGCTGTTCTCGTCCGGCGCGGCCACCTTCGGCTCGCCGGGGCAGGGCAACTACTCCGCCGCCAACGCGTTCCTGGACGCGCTGGCCGGGTACCGGCGGACCCGGGGGCTGCCCGCGACCTCACTCGCCTGGGGACTGTGGGCCGAACGCAGCGGACTCACCGCGGGCCTGGACGAGAGCGACCTGTCCCGGATGACTCGCAGCGGTGCCGTCGCACTGTCCACAGAGGAGGCTCTGCGGCTGTTCGACACCGCTCAGGACATGGCCGAACCCGTCCTGGTCCCGGTGCGGATGGACCTCGCCGCCCTGCGCGGGCAAGGCGTGTCGCTGCCACCGCTGTTCCGGGGCCTGGTCCGAACCCGCACACGACGGACCGCCGGGGAGCCGTCGAGCGATTCCTCCTGGGCGTCCCGGCTGCCCGGACTGTCCGAAGAGGAACGTGAGCGGGCGGTCCTCGACCTGGTGCGGGGAAACGCGGCAGCGGTGCTGGGACACGCCTCGGCCGCGGGGGTCGAACCGGACCGGCCGTTCAAGGATCTCGGGTTCGACTCGCTCACCTCGCTGGAACTGCGCAACCGGCTCACCGCGGCCACCGGGCTGAAACTGCGGGCGACGTTGATCTTCGACTACCCGACCCCGGCCGAACTCGCCCGGCGCCTGGTGACGGATCTGGTGCCGGACTCCCCGGCCGAGGTGGCCGTGGACCGCAGCGACGCCGAGATCGAACGCCTGCTCACGACGATCTCCGCGCGCAGCATCCGCGAAGCCGGGCTGGTCGAGACGCTGCTGCGGCTGTCCTCCGCGCCGGCCACCGAACCGGCCACCGACGAGAACGCGATCGACGCACTGGATGTCCAGGGCCTGCTGAGCAGGGCGCAGCAGAGCCTCGGCTCCTGACTAAGGAATCTGGAAGGAGCAGGATGGACGCGTCGACCGAGCAGGTTGTCGAGGCACTGCGCGACTCGCTCAAGGAGATCGACCGGCTCCGGGCGCGCAACCAGCGGCTCGCCGACGCCTCGCACGAGCCGATCGCCATTGTCGGCATGAGCTGCCGCTTCCCCGGCGACGTCGCCTCGCCGGAGGACCTGTGGCGGTTGGTCGACTCCGGCACCGACGCCATCACGGACTTTCCGGCGGACCGCGGCTGGGACCAGCCGGGTCAGGGCGGCTTCCTCCCGGACGCGGGGGACTTCGACGCGGCGTTCTTCGGGATCTCACCCCGGGAAGCGCTGGCGATGGATCCGCAGCAGCGGCTGCTGCTCGAGGTCGGCTGGGAGGCGTTCGAACGGGCCGGGCTGGACCCGACCGCGTTGCGCGGCAGCCGGACCGGCGTGTTCGTCGGCACGCACGGGCAGGACTACCTCGGCCTGCTGACCCGGGCCGCGCAGAGCGACGGCTACCTGGCGACCAGCACCAGCGCGAGCGTCATGTCCGGCCGGCTGGCCTACGCCTTCGGGTTCGAAGGGCCGACGGTGACCGTGGACACCGCGTGCTCGTCGTCGCTGGTGGCGCTGCACCTGGCGACCCAGGCCCTGCGGGCGAGCGAATGCTCGCTGGCGCTGGTCGGCGGGGTGTCGGTGGTGTGCATGCCCGACGGGCTGGTCGCGTTCCAGCGGCAAGGCGGGATGGCGCCCGACTTCCGGTGCAAGGCATTCGCCTCGGCGGCGGACGGGACCGGGTTCGCCGAAGGGGTGGGCGTGCTGCTGGTGGAACGGCTGTCGGACGCGCGGCGCAACGGTCACCGGGTGCTGGCGGTCGTGCGCGGTTCGGCGGTGAACTCCGACGGCGCGTCGAACGGGCTGACCGCGCCGAACGGTCCCGCCCAGGAAGCCGTCATCCGCCAGGCCCTGGCGAACGCCCGGCTGGAACCGTGTGATGTGGACGCCGTCGAGGCGCACGGGACCGGGACCTCGCTGGGCGATCCGATCGAAGCGCACGCGTTGCTCGCGACCTACGGCCAGCACCGGGACCATCCGCTGTGGCTGGGATCGCTGAAGTCGAACATCGGGCACGCGCAGGCCGCCGCCGGGGTGGCCGGGGTGATCAAGATGGTCGAGGCCATGCGGCACGGCGTGCTGCCGAAGACGTTGCACGTGGACGAGCCGTCCCGGCACATCGACTGGGCCGGCGGCGCGGTCGAGCTGCTGACCGAGCCGCGGAACTGGCCCGAGCTCGCGCATCCGCGCCGAGCCGGGGTTTCGTCCTTCGGCATCAGCGGCACCAACGCGCACGTGATTCTCGAACACGTTCCGGAGGAGCCCGCCGCACCCGCGACCGAGACCACCGGGCTGCTGCCCTGGGTGCTCTCGGCCCGGAGCGCGGCGGCGCTGCGGGCACAGGCGGAGCGGCTGCACTCCCGGACGGAAGACCTGGGCACGGCGGATGTCGCGGTGTCCCTGGTCCGGACCCGGGCCGCCCTGGAGCACCGGGCGGTCGTGGTCGGCCGGACCCGGGCGGAACTCCGGGACGGCCTGGCGGCGGTGGCGCGGGGCGAGGCGGCACCGACCGCGGCCCGGGGAGCGGCCGGGGCGGGCGGAGTGGCCTTCCTGTTCTCCGGGCAGGGTTGCCAGCGCGCCGGGATGGGGCGCGAACTGGCGCTGGAATTCCCGGTCTTCGCCGCGGCGTTCGACAACGCGGCCGCCGAGCTGAACCGGCATCTCGACCGGCCCCTGCGCGCCGCGCTCGATTCGGAGCTGGCGCACCAGACGGTGTTCACCCAGGCCGGGTTGTTCGCCTTCGAGGTCGCGCTGTTCCGGCTGACCGAGCACTGGGGCGTGCGCCCGGACTTCCTGGTCGGGCATTCGATCGGCGAACTCGCCGCCGCGCACGTGGCCGGTGTGCTGTCGCTCGCGGACGCCGCCCGGCTGGTGGCGGCGCGAGGCCGGTTGATGCAGGCGCTCCCCTCGGGTGGTGCCATGGTCTCACTCCGAGCCACCGAGGACGAGGTCCGCCCGCTGCTGAACGACCGGGTGTCGATCGCGGCCGTGAACGGTCCACAAGCGACGGTGGTCTCGGGCGACGAGGAAGCGGCACTGGAGATCGCCGAGCACTGGGAGCGCGCGGGTCGGAAGGTGAAGCGGCTTTCCGTGTCGCACGCGTTCCACTCGCCATTAATGGACCCCATGCTGGCCGACTTCCGCCGGACCGCGGCGGAACTGACCTACGAACGACCGCGCCTGCGGATCGTGTCCAACCGGACCGGCGAGCCGGTCACCGAGTTCTCGGCCGACTACTGGGTGCGCCACGTCCGGGACACCGTGCGGTTCCGAGACGGCGTCCGCTGGGCGCACGGCCAGGGAGTGACCCGGTTCCTCGAACTCGGGCCCGACGCCGTGCTGACCGCGATGACCCAGGAATGCCTCGCCGACGCCGACGAGGACGCGCCCCCGGTGCTGGTCCCCGCCTGCCGCCGGGACCGGCCGGAGCCCACCACGGCACTGGTCGCGCTGGGCCGGTTGCACGCCGCCGGGGTGGGCGTCGACTGGTCCGCGGTCCTCGCCGAATCCGGCGGCCGTACCGTCGAGCTGCCGACCTATGCCTTCCAGCGCAAGCGGTTCTGGCCGGACGTCCGACTCGAGCCGGTCCGGCCGGTCGAGCCGGAACGTCCGGACTCCGGAACCGAGGTCGCCGAACCGGCACTGGCGCTCCGCCTCGGCGACCTGGACGAAAACGAGCGGCGGCGGACCGTCCTGGACCTGGTCCGGCGCGGCGCGGCGACGGTGCTCGGCCACCCTTCGATCGACGGCATCGAACCGGACCAGCCCTTCGAACAGCTCGGCTTCGACTCGATGACCGCGGTCGAGTTCCGCAACCTGCTGCACGAGGCGGCCGGAGTGCCGCTCCCGGCGACGCTGGTCTTCGACTACCCCACCCCGGCGGTGCTCGCCCGGCACCTCGTCGATCTGGTGCTGGGCCGGGGCGGGGAAGTGACGGCGGCACTCCCGGTCGCCGCGGACGAGCCCATCGCGATCGTCGGGATGAGCTGCCGCTACCCCGGCGGGGTGGCTTCGCCCGAGGATCTGTGGCGCCTGGTCGAGTCCGGCACGGACGCGATCTCGCCGTTCCCGGCCGACCGAGGCTGGGACGTCGAGGGCTGCTACGACCCGGATCCGAACAAGATCGGCAAGAGCTACACCACGCACGGCGGGTTCGTCGCCGACGCCGCCGAGTTCGACGGCGGCTTCTTCGGGATCGGCCCGCGCGAGGCCCTCGCGATGGATCCCCAGCAGCGGCTCCTGCTGGAGGTGTCGTGGGAAGCGGTCGAGCGGGCGGGGATCGACCCGGTGTCGCTGCGCGGCAGCCCGACGGGTGTCTTCGCCGGGGTCGTTTCGAACGACTACGCCAGCCGCCTGCGCACGGTTCCCGAGGAACTCGCCGGATACCTCGGCAACGGCAGCGCCGCGAGCGTGCTGTCCGGCCGGGTGGCCTACACGTTCGGGCTGGAAGGCCCGACGGTCACCGTCGACACCGCCTGCTCGTCCTCCCTGGTGGCGCTGCACCTCGCGGCCCAGGCGCTGCGCGCGGGCGAGTGCTCGCTCGCGTTGGCCGGCGGCGTCACGATCATGTCCACGCCGTCGGCGTTCATCGAGTTCAGCCGCCAGCGCGGCCTGGCCGCGGACGGCCGGTGCAAGTCATTCGCCGCGGCCGCGGACGGCACGAGCTGGGGCGAGGGCGTCGGGGTCGTGGTGCTCGAGCGGCTGTCCGACGCGCGGCGCAACGGCCACGACGTCCTGGCGGTGATTCGCGGTTCCGCGGTCAACCAGGACGGCGCGTCGAACGGGTTGACCGCGCCGAACGGGCCGTCCCAGCAGCGGGTGATCCGCCAGGCGCTGGCGAAGGCCCAGTTGCGCCCGCAGGACGTGGACCTGGTGGAGGCGCACGGCACGGGTACCACCCTGGGCGATCCGATCGAGGCACAGGCCCTGCTCGCCACCTACGGCCAGGAGCGGGACCGTCCGCTGTGGCTCGGTTCGCTGAAGTCGAACATCGGCCACACCCTGGGCGCCGCCGGGGTGGGCGGCGTGATCAAGGCGGTCCAGGCGATGCGGCACGGCGTGCTGCCGAAGACGTTGCACGTGGACGAACCCTCGCCGCATATCGACTGGTCCTCCGGCGCGGTCGAACTGCTGACGGACTCGCTGGCATGGCCCGAGACCGGGCACCCGCGTCGAGCGGGAGTCTCCTCCTTCGGGGTCAGCGGGACCAACGCGCACGTCGTACTGGAACAGGGACCCGCCGTTGACCCGGTTGAATCCCCGAACGTTCCGGTGGTGCCCTGGGTGCTCGCGGGCAAGACCGAAGCCGCGGTGCGCGCGCAGGCGAAACGACTTCAGTCCTATGTGGACGAACGGCCGGAGCTGGCCATCGCCGACGTCGGATTTTCGCTGGCGACCACCCGGTCCGCCTTCACCCACCGAGCAGCGGTGGTCGGCGACCGGGCCGAACTGCTCGCCGGGCTGGCGGCGATCGCCCGTGGCGAGGGGGGAGCCGTCCAGGGGGCGACCGGTTCGGGCGGGGTCGCGTTCCTTTTCTCCGGGCAGGGTGCGCAGCGAGCCCGGATGGGATCCGAGCTGTACCAGGCGTTCCCGGTGTTCGCGGAATGTTTCGACGCGGTGTGCGCGCGATTCGACGCGCAGCTGGACGGGCACGTCGATCGGAAGGTCGCCGAGGTCGTGTTCGCCGAGGCCCTGTTCATTGGGGACGCCGCACCGCTGGACCAGACGGTGTTCACCCAGACCGCCCTCTTCGCGTTCGAAGTCGCGCTGTTCCGGCTGCTGGAGAGCTGGGGCCTGAAACCGGACTACCTGCTGGGGCATTCGATCGGCGAGCTCGCGGCGGCACATGTGGCCGGTGTGCTCACCCTCGACGACGCGACGAAGCTGGTGGCCGCGCGGGGGCGCCTCATGCAGGCGCTTCCCGGTGGCGGCGCGATGGTGTCGATTCGCGCGGCCGAAGAGCAGGTGCTGCCGTGGCTGGACGACCGCGTCTCGGTCGCGGCCGTCAACGGGCCGGAATCGACGGTCATCTCCGGCGACGAGGACGCCGTCCTCGCCATCGCCGGGAAACTGCTTTCGCAGGGCTGGAAGACCAAGCGGCTCAAGGTCAGCCACGCCTTCCACTCGGCTCGGATGGACCCGATGCTCGACGAGTTCGCCAGGGTCGCGGAATCCCTGCGCTATGCCGATCCGGCCATCCCGATCGTCTCCAACGTCACCGGTGAGCCGGTCACCCTCGACGCCGAGTACTGGGTCCGGCACGTCCGGGAAGCCGTGCGGTTCCACGACGGCCTGCGGTGGCTGGCCGACCAGGACGTTCGCCGGTTCGTCGAGTTGGGGCCGGACGCGGTGCTGACCGCACTCGCCCAGGAATCCGGTGCGGAAACGGCAGTCGCGACCGGGCGGCGGGACCGGCCGGAGGTCGAAACCGTGCTCGGCGCGCTGACCCGGCTCCACGTCGACGGCGTGAGTCCGGACTGGGCGTCGCTGTTCGCCGGATGGGGCGCGCGGCGCGTGGACCTGCCCACGTACGCGTTCCAGCGCCAGCGTTACTGGTTGGAGGACACCGAGGCCGACGCGGGCGATCCCGGCGGGCTCGGGCTGGGCGCGGCCGACCACCCGCTGCTGGGCGCGGCGGTGGGGCTGGCCGAGGGCGACGGCTGGGTGCTGACCGGCCGGCTGTCGGCGCGATCGCATTCCTGGCTCGCCGAAGACCTGGACGCGGCCGTGCTGGAACTGGCGCTCCGGGCGGGCTCCGAGGTCGGGTGCGACCGGATCGACGCCCTGACCCTGGATGCTCCACTGTCCCTTCCGGAGGGTACCGGGCGGCAGCTGCAGATCCGGGTCGGCGCCGACGATTCGGGCCGAAGGCCGATCAGCGTCCATTCCCGGCAGGCGGACTCGGCAGATCCCTGGACGCGGCACGCCACCGGGGTCCTGACCGCGGGAGTCCCAGCGACCGGAGGTCTCGCGGAATGGCCGCCCGCCGGGGCTGAGGAGATCTGGCTCGACGAGGCCGAATCCGCGTGGCGGCTGGGCGAGGAAGTGTTCGCCGAGTTCCGCCTCCCGGAAGGGCAGAGCGCCGACCGGTTCGGCATCCACCCCGCGCATCTCGGCGCCGCCGTCCGGGCCGCGGACGGCCGCAAGACGCCGGGCGCCTGGCACGGCGTCACCCTGCACGCCACTGGAGCGCAGGTGGTCCGGGTGCGGATCACCCCGACCGGGACGGACGCGGTGTCCCTGCTGGTGACCGACCAGTCCGGGGACCCGGTGCTGTCCGCCGACACGCTCACCCTGCGCGAACCGTCGTCACGCCCGGAGGACGGGCACGCCCTGCTCCGTCTGGAGTGGACGGTCCGGCCGGGTGGTGGGGAAACCCCCGCGGAGTTCGCCGTCGTGGGTTTCGACGAACTGAAGCTGGGCGTCGCCCTGGAGGGCATCGGCGCGACCGTGCGAGCCTGCCCGGATCTCGCCGCGCTACCCGATCCAGTGCCGGAGCGGGTCCTGGTCCCGTGTGGACCGTGGTCCGGCGACGTACCTACGGCAGTCCGCGAGGCCACGTCCGCGGTCGCGGAACTCCTGCGGGAATGGGTGCGCGACGAGCGATTCGGCGCGTCCCGGCTGGTGTTCGTGACCCGGGACGCCACCACGGACCCGGTCACCGCGCCGATCTGGGGCCTGGTGCGCTCGGCGCAATTGGAGCATCCCGACCGGTTCGTCCTCGTCGACCTGCACGGCATCGGCGTGCCCGCGACGGCGCTGGCCGAAGCAGGTGCGCTCGGGGAACCGCAGGTCGCGGTGCGCGGCGACGAACTCCACGTCCCGCGGCTCACCCGCACGACCGTCACCGGAAGCGACACGCCGATCTTCGACACCACCGGAACGGTTCTGGTCACCGGCGCCGGTGGCGGCATCGGCCGCAGGCTGACCCGGCACCTGGTCGCCGAACACGGCGTCCGCCACCTCCTGCTGGTGTCGCGCACCGCCGCCGAGCACGACTTCGCCGACCTGGACGCCGAGGTCACCGCCGTCTCGTGCGACGTCGCCGACCGTGCCGCGCTGGCCCGCGTCCTGGCCGAGATCCCGGTCGATCGGCCGCTGACCGGCGTGGTGCACCTCGCGGGCCGGGTCGACGACGGACTGCTCGACTCCCTGACCCCGGACCGGTTCGACCGGGTGCTGCGGCCCAAGGCGGACGGCGCGTTCCACCTGCACGAACTGACCCGGGACCACGACCTGTCGGCCTTCGTGGTGTTCTCCTCGGCGGGCGCGGTCGTCGGCAGCCCCGGACAGGGGAACTACGCCGCGGCCAACGCGTTCCTCGACGCGCTCATCCGGCACCGCCGGGCCACGGGCCTGCCCGGCACGTCGCTGGCCTGGGCGCCGTGGCTCGAACCTGGCGGCATCACCGGGCGCCTTGCCGAGAAGGACCGCGCCCGGATCACCCGAGGCGGGGCGATTCCCTGGGAGACCGAAGAAGCACTGGTGGTCTTCGACGCCGCCTGCCGGAGTGGCGAAGCGACGCCGATCCCGATGCGGGTGGACTCCGGCGCGCTGGCCGAGCAGGCACGAGCCGGGACCCTCCCGGCCGTGTTGAGCGGCCTGGTCCGGACGCGCAAGGCCGTCCGCGCGGACACCGGTCGCACCGAGGACTCGCTCGCCGAACGCCTGGCCGCGATGTCCGGACCCGACCGGGTGGAGACCCTGCTCGACCTCGTGCGGACGCACGCCGCGACCGCGCTCGGGCACGCCACCGCGGCCGCGGTGGAGCCGGAAGTCCCGTTCCTGGAGCAGGGATTCGACTCGCTCAGCGCCATGGAACTGCGCAACCACCTGACCACCGCGACGGGGTTGAAGCTGCCCGCGACCCTGGTCTTCGACTTCCCCCATCCCGCGGCGCTGGCCGAGCATCTGGCGACCCAGGTCGCGGCGCCCGAGCCGGTGGCGCTCGCGGGAGCGTCCCTGGATTCGGATTCGGCCGGACCGCTCGCCTCGCTGTACTGGCAAGCCTGTGAGCTGGGCAAGATCGAGGAGTCGGTCAAACTGCTCGAAGCCGCGTCCCGGTTGCGGCCGGCGTTCACCGCGTCCGATCTGGACGAAGCGCCGGACACCGTCCGGCTCGCGCAGGGAAACGGCGGCCCGCTGCTGATCTGCTTCCCGTCCTTCGCGCCCGTCGCCGGTCCGCACGAGTTCGCCCGCCTCGCCGCGTGCTTCGACGAGGAGCGGGAAGTGTGGGCGATACCCCAGCCCGGCTTCATGAAGGGGCAGCGGCTGCCCGACACCATCGAGGCACTCGCCCTGATGCACGCCGCGGCGGTCCGGACCCGGGCGGGCGACCGGCCGTTCGTCCTCATCGGACGGTCGGCCAGTGGCTGGCTGGCTCAGGAAGTCGCCTACCAGCTGGAGAACCAGGCGGTCCGCCCGCTGGCGGTGGTGCTGATGGACAGTTCCTCACCCGAACACATGGCGAAGACCGGGGTCGCGAACGCCATGGGAGCCGCCATGGCCGATCGGGAGAGCGGTTTCGACCTGCTCAGCGACATCCGGCTCGCCGCGATGGGCGGGTACTCGCGCATCTTCGACGGCTGGCGGCCCAAACCGATCGACACGCCGACGGTTCTGCTCAGCGCGCTGGACCCGTTCTCACCGGAACTGCTCGACGAATCGAACCGGCACCACGCGGACTGGCGATCGTTCTGGGAACTCCCGCACACCGCGATCGACATCCCGGGCGACCACTTCTCGATCCTGGAGAAATACGCGGATTCCACTGCTCGCGCCGTTGAACAGTGGTTGCGGGAAAACAAAGTGAACGGTTCGAGCGGAAGGTTCGATCAATGAAAGTCGTCATCATCGGAGCGGGTTTCGGTGGCATGGCCGCGGCCATCTGGCTGTCCGAAGCCGGACACGAGGTCGAACTCTACGAGCAGGCCCCAGCGGTGCGGACCAGCGGCAACGGGGTACTCCTGCTGCCCAATGGCACCGGGCTCCTGCGCGAGCTGGGCGTCGACCTGACCGGGCTCGGCGCGCGGATGGATTCGGTGGACGGGCTCTTCCGCGACGGTTCGCTCGCGCTGCGGGTGCACCTGTCCCGGATCGCGGCCCGGTTCGACGCCCCCGTGCTCGTCGGGTCGAGGGGCCGGGTCGCCGAACGGCTGGTCGCGCGGCTGCCCGAGGGCGTGCTCCGGCTGAACATGCGGTGCACCGGCCTGGAACAGGGCGGGGGCTCGAATCCGGTGGTGGTCTCGTTCGCCGACGGCACCGAGGTGAAAGCCGATGTGGTGATCGGCGCGGACGGTCAGCGTTCCGTCGTGCGCACCAGCCTGTTCGGCGAGGACCCCGCCGTCTACCTGGGCGATGCCACCTGGCACGGGATCACCGACCTGCCCGGCGACTTCGCCTCCGGCCACGCCGTGCACAGCGTGTTCGGCGACGAGGGCATCTGCGTGATGCACCCCGTGGGGGAGGGCAAGGTCTACTGGGCCTTCGAACTGCCGTTCAGCGACGGGGATGTCCTGCCACCCGGCGCGGTGGGCGACACCCGTTCCCTGCGCGAAGAGGGCTCGGCCGTGACCAACCTGCGTGCCCGATTCGGGCACTGGACCGCCCCGGGGCTGCAGCGGCTGCTGGCCGCCATGCGCGACGAGGACGTCAGCGTCTTCCCGCACATCATCCACCGCGAGTTGCCGCAGTGGGGTAAGGGGCCGAGCACGCTGATCGGCGACGCGGCGCACGTGGTGCCCCCGCGGGTGGGCATGGGCCTGAGCCAGGCGCTCGAGGACGCCTGGGTGCTGAGCCGGACGCTCGCCGGTTCGGGCGACGTGGAGGCCCAGGTGCGCGGGTACGAGCAGGCCAGGATCCGCCGGGTCCGCGGGATGCAGAAGGCGGCGCGGACCCTGGGCCGC
Source organism: Amycolatopsis anabasis (assembly GCF_009765355.1). Taxonomy (GTDB): domain Bacteria; phylum Actinomycetota; class Actinomycetes; order Mycobacteriales; family Pseudonocardiaceae; genus Amycolatopsis; species Amycolatopsis anabasis. Next base: position 13,601 of record NZ_VTHK01000044.1, on the reverse strand, counting down.
AAGACGGTCCCGATGCCGCCCTGGCTGCTGCGGCGGATCGGTCGCCTGCTGCCGGTCACCAAGTTCAACCTCGCGCAGGTCAAGAACTCCAGCAACTACCTGAACAACGACCTGCCCGCCATGGCCGTCCAGGAGCGGCCATGATGCACGCGGCGGTCCTGCACGAGTTCGGCGGCGCACCCCGGTTCGAGAAGTTCCCCGAGCCCGAGCCCGGCGACGGGGAAGTCCTCGTCCGGGTCAGCGCCGCGTCGCTGACCCCGCTGGCGCGCTGGGTCACCACCGACCGCGATTTCGCCCGCGGCCGTGAGGTTCCGTTCATCTGCGGCACCGAGGGTGTCGGCGTGCTCGAAGACGGCTCGCGGGTCTCCTTCGGCGTGGTCCGCTCGCCGTATGGCGCGATGGCCGAATATGCCGTCGCGCCGGCGAAACTGTGCACCCCGGTGCCGGAGGATGTCGACGACGTCACCGCCGCCGCGCTGATGAACCCCGGCGTCTCCGCCTGGAACGCGTTGTCCTGGGGAGCGAAGCTGGAAAAGGGCGAGACGGTGCTGGTCCTCGGCGCGACCGGTGTCGCGGGGAAGTCGGCGATCCAGGTCGCCAAACTCCTCGGCGCGGGGCGAGTGGTCGCCGCGGGCCGGAATGAGCAGGTGCTGGACACCCTGGCCGGATTCGGCGCCGATGCGACGATCCCGTTAGGACAGTGCGATGCGGACCTGGCCGAGGCGTTCCGCGGCGCGGCCGGGGAGAACGGCTACGACGTCGTCCTGGACTACCTCTGGGGTCGTCCGGCACAGGTGCTGCTGGACGCGTTGCCCCGCAACTTCCTGGTGACCTCCGAGGTCCGGTACCTGCAACTCGGCCACAGCGCCGGGGAGCGGGTCTCGGTGCACGCCAACGCGCTTCGCCGCACCGGTGTGACCCTCGGCGCCGGGGCGCCGCCGCGGATCGAGCGGCTGCGCGAGCTCTATCCGGTCGTCCTGGCCCATGCGGCGCGCGGCGAGTTACGCGTCGATGTCGAACCGGTGGGCCTGCCCGAGATCGAACAGGCCTGGCGGCGCGAGGTGCCTGGGCGCCGGTTGGTCGTCGTCCCCGAGAAAGGAAGGTAGTGATGGATTCTCTCGCAGCGGCGGCGTTGCGCGGCGCCGGTCCCGAGGAACTGGAACGGCAACCCGTACCGGCCGAGTATCTCGCCGCGCACACCCGCGTCGAGGACATCGACATGTTCAACGGCGTCGAGGACAAGGACGTCCGCAAGTCGCTACGCGTCGGGCCCGTCCCGATGCCCGAGCTGGCTCCGGACGAGGTGCTCATCGCCGTGATGGCGAGCTCGGTCAACTACAACACGGTCTGGTCCGGCACGTTCGAACCACTGCCGACCTTCAGTTTCCTGAAGCAGTACGGCAAACGCGGGCGGTGGGAACGGCGCCACGACCAGCCGTACCACGTGCTGGGCTCCGACGCCGCGGGCGTGATCGTCCGGATGGGAGCGGGCGTTCGCCGCTGGCAGGTGGGTGACCACGTCCTGGCCAGCCCCATCCAGGTGGACGACCAGGAACCGGCCACCCAGGGCGACGGGATGCTCGGCGACGGGCAGAAGGCCTGGGGCTACGAGACGAACTTCGGCGGGCTCGCGCATTACGCGATCGTCCGGGCGAGCCAGCTGATCCCGAAGCCCGCGCACCTGTCCTGGGAGGAGGCCGCGAGCACGCCCGCATGCGCCGGCACCGCCTACCGGATGCTGGTCAGCGACCGCGGAGCCCGGATGAAACAGGGCGACGTGGTGCTGATCTGGGGCGCGACCGGCGGGCTCGGCGTGTATGCCACGCAACTGGTCCGGCACGGCGGCGGGATCGCGGTGGGCGTGGTCGGCTCCGAGGAGAAGGCCGCGCGCCTGGCCGACATCGGGTGCGACGTGGTGATCAACCGGGCGGAACTGGGCATCGGCGGCGACGACGGGGACGATCCGTCGAAGGTCATCGAGGCGGGCAAGCGGCTCGGCAAGATCATCCGCCGGGAGACCGGCGAGGATCCGCACATCGTCTTCGAGTACGTCGGCCGCGCGACCTTCGGCATCTCGATGTTCGTGGTGCGCCGCGGTGGGGTGGTGGTCACCTGCGGCTCCAGCACCGGGTACCAGCACCAGTACGACAACCGCTACCTGTGGATGAAGCTGAAGCGGGTGGTCGGCAGCCATGCGGCGAACCTGCAGGAACAGTGGGAAAGCAACCGGCTGATCGACCTGGGCCGCATCATGCCGATGCTGTCCACTGTGTACCCGCTGGCCGATATCGGCGAAGCGGGCCGGCTGGTGCAGACGAACAGCCACCTCGGGAAGATCGGCGTGCTGTGCCTGGCGCCGGAACGCGGCCTCGGTGTCACCGACCCGGAAAAGCGGGCACGCATCGGCGAGCACCGGTTGAACCTGCTGGGAGTGGGTGCCCATGGTTAGCCAGTCCATCGGAATCCTGGCGACGGGTTCGTACGTGCCCGAAACCGAGATCACCAACGCCGATCTGGCCCCCGGGCTGGACGTGACCACCGAGTGGATCGAGCGGAAGACGGCGATCCGGACGCGGCGGTACGCGGCGCCGTCCGAGGCGACCTCGGATCTCGCGATCCGGGCCGCCACCAACGCGCTCGACCAGATCGGCCTGCCCGCCGACCGGATCGACTACCTCATCGTGCCGACATCCACCGGCGACGCCCCGCTGCCACCGACCTCGTGTCTCGTCCAGGCCGCACTCGGGGCACGCCGGGCGGCGTGCTTCGACCTCAACATCGCGTGCAGCGGGTTCGTGTACGGGCTCGCGGTGGCGCAGGGGCTGGTGGCGAACCGGCCCGGCTCGCACGCCCTGGTGGTGGCGGCCGACATCTGGTCGCGGTTCATCGACCCGAACGACCGGGGCACGACGGTGCTCCTCGCGGACGCCGCGGGAGCGGCGGTGGTCGGCCCGGTACCCGACGGGTACGGGATCCTCGAGACCGATCTGCTCGGGTACGGCGACCAGGCCGATCTCCTGACCGTGGAGGCCGGGGGCAGCCGGCGCCCGGCCTCGCACGAGACGGTCGACGAGATCGGGCACGTCCTGCGGATGCGCGGGCGCGAGGTCACCGAGTTCGTACTGGGCAACGTCCCGCAGGCGGTGAAGGAACTGCTCGCCCGGGCCGGTGTCGCGCGGGAAGAAGTCGAGCACTTCGTGCCGCACCAGGCGAACGGGGTGCTGCTGCGCACGCTCGCCGAGCAGATCGGCCTGGAGAACGCGCGGACCCACCTCACCGTCGAGGAGTACGGGAACTCCGGAGTCGCCTCGATGCCGGTCACCCTCGACCAGGCCCACCGCTCCGGTGCCCTGCGCGACGGGGAACTCGTGCTGCTCTCGGGCTTCGGCGGAGGCATGGCGCTCGGGCACTGCCTGCTGCGCTGGAAGGCGGGGGTGGCACGGTGAGCGATATCAACCGGGTGGGCGTGGTCGGCTGCGGGTTGATGGGTTCCGGGCTGGCCGAGGTGTGCGCCCGGCCGGGGCTGGACGTGCTCGTCGCGGTGACCTCCGAGCGATCGGCGCGGGCGGGCCGATCCCGGGTGGAAGGTTCCCTCGACCGGGCGGTGCGCAAGGGCAAGATCAGCGACGAGGAACGCGCCGGGATCCTGGAGCGGATCTCGTTCACGACCGATCTCGGCGACTTCGGTGACCGGCAGCTGGTCATCGAGGCCGTCATCGAGGAGGAGGCGGCCAAGCTGGAGGTCTTCGCCCGGCTGGACAAGATCGTTGAGGATCCGGACGCGATCCTGACCACGAACACGTCGTCCCTGCCGATCATGAAGATCGCCGGCGCCACCGAACGTCCGGAACAGGTGATCGGGACGCACTTCTTCAATCCGGTTCCGGTGCTGCCGCTAGTGGAGTTGACGGGTTCGCTGCTCACCTCGGAACAGACCTTCGATCGGGTCGAGGTATTCGCGCGGAAGCTGCTGGACAAGGAGGTGGTGCGTTCGCCCGATCGCGCCGGATTCGTGGTGAACGCTCTGCTCGTGCCCTACCTGCTGTCCGCGATGAGGATGGTCGAATCCGGTTTCGCCACACCGGAGGACGTCGACCGGGGCATGACTCTCGGCTGCGCCCACCCGATGGGTCCGCTGCGCCTGGCCGATCTGATCGGGTTGGATACGCTGGCCGCGGTCGCCGACGGGCTGTATGCGGAATTCAAGGAACCGCTCTACTCGGCGCCGCCGCTGCTGTCGCGGATGGTCGACGGCGGATTGCTGGGTAAGAAATCCGGGCGTGGGTTCTACCAATACCACTGACGAATGGGAAGCGATGGACACAACCACTCAGCGCCGATTCGCCCGGGCGACCCGACCGGGCGGCCCCGAGGTCATCGAGGTGGCCGTGGAGGACATCGCCTCGCCGGGGCCGGGCGAAGCGGTCGTCAAGATCGAGGCCGCCGGGCTCAACCACGCGGACAGCCTGATTCGTTCGGGTGACTACGTGGTCTCCACGTCGTTCCCCTTCCCGGTGGGGGTCGAGGCCGCGGGCACGGTGGTGGCGACCGGGCCGGACGGCGCCGTTCCAGTGGGCACGCGGGTGTGCGGCACCGGGTGGATGGGGTCGTGCGCCGATTTCGTCACCGTTCCGGTCGAACGACTGGTCCGGATCCCGGACGGGCTCGGCTTCGAGGAAGCGGCTTCGGTGGCGCACGCCGGGGCGGCCGCCGGTGCCCTGACCCGGGTGTGGCCCCTGGCGGGACGCCGCGCGGCCGTGTGGGGTGCCGCGGGCTCGGTCGGCAGGCTGCTCGTCCCCTGGCTGACCGAGCGGGGCGCCGAGGTCGTCGGCATCGCCAGCGGTGACCGGGTGAACGTGGCGCGCGAGCTCGGCGCCGCCCAGGTCGTCGAGCGCGGGAGCGGGGACGTGGCCGCGGCCGTGCGCGCGGCCACCGGCGGTCACGGTGTGGACGTGGTCTTCGATCCGGTCGCGGCATCGACGTTCCGGGCCAGCCTGAGCATGCTGGCGCCGCGTGGCTGCCTGATCAACTACGGGCAGCTGACCGGTCCGGTGCCCGGCGCCGATTTCGGCGAGCTGTTCAAGGCGGGCGGAGTCTTCGTGACGAAGTTCAACGCGGGTGCGTACGTCGACGGGTTCGACGACGTGGTCGGCCTCATCGAGGAGGCGTTGGCGCTCGCCGTCAAACATCCCGCGGTGGTGAGCCCGGTCGCCGGACGGTTCCCGCTGGACGAGGTGTGCGAGGGCTACCGTGCGCTGGAAGCCGGGAGTCCGGGGAAGATCCTGATCCTCCCCGGCCGGGGCACGTGATGGGCGAACCCCGGTACACCACCAGTACGGCCTTCCTGGAGGCGCTCGGCGAGGCCGGGGTCCGCTACGCGTTCGCCAACCTGGGCAGTGACCATCCCGGGTTGCTCGAAGCCTATGCGCAGGCCAGGCAGGAGGGCGCGGCCGATCGCTTCCCCGAGCTGATCATCTGTCCACATGAGAGTGTCGCGATGTCCGCGGCGCAGGGGTACGCGCAGGTGACCGGGCAGCCGCAAGCGGTGATCGTGCATGTGGATTCCGGCACGCAGAATCTCGGCGGCACGCTCAACAACGCGGCGGGCGCGCGGGTGCCGGTGCTGATCTTCGCGGGCGCCTCGCCGTATACCCAGGAAGGCGAGCTGCCGGGCGGGCGCAACGAGTTCATCCACTGGGTGCAGGACGTGCCCGATCAGCGCGGGATCGTGCGGGGATACACCAAGTACGACAACGAGATCCGCACCGGGCACAACGTGAAGCAGGTGGTGCACCGAGCGCTGCAGATCGCCCGCAGCGATCCGGCGGGGCCGGTGTATCTGGTCTGCGCCCGGGAAGTCCTGGAGCAGCACATCGAACCGGTGCGCGCTCGGCCCGAGACCTTCACCCCGACCGCTCCGGGCGCGCTGGCTCCCGAGGTGGCGCGGCGCATCGCGGAGGCGCTGGCCGGTGCGCGCAGTCCGCTGGTGGTGACCTCCCACATCGGCCGGGACCCCCAAGCGGTGCCGGAGCTGGTCGGGTTGTGCGAGTCGCTGGCCGTCCCGGTGGTCGAATCGGTGCCGATGTACGTGAACTTCCCCGCCGACCATCCACTGCACCTCGGCTACCAGTGGAACACCCCGGGACCGAACCCGGTGCTCGCCGAAGCGGACGTGATCCTGGTGCTGGGCAGTGAAGTGCCGTGGGTACCGTCGATCAACCGGCCACGCGCCGACGCGCGGATCTTCGTGGTGGACGTCGATCCGCTCAAGGAGCGGATGCCGCTGTGGCACGTGCCCGCGGAGGTGTTCGCCCGCGCCGATCCGGGCGTCGCCGTGCGGCAGGTGGCCGATCTCGTCGCCGCCGGGCCGTTCGACGCCGCGGCCGTCGAACGGCGCCGCGCCGACGTCCGGGCAGAACACGAGCGGCAGGTCGCCGAGCGCACCGAGCGCGCCCGGCCGGTCAACGGGACCATCACCCCCGAGTACCTGGCCGCCTGCGTCCGAGCGGCCATCGACGACGAGACGATCGTGCTCACCGAGGCGATCACGAACTTCGCGGTCGTCAGCGAGCAGTTGGCCCGATCGGAACCGGGCACCCTGTTCGGCTCGGGCGGCGGATCGCTGGGCTGGCACGCCGGTGCGGCGATCGGCGCCAAGCTGGCGGCCCCCGGGAAAACCGTGGTCTCACTGGTCGGCGACGGCACATTCCTGTTCGGAGTGCCGTCGTCGGCGCACTGGGTGGCAAACCGCTACCAGGCGCCGAGCCTGACGGTCATCTTCGACAACCAGGGGTGGAAAGCGCCCAAACTGTCCACCCTCGCCGTACACCCCGACGGCGTGGCCGCCGCGAACGACGACTTCAACGTCCGATTCACCCCGGAGGCCGACCTCCCCGGAATCGCCGCCGCGGCCGGAAACGCGTGGGGACGGACGATCGACGATCCCGACGAGCTCCCGGCGGCCCTCAAGGAAGCCGTGGATGTCGTCCGTGCCGGCCGGAGTGCCGTGCTGGCCGTGCATCTTCCCAGCGTCTGAACGTGGAAACAAATTCCGCGCACCATGAATAATGGTTTGACTAGGGGTTGGTAGTTCGGGAAACGTTAGGGGTTACCGCCGAAGTCCATTAACGACTACTGTCCAAGGGGGAGTGGTCAATTCTTTCGCTTCGACTACCGCGTGGGGAATAGGATTATGTCGACGTTAGCGGCACAGCCGCCACTCATTTCCAGCGAACCGAAGCTCGACTCCCGTGAGCCTATGGTGCGGCTTTCCCGGCTCCTGGATGCGGGTTCGGTCCTACCGTTGAATTCCTCCGAAGGCAGCGAAGTGCGGGTGGCGACCGGACGCGTCAACGGCGCTCCGGTCGTCGCGTACTGCACGGATGCCACCACCATGGGCGGTGCGCTGGGCGCCCGGGGAGCGGGAGACATCGTGGGGGCGATCGACCTCGCGGTGCGGGAACGTTGCCCGGTGATCGGGCTGTGGCATTCCGGCGGCGCCAAGCTGGCCGACGGTGTCGAGTCGATGGACGGCGTCGGCAGGATGTTCGCCGCGATGACGCGGGCTTCGGGACGCGTTCCGCAACTCTCGGTGGTGCTCGGCCCCGCGGCGGGGGCGGCGGCCTACGGGCCCGCCCTGACCGATCTGGTCGTCATGTCCGAGGCCGGTCGCGTCTTCGTCACCGGTCCGGATGTGGTGCGCAGCGTGACCGGCGAGCAGATCGACATGGCGGGACTCGGCGGCGCGGACGCGCACGGTCGCAGGTCCGGTGTGGTGCACGTGACGGTCGACAGCGAATCCGAGGCCTACGAACGGACCCGCCGGCTGGCCGGTTTCTTCGCCAGCCCGGGGCTGTTCGACCCGCACGCGCTGCGCGGCGGCACCGATCCCGGTTTGGCATTGCCCGAGTCGCCACGCCGGGCCTACGACGTGCGCCCACTGGTCCGGGCCGTCCTCGATGACGACGCGTTCGAGGAACTGCAACCCCGCTGGGCGCCCAATATGGTGGTCGGATTCGGTCGGCTCGGTCGCCGGGCTATCGGTGTGCTCGCCAACAACCCGCTGCGCAAAGGCGGTTGTCTGGATTCGCTCTCGGCGGAGAAGGCTTCCCGATTCGTGCGGTTGTGCGATTCCTTCGGCATTCCCCTGCTGGTGGTCGTGGATGTGCCGGGATATCTCCCCGGCGTCGGCCAGGAATGGGGTGGCGTGGTCCGCCGGGGCGCCAAGCTGCTGCACGCCTTCGCCGAGGCGGTCGTTCCCCGGGTCACGCTGATCACCCGCAAGTCCTACGGTGGCGCGTATATCGCGATGAACTCGCGGTCGCTCGGAGCCACCCGGGTTTTCGCCTGGCCCGATGCCGAGGTCGCGGTGATGGGGGCCGAGGCGGCGGTCGGAATCCTGCACCGCAAGAAGCTGGCGGCGGCGCCCGAAGAGGACCGCGAGGACCTTCGTGCCCGGTTGATCGCCGAGCAGCGCGAAACGGCCGGGGGAGTCGGCCGCGCCATGCGGCTCGGTGTGGTCGACGAGGTGATCACACCGGAGGACACCCGGCGGCGAGTCGCGGAGGCACTGGCCGAGGCGCCCGCCGGCCGGGGCGACCACGGCAACATTCCACTGTGATTCCCGCACGGACAAGTGGCGCGTGGGCGGGGGAGGATTCGTTGAGCGCTCTCGAGAACAATGCCGATGTCGGCAGGTGGGTGCGGCGTTTTCACCCCGCGCCGGATGCCGGCATCAGATTGGTCTGCCTGCCGCACGCCGGAGGATCGGCGAGCTTCTTCTTCCCGGCGTCCCGGTCCCTGGCGCCAATGGTGGATGTGGCCGCCATCCAGTACCCCGGCCGGCAGGACCGGCGCAGCGAGCCGGGGATCGACGACCTCCACGAACTCGCCGACCAGGTGTTCCACGCCGTACGGCCCCTCGCCGAGTTACCCTTGGCGCTGTTCGGCCACAGCATGGGAGCAACCATCTCGTTCGAAGTCGCGCGGCGGCTCGAGGCCGACGGAGTCGTGCCTGCCGCGCTGTTCGCTTCCGGACGGCGGGCGCCGTCGCGGCACCGGAAAGAATGGGTGCACCTGCGTGACGACGACGAACTGCTCGCCGAAATCACGGCGCTGAGCGGCACCGAGTCACTGCTGCTCGGGGACGAAGATGTGCTGCGCATGATCCTGCCCGCGATCAGGAACGATTACCGCGCCGCGGAGACCTACCGGTACCGGCCGGGGCCCAAGCTGAGCTGTCCCATCTTCGCGTTCATCGGGGACAGCGATCCCAAGTCGACGATCGAGGAAGCACGCGCCTGGGGCGAGCACACCACCGGGCGGTTCGACCTGCAGGTGTTTTCGGGCGGGCATTTCTACCTCAACTCGTGCGCCCTGACCGTGCTCAACACGGTCCGGGAGCAACTCGCTTCGCGGGTGGGGTGCCCTCCGGCGCGTAATACTTGAGAGCTACCTTCGAACTGCCCTCCCGCGGGGGACGCCCACCACGCCCCGGCGCGCTTAGGTTTCTCGTACATGGTCCGAAATGGACGGGGAGACCTCATGATCGACCAGCAGAATGCCCGGGAGTGCGCCGACCTCACCGCCGACGAGGTCGTGCGGTTGTACTACAAGTACCGCGATTCGCTGCGCGTGGTTCGCGACGAACAGCGCGGGTTGCACGAGCGCGGGATGAGAGCGCAGATCGACGACATCGAGGCGGAGCTGACCTACCTGCTGATCAGGGAACGTCGCCCGGTGACCGTGGCGGAGATCGGCGCCCTGCACGGGTGGTCCACCACGTGGATCCTGCGGGCGTTGCGGGACAACGAATACGGCCGGTTGATCACCGTGGACCTGACCGACGCCGCCGACTATCTGGTCCCGCGGTCCCTCGCCTTCGGGCGGTGGACCTTCTGCCAGGGCGATGTCCGAACCCTGACCAAGAATTGGCTGCACGGTGTGGATTACCTGTTTCTCGACGCGGAGCACAGCGCCCGGTTCGCTCGCTGGTACCTGGCCGAGATGTTGCCGGTACTGGCGCCGGAAACGTCCGTGAGCGTCCACGACGTTTTTCGCCGGCGCCAGCCGTGTCCGTTCCGGGAGGGGGCGGAGGTGCTCGACTGGCTCGCACACCGAAATCTCGGGTATTTCACCGCGTCCCGGGCGGCAGCGCGCGAGGTGTACGAGCGGATCGTCCAGTTCAAGCGGAAAGCCGGGTTGGCCGAGCCGATACACCGGGGCGAGCGGAATCCGATGATTTTCTTCCGCACTCCGGCGTCGCGTGGATGAGCCCGCCCACTGCATCGGCCCGTCGCCTGCGGCAGGATCAACGCGTCCGGTCCGGTCCGAGCACGGAGGTAGCCACGATGGCACGCGGAAAGCGGCTGCGGGCCCGTGCGGCCCGGATCGCGCGTGCCGGTTGGCAGGACCTCCGTCCGGGAGCGGTACCGAAGGTGCCCCGTTGGACCGGTGCGCCCTGGTTGTGGGCAGAGTGGCTGCCGCAGGTGCTCGTGGTGGCCTGCGCGGTCGCCCTCGCCGCCCTGGCCGGCGGCCAGACGTGGCAGGCGAATCCCGGGATGGCGTTGAGCCTCGGCGTGTTGTTCGGAGCGCTGCAGGGACTTCCGCTGGTGCTGTGCCTCTACCGGCCGATGGCCGGATGGTGGCTGTCGGTCGTCGCGAGCGGCGTGGTCAGCGAGGTGGCCAGGGCAGGAGGGGCCGCGCCCGTGTGGGCCGAGCCCAGCGTGCTCGCGCACCTGTGCGTCCTCGGTTTGGTGGCGTTGTGGGTGCGGCCGCGAGTACTGGTCGAAATGTGGCTGCTGACCCTGGTCGCCGGGGTGATCCTGGTCTTGCGCATGCCACCCGGCTACGACCTGTCGGATCTGGTGGAGATGGGTGCGCTCGCCGCCATCGTGCTGGTGGCCGCGAACGCTCTGCGGGGCCGGGGCGAGGCCACGCGGCGGTTGACCGAGCAACGCCGGATCACCGCCACGGAGCGGGATCGGCGGGCCGTGCTCGAGGAGCGCAGCCGGATTGCCCGGGAACTGCACGACGTGCTCGCCCACCACATGTCGGTCATCGCCATCCAGGCCGAGGCCGCGCCCTATCGGGTCACCGACCCGCCCGAGCCACTGACCCAGAGCTTCGCCACCATCCGGACCCATGCCCAGGACGCCCTCGCCGAACTGCGGCGGGTCCTCGGCGTCCTGCGCGCGGAAGGCGGGGGAGCGGAACCCGCGCCGCAGCCGACCCTGGCGGGCGTGCCCGATCTGGTCACCGGAGCCCGGGCGGCCGGCCTCGAGGTCGGTACCGCGGTGACCGGTATGCCGCTACCGCTGCCGCCCGGCCTGGAACTGTCCGCGTACCGGATCATCCAGGAGGCGCTGAACAACGCGATGCGACATGCGCCGGGATCGGCCGTGCGGGTGGAGATCCACCACCAGCGCGACGTGCTCCGCCTCCGGATCGTCAACGGCCCTCCCGCCAAGGCGCCGGTGAGCACCGGCGGGCAGGGGCACGGCATGCTGGGGATGCGGGAACGGGTGGGGATGTTGAAGGGAGATCTGACGGTGGGCGAAACCCCGGAGGGCGGGTACGAGGTGACCGCGGTGCTCCCGCTGGCCGGGGGCGGGGACTGATGTCCATCCGGGTATTGATCGCCGACGATCAGGCCCTGGTCCGCGAAGGACTGTCGGTGCTGCTGTCGGCCCAGCCGGACATCGAGGTCGCGGGTGAGGCCGCCGACGGTCAGGATGCCGTGGACGAGGTCGCTCGGCTGCATCCGGATGTGGTGCTGATGGACGTGCGCATGCCGGTGTTGAACGGGCTCGAAGCCACCCGGAAGATCGTCGAATACGTTGCCGAACAACAGGAAACCGCGAACCCACCGGCCACGAAGGTGCTCGTGCTGACCACTTTCGACCTCGACGAGTACGTGTACGAGGCACTGCGCGCCGGGGCGAGCGGGTTTCTGCTGAAGGATTCGTCCGCACACACCCTGGCCGACGCGGTACGCGTGGTCGCCGACGGCAACGCCCTGCTCGCCCCTTCGGTGACCAAGCGGCTCATCGACGAGTTCGCCCGCCTCGGCGCCCACCGCGCGCTCACCCGCACCCGGCTGAACCAGCTCACCGACCGCGAAACCGAGGTGCTGGCCCTCCTCGCCGAGGGGAAATCGAACGCCGAGATCGCCGAACACCTGGTGCTGGCCGAACAGACGGTCAAAACCCACGTCAGCCGGATCCTGACCAAACTCGGCCTACGGGACCGCACCCAGGCCGTCATCTTCGCCTACGAATCCGGCCTCGTCCGGCCCGCGTCCTGACAGCCCTGGTCCCCAGGCGAACCGCAACCAGGCGCGGGAATCCCGGACTGGGTCCGCGCCACGGGGATCCGGCTCGTCGAACCGATCGAGGCCCAGTTGACCGAATGGGTGGTCACTTCTGCCGGGCGCTGGTGCGGGCTGTGTGCCTTCACCGTTCGGGTTGACGGCACCGAGCTGTACTTGACGCAGCTCGTCTCGGCCGACGCCATCACCCGATCCGTGATCACACGGGCTAGCCGGCATGGTGAACGTGCCGATGCCGATCGGAAGGCTGACGTGGATCGGGCACACGCTGGCGTGTTCGACCTGCGACGAGTATGAGTGACTGTGCTCAGTACGGGTGTAGTCGCGGTCACCGTTTGACTCTGGCGCGGATGGACCAGACTGCGCTCGCGTCCTGGTCGAAGTGGTCGTGCTTCGAGCAGCCGCCGCACGCGGCGCCGAACAAGCGATCACGGTTTTCCAACGCAAGAGCCACGAACTACCAGCCCGGCTACGACCGTGACCGCGGCTACCGCATGGCCAAACTCGCCGTCGTCTACGCCCACGCGCATTTATCCGCACCACCGCTGGCTCGATCGCGTGCTGTGCTGTTGAGGCGAGCACACTGATCACGTGACAGGTTTGACCGCTGGACTCGTGGTTGATGGTCGTGTCCCGCGGACTCCGGCTCTCGCTCCGAACGGGCATCTGCTCTGCTATGTCCTCGCTCCCATCAGCCGGATCGGTGACCACCTCGACACCGCACTCTGGCTGGCCGACATCGACGGCGACGGTGTGTGGAGTCGGGTGACCGCCGACACCGCGACGGAGTCCCGGCCACGCTGGTCCGCGGACTCGCGCACGCTGCACTTCCTGTCCGACCGCATCGAGCGTGGCACTCCGCAGCTGTACCGGCTCGCCCTCGCCGACGGCACGGTGATCGCGTTGACCCGCTGGCGCGCCGGCATCATCGATCACCGGCCGCTCGCCGATCCCGACCTGGTCGCGCTGGTCGCCGAGGACGAGCCCACCGAGCAGGACACGCGCCGCGCCCAGGACCGCGACGACGCCATCGTCGTCGGCGAACGCGAACCCCGTGCCCGGGTGCGCCTGCTCGACCTGCGCACCGGCCAGATCACCACCCCCAGCGTGTTCGACGACCGGCACGTCGTGGAACTGCGGCAACGACCCGACGGTGGCCCGCTCGCCGTGCTCACCCAGGCCAGCGCCGACAAGGACTACGGCCCCCGCACCGGCCAACTGCACCTGTTCGACCCCGCGACCGGGACCGCGGAGGATCTCGGACCCGTGGAGG
>NZ_VTHK01000043.1 GCF_009765355.1 Amycolatopsis anabasis | reverse complement strand
GCCAGGGTTGGTTTGTGTGTTGGGTCTGTGGTGGCTATCTCCTGGTAGAGGTCCCGGCTCTCGCGTTGTGCGAGGACGGCGTCCATTGCTTTGCCCGCCGCGGAGTTCCGGTAGGCCAGGTTGTTCAACGCCCAGGCGAGGTCAGCCTTCTGCCCGAGTGCGCGGAAGTGGTCGACGGCCTCCTTGGTCACGCCGATCGCCTCGTCGTGCTTGCCCGCATTGGTGAGGAACGAGCCGAGGACCACCAGTGCACGTGCCATGTCGGTGCGGGCCGGGCGCCGCCGGACTTCGCCAGCGAGCGCCACAGGTTCACCACCTGGTGCTGCGAGTTCACCGCGTCGGCGGCCTTGCCCTCACGGGAGAACTGCACGGCGAGCTGGCCGAGCCGCCCGGCCAGGGTGACCATGCCCGCGCGTTCGGCCGCACTCGGCTCGTAGCCGGGTTTGGGCCACTCCGTCGTGGTGACCGGGCCACCGGCCAGCGCCTTGCGGAAGAACCGGTTCTCCGCGGGGCGCACCACGGCGGGATCGGCCTTGCCGTCGCCGTCGTAGTCCGCGGGCGCCGGCAGGTCACCGGGCCGCCCGAGGCTCGTCGTGCGTTCCGGTCCGCCGGTGGATGGCCGCACGGTCCATGTGCCGTCCTCGGGCCGCCAGAACGCGGTGTCCTCCTTGCGGTCCCCGTCGTAATCGGCGTTGACCGCGATCTTCGCGGGCACCGGGTCCACCGGGCCGCCGACGTCGGCCGTGGGGTGGATGGTCTTGGTGACCAGCCACAGGTTCCGCACCTGATCACGCACGTCCGGCAGTGTCTCGTCCGAGCCTTCCTTGCGTGCCTTGAACGCCGCGGTGTACCGCTCGGTCAGCGTCGCCAGCCTGCCCCGGCCGTCCTCGGCGAGGCAGGCCAGCAGCGGATCGTCGGTCCGGATGTCCCCGGGCTTGGCGCACGGGTTGTCCCGTTTGGCCAGCAGGTCCTGCTTCCACGCGGGGAGCCCGTTGGCCAGGTTCGACGCGGCCGTCTGGTAGATCCGGGACAGCTGGTCCGGCACGATCTCGTCCGCGGAGTTGGTGAACAGCCCGTACGCGCCGTACAGCAGACCGCGCAGCGCCTTGTCCGACCGCAGCGACTGGGGCAGGCCGAGCTCGGTGTAGGTGCGCAGCAGCAAGCCCTGCATGTTGAGCGCCGCACCCCGGTTGGCGGTCTTGAGGTACTTCGCGTTCTCGAGGTAGTAGTTGGACCTGTTCTGCTGCAGGAACGTGGTCATCCGGTTGACCGCGTCCTGCTCGGTCTCCGGTCGCTCACCGATCGTCGCGTTGGTGGCGAAGGCTTGATGCAGACCGGTCTTCCAGCCCTTGACCACCTCCTCGAACTGGTTGAGCCGGTTGGTGCAGTAGCTGGGTCCGCTGTGGATGTCCTTGCAGTACTGGAGCTGCATGTCCTTCTTCACCGTGGCGATGCCCCACCGGCTGGTCACCGGGGGCGCGTCGGACCACTTCAGGTCCTGCCGGAAGTCGACCTCCAGATCGCCGTAGGTCCACTTCTCCGTGCAGGCGACCGGCCTCGGATCGGCCTCGCAGAGGCCGGTGCGCTCGGTGACGCGCTCGTTGATGAACCGCGAATACCAGCAGACGCCGTACTTGGGCGGGTCCACGTGCACGTTCCTGGCGAGCATCTGCGCCGGGCCGAGCAGGCGGCCCTTCATCTTGTCCGGGACCTCGATGTATTCCTCGAGGTTGCCCGAGTCGCACTTCATCACCTTCGGGCCGCCGTCCAGGCCGCTGCGCTCGATCAGCGCGGGTTGGGTGGGTCCGCCCCACAGGTTGTAGGCGCCCTTGGTGACGTCGTGCTCCCGTTGCTGCGCCTCGTTGATCAGGCCGTTGAGCGTGCTGCCGTACTCGTTCAACAGGTTGGCGAACAGCGAGTTGATCCCGCCGTCCGCCTTCGGGGTGCTGAAGGTCTTCGCGGCGTCGAGGATCGCCCGGCCCTGGCCGATGACGTGGCCCGGCCGAGCCCAGCGGTTGCCCGGCTGGCCGGGTGGGTTCTCGCCGGGTTTGTTGGCCCAGTTGGGGTTCTGCGCGGACAGCAACGTGTACGCGGTCGCGCCGATCTTCCACATCTCCGGGTTGCCGGTCGGGCCGACCACGGGCACATCCTGCTGCCAGCCCTTGCTCTCCATATACCGCGAGAGGTAGCGGATGACGCCGAAAGTGCCGAAGTCGCGCAGGTTCTGCAGCACCGAACCATCCTCTGTGGACGTTCGCTCGGACGGGACGAAGGCGCCCTCGGACTTCGGCAGGTCGACGCCTGCCGGGTGGAACTCCTCCTCGGCCTGCTTGTACATGTCGTAGGTGAACTCGTCACCGGGGTGGTACCGCAGGTAGTCGATCTTGGAGTCGGCCTGCTTCCAGGCGTCCTTGGCGTACAGGCCGGCCAGTGCGGCGGTGACGTTGATGCCGATGTTGTCCACCCGGTTCTCGATCCGGGTGAGCTGCTGGGCCACGTCCATCAGGTTGTTCTTGACCGTGGCCACGTCGCCGGTGAGCCGCTTGAGCTGGCCGACGATGTCGGTGTACATCGCGCTCAGCCGCCGGTCGATGGCGTCGAAACGCTCGTTCATGTTCTCCTTGAGCTCGTCGAGCTTCTTGTGCAGCGCCTCGATCTCCTTGAGGATCTGCTCCTCGATGCTCGGTCCGGCCGCGCCGAACAGCCCCACCAGGGTGCTGACCGCGCTGAGCACGTTGCCGGTGAAGGCGACCGAGGCCATGGAGAACACCGCGTCGATGGCCTTGAACGCGGTGATGCACTCGTTGACCGCGGTGGCCACCTGGAGCGCGCCGCTGGCGAAGGCCTTGAGGTCACGTTCGGCGCCGGGATCGCCCACCGCGCCGAGGAAGAAGGCGTAGCCGTCGAGGGCGCTCTTCGCGCCGTCGATCCACTTCTGCCGCTCCTTCTGCTCGGCCTCCAGGTCCTCCTTGGGCTTACTCGGTTCCGGCCTGGCGTTCTTGAGCTCGTTGAACCAGAGGTTGCGCTGGTCCACCGTCTTCCTGATGGTCTCGGCCATCGCGCCGTCGGTGACGATCCGGAGCTGGTCCGGCTTGGTCTGGACCGCCAGGAAGGGCTCGATATTCAGGTGGTGATTGAGCACCGCGGTGCTGCTCAGCTCCTCGGCGGAGGACTTCGCGCTGATGCCGATGCTCTTGCCCGCGCCGTCATCCCACGCGGCGGTGAACTTGGCATCGCTCCGCGCGGTCTTGCCGACCCCGGCCCACACCGACGCCTGCGCGGTCTCCAGCCCGGCGCGCCAGGAGGAGATCTGCAACGCGCTCTCCAGGCGGTCCTTGACCGACCCGGTCGGCGGCACGACATCCCGCGCGATCAGGGCGGCCAGCAGCTTGCCCACCTCGGGCCCGCGCACGGCCGCGTCCGGCACGGTGTGCAACACGGACAGCGCGGCGCCCGCGATCTCGTGGTCCTCGGTGAGGGAGGTCCGTTCCGGCAGGGCGTTGTGGATGGCTTCCTGCACCTGCCTGAAGTGGTTGGTCAGGGTCGTCTGGTCGGCCTGCGGATGGGTGGCGTGCCAGTCGAGCAGTTCCGCGCTGGCCACCAGGTGCTTGGTGTAGGCCTTCGTGTCGTCGACGGTGCGGACGTAGCCGGCGAGCAGCACGTCGGCCAACTTCGCGACGTCCACAACCGACGCCGCGGCAGCCGGTGGCGCGTTGAGAAGCGTTATCCCGGTCACCGCCGCCACCATGGCGGCAAGCCACCGGCGTCCAAAGCGGACACCCATCGGTTCCCCCTGTGATACCTGAAAGTTCGGCTACGCACAGCGTCCCCCGCTGATCAACTCCAGCACCACGCCGCGCGGACGGCGCGGAGGGCAGCGCGGACTGCCCCAAAGGGCGGCCCGGGTGGCCAGGACCCCCGGCAGTGCCACGAACGCGGCCAGGGTGTGTACCCGCAGACCGACCTGCGTGGCACGTCCGGCGCGGCGGCCGATGCCGGATCGGGGTGTAGGTCGCGATGGTCGTGTTCGACGCGCCGGTGACCCTTACCGATGTGCCCCCGCGGTTTTCGCTCAGGACGGGCGGTTGATTTCCGGAATCTCGATGCTGATCGGACGTGCTTCGGACAGGAAGAGCAGGGCCGCCTTGCGCAGGAACTCGTCGAAGAGCCAGTAGGCCTGCGGCGCCCCGGGGAAGGGGAGCAGGCCTTCGCGGACCGCGATGAACGGCCCCCAGGCCGTGTTGAGCAGCGGATCCCAGATCGGTTCCCGGGGGATTTCCAGCCATGCGGCGATCCGGTCGCCGAGCAGGAAGCGGGTGAACGCGCCGAGCACGGGTTTGCTGAGGACGCCGCCGTCGATTTCGGCGCCGAGGTTGAGCAGGATGTCGGCCAGTTCGACGCCCTCGGTCGTCGGCGCCAGCACCGGGTCCAGGACCTGTTTGGCCTGGGCGTTGGCCTCGTCCCACGAGGCGGGGATGTACTCGTCCTCGATGCCGAGCATATGGGCGGCGAGCTGCCACGAGTGCAGGAAGGCCGCGGACTCGGTGGCGGGAACCGGCACCTTCCACGCGGTCAGCTTCTGCATGACGGTCGTGGGCAGACTGTGCCAGGTGACCATCATATCCGCCTGGCTGATCGGAATCTCCTCGTCGGCGACGTCCGGCCAGTGCGGCGACCGCGGCAGCAGGTGGCGCACCGCCGCATGGACCAGCCGGGTCTTGACGCAGGTCACGATCATTTCGCCATCGGGCTGGTAGGCATTTCGGGACCCGACGTCGTATCCGAGTTTGGCGGTTTTGGAAATGCGGTCCTTCATGTCCGCGCCGCCCTTGGAGTAGTAGACCGCGCGCGCCTCCTTGGGGATGACCGTGCTCATCATCCCGCTGGCCAGCCCGTACAACACCCCGAGGTAGAGCCCGCGCTTCTCGTTGAACTCGACCGCGGTGGCCAGCTTGCCGTGATCGGCCCACGGCGGCAGCCGACGGGCCCGTTCCAGGAAGTCCCGCAGATCCGCCGGAAGTCCGTCCGGCAACGGCTGGCCATTCTTGGTCCAGGTCCGCAGAAGCTCGTTGACCCTGGGCACGGCACCCCGGTCGAGCAGCGAGGCGACCAGCGGATCGGCCTCCGGGTCCCACACCCACCGCGGGTCGGCGCCCGCCCCGGCGCCCGCCACCGAGCCCCGGGGTGACCACGTCCACGGCGGGCGCGGCTGCGCCCACGCGGGCGTCGCGGCGCCCAGCGCACCCAGTGCGCCCAACGCTCCGCTCGCCTTCAACACCTTGCGCCTGCTGAGTCCATCCATGCCTTCGTTCCTCCTCGAGGCCGAGAGCACCGCTCCTGATACGCTGAAACAGGATGTGAACCTGTGTATCACAGATAAGAGCACACTGTGTTGGTCATCACAAGGGCTATCGTGACGACGAAGTCGACGATCGCGGCGGCGGAGCCAGTCGTTTCAGGAGGAGACCGTGGAGCCTGCGCTGTCCGTCTTCATGACGACCTCGGGGCAGGAGTCCTTGCTCGAACGCGCGTACATCGACGCGGTCGAACGGGTTGACGACCTGGACGAACCCCGTGCGCGGGTACTGGACGCGGCGTATGAACAGTTCTGCCGGATGGGTATCCAGCGGTCCACCATGGAGGACGTGGCCCGGCGGGCCGGGGTTTCCCGGATTACCGTCTACCGGCGGTTCGCCACGAAGGACGTGCTGGTCGAGCACGTGGTGCGCCGGGAGTTCCGCCGGTATTTCGACCAGTTCCTCGTCGACATCGAGCAAGCCGAGACGGTCACCGATCGCGTGGTGCTGGGCTTTGTCAGCTCGCTGCGCGCCATCCGGAGCAACCCGCTGATCGGCGGTCTGATCGCCGCGGAACCGGACCTGCTGGTGCCCTCCATGATCCGGGACGGGGGGCAAACCCTCGCCACCGTACGGCAGTTCGTCGCGGGCCAACTCCGCCACGAGCAGCGCGCGGGCAACGTGTCGAAGGACTTGGACACCGACCTCGTGGCCGAAATGATGGTCCGGATCTCCGCCTCCTTCCTGGCCATTCCCAGCCACCTCATCGATCTCGACGACGACGAGCAACTGGCCGCGGTGGCCCGGCGATTCCTGGTGCCCATGCTGGAACCAACCGGCTCATAGGCAGCGTGCCGGGGCGGGCCGGTAGTCCACTGTGGACGAGATCGGCTCACTTGCCGGAAGAGTGCAGGCGCTTACGCGGTCGACTGGGACAGGTCGCCGCATCGAGGGCGGCGATCCCGGTAGGGTTCGGCGTGTTCAAGATCGACAGGGTCGAAGGGCGCCTCGTGACGGGTCGGTTCAGCACGTTGCTGCGGCAGCTGCGGCGACAGGCGGGGATGACCCAGGAGCGGTTGGCGGAGCGGTCCGGTGTCGGCGTGCGCACGATCCGCGGGTTCGAGACCGGCGAGCGGACCGACCCCAGGTCGGTGACGGTGCGGTTGCTGGCCGACGCGTTGGACTTGCGGCCGGCCGAGCGCGACGAGTTGCTGGCCGCCGCGATGCGCATCGGGCCCGTCGACACCGGTGGTCTCGGCGGGCCGGTGCCGCGGCAACTACCCGCGCCGCCGGGGGCATTCGTCGGGCGGCGCCGCGAACTGGAGGCGCTCTCCGCCGCGGTGGACGGCGCGGCGGCCGCCCGCGGGACGGTGGTGGTCTCGGCGATCGGCGGGGGCGGGGGAGTCGGCAAGACCTGGCTGGCCCTGCACTGGGCGCATCAGCACCTGGCCGAGTTCCCCGACGGGCAACTGTTCGCCGATCTGCGCGGTTTCAGCCCGGACAGTGCACCGACGCCCCCGGGCGCGGCGGTGCGCGGGTTCCTCGACGGCCTGGGTGTGGACTCCGGCCGGATCCCAGGCGATCTGCAGGCCCAGACCGCGCTGTACCGCAGCCTGGTCGCCGGGAAGCGGATGTTGATCGTGCTGGACAACGCCGCCGACGCCGAACAGGTCGTCCCGTTGCTGCCGGGCGGGGACTCCTGCACGGTGGTGATCACCAGCCGCAGGACGCTGACCGGGCTGATCGCCCGCCACAGCGCGCACCACCTGCCCCTCGACATGCTCGGCGCCGACGAGGCCCACGCGCTGCTGGCCCACCGGGTGGGGGCGGACCGGGTGGCGGCCGAGCCGGCGGCGGTCGCGGAACTGGTCGGGTTGTGCGGCGGATTGCCGCTCGCGTTGGGCATCATCGCGGGCCGCGCCAACACCCACCCGCACGTCCCGCTCGCCGAGATCGCCGCCGAGCTGAGGGAAGCCGGGCTCGACGCCCTGGCGGACGAGGACCCGGCCGCGAGCCTGCCCGCGGCGCTGTCCTGGTCGCACCGGGCACTGACCGCAGACCAGCAAAGGATGTTCGCGCTGCTGGCCGTCGCACCCGGCGCGGACATCACCTTGCCCGCGGCCGCCAGCCTCATCGGCCACCCGGTGCCGCGGGCCCGAAAACTGTTGCGGGAACTGGAGAAGGCGTCGCTGCTGAACCGGGACGGGCACGGCCGGTACGCGATGCACGACCTGATCCGCCGCTACGCCGCGGACACCGCCCACCAGCTGCCGGCGGAAGAACTGGAGCAGGCGCTGCGGCGGGTGGTCGACTGCTACCTGCACACCGCCCACGCCGCCGACCGGCTCCTGGACCCCCACCGCCCGCCCATCCGGCTCGACCCGCCCGAGTCGGGTTGCCGCCCCGGCCCGCTGCCCGACTACGCCGCGGCCCTGGCCTGGTTCGACGCCGAGCACCCGTGCTTGCTGGCGGCCCAGCACACCGCCACCGCCCACCGGTGGCACCGGACGGTGTGGCAGCTGGCCTGGACCCTGGGCACCTACCACGACCGGCGGGGACGCGGCGAGGACCGGCTCGCCGTCTGGCGGGCCGGCCTGGCCGCCGCCGAACAGCTCGCCGACCCCGCCGCCCGCATCCGCGCCCACCGGGTCCTCGGCTACGCCTACGCCGAACTGGGGCAGCACGACGAGTCGATCGGGCACCTTAACCAGTCCCTCGCCTCGGCCGAGGACCACCACGACCACACCAACCAGGCGCACACCCACCGGATGCTTGCCCGGGCCTGGGGGCAGCGGGGGGACAACGGGCGGGCCCTGGGGCACGCCACCCACGCCTTGCGCCTCTACCGCACCCTCGGCAACCCGGTGTGGGAAGCCGAAGCGCTCAACGAGATGGGCTGGCACGCCGCCCGCATCGGGGAGTACGAGCAGGCCCGCGAGCACTGCGAGGCCGCGCTCACCCTGCACCGCCGCCACGACAACCCCGACGGTGAGTCCTACGCCCTGGACAGCCTCGGCTACATCGCCCACCACACCGGCCGGCACCACCAAGCCGTCCGGCACTACGAACTCGCCCTCACCCTGCTCCGCGACCTCGGCTACACCTACGAAGTCGCCAACACCCTGGACGGGCTGGGCGACTCGCACGTCGCCCTCGGCCGGCACGACCAGGCCCGCGCGGCCTGGCGGGAGGCGCTGGAGCTGTACCGGGCCCAACAACGCCACGACGAAGCCGACCGCCTCCAGCGGCAACTCGACGCCCTCGCACCGTGACTCGTTGTGCCAGTCCGCGGCTTTGACCTGCGCGGATCGATATTCCGACGAAAATTGTCGGACCCTTGATACAGAATGTCGCGAGCAGGAAGTCAAGACGATTCTCGTTCAGCTCGCCTGGTTGGGGGCTTGTGCTGCGCGACGCCGCACCGCACGCCCGGGCGGACGTGAACTCCCTGGTCTGACAGCGAAGGACTACGACATGAGCAAGCAACCGACCGGCCCGGCGATCGAGACGTCCGGGCTGGTCAAGGTGTTCGGCGACAATCGCGCGGTCGACGGCCTCGACCTCACCGTGCCCGCCGGCACGGTGTACGGGGTGCTCGGCCCGAACGGGGCGGGCAAGACCACCGCGGTCAGGATGCTCGCCACGTTGCTGCGGCCGGACGGCGGCGAGGCCAGGGTGTTCGGCCGCGACGTAATACGCGAGGCCGACGCCGTGCGCGGCCGGGTCAGCCTGACCGGCCAGTACGCCTCGGTCGACGAGGACCTGACCGGCAGCGAGAACCTGCGGCTGCTCGGCAGGCTGCTCGGGCACAGCAAGCGCGCGGCGGGTGAGCGGGCCGCCCAGATGCTCGACGCGTTCGGGCTGACCGAGGCAGCCGGGCGGCAGGTGAAGAACTACTCCGGGGGCATGCGGCGCAGGCTGGACATCGCCGCGAGCATCCTGAACACGCCGGATCTGCTCTTCCTCGACGAACCCACCACCGGTCTGGATCCACGCAGCCGCAACCAGGTGTGGGACATCGTGCGGGCCGTGGTCGGCCTGGGCACCACGGTGCTGCTGACCACGCAGTACCTGGACGAGGCCGATCAGCTGGCTTCCCGGATCGCGGTGATCGACCACGGGAAGGTCATCGCCGAGGGCACCAAGGGCGAGTTGAAGGCCTCGGTCGGTGTCGGCTCGGTGCACGTCCGGTTGCGCGAAGCGGAGCAGCGGCCGTCGGCCGAGCGGGTGCTGGCCGCGACCCTGGACGCGGTGGTCCAGCTCGATTCCGATCCGGTCGCGTTGACCGCCCGCCTCTCCAGCGGCAGCGAGCAGGACGCCGCCGAGCAGTCCTCGCGCGCGCTCGCCGAACTCGCCCGCGCCGGCATCACCGTCGACTCGTTCGCCCTCGGCCAACCCAGCCTCGACGAGGTGTTCTTGGCCCTCACCGACCACCCCGCCAGCACCGAGGAGACCGCGGCATGACCACCACCGAAGTCAAGACCCCCGACGCACCACTGGCCGCCCTCAGACCGGAAGACCTCGCGGCCGTGCTGGTCGCCCGGGAGCGGCCACCGCGGCCCAGCGCACTGTCCACATCGGTCACCTTCGGCTGGCGCGCGGTGCTCAAGATCAAGCATGTGCCGGAACAGCTGTTCGACGTCACCGCGTTCCCGATCATGATGACGCTGATGTTCACCTTCCTCTTCGGCGGTGCGCTCGCCAGTTCGCCCGGTGAGTACCTGCAGTACCTGCTGCCGGGGATCATGTCGACCAGCGTCCTGATGATCACCATGTACACCGGGGTCGCGGTCAACACGGACATCACCAAAGGCGTGTTCGACCGGTTCCGCAGCCTGCCGATCTGGCGGCCGTCGGCGATGGTCGGTTACCTGCTGGGCGACCTCCTGCGCTACCTCATCGCCGCCCTGGTGATCATGGCCGTCGGCCTGGTTCTCGGCTTCCGGCCGGAGGGCGGGATCGGGGGCACCGCCGCCGGTATCGTGCTGCTGCTGGTGTTCTCCTTCGCCTTCTCGTGGATCTGGACCATGTTCGGGCTGCTGATGCGCTCGGAGAAGTCGGTGATGGGGGTCAGCATGATGGTGCTGTTCCCGCTGACCTTCCTCAGCAACGTCTATGTGAACCCGGAAACCATGCCGGGCTGGTTGCAGGTCTTCGTGGACGTCAACCCGGTCACCCACGTCGTCTCCGCGGTACGGGGCCTGATGGCCGGGCAGTGGAACGGCGGCGAGATCACCTGGGTGCTCGTGGCGGGCGCGGTGCTGGTCGTGGTCTTCGGCACGCTGACCATGCGCCTGTACAACCGCAAGTAAGCCCCCGCTCCTGACGGGGCGGCGGTGCGGTGACCACTGGATTAGGCTGTCGGTCGCAAGTTGATCTAGGCCATTTGGCGGTCATCGGTGGCACCGGGGTGGCGACGTGGTGGACGGGGTGCTCGGCGCTCGGGTCGGCGGGCGGAGTAGTTATGTCGGCCGGCGAGGCGAAGCCCGTCGGTTGCGCACGCTGCTGGCCCAGGCGCGGTTGGTCACCCTGACCGGGGTCGGCGGGGTCGGCAAGACCCGCTTGGCCTTGCGCGTGGCCGAGGAGATCTCCGACCGCTTCGCCGACGGGGTGTGCCTGGTGGAGCTGGCCGAGTTGGACGATCCGGCCCTGCTCGCCGACCTGGTCGCCGACCGGCTCGGGTTGCGCGACCAGCTCGCCCGCCACACCGCCGAGGATGCGGTGACCGAGTACCTGCGGCCGCGCCAGGTGCTGCTGGTCCTGGACAACTGCGAGCACCTGGTGGCGGCGTGCGCGGCGCTGCTCGGCCGGTTGCTGCCGGTCGCCGCGGGGCTGGTCGTGCTGGCCACCGGCCGCCAGTCGCTGGGTGTGCCCGAGGAGCGCGTTTATCCGGTGCCGCCGCTGGAAGTGCCGCCCGCCGGTGCGGTGCTCCCGGCCGCGCTCGGGCGGTACGACGCGGTGCGGCTGTTCGCCGACCGGGCCGGTGCGGTGGTGCCGTCGTTCCGGCTCACCGCGGACAACGGCGCGGACGTCGCGGATCTGGTGCGACGGCTCGACGGGCTGCCCCTGGCGATCGAGCTGGCGGCGGCGCGTATCCGGACGCTGTCGGTGCGGCAGATGACCGCGCGGCTCGCGCACGGTCAGCCGGTGCTGGTCACCGATCGTCGCCGCCCCGCCCGGCAGCGGACGCTGCACGACTCGATCGAGTTGACCTACCAGTTGTGCTCACCGGCCGAACGAGCGGCGTGGGCGGCGCTCTCGGTCTTCCCGGAATCTTTCGACCTGGCCGCGGCCGAGCACGTCGCCGGTCGGTTCACGGAGACACCGGCCGCCGAGCTGATCGACGGGTTGGTGGACAAATCGGTGCTGAGCCGGGGATCCGAGGACGGGCCGGAGCGGTACCGGATGCTGTCCACCCTGCGCGAGTACGGTCGGCAGCGGCTCACCGAGTCCGGCGAGCGCCGCCGGGCCGCCGCAGTCCACCGCGACTGGGTGGTCGGGCTGCTGGCCGCCTGCCACGCCGAGTGGATCAGTCCCCGGCAGCTCGAGTGGATGGTGCGGCTGCGCCGCGAGTACGCCAACATCCGAGCCGCGCTGGAGTTCTGCGTGACCGAGCCCGGCCAGGCCGGGACCGTGCTGCGCCACGCGCTGGCCCTGGAGCACTACTGGAGCATCGCCAGCCGCTACGGCGAGGCGCGCCGGTGGCTGGACCGCGCCCTGGCCGCCGCACCCGCCGACGCGCCGGAACGCCGGTACGCGCTGGGCAGCAGCGGGCTGTTCGCCGCGATCCAGGGCGACAACGCCGATGCCGTGGCGCGGCTGCGCGAGGCGACCGGCATGGCGCATCGGGCCACCGACGAGCCGGCGGCCGTCTACACAGCACTCGTCGCGGGGTTCGCGGAGTTCTTCTCCGGCAACATCTCCGGCGCGGCGGAGCTGTCCGCCCGTGCGGTCACGCGGACCGATTCCTTCGGCGACCCGCACCTGCGGATGTACGCGAGGTGGCTGCACGGCTTGTGCACCGGCCTGGCCGGCGACTTTCCCGCCGCGCTGACCGTCCTGCGCGAGCTGGTGGCGATCAGTCACCGGCAGGGCGAGGTGTTCTGGCGCGGGCAGGCGCTGCATCTGCTGGCGCACAACGAACTCCTCGCCGGAAACACCGACGCGGCGCGCGCGGCCGCCATCGCGAGCTTGCGGCTGCCGCGCGAGGCGCACAGCCTGTTCGCGGTGGCGATCAGCATCGACATCCTGGCGTTCGCCGCCCAGCGGCACGGCCACGAGGACCGGGCCGCGGCCCTGTCCGGCGCCGCCGACACGCTGTGGTCGGCCCAAGGCGCCGGCCCGGACGCGTTCCCCGGCCTGAGCGAGCTTCGCACCACGCACCGCACGCTCGCCCGGCGCGCGCTGGGCGAGCACAGGTTCGACCAGCACTACACCGCCGCTCGCGCCCTCACCGCCGAACAGGCCGTGGCCTACGCGCTCGACGACAGCCGCCCACCACCCGGCGGCCGGGGCCTGACCCGGCGCGAGCGGGAAATCGCCGGGCTCGTCGCGGACGGGCTGACCAACCGGGACATCGCCACGCGGCTGACCATCTCCCCGCGCACGGTCGAAAAGCACGTCGACAACATCCTCGGCAAACTCGCCGTCCGCAACCGCGGCCAGATCGCCGCGTGGACCACCGGCCACCGGGAAGCGGCGGACTGAACCGACGTGGCCGGATCGTTGCGGATATCGACCGCCATCGATTGACGCAACCATCGACACGTGTCGATAATGCGGGGATGACGACGGTTGAGCCCACCGATGCCCTCACGTTGCCGGAGTCGGACGCGACAACCTTCGCCAGCTGGTTCGCGTGTTTGGCCGAGCCCACCCGGGTGCGGCTGCTGCACGCGGTGGCCACCTCGGCCGGGGGCAGCACGGTCGGGGCGCTCACCGAAACGCTCGGGATCAGCCAGTCGACCTGCTCGCACCACGTCCGCAAGCTCGCCGAGGTCGGGTTCGTCCACCTGCGCAAGGAAGGCACCGCCACGGTCGTCACGGTCAACCAGGCCTGCTGCAGCGGCCTGCCGCACGCCGCCGACGCCGTGATGGGCCTGCTCGCGCCCCGGCCCTGCTGCCCGGGCGAGGCGCCCGCCGACCTGACCGTCCGCGCCCTGCGCGCCGAGGACTGGCCGGCGGTGCGGCGGATCTACGGCGAAGGCATCGCCACCGGCATCGCGACCTTCGAGACGAGCGTGCCCAGCCGCGCGACCCTGGACGCGAAGTGGCTGCCCGGGCACCGCTGGGTCGCCGAAATCGACGGCGAGATCGTCGGGTGGGCCGCCGCCACCGCGGTGTCGGCCCGCGAGTGCTACCGCGGTGTCGCGGAAACCGCGGTCTACGTCGGGGACGGGCACCGCGGCCGGGGGGTGGGCAAGGCCCTGGTCCGCCAGCAGGTGACCGAGGCGGATCGGGCCGGGCTGTGGACGTTGCAGGCCTCGATCTTCACCGAGAACCGCGCCGGCATCGCGCTGCACCACGCCGCCGGTTTCCGCACCATCGGTGTCCGCGATCGCATCGCCCAGCGCGACGGTGCCTGGCACGACACCGTTCTGGTGGAACGCCGATCCCCTGTTGCCTGAAGCGATCCCTGCGAGTGAACCGGAGCTGCCCATGGCCATGACGGGCTCCGACGACCTCGACGTCGAACACCGGCTCGACTTCCTCGTCAGCGTGCTGCCCGCGCCGCCGGCGCGAATCCTGGAGGTGACCTGCCACCGCTGGCCGGTCACCGGCCTGCTGGCCGAACGCGGCTACCGCGTGAGCTCACTCGGGGACGACAACGCCGCGCGGCTGCGGCAGCGCTTCCTCGAGCAGCACGGCGAACGCTACGACGTGGTGCTGTTCAGCCGGAGCCTGCACCGAATGCCCGACCTGGACGCCACGCTCGGCCACGCCCGCACCCTGCTCGACCGCGACGGTTGCGTCGTCGCCGAAGAGTTCGCCCACGATCGGGCCGACCGCGCCACCGCGGCCTGGTTCTACGAAACCCGCACCTTCCTGGAAAACGCCGGTATGGCGGCGCCGTCGTCGCACGTCCCGCCCACCGACGACCCGCTCGCCCGGTGGCACCTCGACCACGCCGGGTGCACCGGACTGCACGCCGGCACGGTGCTGCTCGCCACCCTCGCGCGCCACTTCACCGTCGAACGGGTCGAACGCTGCCCGCAGCTCTACGAATGCCTCGGCGACCTCGTCGCGGGAGAGCCGCGTGCCCGGGTGATCGCCGCGCGGATGTTCGCCCTCGAGCACGTCCTGCTCGCCGAGAACGGCCTCACCCCGGTCGGCCTGCGCGTCGTCGCCCGCCACAAAGATCAGCACGCTTGAAGCCGCGGCGGGACTTTTGTCGGACCTGCCGGTTAGCCTCCGGCACATGGCGTTATCGGTGGAAGCACGTGAACAGTTCCTGGCAGAACCCCTGGTCGGCGCGCTCTCGGTGGTCGAGCGGGCGGATCGGGCGCCGCTGACGGTGCCCATCTGGTACCACTACACCCCGGGCGGAGAGCTGTGGGTGCGCACACCGCCGGATTCGCGGAAGGCCCGTGCGATCCGCGCGGCCGGCCGGTTCAGCTTGCTGGTGCAGCGGACCGCGCCGACCGTCCGCTACGTGTCGGTGGAGGGGCCGGTGACCAGGACCGGGCCGTGCGGCGACGAGCAGTCGCTGGAGGTGGTCGCGCGGTACCTGCCGCCCGACAAGGCCCCCGGTTTCGTGGAATACGAACGGACGCGGTTCGGCGAGCACATCGCCATCCACATGCGTCCCGAACACTGGCTGTCCGCCGATCTGGGGCCGGGCTGATCACCCGGCGCCGGTCTGCCCTTCGGCGAGCGGGGTGGCTTCGAGTTCGATCAGGCGGGTGGGGTCGGCCAGATCGGCGGCTACCTGGGCGGGGTCGTCGCCGACCGCGATGACGTGGCCGTAACGGGCGAGGTAGCCGCGCGGTGGCAGGGCGAGTGCGGTGCCGGGGGCGGCGGTGGCGATGGCCTGGTGGATGGTGGGGCCGAACCGGTCCTGGTGGACGGTGGCGGCGCCGGTGTGGCAGTCGTGGTCGGGGTAGAGGAACCGGATCGCGGCGGTGCGGCGGTGCCGTGGGCGGGTGTCCGGTGGGTGGCCGGCGGCGACCTGGGCGGCGGCGACGACGGGGTCGCATCCGGTGGCGAGCGCGCCGAGGTAGGGGATGAAGTCGCCGCCGAGGCGGGCGTTGATCTCGACGAGGCGGGGACCGGCCGGGGTCAGTTTGAACTCGGTGTGGGTGGCGCCGCGGGTGAAGCCGAGTGCCTTGTGCACGCGGTCGAGCTGGTCGCGCAGGTCGGCGTCGTGCAGCAGGGGGTCGGCGGCGTCGACGGTGTGCCCGGTTTCTTCGAAGAACGGGGCGAACCCGGTTTCCTTGCGGGCGATCACCAGCGGAGTGCAGACACCGTCGGCGATGACGGCGTCGACGCTGATTTCGGGGCCGGTGAGGAATTCCTCGATCAGGACGTCGGCCGCGTACCTCGGCACCCCGGGCCAGTTCGCCCCGGCCGCAGCGGTGAACGCCGCGTCGATCTCGGCGGGGTCGTCGGCGCGGACGACGCCGAGGCTGCCGGCCAGGCCGCGGGCTTTGACCACGACGGGGTAGCCGATCTCGGCGGCGGCGTGCCGCGCTTGTTCCGCGGTCGCGACGGTCCGGGATCGGGGTTGCGGGACGGCTGCGGCGGTCAGGGCGGAGCGGGTGGCGGCTTTGTCCCGGCAGGCGAGCACGGCCTCGGGCGGGCTGCCGGGCAGGCCCAGGGCGTGGGCGAGTTCGGCGGCGGGGTGCACGAGCGACTCGTCGTAGGTGAACACCCCGGCCGCGGGAAAGCCGTCGAGCGTGGTGGCGGCGCCGAGGAGGGCTTTCGGGTCGCGGGTGTCGACGAGCGTGGCGCCCGCCACGTAGGGGCGTTGCCAGGTGGGTTCGACCGAGTCGAGCAGCCAGAGCCGGAAGTGCCGGGACACGGCGTCGAGGATGTATTCGCGGTAGCGGCGGTCTCCGCTGCCGATCAGCAGCAGGGCGGGAAGTTCGCGGCCATCCGCGTGAGCCGGAACGGATTTCTGTTGTGCCATGGCGGTTTCCTCGTCGCGCGGTGCGGACAGGCCCATCACGATCTCGGCGGCCGCGGGCAGGCCGACCTCGCAGTTGCGGTTGACGGCGTAGCGGATGCTGGTGCCCGCGCGGCGCCGGGTGACGAACCGGACGTGCGCGAGGATCTTGAGGTGGTGCGACACGGTGGATTGCGCCACGCCGAGGTGCTCGACGATGGTGCCGACCGGGACCGGGTCGCGCTGGTGGGCGAGGAAGTGGACGATCATGACGCGGGTCGGATCGGACAGCGCCTGGAACCAGCGGGCGTAGGACTCCGCGGTGTCTCGGTCCAGCATGGGCTCGCTCACTCGGAAACGCTAGCGCGCCAACGCGAACACTAGGGCCGCCACGGCCGCGGCGAACGGGGGCGTCACCAGCCAGGCGATCAGGAAGTCGCGCAGTGTTCTGGCGCTGAGCCGGCTCAGGTTCGGCCCGGCGGAGCCGGCGATCGCGCCGGTGGAGACGTGCGTGGTGGACATCGGCAGCCCGTAGCCCGCGCCGAGCCCGACCAGGCTGGCGGTGGTGAGGTTGGCGAGAAATCCTTCGCGGTGGTTCATCTTCACCACGCCTTCGCCCAGGCGCCGGGCCACGCGCATGCCGCCGACCACGGATCCGACGGCCATCGCGCCGGCGACCAGGAGCATGATCTGCCAGAGCCGCATTCCCGCCGGGACGAGCGCGAACGCCCCGATCGCGACGATCTTGGGAGTGTCGTTGAGCCCCCGGGCGAATCCGGTCGCGCCGCTGGTGAACCAGTGGGCGACGGTCAGCACCCGGTGCGAGGTCTTCTCGGCGACCGCCGCGGGGGCCTCGCGCACCGCGACCCGGCCTTCCGCGGGCACGGAGGTCACGTGGGCCGGGGTCTTGCCGGGTCGGCCGAAGAGCAGGGCGAGCAGCAGCGAGACGGCGTAGGCGACGCCGATGCTGATCAGCAACGGGATGACCAGCTTGCCCGGGATGCCGCCCCACGCGATGGCGCCGGGCCCCAGCAGCAATCCCGCGCCCAGGAGCCCGCCGATCAGGGCGTGCGTGGTGGAGACCGGCAGGCGCAGCACGGTCGCCGTGCCGACCCAGCCCGCCGCCCCCGCCAGCACGGCGACCGCGAAGGCCTCGGTCGGTTTACCGGTGACGATCCCGCCGGAGAAGAGCTTGGTCATCTTCGACGCCAGCACCAGCGAGCAGACGCAGCCGATCAGCGTGGTGGCCGTTCCCCACAGGATCGCGGTCCGGTAGCGGGTCACGCCCGCACCGGCCAGCGTGGCGACGCCCTTGGGCACGTCGTTGCTGCCGTTGACCGCGGCCAGCGCGGCGACCAGAACGAACACCAGCACGGTGGCGGCGGACATCACGCCTCCACCGGTTTGCGGGCGCGGATGATCGCGGCGTGCATGCCGTCGGCGGCTTGCTGGGTGAAGGTCACCTCGGCGTCGGCCAGCCCGGCCGCGTCGAGGAGTTGCCGGTACTCGGTGACCGACAGGGCGCCCGCGATGCACTGGCTGTGCCCGCCGCGTTCGGCGCGTTCGGCGGGGCTGAGCCGGTCCTCGGCGACCACGTCGCTGATGCCCAGCCGGCCGCCGGGCGCGAGCACGCGCGCCATTTCGGCGAACACCGCGGGTTTGTCCAGCGACAGGTTGATCACGCAGTTGGAGATGATCACGTCCACGGTGTGCGCGGGCAGCGGGATCTGTTCGATGGTGCCCTTGAGCAGGACGATGTTGTCGATCTCGGCGTCCTCGATGTTGCGGCGCGCCACCGCGAGCATCTCCTCCAGGAAGTCCAGGCCGAAGACCAGCCCGTCCGGGCCGACCCGGCGGGCGCTGAGGATGACGTCGAGCCCGGCGCCCGAGCCGAGGTCGAGCACGGTCTCGCCCTCGCGCAGTTCCGCGACCGCGGTCGGGTTGCCGCAGCCGAGGCTGGACAGCAGCGCGGCGTCCGGCGCGCTGCCGGGGCCGAGGCCCGGGTAGGCGGCGGGGCCGAAGGTCCGCGTGTCCGTCGAGCAGCAGGTACCGCCGGTCGCGGCTTCGGCGGCCCGGGCGCGGTAGTAGTCCCGGACCTCCGCGCTGGTGGTCTCGCTCATCGGGGCCGTCCTTTCGTCCGGGTCACGAACCGGCTGCGGTGAGTCGGTGCACCGGGGTGGGGTAGCCCGGTTTGAACGACACCGGGGCGGTGCCGGAGGACGACACCCCGGTGGCCCGGTCGGCGTGCCGGACCGCGTCGCGGACGGCGGCGTCCAGCGCCGCGGGCTCGCAGGCGACCCGGGCGTTGATCACCGCTCGCGCGGCGGTGGCCGTGCCGGTGGCGGGGGAGTGATCGACCGTCGGCGCTTCGCCCGCCGCGGTCAGGCTGACTTTGACGAAGGTTTCCGGAGCGAGTTCGACGGTCAGCTTGGCGTGCCCGACGAGCACTCCCGCTCGTTCGGCCCAGGCCGAGAGGTGGGTCCAGGACGGCCCGCGCCCACCCGGTGGCGTCCCACCCCGCGGCGGCGGCCAGTTCCAGGTCCTGGTTCATCCACGCCAGCTGCGCTTCGGCGGCGGCGTAGCGGTCGTAGTCCACCCCCAGTTCGACGGCTTCGTTGCCCGATGGCCCGGTCCAGGCGTCCAGCAACTCGCCGATCCCGGCGCCGGTGGCGGCGCTGTACCCGACGACTGTCGCGTTCGGATAGTCTCCGCGCAGCCGGGCCAGCAGCGTCCGGGCCTGCTCGGCCGAGATCGTGTCGAGTTTGTTCACCGCGAGCACGTCGGCTTCGGCGAGTTGCTGGCCGAACAGGTAGGACAGCTCCGACTCCGGCTCACCCCGCTCGGTGGCACGCGCGAAAGCCTGGTACCGCAAGGGGTCCACCACCGTCGTGAGTGGACACACCACGACGCTCTCGCGGTAGAAGCGGCGAAGCGGCCGGACCACGGTGGCCTGCAGATCGGTGCAACTGCCGACCGCCTCGGCGATCACGGTGTCCACCTCGCCGGAGTCGACCAGGTCGCGGATCGTGGCGGCCAGGTTCTCGAACCGGCAGCAGAAGCAGCCACCGGTGATCTCGGCGACCCGGTCCAGCCGGCTGCGCGCCAGCCTGGTGTCGACGAGTTCGGTGCCCTGGTCGTTGGTGACCACGGCGACCGCGCGCCCCCGCCGCTCGAGCTCGGCGGCGGTGGTGATCATCGTGGTGGTCTTCCCGGCGCCGAGAAAACCGGTCAACGGCACGAATGTGAGCACGGCGCACCTCCTCCCCAGTCGATTTCCCGGTCAGCCGCCGGAGCAGCACGAGTCACCGCCACCCGCCAGCGGCAACGGAACCGGCGCGGTGGTCTTGGGCTGGTCGCCGAAGGCGATTCGACGGCTCGCGCCGAACACGTCCATCCAGGCCGCGGCGCGCGCCCGGAGTCCGGGGTCGGCCAGCACCATCGCCGTGGTCACCGCGCGCGGGGTGCAGCCGCGCAGCACCTTGGCCCGGTGCGCACCGGCGCCGAACTCGACCGTGCGCAGGCCCTCGGCGTAGGCGTCGCGGACCGGGGCGTCCAGCACCAGCGCGAAGTAGACGCCGCTGCGTTCCCCGATCGCGCCGTAGTCGAAACCCGCCCATTTCGGGAACAGTCGGTGTTTCTTGCGCAGCACGACACAGCTGGCGACCACCGCGCCGTCCTTGACGCCCAGGTAGGCGCGCACGTCGGCCCCGGCGTCGAGCAGGGCGGTGAGCACGCGGGCGATGTGACCGGGTTCCTCGCCCGCGCCGTTCTTCTCCCGGTTCAGGCAGGTGAGCTCGGCGATGCGGGCGACCTGGGGCCGGATCGCGTCGCCGTCCACCCGTTCGATCCGCACCCCCGCCGCCTCGGCGCGGCGCACGTCTCCCTTGATCCGCTGGCGTTTCTTCAGCGGCAGCGCGGCCAGGTGCGCCGACCAGTCCGCCGCGTCCAGGCTCAGGAAGTCCTCATATCCCCAGAACGTGCTGTGCCCGCCCGCGGCACGCAGCGCCTCGACCAGAGCGTCGTTGCCGCGGCGGGCGGAGATCCACGGCGCGACCACGCAGCGCACCCCCTGCTCGAACGCGGCCGGCACCAGCGCGCCGATCATCGCCGAGGCCAGTTCCGGGGTCCAGAAGTTGTAGGCGACCTCCGTGCGGTAGCCGAGCGGGGAACCCAGCAGCAGCGCGGGAAAGAACGGGTCGGTGCCCAGCGCGTCGACTTCGGCGCTGATGCTCGTGTTGGTTTCCGCGCCGCAGCACACTTCCTCGCCCGAGGGCGCCCGCCAGCCCAGATAGGTGCGCGGTTCGTGGTCCACCACCGGCGGGGAATCCATCAGGTAGCCGGGCAGCAGCGCCAGCTCACCCCGGGCGCGGGACGCGACGGTGTGCCACGGCTTCAGTTCCGGCAACGCCTGCTCGCTCGCCGCGAGCCAGGTCGGCCCGAGGTACGGCCAGGAATCGGTGAGCTGGGCCAGCTCACCGGCCCAGTCCAGTTCCGGCAGCCCCTGACCGGTGCGCACGACGACCCGCGGTGCTCCGCCCATTCGGTGTATCCTCCCTGACTTCGCGATCCCGGCTCAACATTTCACGCAGCAGCGGATCTTGCCCGCGTCCTCGGCGTCCGCGCGCCGCTCGCCCCACAACCGCTCCACCCGCGCGTCCGGATGCGTCCACTCGACCCACAGCCCCCGGTCGACCGTGGCGATGTCCTCCAGCCAGGGCGAAGACAGCAACGGGGAACCCTTGAACAGCAGCAGCCGCGTCTGCAGCGCCGTGGGATCGGTGGTCCGCGCCAGGCCGGTGTCCACCAGGAAATCCTCGAATCCCAGCAACTCGTCGTATTCCACCCACGGGGTGAACGGGATGAACGTCGGGTACAGCTGGAACCCGATCCGCTCGGCCTCGGCGATCGCGGCCCGCATGTGCCCGACGTCGATGTGCTTGTCGAAGATCCGCAGGATCCGGTCCGAGGGGAACTCCAGCGCCGAGGTCACCCGCTTCAACCCGAGCGACACCAGCTTCTCCAGTTCCCGCGGGTAGCTCAGGATGTGATCCACCCGGGTGGTGAACTCGAACGTGATCGGCCCGATCTCCCGGACCAGCCGCTCGACCACCCCGGGCCCGATGGTGCGGGAGTTGAAGAACTCGGCGTCGATGAAGCAGAAATGCCGCACCCCCTCCTCGGCCAGCTGCCGGCAGTCGGCCAGCACCGTGTCCGCCTCGTACGCGGCCACCCCGCCGTCGTAGGCGCCGTACACCGAGCAATAGGTGCACTTGTGGTGGCACCCCCGGGTCGCTTCCACGTTGCCCAGCAACCCGAACGGCGAATGATGAGCCGGGTAGTGCACCAGCGACGGGAACAATTCCCGCGCGGGCGCGGGCACCGCGATCCGCCGCCGCGGCGGCTTCGGGCGCATCCCCGAACGGGTCAGCAAAGCCGGAACATCGGCCCGCGCGAGCTCGCCCCGGGCGAGCGCCGCCAATTCCGGCGCTACCCGTTCGGGCTCGTCCATCAACACGCCGTCGACCAATCGCAGGAATTCCCGATGGTTCATTTGGGCGTATTGACCAAAGGTCACCAGAATCGAATCAAATGCGTTACCGAGTCGCGACGCGAGTTCAAGGCCACGCGTCACGCCCTCGAATTGCTGAACCGAGATCAGCACCAGATCGAAAGGGCCCGCGGGCATCGCGTCGGGGAACAAGTCCGCGTCCCAGCCGGTCACCTCCACGTCCTGCGTCCGCAGCGCTGCCGCCGCACACGCGCAGGTCAGCGGCTGCAACTCGGCCTCGAACGCGGAAGCCACCAGTACACGCGCCATGGACACCACGCCTCACGGAAAATTGTTGTCAAGTATTCGGAAAAAAGATCTCCAGGAACCCCAGTTGTCATTCGGTGAAGCCGCACGTTCGGAGAACGATGACAGACCGACCCATACATGTCAATATATCGATGAATGCCAGGTGAGATCATCTTTTTCGAGGTCGCTGCGGCTCCTGGGAATCGCTGGACCGGCCGGATTCGATCGACTAGCATCGATACATCACGAACCGAGTGCCCGCGTCTGCAGGGTGCGATCCATTCCTCGGGTCAAGGGTGGTAGGTATGCACAGCGTTCTGGAAGTCCTCCGCATCGCCGGTGAGAACCTGCTCGCGCTCGCGGTGTTCTTCTTCATCGCCCTGGCCATCGCGGCCCTCGTCGACCTGTTCTACCTCGACGTCGTCGCCCGGCGCTCCTTCAAGAAACACGGGCTGCTCGGCATCCTGTTCACCACCTGCCTGGGCGCCTTCAGCCCGTTCTGCTCGTTCACCGTCATCCCGCTCATCCGCAAACTCCTCCGCGGTGGGGTGCCGCTGTCCGCGGTGATGTCGTTCTGGATCGCCTCGCCCGCCATGGACCCGCCCATCTACGCCCTGACCGCCAAACAGATCGGCGTCCCCCTCGCGACCGCCCGCCTGCTCGGCGCCCTCATCCTCGCCATGGGGGCCGGCCTGCTCATCTACGCCCTGGAACGGCGGGGGCACTTCACCGACGTTCTGCGCCCCGAGGCCAAACCAGCCGAACGCCTTGGCAGTGAACAAAAAACACCCCAACCCGCCACGGTCGCCGCGGCGGCGGGAGGTGCCGCCCCGGCATCCGCACCCGCCACCAGCGCGCCCTCCTGCGCCGACTCCGGTTGCGGCGCCGCGGATCCCGACGAGGACGACGGCGCGCCCTGGTGGCCCCAGGCCAAAGCCAGCCTGCGCTCGGGCCGGAACTGGCGCGTCACCGGACGCAACTTCCTCCGCGACACCTTCTCCCTGGGCAAATGGCTCGCCTTCGCCTGCGTCTTCGAAGGCGTCATCCGGGTCTACGTCCCGTCCGGGGTCGTCACCGATTTCCTCGGCGGCACCGGACTTCTCGCCATCCCGCTCGCCGCGCTCATCAGCGTCCCGTTCTACCTCAACGGCGTCGGCGCCATCCCCATCGTCGGCGGCCTGCTCAGCAAGGGGATGGCCGAAGGCGCCGCGGTCACCTTCCTGCTCGCCGGCTCCATCACCACCATTCCCGCCATGGTCGCCGTCCGCAGCGTGGTCAACAACAAGGTCTTCGCCCTCTACCTCATCTTCGGCGTGCTCGGCAGCATCGTCCTCGGCGGCATCGCCCAACTCGTCCTCTGAGCCGCGCCATACCATGGGGACATGTCGACGCCCGGCGATCTTCGCGGCCCCGGCGTCCGCGCCGCGGTCGCCGACCGGCTCCGCCGCTTCGCCGCCACCGCGGTCCCGCTCGACGGGCGGCGCCCGGCGGCGGTGGCCATCACTCTGGTCGGCACCGGTGACGAGACCGGCATCTGGCTGACCACGCGAGCGGCCCGGATGCGCGCGCACGCCGGGCAGTTCGCCTTGCCGGGCGGCCGCCTCGACGACGGGGAAGACGCCGTCGCCGCCGCACTCCGCGAACTGCGCGAGGAACTCGGCGTCGCCGTGCCCCGCCACGAGGTGCTCGGCGTGCTGGACGACTACCCCACGCGCTCCGGATACGTGATCACCCCGGTGGTGGTCTGGGCCGGCGCCGACCGGCCGCCTGCGCCCAATCCGGCCGAAGTCGCGGCCGTGCACCGCATTCCGCTCCGCGACCTCGACGTGCCGCCGCGGTTCGTCCGGATTCCCGAATCCGACCGGCCGGTCGTGCAGCTCCCGCTGCTCGGCCAGCTGGTGCACGCGCCCACCGCGGCCGTGCTGTACCAGTTCCGTGAGGTCGTGCTGCACGACCGGCACACCCGGGTGGCCGAGCTGGAGCAACCGGTGTTCGCCTGGCGGTGAGGCCCCGGCTCACGCGTCGCCGTAGATGGTGAGCCAGATGGCGCGGCCGAGGGTGGCGGCGAGGCGGTGGTCACCCGCGGGGTCGTGGCTGGTGAAGTGGTGGAAGACGGCGCGTTCGACCATCCAGGTGAGGGCGTACGCGGTGGTGGCGGGGTCGAGATCGGGGCTGACCTCGCCGTCGGCCTGGAGTTGTTCGAGGCGGGTCTGGGCGATGCGGATGAACACCTCGATCCGTCCGTGCCAGTACTCGGCGACGTCGCGGTCGTAGGCGGAGACCTCGCCGAGCGCGCGCAGCAGCAGCCGGTGTTCGCGGCAGCCGGCGATCATGCGGGCGATGGTGGTGGTGACCCCTTCCACGCCGTCGCTGTGGTCGGCGACCGTCCAGGTTTCCGCGGCCTGGAAGACGTCCGCGGCGGCGAGTTCGGCCATGCGGATGAGGAGCTGGCTCTTGTCGGGGAAGTAGAGGTAGAAGGTCGAACGGGGGATGCCCGCGGTGGCGGCGATGCGCTGAACGGGCAGTTCGGTGTACGGGGTGCCGTCGGCCAGCAGTTCTTCCACCGCGCCCAAGGCCCGCTGCGCGAGCGCGGCCCGCCGTTTGTGGCTGGCCGGTGGGGGTTTGGTGACAGTCGGCATGGGCCCATGTTACGCGCCGCGATTGCTTCTTGACATCGTGACAACAGGCTTGGACAGTGTGTCCAACATCGCATCCAAGTTCGCAGCGTCGCGATCAGGAGGCCCGGATGAATCCGTCGGAGAAGACAGGTGCACGTGGCGGGGTGACGCGCCGGTCGGTGGTGCGGGGGACGTTGGCGGCGGCCGCGGCCGCCACGGCGGTGGGAATCACCGGTGCGGCGGCCGCGAGCCCGCTGGGTGCTCGAGCGGCGGGCGCGGGGCGCCGGGTGGCGGTGCTCGGCGGCGGGATCGGGGGGTTGACCGCGGCGCACGAGCTGGCGGAGCGGGGTTTCGCGGTGACGGTGTACGAACGCAAGGCGTTGGGGGGCAAGGCGCGCAGCATCCCGGTGCCGGGCACGGGGCGGGGCGGGCGGCTGGACCTGCCGGGTGAGCACGGATTCCGGTTCTTCCCGGGGATCTACCAGAACCTGCCCGAGACGATGAGCCGGATCCCGTTCCCGGGCAACACCAGGGGAGTGCGGGACAACCTGGTGGTCGCCGAACAGGGAATGGCGGCGTGGAAGGGACGGAAACTCCTCCTCCCGACTTCGGTGACCAAGCCCGCCAACTTCACCCCGCCGCTGCTGCTGGAGTACTTCCGATCCCTGGCGATCGCGACGGGCGCGGTGCCGCCGCAGGACGCCGCGTTGTTCGCCAGCAAGGTCGTGGCGTTCTTCACCAGTGGGCCGAAGCGGCGCTGGGGCCAGTGGGAGAACGTCAGCTACCTCGAGGGCATGGCGGCGGATCGGTTGTCCCCGACCGGTTACACGCTGCTGGTGGACGCGCTGATCACCACCCTGGTGGCCGCCAAGGCGGAGAAGGCCAGCGCGCTGACCATGGCCTTGATGGGGGAAGCGTTCATCCTCAGCATTCTGGGCGCCGGTCCGTACACCGATGCCGACCAGCTGCTCAACGGACCGACCAACGAGGTGTTCATCGACCCCTGGGTCGCGCACCTGCGGGGCATGGGGGTGCGCTTCGAGGTGGGGCGGACGGTGACCGGGCTGTCGTTCGGCGGGGGCCGGATCACCGGGGCCGCGGTCACCGATCCGGCCGGGCGAACCAGCGCGATCGACGCGGACTGGTACGTGCTCGCCGTACCGGTGGAACGTGCGATTCCGTTGCTGAACCCCCAGATCCTCGCCGCAGACCCGGGGCTGCGCGGATTGTGGGGCCTGCACACCGACTGGATGAACGGGATCCAGATCTTCACCACCGCGCCGGTCCCGATCGCCGAAGGCCACGTCGCCTACATCGAGCAACCGTGGGCGCTGACCTCGATCAGCCAGGGGCAGTTCTGGCGCAACGACATCGCCGCGCACTACGGCGACGGGACCGTCGTGGACTGCCTGTCGATCGATCTGTCCAACTGGGACGCTCCCGGTGTCGTCTACGGCAAGACCGCCAAGCAGTGCACGCGCCGGCAGATCGTCACCGAGGTCCTGACCCAGATCCGCCGTTCGCTGCCCGGCGGCGAGCAGGCGCTGCCCGATTCGATCCTCCATTCCTGGTTCCTCGACCCCGCCATCACCGGGGAAGGCACCTCGGCCGTGGCCAACGACGAACCCCTGCTGATCAACACCGTGAGTTCGTGGCGGAACCGGCCCGAAGCGGTCACCCGGATCCCGAACCTGTTCCTGGCCGCGGATTACGTCCGCACCAACATCAACCTGGCCACCATGGAAGGCGCCAACGAAGCCGGGCGCGCCGCCGCCAACGGCATCCTCGCCGCCGCGGGCTCCTCCGCGAGCCGCGCCACCGTCAAAACCCTCTACGAACCTCCCGAGTTGCGACCGTTCCGGCTCAAGGACGACTTCGACTACTCGCTCGGCCTGCCCAACCAGTTCGACGCCATCGCCCCCAGCTGGCCCTGACCCGATGAACGCCGAGAAAACCGAGGTGATCGTGGTGGGCGCCCGGTGCGCCGGGAGCGCCGCCGCGATCGCGCTGGCCACCGCGGGACGGCGGGTGATCGCGCTGGACAGCGCGCGGTTTCCCGCCGACACCCTGTCCACCCACCTGCTCTGGCCGAGCGGGCTCGCCGAACTGCGGGCGCTGGGCGCGCTCGCGGGCGTCCAAGCACTGGGCGCGCCACCGCTGAGCCTGGCCCTGGCCGGTGGGGCCGGTCAGGAGATCCGCACCGGTTACCCCCCGGTCGACGGGATCGATCACGGGATGTGCGTCCGCCGGTCCGGTTTGGACATGGCGCTGGTCGACACCGCCCGCCGAGCCGGCGCCGAAGTGCGGGAAGGAGTCAAGGTCACCGAATTGCTGTGGGACGGCGGCCGGGTCGCCGGTGTCCGCTACTCCGAACGCGGCGGGGAAACCGGGGAAATCCGGGCTTCTCTGGTCATCGGCGCGGACGGGCGGCGCTCCACCGTCGCCCGGCTCGCCGGCGCCGCCGCGCCCTACCGGTCCGCCCCCAGCGGGCGCGCGTGTTTCTTCGCCTACTGGCACGACACCCGCCCCGAATGGCGGCACATCGCCGCGCAATGGCGCGCGGGACCCCAGCTGGGCACCGCGTTCCCGTGCGACGACGGGCTCGTCCTCTGCCTGCTCCAACCGCCCGCCGAGGACGCCCCGCGCTTCCGGGGTGGCAACGCCGAAGCCGCCTACCGCGCCACCATCGCCGACATCCCGCCCCTGGCCGCGCGGTTGGCCGGTTGCACCCTGGTGGGCAAGGTCCGTTCGGCCACCGGGATCGAATCCTATTTCCGCCGCTCCTCCGGCCCCGGCTGGGCACTGCCCGGCGACGCCGGTCATTTCAAGGACCCCGTCACCGCCCAGGGAATCCGGGACGCGCTGCGCTACGGCCGCCTCCTCGGCGAAACCGCCGCCCCGGTTCTCGACGATCCCGCGGCCCTCGACCAGCGGCTGCTGGACTGGGAACGCGCCCGCGAACACGACTGCCTCGACGTCTACCAGTGGACCAACACCCTCGCCCGCGGCGAGCCGATGAACGCCCTCGAAACCGAGCTCTACCGCTATGCCCAGCGCCACCCGCCGGTGGCGCGCAAGATGCTCGAGGTGTTCTCCCGAGTCCGGCGTCCGGCCGAGTTCCTGTCCCTGCCGCAAACGCTGCTGCTCACCGCGCGCGCCCTCACCCGGCCGGGCGGCGGCTTCCGCGACACGCTCACCACCGCGCGGCGGGAACTGGCCACCACGATCACCGACTGGCGCGAACGCCGGCACGCCCGCCGCACCCCGCTGCGCTGAGTGAGGCGCGGTTGGCATTATCCCGTTGAAGATTGTCTTTGCCGCCGATGGTCCATCGAATGGGCGCCGATTAACGTTCGAGTCGCCGATAATCCTGATTCATTTTGAAAGGCGCCCATATGCATGCCCAAATCGTTTTGTTCGACGGATTCGATCCGCTCGATGTCATCGCGCCCTACGAGGTGCTGCACGCGGGCGGCATCGCCTCCGGGGGAGCGGTGACCGTCGAACTGGTCTCCGCCGAGGGGGCGCGTGCGGTGCGCAGCGGGATCGGCTTGACGCTGCACGCCACCACCGCGCTCGATCCGGCCCGGCCGGGTCTCGTCCTGGTGCCGGGCGCGGCCGGCCGCGTCGGGGAACTCGACGAGGCCCCCGGGGAGGGCGGAGGTGACGAGCACATTTCCGCGCTTCTCCGCCGGACCTTGACCACCGAGCTACCCGCGCTCCTGAAGGCGGCGATGGGGCACCCCGAGGTGATCGTCACCGCGGTGTGCGGCGGTTCCCTGGTGCTGGCCATGGCCGGTTTGCTGGCAGGGCGCCATGCGACCACCCACCACCTGGCCATCGGCCTGCTCGAGGGCGGTGGCGCCCACGCGGTGCGCGCCCGCGTCGTGGACGACGGGGACCTGGTCACCGGGGCGGGCGTCACCTCGGGCCTGGACCTGGGCCTGTACCTGCTGGAACGCGAGATCGGGCCGCGAGTCGCGCACGCGGTGGAGGAATTGTTCGCCCACGAGCGCCGCGGCGTGGTGTGGCGCGACGCCGGGCCCGCACCGGCTCCCCTCTGACCCGGTAACAGAACCGGGGCGATCAGCTGGCTTTCGATCGTGCGGCTCCGGCGCCCAGGTCGCTTTCCCCGCGCAGCACGGCCCGGTGCGCGCGCCGGAGCACCTCGCCCGGCTCCACGCCCAGGTCCTCCACCAGGCGGCGGCGCTGCCGGGTGAACACGGCCAGGGCGTCGGCCTGTCGGCCGCTGTCGTGCAGGGCGCGCATCAGCAGCGCGGCCAGCGGCTCGTGGTGCGGGTGGGCCGAGGTCAGGGCGGACAGTTCGCCGATCACCGCGGCGTGCCGGCCCAGCAGCAGTTGCCACTCCAGCTTCTCCTGCAGCAACGCGATCCTGCGCTCGGTCAGCCGCCGCCGCTGC
This sequence comes from Amycolatopsis anabasis, assembly GCF_009765355.1. Taxonomy (GTDB): domain Bacteria; phylum Actinomycetota; class Actinomycetes; order Mycobacteriales; family Pseudonocardiaceae; genus Amycolatopsis; species Amycolatopsis anabasis. Next base: position 53,175 of record NZ_VTHK01000043.1, on the reverse strand, counting down.
CCCTCCGCGAACGGCCCGGGCAGCCCGGCCAGCGGCTCGCCCCGGAACAGTTCCAGGGCGCTGGTGTACTTGTCGACGGCGGCGGCGAGGTCACCGGCCCGCTTCGCGGTGCCCGCCTCGGCGGCGAGTTCCTCCAACCGCGTCGCGTCCACCCGGACACCCTCGCCGACGAAGCGGTAGCCACTCCGGTCGCGGTCGATCATCGAGTCCTGCGGGCCGCCCCCGGGCCGCAGGCATTTGCGGAGCCGGTACACGTACACCGGCACCACGTTGGTGGCCGGAGGTTCCAGGCCCCACACCCCGTCGAGCAGTTCCTGCCGGTTGACCGGCAGCCCGGGCCGCAGCACCAGGGCGGCCAGCAGCGCCTGCTGCCGCACCGGTCCCAGGTCCAGTTGCTCCCCGCCGCGCCACGCCCGCATCGGGCCGAGCACCGACAACCGGAGTCGCGAGCCGGTCATCGGAACCACGCCGTGGTCGAGGGCGGGAACCTTGTCTTCGAATGTGGTCGGCGCCACGGCGGACTCTCCGATCTTGACTGTCTGGCCGGTGCAGGACCGATGGTGGCGTTCGGATCGGTCCGGGGACGAGGCCAGGAACCGGCCGTATGTGGCCGGTGTCCACATTCAGGACGGCGAACCGCACACTGAGGGTCTCTTCTCAATGTGCGGTTTCGAGCCGTGCTCATGGGGGCGCCCGGGTAGGGAACTCACCTACCGAAACGGGGAACTCGGTAGACCGAAACGGGGGACTCGCACGTCCGAAACGGGGGACTCGCGCCAGCCCGCGCCACCGCGAACAGCGCAGCTGTCTTTCGCAACGCGTTGTCTCCCAACGGATCAGTTGTTGATCGGGGTGAATCCGGCGCCGGGGGCGTCCGGGCCGCGGGTGGCGAGGTCGTCGAGGATGTTCTTGGCGCTGGTGAAGATGAAGGGCGGGATGGTCAGCGCGACGCGAGTCACGATGCCGGCCCATTCGGTCGCCGTCCCGTCGTCGCGGGCGACCACCAGCGGGCCACCGGAGTCGCCGGGCAGGTTCACCGCGAACGACGCGATCAGGCCGCCGTCGTTCGCCCCGACCAGCCCGCAGGTCTTGCCGGTGGTCCGCCCGTCCTTGCACACATTGGCCCCGACCGGGGGCAGCCCGCCCTCGAAGGTGCGGTCGATCCGCAGCTCGGGGCCGTTGCTGCTCAACGTCACCTTCGCCGGGTCGAATTCGATCACCGCGTAGTCGTGGTACGCCTGTTCCTGCGAAACGTGGGCGTAGCGCCCGATCGGCCCCAGTTCCCGCTTGCCCGGGAAGTAGACGTCGTCACCGCCGTGGCAGTGCGCGGCCGTGATCCCGATCAGCCTGCCCGCGGCGTCCGTCCCGACCGGCCCCAGCGTGCACAGCGTCACCCCCGAGCCGTGGTCCATCCGCAGCCCGTTCGTGACCACGACCTTGTCTTCGGCGCCCGCGCTCGGCGCGAACACCAGCCCGAGCGACAACACCGCGCCGGCGACCAGGGCGCCGCGGGAAACTCGTGCAGAAACCATTGAATCGTCCACTTTCTCGTCTCGTGCCCGGCGCGCCGAACCTCCGCGCGAACACAGTTCTTCGGCGGCGTCAAAGTAGTCACGGGCGATGAAATCGGGATGAAACCCGCGAACCGCCCGGGGCGCAGGTTTCCGCATCGGGTCGCCGGGTTACTCGACCACCGGTTGACCGGAGCGGAGGTGGACGGATGACGGGGCAGGAACACAAGGACAGGGCGGCCATGGCTGCCCCGCCCGGTGACGCGGGCGGTACGAACCCCACCAGGTCCGAACAGGTGGCTCGAGCGGCGGGAATACTTTCCGTTGACGCCGCGGAAGAACTCGCCGCGTCCCGGACGGCGGCGTTCCCGGCCGAGCGCGAGGTCCGGCGCTGCAACGGATGATTCCGGCGCGAACGGTTCCTGGACGCGGTCAAATCGTTCACCGAGCGGTCGGCGCGCTCTCCGTGATCCGGTAGCGCGGACATCGCGCCATCGGGTACTTGCTCCGGCAGCGGTTTGCGGTCAGAGTAGCCGGGATGAACGGCGCCCCGCCCACCTCCGTGGATCCACCGTCGTGGTGGGAGCTGAGCGGCCGGGCGCGGGACGACGCGCTCCTGGACGCCGCGCGCTCGGGCGACCGCCGGGCGATGTCGGAGCTGGTCGCGTCCCTCACGCCGTTGGTGTGGCACGTTGCCCGCGGAAGCGGGCTGGGCCGGGAAACCGCCGAGGACGTGGTGCAGACGGTGTGGCTGACCTTGTTCAGCCAACTCGATCGGCTCGACGACCCGAGGGCACTGGCCGGGTGGCTGATCACCACCACCCGCCGGGAAGCGCGGCGTTCCCTCGGCCGAAGACTTATGCCGTTGACCGACGAACTGGCCGAAGTCCTCGTCGATCCACGCCCCGGACCGGAGGCCGACGCGCTCCGAGCGGACCGGGATCGCCAAATCTGGCGTGCTTTTGCCAAACTGCCGCAGAGATGCCAGGACCTGCTGCGGTTGACCGTCCTCGCCGGTCGTGCCGAGTACCGCGCGGTCGCCGAAGCCCTGCACATGCCCCGGGGCAGCGTCGGACCGACCCGGGGCCGCTGCCTGCACACGTTGCGACAGCTGCTGGACGCCGAAGAAGCCACGCCGACCACCTCGTACCGGCAGGTGGAGGCGGTGAAAGAACCCGTGCCGGTGGCGGGGCCCCGGCCGCTGACCGCACGCGAGGAACTCGAGTACGCCCTGCGCGCGCGGTCGGGTGATCCGGCGGCCCTCGACGACGTGATCCGGGACCTCCGCACGAGGTTCGGCCAGGCGCCAAACCGCGACGCCGCGCTGATCGCGGTGCAACTCGCCGAGGCGCTGAGCACCCGGTACGAGCAGCGGCACGATCCGGCCGACCTGCACCGGGCTCGTGCGGCGCTCACCCGCGTGCCACGCGCGAACGCGGCGCCGGAGCTTCGCCACCGCATCCGCCAGCTCGAGCGCCGCACGGCCGCCGCACCGCCCGCACGCGAGAAACGCCGCGGCCGGTTCGGCGCGTTCCTCGACTTCTTCGGCCTCGCGCCACCACCGCCCGGAAATCCGATCAGCGGCGACGCCCAGGTGCTCGCCGCCGTCGAAGACACCGCCGCCGCCTACGGTGAAGTCCTCCGCGAAGGGGGACTGGTCCTCGCCGAGTGGGACGCGGCGGCACGCCACGTGGGAGACAGGACATGACCGAGCCGGTAACGCCGAGCACCTCGCTCACCGACGAATGGCTCGGCATGCGCGTCCTGGAGCACGTGCGGGAACTGCACAAGGCGAACCCCGAGACCGCCGATCGCGTCCTGCAGATGGTCGACAACCGGTTGCGGCAGCGACGCGAAACCGAAGAAACCCAGCAGCGGCACCGGTGCCGGTTGGAATGGGCGTGGTTCGCCTTCCGGGTGTTCATGGCCCTGCTCGGATTAAGCGCCCTGATCATCTTCGCGCTGGTGGCCGTGCGCTTCCTCGAGCACGGCGCACCCATGCAAGCCAGCATCGCCCTGGGGACCGGGGCGGTCTCGGTGGTCGCCATCTTCGTCACCGGACGCGCCGCCGGTCCCCTGTTCTCCCGGCAGGACCAGGAGCAGAAACCCCAGCCGTGAAGCCGGGCCGCTACCAGCGCAGCCCGTGCCCGAACGGGAAGAGGATCTTGCCGGGATCGGTTCCGGCGGGCACGTCGACGGGCAGTTTGCCCTGGGGTGCGAGTTCGCCCCGCAGCACCTTGGCGAGGGAGGACATGGTCACGTCGCGCCAGTCGTAGGTGGCCAGCCAGGTCGGCATGTCGGCGAAGCCGGGGTCGTAGGGTTCCTGGATGGCGACCGCGATCACCGGCTTCCCGGTCGAGCGCAGCGCGTTCACCAGGTTGGTCTGCCCGGTGCTGGTGCGCAGCCCGTTGGTGAGCACGACGACGGTGTCGGCGTTCTTCGCCGCGGCGATCGCCTGGTCGACCTTGGCCGCGGCCGGATCGGCGCCGGTGGGCAGCGCGGTACCGGACATCCGCTTGGCCAGTGCGGTCACCGGATCGGCGGGGTAGCCCGGGAACTCGGGGTTGTTCCAGCCGGTGACCAGCACCTTGCCCGGGTTCTTCAACGGCAGCAGGCCCGCGTCGTTGCGCAGCGCGGTGGTGGTCTTGCCGGTGATGCGCGCGACGGCGTCGAGGTGCTGGCGGGTGCCGACGATCCGGTGCACCGCCCGCTCGTCGACCAGCGGCTTGGCCAGGATGCCGCGCTTGAACTTCAGCTTGAGGATGCGCAGCACGCTCTGGTCGATGCGCTGCTCGGTGAGGCGGCCGCTGCGCACCGCGTCCAGCACGCCCTTGACCGCGACGCCGAAGTCCGGGGGCAGCAGCATCTGGTCCACACCCGCTTCGAGCGCCAGGACCGGCACCTCGGAGTCGGGGTACATCTTGCGGACCCCGTCCATCCGCAGCGCGTCGGTGACGACCACGCCGTCGTACTTCAGTTCGTTCCGCAGCAAACCGGTCATGATCGGTTTGGAGAGGGTGGCCGGATTGCCGGAGGGATCCAGGCTGGGCACGGAGATGTGCGCGGTCATGATCGAGTCGACCCCGGCGGCGATGGCGGCCTGGAACGGGGGCAGATCGGTCTGCCGCCACTGGGCCTCGGTCCGCTTGATCACCGGCAGTTCGCTGTGGCTGTCCTCGGCCGCGTCCCCGTGGCCGGGGAAGTGCTTGGCGGCGGTGGACACCGTGCCGGTCGCCCGGCCGGAGCGCTGGTACCCGTCCACCTCGGCGGCGACGAACTCGCTCGCCAGCTTCGGATCGGCGGAGAAGGACCGGGTGCCGATCACCGGGTTGAGCGGGTTGGAGTTGACGTCGGCGACCGGGGCGAAGTCCTGGTTGATGCCCATCGCGCGCAGTTCGCGGCCGTTGATCGCGGCGACCTGCCGGGCGTCCGGAGTGCTCCGGCCGGCGCCGAGGGCCATGCTGCTCGGGTACTCGGTGGCGGGTGCGCTGATCCTGGTGGTCTGGCCGCCTTCCTGGTCGATGGAGATGATCAGGGGCAGGTGGGAGCCGGAGGTGAGCGCCGCGCGCTGCAGGCCGTTGGAGAACCGGGCGACCTGCGCGGGGTCGTCGACGTTGTCGGCGTCGGAGTTGTTGAAGTAGATGACCCCGCCGACCCCGTACTTCCTGACGACCTCGGCGGCCGTGCCCACGCCGTACGCCTTCAGGTTGCCCGGGTGGACCTCGTTCGCCGATTTGCCGTAGACCGTGGCCACGAACAACTGCCCGATCTTTTGTTCCAGCGTCATTCCGCGCAAGACGCCTTCCGCGTTGACGCCCGGTGCCGCGGCGGCCGTGCCCCCGAAGGGCAGGCCGGTGAGGGCGAGCAGGCCCGCGCAGGAGGCGGTGAGCGCGCGAATTCTCCGGGAACGTGTGCTCCGCTGCCGAATGGGCATGGCGGTTTCCCCCATCTGGTCGAGCGACGCCGAGGTTGGGGCGTCGCGGAAAGCACCGGATGATCCGGGAATGTCCGTCCCGAATCGAATCGGCATCGGGAAGCTACTGATCTTCGGCGCGGTAGGTCAATGACCCGCTCTGCCGTTCGGAGTACGCATTACCGATATTTATCGCTCGACCGAACCGAGGAGTTCCAGATCGAGTTCGCGGAGCCGGTCCGGATCGGTGATGACGACGAGTTCGGTGACCCGGTCCGCCACGACGGTGAACTTCAGCACCCGGGACGGCCGGTCGCCGGGGGCGGAGATGACGCCCACGCGACCGTCGACCAGGGCCAGGGTCGCGGCTCCGGCGATCGCCGCGAAGGTGACCGCGCCCTGGGCGACGGCCGTGGCGCCGCGCACCAGGGACGCGGCGGGGCCGCCGTCGGAGCGCGCGACGATGCCGGGGTCGAGCACCGCGACGAGCGCGTCGAAGTCGCCCTCGCGGGCGGCGGTCAGGAACGCTTCGACGGCCCTGCGTTGCCGGACGAGATCGGGGTCGGCGCCGCGATCGGCTCCGCGCACCCGGCGGCGGGCGCGGCTGGCCAGCTGCCGGGTCGCCTCGGGGGTGCGCTCGACGATGGGCGCGATGTCGTTGAACGGCACGGCGAACATGTCGTGCAGAACGAACGCGAGGCGCTCGGCCGGGTCCAGGGTGTCCAGCACCACCAGCAGGGCGAGGCCGACCGAGTCGGCCAGCAGCGCCTCGCGCTCGGGATCGCCGTGCTCGCCGTGGGCGGGCGGGTCGGCCGCGGCGGTTTCCAGCGCGTTCTCGCGCCGGGATCGGCGGGCGCGCAGCATGTCCAGGCACACCCGGCCGACCACGGTCGTCAGCCACGCGGCGAGGTTCTCGATGCCGCTGGGGGCCGCACGGTTCAGCCGCAGCCAGGCTTCCTGGACGGCGTCGTCGGCCTCGCTCAGCGAGCCGAGCATCCGGTAGGCCACCGCGCGCAGGTCGGTCCGGTTGGCCTCGAACTGCTCCGCCAGCAATTCGTGCTCGTTCATGGGGCCTCGTTCCTCGGTCGTTCGGTGTTCGCACTGCCCTGACGGATCGGCGGCGACCGATGTGACCGGCCGGTGTCGTGGATCACGCGGCACCGGCGGCGGTCACATCCGGAGTCCGTGCTCCGTCGGTGCGGCGATGCCCCCCGGGCGCTTTCCCGGGGCCGGAACCGAGGAGGTAAGCGATGCGCAAGACCGAGGTGCACGGGACCGTCGCCGACGGCTTCGGCGAGGTGCGTGAGGAGTTCACCGCGTTCGTCGCCGAGGAGAACGGCGAGCCGGGCGCGCAGCTCGCGGTGTTCCACCACGGGCGGCAGGTGGTCGACCTGTGGGCCGGTGCGGACGTGACCGGCGAGACGCTGACCGGACTGCATTCCTCGACCAAGGGCGCCACCTACCTGGTGGTGGCGCTGCTGGTGCAGGACGGGGTGCTCGACCTGGACCAGGCGGTCGCCCGGCACTGGCCCGAGTTCGCCGTCGCGGGCAAGGCCGGGATCACGCTGCGGGACGTGCTGACCCACCGCACCGGGGTGATCGGCGCCGAGGACGGCTTCACCGTCGAGGAACTGGCCGACGACCGCGTCATCGCCGCGCGGGTGGCCGGCCAGCGTCCGCTGTGGAGGCCGGGATCCGCCTACGGCTACGGGGGTTTCGTGACCGGCGCGCTGCTCGGCGAGGTCGTTCGCCGGATCACCGGGAGCACGATCCAGGAGCTGTTCGAGGCTCGGATCCGCGAGCCGTACGGTCTGGACCTGTTCCTCGGGCTGCCCGCGGAGCACGAACCGCGCTACCTGCCGATCCAGCCGTGGCTGGCCACCCCCGAGCAGCGGGCCGAATTCGAGGCGTACTCACCGGCGCCGCACAGCATCGCCGGAATCTCGTACAACCTCGGACCCGCGTTCACCCCGGCCGATGTCATGGCCTTCCCGAACGCCCGCGTGGTGCGGGCGAAGGGGCAGTCCTCGGGCGGTGGCGTCGGCAGTGCCCGGGGACTGGCCGCCCTGTACGCGGCCGCGGTGTCCGAAGTGGACGGACGGGCGCCGATGCTGAAGCCGGACACCGCGGGCGAGTTCGCGATGCTCCATTCGGTCGGCACCGATCTGGTCGGCGGCCCGGTCTCCTACGCCCTCGGCTTCCAGGCCAAGGGGCAGTCGTACCCGTTTCTGAGCACCCACGCGTTCGGCCACAACGGCTCGGCCGGATCCGAAGGCTTCGCCGACCCCCGCACCGGCATCGCCTACGGCTACACCCGCCGCCGCGCCGCCTTCGCCTTCAACGCCCCCGAGAACGAGCGCCTGGCGGCCGCCGTCACCCGCGCCGCCACGGCGCTCTCGTGAGTGTCGTGCCCGGTCTCGTGAATTCCGGGTTCCGTCCGGGTTTTTCCCGGATGCCGGGTACGCGGGTGCTCCAGGACGATCGCGGGCATGGTCTCTTCGCCGCAACGGCAGCGCGAACGGCGGCCGGAGCCGGGTGCGCTCCAGCCGAGCCGGGCGCGGCTGGCGCTTTTCGCGCAGGCCGTCGTGGCGCTGCTGTGCCTGGCCCTGTTGCGCGGCGATCCGGCGAACCGGGGGTTTTCCCTCGCCGCGGGCGTGGCGGCGTTCGGGAACCTGCTGCTGGCCGTGCTGCTGCCGGTGCACGTGGACCGGGTCCGGCGGATCGCGTTGTGGGTCTCCTGGCCGATGATCCCGCTGTTCGTCGCGTGCAGCCTGCCTGCGCCGCCGGCGTTGCTGGGGCTGCTCACCACGTCGGCGGCGCTGGGGTCGCTGCGCCCGAAGTTCGGGTCCTTGCGCCCGCGTGCCCGGAAACTGTGGCTGACCCTGCACATCGGGTTCTCGGTGGGCTGGCTCGGCGCCGCGATGGCGATGCTCGTACTGGCCGTGGTGGGGGCGACCGCGGCGGATCGGGAACTGCGGCACCACGCCTACGAGATCATGCACATCTTCGATCTGGCGATCGTGATCCCGCTGGTGCTGCTGTCCCTGGGCACCGGGCTGGTCGTCTCGCTCGGCACCCGGTGGGGACTGGTGCGGTACTGGTGGGTGCTGGTCAAGTTCGTGCTCGCGCTGAGCATTCCGGTGTTCGCCGGTCTGCAGGAGAGTTTCTGGGTTCGCGAAGCGGTCGAGGTCACCCGGGCCGACCGCGCGGCCGAGCTGGCCGGCACCGATCTGCGGTTGTGGGTGTGCTTCGTCGTGTTCACCCTGCTGCTGTGGACGGCGACGGCGTTGTCGGCCTACAAGCCCTGGGGCAGGACGCGGTGGTGATCAGGTCGGTTCCTCGGCGTCGCGTTCGGTCAACTGCCTGCGTTTCCGCACGCCCGCGAGGACCCGCCACAACGAGCGCATCCGGTCCAGGTTGTCGGCGAGCGCCTCGCCCTCGTGCCGCCCACGTTAGGAAGGCCGCCGCCCGGCAGCAACGGCCACCGGTCGACAATGCCGAACGGGCGCCGACCGTCAGATCGCGTTCGACGGTGTCCCGGGATTCCGGCCCATGCGGTGCAGCAGCCGGTGTTGCCGGGGCGCGGCGTGGGGGAGGCGGTCACCGGGGGCGGCGAAGAAGCGGTGGGTGGTGTCGGCGGCGGTGGGCGTTTCCGCCAGCCCGGCGTAGATCTCCTCGAGATGGTCGTCGATCCAGGCGACCAGGCCCGCGTCGAGGGTGTCGTCGTCGCCCGTGGCGCGCGCGAGATCCCAGGTGTGTATGGCGCTGTCCGTGGTCCGCACGGCGAGTGCCTGGTATCCGGGCACCCGGCCCAGGGGGTAGTCGAGAACGCGGCCCAGGGCGCCGGGTTCGGCGAACGCCTCGGCGCACTCCCGCGCCGAACGGGTGTACGCGGCGAGCGGATCCGCGCCCAGCGCGTCGGCGTCGCGCAGGCGCAGGAAGTCCGCACTCGTGCCGCCGCGCAGCAGGTGCAGGTAGCTGAGGTTTCCCCGGGCCATGTGGTTGACCAGTTGGCGCACGTTCCACTCCGTGCACGGGGTCGGCCAGGACCACTGGCCGGATCGCACCGCCCGTAGTTTCCGTTCGAACTCGGAACTGGCCAGGACGAATCGTTCCAGCAGTCCGTCGGTGAAGGTGCCCATGGAACGCAGTGTGCCCACCGGCGCGGTCCGGGGCTGGCGGATTCCGGACATCACGCCGAACCGCATGGCTCCTCGTGCACGCTGATGGTTCCGGTCGAGCCGTCGACGGTGACGCGCTGCCCGGAACGGAGGTGCCCGGTGGCGTTGACGACCCCGATGACCGCCGGGATCCCGTATTCCCGGGCGACGGTCGTGCCGTGGGAACCCATGCCGCCGGTCTCGGTGACCAGCGCCCCCGCGGTCAGGAACAGGGGCGTCCAGCCGGGGTCGGTGGACGGGGCGACCAGGATTTCGCCGGGCTCCAGGTGCGCGTCACCCGGATCGCGGACGATCCGGGCCACCCCGGTCACCCGGCCCGCGGCGGCCGGGAGCCCGGTGAGGGTGCGGACCCCGGGCAGCGGAGCCGGGGTGTCCGATTCGGGGACGGTCCCGTCGGAGAGCAGGATCGCGGGCACGCGCGGCCGCCGGCATTCGCGCTCGTAGACGGTTCGCCGCTGGGCGACCACCGCGCGGAAATCCTTGCCCTGCAAGGCCGGGCGCACTTCGGCGAGGTCGAGGAACATGATGTCCTCGCGCCGGTCCAGGCGTCCGGCCGCGACGAGTTCCGCGCCGATGAGCAGGAGCTGTTCGCGGAGCAGCGCCCAGCCGCGCACCAGGCAGAACTTGCCCAGCTCGCGCAGGCCGCGCAACGCCCGGGACCGGCGGAGCAGGAACCGGACGAGCCACGCCTTCGGCCACTGCCGCCGGGGAAAGCGACCGACCAGCTCGTCGAGTTTCGCCCGCGCCGCGGCCGCGGCACGGGCGAACCGCAGCTCGGCGTCCTGGCCCGCGCCGTTCGCGCGCAGGTAGTTCGCCAGCATCGCGTAAACGGGTTCGGGGTCGTCAGCCCAGCGCGGCACGCCGAAGTCGATCTCCGCCGCGGCGCGGCAGCCGTACTCCGCCAGGAAGTCCGCGACCCCGTTCCGCACGGCCGCGGGGAGGGTGCCCGCGAGATGTTCGCGCGCCAGCTCGGCGGGCGCTGAGTCGCGCAGGAGCCCGGTCAGCGCGGGATCCCGGCGGAACTCCCAGGCCAGCCGCCAGAGCAGCAGGTCCATCTCGGTCGTGGGGTTGTGCGGGACGCCGCGGAACACGGAGTTCAGCTCGCCCTCGCCGGCGATCCCGCTCAGCAGGTTCGCGGCCAACCGTTCCGCGTGCAGACCGGCCCCCTTCTCCGGCGGCAGATCGAGCTCGATCCGGCAGGCCGCCGGATGCACCCGTTCGACGAACCGCAGCCGTTCCTCCGCGGCCGCCCGCGCCGGCCCGGTGAATCCGCGTACCAGGCGGTCGGCGTGGCGGAGCACCCGGCGGCGGGTCACCGCGGGCAGCACCAGCGCCAGTTCCGTTCGCGGCCAGCGGATCCGGCGCTTGCGCGGCGGGGAATCCGCTTCCGCCGGGCCGCCGGGCGACGCCCGGAACCTCGGGTCCTTCCCGAGCCGCACGATCGCCTGGCCCGCGGGTGCGGTGAAGGCGTCCACCAAGGCGCCCAACGGTTTCCGCTTGGCCTCGTCGCGCACGCCGTCGGTGAGTTCCCAGAAGAGCCACCCGTCCACCTCGGCGATTTCCCGCATCACGCCGAGCCGCCCCACGGCGCGCTGGATGGCGTCCTGCCGGTGGCGCAGCATATGCGCCCCCATCGGGGTGAACGGTTTCCCGAGTCCCTGGTACGCGTTGAGGGACCAGTACACGCGGGGCGCCGGATCGTCGGCGTTCGGCACCGGGAAGAGCGTGGTGATCGGCCGGGACTGGGTGAGCCACAACCGGCCGTCCCGGTCGATCGCCCACTCGACGTCCTGGGGCGCCCCGAACCGGGCGGCCAGCGCGTCGCCCGTGGCGCGCAGTTCGGACAGCTGGGCCGAGGACAGGATTCCGTCACCCGCCAGGACTCCGCCGTCGGCGGCGATCCGGTAGTGGTCCGGTTTCACCGTTCCGGAAACCACGGCTTCGCCCAGTCCGGGCGCGGCTTCGACGATCGTTTCGGTGCGGTTGCCGGTCACCGGGTTGGCGGTGAACAGGACACCCGCGCTCGCCGCGTCGACCATGAGCTGCACGACCACGGCGATCTCCGCGGCCCGGTGGTCCACCCCGTTCGCGGCCCGGTAGACGACCGCCCGGTCGGACCACAGCGACGCCCAGCAGCGGCGCAGTGCGGCCAGCACCTCGTCGACCCCGCGCACGTCGAGGTACGTGTCGTACTGACCGGCGAAACTGGCGTCCGGCAGGTCCTCGGCGGTGGACGACGACCGCACGGCGACCGCCCCCAGCTGCCCGCCGGTGAGCCGGTGGTACGCGCGCACGATCGCCGCCTCCACGTGGTGCGGCAACGCGGTCCGGAGGATGAGTTCCCGGGCGCGCCCGGCGAGTTCGGCCAGGCGCGCGGAATCCCCGGCCGGGGTCCGGCCGAGTTCGTCGAGCACCGCGTCGATCCGGATGACCTCGCGGTACACCGAGGTCGTCACGCAGAACCCGTTCGGGACCCGGAATCCGGCGGCCAGCATGGTGGCCAGGTTCGCGCCCTTGCCACCGGTCAGTTCGATCCGATCCGCCTCGACCGCGGCGAGCTCGAGCACGGCGGGCGCCCCGTTCGTCGTACCGGCGCTCGTCACCTTCCGGGTTCCTCCGCGGCCACTGGGAGCGATCTTGGGCAGGGCCACCCTGCCTGCTCAACCCGGGTTGAGGTCAAGCTCTGCGGCGGCACCCCAAACTGGCCAACCGGACGTCGAGGGCGGCGAGGAGCAACTGATCCAGGGCAGTGCCCGCCGAGGGCAGCGCGAGTCCCCCGTTCCGGACGTGCGAGTTCCCCGTTTCGGTCACGGCTGGTTCAGCCATTCGCGCACCACTTCGCCGAGGACCGGCAGCGGGAGCGAGCCGTCGCCGAGCACGACGGCGTGGAAGTCCTTGATGTCGAACGAGGTGCCGAGTTCGGCCTCGGCCAGTGCCCGCAGGCGCTGGATCTCCAACCGGCCCACCATGTACGCCAGGGCCTGCCCGGGGCATTCGATGTAGCGGTCGGTCTCCGATTGCACCTCCACCTCGCTCAGCACCGTGTTGGCGCGCAGGTACTCCACGCACTGCTCGCGGGTCCAGCCCAGCGCGTGCAGACCGGTGTCCACCACGAGGCGGGCGGCCCGGACCGAGTCCTCGGCGAGCATGCCCAGCCGCATCACGTCATCGGAGTACAGGCCCATTTCGTCGGCCAGCCGCTCGGTGTAGAGCGCCCAGCCTTCGAGGTACGCCGTCACCGGCGCGAGTGTGCGCAACATCGGCAGGCCGGTGAGTTCCTGGGCGAGCGCGACTTGGAAATGGTGGCCCGGAACGGCTTCGTGGAAGGCGACCGCTTCGGCGATGAACCGGTCCCTGGTCTCGACCTGGTGGGTGTTGGTGAAGTAGAGGCCCGGCCGGCTGCCGTCGAGCGCGGGCGGCAGGTAGTAGGCCGGGGCGGCGACCGGCGCTTCCGCGGCCGGGACCGCGCGCACCACGCATTCCGCTTCCGGGGTGCGGTGGAACCAGTCGGCCGCGGCCGCGGTCGCCCGGGCCACGGCCTCGCGCGCGGTGGCCAGCATCTCGTCGGCGTCCCGCCAGCGCAGCGCGGGATCGGTGCGCAGCCGCGCGCGCACCTGCTCGCCGGTGTCCAGCCCGAACGCCCGGCCACCGACCTCCCGGAATTCCCGATCCAGGGCGGCGATCAGGTCCAGGCCGATCTGGTGCAACCGGCGCGGTGTGTGGTCGGTGGTGGTGTGCTGGCGGGCGAGCGCGGCGTAGGTGGCCTCGCCGTTTTCCAGCCAGCACAGCCCCGGGCGCTCGTCGGGACGGCCGCGGCCGACCACCTCGGTGGCCAGCACGTCCCGGTAGCCCAGCAAGGCCGGGCGGATCCGCTCGGCCACCAGCCGCTCGCGCCGCTCCGCGCGGTCCCCGCTGAGCGGCTGCGGGAACGGCGCGTCCTGGCCGAGGAAGCGCTCGACGTAGGTGACCGCGTTGCGCGCCATCCGGTCCACCGGGGTGCGCCCGGCCCGGATTCCCTCGCGATGGCGTTGCGCCAGCGTGGTGAGGAACTCGGGTATCGCGGCCAGCCTGGCCAGGTAGTCGTCCTCGGCCTGGGGGCCGGTCGGGGTGAGCTGGGGCAGGGAGGCCAGCAGGTTGCCGCAGGCGGAGTCGAACGGGTCGGCGAGCACGAACTCCACCTTCCGCGAGTCGAGGCGGGTGATCATCGCCTCGGCCTGCTGCGCGACCACCCCGAGGGTGACGCGGTCGGGGTCCGCGGACGCGGCGGCCCGCTCGGCGATTTTCGCGGCCCGCTCCCGCAGCCGTCGAGCGGCCGCCTCGGAAAGATCGGGCAATTCGTGATCGTGGCCGGGAATTCCGAGCAGCGTGGCTTCGACGGGCGCCTCGACGGCGATCGCGTCGAGCAGGTCATCGGCGAGTTCGCGGGCGGTGGGGGAGTTGGTCACGCATTCGATCGAATACCACCCGAGCCGCGAGCACAACGCTGCCGAAACCGGCGATGCCGCGCATTTCTTGCCCTACCATCGCCTGGACATCGTGTTCGAAGCTGGCCCCGGGGAGGGGGTTGGATGGCTGAACCACGATCGCGCGGCGGGGGGTTGCTGCAGGCCCTGCGGGTGGCGGAATTCCGGTCGTTGTTCGCGGCGCAGCTGGTGTCGGTGGCGGGGGATCAGCTCGCCCGGGTGGCTTTGTCGATTCTGGTGTTCGACCGCACGCGTTCGCCCGGCTGGGCCGCGGCGGTCTACGCCCTGACCTTCCTGCCGGATCTGCTCGGCGGGCCGCTGCTGTCCGGGCTGGCCGACCGGCATCCGCGCCGAGCGGTGATGGTGGCCGCGGATCTGGCCCGGTTCGTGCTCGTCGGCGCGATGGCGCTGCCCGGAATGCCGTTGCCGGTGGTGGGGGCGTTGCTGGTGGGCGTGCAGGCGCTCAATCCGGTGTGGAACGCGGCGCGGGCGGCGTTGCTGCCGCACGTGCTGCCGGACCGGCAGTTCGTGGCGGGCATGGGCCTGCTGTCGATGGTGATGCAGGTGGGGCAGGTGGTCGGTTTCGCGACCGGTGGCCTGCTCGTCGCCGTGCTCGGGCCGGGCGGGGCACTCGCCGTGGACGCGGGGAGTTTCGCGGTGTCGGCGGTGCTGGTGCGCTTCGGGGTCCGGCACCGGGCCGCGCCGACGGACACCGGCGATCCGGAAACCGGCGGCCGGTGGTGGCGCCGGATTCGCGCGGGGGCGGCGCTGGTGTGGACGGATCGGCGGCTGCTCGCCCTGGTGGTGCTCGCCTGCGTGTCCGGGTTCTACATCGCGGGCGAGGCCGTCGCGGCCCCGTTCGCCGCGGAGCTGGGAGGCGGACCGGAGGTGGTGGGGCTGCTGCTCGGCGCCTACGCGGTGGGCAATGTGGCGGGCATGGCGGTGCTCGCCCGGGTGCCCGAGCCTCGCCGCGGACGGTTGCTCGGACCACTGGCCGTGGCGGCCTGCGCGCCGCTCATCGGCTGCGCGGCGCGGCCGGGCCTGGTGGTGGCGCTCGCGTTGTTCGCGGTTTCGGGCGCGGCGAGCGCCTACAACCTGGTGGCCAGCACGACGTTCGTGCGGCTCACCCCGGACGCGCGGCGCGCGCAGGCGTTCGGCCTGGCGTTGACCGCGTTGCGGGTCACCCAGGGCCTCGGGGTGGTCGGGGCCGGATTGGTCGCCGAACACTTCGCGCCCCATCGCGTGGTCGCGATGGCCGGGGCGACCGGTGTGGTGGCCGCCGCGGGCGCGGGCTGGCTGTGGCACCGCACCCGGGGCCGGGCGGACGTCGCCGCGCCGAGCCCCGGGAACCGGCCGGCTTAGGACCGCGTCCAGTCGGTCGGGCAGGACCGCGGGGTCCAGTCGGTGGGCAGCGAACGGGTCCAGTCGGTCGGGCAGGTGCGCGGGGTCCAGTCGGTGGGACCGGTGCGCGGGGTCCAATCGGTCGGGCACGCGGGCGCGGTCCAGTCGGTGGGGGCCGAGCGGGTCCAGTCGGTCGGGCAGGACCGGGTCCAGTCGGTCGGACGCTGCTGGTGACGACGGCGGACGGGGGCACCGAACTGCGGAACGGGGATGGCGATCATGGATTTCTGCCTCCTCGGCATTCAAGGGCGACACGCTGCGTGAGCGCACAGTCGATCGTCCGGCCTAGTGACACACAGCGCCTATGCGATTACAGTGACGGATCTCCGCTGGCGATCCACCTGGAGAGGGGCTCCGCGTGGAATTGTCCAAGGCACGAAGACGCCTGCCCAGCTCGATCAGCCCACGGTCGGGTTGCAATCCGCGTCACTGGGCGTTATGGACGCTGTCCCGGCCGGTGCTGCTCTACCTCGCGCTCGTCGAGGCAGCGGCGGTGGTGTCGATCGTCGCCACCGCCGGGCTGGTGCCGGTCACCGGTCAGGCCTTGCTGTGGTGCGGACTGCTCGTCGCCGCTGAGATCATCCACCTGGAAGCGGCGCAGGGGATAGAGCGGATCCGCGAACTGAGCGCGGACGGGCGTCCGCACATGCACCTGCAGTCGATCTGGATCTTCGCCGGGCTGCTGCTGTTGCCGCCCTCGCTGGCCGGTGTGGTGATCGCGGTCAGCTACGGGCATTCCTGGATCCGGGTGTACCGGCGGCGCGGTGTCCTGCACCGCAAGGTCTTCTCGGCGGCGACGGTCATCCTGGCGTGCGTCGCGTCGGGCGCCGTGCTGTCCGTGGGCACCGGCGGCCGGTTGGCCCCGTTCATGCCGCATCTGGACGGGCCCGGCGGGATGGTCGCGCTGCTGCTCGCCGGGGTGGTCTACTTCGGGCTCAACTACGTCCTGGTGGTCTTCATGATCATCATGACCAACCCGGACAAGCCCGGCCGGATCGCGCTCGGCAACCCCTCGGACGTGCTGATCGTGCTGGCCGCGGTGGGCATCGGCTGCGGAATCGCGCTCGTGGTGACCGTCCGGCCCTGGCTGCTGCCGGTGCTCATGGTCACCCCGGTCGCCCTGCACCTGGGCCTGCTGCTGCCGCAGTTCCAACTCGCCGCGCGCACCGATTCCAAGACCGCCCTGCTCGATCCCGAGTTCTGGGCCGAGCTCGCGCACCGCGAACTGGCCCGCGCCCGCCAGATCGGCTCCTGCCTCGGCATCCTGCTCATCGACCTGGACCGCTTCAAGAGCATCGACGACGGCGACGGCCACGTCACCGGGGACGCCGTGCTGCGCGCGGTCGCCACCGCCATCCGCGGGCAGGTCCGCGCCGGGGACGCGGTCGGCCGCTTCGGCGGGGACGAGTTCGCCGTCGTCCTGCCCGGCGCCAACGGCGACGAACTCCTCGCCATCGCCGACCGGATCCGCACGGCGATCCGCGAACTCCAGGTCCCGGTCCCGGTCGTCCGGCCGGGCAAACGCGAAACGGTCACCGGCCTGAGCGCCTCCATCGGCGGCGCCGTGTTCCCCGAGCACGCCACCGAGTACACCCCGCTCCTGCAGGCCGCCGACGACGCCGCGTTCCACGCCAAGGCGAACGGCCGCGACCAGGTCGTGCTCTACTCGGCCGCGACCCCACCGGTGATCATCCCCGAACAGAACTCCGATCGCGTGTAGGTCGCGCCGGGGCGCCCGGGAAAACCCAGTTCCGGAGCAGCAGGAAGCGGCCCGCGGTGCCGATCGCGGCGGAGACCAGGAGCACCGTCAGCTCGAGCGTGCGCGCGGGAGCGGGGTCGACCGCGTGCAGGATCAGCAGGGCCGCCGAGGTGAACAGGTAGTAGAGGCCGAAAACCAGGAGCCCCTGCACGTGGATCCGGCCGGTCGAGGCCCGCGGCGCGGCGAAGGTGAAGCGGCGGTTGGCCTCGGTGTTGAACAGGGTGGTGAGCACGAGCGCGACGAGGTTGGCGAGCAGCAGCGGCCACCACAGCCGGAACACCGCGTAGAGCGCGAGATGGGCCACCGTGGAGATCGCGCCGACGGCCGTGAACGACAGCAGTTGCCACGAGAGCCCGCCGCTCCGGCGGCCGAGCACCGCGTCCGGATGGGTCGCCTGCGGTTCCGGGCGCCGCGGCAGGTCGGCGACCCACGCGTGACCGGAGGCCTTGGCCCGCGCCACCCGGATCAGGCCGCGCAGATCGTCCAGGGCGGTTCCGGCGACGTCGACCCGGCTGTCGGTGTCCTCCACCCAGTCGACCGGAACCTCGTGCACCCGCAGCCCGTTGTGCTCGGCCAGCAGCAGCAACTCGGTGTCGAAGAACCACGCGTCGTCCCGGACCTGCCGCAGCAGCGGGCGGATGACCTCGGTCCGGGCCGCTTTGAAACCGCATTGGGCATCGGAGAACCGCGCGCCGTGGGTGAGCCGGATGAGCCGGTTGTAGCAGCGGGAGAGGAATTCCCGTTTCGGTCCGCGCACGGTGCGGGCGCCGGGCGCGAGCCGCGAGCCGATCGAAATATCGGAATGCCCGTTGACCAAGGGGGCCACCAGCGGCAGCAGGGCGTCGAGTCCGGTGGAAAGGTCGACGTCCATGTACACGACGATGTCGGCTTCGCTCGCTCCCCACGATTCGCGCAGGGCCAGCCCGCGCCCCTTGCGGTTCAGGTGCAGTACCCGGACATCGCTGGTTTCCGCCGCGATCGACTGGGCGGCCCGGAAGGTCCCGTCCGTGCTGGCGTTGTCCACCACGGTGATCGTCCATTCGAAGGGGAATTGCTCGAGCAGGAATTTCCGGAGAACGCGAACGCAGCCCGGTAGCGCCCGTTCTTCGTTGAATACCGGAATTATGATGTCGACCGTCGCCATTCTTCAGACAATGCCGCCGGGCCGGTGAGAGATCCCTGGCGGGATGCTGAGAAGTTCGTGAGAGAAACCCGATTTCCCGGCGAACCGCGTTATGTTGTTCCTCGATGCGAGTGCTGGTTGTGGACGACGATCCGGATGTGCGGGAGAGCCTGCGGCACAGCCTGGAATTCGAGGGCTACCAGGTGCTGACGGCGTGCGACGGGGACCAGGCCCTGCGCCAGGTCTTCCCGGCCGATCGGGGTGCGCGGCCCGATCTCGCCATCGTCGACATGATGATGCCGGGGACCGACGGCCTGGAGACCTGCCGTCGGCTGCGGGCCGGTGGCGAGCGGATGCCGGTGCTCATGCTCACCGCCCGCGACGGCCTGGGGGACCGGGTCACCGGCCTGGACGCGGGCGCGGACGACTACCTGGTCAAACCGTTCGCCCTGGAGGAACTGCTCGCCCGGTTGCGGGCGCTGCTCAAGCAGAACCGGGCGTGCCGGCCCCCCGAAGTGCTCCGCTTCGCCGACCTCGAACTGCACACGAGCACGCGCGAGGTGACCCGGGCGGGCCGCCCGATCGCGCTGACCCCGACGGAATTCGACCTGCTGCGCCAGTTCCTGGCCGCGCCCGGGAAGGTGTTGACGCGGGCCCACCTGCAGGCGCGGGTCTGGGGGCACCACTACGGCACGAACAACCTGAACGTCTACATCGGCTATCTGCGCCGCAAAACCGAAGCCGGGGGTGCGCCGCGGTTGCTGCACACCGTGCACGGCGTCGGTTTCACCCTCCGCTTGGAGTCGGATTCGCGCTAATGTGAATCAAGATCGCACTTTGGGGGTAGCGAAGATGGCGGCGGCTGCTGGTCGTGCGGTGTCCGTGGTCCGGTTCCTGGCGCTGTGCGTGCTCGCGGGACTTCTCGCCGCGGGGGTGTTGTTCCCGGCGGTCGGCGCGGCCGGTCTGGTGGCGAACCGCGCGGGCGAAACGGTCGAGGCCATGTCGTCCGAACTGACCAACGTGCCGCCGCCGCTGGTGACCACGGTGACCGATTCGGCCAGCGCCCCGATCGCGACGCTCTACAAGCAGTACCGCGTTCCCGCGGCGCCGGAGGAGATCTCCGAGGCGATGAAGTGGGCGCTGATCTCGGTCGAGGACAAGCGGTTCTACGAGCACCGCGGCGTGGACTGGAAGGGCACCCTGCGCGCGGCGATCAGCACCAGCGGCGGCACCACCCAGGGCGCGTCCACGCTGACCCAGCAGTACGTGAAGAACTACCTGATCAACGTCGTGCACCGGGCCAAGAGCGACGGCAAGATCGACCAGGAGGTCGCCACGATCGGCCAGCAGCGGGCCCGCGAGCAGTCGATCGTGCGCAAGCTGAAGGAGGCGCGGGTCGCCATTCAGCTGGAGACCAAGATGTCCAAGGCGCAGATCCTCGCCGGGTATCTGAACGTCGTCGAGTTCTCCGGCCACGTCTACGGCGTCGGCGCCGCGGCACGGGCCTACTTCGGCACCACGGCGAAGGAGTTGACCGTCGCCCAGTCCGCGCTGCTGGCCGGGGTGGTGAACAATCCGAAGAAGCTCGATCCGTGGAACTACCCGGTCGAGGCCATCCAGCGCCGCAACCTGGTGCTGGACCGGATGGTGGAGAACCGCAAGCTCGCCCCCGCGGACGCGGAGAAGGCCAAGACCGAACCGCTGGGCGTGGCGCCGGGCGGGCCGAAGAAACCGGCCGCGAACTGCGTCGGTGCCGGTCCCGAGAACGGGTTCTTCTGCCAGTACGTCGAGGACTACCTGCTGAAGTCCGGGATGTCCCAGGACGACCTGTACACCGGCGGCTACACCATCCGGACCACTTTGGACCAGCGGGCCAATGCCGAGGCCAAGCGGTCCGCGGAGGAACAGGTCCGCAAGACCCAGCCGAACGTGGCGAACACCCTGTCGCTGATCCGGCCCGGAAAGCAGCGGCACGAGGTCGTCGCGCTGGCGGCCAACCGGGACTACGGCCCGGACGCCGCGCAGGGCCAGACGATGACCGGGCTGCCCTCGGAAGTCTCGAATGTCACCGGGGCCGGGTCGAGCTACAAGATCTTCACCGCCGCGGCGGCGCTGGAGCAGCGCAAGGCGGGGATCGCGAGCACGATCCCGACCCCGCAGAGCCATGCCTCGCCGGTGTTCGTCAGCGGGTTCAAACCGGGCTGCCCCAAGGTCGGGCAGGGCACCTGGGCGTACTGCCTGAGCAACTACGGCGAGGACACCTACGGCCCGTCGATGAGCCTGCAGCAGGCGCTCGCCACCTCGCCGAACACCGGATTCGTCATCCTGGAGGAACTGACCGGGATGGGGCCGGTCGTGGAGATGGCGCGCAAGCTCGGCATGCGCGAGACCATGGCGTCCAACGCCGCCAACGGCCGGGCCGTCAACCCGAACGGGAAGACGGCGGAGGAGAAGAGCACGCAGACCGCGTTCTTCGGACCGACCGGCACCTCCCCGGGGAAGGGTTCGTTCACCCTCGGGGTGAGCCCCACCAGCGGCCTGGAACTGGCGAACGTCGCGGCGACCATCATCAGCGGCGGCATGTGGTGCCCGCCGACGCCGATCGGGCAGATCACCGATCGGGACGGCAGACCGAAGGTGATCACCGAGGCGCCCTGCGAGCAGGTCGTCGAGGAGGGGCTGGCCAACACGCTCGCGGTCGGGATGAGCAAGGACGCCAGCGAAGGCACCGCGCGCGAGGCCGCCCGGTTCGCGGGCTGGGACCGCCCGATGATCGGCAAGACCGGAACCACCGACGTGAGCGGTTCCGCGACCTTCGTCGGCGCCACCCCGCAACTGGCGGGCGCGGCCATGGTGTTCCGCCCCGACGCCCCCTTCGGCGGCCTGCGTTTCGTCAACCCGGGCAACGTCCACGCCGTCGGCAAGGACGGCAACATGTTCGGCGGCAAGACGCCCGCGCGCACGTTCTTCGGCGCGGTGTCGAGGATCCTGGACGGCCAGCCGCCCCTGCCGCTGCCCGGCCCGGACCCCCGCTTCGAACGCGCGGGACGACGCTGACTGGTCAGCTGGGCAGCTTGCCGCCGTCGGCGCTGTAGGCGACCGGCGGGGTGAGCACGTCGTTCGAGGGGACGTCGGCCGGGGTGAACCAGAAGATCCACACGTTCGGATCCTCGCTCCAGGGGGCCAGGTTCGCGTACACCGTCCGTCCGTGCACGGTGGAGGCGATCCGCTTGGCGGGCCCGGCGTAGTACCCGAAGACCGGCACGTACTGGCCGTTGATCTGCTCCCCGCCGTCGAGCGCGTGGAATCCCGGTCGCCGGTCCGGGCTGCGGGATTCGTTCACGAGCAGATCGGCGGTCAGGTTCCCGGCCGCGGTGCGGTGCCCGGCCATCACGCCGAACGTGGTCTGCGGCAGTTCGGGCGCGGCGATCCGGACCGCGTAGAGCACCCGTTCCCCGGCCGGGTCGTGGAGGCCGGTGGCGATCACCCCGCCCAGCGGGACGTTGTTCTCGCGGGAGGCCGTCGGCGCGGGCGGCTGGACGGCCACGTTCCGCGGGGCGGAGGCGCCGCCGAGCCAGGTGACGCCGGTCGCGACGAGCGCCACCGCGGCCACCACGGAGCCGACTCCGGCGGCGGCGCGCACCCGCCTTCGGCGGCGGATCCGGCGACCGGCGGCCATGATCGGCTCCGCGTCCAGGGCGGGGAAGGACTCGAGCGGGGATTCGCGGAGCGCGTTGCGCAGTGCTTCGAGTTCGGTCATCGTGCCGCCTCCTGCGCGACAGGTTCGCCGGAGGAATCGTGCGAGCCGCGCAGCTTCGCGAGCGCCCGGGAACTCGTGCTCTTCACCGTGCCGACGGACACCCCGAGCTCCCGGGCCACTTCGGCCTCGGTGAGGTCGTAGTAGTGCCGCAGCAGGACGACGGCACGTTCCCGCACGGTCAACCCGTCCAGCATCTCCATCAGCCACTTTCGCTCGACGACCTTGGTGTCCAGCCCGCGGTCCCCGGCGGGCGGTTCGGGGAGTTCTTCGGCGGGACGTTCGCGGATCGGCCGCCGCCAGGTGTCGATGACGTGGTTGACCAGCACCGTCCGCGTGTAGGCATAGGCGTCCTTCTTCCTCACCCGCGCCCATACCGCGTAGGTGCGGGCGAGCGCGGTCTGCGCGGCGTCCTCGGCGAGGTGGCGATCGCTCACGAGGTAGTACGCCGCCTGCACCAGCCGCGCCGAACAGGCCTGCACGAACTCGACGAACTCGGCGTCACCTCGGGCCATGGAGTCCCCTCATGTCCCCGAGTTACGAGCGAGCGGGGGAAATGGTTGAGCCACGACAGCTGTGTCCTGGGTCACAGGGGTGGACCGTGCTGGTCCGGCGAGTGGTTCGTGGTGTGCGGATCCACCTGGGAGAGCCGCTCCCGCCGCCCGCTCGCGGGGTCGCCGCCGAGGCTCCGTCCGCGTTTGCGGTTCAGCACGCCGACCACCCCGGTGGTCAGGAACAGCACGGCCAGCAAGGTGATCCACAGCCAGATCGGCATCGGTTCGTTCGCCCCCCGAATATCGGTTGTGCTCGTCGTGAAACTGGAAGCACGTACACCCACGGTAGCCGCCGTGGCGGAACTCGGGAGGCCGATCGGTGCCGTACGGGGACGTGGGACTTGAGCTCGGGCGCCGGGTCGCGGCCGCGCTCAAGGCGGCGATGGACGTCGACAGCACCCCCGCGCAGGCGCTCGTGCGGCCCTCGGCCCGCGCCGACTACCAGTGCGATGTGGCGATGAGCCTGGGCAAGCGGCTCGGCCGCCCGCCGCGCGAGGTCGCGGCCGGGATCGTGGCCGCGCTGGATTCCGCGGACCTGCTGGAGTCGGCCGAGGTCGCCGGGCCCGGTTTCGTGAACCTGATCCTCCGGCGTTCGTGGCTGGAGGACCGGGCCGCCGCGCTGCTCGGCGACGAGCGGCTGGGGGTCGCGCGTACCGAGCGGCCGCGCCGGTTCGCCGTCGACTACGGCGGTCCCAACGTGGCCAAGGAGATGCACGTCGGGCACCTGCGGTCGTCGATCATCGGGGACGCGATCGTGCGGATGCTGCGGTTCTCCGGCCACGAGGTCATCCCGCACAACCACCTCGGCGACTGGGGCACCCCGTTCGGGATGCTCATCGAACACCTCGTCGACGAGGGGGCCCACGGCGGGCACGGGATCAGCGACCTGTCCGGCTTCTACCGCGAAGCGCGCGAGAAGTTCGACGCCGACCCCGGCTTCGCCGACCGGGCCCGCCGCCGGGTCGTGCTGCTGCAGGGCGGTGACGAACCGACCCTCGCGCTGTGGCGGCAACTGGTCGACGAGTCGGCCCGGCACTTCGACCAGGTCTTCACGTTGCTGGGCATCGGCCTCACCGCGGCGGACGCGTACGGCGAGAGCTTCTACAACCCGTACCTGGCCGAGGTCCTCGACGAACTCGAGGCCAAGGGGCTGACCGAGACCAGCGACGGCGCGGTTTGCGTGTTCCCGCCGGGCTTCCGGAACCGGGACGGCGATCGGCTGCCGCTGATCGTCCGCAAGAGCGACGGCGGCTACGGCTACGCCGCCACCGATCTGGCGACCATCCGCTACTGGACCCGCGAGCGCGGGGTCACCGATCTGCGCTACGTCGTCGGCAATCCGCAGGCCCAGCACTTCGCGATGATCTTCGCCGCGGCCCGGCAGGCCGGGTGGCTCACCGCGGACCACCACGCCGAACACGTCGGGTTCGGGTCCGTGCTGGGGGCGGACGGCAGGACCATCCGCACCCGTGCCGGCGGTTCGGTCAAACTCGTCGAACTGCTCACCGAGGCGGTGGACCGGGCGGCCGCGGTCGTGGCCGAACGCGGCGAACTGAGCGAGGACGAACGCGCCGCCGTCGCCCGCGCGGTCGGCATCGGCGCGGTCAAGTACGCCGATCTCTCCGGCGACCGGGAGAAGGACTACACCTTCGCGTGGGACCGCATGCTTGCGTGCGAGGGCAATACGGCCGGCTACCTCCAGTACGCGCACGCCCGCATCCGGTCCCTGCTGCGCAAGGCCGGGGAAACCCCCGGTCCGGGCACCCCGGTCGTCCTCGCCGAACCGGCCGAACGCGCGCTGCTGCTCAAGATCCTGCAACTGCCCGCGGCGTGCGCGGCGGCCACCGAAAGCCTCGCGCCGCACCGGCTGTGCGGTTACCTCTACGAGGTCGCCACCACGTTCTCCGGTTTCTACGAGAACTGCCCGATCCTGGCCCCGGCCACCCCGGGCGAGATCCGCCGCTCCCGCCTCGCGCTCGCCGAACTCACCGCGCGGGTGCTCACCCTCGGGCTCGCCCTGCTCGGCATCGAAGCCCCCGAACGCCTGTGAACCGGTCGCCGGGGCCAAACGGGTGACTTCGGGAATTGCCGCCGGAGCCCGCCGGGTACTCGGAAGGTTGCGGCCCGGCACGGGGTCGTGCCGGGACCGTTGGTCCGAAGATGCACGACGACATGGGAGGTTGCGATGCGCACGCCCAGCCGAAACGGTCGGATCTTCGCTCTCGCGGCGCTGACCGCCGCGGCACTTTCAGGTGCGGCGGCGCTGGCGCAGGCCGCGCCCGCTGGTCACCTGAACCTCTCGGTGACCGACGCCGCGG
This sequence comes from Amycolatopsis anabasis, assembly GCF_009765355.1. Lineage (GTDB taxonomy): Bacteria > Actinomycetota > Actinomycetes > Mycobacteriales > Pseudonocardiaceae > Amycolatopsis > Amycolatopsis anabasis. The sequence goes on along the minus strand of NZ_VTHK01000043.1, from coordinate 28,195 downwards.
GGAGCACCGCGGCGGCGACCCTGGACTGCCCGCAGGGCACCGGTAACCATCGGTACGGCGACGAGGCATGCCGGCAGCTCGCGGCGGCCGGTGGCGATCCCGACCGGCTGACCGGCGTTCCGGGCATGGTCTGCACCAAGCAATACGAGCCGGTGCAGGCCACGGTGACCGGCACCTGGAACGGCAAGCCGCTGCACTGGCAGCACACGTTCGGCAACAGCTGCGAGCTGCACGCCGCCACCGGAGCGGTCTTCGACCTCAGCTGACCGGTCCACGGGCTGATCCACCGGAACCGGCATCGTGCCAACCCGGCGTTTGAGATAATCGCCGGGTTGGCACGCATCCGCGCAATCCGCGAGTTTCATCAGAAAGGAAGTCAGTGGACACCCAGCCCGAAACGCTCGAGTTCCAGGCCGAGGCGCGCCAGCTCCTGCAGCTGATGGTTCATTCGATCTACTCGAACAAGGACATCTTCCTGCGCGAGCTCATCTCCAACGCCTCGGACGCGTTGGACAAACTGCGCCTGGAAGCGTTCCGTGACAAGGACCTGCAGGTGGACACCGCCGATCTGCACATCGACCTCGAGGTCGACAAGGCGCAGCGTACGCTCACCGTGCGCGACAACGGCATCGGCATGTCCCGCGACGAGGTGGTGAACCTCATCGGCACCATCGCGAAGTCGGGGACGGCCGAACTCCTGCGCAAGCTGAAGGAGTCGAAGGACACCGGCGCCTCGCAGGAGCTGATCGGGCAGTTCGGCGTCGGTTTCTACTCGAGTTTCATGGTGGCCGACAAGGTCACGCTGGTGACCCGCCGCGCGGGTGAGGACCAGGGCACCCGCTGGGAGTCCAGCGGGGAGGGCACCTACACCATCGAGCCGGTCGACGACGCGGCGCAGGGCACCGCGGTCACCCTGCACCTCAAACCGGAGGACTCCGAAGACCACCTCTTCGACTACGCGGCCGACTGGAAGATCAAGGAAATCGTCCAGCGGTATTCCGACTTCATCACCTGGCCGATCCGGATGGAAGTCGAGCGCACGGACGGCGAGGGCAAGACCACGCGTGAACTCCAGACCGTCAACTCGATGAAGGCGCTCTGGGCGCGTTCCCGGGAAGAGGCCTCCGAGGAAGAATTCAAGGAATTCTACAAGCACATCAGCCACGACTGGACCGATCCGCTGGAAATCATCCAGATGAAGGCGGAAGGGACCTTCGAGTACCAGGCCCTGCTGTTCATTCCGTCGCACGCGCCGCTGGATCTGTACCTGCGCGAGCGCAAGCGCGGCGTCCAGTTGTACGTCAAACGCGTGTTCATCATGGACGACTGCGAAGCGCTCATGCCGGAATACCTGCGTTTCGTCAAGGGCGTGGTGGACGCGCAGGACCTCTCGCTCAACGTGTCGCGCGAGATCCTGCAGCAGGACCGCCAGATCCAGCTGATGCGCCGGCGCCTGGTCAAGAAGGTGCTCAGCACGGTGAAGACCATGCTGACCGAGAACCCCGACCGCTACCAGACGTTCTGGAAGGAATTCGGCCCCGCCGTCAAGGAAGGCCTGGTCAACGATTTCGACAACCGCGAAACCATTCTCGAAATCGCCTCCTTCGATTCGACGCACGACGCGGAGAAGCCGACCACCCTGCGCGAATACGTCGAGCGGATGAAGGAAGGCCAGGAGCACATCTACTACCTGACCGGCGCCTCGCGGTCGATCATCGAGAACTCGCCGCATATGGAAGCCTTCCGCGCCAAGGGGTTCGAGGTCCTGGTGCTGACCGATCCGGTCGACGAGATGTGGGTCGACTCGGTGAACGAATTCGACGGGAAGCATTTCCAGTCGATCGCCAAGGGCCAGGTCGATCTGGACACCGAGGAAGAGAAGAAGTCGGCCGAATCCGAACGGGACCAGCAGCAGAAGGACTACGCCGACCTGCTGTCCTGGCTCACGAAGAAGCTGGAGGAGAACGTGAAGGAGGTGCGGCTGTCGTCCCGCCTCACCACCTCACCGGCCTGCATCGTCGGGGACGCGCACGACGTGACGCCCACCCTGGAGAAGATGTACCGCGCCATGGGGCAGGAACTGCCGCCGGTCAAGCGCATCCTCGAACTCAACCCGGCACATCCGCTGGTCAGCGGCCTGCGGAAGGCGCACGCCGAGCGCGAGGACGACAGCGGGCTGGCCGACACGGCCGAACTGCTCTACGGCATGGCGCTCCTCGCCGAGGGCGGCGAACTGAGCGACCCGTCCCGCTTCATGCGCCTGCTGGCCGACCGCCTGGCCCACACCTTGTAACCCCGGTACTCGTGCACTTTGTCGGCCAAGTGCGTGGCCTTGGCCACCTCGGTCGCCGCGTTATCGCACTTGGCCGACAAAGTGCGACCTAGTCGAGGCCGTCGCGGTCGGCCCATTCGAGCAGGGTTTCCAGTGAGTACGCCGTGTCGTCGATGCCCTCGTGCAGATCGCCGAGGGCGGCGAAGCGGTCCGGCACGGTGGCGATCGTGCATTCGCGCGGTTCGACGTCGTCGATCTCGTCCCAGGTGATCGGGGTCGACACGGTCGCCTCCGGTACGCCGCGCACCGAATAGGCGCTCGCGATGGTGTGGTCCCGGGCGTTCTGGTTGTAGTCGACGAACAGCATGGTGGGGTCGCGGTCCTTCCGCCACCAGGTGGTCGTCACCTCATCCGGCGCCCGGCGCTCCACCTCGCGGGCGAACGCCTGCGCGGCGCGGCGGACCTCGGAGAACTCCCAGCGGGGCTCGATCCGCACGTAGACGTGCATCCCGTTGCCGCCGGAGGTCTTCGGCCACCCGACCACGCCCAGTTCGTCGAGCACTTCGTGCACGACATGGGCCACCCGGCGGACCGTGTCGAACCCGCACCGCGGCATCGGGTCGAGGTCGATCCGCCATTCGTCCGGGCGTTCGGTGTCCGCTCGCCGGGAGTTCCACGGGTGGAACTCCACCGTGGACATCTGCACCGCCCACACCACGCTCGCCAGTTCGGTGACGCACAGTTCGTAGGCGTGCCGGTGGTAGCGCGGGAAGTCCACCCGCACGGTCTCCAGCCAGGGCGGAGCACCGTGCGGGACCCGCTTCTGGTGGACCTTCTCGCCCGCCACGCCCGAGGGAAAGCGGTGCAGCATGCACGGCCGCTCCCGGAGCGCGCGCACGATGCCGTCGCCGACCGACAGGTAGTAGCGGACCAGATCGAGCTTCGTCTCGCCGCGGGCCGGGAAGTACACCCGGTCCGGATTGGAGATCCGCACCGTGCGGTGCCCGACCTCGAGTTCTACCGCGCCGTCCTTGGCCATGCGGAAAAGGTAGCCCGAGAATCGGCGCCGCGCCTACCACGAGGCCATGGTGGACAGTTCCGCTCGGAACCGGGGACGGGGTCGTAGCCTTCGCCTCGCCGCTGGTCAGCCGGGCGAGGATCGCCCGGCGGGTCGGATCGGCGAGGGTGGTGCTCAGCCGGTCGGCCCCGTCAACCCGGGAGGACCCCGGGTGGCCGGTAAGTGAGTCGACCCCGGCGGGGTGATCTGCCAGGATCGGGCGGATGCGGGGCGACGAGGTTGCCTGTGACGAGTCCGGTTCGGAGGGCGAGAACCTCATCGGCGGGGAAACCGACGTGTTCACGCATGCCAGCGTCGGATTGACCAGCGAAGCGGCGGCCGACTGCGTCCGGGAAATCCGAGACCGGATCCGTTCTCCCGCCTTGGAGTACAAGGCGAATCACCTGCTGCGCGCGAAAAACCGGTCAACCCTCGAATGGCTGCTGGGAATGTCGGGGCCGATTCACGGGAAGGCCCGGGTTCATCTCACCGACAAAACCTTCTTCCTCGTCGGCAAGGCCATCGACTTCCTGATCGCGGGGATTTCCTGTTCGGCGAGTATCGGCCGGCACCAGGATCCACCGGCCAGGGCCATGGCGCTCACCCTGTACCGGGAGGGGCCGCGGGCGTTCGGGCAGGAGCGGTGGGTGGCGTTTCTGGAATCGTTCCTCGGTCTGGTGCGGGCCGCGAACCGGGGCGGCGGGGGCGCGCCCGCCGATTCGTTCTTCCGGCTGGTCGACGAATTGCGCACCGGTGCACCGGTCCGGGTGCGCGAAATCCTGGAACGGTTCCGGCGGGCGCGAGCGCGTGCCGAGTCGCTTCGGGCGGAACTGCTGGATCGGCCGAAGATGATTCCGGCGCTGGATCCGCTGATGCCCGCGATCGTCGAAACGGTCGGCTACTGGAGTGCCGGTGGCCGGCCGGTTTCCCTGGTCCACGACGAACAGGCCGCGCTGACCGCGGACCGCGTCGCGCAACTCGGGGAGATCCTCGGCGGTCGGCTGGCGGCCCTGAGGTTCGTCGATTCGCGCGCGGATCCCCGGGTGCAGGTCGCCGATTTCCTCGCCGGGGTGGCGCGCCGGATCGCCTCGGACGAACTCAGGCGACAGGGCGACGCCGAACTCACCGCGTTGCTGCGGCCCCACGTGGGTTCATTCCCGGTCTGGGGCGACGACCGGAGCTGGTCCTCGCCCTGAACGGTCCTTCAGCAGGTCGAGCAGGGCGGTGGCGGCCTGGCTCGGCTCCCGGTTCCCGGCGGTGACGACGAGCAGTTCCTGGTGGATCGCGGGATCCGTGGGCAGGGTCGCGACACGGTCGGCCGCGTTGCGCACGGCGATCGGCGGCAGCAGCGCGACGCCCAGGCCGTGCGCCACCAGATCGACCAGGACGGGCATCGTGTCGACTTCGCAGCAGATGTGGCGCCGCAGGTTCGCGTCGCGGCAGACGGCGTCGATGCTGGCGCGCAGGGCCGAGTCCGCGCGGTACTCCACGAAGTCGCGGTCGGCGAGTTCAGCCAGGCGCACCCGGCCGCGGCGGGCCAGGGGATCGTCCGCCGCCACGGCGAGGACCAGGTTCTCGGCGCCGAGCGAGTGCGCGCGCACCCGGTCCTCCTGATCGCCGAGCGGGCGGTCGACGAAGGCCAGATCCACCTTTCCGGCCAGGGTTTCGTGGACCAGGGAGCGGACATTGCTGTGGCGCAGCCGAAGCGAGACCCCGGGGTGGCGCCGGTGGTAGCGGGCGAGCAACGCCGGAAGGTTCACCAGGCCGAGCGTCTGGATCGCGCCGATGGTGAGCCGGCCGCGCAGCACACCGTGCACCCCGGCGACCGCGTCCCTGCCCTGTTCCGCGGCGGCCAGGGCACGCTGGGCCGAAGGCAGGAGCGCCCGGCCGGCCTCGGTCAGTTCGACGCGCCGGGTGCTGCGCACGAACAGTTCGCCACCGAGTTCGCGCTCCAGCGATCGGATCGAGGCGGACAGGCTCGACTGGGTCAGGTGCAGTTGCCCGGCGGCGCGGGTGAAGTGCCGGTGTTCGGCCACCGCGACGAAGTGGCTGAGCTGGCGGAGCTCCATTCAGTGATGGTACCGATCACTGCCTGCGGAATTACGAGTTGGCGTCGATGACTCCGCGCGGCACACACTGCGGGTGACGGTTACCCACACGGAGGAACGATGAGCACGGCACTATTCCCGGTCGAGGCCCAGCACCGCCGCACCGGCCTGGCGGTCGGCCTCGTGGCGTACGCGTTCGCCGCGACCATGGCCGGTACCACCCTGCCGACCCCGCTTTATCAGCTCTACCAGCAACAATTCGGATTCGGCAGCCTGCTCACCACGGTGATCTACGCGGTCTACGCGGCCGGTGTGGTGGCGATGCTGCTGCTGTTCGGGCGGGCCTCCGACGCGCTCGGTCGCCGTCCGCTGCTGCTGACCGCTTTGGCGACCTCGGCCCTCAGCTCGTTGGTGTTCCTGACCGATGCCGGACTGCCGGTGCTGTTCCTCGGCCGGATCGTGTCCGGGTTCTCCGCCGGACTGGTCACGGCCGCCGCCACCGTGGCGATGGCCGAACTGGCCGCGCCCCGGCACCGGGCCCGGGCCACCATGGCCGCCACCGCGGTCAACATGCTGGGGCTGGGCTGCGGTCCGCTGCTGGCCGGGCTGCTCGCCGACCACGCACCGGCCCCGCTGCGGCTGCCGTTCCTGGTGCACCTGGCCCTGCTGGCGCTCGCCGTCGCCGGACTGTGGCGCGTCCCGGAAACCGTGCCGCCCCGGGATAAGGCGCCGCTGCGTGCCGCGCTCCGCCCGCGGTGGCCGGCCGTTCCCGAGCCGACGCGGGCGGTGTTCATCCCTGCCGCGATCGCGGTCTTCGCCGCCTTCGCCGTCTTCGGGCTGCTCACCGCCGTCGAACCCGGTCTGCTCGCCACCCTCCTGCCCCGGTCCGGTCACCTGCTCGCCGGTGCCGTCGTGTTCTCGATGTTCGCCGGGTCGGCGCTGAGCCAGGTGGCCTCGGTGCGCCGGACCGCGCGGACCGCGCTGCCCGCCGGCTGCCTCGTCCTGGTGCTCGGCCTCGCCGGGATCGGCACCGCGTTGACCACCGGTTCGCCCGTGCTGCTGGTGCTCGCCACGTTCGTGGTCGGGATCGGGCAAGGCGTCAGCTTCCGCGCCGGGATGACCGCGGTGACCGAGCACAGCCCGGCCGATCGGCGCGCCGAAACGGTTTCCGCCTTCACCGTGGTCGCCTACCTGGGCATCTCGGTCCCCGTCGTCCTGGTCGGCGTCGCCGCCGCATTCGTCGGCCTGCACACCGCCGCCATGGCGTTCACCGTCGTCGTCGCCGTGGTGGCGCTCGCCGCCCTGGCCGCGATCCTCCGATTGAACCGGCGGCGCCGAGGTGGTTCACTCCCGTGATGGAAAGACCGCTGGCGGGCAAGGTCGCGCTGGTCGCCGGGGCGACGCGGGGCGCGGGCCGGGGAATAGCCGTGCAGCTCGGCGCGGCCGGGGCGACCGTCTACGTCACCGGCCGGACGAGCGGGTCGCTGCGTTCGGAGATGAACCGGCCGGAAACCATCGAGGAGACCGCGGCCCTGGTCGACGAAGCCGGTGGGCGGGGGATCCCGGTCCGGGCGGATCATCTCGTGCCCGCGGAGGTGCGGGCGCTGGTGGAGCGCATCCGGACCGAACAGGGCCGCCTGCACGTTCTGGTGAACGACATCTGGGGCGCCCGGATCGAGTGGGACAAGCCGGTCTGGGAGTCCTCTTTGGACAATGGGTTGCACACCCTGCGCCTTGCCGTGGACACCCACGCCATCACCAGTCATTTCGCGCTCCCGCTGCTCATCGAGACGCCGGGCGGACTGGTCGTCGAGGTGACCGATGGCACCGACGAGTACAACGCGGCCAACTACCGGGTGTCCTTCTTCTATGACCTGGCCAAGGCGTCGGTGAACCGCATGGCCTCCGCGTTGGCGCACGAACTGCGGCCGCACCGGGCTACGGCGGTTTCCCTCACCCCGGGCTGGCTGCGTTCGGAGGCCATGCTCGACGCCTATCGCGTCACCGAGGAGAACTGGCGGGACGCGACCGCACGCGCACCGCATTTCGCCATCTCGGAAACCCCGGCGTACGTGGGCCGGGCCGTCGCGGCGCTCGCCGGTGACCCCGACGTGGCCCGCTGGACCGGGCAGTCGCTGTCCAGCGGGCAACTCGCGAAGGTCTACGGCTTCACCGACCTCGACGGGAGCCGGCCGGACGCCTGGCGCTACCTCGTCGAAGTCCAGGACGCGGGCAAACCCGCCGACGTGACCGGCTACCGCTGACGGTCAGGACACCACCTTGGTCACCACCGGGTGGCGCTGGGCCGGCACCGTGCTCCGCACGATCAGCTCCTTGTAGAACGCCGCCACGCGGCCGGTGAGCACGGCTTCGACCGGGCTGTCGTCCGCGCGGACGAACTGGATCAGCCCGTCCCGCCGCCCGAGGCTGACGCACTGGTTGAGGTACCGGAAACGCAGGGGCTTCGGTTCGCGCCCGGCGAGGCGGTCGGCGAGCGCACCGGCCGCCCGCACCGCGGCGGGCAGCCCGGTCGCGCACGCCATCCGCAGTTCCTGGCCGCCGCCGGGCAGGCGGGCGGCCGCGGCGTCGCCGACCCCGTAGACCTCCGGATGCGAGACCGAGCGCAGGGTTTCGTCCACGATCATGCGGCCGCGGGCGTCGACGGCGAAGCCGGCCTCGCGTGCCACCGGCGGCACCCGGAAGCCGGTGGTCCACACGACGGTGTCCGCGCCGACGTGCTCCCCGCCGGTCAGCACCAGGCCGTCCGCGCGGACCTCGGCGACCCGGACCCCGTCGCGCAGTTCGATCCCCAGCCGCCGGAAGACCCGGCCCAGGTGGCGGCGCGCGCGTTCGGACAGCGCCTCGCCGAACCGGCCGCTCGTCACCAGCCGCACCTTCAGCTCCGGATGCGTCTCGGCCAGCTCGGTGGCGGCTTCGATCCCGGTCAGCCCGCCCCCGACCACGGCGACGGTCCCGCCCGCGGCGACGCGGTCCCGCAGCCGCAGCGCGTCCTCGGCCCCCGCCACGGCGTAGGCGTGCTCGGCCGCGCCGGGCACCGGGTCGAGATCGGCCTGACTGCCCAGGGCGTAGATCAGCACGTCGTACCCGAGGGTGCGCGCCTCCCGGGCCAGCCGGACGGTCCGCTCCGCCGCGTCGATCCCGGTCACGCGGTCGACGACGAGATCGACGCCGGTGCCCTTGAGCAGGTCCGCGAGTGGCAGGTCCCGCGGGGTTTGCCCGCTGGCGAGCTGGTGCAGCCGCACCCGCTCGACGAACCGGTCGGCCGCGTTGACCAGGGTCACCGCCGCGTTCGTCCGCTTGGCCGCGAGCTTGGCGGCGATGAGCCCCGAATACCCGGCGCCGAGAACCACGATCCTGGTTGCCATCACGTTCTCCCTTCGACGGTGTGGAGAACCGGCGAGCGGGACGACGCGTGACAACGCGTGGGGCGGCTCACAGGGCGTCACGGTTTGCGGGCGACCACCCCGACGATGCACTTCTCGACGTCGTTCAGGACCTTCGGGCCGTCCGGCCACCACTGGTCGCAGAGTTCGAGGCCGGGCCCCTTGTCGGGGTTCGGCGCGATCAGTTCCAGTCCCGGCAGCAGGGCCAGGATCTCCTCGCGGGTGCGGAACCGGCCGGACTTCATCGGGCTGTGCATGAAGTGGTATTCCATCTTGCGGGCCAGCTCGGACAGCTCCGGGGTCTCCGGGTTGAAGAAGTGGGCGATGACCACGAAGGAGCCCGTCGGCATGCCGTCGACGTACTCGCGCATGAGGTCGCCGCCGTTGTCGGCCGTGTAGTGGTGCAGGGTGCCGACGTGCAGCAGCGCGAGCGGCTCGTCGAAGTCGATGTAGGTGCGCACCTTCACGTCGTCCAGGACCTGCGACGGCTGGAAGATGTCGGCGTCGACGAAGAAGCTCTTGTCGTTGTCCTCGAGCAGGGCGCGGCCGTGGGCGATGACGACCGGGTCGTTGTCCACGTACACCACGCGGGCGTCCGGGTTCACCCGCTGCGCGACCTGATGGGTGTTCTCCGCGGTCGGCAGGCCGGACCCGCAGTCGAGGAACTGCGTGATCCCGGCTCGCTCGGTGAGGAAGCGGACGGCGCGCTTGAGGAATTCGCGGTTGGAGACGGCGAGGTCGCGGACTTGCGGCGCGGCCTTGGCGACCTGCTTGAGCACTTGGCGGTCGATTTCGTAGTTGTCCTTGCCACCGAGCGCGGCGTCGTAGACCCGGGCGATGCTCGCGCGGGTGGGGTCGACGCCGACCGGCACGGTGGTGGGGGAGGAGTATTTGGAGGCCTGATCGGGCATCGTTACCTCGTAGGGGCGGGTCGTCCTCGTCGTGAACCCGCCTAACGTAGCGTAGTGCGACGAGATCACGTCGTATACGCCCGCCGAGGTGACCGAAATGGATGAGCCGGAACCCGGATCGCCTCCACAGTGGATCTGGTATGCCAGCTACGGCTCGAACATGTATGCCGAGCGGCTCCGCAGCTACCTCGAGGGCGGTACGCCGCCGGGCGGGAAGCTGCGCTGCCCCGGGTGCCGCGATCCCCGTCCACCGCGCCGCACGACCGCGTGCCGCGTGCCCGGCGGCGTCTACTTCGCGACCGAATCGCAGGTGTGGGGCGGTGGCCGCGCGTTCTTCGATCCGGCGCTGCCCGGTGTCGCGGCGATGCGCGCGTACCTGGTGACCGTCGGCCAGTTCTCCGACATCGCCGCCCAGGAGATGTACCGCGATCCGGCCGCCGACCTCGACCTGACCCCGGTCCTCGCCACCGGACGGCACGCGCTGGGGGAGGGGCGGTACGAAACGCTGCACCACGTCGCGGACCTCGACGGATATCCGGTGCTGACCTTCACCGCGCCCTGGTCGGCGGCCGAGGTCGAACCGAACCCGCCCTCGGCGGCCTACCTGCGCATGCTGGCCGGTGGCCTGGTGGAGGGGCACGGCTGGGACATCGACACCGCGGCCGCCTACCTCGCCGGTCTGCCAGGCGCCGCCGGGCACTGGACCGCGCGGGCGATCGCCGCGCTGGACGGTCGCCGGGTCAGCGGGTGTTCGTGAGCGTCTGGCGCACGTGCCACATCAGGTCGAGCCCGGCCGCCTCCGCCGGGGACAGCCAGGCGAATTCGTCGTGCTCCGCGGGGTTGAGCACCACCTCGGCGCGAGCGTCCTCGCGCACGTCGTAGGTGCGGGCGCGAATCCGCAGGGCGCGCCCCGCCACGTCCATCCAGGTGTGGTGACTGCGTTCGCCGATGATCCGCACACCGAGGCCGGTCTCCTCGGCGGTCTCCCGCACCGCGGCCAGTTCCGGCGGCTCGTCCGGCTCCACGGTTCCGCCGGGCAGTTCCCAGGTGCCGCCGAGGAACGCGGCGGCCTGCCTGCGGAGGAACAGGATCGCGCCGTCGCGCACGATCCAGCTGTAGGCCAGGTGTTTCTCGTCCACCTCAAGGATCTTGGCCGATCCGCGGGGACGGTCCGGCATCGCCCCGCGAGTCACCGGGATCGTGGCCGCCGGCGAGCTACGCGCGTCGGTGACCGGCGAAAAACAAAAACAATCATCTGGAGCAGAGCCGGAATCGCGGGAACCGCACTTCCGTGACAAGCCATTCGAAATGCCGGTGAAGGTCGTGCGTGAGCGTTGTGCGGTCGGTCATTTCCCCACTACCGTGCCCGGGTCATGAGGTTACGTGGGAAGGCATGCGGGGCGTTGGCCGGTCTGGTGGTGCTCGCGGCGGGAACCCTCCTGCCGGGCGCGGCGGCCGCCCCGGCGATTCCCGTGGTTTCGGCCGACGACGGCGCGCGGGTGGTGCGCGAAACCGCGGTGGACGCGCGGACGATCGATCTGGAGATCGCCTCGCCCGCATTGGGCGCCAACGCTTCGGTGCGGCTGCTGCTGCCCGCGCGCTGGCGCGCCGAACCGGGACGGACCTGGCCGGTGCTGTACCTGCTGCACGGGTGCTGCGCGGACCCCGATTACCGGTCCTGGACCGAGTTCACCGACGCCGAGCAGTTCCTGGCGGACAAGGACGTGCTGACCGTCCTGCCGTCGGACGGTCCGGCCGGGATGTACTCGCGCTGGTGGAACTACGGCCGTTCGTCCATTCCGGACTGGGAGACGTTCCACGTGACCGAGGTCCGGCAGATCCTCGAACGGGGCTACCGGGCGGGCACGAAACGCGCCGCGGCCGGGTTGTCCATCGGCGGGTACGGGGCGATGGCCTACGCCTTCCGGCACCCGGGGACCTTCGGCGCGGCCGCCTCCTTCAGCGGCTCGATCGACAGCCTCCACGGGTTCACGCCCAGCGGCACCAAGGGAGTCCTGAAGAACGTGGGGCTGGACCCCAACGCCCTGTGGGGCGACGAGTGGCAGAACCGTCCACTGTGGTCAGAGCACAACCCGGCCGACCACGTCGACGCCTTCCGCGGCATCGGGCTGTACGTGTCCGCCGGTGACGGCACCCCCGGGCCGCTGGACCCGCCCGGCGCGGAACCCGAGCCGCACGAGACCATGGCGCTCGCCTCGTCCCTCAGCTTCACCGATCGCCTGCGCGAGCGGGGAATCCCGGTCACCACGAACTACTACGGGCCCGGCACGCACGCCTGGCCCTACTGGGAGCGGGAATTCCACGCCGCGTGGCCAGTGCTGGCCCGGGGGCTGGGACTGCCCGGGTAGCGGTTCACGCGACGCGCATCGCCTTGCGCAGCAAGCGAACCCACGGCGACCTGCGGGCTCGCCGACGCGGCGGGTGACCGAGCTCGTCGGCCGCGCGATCGAGGAGCTCCTCCAGGACGGCGTCGTGCATCCACCGGATCGCCAGTGCCCAGAGCACGCGCATCCGCGGGGTGACCGGCCGCCCGATCGCGGTGTGCCGCAGCACGCTGTGGTCCGCGCGCTCGCCGTCGAGCACCTCCACGAAATGCTCCCCGGCCAGTCCGCCCGCGGGATCGAACCGGAACTCGACGCGGCGCCCGGGCTGGTACGCCGTCACCCGGTAGCGGATCTGGCCGTGCCCGCCGTCGGCGCCCACCCCCAGCGGGGCGTCGAACCGCATCGGCGGCCACCCGGGCGGCCACAGCCGATCGTCCACACCGGACAGAGTGTCCAGCAGCCTGCCGAGTTCCTCCGGCGGCACCGGGTATTCCCGCTGGTGCACATTGCTGACCATCAACACGACGCCTCCTCCATACGGCTGCGTATGGTATGTCCGTACGGTACCGTATGGCGTCGTGGCGGAAAAGAGTGTCGGGAAGACGCGCAAATCACGGGCGGACTGGACGGCGGCCGCACTCGATGCGCTCGCCGAAGGCGGCGTCGCGGCGGTGGCGATGGAACCGCTCGCCGCTCGGCTCGGCACGACCAAGGGCAGCGCGTACTGGCATTTCGCCAACCGCGACGAACTGCTGCGCAGCACGCTGGAACGCTGGGAGGCCGAGCACACCGAGGCGGTGATCGAGTACATCGAGTCGCGGCCGGATCCGCGGGACAGGTTGCACGCGCTGCTCGGCGCCGCACTGCGGTTGTCCCGGGGCAGCACGGTCCTCGCGGCCATGCTGGCCGCCGCCGAGCATCCGGTGGTCTCGCCGATCCTGAACCGGGTCACCGATCGCCGGATCGGTTACCTGGCATCGCTCTTCGCCGATCTGGGCTTCGGGCGGGCGGAGGCGCGGCGCCGGGCGGTGCTCGCCTACAGCACCTACGTCGGCAACGTCGCGCTCCAGCGCGCGCTGCCCGACCGCCTGCCGAAAACGGCGGCCGCGCGCGAAGCCTACGTCCGCGACGCGCTCACCGCGTTGACCGCGCGCGGGTCGTGAGCGTTTGAGCCGGTTCTAGCCGGTCTGAACACTCACGACCCCCAGCCCCCGGTCCCCCTCGCTCACGCGGGCAAGGAGGTCACCACGATGGGACGTGCCGCCGCGACACGCCCCGAAAGTGCGCGCACTTTCGGGGCGACCGAACGAGGCGACCACCCGACTAGGCGGCCGATCGCCGACTTTCGCGGGTGGATCAGTCGAAGTCGATCCGGATGGTCAGCAGGTTGGTGCCGAGCGCGCGGACCAGCAGGCCGTTCGTCCGCGGCAACCGCCGCAGGCGCAGCCGGGGATCGTCGTCGGGCAGCGGGACCGCGGTGCCCGGCCGCCACCGGCCCCGGAGTTGCAACCGGACCCGCGGATTCGCCTCGATGTTGCGGACGTACTGCGCGTCCCGGCCGTCCCCGGCGACCAGCCAGAAGCCGGTGCCCTCGACGCGGCCGCCGACCGGGGTCCGGCGCGGGAGCCCGCTCCGGCGACCGGTGGTCTCGAGCACGGCCTGGCCGGGGATGACCGGAGCGAGCCGCCGCATCACCGGGTTCGCCAGGTACTTGTGGAACCAGCCCACCACTTGCCGTTTCCGCGCCGTTGACATGGCACCTCCCAGGGGGTTGCCGAGACTGGCTGTCTCGACAAAGCTTACCGAGACCAGCGGTCTCGTCAACCCGCGAGCGTCCTGGCGAGCGAGCGGGCGACCTCCCGGGTGAGCGGGGCGTGCCCGATCAGGACGCGGTACCAGAGCAGCCCGTAGGCCTGGTCGATCATCAGTTCCAGATCGGCGTCCCGGGGCAGTTCGCCCCGGGCCTGCCCGCGTTCCAGGATCTCGCGCAGCGCGCCCCGGCGCCGGGCGGTGAACTCCGCCAGCACCTCGGCGGCGGGCTCGTCGCGCAGGGCTTCCGCCATGACGGCCCGGAGCGCGGCACGGGCCGATTCCTCGGCGGCGCCGAGGAAGGTGTCGGTCAAGAACGCGGTCAGGTCTCCGGCGAGCGTGCCGGTGTCGGTGCCCGGGGCGGTGTCGGCGGCGCGCCGGCTCATCGCCTCCAGCAGCACCGCGCCCTTCGACGGCCACCACCGGTAGATCGTCTGCTTGCCGACCCCGGCGGCCTCGGCGATCATGCCGATGGTGACCGCCGGGCCCGATCGGCCGAGCAGGTCCACGGCCGCGTCCAGGATGGCCTCCCGGGCGGCCTCGTTGCGCCGCCTGCCGGTGTGCGGCCGCTCGCTAGCCATGGCGGCATTCTACCGCTTGACGAGACCTGGAGTCTCGACAAGGATTCCGGCGATCTCCGACGCGGGTTTCATCAGCATGTCCGTATCACGCGGTCCCTTGGTCGCGGCGCCGACCGGGGTGTCCAGGTAGTCCTCGATGAAATCGATGAATTCCCGGGCCTGCGGCGGAAGATCCGCGTACCGGGTCAGGCCGCGGGTGTCGCGCAGCCAGCCGGGGAAGAACCGGTACACCGGCGTGCACGCGGACAGGAATTCGTGCTCGGGCTGGAAGTCCGTCACCAGGTTCCCGTTGTGCTCGTACGCGACGCACACGCCGATCTGTTCGAAGGTGTCCAGCACGTCGAGTTTGGTCAGGACGACACTGGTGTACCGGTTCAATTCGGCGGCCCAGCGGGCCTGCACCAGATCGAGCCAGCCGCACCGGCGTTCGCGGGCGGTGGTCGTGCCGAACTCGTTGCCGACCTCGCGGATGCGGGCGCCGAGCGGGCTGAGGTCCTCGGTCACGAAGGCGCCGTTGCCGACCATGGTCTGGTAGGCCTTGAGCACGCCGATCCGGTGGTTGACCCGGCCGGGCTCCAGGCCGCTGCCGCTCGCGACCGAGTAGAACGCCGTCGGCGAGGTGGTCACGTACGGGTAGATCCCGTGCTCCGGGTCGATGAGCGGGCCCTGCGCGCCCTCGAAGAGGATCGAGTACCCGGCGTTCGCGGCGGCGTTGATGAGCGGCACCGAATCGACGGCGCGGGCGAGCAGGAGGTCGCGGTACGCCAGCAGCCAGTCGACGTTTTCCCGGACTTTCGCCTCGGGCAGGGCGAAGAACTGCACGTTGTCCCGGATGCGCTGCTCGACGCGGTGTGGATCGCGCAGGTCCCAGACCCGGACGCCGACCCGGTTGATCTTGCTGATGTTGGCGGGCCCGATCCCGCGCTGCGTGGTCCCGATCTCGACCGTCCGGCCGAACTTGTCGTGCTCCTGCCGCTCGTCCACTTCCCGGTGCAGTGGCAAGACGAGGTGCGCCCGGCCGCTGATCAATAAACGGTCGAGCGCGTCCGGCACTTGCTCGGCGATCGCCTCGAATTCCCGCGACAATCTTTCCGGGTTGATCAGCACGCCATTTCCGAGAATTCCGATCCGGCCCGGATGCCGCATTCCGGAAGGCAGAATGTGATTCCGGAAGACGACCTGACGGCCGGTGTCATCCTCGAATACGGTGGTATGGCCGGCGTTGTCCCCGCCCTGGGCGCGCACCACCAGCTGGTGCACGGCGGCCAGCCGGTCGGTCATCGCGCCCTTGCCGCCGTCGCCCTGCTGCAGATCGCCGACCCAGGTGATGGCCTGGTCCGCGCCGGGCGCACCGGCGAGTTCCAGGATGGTACGCAGGTACTGCTGCCGTCCGTCGAGCCGGAGGCGGCGGATCGCGCGGACGTCTAACTGTCTTCCTGGGACATCGATCGACCCCAAAGGAAACTCCCAACAAAAGCAGATCGGCGGCGACCTGGCAGGACCCGTAAGGCATGTCTCAAGTTCACCACGACCGCGTCGGGGAACGACCATTCGTGCGGACTACGAGGTGTAGTCGGCCGGAAACTCACAGCGCATCGCGTGCGGACGATGTGCTAGATTCCGGTCTGGCCGAAGGCTTGTTTCCATATTGTTTTCCCAATGAGACAGGTCACGCTCCCGGTGAATCGGTCGAGTCAACAATACTTCGGCTCGGGCCCCGTTTCTTTACGCGCGAGTATATGGTGACTGTGATCACCGTGCCCGGATCGGTGTCAAATAGACACGCCGCCGTGACAGTGGCGTGTTAATTGGCAAGCCCTGACGAACGGCAGGATGACCCACGATCATGACAGATCGGTGTGCGCCGGGCCGATAGGGCCGGAGGTCCCTCCGTCACGCGACGAAGGCCAACAGCGCCCCGCCGGACCGCCTCCCTAGCGTGGGAGCGATCGGAAGGGCGAGCGGGTGAGGCCGATGAACGGGTCGATCGTTGCCGGGGTGGACGGATCGGATTCGTCGAAGCACGCGCTGCGCTGGGCCGCCGCGTTCGCGGCCAACCGGAAACTCCGCCTGCGGATCGTGCACGCCGTCGGCTCCGCCGGGGAACCGCCCGCACCGGGGGACGTGTTCGACATCGCCGCGCGGGATGCCCGGGAGATCCTGCGTGCGGCGGCCTGGACGGCTCGTGCGGTGTCGCCCGCGCTCACGGTCACCACGTCGGCGCGCCCGGAACCGCCGATCCCGTTGCTGCTGGGGCTTTCCCGCTCGGTGCGGGCGCTGGTCCTCGGTTCGTCCGGTCGCGGCGGCTTCGCCGGGATGCGGATCGGGTCGACCGCGAACGCGGTGGCGAGCCACGCGCACTGCCCGGCGGCGGTGATCCGGGGCCCCGATCCGCGAGCGGGCGACGGTCCGGTGGTGGTGGGGGTCGACGGCAGCCCGGACGGCGAACGGGCGATCGCGCTGGCCTTCGACGAGGCCTCGTCGAAGGGCGCGCCGCTGGTCGCGGTGCACGCGTGGCACGAGGCCGGCGGCGAAAGCGCCTGGTCCTTCGTCGACTGGGACCTGCTGGCCGAGGACGAGCGGCGGGTGCTGGCGCAACGGCTGGCGTGCTGGCAGGAGAAGTACCCGGACGTCCGGGTCGAACGCGTGGTGGTGCGGGACAATCCGCGGCGTCAGCTGCTGGCGTGGTCGGACAAGGCGCAGCTGGTGGTCACCGGCGGCCGGGGTCTCGGCGGGTTCCGCGGGCTGCGGCTCGGCTCGACCAGCCACGCGCTGATCCAGCACGCGCGCTGCCCGGTGCTGGTCGTGCGCCCGGAGGCGCCGTCACCGCGGTGACCGGCCCGGCTCGTGCCCGGGCGCCAGGATCCCGGGCTGTGCGGGGAAGTCGGCGACAACGTACTCGAGTTGTTCCTCGCATCCGGCCCGCCCGCATTCGCAGGCGAACGCGCGGACCGCCTCGCGCGGGTCCCCGCTCGCCCAGGGCCGGGCGAAGTAGGCCCGGTGCTGGGCGACGATGGCCTGGTTGGCGTACCGCAGCAGCCGGCTTCGTTCCGCCGCGCTGGTGGCCACCGGGCCTTCGGCGAGCGCGGCGGCGAAGTGGTCCTCGACCGCGGCGACCGTCTCCTCGACGCCGCGGTGGCCGTCGACGATCAGCTTCCGGCCGCCGTACTCGGTCACCTGCTCTCCGATTTCCCTTACCAGCGCGGTGTACAGCTCGAGCACGCGCGGCGACAGGTTCCGTTCCGCGAGCCGATCGCGTTGCACCTCGGCCGAGGGCAGCAGCCACACCGCGCGGTCCCCGGTCCCGGCGACCGGCGGCGTGACCGGCGTGCCCTCGGCGACGGTCAGCGGCGACGGCGGCAGCACGCGGAGATCGTCGACGATCATCGGTCCGCGTTCGTGGTGCAGGGACATCGCGAGCTTCTCCGCCGGAGGCGCCGCCCACCGCTCTTCGGGCGTCATCGCCTCCCACCGGATCGCTTCCGGGTGACCGGCCGCGATGGCCCGGTCGCGGTGTTCCCACGTGTGCGCGTCGGCGTTGTACCAGCGGAGGCCGTGGCGGCGGGCGAGCAGCCGGGCGACGGTCGACTTGCCGGCGCCCGGCGGCCCGCCGATCCACAGGACGGAACGGAGCACCGGTCAGCGACGCTCCACGTCCGGGCCGTTCCGGTGGGCGGCCACGGTCGCGAGTGCCTGCCAGGCCGCCTCCGGGTGGAGTGTTTCCCGCGGGTCGCCGCGGAACGGGTCGAGCAGGACCTCCTCGGCGCCGAGGAGGCGCAACCGGTCCAGATCGTCGATGATCTGGTCGATCGAGCCTTCGCCGGCGAGGCGGCCGGGCTCGGTGCACGGCTTTTCGGTGAGCCGCAGGACGATCCGCGGCGCGAGCGCGGGCACCGGCCGCCGCTCCTCGGCCGCGGCGGCCGTCAACCGGTCCGCCGCCGCTTCCAGCCAGGGGAGTGTGGAGTGCAGCGGATGCCACCCGTCACCGAGGCGCACCGCCCGGCGCAGTGCGGCGTCGCTGTTGCCGCCGACCCAGATCGGGATCCGCCCGCTCCGGTAGTCCTGGTCGTTCTCCCACGCGGTCCGCAGGGTGCGCAGGTGCTCGTCGGTCAGCTTTCCCCGCTGCCGGAACGGAACGCCGAGCGCGTCGAACTCCTGCCGCGCCCAGCCGACGCCGACGCCGAGGACCAGCCGTCCCCCGCTGAGCTGGTTGAGGTTGGCGGCCATCCGCGCGATGAGCAACGGGTGCCGGTAGGGAACGATGAGCACCGTGGTCCCGAGCCGGATCCGGTGCGTGCTCCCGGCCAGCCAGGAGAGCGTGGTGAAGGGTTCGTAGAACGGCGCCGGGTATTTGTCGGCGACATCGGCGGTCACCGCGATGTGGTCGGACACCATGAGCCGGTCGAAGCCGAGCCCCTCCACCGTCTGCGCCCAGCCGCGCAGCACGCCGGGGTCGGTTCCGGGGCCGAAGTTGGGCACGTTGACGCCGATACGCATCGGTCCAGGCTATCCGGCCGCGGGCAGCGCGGGTTCTCCTACTTGATCGAGCGGGTGGCCAGTTCGTCGAACTCGCGATCCGGCAAGGTCCGGTTGAGCCGCAGCAGTTCGTCGGCGAGGTGGCCGACGGCGTACCGGGTCTCCGGGCGGCCGGACTCGACGGCCCGCCGGATGGTCTCCGCGACGACCGCGGGATCGGAGCCCTCGCTCAGCCCGGTCTCGCCGCGCCGCGCCATGGCCTCGGCCATCTCCCGGTAGGCGCCGTTGCCGGAGAACTCCGTCAGCTGCGCGGCCGTCTGGTCTTCGAACTCGGTCTTGATGATGCCGGGCTGGATGACCACGACGTCGACGCCGAACGGCTCGGCCTCCATGCGGAGCGTGTCGGAGTAGGCCTCGAGCGCGTGTTTCGACGCGTAGTACCAGGCGCCGAGCGGCAGCGAGATCTCGCCGCCGATCGAGGAGACGTTGACGATCGTGCCGGATTTCCGCGCGCGCATCCCCGGCAGGACGAGCTGGACCAGCCTGGCCGGTGCGAAGAGGTTGACCTCGAACTGGTCGCGCGCCCGGTCGATCGGCACGTCCTCGACGGCGCCGTGCAGCACGGTCCCGGCGTTGTTGACCAGGACGTCGATCCTCCCCTCGGCCTCGAGGACGGTCGTGACCGCCCGCTCGAGGTCCGCGCCCTTCCGCGCGTCCATCTCCAGTGCGTGGCCGCCTGCGGCGCGAATGGTGTCCATTTTGGACACACGCCGCGCGGCGCCGTAGACCCGGTGCCCGGCGCGCAGCAGCTCGAGCGCGGTCGCCAGCCCGATCCCGGACGAGGCCCCGGTGACGAGACACACCTTCATCGTTCATTCCTCCCAGCTGACGGGCAGTTCGTGCACGCCGTAGATGAGCATGTCGGCGCGCAGGGCGACGTCTTCGGCGGGAATCGCCAGGCGCAGCGCCGGAAACCTGGTGAGCAGCGCGGGCAGCACCACCTGCAACTCCACCCGCGCGAGCTGCTGACCGAGGCATTGGTGGACGCCGTGACCGAACGCCACGTGCCCGCTCGCCGGGCGGAGCAGGTCGAGGGTGTCCGGATCGGCGAAGCGCGCGGGGTCGCGGTTGGCCGCGGGGACCGAGACGGTGACCGTCTCCCCGGCCGAGATCCGCTCGCCGTGCAGCTCGAGGTCGGTCAGCGCGGTGCGGACCGTGAACGGGATGATGCTCAGGTAGCGCAGCAGCTCCTCGACCGCGTGCCCGGCAAGGCCCGGGTCGGCGCGCAGGGCGGCCAGCTGGCCGGGGTGGCTGAGCAGGGCGAAGACGCCGAGCGCGAGCATGTTGGCCGTGGTGTCCAGACCCGCGCCCAGCAGCACGAACCCGATGTTCACCAGTTCCTCGTCGGTGAGGTCGCTGGTGGTCAGGCCGCTGAGCAGGTCGTCGGTGGGCGCGGCGCGCTTGGCCGCCACCAGTTCGCGGATGAACTCGTGCACCGCCGAGTAGGCCGCCGCCAACTGTTCCGGCGAGGCGTCCAGGCGGAACAAATCCAGTGCGTGCCCTTGGAAGCGCGCCCGGTCCGCGTACGGCACGCCGAGCAGTTCGCAGATCACCTGCGCGGGAATCGGCTGCGCCGCCGCCCGCACCAGGTCCACCGGTCCGCCGTGCCGCGCCATGGCGTCGAGGTGCTCGTCCGTGATCTTCTGGATCTGCTCGGTGAGCCGGCGCATGCGGCGGACGGTGAACTGGCCGGTGAGCAGGCGGCGGTAGCGGCCGTGCTCCGGCTCGTCCATGCCGGAGAACATCCCGGGCGGTGCGGGCTGGTTGCCGCCGGGGGCGCCGGGAACCGGCAGATGCCGCAGCTCGGGCCGGACGCTGAACCGCGAATCGGCCAGCACCTCGCGCACCAGGGCGTGGCTGGTCACCAGCCACCCGGTGTGCCCGTCCGGGTAGCTCAGCCGGCTCAGTGGGCGCTGCTCGCGCAGTTCGGCCAGCCCGGCGGGTGGATCGAACGGCCGGCCGGCGAGCCGCTCGGTCGGCAGTGATGGGGCCATGTGCGCCTCCTTTTCGTTTGCGATATGCGAAACACTAGGAGCGATTTTCCGAAGCGGGCAACCAAAGATTCCCAAATAGCGAGGTAGGATCGATGCAATTGATGCAATGACCCTGCAGCTGAATGCACCAAGGGGTGCACTCGGGCCGAGGGAGGACGGATGCCGGGGGAACGGCTGACCTACGAGGAGCGCCAGCGCATCGCCGCGGGACTGGCCGCGCGGCTCAGCTACGCCGAGATCGCCCACCGGCTGGGGCGGCCCCGGTCAACGATCATCCGCGAGGTGGCGCGCAACGGCGGCGCGCACGCCTATCGGGCCAACCAGGCACAGCAGGCGACCAAGTGGCGGTCCCGCCGCCGCAAGCCGGTCCCGCAACCGGTCGCGCCGGCCGCCGGCAGCCGCGGTGGCGAACCGCTGGCACGCCACGAATTCGAGGCGGGATTCGCCGAGATGATGACCCGGACCGGGGTCCCGGCGATGATGGCGAAGGTGCTCGCCTGCCTGTTCACCAGCGAGACCGGCAGCCTCACCGCCGCCGAACTCGTCGCCCGGCTGCGGGTCAGCCCCGCGTCCGTCTCCAAGGCCGTCGCCTGGCTCGAGCAGCGCGGCCTGGTCGGACGCGAACGCGACGGCCGGCGAGAGCGGTACCTCATCGACGACCACGTCTGGTACCAGGCGTGGCTGGCCAGCGTCCAGTCCATGGCCCAGTGGGCGGAGTTCGCCCAGCGGGGCGCGGACCTGTTCGGCGCCGGCACCGCCGCGGGAGCCCGGCTGCACGCCACCAGCCAGTTCTTCCAGCACCTCGGCCACGACATGATCCAGGCGGCCGAGCACTGGCGGCAAACCCTCTCCGCGCGCTGAGCTTCACCAGCAGTCGGCGGCGGGAACCAGGCGCAGCCGCCCGCCGGGGTGGACGGCGCGGCTGAGCACCCCGTTGTGGTGCTCGACGACCTGCTGGGGCGTGAGCCCGGCGGCGGGATCCCCGTCGGTCATGGGAGCGTGCCCGTCGCTGACCAGATCGACATCCAGGCCATGGCTGAGCGCCGAGCGAGCCGTGGCATCGACGCAGTAGTCCGTGGCCACCCCGGTGATCACCACGGTGTCCACCGCCCGGGCCGCCAGCAGGTCGGCCAGTTCGGTGCGGAAGAAGCTGTCGGTGGCCTGTTTTCGCACCCGCGGATCGGTTTCGCGCACGCCGAGGCGCGGGCTGAGCTGCCATCCGGGCGACCCTTCGGCCAGCGGCGTACCGGCCGGCCCCGTCTGCTGCACGGCGATGACGGGCACCCCTCGAGCACGGGCCGACTCCACCAGCGCGGCGATCCGATCGACCAGTTCCGCACCCCGCCAGATCCCGGGAACGATGGCATCCTGCATATCGATGATCAGCAATGCCGAACCCACGGAAGTGAGCGTAGTTGACCCTGACACCGTGTCATGGTCTGCAGTGGGTTCGTCATGTTGAGCATCGGAGAACTCGCTCGGCGCGCCCGGGTCTCGGTCCGGATGCTGCGCCACTACGACGCTGTGGGGCTGGTGGTGCCCGAACGGGTCGATCCGGTGACCGGCTACCGCTGGTACGCCACCTCGCAGATCGGCCGGGTCAACAGCCTCGTCGCGCTGCGGGAGCTCGGGTTCACCCTGGACCAGTGCCGCACCGTCCTGGACGACCGGGTCACCGTCGAACAGCTGCGCGGCATGCTGCTCCTGCGCCAGGCCGAGCTCGAACAGCGCATCGAGACCGACACGCGGCGGCTCGCGGAGGTCGAGCGGCGGCTCCGATCGATCGAGGAAGGGCTGACCATGACCACCAGCACGCTGCGGCTCGAACCGCTGCCCGCGCTCCGCCTCGCCCAGGTCAGCGGCGAGGTCAACGACGTCAGCGAGATCGGCGACATGGTGGATGCCCTGTCCGAGACCCTCGCCGCGCGGCTGGCCGCGGCCGGGGTGCCGATGAGCGGGCGCGGCGTCCGCACCTACTACGGGCGCCCGGACGGGTCGAAGATCGACGTCGCGGCAGGGGTGCCGCTCGCCCCGGACGCCGATCCGGTGACCGGGCTGGAACTGGCCGAGCTGCCCGCCGAGGAACGGGCGGCGGTGGTGACGCACCGCCGCGCGGCGGAAGACACCACTGATCCCTGGCTCACCGTCGACGTCGCCCTCGCGGAGCGCGGCCTCGAGTCCTACGGGACGTACCGGCTGGTCCACCTCCGGGACACCGACGACGACCACGAGGTGGTCGAGCTTCAGTGCCCGGTGCGGGACAGCGGCGCCTGCGCCGGGTAGCGCGCGGGACTCCGGTCAACCCGCCAAGAACAAGCAGAACGGATGGCCGACCGGATCCAGCATGACCCGGACGTCGTCCTGTGGTTGGAATTCGGCGAGCGTCGCACCGGCCTGCCGGGCCCACGCCACGGCGGCCTCGAGTTCGTCGACGGCGATGTCGAGGTGCGTCTGCGCCTGCTGCTCGCCCGCGACCGAAGGCCACACCGGCGGCAGGTACCCGGATTCGTACTCGAAGTTCAACGTCGGCCCCGCCGCACCCTCGGGCGGCCGGATCTGCGCCCACCCGTCCTCGGGCGGGCAGCCGTCGCGCGGCGGCTCCGTCGCGGTCACCGGCCATCCCAGCAACCGGCTGTAGAACGCGGCGAGTTCCCGCGGGTCGGGCGCCGAGATCGACACCGACGTCACGCGCAAGGTCGGCTGGGCCACCCGGCGACCATACCGACGGGGCATGATCCGGCGTTACTAGGCCATTCGGGTTACGCTGCTGGCACGGCGTCCGCACTTGTGCAGGTGCACCGGAAGGGAGTGACCATGGCCGCGGTTCCCGAGCCGGTCGCTCCGATGCTCGCGGTCGACGGGGAGGTGCCTTCCGGCGGCTACGGCCTGGAGATCAAATGGGACGGTTTCCGCTGCTGCGTCCAGGTCGCGCCGGACGGCACCACGCGGCTGACCAGCCGGCTGGGCAACGACATCACCGCCACCTACCCCGAACTCGGCGGCGCGTTCACCGACGCGCTCGGCGGGCGGGCCGGGGTCCTGGACGGTGAGCTGGTGGTCGTGGACGAGCGCGGGCACCCGGATTTCGGGCGGATGCAGATCCGGCACCAGCGCGGCCCGGCCACCGCGCTGCTGCGGCAGTACCCGGTCACCTTCTTCGCGTTCGACCTGCTCCGGCTCGGCTCGGCTTCGCTGGTGCGCGAACCGTACGCGGAACGCCGGGACCACCTGGCGGGGCTCGAGTTCGCGGACGCCCGCCGGGTGGTGGTCCCGCCGCATTACACCGACGCCGAGATCACGCCCGCCGAACTGCTCCGAGTGGTGGCCGATCGGCACCTCGAGGGCATCGTCGGGAAACGGCTGGATTCGCCGTACCAGCCCGGGAAACGGTCCGGGTTCTGGATCAAACGGGCCCTGGTCAGAACGCACGAGGTGGTGATCGGCGGATGGCAGCCCGGTGGAGGCCGCCGCACCGACATGATCGGCTCGTTGCTGCTCGGCGCGCACGACGAGCGCGGCGACCTGCGCTACATCGGTCACGTCGGCACCGGGTTCACCGAACGGGCCCTGCACGATCTGCTGGACCGGCTCCGGCCGCTGGAACGTCCGACCAGCCCGTTCGCCAACCCGGTGCCGCGCGACCGCGTCCGCGACGCCCGCTGGGTCGAACCCCGCCTGGTCGGCGAGGTCGTCTACCGGAAGTTCACCGGCAACTCGACGACCGAGGAACGGCGCCTCCGCCATTCGGCCTGGCGCGGATTGCGGCCGGACAAGGAACCCGCGGACGTCGAACTGCCGATCTCTTGACACCACTACATTTCTCCCCGAGTGCGCGGTCGCTGCCCGGGTGTTGTCGCCGTCGCCCCGCACTGGTTACGTTGACCGGATGGAACCGTCGATCTCGCGCAGTGTGGAGATCGCCGCCGAGCCGGACGTGGTGTGGTCGCTGGTCACCGATCTGCCGGGGATGGGCGCGTTCAGCCCGGAGAACATCGGCGGCCGCTGGCTGGGCGGTGCCACCGGACCGGCCCTGGGCGCGGAGTTCCGCGGCGTCAACCGCAACGGCCGCAAGCGGTGGGAGACCACGGCCCGGGTGATCGCCTGCCGGCCCGGCCGCCTGTTCACCTTCGACGTGCGCGCGCCGATCGGCGTGCGGGTGTCCCGCTGGTCCTACGAGATCACCCCGGCCGGGGACGGTTGCGTCCTCACCGAGAACTGGTACCGGGTCGGCAGCTGGTTCGTCCGCCGTTTCCTGGGCCCCCGCGTCACCGGCCGGGCCGATCGGCCGGGCTTCAACGTCGAGTCGATCGAGCACACCCTCGCCGCGGTCAAAGCCCGCGCCGAGCGTCCACAAAGGACCGGCGAGCGGGGTCAGGGATAGGCCACGCGGTAGCGCAGGTGCGTCACGCGCACGCCCTCGACGACCTCGACCCGTTCGAACCGTCCAGGGACATCGAAAAGCTGGAAACGACGTTTCCCGCGGTCACTCGCCCGGCGCCGGGAGGAGTTCGGCGAGGCGGTCCATCGAATCGCGCATGCCGCTCTCCATACCGGAGGCGGCCGCGCTGTCCCTGGCCTCGACCGAGGGGAACACGGCGTGCGTGCGCAGCAGGGTGCGCCCGTTCCGCTCCTCGAACGTGGCGTACTCGAGGGTCACCTGGCCGGGCGCCCCTTCGAATTCGAAGGTCTGGATGATCCGTTCGCCGTCGAGCACGGTGTGGAAGACCCCGCGGAAACCGTATTCGTTCCCCTGGTCGTCGCGGTGCACGTAGCGGTAGCTGCCGCCCGGCCGGGCGTCGAATTCGAGGAGGTCCATCTTCAGGTCGCGGGGGCCCAGCCACTGGACGACGAGTTCGGGCTCGGTGTAGGCGCGGAACACCTGCGCGGGTGTCGCGTCGAACTCGCGCCGCATCTCGATGAACGGGGTGCCCGGCTGCGCGGTGATGGTGGTGGGGTTGGTCATTTTTCCTTCTCCTTCAAGGTGTCGAGTACGGCATCGAGCCGGCGGTGGCGACGTTCGGCAGTGAGCCGGTAGTCGTCGATCCAGCTGGTCAGCGCTTCCAGCGCGGCCGGGTCCAGGTGGCAGGGCCGGCGCTGGCCGTCCCGGCTGCGGGTGATCAACCCGGCCGCCTCCAAGACCTGGATGTGCCGCGAGATCGCCTGCTTGGTGATCTCGAACGGCTCGGCGAGTTCGTTCACCGTCGCCTCACCGCGGGAAAGCCGCGCGATCAGTGCTCGGCGCACGGGATCGCCCAGTGCCGTGAACGCCCGATCCAGCCAGTCGTCGTCAACCGCCATCTTTATCAACCGTTTCGTTTATCAACCGATGCGTTGAATATAACGGCGGCGAGCGGACCCGTCAACAGGTCCGCTCGGATGTGCCCGGAGCGACGAACGGACTACGGACCGAGAGGGAAGCTTGAACACAAGGCCACAGGTCCCTGAGTCGCCGGGACTGTCGGCCGTAGTTGCTGAGAATCTGCCGCGCTAAACAAGAGGTCTGGTCGCGAGGCACTGGTCAGCCGTGATCACAGCCGGATAAGGGGAGTAGATCGTGCCAGTCGTCGTCAGCATTTTGCTCGTCCTGGCCGCGGGGTTGTACGTGGGCAGCCGGGTCAACGCCGCCCGGGAAGCGCACGCGCAGTTCAGCAGTTACCGGACGCGGATCGGGAAGCGGTTCACCGACTGGGTGCGCAGCACGGTGATCGCCGTCCTCGGTGTCGCCGGGATGGTGTTCCTGGTGTTCGCCGTGCTGTTCATGCACGACAGTCCGCGCTGATCCGGGCCACGCCCCCGCCGGTCAGTTGCGCTGGCCCGGCGGGGACGTGAGCACGGTGCGGGTGACGAAATCGGCGAGCAGCTTCTCGTAGCGGAGGGGGTCGCTGTTCCAGGTTTCGACGTGCTCGGCGCCCGGGAACTCGTGGTACTCCATCGGCCACCCCACCCGCTGGGCCGAGGCGAAGAAGTCCCGGCTCAGCTGCACGGGGACCTGGGTGTCCGCGTCGCCCTGGAGGAGCAGCGTCGGCGGTTTGACGGCCGGCGGATGGTTGAGCAGATCGAGCTGCTCGAGGTCCATCCCGGTGCGCCATTTGATCACCTGACCGGTCAGCCAGGTCGCGAAACCCGGTGCGCCGTACTGTTCCGCGCTGTGCTCGCCCACCCTTCGCATGCTGCTCGTCGGCGCGTCCATGAGAACCGAGGTGACCATCCCGGCCAGGGGTGAGCGGGCGAGGAACTGACCGGCGATCTGGCCGCCGTTGGAAGCGGCGTGCAGGAAGATCCGCCGGGCGCCCTGGCCCTGCGCGTAGCGGACCGCCGATTCGAGGTCCCGCCATTCCGACTCGCCGAGGTGCATCAGCCCGTCTTCGGAGGCCGGGGCCCCGTCGTCGTTCCGGTAGGTGATGGCGAGGACCGGCAGGCCGAGCCGGTGGTAGGTAGGCAGCACCGGGGTCAGGGCGTTGCGGCGGCCGTTCTGGCCGTGCACCGCGATCACCCAGGTCGACTCCGCGGGCCCGGTGGCCGGGACGAACCAGGCCGGCGCGGGGCCGAGTTCGGTCGGCACCGAGACCTCGGTGAAATCGAGGCCGATCCCGATCTTCGGATCGGAGGGCACCACCATGGTCACCGCGACCGGGGTCCCCTTCGGCGGAACCGGGCCGTCGAGCAGCGGCCGTTCCACGGAATCCGGGGCCTGGGCGGTGATGTCCCCGATCCGCGCGGAGCCCTCGCGCCACGCCAGCCAGTACGTCCCGCGCCGGTGGGTCATCGGGCTGGACGCGCTGAGCACCACGGTCTTCCCGGAGCCGGTGTCCCGCACGTCGAGCACGGTGTCGGGATAGGTCGGGTGGTTGGCGGGGTCGTGGTTCGGCTTGACGGCCTGATCGCTCGCCCACCACGCGACCCCGAAGAGCCCGGCGGCGGCGAGCAGGACCAGCACGATTCCGGCCACGATGGTGATCCGCGGCCAGCGACGCTTACGACGTGGGGTCTCCTCCTGCATGTGTACAACGTACACGAGCCGTGTGTACGTTGTACACCTCGACCCTCAGACTTGGTTCCCTTACAAGAGTCGGTGAACGGGGTTTGGGTGTGCAGGCGTCGCCTGGCTGCCACCCCGATGCTCGTCGCGCTTTGTCGGCCAAGAGGGCCGCAACGAGGCCGTGCTCGTCGGGGTGCCCGGGGGGTCACCTACCGAAATGGGGAACTCGGCCTGCCGAAACGAGGGACTCGCACGTCCG
>NZ_VTHK01000042.1 GCF_009765355.1 Amycolatopsis anabasis | reverse complement strand
CAAACCCGCCACCGTCAACCCCACTGACCAGCACCAACAGGATGAAAACTCCCCATTGGCGGGCTTGGCCGGCATCTCGGCGAATCTCGACTGAGCCTCGTGCGAGCCGAGGCGCCGTCCGCGGCCCGCCGTGCATCTGGCATGTCGAGTTCGCGTCGCCATCTACACAGCGGTCGAAAATCTGCCCGCCCACCACCACTATTGAGTGGTGACAGAGCGGAATATCTTCGCGGGCACCGCGCACGAAGTGGTGCAGGCACACACCATCTACGGCAGCGTCCACATCAACGCTCCGGTACTTGCCGTGCCACAACAACTACCGCACGGCGTAGTGAAGATCGTGGGTCGCGAACACGAACTGACGATGTTGGACCACGGGGTGGACTCGAGGAGCCGGATCGTGGTAGTCAACGGCACCGCCGGGGTCGGTAAGACCGCACTGTGCCTGCACTGGGCTCGATCGGCGGCCAGCCGCTTCCCGGACGGCCAACTCTACGTCGACCTGCGGGGGTTCGATCCGTCCCATCCGCCGTTGCCGGCTGGGGACGCGATTCGCGGGTTCCTGGACGGATTCGACGTGCCGCCCGAACGTATTCCGCTGCGCGTCGACTCACAGGCCAGCTTGTTCCGCAGTATAGTCGCGGCCCGGCGCGTCCTGGTGGTGCTGGATAATGCTCGCGACGCGGACCAGGTTCGCAGTCTCCTGCCGGGTGGACTGAGATCTGCCGTTGTGGTGACCAGCCGTACCGAGCTGACCGGCTTGGTGGTCCGCGAGGGTGTCGAGCAGATCAAGCTCGGCCTGCTCGAGGATGCGGACGCACGCCAGGTTATCGCCAGCCGCTTGGACGGCATTTCGTCCGACAACGACGCTGTGGGCAAGTTGGCGTCGGAATGTGCGGGGCTACCGCTCGCTCTCTCTATTGTCGCGGGGCGCGTGGCACAGCGCAGATCCTTTCCGCTCAGCATTCTGGCCGAGGAGCTGCGCTCGACTATGCGGCGGCTGGACGCGCTGGACACCGGTGATCCGTACACCACCGCAAGGACGGTGTTCTCGTGGTCCTATGAAGCGCTTCCGATTGCGGCAAAGCGGTTGTTTCGCCTGCTCGGGCTGACCACAGGCGCCGACATCGCGTTGCCGGCTGTCGCCTCGCTGGCCGGGCTACCGCCTGCCCGTACGCGCAACGTGCTTGCCGAGTTGGTGCGGATGAATTTATTGGACGAGTATGTGCCGGGCCGGTACCGATTCCACGACCTGCTCCGTGAGTACGCCACCGAACGGCTCGGCGAAGAGCCGATGGCGGAACGCACCGCTACCACCACTCGGCTGATCGAGTCTTACCTCCACACCGCAGTGGCGGTGGATGCGGTGTTGAACCCACACCGCCTACGCATCGAGGTGCCGCCACCTTTGCCCGGAGTGACCGCCGTCCAAGTTGCCAGCTACCGGGACGCACTTGACTGGTGCGTCAAGGAGCATCAACTCGCCGTAGGCGCGGTGGAACTCGCCGTGCACGCCGGTCTGGATCGGCACGCTTGGCAACTGGCGTGGGCGCTGGTGACCTACCTGCGTCGGTTCAGTCACCACCAGGACCGGCACACCATCCTGCACCATGCCCTCGCCGCGGCGCGACGGCTCGGCGACCGGTACGCGGAGGCCAAAGTCTGCAGAGTGCTGGGCAAGACACTGGTCCGCCAAGGCAAGCAGGCCGCGGCCGAGGATTTCCATGTGCGGGCGGTATTTCTGTTCAGCAAGCTCGGCGAGCGGGCTGAGGAAGCGGACGCATTGCTAGGCCGGGCCAAGCTGCGCTGGCGCCAAAACCGGGTCTCCGAGGCTGCGGCGGACGCACGCAGGGCGCTATTCCTGGCCGAAGCCGCCGAAAGCACCAATTTGCGAGCGACGGCTCTGAACGCTATCGGCCACTACGCAATGGCGATAGGCAATCCGGAGGAGACGATCACCTGTTGCAGGATGGCTCTGGCACTGTACCGGGAGATCCACAACGACGAAGGCGCCGCCGATGTGCTCCGCGTGCTTGGCTCCGCCTACCATCACCTCGGGAAGTGGGAATACGCTGTCACGTACTACGAGGAATCGCTGGCGTTGGATATCGAGTTGCGCGACTGCTACCACACGGCTCTCGTACTGAGCCAGATCGGACTCACCCACCAGGCAGCCGGGCGGACAGAGGCGGCGACCTCAGCGTGGCGCCGCTCCCTGGAACTGTTGGAGTACCTGGACGATGAGGAGTCCGAAGAAATCCGTGCCCAGCTGAGCACGGTCGAATCCCAGTAGGCCTGGTCACCCTGCCACGGTACTTGTTCCACAATCTCGCCAGCTCATCTTGGGCCAGCCTGGAGGGCATCATGTCGTTGGTCGACGATGCCGAAGAACGGATCGTCGACGAGATGCCGGACGACACCTGGTCTTATCCCGGTCACAGCGACGACTCGAAGCGATCCCGCCCGGCATGTCCTGTTTGGAACCCGGCCAGGGCTCGAAGCCGGGACCGCCGTCGGTCAGGTCTCCGGGAACGACTCCGTGGTCGACCAGATCACCAACGATATTCAGCATGACGGTGGTGATCTGCGCGAAGTTCGCACCGGTCGCCCCGGGCATGGTCAAGCAGGTAGTCCAGATCTGCTTGATAGGAGTCTGCCACGACACCGTCCTCATCGAACGCCACTGCCCGCTGTCGCCTGGCGGTCCCGAGCACCGCATGCGTCGTCCGGGTGAATGCTCTCCGCTCAGCCCCATTCACCGGTGCACGTAAATACCGTGGTTACCAGCGGCGATGAATGGAGGGTAATTGAACCTGAGCAATCATGCCCGGCGGCAGGTTCACCAGCAGGCGAACGAACTGCTCGGTCAAGTGCTGCCCGGGCTGGGCTCGTCGCATCGCCGCGTGCTCACCGCGCTGCTCGCACGCACCGTCGAGAGCTGGCGCCTGTTCGCACGCGGCGATCTGCCGGCACCCGACGACGAGCGGGCCGACGCGTTCCTGATCGGCCCCAGTGGCGTGTTCGCGGTTCTCGTCACCGCCCACCCGCCAGACGAGACCAGGGCGCAAGCCATCGTCCGGCACGCGGGAGAACGGTGCGCCGGTATACGCGGCTCGCGCGGTCAGGTTCTGGCGCCGAGTGCGATCCACTTCGTGGTCATCAGGCCCGGTGCAGGCTCCGGGAGATCGTCGAGGAACGACCGGCCGTACTGGTCGCTGTTCGAATCGGAACTGGACAAGCTGTTCCAACGAGACGCGCGGCATCTGGACCGCCGTCAAGTTGACGCCATCACCGATCAGCTCGCCGCCCGCTTGCCCGAATTCCGGCAACTTTCCGCACAGCCGCCGGAACGTGCGTCCGAACCGGCAGGGCTGCTCGATGCGCAGCAGCTCACCGATGATCAGCTTGACGCCGCCCAGCAGCGGGCCTTCGACACCTGGCTGACCTTCCTCCACCCGCATCAGCAGGCGGTGGTGAACCGAAACTACGCCGGTCCGGCAAGAATCAGTGGCCCGGCCGGCACGGGCAAGACGGTGGTCGCGCTCCACCGGCTCCGGCACCTGGCGAGGCGCTCGACCGGGCCGCTGCTGTTCACGACCTTCGTCCGAACGTTGCCCGCGGTGAACCAGGCATCCTTTCAGCGACTGGCGCCGGAACTGTCCCATCGCGTCGAGTTCATCAACTTGCACGCCTGGGTTCGCCAGTTCCTCGAGGAACGCGGCCGTGGCCTCAACGTGCAGCCGCGCGGAGCCGAAACCGCGTTCAGCCGTGCTTGGGTGGCACACCGCGAGTCACTCGAAGACCTGGAACCGAGCTTCGACTACTGGCGCACCGAGATCGATCGGGTCGTGAAAGGGCGTGGTATCCGAACCCTTGAGGAATACGTCAGGACGCCCAGGACCGGCCGTCGCCTGCGGCTGGACGCAGGCCAACGAGAGCGGGTGTGGCAGCTCTACCAGACGTATCAGCGTTTCCTCGCCGAGCGGGATCTGCACGACTACAACGACATGATGAGCGTAGCGCTGGACGAGTTGAGCCGAAGCCCGCTGACCGAACGGTATGCGGCGGTCGTGGTGGACGAGGTGCAGGACATCACCCTGACCGGTCTGCGCATACTCCGAGAACTGGCCGGTGACGGCCCCAATCGCCTGCTCCTGGTTGGGGACGGGCAGCAGCAGGTGTACCCGGGCGGCTGGCGGCTTTCGGATGCGGGCATCCCGATCCACGGCCGTGGTGAGGTTCTCCGGGTGAACTACCGCAACCGCGCCGAGGTGCTGGGCTTCGCACAGCGTTTCGACGCCACCAACCGGGTGGACGATCTCGATGGTGATGCGGGAGTCGCCTTGCGGGAAGCGGAATCGGCCAATTCCGGCGGAGAGGCCCAGGTTTGGCGCGGCCCCGAGGACGATCTGCGGAACGCGCTGCCGAGGGCGGTGGAGAGGCTGCCGGTACCGCAGGGCCAGACTGCGTTGATCGTGTTCCACCATCGCGATCTCGCGCGTTGCACGAGGATTCTGCGCAACGCGGGAATCCCGTTCCTACCCCTTGAGCACTACACCGGCGAACCGGACGACAGGCTAAAGGTCGGCACCGTGCACCGTGCCAAGGGGCTCGACTTCCAGGCCGTTCTGGTAGTCCAGTTCGCACACCGCGGAGAGACCGGGGATGCCGTTGAGCAGGAACTTCGCGAGCTTCGCGAGCGGCAGCACCTGGTCGCGGCGACGCGCGCCCGGGATTTCCTGTGGTGGGGTGTCGCTGGAACTCCTTGATAAGGAACGGCGAGGCAGCCTCGAACGCGATGCTCTTTTCGGGCGGTTATCGCGTGGGCGGGGTCGCGTTCGGCGATAGCGGTGGGCACGATCGGGGCTTTGAGCGGGGACGGGGATCTCATCACGGTGAACCAACCACGCGATTCGAAGGGCCGGTGGACCAAGAGTGGGACTGGGGTGACGGCGGTGGGGTGTTGCTTGGCAGCGGATGGGGTTGAAGATCGCCAAGAAGACGGTCGAACGGGAATTGTGTGTTCGAGCAGGTCTTTCGGGCAGGTTCGGCAATTCTTCCTGGCCACGCCGTGTCGGAAGTTGGATCGGATGCTGCTGGCGGTTGGCGACGGGCGGGTAGCACCATCGCGGTGTCGATCGCCTGGGTGCGAATGGGCTCGCCGGGGTTCGGTTCACCGGGCGTCATTATGACTCGCGGCGGGACGGCTCCCTGGTGGTGATCGCCGAGGCGGCGCCGGTGGGTGGGCGGCCGAGTGATCGGGTGCTGGATGACGCGGCCGACGTCGCCGACGAGTTTCCGGTGCCGTGATCAGAAGGGCGATCAGAATTGTCTGATGCTCTTCACCGGGAATGGGGTGTTCGTGGTGTGGTGGCCGGGGGCGAGGTCGAAGTACTTGCCCTTGCAGTGGGGTTTGCTGTAGTGGCGGACGGTTCGGGTGGTTTGGTTGGACGTTGAGTTTCCCCGGCGGTAGCGGGAGCACTTTCCCGGCCTCGGGTCGGAGAAGTGGTGGCGGCCGGTGAGGTTCGGCTCGGTCCACAGGCAGGTGTGCTGTTTCGGGCAGGTGGCCGCGGCCGGATTTTCGGCTTGGACGATGGGCATCGAAGCGTACGCGGACTCGGCCATGCCGCCGCCGAGGATGGCGCCGCACAGGGCGATGGTTTTCAGCATGCTCGCGGTGAGGGTCACCATTATCTTGGTTCTGCTGGTCACGGTTCGGGGTCTTAGCGTGGAACACGGGCTCGGGACAGACAACTCCGGCCAATCAGTCCCGAGCCGAGGGGCTTCCGGCCAGTTGGTCGCAGACGATGATGAAGTCCACCAGCTCCGTCGGGTCGGCGCAGGATCGGAGTACCGTCCGGTCGGCGACCCGGCGTGTGCCGGGGATCCGGGCCGCCAGTGCGGCGGCGTTGGTGGTGTGCAGGTCGATCTCCAGATCGAGGACGCCGGGAATCTCGGCGGCGGGGAGGTCAGTGGCCTTGGCGACGGCCTGGGCTGACTGGGAACGGATCCGGTCGCACGCCTGGGCCGGGGACAGGCTGTCCGCCGCCGAGTAGCCGTATGCGGTCTTGACCTCCGCGGTGAAAGCCCGCGGGATCCTGGTTCGCACCAGGTCACAAAGGACGTTGTCCCCGGTGACCAGTCCGACCGGGACGCCCACGGCCGCTGCCTGCAGGGCGCCGAGTTCAGCTTCGGACACCGGCCGGGAATTCAGGCGTACACCGAAGAAGTCCGTGGAATAGGTGTGCGCGAGCACGCCGGGCGCCCCCGCCGCGGCGTGGTAGCCGAGGAACAGCGCGACATCGTGCTCGGCGGCGATCCCCGCGGCCATGTCCTCGGATTTGGGTTCGCCGAGCAGCAGCCTCGCGCGCTGGTCCAGTTCGTCGGGCAACAGGTTGTCCATCGTGCCGTGGCTGTCGTTGACGAGCACGTCCTCCGCCCCCGCGTCGAAGGCGCCGGCGATCGCGGCGTTCGCCTCCGCGGTCATCAGGCGCTGCGCTCGCGGATATCCGTGTCCGCCGCGCGTGACCTGGTCCGCGGTGGCCACCCCGGCGACGCCTTCCATATCGACCGAGACGTAAACACGCATGAACGGTCCTTTCATCCGGGGATCGGCTCGCGCGGCACCGGGGAAGGCACCGCGTCGAGCAGGGACTGGGTGTAGGGATGCCGGGGGCGGATCAGGACGTCGTCCGTGCGGCCGGTCTCCACCACCGCGCCGTGGCGCATGACGGCGACCAGATCGCTGACCTGGCGCACCACCGCGAGGTTGTGCGAGATCAGCACGAGCGTGAGGCCGAGTTCGGCGCGCAGATCGGCGAACACGTTCAGCACCGCCGCCTGCGCCGAAACGTCCAGTGCCGACACCGGCTCGTCGGCGATGAGGAGTGCGGGGGCGACGGCGAGCGCACGGGCAAGCGAAACCCGCTGACGCTGCCCGCCGGACAGGTGCCGCGGATAGGCGCGTGCCACCGAACCGGGTAGTTTGACCAGGTCGAGGAGTTCCCGCGTCCGGGCCGCGATCTCGCTTCGCGCGCACATCCGGTGGACGTGCAGCACCTCACCGATCGCCTGGCCGGTCGTCATCCTCGGATTCAGCGAAGAATACGGGTCCTGGAAGACCAGTTGCACGGTCCGGCGTTGCGCCCGAGACCGCCGGACACCGACCGGCTCGCCCCGCAGCAGGATCCGCCCTCGCGTAGCAGGAATCAACCCGGCCATCGCTCTGGCCAAAGTGGACTTACCACACCCCGACTCCCCCACAATCGCGACCGAATCGCCCGTGGCCACCGACAAATCGACGCCATCGAGAGCCCACCGACCACCACCCGCGGAACGCCGGGCTCCGAAACGCACCCCGAGATCCCGCACCTCCAACAACGACTCACGCATCAGCCACCGCCTCGCCATGCACACAAGCCAACCGGCACCCGCCGACCCGACGCAGCGAGCAATACGGATCCCGGAAGACCAGTCGCACGGTTCGCCGTCGCACCCAAGACCTCCAGACACCGACCGGCTCCCCCCACAGCAAGATCCGTCCCCGCGTAGCAGGAATCAACCCGGCCACCGACAGGACCACGCCACCACCCGCGAAACGCCGGGCACCCAAACGCACCCCGAGATCCCGCACCTCCAACAACGACTCACGCATCAGCCACCGCCTCGCCGTGCACACAAGCCGACCGGTGCCCGTCGACCCGGCGCAGCCGGTAGACCCGATCGGCCCGGCAGGCGTCGTCGGAGAACCCGCAGCGCGGATGGAACCGGCAACCCACCGGCGGGTCGGCCGGATCGGGTGGCAGGCCGGGCAGGGCGACCAGGCGGCACCGCGCCGCCCGTGGATCCGGTGCGGAGCGCAGCAGTCCCAACGTGTACGCATGGCGCGGTCGCCGGAAAACCTCGGCCGTGGCGCCGGTTTCGACGATCTGACCCGCGTACATGACCGAGACTCGCTCGCACAGTTCGGCGATCACCGCGAGGTCGTGGGTCACGAACAGGATCGCCACCTCGCCGGTCGCCCGCAGGTTCCGGAGCAGTTCCAGGATCTGTTCCTGCACGGTCACATCGAGCGCGGTC
The DNA here is from genome assembly GCF_009765355.1 of Amycolatopsis anabasis. Classification (GTDB taxonomy): domain Bacteria; phylum Actinomycetota; class Actinomycetes; order Mycobacteriales; family Pseudonocardiaceae; genus Amycolatopsis; species Amycolatopsis anabasis. The sequence continues at coordinate 74,870 of NZ_VTHK01000042.1, read as the reverse complement.
GTCGGCTCGTCGCACAGCAGCAGCCCGGGCGAGCAGGACAGCGCGATGGCGATGCCGACCCGTTGCCGCATCCCGCCGGAGAACTCGTGCGGATAGGCCCTGGCCCGGCGTTCCGGTTCGGGGATGCCGACTTCGCGCATCAGCTCGATCGCCCGGCGGCCGGCCGCGCGCCGCGACCATCCGAAGTGGACCATCGGGGCTTCGGCGATCTGCTCGCCCACGGTCATCACCGGATTGAGCGCGGTCATCGGGTCCTGGAAGACCATGCCGACGCGGCGGCCGCGGACGGCACGCAGCCGCCGACGGCTCATGGCCGTCACCTCCTCCCCGTCGAGGAAGATCCGGCCGGAGTCCAACCGCGTGCCATGCGGGAGGAGGCCGGGTACCGCGCGCAGGGTCAGGGTCTTGCCGCTGCCGGACTCCCCCACCAGACCGTGCGCCTCTCCCCGGCCCACCGAGAACGACACGTCGTCAACGACGGGCACCGACTTCCGTCCTGTTTGGACGGTTACCGTCAGGTTCCGCACCGACAACATGGCACTCCTACTCCACTCGCAGCAGATCGGCGAGGCCGTCGCCGAGCAGGGAGAACCCCCACCCGGTGAGGGCGACCGCGATTCCGGGCGCGGTCGCCAGCGGCCAGTGCGTGACGAGGAACTCCGTGCCGTCGGCGATCATCGATCCCCACTCCGGTGTGGGCGGCGCGATACCGAGGCCGAGGAACCCGAGCGCCACGATCGTCGTGATGGTCATGACGATGTCCGACATCGCGTACACGATCGCCTGGGTTATGACGTTCGGCAGCAGGTGGCGCAGCAGGATCCGGCGCCGCGAGTACCCCAGCGCACGGGCGGCCAGCACGTACTCCTGCCGTTTCTCGGTCAGCACCTCCCCCCGGACGATGATCAGGTACGAGACCCAGCCGACCGCGGTGAAGGCGATCAGGATGCCGGTGACCCCCGATCCGCACACGAAGACGAGCGCGATCACCAGCACGTTGAACGGGAAGGCCAGCACGACCTCGCCGATCCGCATGAACAGCGAGTCCGCGAACGACCCGAGGTATCCCGCGACCAGACCGAGCGCCGTGCCGAGGCAGAACGGCGCGAGCACCGCCAGGAACGCCACCGGCAGATCGATCCGGGTGGCGTGGACCAGCCGCGCCCAGATGTCGCGGCCGAGGTGGTCGGTGCCGAGCGGATGCCGCCAGGACGGGTCCGCGAGCAGATTCGCGGGATCCTGGGCCAACGGGTCGTGGCCGGCGACGACCGGGGCGAAGACCGCGACGAGTGCGAGCACGAGCAGTATTCCGCCGCCGAGGACGAGGGACCGGCGGCGCGGACGCGAACGTGCCTCCCAGGCACCGACATCGACGCGGGCCATCCGCCTCACCCCGGGTCCACTCGCGGGTCCAGGAGCGCGCGTCCCAGATCGACGAGGACGTTCACCGCGATCACCAGCAACGCGAACCACAGCGTCAGGGACTGCACGAGCGGGAAATCGCGGCGCAGGATCGATTCCACCAGCAGGTTGCCGAGGCCGGGCACCGCGAACACCCGCTCCACCACGACGGTTCCACTGACCAGCCAGGCGATGTTCACCCCCAGCACGGTGACCGCGGAGATCGCCGCGTTGCGCAACGCGTGCCGGACCAGCACCCGCGGTTCGGTCAGGCCCTTGGCCCGGGCCGTGGTGATGTAGTCGGCGCCGAGCACCTCGAGCAGCCGGGCCCGCAGGCCCCGGATCAGCACCGGCGCGGCCCCCAGCGCGATGGTCAGGCTCGGCAGGAACATCGACTCCAGATGGCCGAGCACCCCGGAGCCGTAGCCGCCCACCGGAAACATCCGCAGTTCCAGGCCGAACAGCAGGATCAGGAGCAGGCCGATCCACGCGTCGGGCAGGCCCAGCCCGACCTGTGCGGCCATCCGCACGCCGTGGTCGAACGGCCGGTCCCGCCACGCCGCGGCGAACACGGCCAACGGCACGGCGAGCACCAGCGACAGCACGGTCCCGTAGACGACGAGCCAGGCCGTCGGCCCGGCGACCGAGGCGATGACCGATCCGGTGGACCGCCCGTAGAACAGCGACTGCCCGAGATCACCGCTCAGGAGGCGGCCGAGGTATCGCCAGTACTGCACCGGCCAGGGTTCGTCCAGGCCCCACTGGTGCCGCAGGGCGCCGATCGCCTCCGGGGTGGCGCGCGTGCCGAGCACCGTGCGAGCCGGATCGCCGGGGATCAGGTGGATCATCAGGAACGCCAGGAAGGTCACGCCCACGGCGATCGGGACCGCCTGGACGATCCGCCACGGCACGACGGCGACGCGCCCCATCACGGCTCCCGTCTTCGGCTCATGAGGCGAGCCAGACTTCCTCGAGCCGGTAGTCACCCGTGGGCGGCACGGCGAACCCCTGCAGGCGGTCCGAGGTCGCGTAGGCGAATGGCGCGTAGTAGAGCGGAATCAACGGGTTGTCCCGGTGTACCCGCCGCTGGATCTGGTGATACGCCTGGGTGCGGACCGCGGGGTCGGTGGTCTGCTCGGCCTGGCGGCACCACTCGAGCACTTCCGGGTCGTGGTAGTTCATCTCGGCGGCCACCGAGCCGACCGCCGGATCGAGCAGGAACGGGATGTTCTCGTAGGGATCCATGATGTCCAGGCTCACGTTCGTCTGGTACATCTGGAACTGCCGCTGCCCGGCGAGCGCCTCCAGCGTGTTGTGGTCGTACTGCTCGATGCGCATCCGGATCCCGATCTCCTCCAGGTTCCGCTGGATGATCTGGGCCGCCGCGGCCTGGACCGTGTCCCCGCTGTTGACGTAGTGCGTGAGCTCGAACCCGTTCGGCCGCCCGGCGTTCGCGAGTGCGGCCTTCGCGGCGCCGATGTCGCGCACGGGCGGGGTGATCGAGGCGTCGTAGTCCGGCCAGCTCGGCGACATCAGCGAACCGGCCGCCTGCCCGTTGCCGAACAGCGCCGCCTGCACCAGGGCGGCCCGGTCGATCGCCAGGGAGATCGCGAGCCGCGCCTGCGGGTGATCGAGTGGTGGCACCCGCAGGTTGAGCGCCAGGTAGTCGGTCAGCGTCGACGGGGACAGCTGGATCCGGATGCCCGGCTGCCGCATCAGGTCCTTGAGCTGAGCCCAGGGCGGCGCCTCGACCACGTCGACCTGCCGACCGCGCAGCTGCAGCATCCGGGTGTTGTCGTCGTGCACCACGGTGAGCAGGATCCGGTCCAGGTACGGTTTGCCGGGCCGCCAGTGGAACGGGTTGCGGACCAGGGCCATCTGCTGGCCCACGTCCCATCGCTCCAGCACGAACGGGCCGGTACCGACCGGTCGGTCGAAGAACTCGTCGTGCGCCCGCCCGCCGAAGTCGCGCGGCACGATCCCGTTGGCGTAGTGCGACAGGATCCCGAACAGCTCGGTGGGGTATTTCGTCGTGATCACCACGGTTTCCGGATTCGGCGCCTCGACCCGGTCGATGGACACGTTGACGTAGTCGTTGGCGCCCGCGCCGTCGGACGAGGTGTTGCGGTCGAGCGAGAACTTCACGTCCGCGGAGGTCAGCGGGCTGCCGTCGGAGAACCGGACGTCCTTGCGCAACTGGAACGTCCACGTCCGCTGGTCCGGGGACAGGATGTGGCCGGTCGCCAGGCACGGTTCGGTGCCGCCGTCCGGCGTCGCCCGGTACAGCCGCTCGAAGAGGTTGCTCGCCACCCAGATCGCTTCGTTGTCCTGCATCCGGACCGGATCCAGCTTGACTTCGACCGCGTCGGCGATGCGGGCGAAGACGATGCTGCCGCCGCGCCGTGGCGGGCCGGCGGCGTTCACCGGATCCGGCGGGGCCTGGGTGCACGCCGCCAGGGTCAGGGAGCCGAAGCCCGCCAGGGAAAGGAACCGGCGACGGCTCAGCACGGAAGGTCGATCCATCGAAGCCTCTCGAACACCAGGTGCGGGGACGGGCCGCCGGTACCCCTCGATCGGAAACCACGGCCCAACCGGCGACCCGCCGCATCCGGTTCTACTGGAAAACGTTGTTCGGTGTCGGCGTCACCTGGCCGGACAACCAATCGCCGGACAATGTGGGTTCTGCCGGCGAAGCGTTCGGGAACGATCGGGGGATGTCGACGAGGAGGTTGTGATGCCGAGGCCGGAACGTCCCGTGGCGGCCGACAACGGCGTGCTGCGGGAACTCGCGCTCGGGCTCCGGCAACTCCGGGAAGACGCCGGCACCCCGCCCTACCGGGCGCTGGCCGCCCGCGCGCACTACTCGGCGAGCACGCTGGCCGAGGCCGCGGCGGGGCGGACCCTGCCCAGTCTGCCGGTCACCCTGGCCTATGTCCGGGCGTGCGGGGGAAATCGAGCGGAATGGGAAGCCCGCTGGCATGCCGCGTCCGCCGCCCTGGCCGCGGCCGAACCGGTGACCGCCAACGGGGACGGCCCGGCGCCCTACGCCGGTCTGGCCGCGTTCCAGCCGGAGGATTCCGGTCGGTTCTTCGGGCGGGAGCGGTTGGTCGAGGAACTGGTGACCCGGCTCGGCGAGCGCCGGTTCCTGGCGGTGTTCGGTCCTTCCGGCAGCGGTAAGTCCTCGTTGCTGCGGGCCGGTCTGATCCCCCAGGTCGCGAAGGACGACTGGCCGGTCGTGCTGTTCACCCCGGGCGAGCGCCCCCTGGAGGAGTGCGCCACGCGGGTGGCGGGGCTGCTCGGGCTTTCGGCCGGTTCGGTGTACTCGGATCTGGAGGCCGATCCGTACCGCCTCCACCTGGCGGTCCGGCAGCTCCTCGCCGAACAGCCGGACGAAGTCGAACTCCTGCTGGTGGTCGACCAGTTCGAGGAGATCTTCACGCTGTGCCAGGACGCCGAGCAGCGGAGCCGGTTCGTCGACGCGTTGCTGGTCGCGGCACGGGCCGAAACCAGCCGGATCCGGGTGGTGCTCGGTGTCCGGGCCGATTTCTACGGCCGGTGCGCGGAACATCCCGATCTGGTGGATGCCCTGCGGGACGGGCAGACACTGGTGGGCGCGATGCGGGCCGAGGAACTGCGGGCGGCGATCACCAAACCGGCGGTGGCCGCCGGGCTCACGGTCGAGACCGCCCTGGTGTCCACCATCGTCAGCGAGATGGTCGGGCGGCCGGGGGCGTTGCCCCTGATGTCGCACGCCCTGGTGGAAACCTGGAAGCGTCGCCGGGGCAGCACGCTGACCCTGGCCGGGTACCAGAACGCGGGCGGCGTGGAGAGCGCGCTGACCCAGAGCGCCGAGCGGGTCTACACCGAACTGGCCGACGAACAGCAACGCACGGCGCGGGAGGTCTTCCTGCGGTTGATCGCACTGGGCGACGGCACGCAGGACACCGGGCGGCGGGTCCGGCGCACCGAGCTCACCAGCGGTGACGAGGAAACCGCTGCGGTATTGGACATCCTGGCCCGCGCCCGGCTGCTCACCATCGGCGAGGACACGGTCGAGATCGCCCACGAGGCCCTGATCCGCTCCTGGCCGCGGCTGGGCGAGTGGCTGGCCGACGACCGCGACGGGTTGCGGGTCCACCGACGCCTCACCGAAGCCACGCACACCTGGGAATCGCTCGACCGCGACCCCGGCGCGCTGTTCCGCGGCAGCCAGCTGACCGGCGCGCGCGAGTGGAACACCCGGCGCCGCACCGCGCTCACCCCCAGCGAGCGGGAGTTCCTGGAAGCCAGCCTGCTCGCCAAGGAAGCCGAGGACCGCGTCGCCCGCCACCGCACGCGCCGCCTGCGGGCGCTGGTGGTGATCCTGGCGGTGATCGCCTGCGTCGCGGCGGTCACCGGGGTCGTGGCCGTGCAGCAGCGGCAGGCGGCGGAGGACCAGCGCGCCCTGGCGCTGTCCCGGGAAATGGTCGCGAAGGCGGCGGCGCTCACCACGTCGCAACCGGAACTGTCGATCCTGCTGGCCGTCGAGGCGTATCGGCAGGCCCCCACCACCGAGGCGCGGAGCGTCCTGCTGGCCGCGCAGGCCCAGCCGTTGCTCGGCAGGTTCCGGGGGAACGCCGCGCTCATCAAACACGTGGCCTTCCATCCCGGCGGACGCGTTCTCGCCACCGGCGGCATCGACGGGCCCGTGAAGCTGTGGGACATCCGCACCCAGCAGGAGGTCGGCAGCCTCCCCACGGGCGGCAACATCGGCCTGGCGTTCAGCGACGACGGCCGCGTCCTGGTCACCGGCGGGGGCAGTTCCACGGTCAAGCTCTGGGACGCCGTCACCCACCGGGAGATCGCCACGCTGTCCGATGAGACCTACGGGATCATGCTCACCCTGCAGCTCAGCCGGAACGGCGGCGTCCTGGCCACCGGCGGCGTGGACGGGGACGTGACCCTGTGGGACACCGGAGCCCGCCGGGAAATCGGCACCCTGGCCGGTGACTCCGGGCCGGTGGTGGGCGTGGCGTTCAGCGGCGACGGGAACACCCTGGCCGCCGGGGCCGCGGACGGGACCGTGACGTTGTGGAATGTGCCCGCCCGCCAGGAAATCGCCAAGCTGAGCGGGCACATCGGCCCGGTCGTCGGCGTGGCCTTCGACGGGGACGGGAGCACCCTGGCCGTGGGTGGCGCCGACGGCGCGGTGCGGTTGTGGGAGATCGCCACCCGGCGGGAGATCGCGGTGCTCACCGGGCACGGCGGGCCGGTCGAATCGGTGGCGTTCAGCGGGGACGGACGCACCCTGGCCACCGCCAGCGAAGACCGCAACGCCAAGCTGTGGGACGTGGCCACCCACCGGGAGACCGCCACCCTGAGCGGGCACGCCGGCCCGGTGGCCGCCGTCGCGTTCACCGGGGACGCCAACGACATCCTGGCCGCGGTGGGCGAGGACGGGACCGTCCTGCTGTGGCGCATGGGCGGCGCCGCCCTGCTTTCCCGCCCGGTCCCCACCATTCTCGGGACCGCCCTCAGCCGGGACGGCCGGACGCTGGCGGCGGGGAGCACCGACGGGACGGTGTCGTTGTGGGACGCGACCACCCGCCAGCAGTCCGCGACCCTGACCGGGCCCGGCGGTCCCGTCGCGGCCCTGGCGTTCAACGGCGCCGGGGACACCGTGGCCGCCGGGGGCGCGGACGGCACGATCCGGTTGTGGGATGTGCGGTCGCGCCGGGAGATCCACGCGTTCACCGGGCACAACAGCCCGATCCGGGGGCTGGCCTTCGGCGGCGACGGGCGCACGCTCGCCGGGGTCGGCGCGGACGGCACCGTGCGGTTGCTGGACGTCCCGGAACGCCGGGAGGTCGCCGCGTTCACCGGCCACGTCAGCCCGGTGGCGTCGGTCCAGGAGGTGGCCTTCAGCCAGGACGGGAAGCTGCTGGCCACCGCGGGTGAGGATCTCACCGTGACGGTGTGGGACGTCCCCGGCCGCCGCCAGCTCGCGGTGTTCTCCGGTTACCGGAGTTCGTTGCGCGGGATGGCGTTCAGCGGGAACGGGCGCGTCCTGGCCGCCGGGAGCGTCGACGGGACGGTGAAGCTCTGGGACATCGCCGCCCGCGCCGAGACCACCACGTTCACCGGGCACACCAGTTCCGCCGAAGCCGTGGCGCTGAGCGCCGACGGGCGGACCCTGGCGACCGCGGGCGAGGACCGCAGCGTGACGATCTGGGACGTGCCGTCCCATCGGGAGACCGCCACGCTGACCGGTTTCACCGGGCCGGTCAAGGGAATGGCGTTCGGCGGCGACGGGAAGACGCTCTTCACCGGAAGTTCCGACGGGACCGCGCGGCTGTGGGATCTCGACGTCGAACGCGTCCTGCACACCCTGTGCCGCCGGATCGGCGACAGCGTCACCGAGGACCAGTGGGCCCGGACCGTTCCCGGTGCGCCGTTCCGCCGCGACTGCCCACGCGGCTGACGGCGTGGCCGGAGATCAGGGGAACTTGAAGGCCCGGTAGGACGGTGTGGGAAGGGTGGCGTCGAAGAGCAGGTCGCCGTCCGGGGAGAATTCGGAGAGCCGCGGGGTCATGCCCCAGTTCACGAAGACGTTGCCACCCGGCAGCCGTTGCGCGCTGCCCATGGCGGTGACGTGGCTGCCGGGGATGCTCATGCTTCGGGCGAGGGAAGCGGTCATCCCGCGCGGGTCGAGGCGGAGCCACGCCACGCGGGTCGGGTGGAGCGTGGTCGTGCCGTCGCTGGCGTTGTCGAACAGCCGGATGGTCCGCGGGTCCTCGAAGATCGCGTGGTGCTGCCAGCCGAAAACCGCGTCCGGGGTGAGCGCGAACGAGCTGGACTTCCCGCCGAGGCGCCAGATCACCGCACCGGTCGTCCGGTGGACCTGGTAGAGCGCGCAGGTGCTCCGCCCGGAAACGAGCAGGTGGTTGTCCGGGGTGAGGCTGATCGAGTTGGCGTGGAAGAAGTCCCAGGGCTGGTCCGGAGTGGCCGGGAGGGGTTTGTAGCTGTCGGTGAGCGGGACGTGGTCGAGCGCGCTCCAGCGCAGCAGCACCGCACCGGAGGCGATGTCGACCTCTTCGCAGTAGCTGTCGAGGACCAGCCCGTCCACCGGCCCGCCGACCGAGGAGAGGTCGCGGCGAACCGGGACGTAGCAGGTGATCAACGCGGTGTTCCACGGCGTGATGCGGAATTCGTGGACGTCCGGGTGGAAGTCGCCGGACGGACCGACGGTCGCGACCGGGGTGTGGTCGAGTCCGGTCAGCACGCCGATTCCGTTGCCGGTGCCGCCGTTGGCCGGGTTTCCGGTGCCCTGCCACCAGGTGAGCACCTTGCGGCCGCGGTAGGTCTGCTGCTGGAAGTTCTCGTAGTAGAGGTCGGCCGCCGACGTCGACCACAGCGGTTCGCCCGCGGCGTCGGCGATTTCGACGCCACCGCCACCGGATGCGTTGGTGTAGGTGAAGAAGATGCGGCCGGGCGCGACCCCGGGTTTGGCGAGCCGCACGGTCATCCGCGGCGCGCCAGCGGCCGATGCCGTGCCACCGCCGGTGAACCCGGTCGCGGCCGCCAGCCCCAGAATTCCCGCGCCCCGGAAAAGCGATCTGCGGCCGATCTCACCATTCGTCACGAAACCGGAGTTTAAGCCGCTTTCCGGTTCGGAAATCTCAAACGTTCGATGTAAACCCCGGTATCCCGGCGACCGTGGTGGCCCAGGTGTGGACGAAGGTGAGCACGCCGTCCGCATCGCGGGAAGGCCGGAGGCCGGTCTCCGGTCCGCCGTCGAGTTCGGTCCGCATCCGCTCCCGGATTTCCGCGCGGGCGTCCTCCGGGGTGGCGGTGCGGTGCATCCAGTCCTCGAGGTCGAGGGGCTGGTCCTGGGTGGCGGTCGAGGTGACCTCGGCACCCGCCGCGGCCAGCAGGTCGTGGATCTCGGCGAGGGTCAGGGTCGTCCCGTGGCTGGGATCGCGGAGCCGTTCGAGCCGGTTGGTCTCGGCGCGCACCGGTTCCTCGGTGATCATGTCGGTGACGCCGACGCGGCCGCCGGGCCGGGTGACGCGCACCATCTCGCGCACCACGGCGGCGGGGTCGGCGACCTGGTGCAGCGCCAAACGGCAGACCACCAGGTCGAACTGGCCGTCCAGCCACGGCAGCGCGGTGGCGTTGCCCACCAGGAAGGCCATGTTGCCCAGCCCGGCGCTCCTGGCGAGGCGCTGGCCCTGGTCGAGCATCTCCGGGGTCAGGTCGAGCGCGCTGACGTGGCGGACGTGCGGGGCGAGCGCGCGTCCGAGGTGGGCCGCACCCGCGGCCACGTCCAGGACCTGGTCCCCGGCGCCGGGCCGGAGTTGGCCGACGATCCACTCGAGGCCGCGGGCCGCCCAGCCCCGATCGTCGAAGGTCCCCGCCTGGAGGCGGAACTGCTCACGTACCCGGTCGTCGTGCGAGGTGGTCACTTCGCCAGTGTGCTCCTTCGGTCCAGGTGGTAGTCGCCGAGGTCCAGGGTGGCCATCTGGCGGGCGAACTGGGTGGCGAAGCCGGGGAACATGGTGGCGTTGTAGCCGTCCTCGGTGAGGTACCAGCTCCGGCAACCGGAGTTCCAGGTCGTGCGCGCGAGCCGCTTCTGCAGGTTCCGGTTGAAACTGTCCTGGCTTTCCTGGCGGACGTCGAACGCTCGCAGGTCGCGGTCGAGGATGAGCCGGACGGCCCGGACCGCGTAGTCGATCTGGGATTCCATGTACAGCAACGCGGAATTGTGCCCGGGCCCGGAATTGGGGCCGAAGATCAGGAAGAGGTTCGGATACCCGGAAACGCTGACGCTCTTGTACGCGCGGGCGCCTCGGGACCATTCGTCGTGCAGTTTCCGGCCGCCGAGCCCGGTGATCGGGAAGGGCGTGCCCGTTTTGCAGACATCGAATCCGGTGGCGAACACGATGCAGTCGACGTGGTGCTCGATGCCGTCCGCGGTGCGGATCCCGTCCGGGCAGAGGGTGGCGATGGGCCAGGTGATGAGTTTGCAGTTCTCCCGCTGCAGCGCGGGATAGTAGTCGCTGGTCATCAGCATGCGTTTGCAACCGGCCCGGTAGTCGGGCGTGAGTTGCCGGCGCAGCCACGGATCCCGGACCTGGCGCCGCAGGTTGATCCGGGCGGCGGTTTCCACCCCGCGGGTGAACACGGTGTCCCACACCAGCCCGAGCGCGACGGCCTCGTGCCCCCAGAACCAGGCCTGCCGGGCGAGGTCCTGGACGCCCGGGTGGCGCCGGAAGACCGCCTTCAGCCACGCCGGGTGCCGGTGGTTCAGCCGGGGCAGCACCCAGCCCGGGGTGCGCTGGAAAACCTTGACCCCGCTCGCCTTGCCCACGAGTTCGGGAATGATCTGGACCGCGCTCGCGCCGGTGCCGATGACCGCGACGCGTTGCCCGGCCGGATCGTAGTCGTGGTCCCACCGGGCGCTGTGGATCTTGTGCCCGGTGTAGCTGTCGATCCCGCGCAGCTCGGGGAAACTGGCGTTGGACAGCGGTCCGGCGGCCATGATCGCGGTGCGGGCGGTGAACACGCGGCCGTCGGCGGTGTCCGCGGTCCAGGCGCCGGTGTCCTCGTCGAAGGCCAGCCCGGTGACGTCCGCGCCGAACCGGATGTGCGGGCGGAGTTCGAAGCGGTCGACGATGTGGTTGATGTAGCGCAGGATCTCCGCGCTCCCGGAGTAGGCGCGGGACCACTCCGGGAGCGGCGCGAAGGAATACGAGTACAGCAGGGAGGGAATGTCGCAGGCCGCCCCGGGATAGGTGTTGTCGCGCCAGGTCCCGCCCACCTCGGTGCCGCGCTCCAGGATCACGAAGTCGTCGATTCCGGCCTGCCGCAGGCGAATCGCGGCGCCCAGTCCGGCGAACCCCGCCCCGACGACGAGAACGGCCGTCATTTGGACACCGGCTCGTGGGTGAGTTCCCGGGCCCAGGCCGGGGTTCGGCCGAGCAGCCGCTTCGGGATGAGGTTGCTGGCGCGGACCAGGAAATCGGCGAAGAGGTGGTAGGGGTGACCGCGGTCGATCACCATGGCCGCGTGCCGCTTGAGGACCTGGTACGTCGGCACCCGGCGGGTGTTCGCGCTGCGCTCCCCGACGCTGGCGAACCGCTTCATCGCGTTGTAGAGCTGGTTCTCCTTCAGGCCCATGGCGACGATGTTGTCGCGCATGCGGTTCAGCAGCGGGATGTACATCAGGGCGCCGAGCAGCAGGCTCGGCCGCAGGGTGTTGCCGACGGTCTGGATCAGCAATCGCCGCAGCGGCGCGGCGCCGAGCAGGTCGAGCACCTGGAAATCGACGGCCAGGTGGCGGGACTCGTCGGCGTTGATCTTCCGGAACACCTCGTGGCACAGCGGATCGGCGACCTCGTCGAGCAGGAACTTCACCAGCGCCCCGTCCAGGGCCACCTCCAGCATCGGGATCACGGTGCCCAAAATGGACAGTGACATGCCGTCGGAATACCGGTCCAGCCACTGGATGGCGAGCCGGACGTTGACGTTGGGCTCGGGGATCCGGTCGCCCTCCAGCATCCCCCAGCGGCGCATCAGCGCGAGTTCGGCGTTGGCGTGGCGCTGTTCCTCGGCGTGGAAGTAGGTGTAGATCTGCTTGAGCGTGTCGGTCGGCGCTTTCGTCGCCATGGCGGCGAAACCACGCGCGCCGACGTTCTCGATCCACACCAGGTCGGCCATGAACGCCTGGAGTTTGGGCCGTTGTTCCTCGGTGATCAGCTCGGCGCCGGGCGCGTCCCAGTCGATATCGGTCAGGGCCCATTGCCGGTCCTTGATGGTGTTCAGCATGTCGTCGAGTTCGATGGCCACGGCGAGGCTCCTCTCACTGTCCTTGCGGGAACGGCGCGAATCGGCCGAGCAGCCCGGCCGCGCGGGTGTGCACGGCCGGAAGCAGGCGTTTGGCGCGCCAGAGCAGCTGCGCGTCCAGCCTGGGCACGACGTACAGGCGGCCGCGGTCGTGCGCGTCCAGGGTGATGCGGGCGATGCGTTCGGGGGTGGTGCCGGTCAGGCGCATCAACTTGTCCGCGGCGCGCGAAGCGGCGGCGTCGATCAGCTCGTTGCCGATGATGTTCGTCTTGACGAAGGTCGGGCACAGCACGGTCACCGCGACCCCGGTGCCGCTCAGCTCCGCCGCCAGGGTTTCCGAAATCGCCAGCACCGCCGCCTTGCTCGCGTTGTAGGCGGCCATCCGGGGCGCCGCGGCGAACGCGGCCGCGGAGGCGACGTTGATGATCCCGCCGCGCCCGGCGGCGCGCAGCCACGGGGTGAACACGTGGCAGCCGTGCACGACGCCCCACAGGTTCACCCCGAGCGTGCGGCGCCAATCCGGCAACGGGGTCTCGCCGATCACCTGGCCGCCCGCGCCGATGCCCGCGTTGTTGACGATCAGGCCGGCCGGGCCGCCGAGCCACCGCTCGGCGGCCTCGGACAGGTCCCACACCTGCGCCTCCACCGAGACATCGCACGCGACGGCGAGCGCTTCCCCGCCCATGGCCTCGATCCGGGCGGCGGTTTCCTTCGCGGTGGCCAGATCGAGGTCGGCGCAGACGACCCGGCCGCCGCGCCGGGCGAGCTCGAGGGCGAACGCGCGGCCGATCCCGCTGCCCGCACCGGTCACCACCGCCCGCGCCCCCTGGGTCCGGCGTGTCATGAGACCTCCTTCGCTGGAGCGACGCCGGACCGCAGTTCGGTCCGGATGAATCCGGCGGCCCGGTCGAGCGCGGGCGCGGCTTCCGGGATCAGCACCGGCAGCGCCTGGAAGACGTGCATCTGGCCGGGCCACACCTCGAGTGCGCAGCGGGCCCCGGCCGCGCGCAGCGACCGGGCGAGGTGGTCGGCGTCGGCGGCGAGCATCTCCGCACCACCGGCCTGGATCAGGGTCGGCGGGAACCCCCGCGCGTCGCCGAAGGTGAACGCCAGGCGCGGATGGCCCGCCTCGGCGTCCCGGGTGTACAGCTCGACCAGCCTGCGCGCGCGAGCGGCGGAGATCATCGGGTCCCGCCTGACTCGCTCCCGGGCACGGGCCAGTTCGAAGGTGACGTCGGCCAGGGGCGAGAACATCACCACGGCCGCCGGGACGACCCGCCCGGCCCGGATCAGCTCAAGGGTCAGGTCGACGGCCAGGTGCCCACCGGCCGAATCCCCGGCGAGCACGACCCGGTCCGGCGCGTAACCCCGTTCGAGCAGCCAGTCGTAAGCGGCCCGCACGTCGTCCGCGGCGGCGGGAAACCGGTGCCGCGGCGCGAGCCGGTAGTCGCAGGCGAACACCGGAACACCGGTCCGCGCCGACAACCGCGAGGTCAGGCCGCGATGGGTGCGGGCCGAGCAGACCGCGTACCCGCTGCCGTGCACGTACAGGATCACCGCGTCGGCCGCGCCCACGCCGGGCCCGCGGACCCATTCACCGCGAACCCGCTGCCCGCCGGGCGCGGTCGCCTCGGCCCGGCGCACCGCGGTCCCCGGCACGACCGGTCCGAAGATCGCCAGCGAACCGGCGACGATCCGGCGGGACAGCCAAACCCCGTGGCCCGAGGGCGGGATGACGGCCGTGAGCGGCCGCAGGGTCGCCGCGGTGATCCGCGACAGCGCTCGCGCCCGCCGGGACGCCCGCGGCAGGCCGGGCGACGCCGCCCGACTATCTGATGGCACCTGCCATCTCTGATGGCGCATGCCGTCAGATTGTGGTCATCGCGCACCGGTTGTCAAGATGGACCCGTGCGAACCAGGACCTACGGCGGCCGCAGCGCCGAGCAACGCCAGGCCGAACGCCGGCGTCAACTGGTCGACGCCGCCTTGCAGATCTGGGGCGAGCAGGGCTGGGCGGCGGTCACCATGCGCGGCGTCTGCGCCCGCGCCGGGCTGATCGACCGCTACTTCTACGAGAGCTTTCCCGACCGCGACGCACTGCTCGTGGCGGTCTGGGACCAGGTCCGCGACGAAACGCTCGACCTGCTGCTGGCCGCGATCTCGGACAAGTTCGACCAGCACCCGATCACGCAGCTACGCGCGGCGATCGCCGCGTTCGTCCACCACGTCGAAGGCGACCCGCGGCGGGCCCGGATCCTCTTCGGCGAGCACGCGGGCAGCGCGGTGCTCGAAGAACGCCGCCGCGACACCCTGCAAACGGCCACCGACCTGCTCATCCAGGCGGGCCGCCCGTACCTGAAGCCCGACCTCGACGAGAACGCCCTGCGGATGAGCACCCTCATCGGCATCGGCGGGTTCGTCGAACTCATCACCGCCTGGCACGCGGGCATCATCGACACCGACGCCGAGCGGATCATCGACCACACCGCCGAGGTCGGCCAGGTCCTCGGCGCCCAGTACCTGCTCGAGCACCTCGTGCTCAAGCCGTAGCGGTCACTCGACCGGATCGAGCAGGACGAGCGGGATCTCCCGGTCGGTCTTGGTCTGGTACTCGGCGTAGTTCCGGTAGTCGGCGGTGATCTGCGGCCACAGGCGTTCCCGCTCCTCGGGTGTCGCGACCCGGGCCCGCATCGGCTCCGGCGGCTTCCCCTCCAGGGCCACCTCGACCTCGGGTTGGTCGCGGAGGTTGAGGAACCACGCGGGGTGCTGGTCGTCGCCACCGCGCGAGGCCACGACGACGATCGCGTTCCCGTCCCGCAGCGGCGAGGTGAGCATCACCGAGCGGGGACGGCCGGATTTGCGGCCCGTGGTGGTGAGCTGAAGAACCGGCATCTTCGCGACGGTCCACCCCACCCGGCCGCCGGTGACCTTGAGCAGGACGCGGTGGATCGCGTTCATGGTCTTCAAAGCGAAATCGCTCGGCATGCACGGAATCTAGTGCCCGGTGGGCCCGGTGTCGACCGGTCACCTCCACAGTGGACCGGCGGGACCTCGCCCGGGTGGGCGGGCCGGGGGCCGCTAGGGTCACCGATCGTGGTGGACCAGGATTCCGAACCGGCCGTGGAGATCTACACGGACGGCGCGTGCAGCGGCAACCCGGGGCCCGGCGGCTGGGGCGCCGTCCTGCGCTACGGGCGCCACGAGAAGGAGCTGTACGGCGGCGAAGCGGCCACCACGACCAACAACCGGATGGAACTGACCGCCCCCATCATGGCGCTGGAATCCCTCAAACGTTCCTCGGTGGTGCGCCTCTACACCGACAGCACCTACGTGCGGAACGGCGTCATGTCGTGGCTGCCCCGGTGGAAGGCGAACGGCTGGCGGACCAGCACCCGGGAGCCGGTCAAGAACGCCGATCTCTGGCGGCGCCTGGACGCCGCCATCGGCCGGCACCAGGTGGAATGGCTCTGGGTCAAGGGACACGCGGGCAATCCGGACAACGAGCGCGCCGACCGCCTGGCGGTCCGCGGCGTGCGGGAAGCGACCGCGGCGCCGGGCGAACCGGTCTGATTTGATCGACGCATGGCAGTCAGCAGGGTGGTCCCCGACCTCAAGTGCGAGTCACCGGCGGAAGCGAAGGATTTCTACACCCGGGTGCTCGGGCTCGAGGTGGTGATGGATCACGGGTGGATCGTGACCCTGGCCGATCCTGAGCGCCCCGAGGTGCAGCTGAGCCTGATGACCCACGACGCCACCGGCCCCGTCGTCCCGGTCGCCTCCATCCAGGTCGACGACGTGGACGCGAGCTACCGGGCCGCTCGCGCCGCCGGTGCCGAGATCGTGCACGAACTCACCGAGGAACCGTGGGGCGTCCGGCGGTTCTTCGTCCGCGACCCGGACGGCAACGTGATCAACATCCTGACGCACCGCGGATGATCAGGGGCCTACCAGCCTGGTGAACCGCACGGCCGACGTGCCCAGTCCCGAGGGCAGGAACGCGGAGGTCGCCGACGCACCGGGGGAAGCGTTGCGGCGCAGTTCGGGCTCGGTGTACCGCACGCATTTCCGGTGCCATTCCATGATTCCCGACATCCAGTCCTTGAGCCCGTCGGCGTGGCGGAGCAGGACTTCCCGGGCCGGCTCGTCCAGGTTGAACTCGTCGAACAGCCTCGGCAGGTCGTGGGCGAGGATGTGCTCGAACTGGCGCATCCGCGCCGCCATCAGATCGGCCACGATGCCCGCGGCCTGCCACCGGTCCACGTTCAGGAAGTTCTCGCACACCAGGACCATGTTGTGGACTTCGCCCTCGAACTCGATCTCCTTCTGGTAGGAGTGCAGATCGTTGGTGAAGCAGGCGTAGTCCTGCGCCGCGGTGTCCAGTTCGCGCATGGTCCGCGTCTGGTAGATCTCCGGCGGGATCTGGTCCCAGTGCGCGAGCCGGGCCAGGCTCACGGTCATCTCCGAGCCGAACGTCTTGCGCCGCATCTCCACGTAGTCCATCGGATCGGGAATGCGGTTCTGCGCCTGGTTCTCCAGTTCCCACACCCAGCTGGCCAGCATGTCCGACACCGCGGTGCGGAACTCCCGGCGCGCGGGCGCCGCCATCGGCGCCGCGGTACGACGCCACAGATCCGCGAGCCCGCGCTCGAGCGGGTTCGCCGGTTCCGGGGTCGCCCCGGCGTCGAGCGGCATGAACGCGGACAGCCGTTCGGTCTGCAGCCGCGCCGCCGGAACGTCCCGGCTCATGCCGAACACCAGCGGGTAGTAGTCGTCCCCGTAGGTTCCCCAGGCCAGCCAGTCCGACGACAGGTAGAGCTCCTCGAGGCTCGCGTCGGCGTGGATCATCGCCGCGCAGTGCGGCAGGTCGATGCCGCGCATCCGCCGCTCGTCCCAGACCCCGCCGGCCGCCCCCGGCACCGGGTCGAAGAAGCCCATCCGGCGGGCCCAGCCGATCACGTATTCCCGGGCGTCCGCCAGGTGGGGGCTCGTGCGGAACGCGTACGGCAGATACAGCGGCGGCACCGGCAGGTGGCCGACCGCCCGGAACGGGACGTGGGCATGCTGGCGGGTCCGGCGATACAGCCCGGGCCGCAACCGGCTCAGTCCCGGCACGCTCGCCGCGGTGCCCACGGATTCCGCCGCGCCCTCGTTCATGTACCGGCTCGACCGCAGGTGCCACTCGTGCCCCCCGGCCTGCCAGTCCTGCAGCCCCTTGGCGTAGGCGGTGACCCTGGCCTGCTCGTCCGGGGTCGCCGCGTGCTCGGCCAGCAGGACGGGCACCTCGGCCAGCGCGGTGGTCTCGAACTGTTGCAGGCGGGAGGTCAGCAGTTCGTTGGTGAGGTCGGCGGCCTCCTGGGTCGAGCAGTCGAAGAACCGCTCGAACACCAGCACCGCGTTGGCGTTCTCGCCTTCCTCCCGGACCTCGCGCTGGTAGGAGAAGAGGTCGTTGCGCAGGTGGACGCTGTCCGAGAACGTGTCGGTCAGCACCTTCAGCGGCCGGGTCGCGGCCAGTGCCGCGGGGATCTCCGCACGCGCGGCGAATTCGACGAGGTTCGCCGACCACGGCGCGCCGCCGACCCGGCGCCGCATCTGCAGGTACTCGATCGGGTTGGCGATCCGGCCCCGGCTGATGTTGTCGAGTTCCCACATCGACTCGACCATCAGATTGTGCGTGCTGGTGATGAAGCGCCGCCGCCAGTCCAGGGACATCGCCGGAACCGTGCGTTCCCACAGATTCCGCAACCCCGCTTCGGCTGGATTCGCCGGTTCCGGCGGGGTCTCGCCGTCCATGGTCATGAACAGCTCGAGATGGTCGAGATACGCCTTCGCCCCGCCGCGATCACGTGAGTGCTTGTAGTGCTCCAGAAAATGATCGTCGAAGAAAAACACCCAGACGTACCAGTCGGTGATCAAATCCAGCATGCGGCCGTCGCATTCCGGATGGGTGTACCCGCACATCAGCGCGTAATCCATCCTGGCCAGCGCCGCTTCGTCCCACACCACGCCGCCATCGGGTTTCGGCGAATCGAGCATGCCCATTTCCCCGGCCCACGCCATGCTGTGTTCGCGGGACCGGGTCACGTGCGGATTGAGCCGGGCCGGATGCGGCAGGTAGAAATCGGGCAACGTGAAGGGCTGCATGAATGCGCCTACCCCCTGCTGAGTCGGCTCGCTCGGGCCTTTCGACGTTGGCATTCGGCGGCGCGCCGCTACAACCTCCAGCCGAATGAACTCACCCACGATCGGATGAAGCCGCACGTGCACACATAGTGCTTTTCAGGGACCCGAATCGCGATTTACGCGCCGGTCACTCGGCGGGCCAGCCCGAAACGCGCGGCACCCAGCGGGGCACGTGCCGGCGGTACTCGACGTAGTCGTCCCCGAATCGCCGCACCAGACCCGGTTCCTCCAGCAGCGGGATGTAGGTGAAGTTCAGGGCGCAGAACGCCGCGAACCAGATCAGCAGCGGAACCGAGAGCAGTCCGGCCGCCTCCCCCAGCAGCACGAAGAGCACGCCGCTGATCATCGGGTTCCGGACGTGCCGGTACGGCCCGCGCACCACCAGGTGGCGCGGCGGATCGAAGGGCGCGAGCGTGCCCTCGCCGACCCGGACGAACAGGCCGATCGTCCACACGATCAGCCACAGCCCGAGCCCGGCCGAGGCCAGCCCGGCGAGCACCGCGACGGCCCGCCAACCGGCCGGAACACCGTCCGGCAGCGCCGGGCCGAACACCAGGATCAGCGTGGGAACGATCAGGGTCACTGTGAAGGGGGCGATCAGGATCGCCCGCAACTGTCGCCAGAGCATAAATTCATTGTATGTAGAATTAATCGCCGGGCAAGGTCTCCCCGTAACCTGCCGAACGTGACTACTCCCGAAAACGAGACCGAGTACCGGCAGTACCGCTTCCAGCCGCCCCCCGGAGCCACCGAGATCTTCCTGGTCCGGCACGGCGAATCGGCACCGGCGCGAGTGAGCGCACCGTTCCCGCTGGTCGAGGGGCAGGCCGATCCCGAACTGGCCCCGGAGGGCCGGGAACACGCCGACCGGGTGGGCAAGCGGCTCGCCGGCGAGCGCATCGACGCCCTGTACGTCACCACCCTGCGGCGGACCGTCCAGACCGCGGCGCCCCTGGCCGAGGCGCTCGGGCTCACCCCGCACGTCGAACCGGGCCTCCGCGAGGTCCACCTCGGCGATTGGGAAGGAGGCGGGCTGTTCCGCAAGAACGTCGCCGAGAACCATCCGATCGCCCAGCGGATGTGGCGCGAACAACGCTGGGACGCCATCCCCGGCGCCGAATCCGCGGAATCCTTCGCGACCCGGCTCCGCGAGGCCATCGGCCGCATCGCCGCCGCGCATCCCGATCAGCGCGTCGCGGTGTTCACCCACGGCGGCGTGATCGGCGAACTCCTCGCGCAGGCGAGCGGATCCCGGCCGTTCGCCTTCCTCGGCGCGGACAACGGGTCGATCTCGCATCTCGTGGTGACCGGCGACGAATGGCTGATCCGCCGGTTCAACGACACCGCCCACCTGGAGCCGCCGCTCGGCTGATCCGGCCCGCGGCGACCAGCTGGACCACCACCAGCACCGCGATCGCCTCCGCCGCGAGCAAACCGATCAGCACCAGCACCTGGGTGACGCCGGCCTGAACCGGGCCGGCGCCACCCAGCAGCACCCCTACATAAGCGCCGGGCAGGGTGACCAGCCCGACGGTCCGGGTCTGGTCCAGCGGCGGGATCAGCGCCTGGCCCGCCGAAGGGCGGCAGATCTCCAACGCGGCCAAGCGCTGGCCGAAACCCAGCGCGAGCGCGGCCTCGAACTCGCCGTGCCGGGTCGCCAGTTCGTCCAGCGCCCGGCGCGCGGCCTGCGAAGTCGCCGACATCGCGCCGCCGATCACGATCCCGGCGATCGGCACCACCGCGACCGGCCGCCACGGCACCACCCCGGACGCCAGCACCAGGGCAAGTACCGGCGCGACCCCGGCCCCGATCGCCAGCGCGACCCAGCCGATCCGGCGCGGCACGCCGATGCGCCGGGCCGAGGTGACCGCGGCGACGGTGCCCATCAACGCCACGAACGCCCCGGTCCACCAGCCCGACCGCAGGATCGCGACGATCACCAGCGAGACGGCCGCCAGCTGCGCGGCCGCGCGCACGGCGGCGAACAGCACCGCCCGGCCGGAACCCAGTTCGCCCAGCCACACCACCGCGGCCGCGAGGAGGGTGAGCGCGGCCAGCACCACCACGAGCGTCGGGCCGACCGCGATCGACGTACCGGTCACCCCCGAATCCTGCCGCAAGGACCTCGCACTACCGCGGCGCGGCGGGCCCGCTCAGCTCCTCGGCCCACCGCTCCGCCCAGCCGTACAGCGGCCACAACGCCTCGACCAGCCGGGCGCCGAGCGGGGTGAGCCGGTACACCCCGGCGGTGTCGGCGGCCGCGATCCCGGCCTCGCGCAGGCCCTTCAGCCGATCGCTGAGCACGCTGGAGGACATGTCGTCACAGCGGCGCTTCAGTTCCCGGAAACCGGCGGGCCGCTGCTGCAGCTCCCAGATGACCCGCAGCATCCAGCGCCGCCCGAGCAGGTCGAGCGCCGCCATCATCGGCCGTCCCGTGGTCGACCCGCGCACCGGAACGCCGGGCCGGGGCACACCGGAATGGGTCACCAGTCACTCCTCAACTTCGACTTTCCGAAGCGTATCGAGGCTAGGTGATCAGCTTGGCGCAGTTCACCACGCCGTTGCGGCCGACCGTGGTCCGCTCGCTGACCACGACCCCGTCCACGATGATCCGGCAGCCGAGCTCGCCGTCCCCGGCGTTCTGCGCCGACACCGTGACGTAGTCGGTGCCGGGCCCGGTGCTCCGCCGGGGAACCAGTTTCGACCACGGCGTAGTCACTTCGCGTAACTGCTCGATCGCCGAACCCTGCACGACGAAGGTGACGTTGAGCGCGGGACCGCGCCCGGTCAGCTCGTAGGTCACCAGTTGCACGACCGCGGGCGCGACGACCTGTTCGGCGGGCATCGCCTGCACGGCCGGCGCGCCGGGCTCGGTCCGCGAACGGGCGGTGGGATCCGCCACGCCGGACTGCCTGACCAGTGCGATCGTGACGATCCCGGCGGCGAGCACCGCCATCGCGCCAACGAACAGGACGCGCGAACGAAGCACGCGCCGTCGCGGACTCCGGCCCCCTCTGGCCGTAGGAGGAACACCCATGGTGAGGTCTTCTCTCGGCTCACCGCGCTTCCATCAAGCGCGTCGACTACTCCTCGCGAACGGAGCAGCCTTCGTTACCCAGGGCTTACAAGGATATGGCATATTCACTCGTTCGGATGTCAGTTTGTCGTACTTCCGCCCCACCTATTCAGTCGATGCGATGGGCCTCGCTGAGCATGCTGAGCACGCGCTTTCCGGCGGGCGGGCAGATCCCGGCATCCGCGGCGGCCAGCCACCGCGCCTCGGCGATCTCCCGCCCCGGCCGCAGTTCACCCCGATGCCGCGCGGTGTAGGCCGTCATGTGCACCCGGCGGCCGTCGGCGTACCCGTCCGCCTGCTCGTGCAGGACGCTGAACAGGCTGAAGCTCATCGGATCCAGTTCCACCCCGAGCTCCTCGCGGACCTCCCGGCACAACGCGGCGACATCGCTCTCCCCCGCCTCCCGCTTCCCGCCGGGCAGGTAGAACTTCCGCTTTCCGGTGGTCCGGACGGACAACAACCTCCGATCCTTGATCAGGATCCAGGCCAGGCTGTCGATGTACGGCTTGCTTTCCACGCCGATCACGCTAACCCGCGCTTTCGCCCGCCCGGCACCGAATTTTCGCCGCCTATTCGCTGGTGTCGTCGATGTCACCGGTGTCCACCGAGAGCACCCCGTGCTGCTCGGACAACGCCGTCAGCAGCTCGTTGGTGGTGCGCGGGCCGAGCAACCGCATCCGCAGGTCGATCACCTGCTCGGTGCGCAGCGAGGTGCGGCCGTACCCCTCGTCCTCCTCGGGCATCCGGCGCTCGGTGCGGACCTGCTCGACGCGGTAGCCGGATCGCGTGGCCAGTTCGAGGATGGCCCGCAGCGCGCCCTGGCCGTCGCGGTAGCTGACGCGGATCACGGTGGTGGCCGGGCGGGACCGGCGGAACAGCCGGATGAGCGGCGGGTAGCCGTACACCACCAGGAAGTGCGCGGCGGTGACGAACGCGGCGAGCAGTGGAAGCCCGGCGGCGCAGGCGCAGCCCACGGCGACGCTCACCCAGACCACGGCGGCGGTGGTGAGCCCGCGGACCACGTCCCGGCGGACGAAGATGAGGCCGCCGCCGATGAACCCGATCCCGGAAACGATCTGCGCGGCGACCCGCGACGGGTCCAGCACGATCCGCCCCTCGGCCAGCACGTCGGTGAAGCCGTACTTGCTGACCAGCAGGAACAGCGCGGCGCCGAGGCCCACCAGGGTGTGCGTGCGCAGCCCGGCGCTCTTCTGCTTGAGCTCGCGCTCCAGCCCGATCAGCGAGCACAGCACCAGGGCGGTGAGCAGCTCGAGGATCTGTGTCCAGCCTTGACCCGACGGCTCGCCGAAGCTCCAGGCCAACGTCTCGCGCATGAACGAACCACCTCTCGTCGCGGTAGGAAACCGTCCCGGACCAGTGATCTTCCTCCTCGCCCCCGGAAATGTCGGACCCACCCGCCATCATGGGGGCGTGTACCGCGAAGCCCCGCCACCCGAGCGCCTGCGCCAGGCCGTGCGCTGCCTGTGGTGGGCCGAGCTGTCCGGGGCCAAGCGGATCGTCCCGGACGGCTGCCTCGACCTGATGGTGGGCGGGGGCCAGGTCTTCGTCGCCGGGCCGGACACCCGCGCCTGGGACACCACGGCGCCGCGCGGCGCGCGCCTGCACGGCATCCGCTTCCGGCCCGGCCACGCCCCGCGCGTGCTCGGCGTCGCCGCCGACGAACTGCGGGACCAGCGGGTCGACCTGGCGGACCTGTGGGGGCGGCCGGGGGCCCGGGCCGCCGAACGGCTGCTCGAGCGCCCGTCGCTGCTCGCGGAGGTGGTCGCGGGCAACCTTCGCGAACCGGACGATCCCGAGGTCGGCGTGCTGCTCGCGCGCCTGGACGCCGGGGCACCCCGGGTGGCCGCGGCGCTGTCCGGGATCGCGGTGAGCGAGCGGCAACTCCGGCGGCGGTTCACCCTCGCGGTCGGCTACGGGCCCGCCACCTACCTGCGGGTCACGCGGCTGCAGCGCGCGCTGGCCGCGGTGCGCCACACCGCCGACCTCGCCGCGCTCGCGGCCGAGAGCGGATACGCCGATCAGGCGCACCTGAGCCGGGACTGCCGCGAGCTGACCGGGCAGACCGCACGAGCGTTCTTCGCCAGGCCATGACCGTTCCGTTCAAGACGAGGCGCCCGGTTCGCTCGTAGGCTGGCCGCTATGTCCACTTCAGACAGTCACATCATCCTGCGGGCACAGGAGTTCCTGCACACCCATGCCCGGCTCCTGGAACGGCGGCTGGCCGGGGCGTGGTTCTCCGGCGACGATCCGGCGGCCGCGGTCGCGGTGCTGGACGCGCTGGCGGCCTACCGCAATGCCGACGGCGGGCTGGGCCACGCCCTGGAACCCGATGTGCGCGCACCGCTCAGCCAGCCGCTGGCGGTCGACTTCGCCCTGGAAACCGTGGAACAGGTGCTCGAATCCCCGGCGGGCGGGCACGCCCGGGTGCGCGATGCGGCCCGGGCGTTCGCGGCGAGCGTCGAGCCGTACCTGGCCGCGGTGGCCGCCCCGACCGGCGGGCTGCCGATCGTGTTCCCGTCGATCGCCCGCTGTCCGCGGGCCGATCACTGGGGCGACGGCCGGTTCCCGCCCGGGATCAACCCCACGGCCGGCATCGTCGCGCGGCTCCGCCTGCTCGAGGTGTCCACGCCCTGGCTCGACGCGGCCGAGGCGTTCTGCCGCAAGGAGATCGACGCGCTGTTCGATCGGGACGAGTTCGACGCGCACGCGGCGCTGAACGTGCTGCGGTTCCTGGAAAGCCTCGGCGAGGATCCGTGGGCCGCCGAGCGGACCGCTCAGCTCGCCGGGCGGATCGGCGAGCTGAGCTTCTTCCACCTCTACCCGGGCGCGGGATACGGCCTCACCCCGCTCGATTTCGCGCCCGAGCCGGAGAATCCGCGACGCGCGCTGTTCCCGGCCGACGCCGTCGAGGCCCACCTCGACGCGCTCGCCGAAGGGCAGGCCGCGGACGGCGGCTGGACGGTGCCGTGGCAACCGCCGGGCCCCGCCGCCGAACTCGAGTGGCGCGGCGTCGTCACCGTGCGCGCCGCCCGGGTCCTGACCGCGAACGGGCGCTGACCAGCTAGTCGGCCGCGCGGACGGGTTCCTCGGCCTGCGCGGGCTGGTTCCGGCGCACGCCGAGGAAGTACCCGAGTGCGATGACCACGCCGACGATCGGCGTCACGTACAGCGCGATTCGGGTGTCCTCGGAAAATCCGAGCAGCACCACGACCAGGAGCAGGAACGCGAGCCCGAAGTACGCGGTCCAGGGCGCGCCCGGCAGCCGGAAAGCCGACGCGGGCAACTCGCCCGCGTTCACCTTGCGCCGGTAGCGCAGCTGGCAGATCAGGATCACGCCCCAGGTCCACAGCACGCCGACGGTGGCCACGCTGGTGATGTAGGAGAACGCCTTCGCCGGAACCACCGCGTTGATCAGGATGCCGAGCGCCATCACCGCGGCCGAGGCGTAAATGCTGTTCGCGGGCACCTTGCGCGAGGAGAGCTTGGTGAACGGCTTCGGCGCGGAGCGCTGGGTCGCGAGGGTGCGCAGCATCCGGCCGGTCGAGTAGATCCCGGAGTTGCAGGACGAGAGCGCGGCGGTGAGCACCACGAAGTTGATGATCCCGGCCGCGGCGGGGATGCCGATGGTCTCGAAGGCCTTCACGAACGGGCTCTTGCCCGCGTGGAACTCGGTCCAGTTGACCAGCGAGAGCAGCACGATCAGCGCGCCGACGTAGAACACCGCGATCCGCACGACCACGTTGTTGATCGCCTTCGGCAGCACCTTTTCCGGGTTCTTCGCCTCCCCCGCGGTCACGCCGATCAGTTCGACGCCGAGGTAAGCGAACATGACGCTCTGCAGGGCGAGCAGCGCCTTGCCCGCGCCGTTCGGGAAGAACCCGCCCAGGTTCCAAATATGCGCGAAGGACGCGGTGTCCCCGGCGGGCCCGAAGCCGAAGATGATCACGGCCAGGCCGAGCAGGATGGCCCCGACGATGGTGACCACCTTGATCATGGAGAACCAGAACTCGAACTCGCCGAAGATCTTCACCGAGATCAGGTTCGCCAGGAACAGCACGCCGAGCACGACGGCGGCGGTCACCCACTGCGGGATCGACTTGAACCAGAACTGCACGTAGATCCCGGCCGCGGTGATCTCGGCCATCGCGGTGACCACCCACATCAGCCAGTACACCCAGCCGGTCGTGAACGCCGCGAACCGGCCGATGAACTCCTCGGCGTAGTCGACGAAGCTCCGGGACACCGGGCGGTAGATGAGCAACTCGCCGAGCGCGCGCATGATGATGAAAATGGCCGCGCCCGCCACGGCGTAGCAGGCGATCAGCGCCGGGCCGGAAGTCTCGATGGCCGCGCCCGCGCCGAGGAACAGGCCGGTGCCGATCGCCCCGCCGATCGCCATCATGCTGATCTGGCGGTTCTTCAGGCCGCGCTGGTAACCCTCGTCGTCCACGCCCGTCGGCTGGCTGGCTGCTGTACTCATCGTCGGCCCTCCACGACCCTGTGGGATCGGCTGTGCGGTTGGTTAGCGGTGGTTCACTCCCGCCAAGATCGCACGATATCCAGCACGCCGTGGTGACGAACACACGGCCCCCGCCTCAGCCGACCGACTCGGCCTCGGGCGACCGGGCGTGGCGCAGCGGTGACAGGGAGATCGCGATCGCCTGGACGATCAGTCCGGTGACGGCGATCCAGAGCGCGGTCCGGTTCCCCAGGCCGTCGGCCAGCGCCCCGCCCAGCGGCGCGCCGAGGACGATCATGCCGCGGTTCAGCGAACGCATCGTCGCGTTCATCCTGCCCTGCAGCCGGTCCGGCGTCACCGACTGCCGGTAGCCCATCTCCGCGGGGCCGTCGAGGCCGATGGAGAACCCGAACAGGAACTGGGCGCCGCACAGCAGGACCAGCCCAGCGGTCCCGGTGGTGGCCAACGGGATCAAGCCGTAGGCCACCGGGGTCACCCAGCGCCCAGCGACGATGGCCCGGCCGGGGCCGAACCGCCGGGTCGCCGGTCCGGACAGCGCGGCGCCGAGCACGCCACCGACCCCGCCCAGCGCGTAGGTCAGGCCGAGTGCGACCGCGTCGAAGCCGAGCTCGCCGAGGACGAAAACCGCCGAGACCGTGCTGACCATCCCGGTACACAGGAACCACGCGTGCGAGGTGACCGCGAGCGGGGCGAGCATCCGGTGCCGGTACACCCAGGACAGACCTTCCCGCAGTTCCCGGCGCAGGTCGCGGGATTCCGCCCGGGGAACCGGTTCCCGCGTGCGCAGGGTGGCGAGCACCAGCCCGGAAGCCAGGTAGGAAGCCGCGTCGACCAGGATCGCGACCGGCGCGCCGATCGCCTTGACCAGCCACCCGGCGAGCATCGGCCCCGCGGTCTGGGCGACCGAGCTGGTCTGTTCCAGCCGCGCGTTGGCCGCGGTGAGCAGCGGGGCCGGCACCAGCCGGGGCAGGTAGGACTGGTGCGCCGCGTCGTAGACCAGCGACAGCGCGCCGAACACCGCCACCAGCGCGCAGAGGACCGGCATGCTCAGCAGTCCGGTGACGGCCAGCAGCGGGATCAGTCCGAGCAGCGCGGCACGGGCGAGATCGGCGCCGATCAGGACCGGGCGGCGGTGCCGGTCGACCAGGACCCCGGCGAGCAATGTCGGCCGCCCAGAACCGGACGAACTCCGGATGGCCGAGCAGCCGCGCCCTGCTCACCCCGCCTGGTCCGCCGCCCGCTGCTGCTCGGCCAGGAAGTGCGCCACGTCCACAGTGGACGGATAGAGTTCCCGGTACCGCGCGTAGAACTCGTCGTACAACGGGGTTCGTTCGGGATCCGGCCGGACCGTCGTGGCGACCGGGTTCCAGGCCGCGACATCGGGTTCCAGCCCGGTCGCCACCCCGGCGAGCAGGGCGTCGCCGAGCGCGGCGCCGATCGTCTCCGCCGGGACCTGCTGCTCGGCCCCGGTCACATCGCTCACGATCTGCGTCCACAGGCCGCCCTGGGTGCCCCCGCCCACCGCGACCAACCGGCGCGCGGCACCACCGGAAGCGCTCATCGCCTCCAGGTTGTGCCGCACCCCGTAGGCGATTCCTTCCAGCGCCGCCCGGTACAGCTCCCCCACCCCGTGGCCCGTGGTGAGCCCGGCGATGACGCCGCGGGCGTCCGGATCGAACAACGGGGTGCGTTCGCCCGCGAAGTACGGCAGCAGCAACAGGCCGCGGCTGCCCGCCGGGGCCTTGGCCGCATCGGCGACCAGTTCGGTGAAGTCCCGGCCGACGAGTTTGCGCAGCCAGTCGGTGATCGCGCCCGAGGTGGCCATCCCGGCGGCGAGCGAGTAGGTGCCGGGGAAAGCGCCGCGGGTGGTCCACAGCCCCGGATGCGGCCGCGGATCGGCGAGCACCTGGATCAGGAACATCGTCGTCCCGTACATCACCATGGTGTCGCCGGGATCGGTGACGCCCACGCTGGCCGCCTCGGCCCACGCGTCGACCGTGCCCGCGGTGACCGGAAGTCCTTGCGGCAGGCCGGTTTCCGCCGCCGCCCGGGCGGTGACCGTGCCGACCACCTCGGTCGGCCAGGCCAGGCGGGGCAGCGCGATCCCCGGGGCGACCAGTTCCGCCCAGTCGGCCGCCCAATCGGCGGCGCGCAGGTCGTACATCGGGTCGCACTGGCTCGCCGAATGGTGGTCCAGCACGTACTCGCCGGTCAGCCGGTGCACCAGGTACGAACTGGCCATCAGGAACAGGCTCGTGCGTTGGTATACCTCGGGTTCGTGGCGGGCCAGCCAGCGCCACTTCGGGCCGACCGCCTGCGAGGACAGCGGCGTGCCCCCGCGCTCCACAATGGACTCCGCGCCCAGTTCCCCGTTCAGCTCGGCGATCTCGCGGGCCGCGCGGGTGTCCACGCCGTAGAGGATCGCGGGGCGCAACGGACGCCCGTCCGCGTCCGCCGGCAGCAGCACCGGACCGATCCCGGACACCGCGAGCCCGGCGATCCGCCGCCCCTCGGCGGCCGGCACCAGTTCCCGGGTGAGCGCCAGGAAGTCCTGCCACCACACGGTTTCCGCGTCGTGCTCCACCCAGCCCGGATGCGGGTACGACGTCTCGTGGGCCCGGCTGGCACGGGCCACGATCGTTCCGTCCGGATCGACCAGGACCCCCTTGGAACTCGAGGTCCCGATGTCGATGCCCAGCAGCAGATCAGCCACGCGACCACTCGTCGAGCCGCACGCCGAGCAAGTCCGCGACCGCGCGCAGCTCCGCGCGCCGGTCACCCGGGATCGCGTGGATGTGGTTCGCGCCGAACTTCGACAGGAACAGCTCGCCGGGCGCGTCGAGGCGGGCGAACGCGTGCGGCCACTCCGGGGTGGACTGCTGGACCAGCTCGTTGTTCGTGGCCTCGTCGTAGCTTTCGAATTCGCCGAGCATCAGCTGCAGCCGGTACTCCCCCGCCTCGCGGGTCAACCGGCCCAGCGTCATCTGCCCCGGCGCGGCGATGTGCTGGACCGAGGCGCCACCGGCGGGGAAGAAGAACACTTCCGGGTAGAAGTTCACCTTCGCCAGGTTCTCCGCCGGGTCGTCGCTGCGGGCCGCGTACCAGGTGGCGTGCTGCCCGGAATTGCACAGGTCCCAGATGTCGCGGCCGGCGTGGTAGTGGCGGACGTCGGCGAAGAGCACCGGATCGCCGGAGATCTTGTGGAACAGCTGCATGGTCAGCGCGCCGTCCATATCCGCCTCGGTGGCGGTGACGTGGACGTCCTTCGGGCCGTTCCAGTCGTAGGGATCGTTCAGGAACGCCTCGGTGACGTCCATGGTCGCGAAGTGCTCGGTCAGCTCGGGCTGCCCCTTGATCCCGGAGAAGTCCAGGTTCCGCTCCGCGATGATGTCCCGGATGGCCAGGTACGACCGGATCTGCCGCTCCAGCAGTTCCGGGGTGAGCTTCTTGCCGTCGTAGTGCACCCCGGCGGCGTGCGACTCGATCCACTCCCGGGCCTTGGCCGCCTCCGTCGCGTCGGCCCGCTCCGCGCGCAGCACGAGTTCGTACTGGTCGATCTCCTCGACGTCGACGCCGAACTGCCGCATCCATTGGTCGGTGTTGGCGACCGCGGTGTTCATCCCCATCGGGCGGCCGCCGAACCGGCCGAACGTCGAACCGCGCAACGAGGCCACCGCCGCCGCGGCCCGCGCGTGCACGCCGACCTTCGCGGCCAGCTCCGCGTCGTCCGGCGCGCCCCAGAGCCGGGTGTGCGTGCGGCCGATCTGGTCCAGCGCGCCGCCCGCGGCGAGCATGCCCACCAGGCCGGGCTCGGTCGGATCCGTGCTGGCCACCAGGATGATCGGGCTACGGGTGGCGTCCGCGGCGAGCATGGTGAAGTGCGGGAAGCTCCAGACCGCGTAGTAGAAGATCGTCACGTCCACGTCGGCCGCCGCCACCTGGCGCGAAACCGACGTGGCCAGGGCGTTGGTCGCCACCGCGTCCGCACCCACGACGACCTCGTGCCCCGCCGACCGCAGGGTGTTCACCAGGCCGTCCTGTTTGGACCGGATGAACTCCGCGTTGCGCGCGTGCACATGGTCGCGGCCATCGGAAATACTGATCACGCCGATGCGGGCCACGGATCCTCCTGGGTCGGGTAATCGTTTACTCAAGACGCTATTCTGCACGGTGGGCACTGTCAATAGGTGCCGGTACTGGCCCGGGAAGAGGGGAGGTCGCGGTGGCGACCATCAGTGACGTGGCGGCACGGGCCGGTGTCTCGACGGCCACCGTGTCGCGAGCGTTGAACGGGAAGTCCACTGTGGACCCCGAACTGGCGGCCCGGGTGCAGCAGGCCGCGACCGAGCTCGGCTACCACCCCAACGGCCTGGCCCGCAGCCTGCGGCGGCAGGAGACCGCGGTGCTGGCGCTCATCATCTCGGACGTGGAGAACCCGTTCTTCACCGCGATCGCCCGCGGGGTCGAGGACGTCGCCCAGACCCGGGGTTACTCGGTGGTGCTGTGCAACTCCGACGAGAACGCCGAGAAGGAAGGCCGCTATCTCGACGTCGCCGTGCAGGAACGGGTGGCGGGGGTGGTGCTCTCGCCCACCGGGGCCGAAACCAAGGTGGAGGTGCTGCGCCAGCGCGGCACCCCGGTGGTCGCGGTCGACCGCCCGCTCGTCGGCGCGGAATCCGATCAGGTGCTGGTGGACACCCGGCTCGCCGCGTACGAGGCCACCGAACACCTGCTCGCCGCCGGCTACCGGCGGATCGGCTGCGTGACCGGTCCGGCCGGGGTCCGCACCGCCGACGACCGGCTCGCCGGGTACCGGGACGCCCTGCACGCGGTCGGCGCGGAACGGGATGCCGAACTCGTCCGCCGCGCCGAATACCGGGCGACCGGCGCGAAACAGGCCGCGCTCGAGCTGCTGGACGAACCGGAACCGCCGGACGCCCTGCTGGTGGCCAACAGCGCGATGGCGATCGGCGTCCTGGAAGCCCTCGGTTCCCGGAACCTCCGGCTGGGCGCCGATGTCGGCGTGGTCGCGTTCGACGACGTGCCGTGGGCGACGCTGATCAACCCGCCGCTGACCGTCGTCGCGCAGCCCGCCTACGAACTCGGCACCGTGGCCGCCCGCCTGCTGCTGGACCGGATCAGCGACAACACCCGCGAGGTCACCACCCGCACCCTCGGCGCCCGCCTCATCGCCCGCGGCAGCACCCAGCGCACCCCCTGACCCCGCTGGCGCGAGTCCCCCCGTTTCGGACGTGCGAGTTCCCCGTTCCGGTCTACCGAGTTCCCCATTTCGGTAGGTGAGTTCCACGCCCGGGAGCGCACGGGAAAGTGCCGCCACTTTCGTGCCCTCGCTGATCGAAAGTGGCAGCACTTTCCGCCAACCGCGAGGCCCTACCCGCGGTTGAGTTCGGCGTAGACCTGGGCCGCGTTCTCCTTGGTGACCAGTTTCGTCGGCAGCGTCTGCTGCTTCGGCACCTGCTGGCAGTCCACGAGGATCTTCTTCGCCGCCTCGATCGCCTCCTTGCCACCGGTCGGGTAGAGCAGCGTCGCCGACAGCCGCCCGGCTTCCACCGCCTTGAGGCCGCCGGATTCGATCGGCAGGCCGTCGATGCCGGTGATCGGCAGGTCGTTCTTGCCCGCGTTCTGCGCCGCGATCCGCGCGCCCTCGCCCATCGGGTCGTTGTGCGAGTAGATGGCCTGGATGTCCGGGTGCGCCTTGAGGATCGCGTCCGCCTGCTGCTGGCCCCGGTCCCGCAGCCAGTCCCCGTCCGCGGTCGCCACGATGTCGATGTTCTTGCCCTTGATCCCGTCCCGGAAGCCGTCGCCGCGCTCCTTCGCCGGTGTCGAACCGGCGAGCCCGCGGATCTCGGCGATCTTGCCGCCGTTCGGGAACAGCTTCTCGGCGAAGTACCGGCCCGCCTGGCGGCCGATGTCGACGTTGTCCGCGCCGATGAACGACGTGTACGCCTCGCCGTCCACCTTGCGGTCGAGCACCAGCACCGGAACGCCCTTCTCGATCGCGCGCTTGACCGGCGCGGTGAGCGGGGTCGCCTCGTTCGGGCTGATGATCAGCAGGTCGATCTGCTGGGTGAGGAAGTTGTCCACCTGCTCGACCTGTTTCGAGTTGTCCTGCGCGGCGTCGGCGAAGTTGACGGTGAACTGCGGCACCGCCGCCGCGGCCTTGCGGATGTCGTCGTCCATCCGCTCGCGGTAGGGCTCGGCCACGTTCGCCTGGCTCATCCCGATCGTGTACTTGCCCCCCGCGCCCTTGCACTCCTTCTGCTGCCCGGCCTGCCCGCCCGGCTGGGAGTTCTCACTGGTCGTGCCGCACGCCGAAACGGCGAGCAGCGCGCAGGCGGCCAGCGCGGTGACCCGGGTACCGCGACGTGACTTCGTTGTCATGGCAATCCTTTCCTTTCACGAACCGGCCGAAGCCGGGCGAAGTCGCTGCAACCCCGCGGCGAGCACGATCACCAAACCGATGATCAGCAGCTGGATGTTCGAGTCGATGTTGTTGAGGGCCAGGATGTTGCGCAGCACGCCGACGAGCAAGGCCCCGGCCACGGTGCCGACCACCGAACCGCGCCCGCCCATCAGGCTGGTGCCACCGATGACGACCGCCGCGATCGCGTCCAGTTCGTACATCGAACCGTCGTTCGGGCCGCCGAAGTTGAGCTGCCCCGCGTGCACGATCCCGGCGAGCGCGGCGAGCAGGCCGCAGATGCCGAACACGATGATCTTCACCCGGGTCACCGGCACCCCGGACAGCCGCGCGGCCTTCTCGTTTCCGCCGATCGCGTAGACGTGCCGGGAGAACGCGCTCATCCGCAGCAACGCGATCGCGAGCGCGGCGACCACGATGAAGATCAGGGCGGGGATCGGCACCAGGCCGTTGAACGTGCGCTCGCCGAGGAGTGAGAACACCACCGGCGCCTGCCCGGGAGCATCCCCGTAGGTGATCGAGATACCCTGCCCGCCGGACCAGATCCGGGCCAGGCCCCGGGCGATCTGCATCCCGGCCAGCGTGACGATGAAGGCCTGGATCCCGAACTTCGCGATCGCCACCCCCTGCAGCAACCCGAAGGCCAGGCCGATGACGAGCACGATCAGCACCGCGGTGAACGCGCTGAAGTCGTTCTCCACCAGCAACATCGCCGCGCCGACGCTGGCCAGCCCGAGCACCGAGCCGACCGAGAGGTCGATGCCGCCGATCAGGATCACCAGCGTCATCCCGACCGCGAGGATGCCGATCTCGGAGATCGACCGCACCACGTTGAACAGGTTCCCCGAGTCGACGAACACCAGTTCGCCGTTCTTGCTCGGCGAGAACACCACCGCGGCGATGAAGACCAGAACGAGCCCGAACAGGCTCTGGAACTTGAACAACGTCTCCACGAAATCCGCGCCGCGGGAACGTTCCAGATTGGGATCCAGCGGCGCGGGTTCGGGCGCGACGCGGGTGTCTTCGGTCATGACGCCTCCCCCACCGCCAGCTCTTCGAGAGCCGCCGCCTCGCCCATCGAGGCCGCGAGCAGGTCCGCCTCGCCGACCTCCCCGGTGCTCAGTTCACGCACGTTCTTCCCATCCCTCAACACGATCACCCGATCGCACACCCCGATCAGCTCGGCCGGTTCCGAGGACGCGAGCAGCACGCCGACCCCGCGCCCCGCGATCTCGCCGAGCAGCCGGTAGATCTCGGCCTTGGCGCCGACGTCCACGCCCCGGGTCGGCTCGTCGAGCAGCAGCAGCGACGGTTCGGTCAGCAGGTTGCGGCCCAGCACGATCTTCTGCTGGTTGCCGCCGGACAGCGAGCCGACCGGACTGGTGATCGACGCGAGCTTCACGCCGAGCCGTTCGGTCGTCTCGCGGGTGGCACGGCGCTCAGCCGCCCGCGACACCGCCCCCAGCCGGGCAATTCTGTCCACAATGGACAAGACGGTGTTGGCCAGCACGGAGTGCTCCAGCGCCAGCCCCGCGATCCGGCGGTCCTCGGGCACGAACGCGATCCCCAGCCGCAACGCGTGCCGGGGGCCACGGGGCCGGATCGGCTTGCCGTTCAACAGGACCCGCCCGCTCCAGGAGCCCTTGGAGCCGACGCCGTACAGGGTTTCCAGCAGTTCGGTCCGCCCGGCGCCGAGCAGACCGGCGAGGCCCACGATCTCGCCCTTGCGCACCCGGAGGCTCAGCCCGGCCGGATCCCGTCGCCCGGGCCGCGGGCGCCGCAGCCGCACCACGAGGTCCTCGACCCGGAGCAGGTCCTCGCCGTCCGGTTCCGCGGTGGTGCCGCTCTCCGCGCGGAACATCAGGTTCAGCGGGCGCCCGACCATGGCCTCGGAAGCCTGCGCGGCGGTCATCGCGCGCGCGTCGAACTCCGCGACCACGGAACCGTTGCGCAGCACCGTGGCACGGTCCGCGACCCGGCCGATCTCCTCCATGCGGTGGGAGATGTAGACGATCCCGGCCCCGGACCGGCGCAACTCGGCGATCACCCCGAACAACTGCTCGACCTCGTGCGAGGACAGCGCGGACGTCGGTTCGTCCATGATCAGGATCCGGGCGTCGAACGAGAGCGCCTTGGCGATGGTCACCAGTTGCTGCTCGCCGGTCCGCAACAGCTCGACCGGTCGCCGCGCGTCCAGCTCGACCCCGGTGCGGGTCAGCAACCGCTGCGTCTCGCGGACCATCCGGCGCCGGTCGACCGTGCCGAGCCTGGTCTTCGGTTCCCGGCCGAGGAACACGTTCTCGGCGATCGACAGCGCCGGAACGAGGTCCAGCTCCTGGTGGATCATCGCGATCCCGGCCCGCTGGGCGTCGGCCGGACTGGTGAAGCGCACCGGCGTCCCCGCGATCCGGATGTCGCCCCGGTAGCCGGAAACCTCGCCGGAGAGCACCTTCATCAGGGTGGACTTCCCGGCGCCGTTCTCGCCGAGCAGTGCGTGCACCTCGCCGGTTCGCACGGTGAAGTCGACGCCTCGCACGGCCTGCACGCCGCCGTAGGACTTGCCGACGCCAACCATGTCGACCAGCGCGCCGTGCTCGTCTTCCATCTGCACCGGTCCCCACTGCGCAGTGCCACCGAGAAATCGATTACCCGACGAAGCTAGATTGACCCGCGAGACGTGTCAAGCGTCACTGCGTAACAGTCCTCTGCCACGTGGGGACAGCCGATACCCGACTTCCAGACTCTCGGTCAGACCGAGTTCCTTCAGCTTGCGCACGTTGACTTTGAACGCCTGGACGGGAAGCTCGAACTCGGCGGCCAGATCGGCCGCGCGCACCCCCGGCCGATCGGCCAGTGCGCGCAGGACCGCCCCGGTCCACGGGCCCCGCCCGCTCGCCCGGTCCAGCCGGGCCAGCGCCGCCCGCAGTTCGGCCAGATCCGCGCCTTCGGCGACCCGCTCGCGCAACGCGATCCGCGGATCCGGGCCCGCGAGCGAAACCTCGATCCGGTAGACCGCACCGGCGTCGCGGCGGGCCAGTTCGCGCCGGAGCGCGTCCGCCGACGCGTGCCCCGCCCGGCGCGCCTCGTCGTCCGAGATCGCGGCCTCGTCCACCCGGTCCACCGCGTCGATGCGTAACGCCCCGATCGCGGTGCGCAAGGTGCCGCCCGCCTTGACCGTCGGGCGCCGCCAGCGGCGGAACAGGTGCGTCACGCGGCCTTCTGCGATATGACCGAGAAGGTCACGATTAATCAGCATTGAAACCACCCAACGGCCTGGACAACGTCCCCCGCAGGGGGCAGACTGACCGGCAGTCGTCTACAGCGAGTGTTTGATTATGTGCGATGCGTGTCGATCTTTGGTGAATTAACCCACAAGTTGAGGATAAGACCGCACGAACCCGCACACACGAGCTACTGTAGGTGCATGTCACCAGCGCTGGAGAACGTACTCGCCAAGGCGGGGCTGAGGGTCGACGCCACGGAATTCCTCACCCTCGTCGAGGACGCGGCCCGGAAACTCTCCCCGCCTAATCCGGATCCTTCGCACTACTTCTCCCCCGACCAGCGCGCCGCACTCGCCGACGTGGGCCTCGACCTCACGCCGCGGGTGGAGAGCGAGCCGGATTCGCGGGCCAGGACGGTCGCCGCGCACGCGGTACTCGCCGATTCCGCGCTCACCGTCGCCGACGCCGCGCGGACGCTCGGCGTGGACCCCAGCCGCATCCGGCACAAGCTGTCCGAATCCCGGCTCACCGGCTGGAAGGACCAGGGCGGCTGGCGGCTGCCGGTCTGGCAGTTCACCGGCTCCGGTGTGCTTCCGGGACTGGAAGTGGTCTTGTCCGCGGTGCCCGCGGACCAGCCCGCGCTGGTGGTCGCGGCCTTCATGAGCACCCCCCAGCCCGACCTGGTCATCAACGGCAAACCGGCCACGCCGCGGCAGTGGCTGCTCGCCGGGGGTGACCCGGAAATCGTCGCGGGGCTGGCGGCTACGTTGGGTACACCGGCATAGTCTGCTCCAGGTAGCACCCAAGATCACGAGAAACAGGTAGACGCGACGAATGGCACGGCTTCCCCTGCCGCCAGCGCGCGCCGTCCTGGTCAACGAGCTGCACCGCACCGAGGACATCGTCGCGGTGCACCCCGCGACCAGGCTGGTGCGGATTTTCACCGCGCACGGCAACCACCCGCAGCAGTGGAATTCGTTCCGCTACAGCGGCCCTCTTCCGCACGGCCGCTTCGACCAGCAGCGCCCGGCACGAGGCGGCAAACCCGTCACCGACCCTACGAACGGCGTTCTTTACTTCGGGCTGTCCGTGCGGACGAGCATCGCCGAGGTGTACCAGACGACGTCGACCGTCGACCGGCGCACGCGCGGCCCCCGGCTGGTCGTGGTCCGGCCGACCCGGACCCTGCGGCTGCTCGACCTGTCCGGGCTGTGGCCGACCCGGGTCGGCGCGTCGCAGGAGATCTCCAGCGGGCCGAAGAAGATCACCCAGGCCTGGGCACGCGCGATCCGGGCGGCGTTCGGGGACCTGGACGGCCTCTGGTACCGCTCGTCGATGGACTCCGGTGACCCCGCGCTGTGCCTGTGGGACCCGCCCGCCGGTTCCGCGCTGCCGGTGGCGCCGGACGTTTTGCTCCCGCTCGACCACCCCGGGCTCGACGTCCCGCTGGGCCGTGTCTGCGAAGAACTGAACTACGTCCTGCTGAACTAGAGGCGGCGGGACCACCAGTCCAGGACGGCTTCGAAGCGCTGGAGCCGGTGCCGGGGTTGGCCGGAGCGGGTCAGCTCGTGCCCTTCGCCGGGGAACACCAGCAGTTCGGCGTCGGTGCCGCCGCGGCGCAGGGCCACGAACATGCGCTGGGCCTGTTCCAGCGGGCACCGCCAGTCCTGCTCCGAATGCACCACGGCGAACGGGATCTCGATCTTCTCCGCGTAGCTCAGCGGGCTGGTCCGGCGCTGGACCTCGGAATCGTCGCCCACGTAGCTGTCGGCGAACATCCAGCCGATGTCCGAACTGCCCGCGAACGAATCCCACGCGTTCACCGCGCGCTCGCTCCACGCGGCCCGGAACCGCTCGCCGTGGTGCGCGGCGAGCCAGCTCGTCATGAACCCGCCGTACGAACCACCCATCACGCCGACCCGGTCGGTGTCGAAGTC
This sequence comes from Amycolatopsis anabasis, assembly GCF_009765355.1. Lineage (GTDB taxonomy): Bacteria > Actinomycetota > Actinomycetes > Mycobacteriales > Pseudonocardiaceae > Amycolatopsis > Amycolatopsis anabasis. The sequence goes on along the minus strand of NZ_VTHK01000042.1, from coordinate 37,285 downwards.
CGGGCGGGCCAGGGCGGCATCCAGCAGGGCCAGCACGTCGTCGACGTCCACGGTGCCCAGCGCCTGGACGATCGCGCGGCCGTGGCTCTCGCCATACCCGGCCGAACCCCGCGGATTGCCCAGCACCACCGCGTAACCGGCGGACGCGTACATCTGGGCCTCGTCGAACAGTCCCCAGTCGTAGGCGGCGAACGGCCCGCCGTGCACCAGCAGCAGGACCGGATGCGGCCCGTCGCCCTCGGGCAGCACCACCCACCCGTGCACCGGGTAGCCGTCGGCCGAACTGGTGGTCAGCTCTTCGACCGGGCGGATCCCCTTGGCCCGCAGCGGCGCCGAATAGTCGGTGAGCACCCGCTCCTCGCCGTCCGCGATCAGCACGACCTCGCCCGCGGTCTCCGGGGTGGCGAGCACGGCGACGATCGTCTCGCCATCCGCGGCGAAGGACCGGATCGCACCCCGCCTTCCGGCGACGAGCCGGAGTTCGTCCAGCGTCGCGGTGTCCGCGTTCCGGGGCACCGCCCGCAGTTCGACGGCGCCGCGGTGGCGCACCGCGACGAGCACTTCGCCGCCGAAGGGCACCGGCTTCCCGGCGGCCGGATCGCAGTCCACCGACTCGGCTTCGGTCAGCCGGACCGGCCGGGCCGGGCCACCGTCCCCGGGCAGCACCGCGGACCACAGGCCGGTGTTGCGCGCCTCGATGTGGAACCCGGTGAACTCCGCGCCCAGGTAGTGGAGGACGCCGTCGGCGGTGACGACCGGTTTGGCCGCGTTGCCGTGGGTGCGCACGAGCAGAACGGGCTCGCCACCGGCGGCCGGGATCGCGTACAGGTCGCGGTGCTCGGTCTCCTCCACCCCCCAGTCGCGCGGGGCCACCACGATGATCCGCTCGCCGTCCGGGGTCCACGCCGGATGCTCGACATCGGTCCGGTCGTCGGTCAGCGGGGTGAGTTCCGGCGGTTCGGCCTCCGCCAGCGCAGCCACCGCGTCGAACGCGAACAGGCGCTGCGGGCGGTCGGCCAGGAACCCGAGGTCGTCGACCCGGTAATCGAGCCGGGTGATCCGCCGGGGCGGCTCCTCGTCGGCCCCGACCGTCCGGCCGTCGGCGTCCGGGGTGCCGTACCGGCCGGGTTCGGGCACGCGCGCGGTGAACGCGATCCGCCGGGAATCCGGCGCCCACACCGGCGCGTCCACCCCGAGCGGCAACGCGGTCAGCCGCTTCGCGTCGCCGCCGGTGGCCGGCATGACGTGCAGCTGCGGAGCGGAGTCACCGGTCGCGCGCAGGAAGGCGACCCAGCGGCCGTCCGGCGAGATCGCCGGTGCGCGGTCCCGTTCGCCGTAGGTCCACGGCGCCTCGGCCCCGTCCAGGCCGATCCGGCGAAGCCCGCCGCGATAGGTGTTGCGCACCGGATCCGGCCGGGTCACACCGGCCAGCAGCAGGTCGCCGCGCAGGGCCGGAGGGCCGGGAACCGTCAGGAGTTCGATGTCGGAAGGACGCACGCCCCCGACGGTACCCGATTGTTAGCCTTTCTAAGGACCCGTCAATGGTCCCAAACTTCGGCGGGCTTACCCGTCGCGAAAGGGGCTTCCTCCCCCGCCTTCTTCTCCTCGGGGGCCTCGGGCTTCAGGTCGAGCCCCTTGCCCTCGACGGCTTCGGGATCCCGCTTGGCCTTGAGCAGGCTGGCGATCGTGGTGATCGTCAGGACCAGCACGATGACGCCCAGCGACATCCAGTTGTTGATGTCCAGCCAGTCCGGCGCCACGCCGTACTCGTGCAGCGCGTGCAGGAAGAGCTTGGCGCCGATGAAGCCGAGGATGATCGCCAGCCCGTAGGACAGGTAGACCAGCTTCGTCACCAGCCCGCCGAGCAGGAAGTACAGCTGGCGCAGCCCCATCAGTGCGAAGGCGTTCGCGGTGAACACCAGGAACGCGTCCTGGGTGATGCCGAAGATCGCGGGGATGGAGTCCACCGCGAACAGCAGGTCCGCGCTGCCGATCGCCACGATCACCACGAACATCGGGGTGATGAACCGCTTGCCGTTCCGCTTCACGAACGACTTGTGCCCGTGGTAGTCGTCGGTGACCGGGAAGATCTTGCGCACCCACCGGGTGACCGCGTTCTCGTGGTACTCCTCGTGCTCGTCGTTGCCGCGCAGCATGCTGATGGCGGTCCACACGAGAATGCCGCCGAAGACGAAGAACACCCAGACGAACTGGGAGATGAGGGCCGCGCCGACCGCGATGAACACGCTGCGCATGGCCAGCGCCAGCAGGATCCCGACCAGCAGCACCCGGTGCTGGTGGATCGCCGGCACCTTGAACGACGCCATGATCACCATGAAGATGAACAGGTTGTCGACGCTCAGCGAGTATTCGGTGATGTACCCGGTGAAGAACTCGACTCCCGGGTCGTGCCCGGCGAAGAGCCAGACTCCGGCGCCGAAGAGCACGGCGCAGGAAATGTAGAAGATGACCCACCGCGCGGCTTCGCCGGTGGTCACCTCGTGTGGTTTGCGGTCGACGACCACGAGATCGATCGCGATCAGGGCGAGCAGGCCGCCCACGGTGGCGATCCACAACCACAGTGGAACATTCATGTACGCATACCTCCGGTTAGCGCATAGCAGCTAGCCGGAGGTCTCTTCCGCCGGCGTGAACGCCGACCGACGGTGCCGGGGGACCCGCAGGTCCGCCGTGCTGACGACACCGCCGCGAAGGAATACTCCCCTCCACGTCCTACCTATCTTCGCTGGTCCTGGCCGGGAACGCCAGCCAAGGTCACCCGCGTCACCACAATGCCGGGGTAACCTATGTCACTCCCGCGCAACCGGTCGAGCCGGGGTGCCCGGCGGCATTCGGGTCGCGCGGCCGCCCACAGCACACTCTCAGCTGACTTCACATACCGTTACCGCTGTGTCCCGCATCCCGTTCCCCCGAACCCGCGGCAGCCGGTTCCTCACGCTGATCCTGGTGATCGTCGTGCTGGCCGGCGGCGGTGTCCTGTGGGCCCGCACCGGCGACGAACCGCCGCCCGTGCGCACCAGCGAAGCCACGATCGACGTCCCGGCCGCGCCCGGTTCACCCGATCGCGTTCAGCTGGACGCGACCCTCTACACCCCCGAGCGCACCCCGGCGCCCGCGGTGCTGCTCCCGCACGGATTCGGCGGGGACAAGAACAGCGTGGCCGCCGACGCCCGCGAACTCGCCGGGCGCGGGTTCGTGGTGCTCACCTACTCGGCACGCGGATTCGGCCGCAGCACCGGCAAGATCGCGTTGAACGATCCCGACTACGAGGTCGCCGACGCCCAGCGGCTGATCGACTACCTCGCCGGACGGCCCGAGGTCCGCACCGACGCCTCGGGGGATCCGAAGGTCGGCGTGACCGGAGCCTCCTACGGTGGCGCGCTCGCGCTGATCCTCGCCGGACGGGACAAACGCGTCGACGCGATCGCGCCGATCATCACCTACAACGATCTCGCGCAGGGCCTCATTCCCAACGCGGCCGGGGATCCGGGCGGCACCACCCCGGCGGCGGGCGCGTTCGCCGCCGACGGGGTGTTCAAACGGTCGTGGGCGGGCATTTTCTTCTCCGCGGGCACCGGGCCCACCAGCACCGGCGGCGACCCGGGTGTCGAGGCCCCCGAGCCCGGTCAGGAAACCACCGACAGCGGCCAGAGCGGCGCGCCCGGCCGCGGCGGCGGCGCGGCGCCCGCACCCGCGCAGGGCGACCCCGGCCGTCCGCGACCGAATGCGGCCGATCCCTGCGGGCGCTTCACCGCCGAGGTGTGCCAGGCCTACACCGAATTGGCCACCACCGGCCGGGCGAGCCAGCGGACCTTCGATCTGCTGCGCCGCGTCTCCCCCGCGTCGGTGACCGCGAACATCACCGCGCCGACCCTGCTGGTGCAGGGCGAGAGCGACACGCTGTTCGGCCTCGACCAGTCCGACGCGACCGCACGCCAGATCGGCGCGGCGGGCGGCAAGGTCAAGACGATCTGGTACACCGGCGGGCACGACGGCGGCCGCCCCGGCCCCGCGTTGCGCGGCAAGATCGCCGACTGGCTTTCCTTCCACCTCACCGGCGAGGGCAAGGATCCCGGCACCGCCTTCGCCTACGACGTGCAGGGCTCGTTCCGAGCCTCCGGCACCCCCTCGGTGCGCACCGTCGAGGCGACCGGCTACCCCGGGGTGGCCGACCGCAAGCCGGTGGCGCTGAACGGCCCGGAGCAGACGGTGGTCAACCCGCCCGGCGGCAATCCGGCTTCGGTGAGCGGGATCCCGGGGCTGAACGGGCTGGCGAGCGGTTCGTCGCGGCTCTCCGGGATGTTCAGCATCGATCCGCCGGGGCAGTCGGCGCGTTTCACCTCCGCGCAGCTGGATTCCCAGCTCCTCGTCACCGGTTCGTCGACCGTGCGGCTGCGGATCGCCGCGGCCTCGCCCGGGACGACCGAGGCGGTGTTGTTCGTCAAGCTCTACGACGTCGGCCCGGACGGCTCGCGGACGTTGCCGGCGAACGCGATCGCCCCGATCCGGGTGACCGGGCTGCCCGCGGACGGGACGCCGAAAGAGGTGCCCGTGACGCTGCCGGGCGTGGTCCGGCCGATCGAGTCCGGCCATGCCCTGCAACTGGTGGTCAGCACCACCGACTCGTCCTACGCGACCCCTGCCGCGGCCGCGGTCTACCGGATCTCCCTGGCCGGGACCGGCGGGCTGGCCGCCCCGGTCGTCCCCGGCACCGCGGTGAGCACCGGCTGGCCGGTCGCCCAGGTGCTCGGGGTGCTCGGCGCGCTGGCGGTGGCGGCGCTGGTCGCGGTGTTCGCCGCGCTGCGCCGGCGGCGGTCGCACCAGGTCGACCCGGAACTCGCCGAGGTCCCGCTGGTGATCGAGGACCTGACCAAGGCGTACCCGGGCGGGCTCACCGCGGTGAACCGGCTGTCGTTCCGGGTCGAACCCGGGCAGGTGCTCGGCCTGCTCGGGCCGAACGGGGCCGGGAAGACCACCACCCTGCGCATGCTGATGGGCCTGATCACGCCGACCGCGGGCGATATCCGGGTGTTCGGTCACCGGATCACCCCGGGCGCGCCGGTGCTGTCCCGGATCGGGTCCTTTGTGGAGGGTTCCGGTTTCCTGCCGCACCTGTCCGGTGAGGCGAATCTGCGGCTCTACTGGGACACCACCGGGCGACCGGTGGACAAGGCCCATTTCGCCGAGGCGCTGGAGATCGCCGGGCTCGGCGACGCGGTGCGGCGCAAGGTGCGCACCTACAGCCAGGGCATGCGGCAGCGGCTGGCGATCGCCCAGGCCATGCTCGGCCTGCCGGAGCTGCTCGTGCTCGACGAACCAACCAACGGGCTGGACCCGCCGCAGATCCACCAGATGCGCGAGGTGCTGCAGCGGTACGCCGCGACCGGGCGGACCGTGGTGGTGTCCAGTCACCTGCTGGCCGAGGTCGAGCAGACCTGCACGCACGTCGTGGTCATGCACCGCGGCACGCTGGTGGCCGCGGGCGAGGTGACCGACATCGTGGCGGCCGGGGGCGAGGCCACCTTCCGGGTGGACCAGCCGGAAGCCGCGGCCGAGGCGCTCCGCGCGGTCGGCGGAGTGTCCGATGTGGACGTCGAAGGCAACCTCGTGCACGCCGATCTGGACGGGCTGCCGCGAGCCGAGGCGGTCGCCGCGCTCGTGCGGGCCGGGATCTCGGTGGAACAGGCCGGGCCACGACGCCGGCTGGAGGACGCGTTCCTGCAGCTGGTCGGGGAGGACTCAAGCGCATGAGCGAGCTTGCGAGCGAATCATTCAACACAGCGCTTCTGGCGAATGCCACCCGGAGCGTCAGCGGAGGGCGCGCATGAGCAAAGCGGACCAGCGGGACAACGCCGCGATCGACCACGGTGTGCACACCGATCCGGCGGCACTGGACGAGCTGACCGAGGCGGCCGAGCACGAGACCACCGAGGTCGGCGCGGACGGCGCCGTCGCGGGCTACCGCGCGGGCCGGACGCTGCGCCTGGGCGTGGAGCTGCGGCGGCAACTGCGCCGCCGCCGCACCCAGCTCCTGCTCGGTTTCGTGGCACTGCTGCCGTTCATCCTGGTGGTCGCGTTCGAGATAGGGCAGGCGAGCCCCAACCGCCGGTCCGGCGGATTCGTCGACCTGGCCACCGCGAGCGCGCCGAACTTCGTGATCCTCGCGATGTTCGTGTCCGGCACGTTCCTGCTGCCGATGATCGTCGCCCTGTTCTTCGGCGACACCATCGCCAGCGAATCGTCCTGGTCGAGCCTGAAGTACCTGCTGGCGATCCCGGTGCCCCGGCACCGGGTGCTGCGGCAGAAGGCGATCGTGTCCGGCCTGCTGTCCGCGGCCGCGCTGGTGCTGCTGCCGCTGGTTTCGCTCGTGGCCGGGGTGATCTGGTACGGATCGGGCGACGCGATCAGCCCGACCGGGGACGCGGTGCCGTTCTCGGACAGCCTGGTGGCGATCCTGCTGGCCGTCTGCTACATCGTGGTCCAGCTCGCCTGGGTGGCCGGGCTCGCGCTGCTGCTGAGCGTGTCGACCGATGCCCCGCTCGGCGCGGTCGGCGGGGCGGTGCTGGCCGCGATCCTGTCGCAGATCCTGGACCAGATCACCGCGCTGGAGGGGCTGCGGAACTACCTGCCCACGCATTTCTCGTTCGCGTGGATGGACCTGATCGCGACGGACGTGGACTGGACGAACATGGCCAACGGGGTGCTGTCCGCGGTGCTCTACGGCACCGCGTTCACCCTGCTCGCCGCCCGCCGCTTCGCCCGCAAGGACATCACCAGCTAGAACCGGTCGTTCGCCGATGAGATGTCGCTGAATCCACCATTCAGGTGGTGCCGGGGAGCTACATTGACTGCGTGCGTGTTGTCCTCGCGGAGGGCCTCGCTCCGCTGAGGTCCGCCCTGATCAGGCTGCTGACCGCCTACGGTTTCGAGGTGGTCGCGGCCGTGGGCACCGCGCCGGACCTGCGTGCGGCGCTGGCCGAGCACCAGCCGAGCGTGGCCGTGGTGAACGCGCACCTGCCGCCGAGCGGGGACGACGAGGGGCTGCGGGCCGCGGTGACCGCCCGCCGGGAACTCCCGGGCCTTCCGCTGGTCCTGCTCTCCCAGCATCCCGAACCGCGCTACGCCGGGGAACTGCTGGCCGATGGCGCGGGCGCGATCGGCTGCCTGCTGCGGAGCCGGGTGTTCAACGACGATCAGTTCGTCGAGGCGGTGCGCCGGGTCGCCGCCGGGGGTACCGCGATCGATCCGCAGGTGGTCGTCGGCATGCTCGCCGAGGTCGCCTCGGACGAGCGGCTCCGCTCGCTCACGCGGCGCGAAGGAGAGGTCCTCATGCTGCTGGCCGAGGGCCGGTCGGCCGCCGCGATCGCGCAGCGCCTGTTCCTCTCGGCCAGCGCGGTCACCCAGCAGATCGCGAACATCTTCGCCAAGCTCGGGCTCCCGCCGCTGAACGACGACAACAAGCGCGTGCTCGCGCTGCTGGCCTACCTCGACGGCGGCCGGAACGGCGCCTGACCTGGGCTGGGCAAGCTTTTCGGGCGTAGGCTCGGCAGACACGCCGAGTTCCCCTGTTCCTTGAGGAGGCGATCATGCCTCGACCCATTCACTTCGAGATCCACGCGAGCGACCCGGAACGAGCGGTCACCTTCTATTCCACGGTCTTCGGCTGGTCGTTCGAGCGCTGGGACGCGAACCCGTACTGGTTGATCAGCACCGGCGACGGCCCCGGCATCGACGGCGGCCTGGTGGCCCGGCAGGGGCCCGCCCCGGCGGAGAACACGGCGATCAACGCGTACCAGGCCACCATGGACGTCGCCGATCTCGATCTCGCCACCCACCACGTCGAACAGGCCGGGGGCAAGGTGCTCAAGCCGCGGAACGCGGTGCCCGGTGTCGGCTGGATCGCCTACTGCCAGGACACCGAGGGCAATGTCTTCGGCCTCCTGGAAAACGACGCCAACGCCGACGCCGAATAGCGCTCCGCGCTCACTCCCCCTCCAGCGAAACCAGCTCGAGATCGGTCTGCGCGAAGTCATTGCCGATACACAACAACGGTTCACCCGCCACCCACGCCGTCGCATAGGTGAGGCAGTCGCCGAAGTTCAGCGCCGCCGGGTGCCTCCCTTTACCGTAACGGCGAAACGCATCCTGCGCGGCACGCCAGTGGGCATCGCCAAAGGACAGTATGTCGAACTTTCGGCGTTGCAGGAAAGAGTCGAGCAGCAGCTTTCCCGACGCCCCCTCCTTGTTCACGAGTACCAGCGTGGCCTCTACCAGAGAGGGCGCTCCCACTCGACATGCCGGAGCCGAACCCATTCGCTCACCAATTTTCTTCGCCAACGGCGCGCCCATAATCGACGCCACGATGGCGGAAGTATCAAGAATCATACGCCGTCAGGTCCGTAGCCGAGAATCTCTTCACGCTCCGCTTTGGTAATCGGCTTTCCGCGGTTCTCCGGTGAAATATGCGGCCAGATCTCTTCCTCGAGGAATCGTACGAATTCCTCTCCTCTGCGTTTAGCGTCGCGTTCGGCGACCAGCTGATCGCGCCTTGCGCGTAACGCCTCGCGCACGGCGGCGGTCTTGCTCTCGCCAGTCAACGCGGCGACCTCGGAGGCAAGTCTCTCGGCCTCCGGGTCTTTGATGTTCATCGCCATGGTAGAAGTCTACCGTCAGAGGGTGTAACTATATCGGGTTACTTCACTCCGGCGGCGTCCATGCCGCGCAGCTCCTTCTTCAGGTCGGCGATCTCGTCGCGCAGCCGGGCGGCGAGCTCGAACTGCAGGTCGCGGGCGGCCTGCATCATCTGGTCGGTCATCTGCTGGATGAGGTCGGCCAGCTCGGCACGCGGCATCTTGCTCACGTCCTTGTCCACCAGGACACCCGAGCTGCGGCCACCGCCGCCCTGTTCCGGCTTCTTGCCGCGCGAGGCGTTGCGGCCCGAGCCGCCGACGGCGACCTCGCCGGAGTCCTCGGCCTCGGTGTACACCCGGTCCAGGATGTCGGCGATCTTCTTGCGCAGCGGCTGCGGATCGAGCCCGCGCTCCTCGTTGTAGGCGATCTGCTTGGCGCGGCGGCGATCCGTCTCGTCGATCGCGTGCTGCATCGAATCGGTGATCTTGTCCGCGTACATGTGGACCTCGCCGGACACGTTCCGCGCGGCGCGGCCGATCGTCTGGATCAGCGAGGTGCCGCTGCGCAGGAAGCCCTCCTTGTCCGCGTCCAGGATGGCCACCAGGGACACCTCGGGCAGGTCGAGCCCCTCGCGCAGCAGGTTGATGCCGACCAGCACGTCGAAATCGCCCGCGCGCAGCTGCCGCAGCAGCTCGACCCGGCGCAGGGTGTCCACTTCGGAATGCAGGTAGCGCACCCGGATGCCGAGCTCGAGCAGGTAGTCGGTGAGGTCCTCGGCCATCTTCTTGGTGAGCGTGGTGACCAGCACCCGCTCGTCCTTCTCGGCCCGCTCGCGGATCTCGTGCACCAGGTCGTCGATCTGCCCCTCGGTGGGCTTCACGACCACCTTCGGGTCGACCAGGCCGGTCGGCCGGATGACCTGCTCGACGAACTCGCCACCGGCCTGGCCCATCTCGTACGGCCCCGGGGTCGCCGAGAGGTACACCGTCTGCCCGATCCGATCGGCGAACTCCTCCCAGGTCAGCGGCCGGTTGTCCACCGCGCTCGGCAGCCGGAAGCCGAACTCCACCAGGTTCCGCTTGCGGGACATGTCGCCCTCGTACATGCCGCCGATCTGCGGCACGGTCTGGTGCGACTCATCGATGACCAGCAGGAAGTCGTCCGGGAAGTAGTCGATCAGGGTGGCCGGGGCCGAACCGGCGGGCCGCCCGTCGATGTGCCGCGAGTAGTTCTCGATGCCCGAGCAGAAGCCGACCTGCCGGATCATCTCGATGTCGTAGGCGGTGCGCATCCGCAGCCGCTGCGCCTCCAGCAGCTTGCCCTGCTTCTCCAGGTCCGCGAGCCGCTCCTCCAGTTCGGCCTCGATGCCGCGGATCGCCTTCTCCATCCGCTCCGGCCCCGCCACGTAGTGCGTGGCCGGGAAGATCCGGACCTCGTCGACCTCGCGCACGATGTCGCCGGTGAGCGGGTGCAGGTAGTACAGCTTGTCGACCTCGTCGCCGAAGAACTCGACCCGGATGGCCAGTTCCTCGTACGCCGGGATGATCTCCACGGTGTCGCCGCGGACCCGGAAGGTGCCCCGGGAGAACGCGATGTCGTTGCGCGTGTACTGCACGTCCACCAGCGCGCGCAGCAGGACGTCCCGCTCGACCTCGTCACCGACCTTGAGGTGGGACGAGCGGTCCAGGTACGACTGCGGCGTGCCCAGGCCGTAGATGCAGGACACCGAGGCGACCACGATGACGTCCCGCCGGGAGAGCAGGCTCATCGTGGCGGAGTGGCGCAGCCGCTCGACGTCGTCGTTGATCGACGAGTCCTTCTCGATGTAGGTGTCGGTCTGCGCGATGTACGCCTCGGGCTGGTAGTAGTCGTAGTAGCTGACGAAGTACTCGACCGCGTTGTGCGGGAAGAACTCGCGCAGCTCGTTGGCCAGCTGGGCGGCGAGCGTCTTGTTCGGCGCCATCACCAGCGTCGGCCGCTGGACGCGCTCGATCAGCCAGGCCGTGGTCGCGGACTTGCCGGTACCGGTGGCGCCCAGCAGGACGACGTCCTTCTCCCCCGCCTTGATGCGGCGTTCGAGGTCGTCGATCGCCGCCGGCTGGTCACCGGCGGGCTGGTAGTCGCTGACCACCTTGAACTTGCCGTCCGCCCGAGGCACCTCGGAAACCGGACGGAACTCGGAGTGAGCCAGCACGGGGTGTTCAGTCGCAAAAGCCACGATGCCCAGAGTAGGCGTCCCCACCGACAGTTTCTCTCCGGTGGGGCGGGGCCTCGTCAGGCGCAGCCACAACAGTCGCAGCAGTCACATCCGTCACAGCGGTCGGTCGGCGAGCGGAGGCGGTCGTCGTCGCGATCACGGCAAGATGGGCGGTATGCACGCCCCGAAGATCGAGACCTTCGACCTCGCCGCCCGGATCAACGTCGACCCCAAGGGCATCGCGCGCGAGGTCGAGGAGTACCGCGTGGAGCCGTTCGGCCTCTACCTGGCCCGGCCCGCCCCGGGCCGCGCGCAGTTCCACTACCTCGAATCGTGGCTGCTCCCCGCACTCGGCCTGCGGATCACCGATTTCTGGTTCTCCGCGGGCCACGAGCGGGACCAGGACTTCTACCTCGACGTGGTGGAGATCGAATCGGACGGCCCGGCCTGGCGGGCCACCGACCTCTACCTCGATCTGGTGCTGAAGACCGGCCACCGCCTCGAGGTGCTCGACACCGACGAGCTGCTCGCCGCCGCCGAAGCGGGCCTGCTGTCGGCGAAACGGGCCCAGCACGCCCTGGAAACCGCCTACGCCGCGATCGACGGGCTCGCCGCGCACGGCTACGACCTGGGCCGCTGGCTGTCCACTCTGGACATCGAACTGACCTGGCGCCGCCACTAGCGCATCAACCGATCGGTGGATCCGCGCCACCGGCCGGTTGATCCCGGATCTGGCCGCCGAGACGATCCGCGGCCACCCCCGCACACGAGATTCTCGATCCAGTGGAACACCGATCGAGAAGGGGATCTCGCGATGCCGGTCATCGAGGTCGCACACCTCGCCAAGAGATACGGGGACAAGGTCGCGGTGGACGACGTGTCCTTCACCGTGGAACGCGGGGAGGTCTTCGGGATCCTCGGCCCCAACGGCGCCGGGAAGACCACCACCGTCGAATGCCTGGAAGGGCTGCGCACCCCGGACCAGGGCACGGTTTCGGTGCTCGGCCTCGATCCGCGCCGGGACACCGCCGAACTGCGGCAGCGGCTCGGCGTGCAGCTGCAGGAGAGCGAGCTGCCGGACAAGCTGAAGGTCGCCGAGGCGCTCGACCTCTACGCCTCCTTCTACCGCCGCCCCGCCGATCCGGAGAAGCTGCTCGCCGAACTCGGCCTCACCGAGAAACGCGACACCAAGTTCCGGAAGCTGTCCGGCGGGCAGAAGCAGCGGCTGTCCATCGCGCTCGCCCTGATCGGCAGCCCGGAGATCGCCGTACTCGACGAGCTCACCACCGGCCTCGATCCGCAGGCTCGGCGCGACACCTGGGAACTCATCGAAGGCGTGCGCGATCGCGGGGTGACGATCCTGCTGGTCACTCACTTCATGGAAGAGGCCGAACGGCTCTGCGACCGGATCGCGGTGATCGACGCCGGTCGCGTGGTCGCCATCGACACCCCGTCCGGCCTGGTCGCGCGGGTGAACGACGAGCAGCGGATCCGGTTCCGCCCGTCGGCCCCGGTCCCCGACGAGGTCTTCACCGCCCTGCCCGAGGTCCGCACGGTCGAGCGGCGCGGCGGGCAGGTGCTCGTCACCGGCACCGGGAACGTGCTGCACGCCGTCACCTCGGTGCTCGCCCGCAGGCAGGTCATCGCCGGGGAGCTTCGGGTCGAGCAGGCGAACCTCGACGACGCGTTCGTCGCGCTCACCGGCCGGAAACTCGACTAGAACCAGGAGAAACCCTTGTCAGCCTTCGCCAAGATGACGGCGGTCGAAACCAAGCTGTTCCTGCGCGATCCGGGCGGCCCGATCCTCGTGTTCGGCCTTCCGCTGGGCCTGCTGCTGGTGTTCGGCCTGATGCCCGGGATCCGGGAACCGAGCGCGGAGTTCGGCGGGAAGTCCGCCCTCGACACGTTCATCGCGCCGATGTCGATCACGCTCGTGCTCGCCATGATGGCGCTGACCACGCTGCCGAACACGATCGCCACCTACCGCGAGAAGGGCGTGCTGCGCAGGCTCGCCGCGAGCCCGGTGTCGCCGACCGGAGTGCTCACCGCCCAGCTCGTGGTCAACCTCGTCGCCGCGTTCGCGGTGGTGCTGCTGGTGTTCGGCATCGGCATGCTGGCCCTGGGCATGTCCGGACCGGAGAACCTGCCCGGTTTCCTCCTCTCCCTCGTGCTCGGCACCGCCGCGCTGTTCTCCACCGGACTGGTGGTCGCCGCGCTCGCGTCGACCGGGCGCACCGCCGCGGGCGTCGGCTCGGTGCTGTTCTTCCCGATGCTCGCGCTCGGCGGGGTGTGGGTGCCGAAGGAGAAGCTGCCCGCGTTCCTGCAGGGGGTGGCCGACGTGCTGCCGCTCGGCGCGACGCTGAACTCGCTGCGCGCGGCGTGGGCCGGGAACGATCCGCGGTTGCTGCAGCTGATCGCGCTCGGGGTGTGCCTCGCGGTGTGCGGTTCCCTCGCGGCCCGATTCTTCCGGTGGTCGTGATCATGGCCACGATCAAGATCACCGAGAACCAAACGGCGCGAGCGCACGTCTCAGTTCCGGCTCTCGCTCGCGGCCCCGTTTTCGCGGTGGCCGGGGCGGTCGGGCTGCTGCTGTTCGTCCTCAGTGGCCGGTACGGCTACTTCGGCGACGAACTCTATTTTCTGGCGGCTGGTCGGCATCTTGCTTGGGGGTATGCCGACCAGCCCCCAGTCCTCCCGCTGCTCGCCCGCGCGATGGACACGCTCGCCCCCGGCTCGCTGACCGTGCTGCGGCTGCCCGCGATCCTGGTGACGGTCGCGGGCGTGGTCTTCGCCGCGATGATCGCCCGCGAACTGGGCGGACGCCGCCGGGCGCAACTCCTCACCGCCGGGGCGTACGCGGTGTGCGCCCAGTTCCTCGGCACCGGGCACTACCTCGCGACCTCGACCATCGACCCGTTCCTGTGGACCGTGCTGCTCTGGCTGCTCGCGCGCTGGATCCGGACCCGGTCCGACGGGCTGCTGATCTGGGCCGGGGTGGTCACCGGGGTTGCCCTCAACGTCAAGTTCCTCATCCTGGGTTTCTGGCTGGTCGCCGGGGTCTGCCTGCTGATCTTCGGTCCGCGGGACCTGCTGCGCCGCCCGGCGCTCTGGGCAGGCGCGGCGATCGCCCTGGCCGCGACCGTCCCCACCCTGATCTGGCAGGCGAACCACGGCTGGCCGCAACTGGAGATGGGCGAGGCGATCTCCAGCGAGGAAACCCAGGGCTGGATCGGCAGGCTGACCTTCCTCCCGGGCACGCTCGGGACCGCGGGCATCCTGGCCGGGGCGGTCCTGCTGTGCTACGGCGTGTGGCGGCTGCTCCGCTCGTCCGAGCTGCGGCCGTACCGCTTCCTCGGCTGGACCACGCTCGGCCTGGCCGCCGTGTTCCTCGCGGTCAGCGGCCGCTACTACTACCTGGCCGGGATGTTCGCCTTCTGCTGGGCGGCGGCCGCGGTCGAGATCGAACGCGGAAGCCCGGCGCGCTGGTGGCGCTGGGTGCCGACCTGGCCGGTGTACCTGCTCTCGCTGCTGATGCTGCCGGTGACGCTGCCGCTCTACCCGGCGTCCTGGATCGCGGGCAGACCGGACCTGCCGAGGCCGGTCTACGCCGCCGCCGAAATCGGCTGGCCGGAATCGGTGGATTCGGTGGCGGCCGCCTACCTCCGGCTGCCGGAGGCGCGACGCGCCCGGACCGCGATCATCACCCAGAAGTACTGGCTGGCCTCCGCGATCGACCACTACGGCCCGGCGAAGGGGCTGCCCGAACCGGCCAGCGGCAACCGCGGCTACTTCACCCTCACCCGCCCCCGCGACGACACCGACGCCGTGCTCTTCGTCGGCCGGGATCCGTCCCGGCTGGCCGGGCGCTTCGCGGACCTGCGGCCGGTGGGCACGGTCGACAACGGGCTCGGGGTGGACAACAGCACCCAGGGCACGCCGATCTGGCTGGCCACCGGGCGGCTCGAACCGTGGTCGTCGCTGTGGCCGCGGCTGCGCGATCTCGGGGCATGACCCGGAGATAATGACGCCATGCGCGAGCGGAGGAGGTCGGCCTTCTGGCCGTCGACGGATCCCTCCCCATGGGAACCGTGGGCCCTCCGGTTGGAGATCGCGACGCCGCACCTGCTCCTCGCGGTGTCGACCGCGCTCGTCCTGTTCGAACCGTCGCGCCCCGCCGAGCACCGCGCCGGATCGCTCGTGCTCGCCGGGGTCGCGTTCGCGTGGCTGCTCGCGACCGACACGCTGCCGGGGCCGCGCTGGCTGAACGATGCGCGGGCGCAGGCGTTCTCGTTCGCGGGTCTGCTGGCGATCGCGATCGCGCTCGTCGCCCGGGATCAGCTCTTCGTGGTCTTCCTGGTCGGCGGATTCCTGCACGCCATCCGGCTGAATCCGACGTGGATGATGTGGACCGGCCTGTCCGCGGTGTCGATCGCGCTCAACGTGACCTCGTTCGGCGGCATCCCGGCCGCGTTCACCGATCGGCCGTACCTGATGCTGGTCGTCATCGTGGTGCAGACATTGGCGATCGGGGGCGGTGCGGTGATGGCCGACCAACTCGTCGCGCAGAACGAAGGGCGGCGGCGGGCCAACCGGGAGCTGGAGGAGGCCCTGCGGGAGAACGCGGGCCTGCACCGGCAACTGCTCGCGCAGGCCCGCGAGGCCGGGATCCTCGACGAGCGGCAGCGGCTGAGCCGGGAGATCCACGACACGCTGGCGCAGGGGTTGACCGGGATCGTCACCCAGCTCGCGGCCGCCGAACAGGCCGCGGACGATCCGGCGGAACGGCGGCGGCACCTGGCCACCGCGTCCGCGCTGGCCCGGGAGAACCTGGCCGAGGCGCGGCGCTCGGTGCACGCGCTGCGGCCCGAGGCGCTGGATTCGGCCCGGCTGCCGGACGCCCTGCGCGGGGTGGCGCGGCGCTGGTCCGATCGGTGCGCGGTGCCGGTGGAGTTCGCCGAGACCGGCACCGCGCGGCCGCTGCACCCGGAGATCGAGGCGACCCTGCTGCGCGTCACCCAGGAAGCACTGTCCAATGTGGCCAAACACGCGCACGCGAGCCGCGCCGGGATCACACTGTCCTATATGGAGGATCAGGTGACACTCGACGTCCGCGACGACGGGACCGGTTTCGATCCGAACGCGCGGGCGGGTTCGAACCCGGGCGGCGGGTTCGGCCTGACCGGGATGCGGCACCGGGTGCAACGCCTGGCCGGGACCCTCGACATCGAATCCGAGCCGGGTGGGGGCACCGCCATCTCCGCCAGCGTGCCGGCCGTGGCGGCGGGAGACGAGACACGATGATCACCCTGCTCATCGCCGACGACCACCCGATCGTGCGGGACGGGCTGCGCGGCATCTTCACCGGCGACGCGGGTTTCCAGGTGCTGGGCGAGGCGGCCGACGGCGCCGAGGCGGTGACGCTGGCCGAGCGGCTGCGCCCGGACGTGGTGCTGATGGACCTGCGGATGCCGGGCACCGACGGGGTCACCGCGATCACCGAACTGGCGAAGCTGGGCAATCCGGCGCGCGTCCTGGTGCTGACCACCTACGACACCGATTCGGACGTGCTGCCCGCGATCGAGGCCGGGGCGACCGGGTACCTGCTCAAGGATTCGCCCCGGGAGGACCTGTTCCGCGCGGTCCGCGCCGCCGCGCGCGGTGAGGCGGTGCTCTCCCCCGCGGTGGCCAGCCGGATCATCGGCCAGATGCGCGCCCCGGTGCGGGAACCGTTGAGCCAGCGGGAGATCGAGGTGCTCGGCCTGGTCTCCCGGGGCTGCACCAACAAGGAGGCCGCGGCCCGGCTGTTCATCAGCGAGGCCACGGTGAAAACGCACCTGCTGCACGCCTACGCCAAGCTCGGCGTCAAGGACCGCGCCGCCGCCGTGGCCGTCGCCTTCGAGCGCGGCCTGCTCGGCGGGCGCTGATCAGCTGGGCGACCAGCCGGTCTTGGTGGCCCACTCCTCGGCCTGGTCGAAGATCGCGTTCACCCAGTGCTGCTTCTCGTTCGCGTAGGCGTCCACCGAACCGTCCGCCGCGTGCTCGCGCGCGAGCCGCCATTTGACCTCGGCGTAGGAGTCGCGCGCGGCGGGATGGGCGCGCAGGTACTCCGGGAAGAGCAGGGCCAGCCGCCAGGCCGGGGTCTCGGTGGACCGGACGTGCAGGTTGACCGGCCGTCCGGGGTCGCCGCCGAAGTGGAACCGCTTCGGCCAGACCGGCGCGCCCTCTTCCTGCGGATCGTCCCACCACTCCCCGCTCGCCCGGGGGAACCCGGCATCGGAGACGGCGTCCGCGAGGGCGTCCGCGTCGTCCAGGGTGGCCACGGTGAGCTGGAGGTCGACGATGTCCTTGGCGGGCAGGCCGGGCACCGAGGTCGAGCCGATGTGGTCGATCCGGAGCGCCTTGTCCCCGGCCACGGCCCGCAGGCGGGCGATCGCCCGGGCGGCCTGCGCGGGCCAGGTCTCGTCGTAGGGCGAGATCAGCGCGGATCGCGGGGCCCGCGGGCGGCGCAGCCGGACGTTCGCCTCGAACGGCACCAGCCGGTCGGCCCACAGCGCGTCGACCGCGGACAGCACGACGTCCTCGGGGCCGCCGTTGTCCAGCCACACGTCGGCGGCGGCGCGGCGCTGCTCCTCGGTGGCCTGCGCCGCGACGCGGGCGCGGGCGTCCGCCTCGGCCATCCCGCGGGCCTCGACCAGCCGGGCGACCCGGACGTCCACCGGGGCGTCCACCACGACCACCAGGTGGTAGTGCGGCGCGAGGCCGCCTTCGACCAGCAGGGGGAGGTCGTGCACGACGATCGCGTCCGGCGCGGCCTGCGCCATCAGCTCGGCGGTGCGGGCGCCGACCCGCGGGTGCACGATCGCGTTCAACCGGCGCCGGGACTCCTCGTCGGCGAACGCCCGGGCCGCGAGCGCCGCCCGGTCGAGCGCGCCCTCGGGGGTGAGGACGTCCTCCCCGAAGGCCGCGACCACCTCGGCCAGCCCTTCGGTGCCGGGTTCGACCACTTCACGGGCGATCCGGTCGGCGTCGATCAGCACGGCGCCGTGCTCGGCCAGCCGCGACGCGACCGTCGACTTACCCGCCCCGATGCCTCCGGTCAGCCCCACACGCAGCATGGGTGCATTCAACCAGCCGAAGATCGACCGGGCGCGGGCGGCGGCGCGGGTCATAACTCGTGGCGTTTTGCAAGATCATCGTGACGTGTTACTCAACCTTTATGGGTGACACGCCGGGAGCTTAACTCGACTTAGCGTCCTCATCGCATACCGTGCGCGGCGGGAAGGCGGCCAGACGGAGGAACGATGCCAGCCAGCAAGCACGTCGGGAGGCACCGGCTCGGTACGCCGGGGCTTGTGCACTGTGTCCGGCATCGACCCGTGGCCGTGGCCCTGGAGGAATACCGGCGCAACTGGCTGACCGCGCTGCTCGTGCCCGCCAAGCACAGCCTCGCCGGGCTCCGGCGCAAGGCCCGCGCGGCGGCGGTCGAACACGCCTGGGCCCCGGCCACCTGACCGGGTGACACCGGACGAGCTCCGGGCGGCCTGCCTCGCCCGGCGAGGCGCCCGCGAGGAGTTCCCCTTCCCCCGGTACCCCGAGCGCTCGGTGTTCAAGGTCGCGGGGAAGGTGTTCGCGATCAGTTCGCTCCGGCAGGAGCCGCTGCGGGTGAGCCTCAAATGCGATCCCGAACTCGCGGAGCAGTTGCGCGCCGCCTATCCCGCGATCGAACCGGGCTACCGGTTGAACAAGCGGCACTGGAACACCGTGCTGCTCGACGGTTCGCTCCCGGACGAGCTGGTGCGGGATCTGATCGAGGATTCCTACGATCTCATCGTCGCGGCACTGCCCCGCGCCCAGCGCGCGGCACTGGACTGACGCGGCCTGCCTATTTCCCATCGCCTGGACCCGCGTTGACCCCAGGTCGCCCGCGCGGTTTCATCCGAAGTGCGTTTCCCCGGCCGGGATTCTCCACCCGACAACCACTTTTCCAGTTCAGGGAGACCTCGTGACCACAGTCCAGGAAACCGCGACCACATCGGCGTGGTCCGACAAACCGTTGCCGCACAACGCCGAGCAGTGGATCGAACGGGCCGCCGAAGTGGCCGCGATTCTGCGCCGGGACGCGGTGGAGCGCGACCGCGCGGGCGCCACCCCGCTGGCCGAGGTGCGCCTGCTCAAGGACGCCGGGCTGGTGACCCTGCTCGGGCCGGTCGAGCACGGCGGCGCCGGGCAGCGCTGGGAAACCGCGTACCGGGTCATCCGCGAGGTCGCCGCCGGTGACGGCTCGATCGGCCAACTGCTCGGCTACCACTACCTCTGGGCGTGGGCGGCCCGCCTGGTGGGCACCGAAGCGCAGATCGCCGCGGTCGAGGAGCTGTACACGAAGAACACCTTCTTCTTCGGTGGTGCGGTGAATCCGCGGGACAACGACCTGGTGATCGCCGACGAGGGCGACCAGATTGTCTACAATGGACGGAAGAGCTTCTCCACCGGGTCGAAGGTTTCCGATCTGACCGTGCTGGAAGGTGTGCTCGACGGCACCGGGAAGCACATCTTCGCGATCGTGCCGTCCCAGCAGGAGGGCATCGTCTTCCACGACGACTGGGACAACCTCGGCCAGCGGCTCACCGAATCGGGCAGCGTCAGCGTCAACAACGTCCGGGTCGACTGGTCGGACGCGGCCGGCTACGTGGACAAGGAATTCGTCGAGCGCACCTACTCGACGCTGAACCTGCCGACCATCCAGCTCGTGTTCGCCAACTTCTACCTCGGCATCGCCCGTTCGGCGCTGGAGACGGCGACCGCCTACACCCGGGACCGCACCCGGCCCTGGCCCTACGGCGGCGACAACAAGGAGAGCGCCGCCGACGAGTGGTACATCCTCGACGCCTACGGCGATCTCCAGTCGAAACTGTGGGCCGCCGAAGAACTGGCGAACTCGGCGGGCGCGGAGCTCTCCGCGCTGTTGCACGCTCCCCGGGAGAACCTCACCCCCGAGGCACGCGGCCACGCCGCCGTCCGGATCGCCGCCGCCAAGCAGCGCGCGATCGACACCGGCCTGGAAATCGGCACCAAGATCTTCGAGGTGACCGGCGCCCGGGCCACCTCGAACAAGGTGGGCCTGGACATCTTCTGGCGCAACCTCCGCACCCATTCGCTGCACGACCCGGTCGCCTACAAACGCCGCGAAGTCGGCCGCTTCGCGCTCCTCGGCGAGCTTCCCGAACCCACCTGGTACACCTGAGCCATTCTGGTCACGGTGGGGTATGGCGGCGGGCAGGCCGCCATACCCCACCGGCGTTCAACGCCCGCGAGTTACACGTTCAGGCAGGCGAGTTACACGCTCGGGCACGCGAATTGCACGTTCAGGACCGCGAATTGCGCACTCGGCAACACTCCGCACCGCGCGCCGCCGCCGTGCTCGCCGGGAGCCCGGGCGCGGCATCCGCCTACCGAAACGGGCAACTCGGTAGCCCGAAACGGGGAACTCGCACGTCCGTAACGGGGAACTCGCGCGCGGCGGGCCTTAGCTGCCCGCGAGTCCCCCGTTCTGGTCGCGCGTGTCCCGCGTTTCGGTCGAGTGAGTTCCCCGTTCCGGAACACAGCCACCACGACACAGGGCGGCCACACTGGAAAACTCCACTGGGGGGCTTCGAAGCACCGCGCGGGAAGGCCTGCCGGGAAACCTGAACGTGCAACTCGCTTACCTGAGTGTGCAATTCGCTTGCCCGAACGGGGAACTCGCGGGCTCAGCGCAGGCCCAGCAGGGCGGCCAGGCCGGTGAGCAGGGGTGGGGCCGAGCCGAGGATTCCCGGCAGGGCCGGGGAGTCGGTGGCCGGTTGGCTGGCCGCGGGCACCGGCACGTCTCGCGGGACGCCGCCGTAGGGGGCGTTCTGGGCGCCGCGCACGCCGATCGGGCTGCCCGGCGGTTCGGCGCAGTAGGCGTTCCGGTTCGGTTCGGCGTCGGTGAGATCGGATCCGGGGCGGTGGCGGGTGCCTTCGTATCCCTTGGTGCACGACGGCGGGTTGAACGCGGTGAGCACCAGGCCGAGGTGGGCCGTGCCGTCGCCGGGGAGGGCCGACCGGCCGATCACCGGGAGGTACGGGTAGAGGATCAGGCCCTGTTCCAGGCCGTCCACCCGGGTCTTCAGGATCTGGGCCGTGGTGAGGAGGTTCGCGAACACCACCGAGAAGTCCGAACCGGACTGCGCCAGGATCTCGCTCGCCTGCCTGGCCAGCGGCGGGCTCGCGTTGACGAGGCGGCGCAGATCCGGATCCGAGGTCTTGAGCTGGGCGGCCAGGGCTCGCAGGTCGCCGCCGAACGTGGTGATCGGTTCGGCGAGGTCCCGTTGGGTGGCCAGCACGGTTCGCCCATCGGCCAGCAGCGATTTGGTCTGCGGCAAGTGCTCGATCGCGGTCGGCAGGAACGCGGCGGTCGCGTCCAGAATGCGTTGCAGTTCCGGGCCACTTCCCGAGAACGCCTTGTCCAGCTCGTCGACGACCGTGCGCAGCGAGTCGGTCGGCAGGCTGGTCAGGAGCGCGTCGGTGGTGGCGAGGAGTTGTTCGGGCCGGGGCGGCAGGGTGCTCTCCCGCTGCGCGATCCGATCCCCGTCACCGAGGAAGGGCGCGCCATCGGCCTCCGGCCGCAGGTCGAGGTACTGCTCCCCGATCGCGGACCGGTTGGCCACCACCGCCTTCGCCGAAGCGGGCACCCGGGGCGCGTCCGGATCCAGGTCGAGACGGGCCTCGACACCGGAGCCGGTGAGCCGGATCTCGGTCACCCGCCCGACGCTCACCCCGCGGTAGGTGACGTCCGCACCCGGGAAGATCCCGCCGCCCCGGGTGAGTTCCACCGAAACCAGGTACCCGCGATGTCCGAACAACCGGTCCAGCCCGGCGTACCGCCAGCCCGCGTATCCCACGCTCAGCACCGCGATCACGAAGAACACCGCGATCTGGATCCGGGTGCGCCGCAGCAACATCACGAACCTCCCAGCAGGCCACCGAGCAAGGTGCCGAGCAACCCGCCGTCCTGGCTCCCGCCCACGGGCGGCAGCGGGAGCGGCGGCGCGATCGGCGGCACCGCACCGGCCGGGTTCGGGGTCGGGGTGGTCCCGGGCAGCGGGATGACCGGATGCGGTGAACTGGTGATGTTCCCGAGGAGTTCGTCGAGTTTGAGGTCCGCCTTGATCTGACCGTTGACGTAGTCGCCTTTCACCGCGTCCAGCACCGAATCCGGCAACGGGTAGGTGAACAGCAGCTGCAACGATCGGGGCAGCGCGTCACCCGCCTCCGCGAGCTTGCGCAGCGTGGGCTCGACCGCGCGCAGATCGGCCACCAGATCGTCGCGGCTCTTCTCGACCGTGTCCACCGCGACCGCGGAGAGCCGGTCGAGGGCCTGCAGCATGCCGACGAGCTGATCGCGTTGCTCGGTGATCACCCGCATCCCCGGCGCCAGGTGGTCCAGCGCGCCCGCGATGGAATCGCGCTGCCCGGCCAGGGTGCCGGACAACCGCGCCACGCTGTCCAGCGCGCGGGTGATGTTCCCCTGCTGAGCGTCCAAAGTAGACGCCAAAGTGTGCACATCGGACAGCAGGGAGCGGATCCGGCCGGTGTTGCCGGACATCGCGGCGTTCAGTTCCTCGGTGATGGACTGGGCCTGCTCCAGGCCACCACCGCCCAGCAGCAGCGACAGCGCGCCGAGCACCTGCTCCACCTCGGTGCTCTTGGCGGTGCGATCCAGGCCGATCACCGCCCCGTCGGTCAGCGTGCCCCGGGGCGCCTGCCCGGCAGGCGGTGCCAGGTCGACGAACTTCTCCCCGAGCAGGCTCGACTGGCGCAACCGGCCGGTCGCGTTCGCCGGGAGCGTGACCGCGCGGTTGAGCGAAACCGTCACCGCGACGGTGTGGTTGTCGCGTTCCAGGGAGATGGCGTCCACGCGCCCGACCGGAACGTCGTTGACCTTGACCGCCGCCTGCGGCACCAGGTCCGCGACCTCGGCGAACAGCACCTTCACCTGGTACGGGTGCTCGCCGACGTCCGCGCCGCCGGGCAGCGTCAGATCGCGGACGCCACTGCACCCGGTGGCCGCCAGCGCCACCGCGCACCACACCAGCGACCACCTCACGGTCCACCACCTTCGGGCGGGGCGACGATCGTGGCGCCACCCGGGGTGTGCACCAGCGGCAGCGGCAACGGCGGCAGCTTGCCCGCCTGAATCGCGCCCAGGGTCTCCGCGACCGACGGCAGTTTGAGCGTGCCGTCCAGGATGGGCGCGACCTTCTCGCAGGCGTCGAACAGGAATTGGGGTACCTGTTCCGGCGCGCCCTGGCGCAGCAACTGGCACACCATGAGCACGGGCGGGCTGGTGAGTTCGTTGAGGTTCGCCCTGGCCTGCAGGGTGCCCGACGCCGGATCGTAGGAGTTGATCGAGTTCGCGGCGGCCAGCGGCGCCACGTCGAGGATCTCGGCGAGCGCGCCGCGCTGGTCGACCAGCGCCTGCGTGATCCCGGTCAACTTGTCTACATTGGACTGGATCTGGCCGCGGTTGGCCGCGAGGAAATCGTGCACCTCGGTCAGCGCGGTGGCGATCGATCCCATCGCCGCGCCCAGGTTCTCGCGCTCACCGGCGAGGAAACCGGTGACGTCGGCGAGCTGCCCGGACAGCCCGCGCAGTTGCGTGTCGCTTTCGGCCAGGGTCCGGCTGAACCGGGCCAGCCCGTCGACCGTGGCGAACAGATCACCCTTCGAGTTCTCCAGCGTCGCGGCCGCCTCGCCGAGCCGCGCGAGGGTGTCGCCGAGCCGCTGCCCGTTGCCGTCGAGCACCGCGGCCCCGGTGTTCAGCGCGCCGGAGAGCGCGCCCCGCGCGTTCGCCCCGTCGGGCCCGAGCGCGGCGGCGAGCCGTTCCAGGCTGCGGGTCATCTCGTCCAGTTCGACCGGGGTGGCGGTGCGGTCGCGCTGGATCGCGGTCCCCGACCGCAGCACCTCGCCGCCGGTGTAGACCGGGGTGAGCTGCACGTACCGGTCGCTGACCAGGGTCGGCGCGACGACGACCGCGCTCGCGTTCGCCGGGATCCGCACCCCGTCGTCGACGGTCATCTCGACCTTCACCTGGGGGCCCTGCGGTACGACCGCGTCGATCGTGCCGACCTTCATCCCGAGCACGCGCACGTCCGAACCCGGGTACACGCCGACCGCGTTGCCGAAATACGCGGTCACCGCGGTGCCGCCGCCCGCCCGGGTGAGCCACCACAGCGCGGTCGCCAGGACCAGCAGCGCGACGCAGGCGACCGCCGCGATCCGGTAGGCGGACAGTTCCGCTCTGGTCCGCGCGGTCATCGGTCCCCCAGGCAGCCGTGCGGGTTCATCGAGAGCGGTCCGAAGTTGACGTTCGGCGGCAGCAGCCCGCACAGGTAGACCTCCACCCAGCGCCCGTTGCCCAGCGCGTTGACGCCGGTGCGGGCCAGGGGCGCGAAGTTCCGCAGCCCCTCGGCGAGATTGTCCTGGTTGCGCTGCAACAGATCGGTGACCCGGCCCAGTTCGGTCAGCGCGGGTCCGACGCGGCCCCGGTTGTCCGCGACGACACCGCTGAGGTGACCGGCGAGGTTCCTGGTCGCGGTGAGTAACCGCCCGATGGCGTCCTTGCGGTACTGGATCTCCCCGAGCAGCGCCTGGCCGTCGGTGAGCAACCGCCGGAACTCGGCGTCCCGATCGGCCACCGTGGTGGTCACCTGGCTCGCGTTGCGCAGCAGGGTGGCGAGTTCGGTGTCGCGCGAGGAGATCGTCTTGGACAGCGCGGACAACCCGTCGAGGGCCTCCCGTACCGGCCCCGTGCTGCCGGCGAAGGTGTCCGAGATGACCTGGAAGCTCCGCGCCAGCTGGGCGCTGTCCAGCTGTCCCACCGAATTCGTCAGATCGTTGACCACCGAACCGAGGTCGTAGGGGACCCGGGTTCGCCCGCGGGGAATCGGTTCCGCCGGATCCTGCGGCGTGTCGCCCGCCGGGCTGAGCGAGACGTACTTCTGGCCCAGCAGGGTTTTGATCTCGATGGATGCGGTCGTCCGGTCGCCGATCGGCACGCCGGAAACGGTGAACTCGACCCGGATGTGGTCGCCTTCGAGCTCCACATCGGACACTTCGCCGACCTTCACGCCGGTGACCCGCACCTCCGCCTGATCGTCCAGGCCGGCGGCTTCGGCGAACTCGGCCGCGTAGGTGGTGCCGCCGCCGAGGAACGGCAGCTTGTCCGCGTTGAGCGCGGCCAGCACGGCGAGCGCGACCACCGCGGTGGACACCACTCCGAGCAGGGGCAGATTGCGTTCGCGGAAGGATTTCACGGGCGGCACCTCGGCGCGCTGGTGGTGGCGGGCAGGGGCAGGATCGGCAGGTTCACGTGGAAGGCGTTCAGCCCGATCTCCCCGGTGAACCCGCACAGGTAGAAGTTCAGCCAGCTTCCGTAGCTGCCCACCCGGGTCAGGATTCGGGCCTTCTCCGGGAGCGTGCGCAGGAACTGCTCCACCAGCGGCGCCGAATCGTTGAGGTTCCTGGCGAGCCCGCCGAGCGCGGTGATGCTCTCCTTGAGCGGGGTGCGGGCCTGGGCGAGCAGGCCGGACGTGCTGTCCGCCAGTTCCCCGAGTCCGCTCACCGCCTCGCCGATGGGTTCGCGCTGCTCGGCGAGTCCGGAGACGAGTGCCTGGGTCTGCGTGATCAGGCCGGAAAGCTCGGCGCTGCGCGAGTTCACCGTGTCCAGCACCCGGTTGAGGTTGTCGATCACCGCGCCGATCACCCGGTCCCGACCGGCCAAAGTGGACGTGAGCGACGCGGTGTGCGCGAGCACGCCGTCGATCGTGCCGCCCTCCCCCTGCAGGACCTGGATGATCTCCCCGGCGAGCTGGTTGACGTCGTTCGGTTTCAGGGTCTGGAAAAGAGGTTTGAAACCGTTGAACAGCTCGGTCAGGTTGATCGCGGGTTTCGTACGGGAAACCGGGATCGTGCCACCCGGTGCGAGCTCGCCGCCCGGTCGCGGCGCGTCCGAGTCGAGTGCCAGGTAGCGCTGGCCGATCAGGTTCCGGTACCGCAACGCGGCGGTCGCGTCGGCGGCGATGGGCCGGCCGTCCTCGATGCTGAACCGGACCTCGGCGTACCGCGGATCCGCCGTCCTGATGCCGGTGACCTTGCCCACCTTGACCCCGGACATCCGTACGTCGTCGCCTTCGTTGAGTCCCAGCACGTCGCTGAACTGCGCCCGGTAGTCCGTCGATGGTCCGAAATGGACGTTCGCGACGGTCACCCCGAGCAGACCGGTGAGGAAGAGCGTGACCGCGGCGAACACGGCCAGTTTGAGCACCGGCCCGGTGAGTCCCCTCATCGCACGGTCACCTCCGCCCCGCGGTAGAGCGGTCCGACCAGGAGGCTGCTCCAGCCGGGCACGTCCCGCGGCGGCACGCCGAGCCGGGGCGCCAGCAGCACGGCGATCAGGTCCCGTTCCGCGGGGGAATGCGCGAGCGATCCGGCCGAACCTCCGCCGCCCCCACCGGAAGGTTTGACGGCCGGTTTCGAGGCGCCGTCGGCGAAGGCGCCCTCGGGCGGGTAGGGCGGGGCCTTTTCGCCCGGCGCCGGGAGGTCGTAGCAGCGCGGGCCGCGGTGGTCGTCGTAGCGCGGGGTGTCCCGGCCGGGCAGGTACTGGCCGCGGCTGGAGGTGATCTCCATGGTGAACGAGAGCACCCCGGGATGGTCGGTGCCGCGTCCGGTGACGGCTTCGGCGAGGGGCACGGTGTCCGCGATCTGCCGCAGCAGGCAGGGGTACTCCGGCGCGTACCGGGCGAGCAGTTCCGCGGCCGGACGGCTGTCGGCGGCGAGCCGGATGACGTTCTCCTTGTTGGCGGCGACGAAGTTCGTCACGTCGATCGCCGCGGTGGTGACCGTGCCGAACAGGGTCTGCAAGGCGGTTCGCTGCCGCGCGATGGTCTGGCTGGTGGTGGTCAGATCGGACAGCGCGGCCAGCAGATCGGGTCCGGCGCGGTGGTAGAGGTCGGCCACCGGCGCGGTGTCGGCGAGCACGGCGGTGAGATCCGGGAGCGAGGGCAGGAGTTCGCGCAGGTAGCCGTCGAGCATGCCGAGCGTCTCGCCGAGCGTGCCACCCCGCCCGTGCAGCGCGGTCGACACGGCGTTCAACGTGGCGGACAGCTTCTCCGGCTGGACCGCCTGCAGCACCGGCATGAGGTCGTCGAGAACCTTCTCGGTCTCCACCGCGTTGCGGCTGCGGTCCTGGCCGATCACCGCGCCGTCGGTGAGCGTTCCAGCCGGTCGCTCGGGCACCTCCAGGGACACGAACCTTTCCCCGAAAAGGGTTTTGGGCAGGAAGCGAGCGGTGACATTCGCCGGGATCGCCGCCGCCTTGTCCGGCGCCAAGGCCAGGGACAACGTCGCGCGCTCCCCGTCCGATTCGATTCCGGCGACCTGCCCCACCACGACGTCGCGGACCTTCACGTCCGAACCGGGGCGCATCTGGTTGCCGATCCGGTCGGTCTGCACGGTCACCGCGACGAGCTGGGTGAACGCCTTGGTGTAGAGGGCGATCGTGAGCGCGAAGAAGGACGCCACGGCCGTCAGGAACGCGATCCCGAGCAGGTGGTAGCGGGCCCGGCGGATCATCCGGCGATCCTCACCGTGGTGTCGGCGCCCCAGATCGCCAGGCTGAGGAAGAAGTCGAGCACGGTCAGCGCGACGATCGAGGTGCGGACGGCGCGCCCCACCGCGACGCCGACCCCGGCCGGTCCCCCGTGGGCGCGGTAGCCGTAGTAGCAGTGGCCCATGATCACCACCAGGCTGAACACCAGCACCTTGCCGAACGACCAGAGCACGTCCTCCGGCGGCAGGAACAGGTTGAAGTAGTGGTCGTAGGTGCCCGCCGACTGGCCGTAGATCCACACGGTGATCTGGCGCGAGGCGAGGTAGGAGGTGAACAGGCCGATCACGTAGAGCGGCACCACCGCCGCCAATCCGGCGAGCACGCGCGTGGTGACCAGGTACGGCAGGCTGGGCACGCCCATCACCTCGAGCGCGTCGATCTCCTCGGAGATCCGCATCGCGCCCAGTTGCGCGGTGAATCCGCAGCCGACCGTCGCGGACAGCGCGAGCCCGGCCGAAAGCGGCGCGACCTCGCGAGTGTTGAAGTAGGCGGTGAAGAATCCGGTGAGCGCCCCGGTGCCGAGCTGGTTCAGCGCCGAATATCCCTGCAGGCCGACGATCGTCCCGGTGAACAGGGTCATCCCGATCATCACGCCGAGCGTGCCGCCGATGACCGCGAGCGCGCCGGTACCGAAGCTGACCTCCGCGAGCAGCCGCAGCACTTCCCGCAGGTACCGGTGCAGCGTCCGGGGAATCCAGGCGACGACCTTGCCGTAGAAGGCGAACTGGTGGCCCATGTCGGCGAGCGCGCCGCTGGGACCCGCCGCGAGTCGGCGGACTCGGTCGATGACAGGCGGCACCGGCGTTTTGGTTGTGTACACGGTTCACACCAACTTCGGTGGAACGAGCTGTAAATAGATCCCGGTGAGCACCGCGTTGATCAGGAACAGCACCAGGAAGGTGATCACCACCGACTGGTTGACCGCGTCCCCGACGCCTTTGGGGCCACCGCCCGGATTGAGCCCGCGATCCGCGGCGACGACCCCGGCGACCAGGCCGTAGAGCAGTGCCTTGATCGAGGAGATGCCCAGATCGGGCAGCTGGGCGAGCGCGCTGAAGCTGGCCAGGTAGGCGCCGGGGGTGCCGCCCTGCACCAGCACGTTGAACGCGTACCCGCCCGCGACGCCCACCACGCTGACCAGGCCGTTGAGCAGGACGGCCACCACCATCGCGGCGAGCACCCGGGGCACGATCAGCCGGTGAATCGGGTTCACACCCAGAACTTCCATCGCGTCGATTTCCTCGCGGATCTTGCGTGAACCGATGTCCGCGCACACCGCGCTGCCCCCGGCGCCCGCGACGAGGAGGGCGGTGACCAGCGGGCTCGCCTGCTGGATGATCGCCAGCGCGCTGGCCGCACCGGTGAACGACTGCGCGCCGATCTGCTGGGTCAGCGAACCCAGTTGCAGGGCGACGACCGCGCCGAACGGAATCGAGACCATCGCGGTGGGCAGGATCGTGACGCTGGCGAAGAACCAGGCCTGCTGCAGGAACTCCCGCACCTGGAACGGTCGCTGGGGAAGCGCGCGCAGGACGTCCAGGAAGAGCGCGGCCACCCGGCCGATCTGCCCGAACAGCGCGATCCCGGGGATGCGGGGTCCGGTGGTTCGCGTGCTCACCATCGACCCATCGACCGCCTCCCGAACCGCGCCGCTGCCGTGTCGTGTGAGCTAACTTACGTAGGGTTGCGCGCGCCCGCAGAGGACCGGAGTGCTCAACCGGCGGATACCGGAACGCTCACTCGATCGAGAAACATACATGCCAGTACGCATGTTAATATCGCCGCGGCGTCGAAGGAGGTCCCGTGTCGACCAGGATTCCCGAATGCCTCGTCAACGCCGTCGTGACCGGTGCGCGCCACGCACCGGTCGATCTGGGTCGACTGCTGAAATGCTCGGGACTCGCCACTTTCCCGCCGAGCGCCACCGATCGCGAAGGCATCTCGCGGCTGCTGCGCACCCTGAGCCGGGAACTCGACGACGATCTGTTCGGCCTGGCGCCGTGGCGGGTACCGCGCGGAGCGTTCGCCACGATGTGCCTCGGCGCGGTGCACGGCGGCGATCTCGGGAGCGCGCTGCGGCGGCTGTGCCGGTTCTACCGCCTGTTCCCCGGGCTGCCCGTGCCCCGGGTCATCCGGCACGCGCAGCTCGCGTCGTTCGTGGTGGAACTGCCGATGCACCAGAAGTACAGCCAGGTGCTGATCGAGGCCGCGCTCTTCGTCGTGCAGCAGTTCAGCGGCTGGCTGATCGGCCGACCGATTCCCTTGCACTCCTTGGAATTTCCGCATCCCGCGCCGCCGCCGGGGCAGGACTGCCGCCTGATCTCCGGTGTGCCGAAGCTCTTCCTCCGCGGCCGGGCCTGCCTGACCTTCGCCGCCGACGTGCTCGACGCGCCGGTCATCCGCACCGAACGCGATCTGCGGACCCTGCTCGCCGAAGCCCCGGCGAGCCTACTGCTCCCGATCGGACCGGCCCCGGCCCTCGCCGTCCAGGTGCGCGAACTGCTCCGGCGGAGCCTGCCCGACCGCCTCCCCTCCGCCGAGGCCATCGCCGCGCGGCTGATCCTCAGCCCGCCGACCTTCCGGCGCCGCCTGCACCAGGAAGGCACCAGCTACGCGGCGATCCGCGACACGCTGCTCCGGGAACTCGCGGTGACCGCGCTGACCGAGGAAGGGCAAACCGTGCGCCAGGTCGCCGCCCGCCTCGGCTACTCCGAACCCAGCGCCTTCCGCCGAGCCTTCCGCCGCTGGACCGGCCTGTCCCCCAACGCCTTCCGCCCCGCCCCGGTGCGCCCCGTCCCCGAACCCCGCAGCGCCTGACCCGGAGGCCGCCAAAAAAAATAGCAAGGGACCTTCGCTCCGGTTGAACGAGAGCGAGGGACCTTTACTACGGAAATACGTGAGCAAAGGTCCCTTCCTGCCGCCGCCGGGATCCGGGTCGGGGGCGGGGCCGGGGAGCGGGCGCCTGACCGCCGCCGAATACCGGACGCTGAATCAGCGGGGCACCACGAACTGACGGACGGCGGCGCGGGCGCGGTTCACCGAGATCATCCGGTGGTTCATGCGGGATCGCGAGCAAGGCGAGGAGCTCGATGTCGAACTCCTCGCCCAGCTGCTACTCAAGGGGATGGAAGAGGCGGGACGGCTGCGCTCGACGATCCGGAGCGCTACCCGCCGGAACGGCTCTCCCGGTTCGCGGCGACCCTGGCCGAGGGCTTCATCCTCTGCCACCCGCCGATCGAGAACTAGGCGACCGGGTCCCGCGGCAGTCCGAGCAGCCGCTCCCCGATCACGTTGAGCTGGATTTCCGTGGTGCCGCCGTAAATCGTCATCGCCCGGCTGGACAGCAGGTGGTCGATCCAGGTGCCGCTGGGCTGCCCGGGCGCCTCGAACACCCCGGCCGCGCCGAGCTCGTCCTGGCACAGCTCGGCGATCTTCTGGCCGAACCGCATGCCGAGGAACTTGCTCACGTTCGACGAGGTGCTGGTGTCCATTCCGGACAGTTGCTGGAGGATGGTCCGCGCGTGCAACGCCTCGATCGCCTGGTTCTCGCACACCAGTTCACCGAGCCGCTGGAGCAGGATCTCGCCGACCTCGCGGTCGCGGGCGAACGCGAGCAGGTCCTTCAGCGTCGCGTACAGCGCGTTGCCCTTGCCCAGCGCGACGCGCTCACTGGCCAGCGTCGCGCGGGCGACCGCCCAGCCCTGGTTCACCTCGCCGATCACGCAGTCGTCCGGTACGAACACGTCGTCCAGGAACACCTCGTTGAACAGCGCCGCGCCGGTGATCTCCTTCAGCGGCCGCACGGTGACGCCCGGCGCGGACATGTCGACCACGAAATAGGTGATCCCGTCGTGCTTGGGCACGTCCGGATCGGTGCGCGCCAGGCAGATCGCCCAGTCCGCCACCTGGGCGAGCGAGTTCCAGATCTTCTGCCCGGTCAGCCGCCAGCCGTCCTCGACCCGTTCCGCGCGCGTGCGCAGCGAGGCCAGATCGGAACCCGCGCCCGGTTCGCTGAACAGCTGGCACCAGAAGATCTCTCCGCGCAGCGTGGTCGCGACGAACCGCTGCTTCTGCTCCTCGGTGCCGAAGGTCGCGATCGGCGGCACCGCCCACGCGCCGAGCCCGAGTTCGGGCAGCTGGATCCCGGCTTCGCGCAGTTCCTGGTGGATGACGATCTGTTCCTCGGGACCGGCGGCCCGGCCCCACGGTTCGGGCAGATGCGGCTGCACCCAGCCGCCGTCGCCGAGCGGGGTGAGGCGTTCCTCGGGGTCGTCGATCGCGGCGATCTCGGCGAGTTCGGCCCGGATCCGTTCCCGCAGCGGTTCGGCCTCCGGCGACAGGTCGATCTCGATTTCCCGGCTCACCCCGGCCAGCGCCTGCCGCGCCACTTCGGCGGTCCAGCCGCGGCGGCCCCCGAGCACCCCGCGCAGGGTCAGCGCGCGCCGGTAGTACAGGTGCGCGTCGTGCTCCCAGGTGAAGCCGATGCCGCCGAGCACCTGGATGCAGTCCTGGGCGCAGGTGACCGCCGCTTCGGGCGCCGTCGCGGCGGCCGAAGCCACGGCGAACCCGGCGGTGTCCTCGCCCGCGGCGACCGCGCGGACCGCGTCCCAGACCAGCGCGCGGGCCTGCTCGAGCAGGATCGCCATCCCGGCGCACTTGTGCTTGACGCCCTGGAACTGCCCGATCGGCCGGCCGAACTGCTCGCGGACCTTGGCGTATTCGGCGGCGGTCGAAACGCACCAGGCGGCGACCCCGACCGCCTCGGCGGCGAACAGCACCGCCGCCAGTTGGCGGACCCGGTCGGTGGTCAGGCCGTCCAGCACGCGTTCGGCCGGGACGACGACCTCGGCGGCCGCGACCCCGGCCACCCGGCGGACGACGTCCACGCTGCTCGCCTCGGTGACGGTGACCTGATCGGCGTCGACCGCGATCCACTGCTCGCCCGCGTCGGTGCGCACGGGCAACACGAGGACGTCGGCGAGCACACCGCCCA
Source organism: Amycolatopsis anabasis (assembly GCF_009765355.1). GTDB lineage: Bacteria > Actinomycetota > Actinomycetes > Mycobacteriales > Pseudonocardiaceae > Amycolatopsis > Amycolatopsis anabasis. The sequence goes on along the minus strand of NZ_VTHK01000042.1, from coordinate 4,756 downwards.
CCACCGGAGCCGTGGTGCCCTGGACCACGAGTCCCTGTGCGGTGCGCGTGCCGGACAGGCCGGGTTCCAGGCCGACCGCCGCGGTCACCGTGCCGTCGGTGAGGCCGGGAAGCAGTTCGGCGGCCGCCTTGCCGTCCGCCGCGACCAGTGCGGCCGCGGCGAGCACGGTCGGCAGGAACGGGCCCGGCGCACCGGCCCGGCCCAGGCCCTCCAGCACGACCGCGAGTTCGACCAGGGAGAAGCCCTGGCCACCGTGCTCCTCGGGCACGTGCAGGCCGAGCAGCCCCTGCTCGGCGAGGGCGGGCCAGAACTTCGGCATCCACTCGTTCTTCGCGTCCACCGCACCACGGATCGCCGCGGCGTCCAGGTGCCGTTCGGCGAACCCGCGCACCGAATCCGCGAGTGCCCGGTGCTCGTCGGCGAGGCCGATCCCCAGTTCGTAGCCGCTCGTGCCCATGTTCAACCTCTCGCAAGTAGCCGGTACACCACGTCTCACTAATTCGCGAGGTTCCCTGGCCCGGGCGCGCTTGTCAAGCGTCACCTCCGGACCGCCGTGCGCGGTAGGTTGCGTTCCGTGTCGGAACGAAAGAAAGGCGGCCGGGACGGCCGTGCCCTCCGCTGGGAGGGCCAGCGCGAACGCCGCCGCGCCGAGTTCGTGGCGGCCGCGATCGAGGCGATCGAGGAGCACGGGCCGGACGTGCTGACCGAGCAGATCGCCGCGCGGGCCGGGGTGCCCCGGCCGCGGCTCTACCGGCACTTCGACGACAAACTGGACCTCCGCCACGCCGTCTGCCGCCGGATCGTCGACCTGCTGGCGGCGGAACTGTCCCAGGTGTGGGCGGTCGAACGCACGCCGCTGGATCTGATCTCCTCAGCGGTGGAAACCGCCGTGCGCTGGCTGACCACCCACGACAAGCTCTACCGGTACGTCTCCCGCCAGGCCGCCGAGGATCCCGCGCACCCGCCCGCCATGACCGGCTTCAAGGACGCCTTCGCGGCCAACCTGAACGAGGTGTTCGGGAACTTCCTGCGCTCCGCCGACCTGCCGGCACGCGACATCGCCCCGTTCACCGCGGGACTGATCGCGTTCTCCGAGGCCGCGATCAACCGGTGGCTCCGGGATCCGGGCGAGATCACCGCCGACCGGTTCACCGCCGACCTCACGAAATGGCTCTGGACGCTGATCGACGGCACGCTGCGCGAACAGGGGATCCGGCTCGACCCCGATCAGCCGCTGGCGCTCGCCCTGGATCTGGGGCGGGTGAACTCCTGACCCGCCGGGTCAGGAGGCCTGGGCGAAGTACACGGTCTCTTCCACGACGCAGCCGCAGCCGCCCGCGAAGGTGTGGCACTCGATGACCAGGTCGTGGCGGACCACGGCGAGGTCGCCGCACGACAGGTCACTGCACTCCACCTGCTCGTCGGCGTGCAGGATGAGGGTGCCGTGGCAGTGATCGATGCCGCGGGTGCAGTGGATGCACTCCATGGTCATCCCTTCGCGGTAGTTCTCCTGACCGCCCCTTGTTAGCACCGGGGGCCGACAACCCCGGGCATTGGGGTCGGCGTGTCGCCGGATGTGTCGGGGTCCACCCGATGTCCACCCCGATCTCCTCCCGAAGACGGACGACCAGGTACCGCCACCTTCGTACTGTCCGGAAGATGAGGATCTGGGGAATCGTCACCGCGCTCGTCGTGGCCACCACTGGACCGTTCGTGGCTGCTGAAGCCTCCGGCGCACCGGAACTGCGCGGCGCCACGATCATGCTGCCCAATCTCGACGACGACCAGCGGCGATGCCGGGTCGAACCGGATGAGCTGGAGCAGGTCGGCACCGAGGTCGACCGGAAGTTGGCCGCCTGCAACGACGCCGCGGACGACCGGGTGAACGGGCCCGCCGACGAGGCCGATCTCGCGCGGGTCGGGGTCCGCGCGCGGCCGGGGCTCAGCGATCGGGCCAGCGGGGTGGTGCGGGTCGAGGCGCCCGCCCGGATCTTCGTGCGCCGGGACGGGGAATTCCGCTCCCTGGTTCCCGGGGACGGCACGCTGTCCGCGGCCGAGTTGCGTTCGGGGGTCGAACTGGCGGTGGAGGGGCGTGACATCGTGCGCGACCCGGCACGCTGGGACGGCTGGGTCACGGTGAGCCTGACCGTCGAGGATCGGGGCCGGCGGACCTCGGCCCGGCACCGGATGCGGGTGGCTCCCTTGTTGTTGCAGAACGATCTTCAGCGCGCGGAGACGGTGCTCGCGGGGCGGCCGGGTTCCGGGCCCGGCTCCCCTCCCGGCGGTCTTCAGCCGGGGTGGGTGCCGGGCGACTGGGATCGGTTCAGCTCGACGTTGAGCCGGGCGGCTCGAGCGGCCGGTGCGGAAACCCGGTTCATCCCGGGGACGCCGCGCGGGTGGACCGACGTGTGGTGGCAGGACCTGTTCGAACCGGCCGTCGCGAGCATGCCGACGCGGTGGGGTGTGCAGACCATGCGGGTCGCGATCCGCTCGGCGAACCTGTGGAACCTGCCCGGACCGGACGGGAAGCTCGAACGGACGTTGCGCCCGGCGGGCCGGTTGCTGTTCCGGGATCTGCGGGGGCCGGATGTGGCGGTGGTGCAGGAGTTCACCGATTCGGGCCGGGATATCGGCATCGATCTGCTCAACGCGACCGGGAACATCGAATCCCTGCCGCCGTATCGCGGGTACCCGCTGGGGCGGATCGTCTACGGATCGGGCGCCCCGGCCGGGAACCACCGGCGCCCGGATCCGGCGTTCGTCGGAATGCTGGCGGCACAGGGAAAGCAGCCGCCGCTGGTGATCGACACCTCGTGGCTGGCGGTCGGGCATGCCGACGAGACCCTGCACGTCGTGCGCGCCGACAACGCGCGAGGCTGGACGTTGCTCGTCGCGGATCCGCGGCTGGCCGAGGGATTGTTGCGCCAGGCCCGGGATCGCGGGGCGGGGTCGGCCCGGTTGTTCGCCGGTACCCGTGCCGAAGTGAAGCCGAGTGTGGACGAGGTGCTGGGGGATGCGCGGTTGCTGGCGGAGAACTCGGCGGCGGCGCGGCATATCGATGGGCAGATTTCCTCGCTGCTGGCGGAGACCGGGCTTCGGGCGGACGAGCTGGTGCGGGTGCCGGTGTTGTTCCGGAAGTATGGGGAGTTGCCGGTTTATTACGCGTACACTCCGGGGATTCCGAACGGGATCTCGTTGAGCGAGGAACGGTTCGCGGCGCCGGATCCGCATGGGGTGGTCGTCGGTGGGCGGGATTTGTTCCGGGAGGCGGCGGAGGTCGAGTTGAGGCGGGTCCGGGTTCGAGTGGATTGGGTGGAGGATTTCTCCTGGGCGCATTTGGGGGGTGGGGAGGTGCATTGTACGACCAATGCTTGGCGCGAAGTTGGGTATGCTTCTTCGTGGTGGAGTTTTGGGTGATGGTTGCCGGATCGGGGAGTTGGGTTGGGTTTCAGGCACGCCTTCGGCGCGCCGTGGGAAACTGTCGCTCCACGGGTCGATTCCCGTCGTTGGTCACCAGCGACAGTTCCCCACGGAATGGGCATCTTTGGTTGCGCTGGCAGCCGTGCCCGATTCACCCATTCGGGATGGGTGTTGATCTTCCGTTTTCGATAAAATGGGAGACGTGGAAACAAACACCAGACTTGCAGACCTGAAAGACATTATTCAATCGGAAGGGGAGGTGATCGCGCAGGCGCAGGCCCGTCAGTTGAGAGCCATTGCGGAACTGGACAACCTGCAAGGAAGATCCCGCGGTGTGCCCGTCGAAGTCGCCTGGATACTGAAACTGACCGAGCACAAGGCGGCGAAGAAGGTAGCGCTCGCACGGACGCTCACCACACGGCTGCCTGAGACCTTGAAGGCCATGGAGGGCGGGGTGATCGACGAAGAGAAAGCCGCCAAGATCGCCGACCCCACGGCATACTTGAGCGACGAGAAAGCCCGCGAAGTCGATGCCATCATGGCCAGCCGGTTGCAAGGCAAGAACCCGTCCTCACTGCGCAAGATGGCGAACTACTGGATCGCCAAGATCGACAAGGCGGGCTATGAAACTCGATGCAAAGCCAGGCGCGCTGACCGGCAACTGCAATTGATCCACCAAGACCATGGCATGTCCACTCTGGTCGCGGACGTGCCGGTGGAAAAGGGCAGCGCCGCCTACCACAGCATCGACCGCGAAGCCCGCAAACGCAAAACCAAGGACGACCCGCGCACCCTGGACCAGTTACGCGCCGACATCCTGATCGAACGCTGCCTCGGCACCACCCACAGCGACCCCAAAGCCGACATCTTCGTGTATGTCGACCTCACCACCCTGACCGGTTTGAACAGCGACCCCGCACAGCTGGCCGGATACGGCCCCATCCCCGCCACCATCGCCCGCGACATCGCCCACAGCAAAAACTCCACCTGGCGCCGAATCGTCACCGACCCCATCACCGGGCTCCCCGCCGACATCGGCCGCACCCGCTACCGCCCACCCACCGCCCTCGACCGCTACATCCGGATACGCGACCGCGAATGCCGAGCACCAGGTTGCAACCGACCCACCCAGGCAGGCGACATCGACCACACCCAAGACTGGGCCCAAGGCGGAAACACCGACAAAACCAACCTCGGCGGCTGGTGCGAACGACACCACTACCTCAAAGACCAACCCGGCTGGCAATTCGAACCAAAACCCAACGGCACCATCACCATCACCACCCCCACCGGCGGCACCTACACCAGCCAACCCGAACCACTCCACGAACCCCGG
>NZ_VTHK01000041.1 GCF_009765355.1 Amycolatopsis anabasis | reverse complement strand
CGGACCACATCATGTTCTCCGTGGACTACCCCTACGCCGACCCGGAACTCGGCGGCCGCAACGCACGCCAGATGTTCGCACTGCCCTGACCCGCCTACCGAAACGGGGAACTCGCACGTCCGAAACGGGGGACTCGCGACAGCCGAGCCCGCGAACGTCACCCGGCGCCCAGGCACACGAACGGGCGGCGCATCGGATCCACGGCGACCGCGTCGGCCAGGGCGACCGCCGGGCTCGCGCCACCGGCCAGCGCGCGGTGGTAGTCGTCCATCGCCGCCGCCGACGCCTGGTCACCGACCTTGCTCAGCGGCGCGATCACCGTCTGGGACCCGCTGGCCAGCAGGGCGCTGGCGAACCCCAGCGCCTCGTCCCCCGGCCGGATCCGGTTGAGCGCCAGCTCGCACGCCGCCAGCACCACCTGGCGCGGCGGGCGCCGCAGCGCCGCCATTTCGTGCGCGTACAGCGCGCCGTCGTCCAATTCCAGCCGCGAGAACAGGGCGTTCTCCGGTTCGTGCGCGCCGTGCGCGGCGATGTGCGCGAGTTTCGCCCCGTCCAGCGCCCGCAGCACCGATTTGACCGCGGCCCGCGGTCCGGACATCAGCTTGGCCGTTCCGTAGTGCGCGGCCAGCTTGTCGATTTCCGCGCGCGCGGCCGTGAGGTTCGGGCCCCGCACGAGCACCACCTTGCGCGCCCGCCCGGATTCGGCTCGCTCCGCGGCGAGCCAGGCCGTCGCCGACGGCGCGACCACGGTGGGCCGGAAGTGCAGGCTCGGCAGCACCCCCCACGGCACGGCGTACAGGCCACCGGTCGGCACCACCACCAGGTCCCGATCGCCCACCACTTCGACCAGGGGCCGCGCGAGCTGGGCGTCCAGCAGGTCGGCCTGCCGGTTCGCCGAGTCCAGGATCACCTTGGCGAGCGGCGCCGGCAGGTGATCGGGAGCCAGCGCGTTGAGGTCCACGTTGAGCATCCGGGCGCTTTCCACCGCCCGCGTCGCCGACCCGAGCCGGAGCGTCCGGGCCCGGCCGTCCACCACCACGACCGCGACCAGATCGTCCTCGGACACCGCGAAGCTCACCAGCGCCCGGTTCCCCAGTTGCTCGGCCACCTCGTTCAGTCCCGCCACCGGCCGTGGCCGCCCCCAGCGCCCGGCGTGCCAGCCCAGCCGGTGCGCCTCGCGCAGCCGCTCCGCCCGCCGGGCCCGCAACGCCGCGGTCGGATGCCCGTCGTGCACCGCCTGGTGAATCGACTGGGTGAGGCTGCGTACCTCGGCGACCCGCTCCGCGAGCACCGGATCGTCGGCCTCGGCGACCGGCTCGTACCGGTAGGTCTGCGCGCGGGTGCGCTCCAGCCAGTCGAACAGCCGCCGCGGATTCGCGTCCCCGAGCACGAGGCGGATCGCGAGGTCGGCGAGCTCGCGGCCGTGCAGCGCCGTACCGGACACCAGTTCCAGCCCGCCCATGCGATCCCGGACCTGGTCCAGCTCGGCCACCCCGGTCCGGATCTCGGTGAGCGCCTTGCCGCGATTCCCTTGCGCCGCGGCCAGTTCGGCCCGGCAGAGGCGGCGGAGCATCCGCTGGTCGATCGGCGTGAGCTGCCCGGGCCTGGCCACCTCGGCCAGCAGCCTTTCCGCTTTCTTGAGGTTGCCACGCCGGATCTCCAACCGGACGGCCAGCATCCGCGCCACATTCGCCTGATCCGCGAGCCGCGGCGCCGCCATCGACTTCGCGACCCGCATCGCACGGCCGGGCAGCCCGCTGGGCACCTCGCCCGAGGCCAGCGCGTCCTGGGCGTCCGCCCTCAGCCCGATAATGGCGGCGTTGGCGACACAAGTCGCGCAGCCCCACTGCCGCATCCGCCGCCCCGCCGACTCCGCCAACTCCCGCGCGAGATCGAGTTCATCGGTCATAAGCGCCGAAGCGGCCCGGAACAGTTCCACATCGGCGAGGTCCCGGCTGATGCTGCGTTGTTCTCGCATGACTGGCAAGACCTCGTCGAGGTGCACGCCTGCCTCGTCGGCCAGTCCAGCCGTCAGCAACGCACGCGCCTCATCGAGCCGGAGCAACGCGGGAACGTCGACCTCGATCGAGCGATAGATCCGTTCACTTTCCTGATAGCGACGGAGGGCCGCCGGAACATCTCCGACCCTGAGTTCCAGATTTCCGAGCGGCCGTCTGACGTCAGCGGCATCGGTCTTCAGCTTGTACTTCTCGGCGAGATCGACTGCTTTGGTCAGGTCTTCTCTCGCCCGGCGCACCTTACCCAGTCGGGTGTTCGCGAGCCCTCGCGTCGCCAGGGTGTCGATGTAAAGCCCAATCATCGAAGCGGGATCCACGGCACGGGCTAGGCAGAACTCCTGGTGTTCGACCGACGCGTCGAAATACGAGACGCTTTCCTCATTGCGTCCCATGCCCATGAGCAGAAGGCCGGAATTGTGGTCGACCGCTCCACTCAGGTCCGCCTGCACGACAGGATCAGCCACTGCCTGAACGAGTTTTCGCACATCGTCCAAGCTCGCGAGGCCAGCGGCCGCATCACCGCTGGTCTCTGAAGACACAGTCGCCAGCGTGCACGCGATTCTGATGCGGACGACCAGCCAGTCAGGCCGATCTTCGGGACTCACTGGATCGATCGAGTCAAGCAGTCTCATGCCACGCTGCAACAAGCGAACCCCTTCGCGTTGGCGCGCGGAACAGTTCGCGGCTACGCCCGCACGGTGGAGTTCCCGCGCGTCACGTATAGCTCTGGCGGCGCTCGGCTGTGTCACAGGCACTCTCCTATGACAGCACAGACCGTAGCCAAAAATGTGCCCGCCCACCGGAAAGTTCGGCAGGCGGGCGATCACGCTTATTGGAAGCGGCTCACGGGGTCTTGTGAGCGCAGCCTCCCGAGCACTCGGTGCCCACACCTTGGTTGTCGCCGTCCTGCGGCTCCTCCCCCACGATCTCGATCTCCGGGTTGACCTTCGGAACCGGAGGCCCCGCCGGGACGGGCTGCTCCTCGACGACCTGACCGGTCTCGGTGGTGGTCATGTCGATCTCCTCCCCTGTTGATCTTCATTAGTCCAACTAGGTGACATGGGCTGCCGAAACATGCGACCTGGTAGCCCGGAGTCCCCCGTTCGACGGGTCCCCTTCCCCCGCGAACGGCCTAATACTGACACAACGGAGCAATTCGCGGGGCGGGTTTTCACACACACGGTCACCAAAGAGTGCGCGGCGACCACCCATCACACGCGTCGACCTGCCGTTATGCCCCCGTCAAGGAATCTTCTAGTTCCCGAATCCCGCCCTTTCGGGCACACGTTTCGGGGGCGCCCCCTGGAGAGCGCCCCCGAACCGCGACGAATCAGCCGACCTCGGTCGTCCCGAGGACGGTGTCCTGGTCCGGCGGGTCGAGCACCAGGTTGACGTCGAACTCGCCCAGCAGGCTGTCCGTGACGATGTGCGAGGTGGCCTTCGCGTCGACGGCGGTCTTCGCCGGTCCCGCGGGCACCCCGGCCGGGACCTTGAAGTCGACCGAACCCTTCGCGGCGAAGGTCAGCGGCCCCTCCTTCGGCACCTCGGTGTCCGGGATCGGCAGTTCGATCTTCAGCGGGACGCTCTGCCCGTTCGACGCGGTGAGCGTCACCGAGGACTTGATCGTTCCAGCCAGTTTCTTGGCGCCGACCAGGCGCAGGCCGTCACCGGCACCGGCACCGGCGTCCACGTCGATGCTGAACGGCACCGAAACCGCCTGACCGCTCGACACCTTCGCCGGGATGTCCACGTGGATGACCGACTTCACGCTCTGGTCGCCGATGACCGGGAAGCCACCCTTCCAGGTCAACGCCTTGTCCGCGGCGCCCGCGGTACCGGCGCCCAGCACACCCGTGGCAGCCATCGCGACCGCGGTGACGATTCCGGCCCTGAACAACCGGCGGTTGGCACGCTTTGCCTTTGTCGCTGTCATTCCCAGTCCTTTCTCCGGTGAATGAACGAAACAACTGATGGCAAAACCAGGGCCCCGGATCCACCGGCAGGGACGCTAGTGGGCGAAACGGGCGGCCAACAAGGCGTTCACCCAATTTTCATCGCGAGCGGAAAGGATTTATCACACCCGGCAGAATCGAATTGCCGAAGACGTGCTCACGCCGGACACTTTGGCTTCACACCAAGGAATTCTGCCGTCAACGCTCCGGTGTGGACACCGGCGGCGGGCCGAGGGGCCGCCCGCCGGGCCCGTTCGCGAACGTGGTCCACGGCGTCGAGGCCCGCTGGCCGACGCCCGGTTTCGTCCAGTCGCACACGCCACCGGGAAATGCCAGCTCGAGTCGTGCCCATTGCTGTTCGGTGAACGACACCCGGTAATCGGTCGGAGTCAGCGGTTTGAGCTGACATTTGACAATATCGTCGGCCAGGGGCGACCCGGCCGCGATCCGCGAATCGCCGTAGTGCGGGTACGCCGCGGCGCACCGCGCGGGGTCGGTCACCCGCGCGCCGAGGATCCAGCAGGTGTCCACGGCCGTCCCCGGCTTGTTCCGGATCACCTTGGCGGCCAGCGGGGCGCTGCCGGAATCCCGCTCGATTCCGGCGAGCCACTGGTCCAGGAGCACGAAGGACTTCTCCAGGACACCGTTCGGGAACGGCAGGGCCAGATCGGTGACCGGGAAGGTCCAGATGACCTGGTTGGCGTGGCCGCCGTTGTCCCGATCCAGTTTGGCCCGCATCTGGTAACTGTGGAACGACGTGTGGATCTCGAGCTCGATGTACGGGCGGAGGTCGATGATCGGGACGGTGGCGAGTTGCCGGGCGTCGGTGATCTGCCCGGTGCGGTGGGCGATCTCGGCCGCGCCCGGATCGGCCTCGATGCGGCCGGGCTGGAGGTTCCAGTCGATGCCCGTGCCGCCGACGCGGGCGTTGAGATCGGTGAACTGCTCCGGCGTGATCACCCCGCGGTTCAGCGCGTTCAGTCCATATTGGACACCGACGTTGTCCAGCGGCCGCTTGGCGAAACCGTCCTGCGGCCGGGGTCCCCAGACCGCCTTCTGGTAGTCCTGCACGGCGCAGCGCACACCACCGGGATTGGTCCGGGGGTGGTAGACCTGGTCCGCGGGCAGGTTGCAGTTCGCCGCCGCGGCCGGATCGACGAGCCCGCCGAACGCGGCTTCCCAGGCGCCGCAGTTGAGCACGCTCTGGTGCCCGTCGACGGCCGCGCGCCGCACCGGGTCGAGCCACTGCAGGGGCGCGGTGTGGTTGAAGTAGTTGAGCAGCAGGTGGCAGTCGGCGACCTCGGTGCCCGTGGTCCACAGATCGGGATAGCTGCACGTGGGCTGGATCCCGTCGAGCAGCCCGGGGTACATCCCGGCGATCAGCTGCTGCTGGATGGAACCGCCGGAACAGCCGTTGCCGATGGTGTACCGGATCCGGCCGTACCGCTCGACGATGCGCTCCTTGAGCATCATCAGCGCCTCGGCGGAGACCACCTGGTTCTCGTTCGACGCGTGCACCAGCAACCCCGAGGTGGCCACCAGGAATCCCCGCGACAGCGCGACGTGGTCGAGCACGTCCGGCGGGGCGTCCTGCGAGTGGTGGGCGCCCGCGCCGCCTTCGAACCGGACGCTCAGCTTGTGGTTCCACGCCGGGGGCAGGTCCTCGCCGCCGGGTTCGTCCAGGACGGCCAGCTGGTAGATGCCGCGGTCCATCGTGCCCTTCTCCACCCGCACGACATACGGCACGGTCCGGCCCTGGTCGGTGGTGGTCTTCGCGACCAGCGCGGGCAGGGGCGGATGCGCCGGATCGTACGGGAGAAACGTGCCGGTCACCGCGTTCCGGTAGACGTAGGAACGCACGGACGGGGCGTTGCACTGCGCGTCGACCGGTTCGCCGAGCCCGGCCGCCACGGTGCCGCACGCCCAGGGCCGCACCTGCGGTCCGGCGAACACCGGGCCGCCGATCGGATGGTTGGTGATGGTCAGCCGGGCGCCCCGGCCGGGGATCCGGGCGGACAGCACGTTGGCGCCGTTCTTCAACCCGTCGACCAGGCCGACGAACCGGCCACCGGGTTCGGGCGCGAACCGGCCGGTGACGTCGCGGCCGTCCACGTCGATCCGCGGCCGTTCCGGCCCGGAAACCGAGACCTCGACCAGCGCGTCGCCACCGGACACGAGATCCGCGCGGTTGGACAGCACCTGGATCCGGACCTCGGCCGGTGCCGCGGAGGCCGCGGCCGGAACCGCCAGGCCGAGCGCCGTCGCGGCGGCGAGGATCGCGGTGACGAGACGTCGCATCGTGACCTCCGTTGGTCTGGCGCCCGGCAAATCATCCTGGCGCACCAGCCGACCGGCGTCGATGTGCGACGGCACCGACCACCCGAACGCAGGTGTGTGACCGCACAATTCGGGAGACCGCGCGGCACCGGCTGGCCACCGCGCGCGGGCCTGAGATCATCGGTCGGTGATCACTCGAGGGATGCGCGATCCGCTGGCCATCGCCGTGGCCCAGCCGCCGTGCGTGTCGCACGACGTCGCGGCGAACGCCGTGACGCACGCGGCGGCGATCCGCGCCGCGGACGCGCGGGTGGTGGTCTTCCCCGAACTCTCCCTGACCGGATACGAACTGGACACCCCGGCGATCGCCGCCGACGATCCGCGCCTTTCGCCGATGGTCGAGGCCTGCGCCGAGGCGGGCGCCGTCGCGCTCGCCGGCGCCCCGGCGCGGGGTGCGGCGGGCCGACCGCACCTGTCCCTGCTGGCCGTCGACGGCACCGGCGCCACGGTGGCATACCACAAGATGTGGCTGGGCGGCGCGGAACCCGAACGGTTCGCCCCGGGCGGCGAACCGGCCGTCCTCGAGGTCGACGGCTGGCGGCTCGGACTGGCCGTCTGCAAGGACACCGGCGTCGCGCGGCACGCCGCCGACACCGCGGCCCTCGGCATCGACGCCTACGTCGCCGCCGTCGCGGAGCACGCCGAGGACGCGGCCGTGCTGGGCGAACGCGCCCGGCGGATCGCCACCGAGCATTCCGTCTGGGTCGCGGTGGCCAGTTTCGCCGGGCCGACCGGTGGCGGCTACACCCGGACCGCCGGTTGTTCGGGCATCTGGGGACCGGACGGAATCGTGGTCGCGCAGGCCGGGCCGGAAACCGGTGCCCTAACGCGGGCCGTGCTCGCCTGATCGCGGGGACCGAGAACCTTTGGCGCACTTGTCACTTCGCGACTCGGCAATGCCACGATTGACAATCGCCAGCTCAGCGAGGCCATCCGGCGGAGCGGCGTGGGCATGATTTTTCGCTACGTCGAGTAATCCAGTCTCTGATAGCGCACCCGGCATTCGAGGGAATTCCCGATTTCTCCCCTGGTCAAGACCCGGGGCCCCGGTTGCGCAACACTCGACACGACGGTCGTCGGCAGGGCTGCACCGATTTCGCATTCGAAGACTTCGATCAATCCGGCAAGCACCCGCCCGTGCGGCCGCACGGGCGACTCATCAGCCGCTCGTTCGGGGACTTGCCCCAGCCGCAGCGGATCGGCGGCGCGAAACCGCCACACAACCGGCACCCGGAATCGCAAAGAAAGCCCGGGGCTCACCCCGGAACCGTACGCTAAGGTTACGGTCATTGTATTTCTCAGCGTACGATACAACAGGGATTGACCCGTTGCTAAGTATCGGGGTATGGTTATTTCCGGTGCCGCGCTCCCGGTGACCCCCAGGCTGGTAGAGCGCGGCACTTCTTATTTCAACTCGACGCCGCTCCGGTTTATGCCCCGGACGACCGCACTGTTGTCGCTCGCACCGGTACTACTAAACTCGCCGCGTACGCTTTCGAAGCCTGTCACCGTGGGGAGTTTTCGTGCGCTTGGACGAAATGATTGCGCGCATTGTCGCAGCGAAGCGGGAGCAGTGGGGATCGGGTGACGGGCCGCTCCCGCCGGCGGGACAGCGTCCCCGCCCGGCGCGGGAAGGGCGATTCGCGTCGGCGCTGACGCAGTCCGACATCGCGATCATCGCGGAGGTGAAGCCCCGATCTCCGGCGAAGGGCGACCTGTGGCCGGTCGAGAAGGCGGTACCGCTGGCCAAGACCTACGAGGCCAACGGCGCCCGGGCCATCTCGGTCCTGGCGAACGAACCGTTCTTCGGCGGCTCCCCCGATCTGGTCGCGCAGGCCGCCCGCGCGGTCGAGATCCCGGTGCTCTACAAGGATTTCGTCGTCGATCCCCGCGAGGTCGAACTGGCGCACGCGTGCGGCGCGGACGGCGTTCTCGTGGTGGTCCGATCGGTGGACGACAGCGAACTCGCCGATATCGTGGCGACCGCCCGGGGACTGGGCCTGGATCCGCTCGTCGAAGCCTTCGACGAAGCGGAGATCGAGCGCGCGGTGCGGGTCGGGGCGACCATCATCGGGATCAACAACCGCGACCTCAACACGTTCACCGTCGACGTGGACCGCGCCGCACGGCTGCGGTCGCTGATCCCCGACGGCGTGGTCAGCGTGGCCGAGAGCGGACTGCGCGATCGGTCGGACGTCGAACGGGCGGCGGGTGACGGGTTCGATTCCGCGCTCATCGGCGAAACCCTGCTGCGTAGCGAAGATCCGGGCTCCGCGCTGCGAAGCTTGACCGGGGTGCCGGCTCGCCGCCGGGTCGCTCCGGGAAAGCATGCTTGAGGTACTGCGGAACCTCGGTCTCCACGTGCAGGCGATCGCGATCGTCAGCATGTGGGTGGTCACCCTGGTCCGGGCGCCCGTCGTGGTCCGGACCCCCGCCCAGCGCGGGCTGTGGGTGGCGGTCGCGATGTCGGCCGGGGCGGTCACCATTCACCACCCGGCCGTGGTGAACGCCCTGTTCGGGCTGGTCGGGCAAACGCACTACGTGCCGCTGGCGGGCAACCTGTTCGGCATTCTCTCCGCGTTCGCGGTGATGGATTTCGTGACCACCGCCGCCGGGATCCGGCGGCGGGTGTGGCTGCTGTTCGGCGGGGCGGGCGCGGTGATCACGGCCATGGTGATCCTCGACCTCGTCGCGCCCGAGCACCTGCTGCACCGGATCCCGCTGGTCGGCTACCCGTCGCCCTCGCCGGCCTACTGGCTGGTGGCGGCGGCCACCCACATCGGCGTGAACGCGGCCTGTGTCGTCGTCTGCTGGCGGTACAGCCGGCGGGGAGACACCCTGGTCCTGCGGATCGCCCTCCGGCTTTTCGGGGTGGGCGCGGGCCTGTTCGGTGCGTACTGGCTGGGCAACGCGATCGTCCTGTTCACGCGCTTCGCGGGCATCCCGGCCGCGGCTCCCCTCATCGTCGGCTGCGCCGGCCTGCTCTACGCGACGGCCACCGCCATCCCGCTGGTGTTCGTCCTCACCGGCAGGGCGCGCGACCTGCGCTCCTTCTGGCAGCTTCGGCCGATCTGGTCGGAGCTCACCGACGCGGTGCCGCAGGTCGCGTTGACCCGCCCCAGTTCGCGGGCCCGGGCGCTGGTGCTCTCGACCCGGGCGTTGCGCCTCTCGCTGTACCGGATCGTGGTGGAAATCCGTGATGCCATCCTGGTTCTGCGCGACTACGTGGAACCGCGGCAGCTCGCCGACATCCAGCGCGCGGTCGCCGGCGACGCCGGCGAACCGGACCAGGAACCGCTGATCACCGCGCACTGGCTGCGGCTGGCCAGGGAGGCGAAGCTCAACGGCACACCGGCCCAGCCGCATCCGCTGAACGTCGCCAGCCTCGGCGGCGCCAATGTGACCACCGAGATCGAATTCCTCCGGAAGGTGGCCAAGGTCTACCGGAACGCGCCAACCGCGGGAGCCTGAACGTGTGTGGAATTACCGGTTGGATCGCGTATCGCCGCGACCTGACCACCGAGGAACAAACCGTCGACGCGATGACCGAGACCATGGCGCGGCGCGGACCGGACGCCGCGGGCACCTGGATCTCCCCGACGGCCGCCCTCGGGCACCGCCGGCTGTCGGTCATCGACCCGCCCGGGGGCGCGCAGCCGATGGAACTGCGGCTGCCGTCGGGCGCCATTGTGCTGACCTACAGCGGGGAAACGTACAACTTCACCGAACTCCGCGACGAACTGCGCCGCCGCGGCCACCGGTTCGCCACGGCCAGCGACACCGAAGTCGTCCTGCACGCGTACCTGGAATGGGGCGACGAGCTCGTCGATCACCTCAACGGCATGTACGCGTTCGCCATCTGGGACGGCCGGACCGATCGGCTGCTGCTCGTCCGCGACCGGCTCGGGGTCAAGCCGCTGTTCTACTTCCCGACCGACGACGGTGTGCTGTTCGGCTCCGAGCCGCGGGCCATCCTGGCGAACCCGCTGGCCGAACCGGTGGTCGACGCCGAACACGTGAGCCAGTTCCTGGTGCGCGACAAGACTCCCGGCAGGGCGAGCTGGGCGGGTATGCACGAGGTGCTGCCCGGGGCGCTCGTGGTCGCCGATCGGGCGGGTTGCCGGGAGCGGGTGTACTGGAAACTCGAGGCCCGTCCGCACACCGACGACTTGCCCTCGACCGTGGCCCGGGTCCGCGAACTCCTCGACGATGTCATCGAACGTCAGCTCGTCGCCGATGTGCCGCTGTGCTCCCTGCTCTCCGGCGGGCTGGATTCCAGCGCGGTCACCGGTATCGCCGCACGACGGCTCGCCGGTCGCGAGGCCCGGCTCCGCAGTTTCGCCGTCGATTTCGCCGGGCAGACGGCCAGGTTCGTCCCCAACCAGACCTGGGGCTCGCCGGACACGCCGTACGCGCACCAGGTCGCCGCGTTCGCCGGTACCGACCACAGCGACATCGTGCTGGATTATTCCGCCATGGCCGATCCCGAGGTGCGGCGCACCGTGGTCACCGCGCGCGGCGTACCGGGCGGGTTCAGCGATATGGACCTGTCTCTCTTCCTGCTGTCGCAGGCCGTGCGCGAGCAGTCGACGGTGGCCCTGTCCGGGGAGTCGGCCGACGAGCTCTTCGGCGGGTACCCCTGGTGCCACGACGGGCGGGCCGCCCAGCCGACCTTTCCCTGGATGGCTTCGCCGCCGGGCCAGGCCGCCAAACCGCCGGTGCCCCTGACCCCGGAGATGTCCGCCCTGCTCGACCTCCCGGCCTTCAACCGGACCAACTACGAGCAGGCGATGGCCCAGGCGCCCGTGCTCGAGGGCGAGAGCGCCGAGCAGCGGCGCATGCGAGAAGTGGACTACCTCAACCTGACTCGGCACCTCGGCCTGCTCCTCGACCGCAAGGACCGGATGACCATGGCGACCGGGCTGGAGGTACGGGTGCCGTTCTGCGATCACCGGCTGGTGCAGTACGTGTTCAACGCGCCCTGGGCGATGAAGGCCTTCGACGGGCGGGAGAAGAGCCTGCTGCGCGCGGCCACCGCGGACGTGCTGCCCGACGCGGTGGCCCGGCGGAAGAAGAGCCCGTTCCCCGCGACGCAGGACGTCAAGTACGTGATGGCCGTGCAGCAGCAGCTCGGTCAGCTGCTGGGCGAGGGAGACCACCGGGTGTTCGATTTCTTCGACCGCGCCTGGGCTCGTCGGGTCGCCGCCGCCGAACCGGGCGCGATCACCGGCCCGACCCGCAAGCACCTGGAGTACCTGCTGGATTTCGTCACCTGGATGGAGGTCTACCGGCCGCGGCTGCGGCTCGCCTGACAGTGCCGCTACTCGTCGAGGCCGAGCGCCGCCCGCACCGCCCTGGTCTCCCCGCGCGGCGACGAGGTGCGATCCCAGCCCGCGCGGGTCAGGATGAGGCTGGCCACCAGTTCCGCCTCCTGCTCCTGCTGCGTCGTGTAGCTGGCCCGCAGCAGGGCGTTCTGGACGTGGGCCAGGTTCGCGCCGTCGTCGAACACCGTGGGGTCGAACTGGTCCAGCAGCTCCGGCATGGCATGCTCGAAGATCATGTGCCCGAGTTCGTGCAGGATGATGTGTTCCTGATGAAATGGTGAGGTTTGCTGCTCGAAGAAGATGTGATCAGCGACGTCCGTGCCGATCCACACCCCGCACAAATTCTCCCCGCCGACCCAGTCCGCGCTGAATTGGTGCAGGTAGAGGGGGCGCCCGCGCTGCCTGGCAACACTCGCGCAAAGCTTCTTCGCCGAAAAAGGTTGCGGAAAGACAAGATCCCGCACAGCATCAGCGCAGCGCCGCCGCAGGTCCCGCTCGATCATTTCCGGAGATTCACCCCTCCGCGGCGTCTAGTTCTTCTTGTCATCATCGGAAACATCGATCTGCTCGATCCGGCGAGCCTGGTCGATCATGCTCAATATCGCCCGCTGGCTATCGGCCGACAGTCCGTCCGCGCGGAGCGCGATCATTTCCACTCCGCGATCGCGGAGGGCGGCGGCCAGGTCGGGGCGCAGCCGATCCCCGCCGTTCTCGGGCGTCGCCTCGTCCAGGAAGTACGACGGCTCCACCCCGAAGAAGGTCGCCAGCGCTTCCAGCTGGCGCACCGTCGGATTGTCCCGCCGACCGCTGGCGAGTTGATTCAAATAGGTTCCGGAAATGGAGATACCGGTCGCGTCCCGGATCTGCTGGGCCAGGACGTGCACGCCTGGCCGACCTCCGGGTCCCTGCACACCCTTGATCAGCTTGTCGAGCTTCGCAGCGAGCCCTCGGGTCAACCGGGTCGACTCTGCCGGCGTCATCACTCACCCCTCCGCCTGAGATCGCGGCATCCCCGCCAGCGGCCAGCAACTGGAGCTTCAAGCATAGGCCATCTCGGTGACCCCCGTGTTGACAATCTTTGTACACCTCAGTGTAGAGTCACAATCGAACTATTCGCTGACGTGTACGGGGTTGATCAACAGGTCCGATAATGGCCCGCTACCTCATGGATGGGCGATGTTTACAAATGGGTTTTCCCAGCGTACGGCGCACGGACACCCTGGGGGTGTGACCGAGCGACACCGCTCGAGAAGACCTGCAGTGCGGCCCACATCCCGTTGCTGGCGTCCAGATCGGCCTCGCACGGCGGCAACGGCGATGTGCCGCCGCCAGCCATCCGAACCGGCGGGCCGGGATCTCTTCGCGCAGATGGCGAGCGTGCGGACATGAGCGGAACGAGACCCGCCCCGGAGATGTCACCGCAGCGGATCGCGATGGCCACCTTCGCGGGGACCGCGATCGAGTATTACGACTTCTTCCTTTCCGCGTCCGCCGCCGCACTGGTGCTGAACAAGGTGTTCTTCCCGACCCTTTCACCGCTCGCCGGCACCTTGGCCTCGTTCGCCGCGGTGTCGGCGTCGTTCATCGCGCGCCCCCTCGGCGCGCTGGTGTTCGGCCACCTCGGCGATCGGCTGGGACGCAAGTCGGTGCTGGTCGTGGCGCTGCTCATCACCGGCCTGTCGACGGTGGCCATAGGCTTCCTGCCCAGCTACGCGACGGCGGGCATCACCGCTCCGCTGCTGCTCGTCCTGTTCCGCCTGATCCAGGGGTTCGGCGTCGGCGGCGAATGGGGTGGCGCCGCCCTGGTGGCGGTGGAGCACGCGCCGGCCGGCCGGCGCGGCTTCTACGGCACTTTCCCGCAACTGGGCCCGTGCGTCGGATTCATGGGCTCCAGCGGAGTGCTCCTGGTGCTGTCGGTGGTGATGGACGACGCGTCGTTCCGCGATTGGGGTTGGCGGGTGCCGTTCCTGGCCTCCGTGGTGCTCGTGGTGCTCGGCCTCTGGGTTCGGTTGCGGATCAACGAGACGCCCGCGTTCGTCACCCTGGTTCGCGAGAAGCGGCGCAGTTCCGCGCCCCTGCTCGAAATGGTGCGCCACCGGCCGGGCCGGCTCCTGCTCGCGGCGGGGGCCGCGGTGAGCGGTTACGTGCTTTTCACCCTGTGCACCGTGTTCGCGCTCTCGTACGGCACGGGCACCCTGCACATCCAGCGCAACACGATCTTGCCCCTGGTGATCGCCGCGTTGACCGGGATGGCCCTCGGGGTCGTGCTGGGCGGGCGGATGAGCGACCGGTACGGCCGCCGGTTCGTGCTGCTGACCG
Source organism: Amycolatopsis anabasis (assembly GCF_009765355.1). Lineage (GTDB taxonomy): Bacteria > Actinomycetota > Actinomycetes > Mycobacteriales > Pseudonocardiaceae > Amycolatopsis > Amycolatopsis anabasis. Next base: position 69,524 of record NZ_VTHK01000041.1, on the reverse strand, counting down.
GATGCGGGGCGAGCGTGCCGGCCGCGTTCGTCGTGGTGTGGGCGATGGGCACCGGCCACCTCGGGCTGACCTGGATCGCCCTCGCCCTGGGCTTGACCGTGATGGGCTGGGTGTACGGGCCGCTGGGGGCGTTCCTGCCCGAACTGTTCGAAGCCCGCTTCCGCCTCTCGGCGGCGGCGCTCGCCTACAACATCGGCGGGATCGTCGGCGGCTCGGCCGCTCCCATCGTGGCGAGCTGGCTGGCCGACCGCTACGGGCTCACCGCGGTCGGAATCTACGTCGCCGGGGCCGCGGCACTCAGCCTGGCCTGCATATTCGCCCTGCCCGAAACACATTCCCGGCACCAGGCGAAACCGGGCTATCTGGGTTGATCGCACGACGGTCTTGCGTTCCACGAGCGGAACGCTGGTAAGGTCTGCCTCGAACCGTTAGCGAGCGAGCTGAGGCGTTGGATGGCCAGCAGTTTTTGCCATTCGTGGGTCAGCCGAATCGATCTGCGACTGATCAGCGAATGCGCGGGTACTCCGCTGTTCATTTACAGCGAAGCGCAGTTGTTGAAGAACATCGAGCGTATCAAGGAAGCGGCCACGGCCGCCGGACTCGACGACCGAGTCGAGTTGTACATCCCCTTCTTCCCCAATTCCAACCCGCATGTCCTGAGGGCGCTGCAAGACGTGGCCGCGGGGGTGCTGCTGCAACTGCCCGGCGAATACCGGATCCTCCGGCAATTCGGATTCGACAAGTTCATCGTATCCCCCGGGCACGTTTCCGATGACGAGATCGACTTCTGGACCCGGACCGGTTTGCCGACATTCCTGTCGAGCCTGGACGAAGTCCGCTACCAGCTGCGCAGCGGCGCTCCTTCGGTCAGCGTTCGAATAGACAGCCTCGGCTCGCGAAAGCCGGGAATCAAGTACGACGAGCTGGCCGCCCTGGCCGATATGCTGGCCGAACACGGGCGGGAGCTGGACTGCTTCGAGGCGTACTGCGGAAGCGAACATTCGCCCCAGGAAATGATCGGCATCATCGAGAACCTCTTCTCGATCTTCCAGACCTACTTCCCCACCGCCCGCGCCATCAACTTCGCGGGCGGATACGGATTCGTCTACGAGGAGTGGGACGAGTCGGAGAAGCACTTCGACTGGAACCGGTACTTCACGGCGCTCCGCAAGACCGCGGACCGGATGGGCGTGCCCGACCGGGTCAAGTTCCTCTTCGAACCGGCACGCGATGTGCTGGCCGACACCGGGGCGCTCCTGCTGAAGGTGAAACGCGACGTCATCACGAACCCGGTCACCAACCTGGTCGTGACCGACGGATCGCGGATGCTCATGCCGTCGGCCCAGTTCCGGAACCGGCGGCACAACGTGGTGTTCCTGGACGCGTCCATGGCGGAAATCCAGCCGGCGAACGCCTCCGGCGTCCACGCCGAACTGCGCGGACGCAGCGTCCTGCGGCACGACTACATCCTGCCCGGCCAGTACTGGGTGCCCGACGGCGTCGACTCGCGGAGTCACCTCGTGATACTCGACGTCGGGGCGTACTGCGCGACGCAGCACATGGAGTTCATGAACGTCCAGTCGGCGGCGGAGGTGCTGGTGGACGCCGCCGGATCGGCGCACCTGATCACCGCGCGCGGGGACGAGCTCGACAAGTGGCGCCACCTCCTCCCGGAGAAGCAGAAACTGGAGGGCTAGTCACCCCCGCGACCGGCGCGCCCAGCCAGATCCAGTAGCCGCGACGGGGTGGTCTTCGGCGGCTGCGCGGTGCCACCAGTGCCCGGCCCGCGCGTCCTGTTCGCTGTCCAGCAGCCGCGCGAGGCAGATCATGGAGTCGACGTGGTCGAGTTCGGCGGCGCGCTGCCACCAGGTCTCGGCGTCGCGGGTATGACCGGCGATCGCGGCTTGGCAGCCGAGGTTGTACAGGGCGCTGACGTGACCGTGCTCGGCGGCGCGCTGCCACCAGTGGTTCGCCTCCTGGTCGGCGCCGCGCTGGTGCAGCAGGTACGCGAGCTGGGCCTGGGCCAGGACGTGGTCCTGGCGCGCGGCGGCCTGGTACCAGTGTTCGGCTTCGCCTTTCTCCCCGCCGTGTTCGAGCAGGAGGGCGAGGGAGTACATCGCGTGGGTGTCGCCTTGCTCGGCGGCCTGCCGCCACCAGAACCGGGCTTCGCCGCTCGCGCCGCGCTGGTCGTGCAGGTGCGCCTGGGCCGCCATGGCCGCCGGATGTCCGGCCATGGCGGCCTGATGACACCAGTCCGCGGCCTCGGCGTCGCGGCCGTCGCCCTCGAGCAGCCGGGAGAGGGCGAACATGGCGTCGGCGTCGCCGTCGGCGGCCTCCGCGCGCCAGCGGGTTTCGTCGTCATCGGGTTCGGGCGGGCGGCTGAGGAACTCGTCCCACAGGCTGGGGGCGGGCGGCTCGACCGTGGTCTGCCCGCGGCGCCAGGGCAGGATGCGCAGTCGCCGGGCCATGGCGCGCTACAGGCCGATGGTCGGTGGTGTGGCCTGGAGATCGGAATCCCCGAAGACAGCATCGGGATCCGGTTCGACGAGGAACGACGGGCGGCGGTGCTCCCGGTCCAGGCCCGCCTGCCATCGCCAGCGCAACGCCATCAGCCAGGACGAGACGCAGACCACGACTCCCGCGATCACCGCCAGGATCAGTTCGGTGGGGACCCGCAGCAGCCACAGCCCCGCGGTGGCGCCGGTGAGCAGCAGCACCACCGCGGTGAGGATCAGCAGCGCCCGAACGCTGACCGTCATCGGCCCCTTCACCGCGGGCGGAAACGACATCGCCGCCTGGGAATAGTCGATCGGTGGTGGCGCTGGCGTGGGCGCGGGTGCGGTCGTGCCCCAGGGTGCCGCGCCGACGCCGGAGTGAAGAGGCTGGAAGGCCGGTTCCCCGGGCGGCAGTCCGGCCTCGGGCGGCGGCATCGGCGAGCGCGGGCGTGGTGCCGGTCGCGGTTTCTCGAAGACGGTGTCACGCGGAGCGCCGTTCTTGATCCGGCTCGCGCCGCGCCGCCACCGGTCGGCTTCTTCGGTCGTGACGTTGCACGCCTCGAGAAAGAGGACGAGATCGTCCGGGCTGGGCAGTTGATCGGCGTGCACCAGCTGGTGCGCCCGCGATTTGGAGATCTTCTTCCCGGTCAGCCCCTGCACGGTCATGAAGGAGATTCCGACCCACTGGCGCAGCTCGTCCAGCAGCCCGCAGAACTCCTTGGCCGTCTCCGCCTCCTCCGCCCGGAACGACGCCGGGGACTGTTCGCCCTGCGCGCGCGTGGGCTTGTTCTCCACCAAACGCAATTTGGCCCTCGGCGGTCCGGCCGGCGGGTTCGTCTGCGGGACCGTCATCGCGCACCGCCCCACTCGCCGAGCACCGGCAGACGCCGTCCGACCGTGGCGGGCTTGACCGTCCCGCTCCACGCGGCGAGCACCGCGACGGCGGTGGCCGTGGCCACGCAGGTCTGCGGGTCGTAGCCGCGCTGCAGCATCACCAGGACGAACACCAGCAGCACGGACAGCTGCGCCACCGCGCGCACCTGTTCCCCAGCCGTCTGCGAGCAGGGAACCGCCCGCGGCTTCCACAGCATCGTCATCGCGTTCATCGCACACTCCACTCCCCCGCGGCAGGCACGAAGGTCTCCAGGTTGGGTCCGGACAGCACCGACCACGTCGTGCCGAACCGGGCACCACACCGGGCGTTTGGCGCCGCCAGGCGGGGGTAACGAACCCGGGACCGACAGTGACGAAATCGACCCCTCCATCATGGCCCGGCGCCGCGCCCAGCGCACTGACCTGCCGCGCGCGGCCGGCGTCCAGGACGGGTCTGGGACGCGCACGCTTCGGAGATTCGCAGTGATCTGCGTCACAAGCACCGCCTGGGATGTGTTTCTCGACGTGCCCAAACCTGCCGTCGGCGCCCGCGAGGAGCGGTTCGACGCGTCCAGGACGGAATTCCGGGCGTCCAGGACGTCCCACCCGCCTGGCCGCGGGACGACCGGGAGCCTTAGCGTGGAAGGCGGACGCTCTCCTCGGTGAGAACGTTCCCCATCCATCGTCGCCTTCCGGTTGGGTCCGGACGTGTGCTCGGATGGCTAGCGGGTACCTGTTGGCGCGGGTGCCCGCTTTCCATTTCAGCTGCACCTGCGGCCCCAGATCAGCGCTTCCCCGACTGTGCGTAGTTCACTTTCGCCGAGGTGCCGCTGTGCACTTTCCACACTGACGGGCACGGGACCGGTATCTACGGTTGCAGGCCAACCACTCCTTCCGCACGGCTCGCACAGCTAAGGAGGTCGGCATGGCCTCGTCCGTCGGTGTCGACGACTACGCGTTGACCAGGGTGCCGATGCGCGCCCGCTACTCCTGGTGGTCGGTCGCGATCCAGCGATTCGGCCAGGTGTCCGCGTTGAGCCAGTTCCTGCTCGGCGCCACGCTCGGCTTCGGCATGGGCTTCTGGCAGGCGCTCGGAGCGCTCACCCTCGGCGCGGTGGTGCTGGAGATCGTCGCGATCTTCGTCGGGGTGATCGGCGTCCGCGAGGGGCTGTCCACCTCGATGCTGGCCCGCTGGACCGGTTTCGGCCGCGGCGGTTCGGCGCTGATCGGGCTGGCCATCGGGATCAGCCTGGTCGGCTGGTTCGGCATCCAGTCCGCGGTATCCGCGCGGGGCCTGTCCGCGCTGGTCGGCGGGCTCCCGGAATGGACCTGGGCGTTGCTGTTCGGGCTGGTCGTCACCGCGATCGTGCTCCGCGGCTTCCATTCGATGGCCTGGACCGCCTACCTGACCGTCCCCGCGTTCCTGATCCTGGTCGGGTGGTCGATCGTCACCGAACTCTCCCGGCACGATCTCGGCGCGCTGGTGTCCTCGGCGCCCCCGGGTCCGCAACTGACCCTGTTGGAGGGCACCACGCTGGTCGCGGGCGGATTCATCGTGGGCGCGGTGATCACCCCGGACATGACCCGGTTCAACCGCTCGGTCGGTGACGTCGTCAAGCAGACCCTGCTCGGCATCACCCTCGGCGAGTACGTGATCGGCCTGGCCGGGGTGCTGCTCGCCCACGCGGTGCGGTCGGCGGACATCACCACGATCGTCACCTCGTCGGTCGGCTGGGTCGGCATCCTGGTGGTCGTCGCCGGCACGCTCAAGATCAACGACTGGAACCTCTACTCCTCCGGGCTGGGCCTGGTGAACTTCGTCGGCACGGTGTTCGGCAAGCGCCTCCACCGCGGGGTGGCGACCGCGCTGCTCGGGATCGTCGGCAGCGTGCTCGCCGCGGCGGGCATCCTCGGCAAGTTCACCGAGTTCCTGACCACGCTCGGCGTGGCCTTCCCGCCGATCGCCGGGATCATGGTCGCCGAGTACTTCGTGGTGCGCCGCTGGCGCGGGCAACTGGACACCGCCCGGGCCGCCGGTGCGGTGCCGGAGGACGCCCCGAACTGGGTTCCGGCGACCCTGGTGATCTGGGTGGCCGCCGCGCTGGTCGGCGAGTTCGTCGAGGTCGGGCTGGCGAGCATCAACTCGCTCGTGGTCGCGTTCGTGCTCTACGTGGTCGCCGGGAAGCTCGGCCTGGTCCGCGGGACCGGGGCCAGCCGCACCGCCGACGCCCTGCCCGCAAAGGCATAAAACCGTTCGAGAACAAGGAGAAACAGCGAAGTGCGTATCGGAATCGACGTCGGCGGCACGAACACCGACGCCGTCCTGCTGGACGGGGAGCGGGTGCTCGCCGCGATCAAGACGAGCACCACCGCCGACGTCACCTCCGGGATCGTGGCCGCCGTGGACGGCCTGCAGGCCCAGCACGCGTTCGACCCGGCCGGGGTGCGGGCGGTGATGATCGGCACCACGCATTTCATCAACGCGCTGGTCGAGGCGCGCCGCCTGGCCCCGACCGCGGCGATCCGGCTCAGCCTGCCCGCGGGCGCGTCGCTGCCGCCGATGGTGGACTGGCCGCCGCGCCTGGTGGACGCGATCGCCGGACGCGGCTACCTGTGCCACGGCGGGCACGAGTTCGACGGCCGCCACATCGCCGAACTCGACGAGTCCGAACTGCGCAAGGCCGCCGCGGAAATGGGCGAGGCCGGGGTCCGCAGCGTCGCGATCACCTCGGTGTTCTCCCCGGTGAACGCGGAGTTCGAGGCCCGCGCGGCGGAGATCGTCGCCGCCGAACTGCCCGGTGCGGCGATCTCGCTGTCCCACGAGATCGGCCGGATCGGGCTGCTGGAACGGGAGAACGCGACGATCATCAACGCCGCGCTGCGCGAGCTGGCGGCCGGCATCGTGGACGGGCTCGCCGCCTCGGTGCGCGGCGCGGGCATCACCGCGCCGCTGTACCTGAGCCAGAACGACGGCACGCTGATGGACGTCGACTTCGCCCGGCGCTACCCGGTCGCCACCTTCGCCTCCGGGCCGACCAACTCGATGCGCGGCGCGGCCGTGCTGTCCGGGCTGAGCACCTGCGCGGTGGTCGACGTGGGCGGCACCACCAGCGACATCGGCGTGCTGAACCAGGGTTTCCCGCGCGAGGCGACCACGGACGTCAGCGTGGCCGGGATCCGCACCAACTTCCGGATGCCCGATGTCCTCTCGCTGGGCATCGGCGGCGGCAGCCTGGTGCGCGGGGACGCGGCCGCGGTCACCGTCGGGCCCGATTCGGTCGGCTACGAACTGACCTCGAAGGCGCTGGTGTTCGGCGGGGACACGCTCACCGCCACCGATATCGCGGTGGCCGCCGGGCGCGCGGAGATCGGCGACCCCGGCCGGGTCGCCCACCTGGACAAGGATCTGGTGCGTGCCGCCCTGGACCGGATCGCCGCCGACGCGGCGGACGCGGTCGACCGGATGCGGACCTCGGCCGAACCGCTGCCGGTGGTGGCCGTCGGCGGTGGTTCGGTCCTGCTGCCGGACGAACTGGCCGGGGTCGGCGAGGTGCACCGCCCCGAGCACTACGCGGTGGCGAACGCGATCGGCGCGGCCATCGCGCAGATCGGCGGCGAGGTGGACCGGGTGTACGCGATCGAGCCGGGGCAACGGAATTCGGTGATCGCCGAGGCCAAGCAGGAGGCGGTGGACCGCGCGGTCGCGGCCGGGGCCAGTCCCTCCACAGTGGACATCGTGGACTTCGACGAGGTGCCGATCCCCTACCTGCCGGGCAACGCGACCCGGATCCGGGCCAAGGCCGTCGGCGAACTGCAGCTGGGGAGCTGAACCATGCGCGAGATCACGGTAGACGATCTGGACGACCTCGCCCGCGGCGCGGCGATCCTGGGCACCGGCGGTGGCGGCGACCCGTACATCGGCCGCCTGCTGGCGGGCGCCGCGGTGCGCGAGCACGGCCCGGTCCGCCTGGTGACACTGGACGAACTGGATCCGGAAGCCGCGGTGCTGCCGGTGGCCATGATGGGCGCGCCGACGGTGATGGTGGAGAAGCTGCCGTGCGCCGACCAGGTCGCCCGGGCCGCCGAAATGCTGTCCGCCTACCTCGGCCTGGAGCCGACGCACATCGCGTGCGACGAGGCGGGCGGGGTGAACTCGCTCATCCCGGTGGTCGCCGCGGCCCAGCTGGGGCTGCCGCTGGTGGACGCGGACGGCATGGGCCGCGCGTTCCCGGAGATCCAGATGGTGCTGCCCACGCTCTACGGCGTGCGGGCCACCCCGATGGCGATCGCCGACGAGAAGGGCAACCGCTGCGTGCTGGACACCGTGGACAACCGCTGGGCGGAACGGCTGGCCCGCAGCGCCACCATCGACATGGGCTGCTCGGCGATGATCAGCTCGTACGCGATGACCGGGCGGCAGGCCCGCGAGTCGCTGGTGCCCGGCACGCTGAGCCTGTGCGCGGAACTCGGCGCGCTGGTCCGCTCCGCCCGGGCCGCGAACACCGATCCGGTCGGCGCGGTGGTGTCCCGGTTGGACGGTCGCCTGCTGTTCACCGGCAAGGTGGTCGACGTCCAGCGGCGCACGGTCACCGGGTTCGCCCGCGGCGACGCCCGGCTGTCCGGAATGGATGGTGACCCCGGGGAACTGGTGCTGCGCTTCCAGAACGAGCACCTGATCGCCGAACGGGACGGCGCCGTGGTGGCTTCGGTGCCGGATCTGATCTGCACCCTGGACGCCGAGACCGGCGACGCGGTGACCACCGAATCGCTGCGGTTCGGCCAGCGGCTCGCGGTGATCGCCGCACCCGCCGATCCGCGCTGGCATTCCCCGGCGGGCCTGGAACTGGCCGGGCCGCGCTACTTCGGCTACGACCTCGACCCGGTGGGGGTGGCGCGGTGAGCTGGTTGCTGACCGAGGACCACCTCACCGATCTGGCCCGCGGGGCCGCGGTGCTCGGCACCGGGGGCGGTGGCGACCCGTATGTGGGGCGGCTGCTGGTCCGGCAGGCGATCCGGGAGTTCGGCCCGGTCACCGTGCTCGATCCGTCCGAAGTGGACGATGACGCGCTGGTCGTGCCCACCGCGCAGATGGGCGCGCCGACGGTCGTCTTCGAGAAGCTGCCCCGGGGCACCGAACCGGTGGCGGCCCTGCGCGCCTTGGAGGACCGGCTCGGCCGCGCGGCCGCGGCGACCATGCCGATCGAATGCGGCGGGATCAACTCGATGATCCCCCTGCTGGTCGGCGCGCGGACCGGGCTGCCGGTGGTGGACGCGGACGGGATGGGCCGCGCGTTCCCCGAACTGCAGATGGAGACGTTCGGGGTGTACGGCGTGCCGGGTTCGCCGATGGCCGTCGCGGGCGAACGCGGGGAGACCGCGGTGATCGACGCCGGGGCGGACAACCGGCGGATGGAATGGCTGGCCCGCGGCGTGACCATCCGGCTCGGCGGGGTCGCGCACATCGCCGAGTACCCGATGAGCGGCGCGGACGTGCGGCGCACGGCGATTCCGCGCACGCTCACCCTGGCGCTCACCGTGGGCCGGGCGATCCGCGAAGCCCGGGAGGGCAACCTCGATCCGGTCGCGCACCTGGCCGAGGTGCTGACCGACACACTCTACGGCCACCTGCGGGTGCTGTTCCGCGGCAAGGTCTCGGACGTCGAACGGCGGACCGAGGCGGGGTTCGCGCGGGGCCGCGCGGCCGCGGTGTCCTTCGACGGGGAGCACAAGCTGGAGCTGGTGTTCCAGAACGAGAACCTGGTCGCCCTGGTGGACGGCGAGGTGCGGTGCGTGGTCCCGGATCTGGTGTGCCTGCTCGATTCCGAACGCGCCGAGCCGATTACCACCGAGGGCCTGCGGTACGGGCAGCGGGTGACCGCGATCGGCATCTCCACCCCGGACCTGATGCGCACGCCGGAAGCACTGGCCGTGTTCGGCCCCGGCGCGTTCGGACTCCCCTACCCGTTCCAGCCGGTCGAAACGCTGACCGGCGACGCGAAAGGACAGGAATGAACACCCTGCGAGATCGGACCGTGGTGGTGATCGGCGGCGGCTCCGGGATCGGCCTCGAAGTGGCCCGTCGCGCCGTGGCGGCGGGCGCCGAGGTCGTACTGGGCGGCCGCACCGAGGCGAAACTGGCCGAAGCCGCCGCATCTCTCGACGGCGCCGCCCTCGACGGGGCCGTCCGGTGGCGGACGGTGGACACCGCCGACCAGGCCACCCTCGCCGAGTTCTTCGCCGCGCTGGACCGGGTCGACCACCTCTTCACCCCGGCCGCGTCCTACCGCGTGGGCCCGATGCGCGAACTCAGCGACGCCGACGCCGCGAGCCCGTTCGACTCGAAGTTCTGGGGCCAGTACCACGCGGTCAAACACGCCGCGCCAAAACTCGCGCGGGACGGTTCGGTGGTGCTGATGGCCGGTGCGGCGAGCGTGCGCCCGCCCGCGGCCGCGCCCGCCTACGTGGCGTGCAACGCGGCGATCGAGGGCCTGGGCCGGGGGCTCGCGGTCGAACTCGCCCCGGTTCGGGTGAACGTGGTCTCCCCCGGCACGATCGACGGCAACCTCTGGGCGCAGCGCCCGGCCGAAGTGCGCGAAGCCAGCTTCGACCAGTACCGCCGTGACACCCTCCTGCACCGCCTCGGCCGCGAGTCCGAAGCGGCCGAAGCCGTGCTCTACCTGTTCGGCAACGGCTTCACCACCGGGTCGACCCTCTACCCGGACGGCGGCTACGCCCTCCGGTGACATGAGGGGACCCCTCCTCACGAGATGTGTCCGGAGGGGTCCCCTCATGACAGGGTGCTCCTATGCGAATCGAGCTCGAGGATCTGGGGGCGCTGGAGCGCGGGGTGACGCTGCTCGGGTCCGGCGGGGGCGGGGACACCACGGCCGCAGCCGCCCTGTTGCGCGCGAGGTTGCGGGCCGGACGGCGGCCCGAGGTGCTCCCGATCGGCGAGGTCGCGCCGGAGACGCGGGTCGTGGCGGTCGGGATCATCGGCGCGACCGCGGTCCTCGCCGAGAAACCGCCCGGCGGGGACGAGTTCCGCGCCGCGGTGGCCGCGATCCAGCGGTGGACCGGTGAAAACGCCCAGGCGCTGATGTCGATCGAGATCGGCGGGCTGAACGGGATCATGCCGCTGGTCGCGGCGGACGACCTCGGACTGTCCTGTGTGGATGCCGATCTTTCCGGCCGCGCCCTGCCCCGGCTCGACCAGCTGTCCACCGCCGCCGTGGGCCGCGGGATCGCCCCGGCCGCCCTGGCCGGGCCGGGCGGGCAGATCCTCCTGCTCGACCGCGGCTCCCCCGCCGACGTGGAACGCGCGGCGCGCGGGTTCCTGCCCGGGATGGGTGGCTGGGCGGTGTTCGCGCTGGCCCCGGTCCGGGCCGCCGACCTGCCCGCCTGCGCGGTCCCGGGCACGTTCACCGGCGCCCTCGACCTCGGCCGCCGAGCCCTGTCCGCGGACCACGACGCGCTCGCGCACGTCACCGGCGGCCGCGTGCTGGCGCTGGGCCGGGTGGTCGAGGTGGCCCGCCGCCCGGGTCCGGGGCGGCACGGGCGCGCGGGTTTCGGCCGCGGCAGCGTGAGCGTGGTCGACCACGCGACGGACGCGGTGCTCCGGCTGGAGATGGAGAACGAGTACCTGCTCGCGCTGCGCGACGGCGCGGTGGTGGCGTCCACCCCGGACGTGCTCGCCGTGGTCGACCGCCGGAGCCGGGCGCCGATCCCGTGCGACCTCGTCCGGTACGGCATCGAGGTCGCAGTCCTGCAACTGCCCGCCGCGGAGTTCTGGACCGATCCCCGGCGGCTTCCGGTGCTGGAGCCCCGGGCGTACGGCATCGACTGCGATCCCGCCCTCCTGGGGGTGCGGGTATGACCGTGCGCAGGTTGCTGGCGCTGCCGGAATGGAGCGGCACGGTCCGGGTGCTCGCCGGGCGGGCGGGCCTGGACCGTCCGGTGCGGCTGGTCAGCCCGGCCCAGGACCCCGGCTACGACCACGACATCGCGGCCGGTGAACTCGTCGTGCTGATCCGCCCGCCCGCACCCGGTGACTGGCGGGTGGACGCCCTGCTGCGCCGGGTCGCCGACTCCGGCGGCGCCGGTGCGCTGCTCCCGGCGCAGGCGGGTGCGCCGCTGGAATCCACCCGCCTGCTGTGCGAACGGCTCGCGGTGCCGCTGCTGTCGGCGGAAGCGGAGCCGCTCGAGCTGCTGATCGCCGCGCGGTTGTTCCTGGCGGCCCCGGATCTCGACCGCGCCGCGCTGCTCCTGGACACCCAGCGCGCCCTCGGCGAGCGTCCCCGGCCGCCGGAGGATGTGGTCGGCGTGCTCGGCACGCTGCTGCACGCCCCGGTCGCCCTGCTCGACGACCGCGGCGAACCGCTGGCGGGCGAGATCACGCGTCCGGTGCCGGTCCGGGTGGACGAACCGGTGCCGCAACGGACCGAAGTGGACGGTGGCGTGCTGCTGGCGCATCCGGCGCTGCTGCCCGGCACCGCCCGCCCGGCCGTCTGGCTGGCCGCGGAGCTGCGCGGGAACGCCGCCGCGCGGGCCGAGATCGTGCCCCCGGCGCTCGCGCTGGCGGCGGGCGCGGTGCAGCGCTGGCTGCTCGCCCACCGCCTCGAAGCGGAGCGGGACGCGCGGTCCCGGGCGGCGTTGCTGGGCGATCTGCTCCGGTTGGACGGCGAACCCGGCGCCGATCTGCGGCGACGGGCCACCGACGCGGGCTGGCGGCTCGGCGGCTGGCACGTCGGCATCCGGATCGGTGCGCGGTCCGGAGTGGACACCATCGCGCGGGAGCAGGAGGTGGCCCACGCGTTGCGCGCGGCGGGCATCGAGGCGGTCGTCGTCGAGCACGGCGACGGCTGGACGGCGTGGACCACGTTCGACCACGAACCGACCGCGGGGCAGGTGCGCACCCTCGGCTCGCGGCTACGGGCAGCGCACCGGGACCTGCGCCGGACCGTGCCCGCGCACATGGGCGTGGGGCGGCCGCATCCGCGTCCGGACGGGCTGGCCGGGACCGTCGCCGAGGCGACCGACGCCGCCCGGCTGGCCGCGACCCGCCCGGAAACCGGGCACTTCCTGCACGTGGACCAGCTCGGCATGGCCCAGCTGCTGCTGGAATGGACCCGCACGGACACGTTCGAACCGGCCGCCCGCGCGCTGGTCGCCCCGCTGCACGGCCAGCCCGGCGAGCTGATCCGGACGCTCGCGGCCTATCTGGACGCCGAATCGTCCATCGCGGAGACCGCCGCGGTCCTCGGCGTGCACCGCAACACCGTGACCGCCCGCATCGACCGGATCGAACGGCTGCTCGGCGTCGACCTGAACCACCGGGACGAACGGCTCGCCCTGCACCTGGCCTGCCGCACGGTGACCCTGCACGACGGCTGATCGGCGGATTGATTAGGTAACCCTACGGATGAATACCGGCGTTGTTCGGCCGTATCCGCTCCCCGATCGTGAATACATGTTCACGACAACTCGAATGCGGCGGGCCGGTTTCGCGCTCGTCGGCGCGGCCGTGGTCACGCTGTTCAGCGGTGGCCTGTCCCTCGCCGCGCCCCCACCGGAACGTCCGGTAGTGCCCGCCGGGAAACCCATCCCGGGCAGCTACATCGTCGTGCTCAACGAGCGCGGCACGGCGGTCCAGGATTCTTCGGCCGCGCTGAGCAGGACCTACGGCGGAACCGTGCACTCGACCTACACCAGGACGATCCGCGGTTTCTCGGTCCGGAACCTCGCCGAACGGCAGGCGCGGCGGCTCGCCGCGGATCCCGCGGTGCGCACGGTCTACCAGGACGGCACGACGACCGCGGCCGAAACCTGGGGCCTGGACCGGATCGATCAGCGCGATCGCCCGCTGGACGGCAAGTACGCCTACCCCAACACCGGTTCCGCGGTCACCGCGTACGTCATCGACTCGGGCATCAAACCCGACAACCCGGAGTTCGAGGGCCGGGCGAGTGTCGGCGAGGACTTCGTCGGCAGCCAGGGCATCGACTGCTTCGGCCACGGCACGCATGTCTCCGGCACGATCGGCAGCAAGACCTACGGCGTGGCGAAGCAGGCCAAACTGGTCGCCCTGAAGGCACTGGGCGGGGACTGCTCCGGCACCGGTCCGGATTCGGCGGCCGTCGACGCGATGGAATGGGTGACCGCCAACGGGGTCAAACCGGCCGTGGTCAACATGAGCCTGAAGATGGACAACGTCGGCGTCGGCGACGAGGCGCTGCGGAAATCGGCCGCCGCCGGGTTCGTCTACGCCGTCGCCGCGGGCAACGAGAGCCAGGACGCGTGCAACGTCTCCCCCGCGCGCGTGCCGGAGGCGATCACGGTCGGCGCCACCGCGGGCAGCCGGCCGTCCTCGAACGACAGCCGGGCGGGCTTCTCCAACTACGGGAAATGCGTCGACCTCTTCGCGCCCGGTGACCAGATCGTCTCGCTCGGCCTGAGCAACGGCAGCACGTCCACCATGTCGGGCACCTCGATGGCGGCCCCGCACGTGGCGGGCGCCGCCGCCCTGTACCTGACCGCGAACCCGTCGGCCACCCCGCAGCAGGCGCGCGACGCGCTGGTGGCGGGCGCGACCGACGGCAAGATCGGCAATGTCGGCTCCGGCTCGCCGAACAAGCTGCTCTACACCGGGTTCATCAGCAGCAACCCCGATCCGGGGAGTTGCGCCGCGGGCGCCGCGACCTTCGTGCTGACGGTCACGAAGTCCTGATTCCCCCAGATGGGGGCGGGTGCGGCGCCCCGCCCCCATCTCCGGGACAACTCCGGGTTGTCACCGATGCGAGGGGCCCCGGCCACCGGCATCGTGGAGGACATGACGACCAAGTTGACGAGATCGCGACGCAACCGGGTGATCGGCGGGGTGTGCGGCGGACTCGCCGAACGCTTCGGCTGGAAGCCGCGTACCGTGCGGATCCTGTTCGTGCTGTCCTGCCTGCTGCCGGGCCCGCAGTTCCTGCTCTACCTGCTCCTGTGGATCTTCATCCCCAAGGGCTACTAGACCGTCCGGAGGTCCGGCCAGAACGCGGACCAGGGCTCCGAGAGCAGGTCGCACAGCGAGATCGCGGTGCCCTGTTCGTCGTTGTCCAGGCCGTAGCCGTTGTCGTGCACGGCCACCACCCGGCAGCCGGTGAGGGCGCGGAGGGGCCCGAACCGGCCGACCAGCACCACCGGACCGGTCATGCGGTCCGGTGGTGGTCCCCAGTCCGCATAGGACATGTGCCCGGAATACGGTTGCGGCAGGCCGTGTTCCGGGCCGTACCGTTCGATCGCGCCCGCCTGCCCGTAGTTCCGGGTGAGGATCACCGCCGTGCCGCGCCGTTCCGGCGGGATCCGCTGCCACACCCCCGCGACCGCCGCGGTGAATTCCGGCCAGCCGACCTGCTCGCCGGGTTCTTTGTTCATCGCCAGCACGGGCCCGTTCAGCGCGGCGGGCGGGAGCACGGGAAGCCCGACCACCACGCCGATCGCGGCCGCCACGGCGATCGCGGCACCGGCGACCGCGCGCCGGATCGCGCGGCGACCACCGCTGAGCCAGCGCAGCGCCGGTTCGACCCCGGCGGCCATGAGCAGGATCAGCAGCGGCACCGAGTAGTACGGTTTTCCGCCGAGCACCAGCAGCTCCACGCACAGCACCGGATAGCTCACCGCCAGCGCGCGGGCCCAGCGCAGGCGCGGATCCCGCCACAGCCGCACGATTCCGGCGATCCACACCGGCACCAGCACCGGTGACGCGTAGACGAGCTGCATCGGCACGAACAGGAGCCGGTTCTCCACCCCGTCGTCCCCGCTGATCTCGGCGGCGACCCGCAGCATCGGGAAGTCGTGCGCGACCTGCCACACCACGGTCGGCGACACCAGGAGCACCGCGATCCCGGCACCGGCGGCGAGCCAGCCGCTCCGGAACACCGACCGTGGCCCGGCCAGGAGAACCGCCACGCCGAGCGCGGAAACCAGGAGCAGCACCAGCCATTTGTTCACCAGCCCCACCCCGACCGCCGCGCCGATCGGCACCCACCACCGCCCGTCCCCGGTGCGCAGCAGCCGCAACGCCAGCAACCCGGTCACCGTCCACATCAACACGTCGACGGTGACCGTGGACAGCATGTGGGACACCACGAGCACCAGGGACGACAACGCTGCCGCCGCCCCGGCCACCGCCTGCACGGTCCGCCCGCCGCCGAACTCCCGGGCGACCAGCGCGACCACCACCGCGGTCGCCGCCCCGCCCAGGGTCGCGGCGACCCGGAGCCCGCTCGGGCTGTTCCCGAAGATCTCGGTGGCCGCCCGGGCGAGCAGCGGGGTGATCGGTGGATTGTCCACGTATCCCCAAGCCGGACGGTGACCCGAGGCCAGGAAGTACAACTCGTCGCGATGAAACCCGTACCGGCCGGAGAACGCCGTGAGCACCGCGACCTGGATGGCGACGACCACCCCCACCGGCCCGACCGCGAACCGCGGCAACGGGATCCGTGGAACTCCCACTTCCCCGGCGGCAACCCCCATGTCGGTCCCCCATTTCCACACCGGCTGGTCCGGCGGATCCTACCGCCGGGCGGGCCCGGAAACGGTCACGATCCGGCCACCCGGCCCCGGCACCGACCGGGGCCGATCGTCACCCGCACGAGCGAGTACACAGTGGACTCGGTTGTTGGCATGCTGGGGTCATGCCGACTACCAGCGAGATTTCCGATCCTGTGGTGCGCGCCCTGATCGACGCGATCAACGCCGGGGATCGGGACGCGTTCTACGAAGTGCTCACCCCCGATGCCACGATGTCCGACGACGGTGCGGACCGGGACCTCGATCAGTGGGTCGACCAGGAGATCTTCTCCGCCAACGGGCGGCTGGAGGTGGAATCGGCGACCGACGACGGCCGGTCGCTGATCGCCAACTACCGCAACGACCGGTGGGGCGCCATGCGCACGGCCTGGCGGTTCGTGGTGTCCGACGGCCGGATCAGCCGGTTCGAGACCGGGCAGGCCTGACGAGCCGGGCCCAGGGAAACCCGTGCGCGTCAAAGGCGTCCGGGATGCGGGACGATCGGGGTCCACTTATTTTCACGGCGTTACAAAACCTTGCGAGCACCGGCGATTCATCCTTAGCGTGCGAAAGCAGTCTTCGAAAGCCAGTCGCGTAAAGGATCGGTGCAATGACTCTGCAGGCGGACGTGGCGGCACCCGGCGGTGTCGAAGTGGTGCGGCTCGGCGCGCACACCGGCGCCCGGATCGACGGCATGCGGCTCGGCGGCGATCTCGATGCCACCACGGTGGCGCGGATCCGGGACGCCCTGCTGGCCCACAAGGTGATCTTCTTCCGGGACCAGCAGCACCTCGACGACGCGGGCCAGCTGGCCTTCGCTTCGCTGCTGGGCACGCCGACGCTGGCGCATCCGACCGTCGAGAACTCGGACAACGCGAACGTGCTGCCGATCGACTCGGACTACTCGAAGGCCAACAGCTGGCACACCGATGTCACGTTCGTGGACCGGATCCCGGCGATCAGCGTGCTGCGCGCGGTGCATCTGCCGCCGTACGGCGGGAACACCACGTGGGCGAACACGGTCACCGCGTACGAGAAGCTGCCGGCTTCGCTGAAGGCGCTGGTGGATCGCCTGTGGGCGGTGCACACGAACGCCTACGACTACGCCGCGAACGTCGACGAGGCGCGGATCGGCGGGGTGGACGTGAAGTTCCAGTCCTATCGCGACCAGTTCGAGTCCACTGTGTACGAAACCGAGCACCCGGTGGTGCGGGTGCACCCGGAAACCGGCGAACGCGCGTTGCTGCTGGGCCACTTCGTGAACCGGCTCGTCGGGCTGACCAGCGCCGAGTCGCAGACGCTGTTCGGTCTCCTGCAGCAGCGGGTGACCCAGTTGGAGAACACCGTGCGCTGGCACTGGCGCGACGGTGACGTGGCGATCTGGGACAACCGGGCGACCCAGCACTACGCGATCGCCGACTACGACGACAGCCCGCGGCGGCTGCACCGGATCACCCTGGCCGGCGACGTCCCGGTGAGCATCGACGGCACCCGCAGCACCATCCGCACCGGCGACGCCACCCACTACTCCCCGCTCACCTGACCCCCGCCTGCCCACCCACGTGAACGGACCGTTCGTGCCTCGGGGGAACCCCTTGCTTCAAGGGTAGCCCCAGGCACCGACATTTCCGGGGCCGCCGCGAGTCCCCCGTTCCCGTCGCCCGAGTCCCCCGTTCGGTCCCCGAGTTACACACTCACGTACGCGAATTACACACTCAGGCATGCGAGTTACACACTCGAGGACGTGAGTTACCCATTCGGGCATGCGAACTCCGCACTCGGACCGAGTCCGGCGGTCAGCCAGGCGAGGTGCCCTACGACGAGCCGCCCGTCCCGTTCGAGCTACCGGCGGGCGAGGGCGCGCTGAGCACACGGCCCGGCGGCGAACCGTTCCCTTCCGGACCTGCGGAGAACTGGCGGGCTTCGTCGGTTCCCGAGATCACCCGGTGGATCGAGTCCTTCAGCCACCGCAGGGCCTCCCTGACCTGGTCGTCGATCTCCCACCGATCCAGGGCTTCGGATTCGATCAGCCTGGCGATGAAATCGAACACCTCGCGGCGGTGGAGGTCGCGCTCGCTCGCCAGGGCCCGGACCACGGGCTCGACATCCTTCGGGTTCTGCGCGAGTTGCAGGGCGAACTGGTTCAGATCGCCCATCGCGATGATGGCCCGGTAGACGCCCACCTGGGCCTCGAGCCGGACGTTGCGCCGCCACTGATCGTCCATCCGCAGGCGCACGAAGACCTTCGTCCACAACCCGTGCCGGCGGCTCAACGCGTCATCGGCCACTTCCCGATTGGCCTCGCACTCCGCCTTCTCCGCGTCCGCGATGCGGCACCTCCGGGTGGCCCGCCGCAGATCGGCCAGCAGCGAGGGCAGCAGCACCCGGCGGATGTCGGTGATCCCGTCCCGCACGACCAGCAGGGGATCGGTCACCCGCCACTGCATGTCCACCCTGGCCTGGAACGCGAACGCGTCACCCGTGCTCGGCAGATCGATTTCGAAGGCGAGATGCCGGTACGCGAGGTCGATCTCGTACATCGTCCGGATACCGCTCCACAGCAGTTCGCGGGTGGTCGGCTGCCTGTCGGGCATGAACACCAGGCACCGGCCGGACGCCTGCACGAACACCCGCGCGGTCCACGCCTTGACCGGTGGCCTTCGGTAGAAGAACTCGAACCTGCCCACGTGGTGCTCGCCGACGATGGGCGCGACCGCGGCGACCGGTGACCTGCCCTCCCCGACGCGGCGCCCCTCCTCGGCCGCCCGCTCGACCGCGGGGACAGGCGTCTCCGGTTGGCCGGAGTTGTTCGCGACCTCGTCCGCTGATTCGTTCATGACGCCCTCCCTCGAAGCATCGAACCCTCGATGACCGTTTCCAACTGCCGCGCGACATCGACCGGAAGCGGCTCGGCCCAGTCCCGGCGCATCCGGTTCACCAGGTGGTACAGGCGGTGTGCGTCATCGGAACGTTCGATGAGATGGGGCAGAAACCGCAGGAGAACACCCAGGCATTCCGCGTCCTTCTCACCGGAACGAATCCAGCGCCCCAGCAGGCGCTTGGCCGTGCCGTCCCCACCCCGGGCGCGCAGGGAACGCCGGAGGAGGTCGGCGAACGGCTCGGTGAGCCGGTCGTCCGCCTCCTGCAGGGTCAGCAACAGCGGCCAGCGCTCACGCCCCGCTCGCACGCCGGGCTTCCGCCCCGCGGACATGTCCAGGAACCTCAGCTCGAACCCGTACAGATCGGTCAGCTGGTTGACCGTCTCCAGCGCGAGCCGGCGCAGGCTGCGGCGCTCGCTGCGGACCCACTCGTTCAGCCGGTCCAGCACCGGCTCCACCGCGCCGAACGCGAACAACTTGGACAGGCTGTACCCGGCCACCCAGACCAACCCCGACCCGCCCTCGTCGGCCAGCACCGGGAGCCGTTCCGACGGAGTGCCGAGAATCCGCAGTTCCTCAAGGGAATGGTCGATGTACCGCAGCCCCAGGCCGAACCCCAGCGTGGCGGCCGCGGTCCACCGCTCCGCTTCGTCACCACGACGGCGCCAGCGGCGGAGCCAGCCACGGATCGCCTGCAGCACCTGGTCTTCCTGTGCCGCCTGGTCCAGCGCGATCGCCGCGAACAACCGCCGCCGCATCCAGTTGTCGCCGGTCGCATAGATTCCCGGCGTGATCAACTTCGTGAACGCGTAGGTGTAGTCCAGGGAGCACAGGTATCCGGCGGCCTGTGCCGCACGCACCCAGACGAGCGGCCTCGGATCCTTGCTCAGCTTCATCAGCCAGCTGGAAATCGCCGCGCGCATGCGGTGGTGGTTCTCCCAGACGTGGCGCAGCACCGTGACCGGGTATCGCTCGTCCTGGAACGCCAGCAGCCGCATCGGCACCCTGGCCGTCCCGATTATCGCCTGCCCATCGATGAACTCCGCGCGCAACGCCGGTAGCCTGCGCTCGGGATCGTCCGCGAGCAACGACGTCTGGCGCGAATTCTCCGACGCGGTCGCCTCGACGAACCTCCGGGCGAGCTTCCTCGCGGCTTCGGCCACCAGGTGGTAGGGCGACTCGTTCAACACACCGAGTGCGATCCGGAAGGCGGCCAGCCCGAGCCCTTCGTCCAGATCCTCTCCCGCCCGCAGGCCTTGCAGTTCGGCGAACCACTCGGCAACCTGGAACGGCACCGCCTGGGTGGCGCGCCGTTCGACCTCGCTCCGATCGAGGACACCTCGCGCGTGGTCCACCAGCAGCGCCGCCATTCGCGTCGACTCCATCGGGCGCGGACGCGGCCCGAGGGCGACATGAACCCAGTCCGCCAGGACCAGCTCCGCCAAACGCCGCTCCAGGTCCTCGTCGTCCTCCACCCGCACCTCATGGCGAATGTGCCGCTCCAGCAATTCCCGCGGATCGGGCGGTTCGTATTCCATGGCGTAGCCGCCGAACGAATCCACCTGACGCAGGTCCCGCCCGCCGATCAGGACGCAGTAGGCATCGCGTTTCTCCAGCAGGTCTCGCAGTTTGTCCAGATGAGCCTCGGTCAGCGAGTTCTCGGCCCGCCGGGACAACTCGACGAAATAGCCGCAACCCTGGTGCGGTAGGTCCGCCTCGGACATCGACTTGATCTCCGCGCCGACATCCAGGCGGTAGACCTTTCCCTTGGCCACGGCGTCGAGCAGGTGCAGGGCCGTTGTCGCTCGCCCGGTGCCCGGCACCCCGCGAAGCAGCGCCAGCCGCAGTTCCGCCAGCGTCTTGCGCATATCCGGGTAGTTTCTGATCGGGACATATCGATCCCTGGTCCACCTCAGGATTTCTTCGCGAATCGAGCCCGAGATGCACGACACGCCTTGGCCGACGAAGAAATATCGATCCCCGACCTGCATTTCGCGGATGTTCGCGTGTTCCATCAGCGTCGTGTTGCCGCGCATGTCGTAGAACCGTTGTCCACGCCAGTACGCCCGGTTCATTTCCGGAGCGTCCTGCTCGTTGACCGCGTCGTCCTTCCGGCCCTCCGCCTGGTCCGGCGGGGAATCGCCGCTCGAATTGTTCCCCGGTTCGGCAGCCGGTTGCGGCGTGCCCGGGGATTCCGCGGATTCGTCGGTGCTCATCGGCGGCTGTCCCCGTAGTAGTTCTTGACGTCACCGTTGTGGTAATGGCCGAATTCCCCGTGGTCGATCACGGTTCCGTTGCCGTGTATCTCGACATCGCGGGGCTCGGTCGCACCGCGGCTCGCGGCGGCCGGCGGAGGCGGCACCGAGTAGCCCAATACGCGGAACCAGGCCCGCGGACCGGCCTCCACCGGCCGGTAACTCTCCGGGCTGACGAACCGCCCGCCCCGCCGCACCACCGACCGGTGGACCAGATCGGACACCACCACCGCCAGCCGCACCCCGCGAGCGGCCGCGAAGACGTCGGCGACCCGCGGCGACGCCGCGAGTCCCCGGGCCCGTTCCGCGGCCAGCCCTCGGATCCGGGGCCCGTCCCCGATCACCGGGCCGAAGTCCACACCCAAAGTCGCGCTGGTGCCGCGCGCGCGGAGCGCCTCGTCCAGGCATTCGACCCAGACCCCGAGCACCCGGGTGCCAGAGACGCCTTCCCGCAGGACGATCAGCACTTCGTTGCCCGCCACTTCCCGGAGAGCGGGCCGGTCCAGCCCGGCCGCCTCGAACGACCGGTCCACCACCTCTTCGAGGGATCCGGGATCCGGCGCGAAGTCGAACGACAGGCTGAGCGCGAACAGCTCCGGATCGACGTCCTGCTTCCGGTTCGCGAGCCGTTGGGGGTCGACGCCGGGCACGCGGATCCACGCGGGCGCGCGAAATCCCTTCTCCGCCATGTGCACCTCGACCGGCACGAAGTCTTCTGGCCGCAACGCGGTGTGCCCCTGGCAGACCACGTCGTCGAAAACCGGCTTCGAGATGGCCAGGACGAGGTTCCGGTCCGGCGCGCCGGCGAGCGCATCGCGCACCGGTCGCGCGTCGACGAGGCGCGCGACATGCACGGCGCCCTGTCCGGCGAAACCGCAGCTCGCCTGGTACGCGACACCGTGGTGGACGGCCACCCGGAGACGCAACCGGGCGGCCGGAACCCGATCCCTGTTGTACCGCCACAACCACTCGTCGAGGGCCCGGACGAAGGGATCCACGAGTTTGGGCTCGGCGTCACCGCTGGGCAGCAACGCGAGCACGCCGTCACCGGTGTTCTGCACTTCCCAGCAGGATTGCTC
The DNA here is from genome assembly GCF_009765355.1 of Amycolatopsis anabasis. Taxonomy (GTDB): domain Bacteria; phylum Actinomycetota; class Actinomycetes; order Mycobacteriales; family Pseudonocardiaceae; genus Amycolatopsis; species Amycolatopsis anabasis. The sequence goes on along the minus strand of NZ_VTHK01000041.1, from coordinate 47,391 downwards.
GAGACCGGCGTGCCCCGCCGCGGCGGCCAGGCCGTTGACCAGGGCGTCCTGCACGTCGGACTGGCCGAGATCGTCACGCGCTCCATAGCGCCACGCGTCCACCGCCAGGAAAAGGACTCGCGCAAAGCCTTCTTTGTCCGGCAACGTATTCCTCCTATCCGGCTACCGTGATCCGGTGTTCGGCCGTCGCACCTCACTTTCTGTCAGTTCGCGGTCGCTGACCCCGTACTAGTACGGGTTCCGGTACGGAAGTCCGCCGAATCGGCACAGCCCGGACATGTCCTCGACCACGATCCGTCGATAGTGGCGCCGCACCAGCCCCTGCCGTTGCATGGACTGCAGGGCCTTCTCGAGGGTTCCGAGCGCGACACCCGCGAGGGTCGCGATCTCGGTCTGGGTCAGCGACACGCTGAGGTTCCAGCCCGCCGGTGTTCGTTCGCCGTGCCGGCGGACGATCTCGACCAGCACCCGGCCGACCCGAACCGGCGCCGGGCAGGCGACGAATTCGGCACGCCGCCGGTTGGCCGAGCGCAGCCGCTCGCTCAGCGACCGGGCGACGAGCCGCCAAGCGTCCGGATTGCGGTCGAGGAATTCCAGAAAATGCGTTCCCTTGATCAGTTTGGCCCGGACCGCGCCGCAGGTGACCGCATTCGCGGCTCGGCGGCGCCGTTCGAGAACGGCCATTTCGCCGAGGAGATCCCCGGGGCCCCGCACGGCGAGCAGCGCGGTGCGGCCGAATTCGCTGTCCACGGTCACCTTCACCGAACCGGACAGCAGAACCAGCACGGAATGGCTTTCCGCGCCCTGCCGGATCACCGTGTGCCGAGCCTGGTAGGTCGTCGTGGTGCCGAGCGCGAGCAACGCCTCCCGCGCACGCGCGCCAAGCTGTCCGAGCAGGCAGTCCCTCGGCCAATTCTCCTGGTTCAGCGTTGGCTCCCCACCTGCTCCGGTCGTATCCGGCGACCATCCACGAGCGCCGGCAGCACCATCCATGCCAGATTCGCGGAAGGCACACCCCGTCCTTGGACGGGATCCGACCATTCGGGGGATTCCCGGCCCGGAATCCGGAAACCCGGCGTTTGACGTGTTCGGTCGCGACGACAACGGGGACGGTTACGGCGGTGAATCGAGGGAAAGGACGATCATGCAACGCGGAAGATCAGCGGTCCCCGCACACGATCGCACCGACGCCGGTGAACTCACCACCGCCCTGGCCACGATCACCCTGTTCCAGGGCGCGGTGCAGCACGCGGACGAGAAGGTTCGCACCCTGGTGGCCGTGCAGGGCATGCTCACGGCCCTGCTCACCGTTCAGTTCGGCCTGCTCGCCAACTCCACCGGCGCGGCCCCGGCCAGGGGGCTCGCGTTCGCGCTGCTCGGCCTTTTCGCGGTGGCCTTCGCCGTGTCGTCGCATCAACTGGTCCAGGCCCTGCGCCCGCGGCTCCCGGGAACTTCGGGCGACAACCGGTTCGCCTTCCCCGCCGTGGCCACCTTCGACCGGACATGGGCGCCTCAGGGCACCGCGCGAAATCAGGGGGAACAGGCGCGGGAAGTGGCGCAGCTACTCGCCGAGCTCGCGATGCGCAAGCACCGGCACGTCCGGCGCTCCCTGGTGGGGATGGCGGGCATGCTCACCAGCACGCTGGCGACCTTGCTCCTCACCGGATGTTCCTAGCGGACCTCAGCCGTCCGCGAGTCCGGCGACCGCCAGGATCCGGTCGTAGTCGCGGATCGTGGTGCGCCGGTAGCCGGTGTCCACGATCCGCCGGCGGCGCAGTTCGGCCAGCGCCTTGTGCACCGTGGGTTCGGCGGCGCCCACCAGCGCCGCCAGTTCCGGCTGCGTCAGCGAAACCCCGATCTCGATTCCGGCGCCCACCCGCTTCCCGTAACCGGCAGCGAGTTCGACCAGCACCCGGGCGAGCCGGACCCGAACCTCGCAACCGCCGAAGTCGACCCGGCGACGCGTCGCCCAGCGGAGCTTGGCGCCGACACTGCGACTGACCGCGAGCGCGGCGTCCGGATGCCGGGCGAGAAAACCGTGGAACTCCGCCCGCGAGATCAGCCGGGCCCGCAACCGGCCGGCCGTCGTCACCGTCGCCACCCGGGGCTCACCGTCCAGACCGGCGAGCTCGCCGATCAGCTCCCCGCCGACCCGGATGGCGAGCAAGGCGAGGCGGCCTTCGGGCGTGGTCGCGGTGACCTTCACGCACCCGCTCAACAGGAGGTAGGCGTGGACGGAGACCTCGCCTTCCCGGAGCAGGACGCGTTCCGGGCCGAATTCGCGAAAAGTACCCAGCCCGAGCAGTTCCTCGACGGTGGCGGCCGGCAGACCCGCCAGCAGGCTGTTCAACGGCCAGCGGCCGTCGGCGCGCGCCGGGCTGCCCATCAGTGCAGTCGGTGGAGCCAGCAGCGCCAGACGGCGGCGGTGGGGACGACCACGGCGAGCAACGCACCGAGAACCATCAGTATCAGAGAAGAGGACTGGGCGCCGAAGGTCATCATCGTCAGGCCGATGGTCAGGGCGCCGACGACCGCCACTACGGCCAGGATGGTGCCGGAGATCCGGATCGGGCGCAGCTCGGCGAGGCGCTGCGCGAGACGCGGGTTCTCCTCGGCCAGCCGGAGTTCGATCTCGGCCAGACGACGTTGCTCCTCATCGTGAAGCGCCATGGTCACTCACCTGCGCCCATTATCGCTCGCTTCGGCCGCTGTGTCAGCGGCCTGACGGGTCCCGGCTTCGGTCGGCTGTGAACCCGCGTTCACCGAGAGTAGCGAAGCCGGGGCGCAGCGGAGCGGTGATCACCGTCGCCTGAGCAGCCGCGCCGGTTCGGTGGCCCGGTGCATCAGGAATTCGAGCGGGCCGCGGCGGAAGAACCGGCTCCACAGCAGCAACCCGGCGCCGATGGTGACCACGAAGGCGGTCAGCGCGAGCAGCGGCCGTTCGGGGACTTCCCCGATCCCGAGGGCGCCGATTGCGAGCACGTGCGCGACGTAGGCGGTCAACGCCATGCGGCCCACCACCTCGACCGGCAGCACCGCCCGGGGGAACCGGGGAGCCAGCACCAGCGCGGCGGACAGCACCATGATCGCGATCCCGAGCGTGCCCGCGATCTCGAACGGGGTCCCGGTGTGCGGTGTCGTGTCCAACAGCGCGGCGACTTCTTCGTCCAGGTCGATCTCGGCGGTCTCCACCAGGCCGAGCGCGAACCAGGAACCGCCGTACCCGAGCACCACGAGCGCCGCACCGGCCACCGCGAGTCGCTTGTGGACGGCGGCGAGGTCGAGCCGGCCGAGGGCCATTCCGGCGAACACGAACGCCATCCACGTGATCGCGGGGTAGTTCCCGGTCAGCAGCAGCCGCAACACACCCTCGCCGGACAACTGGGCGAGCGGATCGTGCGCAGTGCTCACCTCGGCGAAGTGACCGCCCTGCACCAGCGGGCGGGCGACGGCCGCCAGGACTGGTCCCAGGATCGCGACGGCACCGGCGAGCACCGCGAGCGTGCCCGCGCGCAGCCGGAGGAACGGCAACGCGAGCAGGAAGAAGACGCCGTAGTAGGCGAGAATCACGAGCACCGAGGTGCCGAGCATGGTCAACCCGGTGCCCAGCAGCAGGAGGATCACGGCGCGAATCGCGATGCGCAGCACCGCTTCCCGCCGGTCAGCGCCCCGCTTCGGGCATCGGCCGCCGGTCAGCAGGGCCAGGGACACCCCGGCCAGCAGCACGAAGAGCGCCGCGGACCGGCCCTGGACGATTCCGGTCAGCCAGCTGAGGAATCCACCCGTGCCCGGCTCCGGCCCCAGGTGCACGGCGAACATGCCGAACACGGCGAGTCCGCGCGCCAGATCGACACCGGCGAGCCTGACCCTGGCCCCGGACGTGGTCTCGGTTGTCGGTTTCACCGCCATGCCGTTCAGGTTTCCGGTGCCCGCCCGTGACGGCCTACCGGTCGGGTGGCCGCGGCCGCCCCGCCCGTCGGCGGGAATCGACCCCGCCGACCGACCGGGGGATCCTGGACTTCTCCGGCGTGTCCCGCACCGGTTCGATGGTTCGATCGGCTACTAACGGCGAAGACGAGAGGGAGGCGGCCGTGGCGACGGGCAATCCGGTGAAACGGGTGGTCATCGGCGTGATCGGCGCCGCCCTGCTCCTGGTGGGGATCGCACTGCTCGTCCTGCCCGGGCCGGGCCTGCTGCTGGTCCTCGCCGGGCTGATCGTGCTCGCCTCGGAGTTTCCCGCACTGGAACGCTACGTCGACCCGGTGCGCGACCGCGCCATGAAGGCGGCCGAGGACAGCGTCTCCTCTCCCCTGCGCATCGCCGGCTCGGTGCTCGCCGGGCTGGCGCTCATCGGCGCGGGGATCGTGTGGGGAGTCGTGCCCGGCCTGCCGTTCGGCGGGTGGAGCGCGGGCTCGAGCCTCATCCTCTCCGGCCTGATCCTGTTCGGGCTGCTGATCTGGAGCTATCGCCGCGTCCGCGCGCGCCGCGAAGCCGAGTGACGTCATTCGGGCTCCGGACCCCGCAGCACCCACTCACCCCGGCGCCGCAGGACGCCGACGTAGTAGAGCAGCGCCAGCAGCACGATCCCGGCGGTGACGAACAGGCTGGGCCGGCCGATCCGCGCGTCCAGCGCGTTCTGGTAGACGACGTAGGCCAGCGCGGCCAGGGCGAGCACGGGCGCCACCGGGAACCACGGCATCCGGTAGGCCCCGCCCGCGGTGGAACCGTTGCGGCGCCCGGCGATCGACGCGACGCAGAGCGTGGCGTACACGGCGACGATCGAGGTGCCGGTGACGACCAGGAGCAGTTCCGGGTCGACGTAACACAGCGCCGCGCCGACCGCGCCGGTCAGCAGGGTGGCCATCCAGGGGGTGCCGAACCTCGGGTGGAGCGCGCCCAGCGCCCGGTTCACCGGCCCCGGCCAGGCCTCGTCCCGCGCGCTGCTGAACACCATGCGCGAGCTGATCAGCACGATCGCGAGCACGGCGTTGATGATGGCCAGCGCGACCGCCAGGCTGACCGCGGTGGTGAGCGCTTCGCCGCCGCGCGCACCCAGGAAGTACGACATCAGGTTCTCCGCGCCGAACAGCGCGCCGAGATCGGGGGCGCCGAGCAGCACGGCGGTCACCGGCACGAGTTCGGCGAGCACGGTGATGCCCAGTGCCCAGAGGATGGCACGGGCGATCCCGCGTGACGCGTCCCGGGTCTCCTCCCCGAAGTAGACGGCCGAGCCGTAGCCGTTGTAGGCGAAGATCGCCACCGAGGTGGCCACGGCGATCACCCCGATCGAGGCCGGGACGACCCCGGCGCCGTCCGCCACCACGGGGTGCACGAGCACATCGGTGAGCGACCGCGCGGGCCGCACGAACCCGAGCGCGCTCACGACGAGCAGGGCGAGCATCTCGACGGCCAGGAAGATCCCGGTCACCCAGGCGTTGAGCCGGATGTCGAAGATCGCGGTGACCGCGGCGGCGACGCAGGTGACGGCCGCGACCGTCGGGCCGTGCAGACCGGGGAACAGCACCGCCAGGTAGGTGCCGACGCCGAGCGCGATGACCGCGACGATCAGCAGCTGGGTGACCATCATCAGGCCCAGCACGAGGAACCCGGGCAGGCGGCCGAGGGTGCGGGCGGCGATGGCGTACTCGCCGCCGGCGAGCGGGAAGGCCGAGGACAGCTCGGCGTACACGAACGCCATGAAGATCCCGACGATCCCGGCGGCGACGAAGCTCCAGACCGCGCCGGTGCCCGCCCCGCCGATGACCCCGGGCGCGATGATGAACACCGAGGACGCGGGGCTGATCGCGGACAGCGTGATGAGCAGGGTGCCCAGGGTTTTCAGGCCCCGGCGAAGGGCGGGGCGGGTTGCGGCGGGTGTCTGGCCGGAAGCGGTCATGATGATCCTCTCCGATGGCTGGCCGAGTTCTTTGAATACCCTTCGACGAACCGCGCGGTTCCCGTATCAAAGGTCCCGACCCCGGAGATTGCAACCCAGAAGCCAGTTACGATTGTGTTTCGGCTCTCGTGCGACTTGCGTTGTTTGAAGGTCATTCGAAGAATGAGGACCATGGCACGTCCTAACCGGGCACCGGAACGCCGGGCCGAACTGGTCGAAGTCGCGCGGCGCGCGGTGATCGAGCGCGGGGTGCTCAACCTCCGCCTGCGCGACATCGCGGATCGCGCCGGGATGTCGTCCGGCTCGGTCCTCTACTACTTCCCGACCCTGGTCGACCTGCTGCACGAGGTGCAGCGGGAGGCGGTCGACCGCTTCTGCGCGGCACGCGAGGAAGCGGCACGGGCACAAGCCGATCCCCGGCGCCGCCTGCTCGGCGTGATCCACAGCGGCCTGCCGACCGGACCGGACGACGAACTCTGCGTCCTGCTCTACGAACTGGGCACGATCGCGCGGCGCGATCCGGCCTACGCGGCGCAGCACATCGCCCTGTACGAGCGGCAGGTCCGCATCTACTCGGGCATCCTCGAAGCGGGCGCGGCGGCCGGGACGTTCGACCTGGTCACCGATCCGCTCACCATCGCCCGCAACCTGGTGACCCTGGAGGACGGGTACGGCCTGCACGTCACCATGGCGGTGCCGAGCGTCGACGCCGCGACCGCCGAGGCGATGATCCGCGCCTACGCGGCCTCCGCCACCCGCTGCGCACTGGAGGGCAACCGATGACCCGCGCCCGCGAACTCGGCATACCGCTGCCCGGCGAGACCGGTCCCGCCAACGCGATCACCGACGTGCCCGGGGTCGAGGTCGGCTACACGACCCTCGTCGAGGGCGAATCGGCGCGCACCGGCGTCACCGCGATCCTGCCCCGCGGCCGGGCCGGGTTCGCGAAGCCGTGCGCCGCGGGGACGTACTCGCTCAACGGCAACGGGGAGATGACCGGCACCGCCTGGCTCGCGGAGACCGGTTCGCTCGGGCTGCCCGTGCTGCTCACCAACACCCACGCGGTCGGGCCGTGCCACCGCGGCGTGATCGACTGGGTCGTGCGCGAGCGGCCGGACGTCGCTAGCCAGTGGCTGCTGCCGGTCGTCGCGGAGACCTGGGACGGTTACCTCAACGACGTCAACGCGTCCACGATCCGCCCGGAGCACGCGGGCGCGGCGCTCGACGCGGCACGCGGCGGCCCGATCGCGGAGGGTTCGGTCGGCGGCGGCACCGGAATGATGTGCTACGGCTTCAAGGGCGGCACCGGCACGGCCTCCCGCGTGGTGTCCTACGGCGCGGACGCCTACACCGTGGGGGCGCTGGTGCAGGCCAACTTCGGCGCCCGGCGCGAACTGACCGTGGCCGGGGTCGGCGTGGGGGCGGAACTCGCCGGGGACAACCCGATGGAGGACCGGAACTGGCTGGCCCCGCCGGGGTCCGGATCGGTCATCGTGGTCCTCGGCACCGACGCCCCGCTGCTGCCCGGGCAGTGCGCGGCGCTGGCCCGGCGGGTGCCGCTCGGCCTGGCCCGCACCGGCACCACCGGTTCCCATTTCTCCGGCGACCTCTTCCTGGCCTTCTCCACCGCGAATCCCGGCGCGCTCACCAGCACGTTCCCGGTCAGCACCGAGGCCGCCTACGAATCCCTCCGGTTCGTTCCGTGGGGCCGGATCGATCCGTTCTTCGAGGCCGTGGTGCACGTGGTCGAGGAGGCTGTGCTGAACGCCCTGGTCGCGAACGAGCCGATGGTCGGCCGGAACGGCCACCGGGCGCCCGCGCTGCCGGTCGACCGCCTGGCGGCGTTGCTTCAGCGGAAGTAACCCTTGAAGAGGAGTTCGCTGATCTTCGTGGTCGTTTCCTTGCCGACGTCGTAACCGCCCTCGACCACCTGGGTGTTGTTCATGATGGCGACGGTGTAGCGCTCGTCCGGGCCGACGAAGCCCACCGAGTTCATCAGCCAGGAACCGTCGTCGTTGTCGTCCGCCCAGCCGTTCTTGTTCCCCGGTTTCGCGGCCTCCCCCGCGCCCCAGACGCCCCACTGCTGGTTCACGTCGACCGAACGCATCTCGCCGACGAGGTACTCCCGGTGCCGGGCGGGCATGCGCTCCAGCACGTAGTTCATCAGGCGATCGAGGTCGTCCGCCGTGGTGAGGATCCATCCCCAGTGGTGCGGATGCTGATCGGTGAACCGCATGTCGGTCATCCCGTAGGACGGGAAGCGGGTCGCGAAGTCCTCACCGCCGTAGCGGTTCCACAGCGTGTGCGCCGCGTCGTTGTCGCTGGAGTTCAGCATCGCGTGCATCAGCGCGCGGTCTTCGTCCGTCAGGCGAATGGCGCCGGAGTCGTCGCGCAGCAACAGGTCGACCACCATGGCGAGCTTCGGCGTGGAGCACGCCCAGATGAGCGTCTTCGAGTGCGGGTTGTGCCAGGAAGCGCCGGTCTTCCGGTCGCGCACCACGATTCCGGCGAAGCCCGGGCGGCTGCTCGCGTAGGCCTCGGCCGCCGCGATGCGCAGGCGCAGCTCCGGGGGAAATCCGGCCGCGGTCTCCTCGACCGCCGAGCCGCCCCGGTGCACCGGTGCGGTGTCCGCCTGCGCCGCCGGTGTCGCGGCGGTGAGGAATGCGATGCAGAAAACGCCCGCCAGGATGCGCTTGCCGAGAATCTTCACGCTTCGGAGACTACAGCGGCCTCGGCGTCGAAGGCGATGGCGGGAGCCGTTATTTCTGCCGGGGCAGCCCGGGCGGGTTGACCCTCGACTCGGGCACCGCCTCGCTCGCCAGGTCCCACCGGCGCAGCACCTCGGCGTACTGGCCGTTGCCGATGACGACGGCCAGCGCGCGCCGCAACGCCTCGGCCAGGCCGTTGCCCTTCTTCGTCATCGCCGCGATCTCGGCGGGCACGTCGCCCCCACCGGACACCGTACCGACCACTTTGGACTCCCCGGTGACCGCGGCGTGGTAGGCCGCGCCCGGGTTGGGCCCGACGTAGGTGTCGATCCGGCCGGACCGCAGGGCGAGGTAGTAGTCGTTGGAGTTCGGGTAGTACTGGAACTGGATCGGCGACAGCCCGGCGGCCTTGTTCCGCTCGTCCCAGCGCAGCAGGATCTGCTCCTGGTTCGTGGCCGCCGAAACGCCGACCCGCAGCCCGGCCAGGTCCGCGGGCCCGGAGACGGTCAGGTCCCGGTCCTCGCGCACCTCGAACGCGATGGTGTCCTTGCGGTAGCCGGCGAAGTCGTACTTGTCCTTGCGCTCCTCGGTGACCGTGATGTTGGAGAACCCGGCGGTGTACTGGCCGGTCTCGACGGAGAGGAAGAGGTTCTCCCAGGAGGTGGCCCGCAGGTCGAGCCGCAGGCCGAGGACGTCGGCGACCAGCTGCGCGATATCGGGCTCCACGCCGATGATCGTGCGGTCGTCGTCCGCGCGGAAGGACAGCGGCGGTGTGGTGTTCCCGGTCGTGCCGACCACCAGCGCGCCCTGGGCGCGGATCGGTTCGGGCACCAGCTTCGCGATCTCGTCGACCCGCTGCGCGCGCTCCCGGTGCTGGTCCGGTTTGGTGTTGATCTTCACTCCCGCGTTCGGCGCGGCACTGTCCGTTGTGGACGCCCCGGCGCCGCAGCCGGTCACCGCCAGGAGTGCGGCGAGCACGACGAAAGCGGCCATTCTTGCCTTGAACACGGAGTCTCCTGTCTGTCCTCAGAGGACCTTGCTGAGAAACGCCCGGGCGCGTTCGTTCCGCGGGTTGTCGAGCACCTCGGCCGGACTCCCCTGTTCGACGATTCGGCCGTCGTCCAGGAACACCACGGTGTCCGCGACCTCCCGGGCGAAACCGAGCTCGTGCGTGACGACGATCATCGTGGTCCCGCCGCGGGCCAGATCCTTGATGACGTCCAGCACCTCGCCGACCAGTTCCGGGTCCAGCGCCGAGGTCGGCTCGTCGAACAGCAGCACCTTGGGCCGCAGCGCGAGCGCGCGGGCGATCGCCACGCGCTGCTGCTGCCCGCCGGAAAGGCGGCGCGGGTACGCGTCCGCGTACTCGGCGAGGCCGACCCGGGCGAGCAGGTCACGGGCGAGGGCGGCCGCCTCGGCCCGGGACCGCCGCTGCGCCGAGACCGGCGCCTCGACGACGTTCTCCAGCGCGGTCAGGTGCGGAAACAGGTTGAAGTTCTGGAAGACGAACCCGATTTTCGTGCGCTGGGCGAGGACTTGCCGTTCCTTCAGCTCGTGCAGCCGCTTCCCGGCACGCCGGTAGCCCATCAGTTCGCCGTCCACGCTGACGAAACCGCGGTTGACCTTGTCGAGGTGGTTGATCGTGCGCAGCAACGTCGACTTGCCCGATCCGGACGGGCCGATGATCACCGTGACCGCACCGGTCCGGACGCGGAGATCCACCCCCCGCAGCACCTCGTGCGGCCCGAAGCTCTTGCGCACCCCGCGCACTTCCACCATGTACTCGCTCATCGGCCGCTCCGCACCGCCGCGGCGAAACTCCGGACTCGCTGCCACGGCGTCGGTGGCAGCGCGCGCAGGGCGCCCCGGGCGTAGTGCCGCTCCACGTAGTACTGGATGATCGACAGGACCGTGGTCAGCGCGAGGTACCACGCGGTGGCGACGAGCAGCAGCGGGATCACCCGGCCGTTGCGGGTGTAGATCACCTGCACCTGGTAGAAGAGTTCGGGCAGCGCCATGATGTAGACCACCGAGGTGCCCTTGACCATGCCGATGATCTCGTTGGCCGCGGTGGGGATGATCGACCGCATCGCCTGCGGCAGCACGATCCGCCGGATCTGCCGCCCGGCGGGAATCCCGAGTGCCGCGGCGGCTTCCCGCTGCCCCTGGTCGACCGAGAGGAAACCGGCTCGCACGATCTCCCCGGCATAGGCGGCCTGGTGCAACGCGAGACCGAGCCCGGCGGCGAGGAACGGCGGCACCAGCGACATCGTGTCCACCGCGAAGAACGACGGTCCGAACGGGACACCGAACGAGATCTGGTTGTACAGGATCGCCAGGTTGTACCAGAAGAGCAGCTGCAGGATCAGCGGCACGGAACGGAAAACCCACGTGTAGGCCCAGCTGACGGCCTGCAGCAACCGGCTGCGGGACAGCCGCATGAGCGCCAGCACGGTGCCGAGCAGGAATCCCGCGACCACGCCGAACAACGTCAGCTCGAGGGTGAGCGCGACCGCGGCCAGCACCGAGTCGTAGAACAGGAACTGCCCGAAGGTCGGCCAGTCCCACGCGCGGTTGGTGATCAGGGCGTGGACCGCCATGGCGAGCAGGACCAGCACGACCGCGGTGGCCAGCCAGCGCAACGGGTGGCGCGCGGGGACGACCCGCAGGTCTTCGGGTTCGGTTTCCGAGCGGTCCAGCACGGACCACGGCACTTGAGACGTAGACGTCACCGGGCTCCTTTTCCGAATTCCAGGCGGAATCTTCCCGGCGGTGCGCGCGCGGGATTCACCGCTTCGCGCCCAATCCCCAGGCTTTCTTCACGATCGCACGGCAAGCCCGCCGCGAAAACGGCGTATCAATCTCTGGGAAACGGCGCACTCGGCACGTTCGGCGAGCATGCTGAACCGGCCGGGCGGGGAAGCACGGCTCAGGCAGGGGCCCGCCCGGCGTCCTCGTCGAACGCGATGGTGGGCAGGTCGACCGCCCCGGCGCCGGAGTCGGCGACCAGCACCGCACCGGTCATGGCCGAAGCGTCCGGGGACGCGAGGAAGGCGATCACCGCGGCGATCTCCTCGGCTTCGGCCGGTCGCCCGAGCGGGGTGTGCCGGGTGACCAGGGCGTAGGCCTCCTCTCGGCCGATCCCGCGGTCCGCGGCGAGCTCGTCCATCTCCCCGTCGGCCATCGGCGTGCGCACCCAGCCCGGGCACACCGCGTTGACCCGCACCCCGGCCCGGCCGTAGTCGCGGGCCAGCGACCGGGTCAGCCCGATCAGCGCGTGCTTGGCGGTCACGTACCCGCACGCGCGCGGCCCGGCGGCCAGCCCGGCGATCGAGGAGACCACGACGACGTTGCCGCGCCGCCGTTCCAGCGCGGGCAGCGCCTCGCGAATGGTGACGAAGGCGGTGTCCAGGTTGGCGTGCAGGCCGCGCCGCCAATCCTCGTCGGTCATCTCCCCCGCGGCGCCGAGTCCGTGCCCGCCCGCGTTGGCCACCACGATGTCCGGACCACCGAAGCGCTCGGCGACCGCGTCGAGGGCGGCCCGCACCGCGACCCGGTCGGTGACGTCCGCGGCGAGCGCCATCCCCCGCTCCCCCAGTTCCCCGGCGACCGCCCGCAGCGGCGCCTCCCGGCGGCCGACGAGCACCACGTCGGCGCCTTCGGCGGCGAACCGCCGCGCCGCGGCCGCGCCGATTCCCGTGCCGCCGCCGGTGATCACGGCGACCTTCCCCGCGAGCCGAGAATTGTCCACAGTAGATCTTCCTTCCTCGGCCGGGAAAAACCGACGGTAGCCGGTCGGCACGCCGGCCACCCCGCGCCGGATCGTAGTTCGTGAGCTGCCCGACAAGGAGAGTGCACACACAGACAAGTCGCGTCCAGCGCCGGGCCGCACGCTGTTCCCCACACCCGCCAGACGAGCGAGCGAGGAGGCGCGATGACCGACCGGCTGACGCGTGCGGAGACGGCGACGACCCCGGACACGCGCCCGGAGACCGCCCCCGCGAACGGCCTGCTGCGACGCGTGCTGCAGGCCGATTCCAGCAGCGTGTTCGCAGCGTTGGTCGTGCTGGTGCTGCTGACCGGGATCCTGCAACCCGGCTTCTTCAACCCCGGCCAGTTGCGGGATGTGCTGCAGAGTTCGGTCTACGTCGCCCTGCTCGCCGCCGGGATGTCGTTCCTGCTGTCCATGCGGGAAATCGATCTGTCGGTGAGCGCGAACTTCGCGCTGTCGCTGATCGCGTCCGGCCTGCTGATGCGGTCCGGGGTGAACCCGTGGCTCGCGGCGGCCGCGGGGATCGTGCTCGGGGCGGTGCTGGGGCTGGTGAACGCGCTGATCGTGCAGTTGGTCGCGATCCCGGCGATCGTCGCCACGCTCGCCACCATGCAGGTCTTCCGGGGCCTCGCGCTCGCGCTGAGCAACGGTCAGCAGGTCACCGGGCTGCCGCTGGACGCGCCGTTCTTCACCGTGGTCGGGGGCACCGTGCTCGGCCTGCCGTTCGGGGTGTGGACGCTGATCGTGGTCACCGTGGCGCTCACGGTCGTGCTCCGGCTGACGCCGTTCGGCTACCGGGTCCGGTCGATCGGCTCCAATCCGGAGGCGGCCACGTTCTCCGGGATCTCCACGCCCCGCACCCGGCTGGCGGTGCTCGTCCTGGTCGGCGGGCTCGCCGGGCTGGCCGGTGTGCTGGGGCTGGCGTTCTTCACCTCCGGTGACCCGAATGTGGGCACCGGCCTGGAACTGCAGGCCATCGCGGCCGCGGTGATCGGCGGGACGCCCCTGCGCGGCGGCAGCGCGACGGTGGTCGGCGCGGTGTTCGGCGCGGTGCTGCTCAGCGTGGTGTCCAGCGGGCTCGTCTACTTCAGCATCCCGGCGAACTGGAGTTCGTTCGCCAGCGGAACCGTCGTGCTGCTCGCCGTCGCGGTGGACAGCCTGCTGCGCAGCCGGCGCCGCGCGCGCAGGTCCGAGTTCGGTATCTGAGGAAGGAAGGGATCATGGTCTTCTCCAGGAGCGCGCGGCTGGCGCTCGCCTGCTGCTGCGCGGTGGCGCTCGTCGCCTGCGCGTCGCCGTCGACCGGAGGTGGCGGGCCGAAGAACGGTCCGCTGAACCTCGCGTTCAGCTATGCGACCACCTCGCAGAACCCGTTCCAGGAAATGGCGTTCGGCGCCAAGGCGGCGGCCGCCGACGCGGGGCAGGTCAACCTCGCCGACAACGCGCCGTCCGGGATCAACGGGCCGATGCAGGTTTCCCAGTTCCAGTCGGCGATCCGGACCTCGGCCGACGGGGTCGCCCTGCAGACGCTGACCCCGGACCTGTTCGTCCGCCCGCTGAAACAGGCCGCCGACGCGGGGGTCCCGGTCGTCGCCGTGGACACCGTGCCGCCCGCCGGGAGCGGTGTCGGGCTCTACGTGGGCAACAGCAACACCGATCTCGGGCGGCAGCTGGCCACCGAGTTGCTCAAGAACATTCCCGCCGGGGCCACCGGCGAAGTCGTGCTGGGCAACGACATCCCGGGGCTCACCCTGCTCGAACAGCGCCTCGCCGGGGTGCAGGAGGTGCTGCAGCGGGAACGGCCGGGCCTGACGATCAGCGGGCCGTTCGACGCCGGTTCCGAACCGTCCACCAACTTCACCAAGTGGAACGACATCGTCAAGGCGCATCCGAACGCGGTGGCCTACATCGGCGCGGGCGCCTCGGACGCGGTGTCGCTGGCGCTGATCCAGAAGAACACCGAGCGCAAGTTCCTGGTGGGCTCGTGCGACCCGGATCCGCAGGCGCTGCTCGGGGTCAAGGAGGGTTACGTGGCCGCGCTCGCGTCGCCGGAGCACTGGCTCAAGGGTTATGTCGCGCTGCGCCTGCTCGCCGACCGCGCGCGCTCGGGCAAACCGCTGGAGCAGGGCTGGTGGAACACCGGATCGCTGATCGTGAACTCCGGCAACATCGACCAGATCATGGCGCGCCAGGTGGATGAGGCGTCGCGGAAGGCGTGGTTCGCCGCCGAGGCCGCCAAGCAGGTGGCCGATCCGAAGGCGCATCTGCGGCCGCTGGCCGAGGCGAACTGATGAGCGTGCTCGAGGTCCGGGGCGTCACCAAGACCTACGGCGGCGTCCGGGCGCTGAGCGACGCGGGGATCCGGGTGCACGGCGGTTCGGTGCACGCGCTGCTCGGCGAGAACGGGGCCGGCAAGTCGACGCTGATCAAGATCATCACGGGTGCGGTGCGGCCGGAGCACGGTTCGCTGGTGCTGGACGGACGGGAGCTGGCGTTCACCTCCACGGCCGACGCGGCGGCGCACGGGGTGGCCGTGGTGTCGCAGGAGTTGAACCTGTTCCCCGATTTGGATGTGCTGACCAATCTGTTCCCGATGCGGGAACCGACGCGGGGCCCGTTCCGCGACCGGTCCGCCATGGTCGCGCGGGCCCGCCCGGTGCTGGCGCAGCTCGGGCTCGACGTCGACCTGCGGCGGCCGGTGGGCCGGTTGTCCCTGGCGCAGCGGCAGCTGGTGGAGATCGCCAAGGCGCTGGTCACCGAGCCCCGGGTGCTGATCCTCGACGAGCCGACCTCCGCGTTGGAAGCGGCGAGCACCGAGCGGCTGCTGGGCATCCTGCGGGCGTTGCGGCGGCGGGAGGTCGCGGTGGTCTTCGTGTCGCATCTGCTGGAGGAGGTGATGGCGCTGTGCGACGAGATCACCGTGCTCCGGGAGGGCCGGACCGTGCTGTCCGGGGTGCCGCGCGGGGACCTCGACATCGGCGCCGTGGTGACCGCGATGCTCGGGCACGCCCAGCAGGCGGTGCCGCGGGTCGCCGCTTCGCCGCGGGACGGCCGGACGCTCGCCTTCGACCGGGTCACCGTGCCGGGGCGGTTGTCCGAGGTGAGCTTCACGGCCGGGGCGGGCGAGGTGGTCGGCCTGGCCGGGCTGGCGGGTTCCGGCCACCGGACCGTGCTCGAGGTCGTCGCGGGACTCCGGCGGCCGGTGCGGGGGCGCGTGCGGCTCCCCGGCGACCGCCCGGCGCCGCGGCGGCTGCGGGCCGCGATCGACGCGGGCGTGGCGCTGGTTTCCGGTGACCGGCACCGGTACGGCCTGATGCTCGACAAACCGTTGTGGGAGAACGTAGCCCAGGTCCGCTCGGTCGCCCTGGCCCGCGACGGCGCCCTGCTGCGCGCCGGGGAACTGCGTGCGCGCGCCGCCCGCCAGGTCACCCGGCTGGGGATCCGAACGTCCCATGTGGACATACCCTGCGGCCTGCTGTCCGGCGGCAACCAGCAGAAAACCGTGCTGGCGAAGTGGCTCGAAGCCAACCCCGAGGTCCTGCTCCTGGACGACCCGACCCGCGGCGTCGGCGTCGGCGGGCGGCACGAGATCCACACCCTGCTCCGCACCATGACCGACGGCCCCGCGATCATGCTGCTCTGCTCCACCGACCTCGACGAACTCGCCCAGGTCTGCGACCGGGTCCTGGTCTTCCACCAGGGTCGCCTGAGTGCCACCCTGCGCGGTGACGACCTGACCCAGCACACCCTCCTGCACACCATGAACACCGGCACCCTCCCCTCCGCGAGCCCCCCACTCCGGTAACGCGAGTCGCACATTCAGGCACGCGAGTTACACGTTGGGGCCCGCGAGTTGCACGTTCAGGGCTGTGAGTTGCACGTTCGGGTATGCGGGTCGCCGCATACCCGGCGCCTCGGATGCCTCCGCAGCGCAAAAATAGCGGGGGACCTTCGCTCCAGCTGAACGGGAGCGAGGGACCTTTACTACCGTTGAACCGTAGTAAAGGTCCCTCGCTATTTTTGGTAGCCCGGGTCGAGCGGGCGGCGTGCCCCGGGAGGAGGCCACCAAGCGGCCGCCGTCAGCCACCAGAACACGAGGGAGACTCGGGCAGAACGGTGGTGGCTGATCCGGGTGGTCATCGGTCCGCCGAGCCGGTGTGGGTTCGGGGTCACGCAGCGGCTCCGGGAGGGTCGAATATTGACGGCCGGTCGGAGTGGTGACGGCCAGCTCGGCGGTGTCGGGGTCGAAGGAGAAACGCCAGCCCGGTTCGTCCTTGAGCACGTGGTGGAAGCGGCACAGGGCGCAGAGGTTGCAGTCGCAGGTGTCGCCGTGGTCGGCCCAGGGTTGGCAGTGGTCGTTGTCGCAGCGTTGGGCGGGGCGGTTGCAGCCGGGAGCGCGGCAGGTGCGGTCGCGTACCCGGACCAGCTCGTCCAGATCCGCCGGTGGCTTGTACCGGGTCCGGCCGACGTCCTTCACCGTGCCGGTGATCGGGTCGGTGAGCACCTTGCGCCACACGCTGTCCGGCCGGTTGAGGATCTCGCGGCCGATCTCGCCGGGGATCGGGCCGTGGCCGACCAGTTCGCAGCCATCCTCGCGCAAACCCAACGCCGTGTCGATCGGGATGTGCACGAACACCTGGGCGTTCACCCCAGCCAGTCCGCCGTGCTGGCCGAGCAGCAACTCGGCGAGCACATCGGCACGCAGTTGGTCCAGGGTGCGTTCCTCGCCCTTGGTCTTGAGCTTGTGCGCCAACGCATCCACCCGCGCATAGGCCGCGCCCGCGACTTCGGCGGGCAGGTATACCCACAGCGAGGCCATCGAATCGATCTGGTGGATCAACTCCACCTTCCGGCCCTTGCGTTTCTCGCGAGCACGTTCCAGTGCACCATCAGGGTCCACACCGTTCAATACCCGGGTGACCGCGCGCCGCCAATTCGCGATCGTTTTCTCGCCGATCCGACCGGCCAGCTTCCGATCGGCTTCCAGCGATTTTTCCTCACTCAGGCCGGACAGCACATTATAGGCGAAGCGGGCGCGTTCCCAGTCCAGCTCACCAGCCCGCATCGCCGCCAGCAAACCCGGCAACCGTGCGGGCATCCCGCACGCCACAGCCAGCTGCGTCTCCGCCACATCACGGGACAACCGCAGCGAACTCGCGGCCTCTTGCACCGCCGACCGCCGCGACGGTCTTCGCTCGCGGAATTCGTCCAAGAGCTGGAGCTTCGCCGCATCCGCCTGACACCGCAACGCCCGCAACTCCGCCAAACGCGACAACAACTCGGAATCAGAAAGATCTTTCGGATTGAACACTTCAAGCCCCCTTCGAGATAAACCCAGAATACCAGGAAATCAAGATCAACAGTGGAGATAGAATCCAAACAAGAAATCGAATAAACCTCATGAAATACCCCGGCACGATGCCTCCGATAACTCGGCATAATACGGTTTCACTTGTCCCCAGCCCGAAGGAGGGCCGGTAACTTCTGCCGCAGTGCCCACCGAAGGGAGCCGGAATGCCTTCCCGGCAAGGGAAACGTCGTCTTGTGGCAACCGTCAGCATCGCCGTTCTCCTCGCCGCCGGGGCGGCGAGCGCGCAGGGCAGGCAACTCGGGGACTGGCCGACCTGGCAGGCGGACAAATCCGGTTCCCGCTTCAACGCGGCCGAACACGTGATCAACCCGCGCACCGCGGGGAATCTGAAACTCAAGTGGGCATTCGCCTTTCCGAAGACCGGGTTTCCGCTGAAGAGCCAGCCCGCGGTCGCCGACGGCGACATCTTCTTCGGTGGGCCGGACGGGAAGTTCTACGCGGCGGACGCCAAGACCGGGGCCACGAAATGGACTTTCGACCTCGGGTCGGTCGATCCCGGGCGGGGGCCGGGTGTGGTGACCGACGGCCCGGCCGTGGCCCGCGGGAAGGTGTTCTTCGGGGACATGCGCGGCTACCTGTACGCCGTCGAGCAGCGGACCGGGAAGCTCGTGTGGGCGAAGAACACCGAACCGCACCGGGCCGGGATGCACACCAGCTCACCGATCTTCCACGACGGCCGGATCTACCTCGGCGCGTCCAGCGGGGAAATGCTCAGCACCGATCGCAAGTATCCCTGCTGCACCTTCCGCGGGCACGTCGACTCGATCGACGCGGAGACCGGCGAACTGGTGTGGCGCTACTTCACCGTGCCGGAACCGCAGGCGAACGGCACCTGGCCGAGCGGGGCGACGAAGTACGAACCGTCCGGCGCGGGCGTGTGGAGTTCCCCGGTCATCGACGAGCGGACCGGCACCCTCTACATCGGCACCGGGCAGAACTACAGCGGCAGCGCCGGCGACTTCGACTCGCTGCTCGCGCTGGACACCCGCACCGGCGCGGTGCGCTGGAAGCAGCAGGTGACCAAGTCCGACACCTGGCGCGTGCTGTGCGGGTTCCCGGACGCCGAGGGCTACTGCCCGGGCCTCAAGGACGGCCACGCCCTGGACTACGACATCGGCGCGACCCCGACGATCTTCCGCGCGGGCGGGCGCACGCTGGTCGGCGTCGGGCAGAAGAGCGGCGTCTACCACGTGTTCGACGCGCGCACCGGCGAGGTCGCCTGGCGCCGCCAGTTGTCCGAACCGATGCCCGGTGGCGGCCTCTCCGGCATCCAGTGGGGCAGCAGCTTCGACGGCGAACGGCTGTACGTGGCCACCTACTTCGCCAAGCCCGGTACGGTGTTCGCGCTCGACCCCGCCACCGGCGACATCCGCTGGCAGACTCCGAATCCCGCCGACGGATGCCAGTGGGGCGGCGCCGCCGCGCATCCCGAAATCTGCGTCCTCGCGCACACCCCGGCGGTCACCACCAGCCCCGGCCTGCTGTACGAGGGCAGCAACGACGGCAAGATGCGGATCTACTCCTCGCGCACCGGCGAAGTGCTCTGGCAGTTCGACACCGTTCGGGACTTCCCCGGGGTCAACGGGCTCACCGGGCACGGCAGCTCGATCTCCGGCAACGGCGGCGCCGTGGTCGCCCACGGCATGCTCTACGTCCAGGCCGGGTACTGGCCGACCTATCCGAGCGAGCACGGCAACGTGCTGCTCGCCTTCGGGATGTGATCGCCATGTTCCATCACCTCGCCGTCCTGACACTGGTCCTCGGGCTCGCTCCCGTTCCGGGCCACGCCAAGGAAATCACCGTCGACGAGGGCACGAACCTCGCGGTGACCGCCGCGCCGGAGAGCGGCACGATGGTCCTGGACGTCCAGGGCCAGCTCTTCACCCTGCCCCGATCCGGCGGACAGGCGAAACCCATTCGCCAAGGCTTCCTCGACCCGTTCTGGCCCGACCTCGCACCCGACGGCCGCAGCATCGCGGTGCAGGGCTTCGCCGACGGCACGTTCCACATCTGGACCATCACGACCGACGGCGAGACGCGGCAGCTGACCCGCGGCTACCACGACGACCTCCAACCCGCCTTCTCCCCCGACGGCACTCAGGTCGCCTTCGCCTCGGCCCGCGAGGGCTCCCACGACATCTGGACGGTCGATATCCGCACCGGCGCCCTGCGCCGCGTCACCACCGCGCCCGCCCCGGAAACGCAGCCGACGTGGTCGCCGGACGGCCGTGCCATCGCCTACGTCCGGGACAACACGATCGAGGCCGTCGAGCTGGCGAGCGGCGCGGTCCGCACGGTGGTCCCCGCGGCGCCCGGCTCCGTCTCGGCGCCCTCCTGGTCGCCGGACGGCAACCGGATCGCCTTCCTGCGCACCCGCGAGGGAGCCCAGCGGCTCATGGTGTCCGACCGGCCCGGCCCGATCGGCGCCTCCGGCGACGTGTCCAGCTTCCCACCGGAATGGCTCTCCCCCGACGAGTTGCTCCACGGGGCCGACGGGCACATCGCGGTCTCCACCCTCGCCGGGGCCACCCGGACCGTCCCGTTCACCGCGACGTTCAAGCTGTCCCGCGACCAGTACCCGCGCAAGGAATACGACTTCGATTCGACCGCACCGAAACCGGTGCGCGGAATCGCGGGTCCCGCGCTCTCCCCGGACGGCCGGTCGGTGGTGTTCAAGGCGCTCAACGACCTGTGGTTGATGCCGATCGGCGGGCCCCCGCGCCGGATCACCCGCGACGGGTTCTACGAGGTCGATCCGGTGTTCTCCCGCGACGGCCGCTCGATCGCCTACGCCTCCGACAAGGCGGGCACCGAGGATCTGTACGTCCTCGATCTGGCGTCGAACACCGAGCGCCGGGTGACCTCGCTGCCCGGCACCGAGGTCGCCCCGGCCTTCGCCCCGGGCGATCGGGTCCTGGCCTTCCAGGACGAGTCCGCGCAGACCAAGACCGTCGACCTGGCGACCGGCGCGGTGACCCGCGTCCTCCCACCGCTCAACGCACCGGGCAGGCCGAGCTGGTCCGCGGACGGGAAGACGCTGGCGCTCGCGGTGCTCGCCGCCGGGCACAACCGGATCCAGCTGACCGACGTCGCCTCGGGCACCAGCCGGATCGTCGAGCCCGCGCCGCAGCGCTCGGTCTCGACCCGCGGCGACGACGGTCCGGTCTGGTCGCCCGACGGGAAATGGCTGGCCTTCTCGCTGGAGAGCACGCTCTGGGTGCTGCCGGTCGACGCGCAAGGTACGCCGACCGGCCCGGGTCGGCGCGTCACCGCGCACGCGAGCGACGCGCCGACCTGGAGCGGCGACTCGAAATCCTTGCTGTACCTGAACAACGGGCGGCTCAGAATGGTCGCCGTGGACGGCTCCTGGTCGCGCGAGGTGCCCGTCGACCTGAACTTCACCCCGGACCGGCCCGCGGAGCGGATCTTGATCCACGCCGGGCGCCTCTGGGACGGCCGCCATCCCGAGCCGCGGTCCGATGTGGACATTCTCGTCACCGGCAACCGGATCGAGCGCATCGAACCGCACCGCCCCGATCGGCCCCCGGACGGCCGCCGATTCATCGACGCCTCGAAACTGACCGTGGTTCCCGGCCTCATCGACATGCACAACCACCAGGAGATGCGGTCGAAATCCTACGGCGACCGGCAGGGCCGCCTGCTGCTCTCCTTCGGCATCACCACGACCCGGTCCACCGGCGATCCGGTCTACCGCGCACTGGAGGACCGCGAAGCGCTGGAAGCGGGGCTGCGCGTGGGGCCGCGCTTCTTCATGACCGGTGAAATGCTCGAGGGAAACCGGGTGTCCTGGGAGTTCTCCCGGCCGGTGTTCGACGAGCACCAGCTGGCGCTGGAACTGTCACGGGCCCGCGAACTCGGCTACGACCTGGTCAAGACCTACGAACGCTTCCGGATCGACTGGCAGGCCGGGGTCACCCGGCAGGCGCACGCCCTGGGCATTCCGACGACCTCGCACTACCTCTACCCCGGAATCGCGCACGGCGTGGACATGAAAGAGCACCTCGCCGGTCCCACGAAGTGGGGGTTCGGGTTCTCCCGCAATTCCTCGCGCGGAAATGTCTACGAGGACGTGATCCGGTTGCACGCGCGGGGCGGCATGCCGCTCAGCACCACGCTGTTCAGCTCGAGCGCCCTGCTCGCGGACGATCCGGGAATCGTCGACGATCCCCGGGTCCGCGCGCTCTACCCCGTCCAGGAGCGCGACGTCCTGCACGCCGAACTCCTGTGCGCGCAAGGCAAGGGGCCGTGCGGCTTCCTCTTCGGGAACGCCGAGATGGCCCGCCGCGAGGTCGGGGTGATCAAGCGCATCCTGGCCGCCGGTGGCACGGTCGTCGCCGGTACGGATTCCCCTTTGGACAATCCCGCGGTCAGCATGCACATGAACCTGCGCGCCATGGGGAAGCACGGTGTCGCGCCCTTCGCCGCGCTGCACAGCGCGACCCTGGCCGCGGCCCGCCAGCTCGGCGTCGACCACGAGCTGGGCAGCGTGGAGGCAGGCAAGCTCGCGGACCTGGTGGTCACCGGTGGCGACCCGACGAAGGATCTCGCCGCGCTGGGTGACGTGCGCCTGGTGATGGAAAATGGCCGACCGCACCGGATCGACGAACTCCTCGCACCCTTCCCGTCTCACAGCCGGTAATGCCTACTTATGGCCGCATCCCCTCGGCGTTTCCCGACGTAGTGTGATCCGACCGCGGCCCACCCGGCCAAGACGGAAACACTGAGGGGTAAGGACATGTTGTCAAGACTGAGATCGGCGACGACGGTGCGGGCGGCGATCGCGCTCGGTGCCAGCGGCGTCGTCCTGTTCGCGCTCACCACACCCACCGCGACCGCGGCGGAGAACGTGCTGCGGGCCGACCGCGCGGTTCCCCGCGCCTGCTTCGCTTCCCCGCTGGCCAAGGGCGCGCCCGGCGCCGACGTCCGCGAGGTCACCGCCGGGGTGGACGGTCTCGTCCAGGCCCGGCTGACCCCGCGCGACGGCGCCGAGGGCGACTGGGATCTGGCCGTGTTCGACAAGGCGACCGGCAAGATCGTCGCCGGATCGTCCGCGTTGCGCAGCCACGAACTGGCCGAGAGTTTCGTGCGGAAGGGGCAACAACTCGTCGTGCAGGGCTGCCGGTACACCGGCCCGGCCCGGACGGTGACGCTCGGCGTGGACTTCCTCGCGCTGACCCCGCAGGGACCGGCGGCGGGCGCGCGCCCCGAACTGGTGCGGGTGGAGACCCCGCGGCGGGAGGACCAGCGCCGCCTGCTCGCCACCGAGCTGGACGTCACCGAAAAAGGCGACGCTTCCGGGGTCGAGGTCATCCTCGCCGATGACGACGACCGCGCCCGCCTGACCGAAACCGGGCTGCGGTTCCGCACGATCGACCCCGACCTTTCCCGGAAGTCCAAGGAGAACGCCGTCGCGGACGCCGACTACGCCGCGAAAACCGCGGCATCGGCGCTGCCGTCCGGCCGCACCAGCTACCGCCACCTCTACGAGTACGACTTCGAACTGAAGGAACTGGCGAGGAAGAATCCCGCGCTGGTCAGGGCCTTCACGCTGCCCAATCCCACGATCGAGGGCCGGGACGTGGTCGGCGCAGAGGTCGCCACCGGCGTCGCGAACACCGCGGACGGCAAACCGGTGTTCCTGAGCATGGGCGTGCACCACGCCCGGGAGTGGCCCGCCGGTGAGCACGCCCTGGAATGGGTTTACGAACTCGTCAACGGCACCAAGCAGGATCCGGCCATCCGCTCCCTGGTCGGCAAGACGCGCAACATCGTCGTGCCGATCGTCAACCCGGACGGCTTCTCCATCTCCCGCGAAGCCGAGCCCAAGGGCGACTTCTCCCGCTTCGACTACGAGATGAAGCGCAAGAACTGCCGGGCGGACGATTCACCGCCGGAGTTCCGCACCGGGACCTGCGCGGGCAACCCCGCCGGTCGCCAGCGCGGCATCGACCTCAACCGCAACTACGCGGGCTTCTGGGGCGGCCCGGGCGCGTCGACCACGTGGAGCAACGACACCTTCCGCGGCTCGGCGCCGTTCTCCGAGCCGGAGACCCGCAACATCCGCGACCTGGTGTCCAACCGCCAGGTGACCAACCTGATCACCCTGCACACCTACTCGAACCTGGTGCTGCGCGCGCCGGGGGTGGCCGACACCCGGCCGCCGCTGGACGAGCCCGCGTACAAGGCGCTCGGCGACCAGATGGCCACCCGCAACGGGTACGTCAGCGAACCGTCCTGGGGCCTGTACGACACCACGGGAACCACCGAGGACTGGTCGTACTGGGCGACCGGCGGTTACGGGTTCACCTTCGAGGTGGGGCCGAGCGAGTTCCACCCGCGGTACGCCAACGGCGTGGTCGCCGAGTACGCCGGGTTGCCCCCGGCCGCCGGCGCGGGCAAGGGCGGCAACCGCCAGGCGTTCCTGGACATGCTGGCCAACACCGCCGATCCGGCAGCGCATTCGACGCTGATCGGTTCGGCCCCGCGGGGTCACCAGCTGCAGCTGCACAAAACGTTCCAGACGCCGACCTCGCCGGTGATCCAGCCGGACGGCTCGACGCGGCCGCCGCTCTACGTGAAGGACACGCTCAACTCGAGCCTGCGGGCCACCGGCGGCCGGTTCGCGTGGTCGATCAACCCCTCCACCAGGCCCTATGTGGCCGGACGCTACGGGCGCGACCCGCAGGGGCCGGCCCAGCAGGGCATCGAACTGGCCAATCCGGCCGGGGTGCCCGCGGAGAACACCGGTTTCCCGGGCAACCCCACGGCCGAGCGCATCCCCTTCACCGTCAAGGGGTTGCCGGAAGTGGACAACGGGAAACTGTCCGTATCCATCTCCTGGAAGTCCCAGGAGACCGACTGGGACCTGTACGTCTTCGATTCGGCGGGCAAGCTGGTGAGCCAGTCGGCGAACGGCGGCACGAACTCCGAGCGGGCCGTGCTGTTCGACCCGCCGGCCGGTGACTACACGGCGGTGATCGTCAACTACGACCAGGTCGATCCGGCGCGTCCGGACGACTGGACCGCGGGGAGGGTCGAGTTCGCCTCGCCGCTCCCCACCACGTACGGTCCGAAGGAGGCCTACACCCTGACCTGCACCGACCGGGCGGGCCGGCTGGTCGGCCTGACCGACGTCTACGCCGACCGCGGCCAGACCGTGGACGTCGGTGAGGTGTGCACCAACTCGGCGCGGGCGAACAAGCAACGTCAGCGCTGACCACGGCGAACCGGAGGCCCCGTGCGCGTGTCGCGGGGCCTTCGGCGTGTCTCGCGGCGGAACCAAGCACATCCGGCCGTACCCGAATATCGAGAACCCGCAGCCGAATGACAATTTCTCCGGCAACCGATCCGGAAAGGACATCTGGTCGGTTAATCTCTTGCTAACCGCATCCGGCGCCAGTAACCTACTTCGCAGTAGCGAGGATGCGGATATCCAATTATCCGCTTCGCGCCCCAGCGGTCAAGAAACAATTGCCGCCGGATGAATCGTGTTTTTATTCGACCTATCATCGGGGAGAGGTCGCCATGCCGTTGTGCGCTGATTCCGCCACGCCGATTCGCACAACGGCGCCACCCCGGCACCGCCGCCGGGCCGCCCCTTCGCTGCGCGGCCCCGCACTGGGCCTGGCCGGTTGCCTCGCCGCCTTCCTCGCCGGTTATTTCGGTTTCGTGCTCACCGCCACCGGTCAGCGCTGGGATCGCGAACTGTTCGCCGCCCTCACCACGAACACCTCCCCGGCCCTCCAGGAAGGTTCGGACCGATTGCTGGAACTGATCGGCCAGATCGCGATCCTGCTCGGCTCGGTGGCCGTGATTCTGCTGATCGGAATCGCGCGGAAGCGGCTCGCGGTGGGCCTCGCCGCGGCCGCGATCATTCCGTGTGCGATCGGCGCGTCCCGCCTGTTGAAACTGTTCGTCCTGACCCGCCCCGAACTCGGTCCGGATACTTCCTTGACGCACAACAGTTTTCCCAGCGGGCACGCCACGGCCGCGACCTCCACCGGACTGGCCCTGCTGCTGGTCGCGCCGCGCCGGGCCCGCCCCGGGCTCTCCCTGCTCGGGGGCGCCTGGGCGCTGGTGGCCGGGTTCGCCGTGGTCATCGCCGGCTGGCACCGGCCCAGCGACGCGCTCGGCGCCGCCGCGCTGTCCGGGGCCGTCTACTGCGCGGCGGTGCTCATCTGCCGCCGAAGACGCCTCCTCGTCGCGCCCGTCCGGACCGTGGAACCACTCCGAAGACCCGCACGCCACCGGGTGCACTCGTAGCCGGACACACCGAGGCGGCCGCCCGGGAACGATCCCGAAGCGGCCGCCGCGGCTCGTGCCATCAGACTCCGGCGACCTGCTGGATCCAGTCGCGGTACCGGGTGATGTTGGTGTAGTTGGTGACGGTCTGCCGGTCGCTCGTGGACGCGACGCCCACCTGGCGGCCGCTGGCGAACATCGGGCCGCCCGAGTCGCCGCCGGCGGTGATGCCGTCGCCCCGCCGGGCCTGCACGGCGATGCCGCTGTAAGCGTCACGCGAGTTGACCGAGGTCACCGACACGTTGGCGACCTTGAGGTACCGGGACTGGCAGTTGATCTCCGAACCGCACCGGCTGGTGGCTCCCCAGCCGTAGACCTGCACGGTCTGCCCGGTCCGCACGTCCGCCGTGGTGCCCAGCGGCGAGTAGGTCGCCTGGACGCTGTTGGCCAGCTTGATCAGCGCGATGTCCGCGCTGGGATGCCGGGTGGCCTGGGTGCCGTTGACCATCGTGCCGCCGGTGGTCTGGTCCAGGCTGCCGACCCGGAACGAGTAACCCGTGCCCGCGTCGGCGCAGTGCCGGGCGGTCAGGATCCAGGTGGGCGCGATGATCGTGGCCGAACAGGTCTGGCGGCCGCCGACGAACATCCGGGCGGCCCACGGTCCGCTGGTGGCGTTCTGGCCACCGATGATCATCGGTGTGGCGCCACCGGTGGGTTCGGAGGCTGAGGCCAGTGGGGTGGCTCCGACCAAGGCGAGGGTCATTCCCGCCAGAGCCAGGCCGAGACGAGCCAGTTTCATGGATCACTCGATTCCGCGGCTTTACGCCGCTGCAGGGTTGAATCAAGACAGGCTCAGCGTCACCCGGTCGAGCGGAATGGGCTACCTTCGAAAGTCGGAAATCCGTTCTGTACAACCGATCGGCGGCTTATCGCATTCGCGAGAGCTATGCCCGCGACCGGTTTCGCGTTATGCCCGCACACCCGCGGCGCGTCCCGGCTAGCATGCGGTATGGCTCCACTCAGCTCGGTCGAATCCCGCGACGGCACGGTGATCAGCTTCGAGGTTCTCGGCCAGGGGCCGCCGATGGTGCTGGTGCACGGCAGCGCCGCGGACCGCAGCCGCTGGACGCCGGTCGTGGCCGCGCTCGCGGAGCGGTTCACCGTGCACGTGGTCGACCGGCGCGGCCGCGGGCTCAGCATCGCCGAGCGCGGCCCGTACGACCTGCGCCGGGAGGGCGAGGACATCGCCGCGGTCGCGGAATCGGCCGGGCCGGACGTCTACGTCGTCGGGCATTCCTACGGCGCGCTGTGCTCGCTGGAAGCCGCCCTGGTCACCGACGCGATCGACCGGATGTTCCTCTACGAGCCACCGGCGCCCGTCGGCGGGCGGGCCATCGTCCCGCCGGAAACCATCGAACGGGTCCGGGCCGCCGCGGCCTCCGGCGACCCGGTGGCGATCCTGGAGACGTTCTTCCGCGAGGTCATCCACGTGTCCACAATGGACATCCAGGCGATGAAGGGGACGCCGATCTGGTCGGCCCGGCTCGCCGCCGCGCCGACCATCGTGCGGGAACTCGACGGGGTGGAGAACTTCGCCATCTCCGACCGGCTCGAGAAGATCACCATCCCGGTCCGCCTGCTGCTCGGCACCGAGGGCCCGGCGTACTTCCGGCCCGCGGCCGAGGCGATCGCCGCGCGGCTGCCGCACGCCGACCTCATCCCGTTGCACGGGCAGGATCATCTGGGGATCGACGGCGACCCCGAGCAGTTCGTCGAGGCGGTGCTCGCCTTCGCGGGCCGCTAGCGGTGACCGGCGTCCAGGGCTTCCAGCAAGGTGCCGCCCAGCTCGTCGACCGCCCGGTCCGGCCGGGACTGGGCGGCGAGCACGGCGACCCCGGTGCGGGTGCGCGGTGAGATCGCGGCGAAGGAGCTGAAGCCGCCGGTTCCGCCGTTGTGCCAGACCATCGTGTGCTCGGTGGCCTGCAGGGGCGCCAGGTGCCAGCCCAGCCCGATGCGTTGCGGCGCCTGCGACGGTGGCTCGAAATGCGGCCGCTGGACCAGGCGGATCGACGGCCGCAGGTAGGTCGGGGCGTCGCCCAGCATGGCGCGGAGGTAACGCAGCAGATCGTCCACGGTGCCGTAGAGCGCGCCCGCCCCGGCGAATTCGGGGAGCCGCCAGTCGGGCACCGCGGTGCCGTCGGCGGCGTGGCCGGTGGCCTTGCGGGCCCGCTGGTCCGGGGTGAGCCGGGACGTGGTGTCGGTCAGCCCGAGGGGGCGGGTGATCCGGGTGCGGACGAGTTCCTCGTAGTCGCCGCCGAACGGCTGGGCGAGCACCCGGCCGAGCAGCCCGAAGGCCAGGTTGGAGTAGGTGTAGTCGCTGCCGGGTTCGTAGCGCAGTTTCGTTTCGCGCAACCCGTCGATCAGGTTCTGCTCGGTGAAGTGGGCGTAGGGATCGAGCGGGTCGAATCCGGGGGTGGTGAGCAGGTTCGGCGGGATGGGCGGAAGTCCGGAGGCGTGCGTGGCGAGGTGCCGCAGCGTGATCTGCCGGGAACCCAGGGAGGGCACCGGGAACCGCGGGTCGAGGCGGTCGGCGAGCCGATCGTCGAGCCGGAGGTGGTGGCAGCGCCGCGCTTCGGCCAGGGCCAGCGCGGTGAACGTCTTGGTGATCGAGCCGATCTGGAAGACCGACCGGCCGTCCGGTGCGGGCGAGCCCGCACCGCTCAGCGTTCCGGCGCCCGCCGCGTACTGGCGGCCGCCGTCGAACGCGCCGACCGCCAGGCCGGGAATGCCTTTCGCGAGCGCTTTCCGCAGCGTCTCGTCGACGAGTGACTTCGGATCCGTCGCGGCGGCGGCCGGCGCGACGGGCAGCAGCGCGGCCGCGGTGCCCGCGGCGACGCCGCCGAGCACGGTCCTCCGGTTCAGTGCACGCATGTTCCCCTCCAGTTTTTCGTAATTACTGCGGCATCGGCGGGTGGGCCGCCGCGAGCAGCACCAGCAGCGGCACGATCCGCTCGCCGGGCACCTGATAGCGGCCCCGGCTCGCGGTGCGCAGCCAGCCGGCGGCGACCAGTTGCTTGAGGTGGTGGTAGAGCTGGCCGGTGGTGCCGACGGAATCGAGTTCCTGCAACTCGGTGACCGCGTGCGTGCCCGCGAGGACGTGCCGGAGCAGCTGCAGCCGGACCGGGTGCCCCAGCGCGGCGAAGGCGGCGCCCGATTCGGCCCAGTCCGCCTCGAGCAGGGCTTCGGTGCGGGCGCCCTGCTGCCATTCGTAGTGCTCGCCGGTCGGCAGGTGCACCGAACCGGTGAAGAGCACGCCCCCGGTTCGCTCGGTGAGCCGGTCGCGCAGGCCGTGCAAGGCCCAGAAGGTCTCCGGATCCGGCCCGCCCGCGCCCCCTTCCAGCCGGGCGACGCGCTCCTCCAGTGCGGCGAACCGTTCCGCCGTCTCCGCGTCCACGAACCCGAACCTACAGAATTACGTAATTCTTGTAAACCTTGCGTCGCTAGTCGGCTGTCATGAGGGGACCCCTCCGGACAGATTTTGTCTGGAGGGGTCCCCTCATGACAGTTCGCTCGGCTAGCGGAGGGGTTTCCGGTAGCGGACTTCGGCGAGCGGGAGGTCGCGGTCGCCGATGGTGTCGGTCTTCGTGGCGCCGTCCGGGGACCAGCCTGCCCGTTCGTAGAACTGGCGGGCCAGGGCGTTCGTGCGCAGGACCCACAGGGTCACCCGGTGGAACCCCTGATCGGCGAGTTCGGCCAGCGCGTGGTCGTGCAGCAGGCGCCCCTGGCCGCGGTGCCAATGGTGCGGGTGCAGGTAGATCGCGTGCAGTTCGGCCGTCCCGGGCACGGCGTCGGTGTCCCGGCTGGGACCGACCGCGACGAAACCGGTCACCTCGTCCTCGAGCGTCACCACGAAGACCCCGCCGGGCCGCGGGCCGGTGACCAGCCGTCCCGCCCAGCGCTCCCGGCGGTCGTCGACGGAAAGCCCGGCCAGGAACTCACCGGGCAGGTGCCCGGCATACGCCGCCTGCCAGGACAGTACGTGGATCTCGGCGATCGCGGCGGCGTCGGTGACGCTGGCGGTCCGGACGACCGGACGGGATTCGGACGGCACGACTCCACCGTCGCGGGTGTCCCCGACCGGCGCAACCCACGTTCCGGTAACGATGTCCGGAACCGTCCACTAAGGACAAACGGCTATCGCGAACCGGCGTGCGCGGTGGTCCGGGCGACGAAGTCGGTCAGCACGCGGTAGACCTCGTCGCGATCGATCTCGTTGAGGATGTTGTGCCGGTCGTGCGGGAAGATCACCGCGCGGGCATCGGGCAGGAGTTCGGCGGCGCGCCGGGCGCCCGCCGCGGGCGCCAGGTCGTCGGCCTCGCCGTGCAGCAGGAGCACGGGCAACGGCAACGCCCGGGACTCGACCGCGTCGCCGAGCCGGACCCCGGCCTCGCCCAGGGCGGTGAGCGTTTCCACCCGGAGCCCGCCCTGCCAGGTCAGCGGATCGTCGCGGACCTGCTGGGCGTACGCCTCGTTCCGGGTCAGTTCGCCGGGATCCTTGCGCAAATCCCACGGATCGATCCCGCTCGCCAGCAGTGCCGCCAGCGCGTTGTCCACATCGGACACCTGAACCAGGCCGGATCCGGCGAGCACCAGCGAAGCCGGGCGCACCCCGGCGGGCCACAGGCGTTCCGCGGTGAGCAGCGCCGCCACGGTCGACCCCAGCGAATGACCGGCGAGGACGAACGGAAGCGCGGGGTGCGCCGCGCGGGCCAGGGCGACCAGGCGTTCGGCGTCCTCGAGCAGATCGTCGATCCGGGTGACCAGCACCCGCTCCCCTTCGCTGCGCCCGTGGCCCGCGTGGTCGTGCGCCCAGACCGCGATCCCGGCCGCGTTGAGCGCCGCCGCGAACGGCTCGTACGATCCGATGTGCTCGCCCAGGCCGTGGAAGAACACCACCAGTGCCTGGGGTCCCTCCGGCACCCACTGTCGATAGTGGACAGTCCCGGTCTTTCCCGCGAACAACGCCACGCTCCCGCCTCCTCCGATGTCAGCCGTGTGCCGCGCGGAAGCCGCGCTCCAGATCGTCCACCAGGTCGTCCACGCCCTCCAGCCCGACGGAAAGCCGGATCAGCCCGGGCGTCACCCCGGATTCGCGTTGCTGCCGCTCGTCCAACTGGGCGTGCGTGGTGGACGCCGGATGGATGACCAGGCTGCGCACGTCGCCGATGTTGGCCAGGTGGCTGAACAGGCGCAACCCGTCGACGAACCGGCGGCCCGCGTCCGCGCCACCGGCGATCTCGAAGGCCAGCACCGCCCCGACCCCGTCCGGCAGGTACCGCTTCGCCGCGTCGTACCAGGGGCTGCCCGGCAGCCCGGCGTAGTGCACGCGCTCGACCCGGGGATGACCGGCGAGCCGCTCGGCGAGGATCCGGGCCGAGGCGACCTGCCGTTCCATCCGCAGGGACAGCGTCTCGATCCCTTGCAGCAGCAGGAAACTGTTGAACGGGGACACCGCGGGCCCGAGGTCCCGGACGAGTTTCGTGCGCAGCCGCAGGAGGTAGCCGAGTTCGCCGAACTCGTCGCCGAAGACCAGGCCGTGGTAGCTGGGATCGGGCCGGTTGAGCTGGGGCCAGCGATCCGGTTCCGCGCGGAAGTCGAACCGGCCGCCGTCCACGATGATCCCGCCGATCCCGGTGCCGTGCCCGGACAGGAACTTCGTGGTGGAATGCACGACGAAATCGGCGCCGTGGTCGATCGGCCGGGCCAGGTACGGCGTGGGGACGGTGTTGTCCACCACCAGCGGCACCCCGGCCTCGTGCGCGACCTCGGCCACCGCGGCGATGTCGAGCACGTTGCCGCCGGGATTTCCCACGGTCTCGGCGTAGAGCGCCCTGGTGCCGGGCCGCAGCGCCGCCCGCCACTGGCCGAGGTCGTCCGGGTCGGTGACGAAGTCGACGGTGATCCCCAGATCGGCCAGGGTGTAGGCGAACAGGTTGTACGTTCCGCCGTACAGCGTGGCCGCGGAGACCACGTGATCGCCCGCCCGCGCGAGGTTCAGCAGGGCCAGCGCCGAGGCCGCCTGACCGCTCGCCACCGCCACCGCGGCCACGCCGTTCTCCAGATCGGCCAGGCGTTCCTCCACGACCGCGGTGGTCGGGTTCGACAACCGGCTGTACGCGTGCGTCTCCAGATCCCGCAACGCGAACGCGGCCGCCGCGTGCTCGGCGTCGTCGAAAACGAAGGAGCTGGTCTGGTAGATCGGGGTCGCGCGGGCCCCGGTCGCCGGATCGGGTCGGGATCCGGCGTGAATCTGCCGCGTTTCGAACGACCAGCGCGGCGTCGATTCTGACATTTTTCTCCTGTCCGGGTGGCGGCCTTGCCGAGAGTATGCCGTATGACGGCCCGCTCGCGCCGTTCTCACATCTCGGACGCCCGCACCAATCCCTATCCGGATTAGCGGCCCGCCCATAGCATCGAAATCGCCGGGAAAACTCCGGCAAACCAGCGAGGGACAGGGAGCAACAAGTGCGCGGATACCTGCGAAGAATGGCGGGCGCCGGAATAGCCGGCGCGGCCATTACCGCCACGATTTTCACCGCCGGCCCCGCTCAGGCGGCCGAAGGTTCCATTCTCGGCGCCGCTGCGGAGGGTTCGGTGCCGGATAGTTATATCGTCGCGTTGAAACCGGGTTCGGGAGAAATCGTGAGCAAGGCCACCGGACTCGCGAACCGGTTCGGCGGAAAGCTGGGCCTGGTGTACTCGGATTCTTTCAGCGGATTCTCCGTGCGGGCGAACGAACGGCAGGCACGCCGGTTGGCGGCCGATCCGGCCGTCGCCTACGTCGAGCAGAACAAGGTCGTCCACGTCGAGGACACGCAGCAGAACCCGCCGTCCTGGGGGCTGGACCGGGCGGACCAGCGCAAGCTGCCGCTCGACAACGCCTACCGGTACTCGACGACCGCGTCCACAGTGCACGTCTACGTCCTGGACACCGGGATCCGGGCCACCCACCAGACCTTCGGGGGCCGGGTCGGGCGGGGCTACGACTTCGTCGACAACGACACCGACGCCGACGACGGGTACGGCCACGGCACCCATGTGGCCGGGACGATCGCCGGTGCCGAATACGGCGTCGCCAAGGGCGCCCACCTCCACCCGGTCCGGGTGCTGGATTCCAACGGCAGCGGCACGACCGAGCAGGTCATCGCGGGCGTCAACTGGATCACCAAGAACGCGGAGAAGCCGGCCGTGGCGAACGCGAGCCTCGGTGGCGGCGTGTCCACCAGCCTGGACAAGGCCGTGCGCGATTCGGTGGCCTCCGGCGTGACCTGGACGATCGCCGCGGGCAATTCGAACCGGGACGCGTCGACGTCCTCCCCGGCCCGGGTGACCGAGGCGATCACCGTCGGCGCGACCGACAAGGCCGACACCCGGGCGTCCTTCTCCAACTACGGGAAGGTGGTCGACCTGTTCGCCCCGGGCGTGAGCATCACCTCGGCGTGGAACGGCGGCGACACGGCCACCTACACCGGGAACGGGACGTCCTTCGCCGCGCCGCACGCGGCCGGGGCCGCCGCGCTGTACCTGGCGGCCCACCCCGGCGCAACCCCGGCACAGGTGGAAGGCGCCCTGGTCCAGGCCGCGACGCCGGATCTGGTGAAGAACCCGGGATCCGGTTCGCCGAACCGGTTGCTCTACACCGGCAACTGACCGGCCGTGGGTGTCCGGGGCGGATCAGCCGACCCGGACACCCACCAGCCGGTTGGGGCCGATGCGCAACTGGTCGTCGGTCAGGTGCGGTGCGGGATGCGAACCGAGCCAGTCCTTGGCGTTTTCGACATCGCGGGTGAGCGCCTCGATCAGGGCTTCGCTCGACTCGAAGGCCTCCTGCGAGCGCAGGCGCCGCATGAGCAGGACGACCAGCGTCTCGCCGTACAGGTCGCCGGAGAAATCGAGCAGATGCGCTTCGACCAGCCGGAGCCCCGCGCTCCCGTAGTAGGTCGGGCGGCGGCCCACCGAGACCGCGGCCGGGTGCGGCTGCCCGTCCGCCCGCAGCACCCAGCCCGCCCACACGCCTTCGCCGGTTTCGCCGGCCTCGTCGGCCAGCCCGAGGTTCGCGGTGGGGAAGCCCAGGACCCGGCCACGCTGGTCACCGGTTTCGACCACCCCGCGGACCACCAGGATCTCCGCGGCGGGCGGCTCAGTGTCTCCCACGAAATCTCCTCTTCTGCGCGGCGCGGCGGCCAGGTGCCGGGGTCGAGGATAACCGCGGGAACACCGGATACGAGGGCACGACGGCCGTGGTGAAGCGCACTCCGGCCGCGGCCGAAGCGGGCTGAACGGCGGATTGCCAGGTCGCCCGGGCGGCGGTCAGCATGCCCTTATGGCTTCCGGTCACCGGGCGATCCCCGGTCCCCCACCCAATCCGCAGGACGGCAACCTCGCCGACATCGCCGCGGCGGGCGGGCTGCACACGTTCCAGCTCGACCTGCACGAACGGTACGGTCCGGTCGCCGAATTCCACCTGCCCGGCACGCGGGTCGTCTCGGTGGCCGATCCGGAACTGCTGGTCCAGACCTCGCGGATCAACCGGCGGCCGGACGAGCTCTTCGAGTTCCTGACGCCGCTGTTCGAGGCGGGGAACCTGCAAACGCTGCCGGAGGCCGAGCACGTGCCGTGGCGGCGGTTGCTGCTGACCGTGCTCGGCAACCACCGCTCGCACGAGACGCAGTTCGCGGCGTTCACCCGGCTCACCCTCGCGCAGGCGCAGCGCTGGGCCGGGTGCCGCGAAGTCGCGCTGCAACAGGATCTGAGCGAGCTGTCGCTGCGGATGATCTGCCAGTACGCGCTGGGCAGCGAGCTGTCCTCGGACGAGGCCGCGCGCGACACGGCCGCCGCGTTCAAGGGGTTGCTCGAGGAGTTCATCGGTCGCCAGTACCGGTTGCCGTCGCCGTATTCCGACTCCGAACGGCGGGCGCGCGCCGAGCAGGCCCTGGCGCAGGTGCGGGGCACGGTCACCCGGATCCTCGAATCGGCCGGCGGTGCCGACCGGTCCGATCTGGTGAGCATGCTGGCCGAGAGCGACCTCTCCCCGGCACGGATCCGGGACAGCGCGCTCGTGGTGATGATGGCCGGGTACCACACGTCGGGCGTGGCCGCGTCGTGGGCGTTGTACCTGCTGTCCCAGCACCCCGAGATCGCCGCGCGCGTGCACGCGGAACTCGATCGCGTGCTCGGTGACCGGCCCGCGCCCGAGTACGGCCAGCTCGGCGAGCTGGAGTACCTGGAACGCGTGCTCAAGGAGTCGATGCGGCGGTACCCGCCGGGCCCGTACGCGGCGCGGGAACTCGTCGAGGATCTGGAACTCGGGGAGCACCTCGTTCCGGCGGGGACGACCCTGATGTATCCGATCTGGGCGATTCACCTGAATCCACGCCACTGGCCGGATCCCGAGCGGTTCGACCCCGACCGGTTCCTGCCCGGGGCCGCGCGGGAACGGCCCCGGTTCGCGTTCGTCCCGTTCGGCTTCGGGCCGCGCAGCTGCGAGGGCGCCGCGCTGGCCATGGTCGAGATCAAGCTCATGCTCGCGGTGCTGTTGAAGCGTTTCGAGTTCCGGCTGGCGCCCGGGCACCAGGTGGTCCCGGTCGAACGTTTCGTCCTCTGGGCCCGCGACGACATCCGCATGCACCTCACCCCGCGCTGACCCCGAAAGCGCGCGCACGTGTCGTGAGTGTTTACGCCGGTTAGAACCGGTCTAGCCGCTCACGACCCCGCACTTCGGCGGCGAAGTGGCGGGCGCAAAGGGCTCGGCAAGATCAGGTTCGGGCGCTAGCGTGCCTCGCATGTCGTTGCTCGCCCGGCTGGACCGGCTCCCGCTGAGCCGCCCGCACCACCGGCTCCTCCTGCTCGGCGGCCTGGGCTACACGTTCGACGGGATGGACGCCGCGGTGGTGGCGTTCCTGCTGCCCAGCGTCAAGGCGGAATGGGCGCTGAGCAACGGCGAACTGGGCCTGATCGGCTCGGCCACCCCGTTCGGATTCCTGTTCGGCGCGGCGCTCGCCGGGCTGCTCGGCGACCGGATCGGCCGCCGGGCGGTGATGATGGGCGCGCTGGCCGTCTACTGCTTCTTCACCCTGATCGCCGCGGGCGCGCCGAACTTCGAGGTGTTCCTCGGCGCGCGGGTGCTCGCCGGGGTGGGCACTGGCGCGGAAAGCGCCATCATCGCGCCGTTCCTGGCCGAGTTCATCGCGCCCGCGCGCCGCGGCTGGTTCGTCGGCGCCCTGGCCGGGTTCTTCTCGTTCGGTTTCGTCGCGGCCGCGCTGATCGGGCGGTTCGTGGTGCCGACGGTTCCGGAAGGCTGGCGGTGGGCGCAGGTGATCACCGCGCTGCCGATCCTGTTGCTGCTGTGGTGGCGGCGTTCGCTGCCCGAATCGCCTCGCTACCTGCTGGCGCGCGGCCGTCCGGAAGCGGCCGAAGCGGTGGTCGCGGCGATGGAGCGGGAGACCGAACGGGCCACCGGGCGCCCGCTGCCCCCGGTCCCGGAGACCGAGGACCGCCCGGGCGTCCAGGCCGCGGCCAAGGTCGGCCTCGGCACGGCGCTGCGGTTCCTGTGGGGCCGCCGGATGGCGCGCCGCACGGCGATCACCTGGCTGCTCTGGTTCGTGATCACCTTCGCCTACTACGGCTTCTTCTCCTGGATCCCGACCCTGCTGGTGGACCGCGGCATCACGGTGACCAAGAGCTTCGAGTTCGCCATCGTGATCTACCTGGCCCAGGTGCCCGGTTACTTCTCCGCGGCGTGGCTCGGCGAACGCCTGGACCGCAAGAACACCATCGCCCTGTACCTGGCCGGTTCCGCGGCCGCCGCGTTCTGGCTCAGCCGGCTGGACGATCCGGTGCCGATCATGGTGTCCGGCGCGGTGCTGTCGTTCTTCCTCAACGGAACCTACGCGGGGCTGTACTCCTACACCCCCGAGGTCTTCCCCACCTGGATCCGCGCGACCGGCACCGGACTGTCCAGTTCGTTCGGGCGGTTCGGCAGCATCCTCGCCCCGTCGGTCATCGGGTTCTTCGCGAGCGCGCTGGGCTTCGGCGGCGTGTTCGTGCTGACCACCACGGTGCTCGCGGTCGGCGTCGCCGGGGTGCTCGTCTTCGGCCTGTCCACCGCGGGCCGGTCCCTGGAGGAACTCACCGAACGGGAGGCCCGATGACCGCGTTGCTCCTGCGCGACGCCGTACTGCTCGATCCGGAGAACGCCGAATGCCGCGAGGGCGATCTGCTCGCGGTGGACGGCCGGATCGCCGAATCCGGGCCCGGGCTCCGCGCCCCGGCCGGCGCCCGGGTGCTCGAGCTCGGCGGCGCGGTCGTGCTGCCCGGCCTGATCGACGCGCACGTGCACGTCACCGCCGCGACCGGTGACCTGGGCGCGCTCCCCGGCTGGAGCCCGTACTACGTCGGCGCGCACGC
This sequence comes from Amycolatopsis anabasis, assembly GCF_009765355.1. GTDB lineage: Bacteria > Actinomycetota > Actinomycetes > Mycobacteriales > Pseudonocardiaceae > Amycolatopsis > Amycolatopsis anabasis. The sequence goes on along the minus strand of NZ_VTHK01000041.1, from coordinate 9,919 downwards.
CGCCCGGATCCTGCGCGGGATGGCCGAACGCGGATTCACCACCGTGCGGGACGCGTCGGGCGCGGACTTCGGGCTGGCCGACGCGCAGCGCGAGGGGCTGCTCAGCGGACCGCGGATCCTGTTCTGCGGCAAGGCGTTGAGCCAGACCGGCGGGCACGGCGACGCCCGCGGCCGCGGTACGCAGGTCGTCAACGACCACCCGTGCTGCGCCGGGCTCGGCCGGATCGCCGATGGCGTCGACGCGGTGCGCGCGGCGGCCCGCGACGAGCTGCGCAAGGGTGCCCACCACATCAAGGTGATGGCCTCGGGCGGGGTGGCCTCGCCGACCGACCGGATCGATTCGACGCAGTACTCGATGGCCGAACTGCGCGCGGCGGTCGAGGAGGCCGAGGCCGCCAACCGGTACGTCGCCGCGCACGCCTACACCGCCCGCGCGGTCAACCGGGCGCTGGAGGCGGGTGTCCGCTCGATCGAGCACGGCAACCTGCTCGACGACCGCAGCGTGGAACTGTTCGTCGCGCATAACGCCTTCCTGGTGCCGACCCTGGTGACCTACTGGGCCCTCAAGGAGGAGGGCATGGACTTCGGGCTCACCCGCCGGATGTGGGAGAAGGTCGACGTCGTGCTGGACGCCGGACTGTCCGCTGTGGACAGAGCGGCGCGCGGCGGGGTGCGGATGGCGTACGGCAGCGATCTGCTGGGCGGGATGCACCGGCACCAGAGCACGGAGTTCCGGTTGCGCGGCGAGGTGCTGTCGCCGGTCGAGGTGATCCGCTCGGCGACCGCCACCGCGGCCGAACTCCTCGGGCGCGCCGGGGAAATCGGCACGCTGGCGATCGGCGCGCTCGCCGACCTGATCATCGTGGACGGCAATCCGCTCGACGATCTCGGCGTGCTCGCCGATCCGGAGACGCACCTGCGGGCGGTGATCCAGTCCGGCGAGGTGACCGTCGATCGTCGGTAGGACCTGGCGGGTACCCGCCAGAACCGCCACCTCCGCCCGGTACCGCCCTATGGTCTGGTCCACTCATCACCACGGGCTGGAGGCGCCGATGCGATCCTTCCTTCTCCCGATTGCCGCCCTGACCCTGGCAGCCACGCTCACCGCCCCGGCGGCCGCGGCCCCGGACGACCGGATCTCCCTGGTGCGCGTCGACGCGTCACCCGAGCAGGTCGCCGCGCTCGGCCTGGACGCCGTGGACGGCACCGCGGACGTCGTCCTGCACGGCCGCGCCGACGCGGAACACCTGCGGCAGAAAGGTTTCCGGTGGCACACGCTGGTCGCCGACCTCACCGCCGACGCCGCGCGGACCCGGGCGGCGGACGCGGCCTACGCCCGGTCCGTCGCGGTCTCCACGCTGCCGAGCGGCCGCACCGCCTACCGCGCGTTCGCCGACTACGACACCGACCTCGACCGGCTCGCGTCGACCTACCCGAAGGCGGCCCGGACCTTCACCCTGCCCCACCGCACGTTGGAGAACCGGACCGTGCGCGGGCTGGAGATCTCCCACGACGTCGCCGCGTCGGCGCACAAACCGGTCCTGGTGGTCACCGGGGTGCATCACGCCCGGGAGTGGCCGTCCTCGGAGGTGACCTTGGAGTTCGCCTACGACCTGCTGAAGAACGACGGCACGGACGCGCGCGTCACCGGACTGCTCGACCAGCTCCGGGTGGTCGTCGTGCCTATGGTGAACCCGGACGGTTTCGCGATCTCGCGGGGCCTGACATACGAGATGAAGCGCAAGAACTGCCGGGTGCGCGACGGGCAGCTCCCCGGTCCGGGCGAATGCGCGGCGTCGGCGAACCGGTCCTACGGCGTCGACCCCAACCGCAACTACGGCGCGGCCTGGGGCGACAACGGATCCAGCGCGAACCGGGGCTCCGAGACCTACCGCGGCGCGGGACCGTTCTCCGAACCGGAGGTCACCAATGTCCGCGATCTGGTGTCCGGCCTGCAGGCGACCGCGCTGATCAGCAACCACACCTACGGCGAGGTCGTGCTGCGCCCGGCCGGGCCGGAGGAGGACCTCTACAGCGCGCTGGGCACCCGGCTGAGCTCGGCCAACGGCTACGGCTCCTCGGCGCTGCGGGTCGGCGGGATGACCGAACGCTGGTCGTACTACGCGACCGCCGGTTTCGGGTTCACCGTGGAGATCGGGACCGGGAACTTCCACCCGGCCTTCGGCCCCGGCGTGGTGGACCAGTACATGGGCACCGGGACGCGGCTGGGATTGCGCGAACTGTACCTGCGCGCGGCCGAAGCCGCCGCGGACCGGACGCGGCACGGGGTGCTCACCGGTTCCGCGCCCGCCGGATCGACCTTGCGGATCACCAAGGACTTCACCCTGACCACGGCGACCGGGCAACCGGTGCCGACGCATCTGGAATCGGCGCTGACCGTGCCTTCCGGCGGCCGGTTCACCTGGGACGTCAACCCGTCGACGCGGCCCGCCGAGAACGGGATGCTCGACGAGTCGTGGACGCTCACCTGCGCGCCACCCGGTAAGCCGGTGGCGGTCACCACGAAGGTGCTCGTGCGGCGGGGGCAGCAGGTTCCGGTGGACCTCGCCGCGTGCGCCGCGTGAAACTCGCTGAGTCAAGTCGCGGCACCCGAGTGGACCACGGAGCGCGCCCCGGCCGACAGGCCCCGCTATCGGGGCGGCAGGGCGCCCTTGTCGCCGACGTGCGAGGGGTTGCCAAATCGCGCCCTGGCGACACGATCGCGGACGCGCGCGAACCCGCGGAGGAGCGAGCGTGACCGATGCCCGGGTGGAGTTCGGGCGCCTCCTGCGGGAGCACCGGGAAGCCGCCGGGCTGACCCAGGCCCGGTTAGGTCGCCTGGTCGGCCACCACCATTCCCTGATCAGCAAGGTCGAGCACGGGCTCCGGTGGTCGTCGCTCGAAGCCGCACACCGGAACGTCGCCCGGGGCGGGGACGCCTGCCCGGACTCGATCCGCGAGTTCGACCTGCTGCTCACCGCCTACGAACGGTTCGACGACACGCTCGGCGGGGCCGGGATCGTCGAGGCGCTGGAAAGTCACCTGCGTTTACTGATGGGCTGGCTCTCGACGAGTTCGCCCCATCAGACCGAGGTGCTGCGACTGGCCGGGCGGTACGGATACCGCGCCGGGTGGGCCCGGTTCGAGAACGGCCAGCGCGACCTCGCGATGACGTGGTTCGGGCGGGCGTTGGGCTGGGCGAAGGGTGCCGATGATCACGGCCTGGCGGCGGATCCGCAGACCCGGATCGGCGTGGTCGCGCGGGCGGCGGGCGATCAGGTGCGCGCGCTCGGGTACGCCCGGGCGGCGCACGAGACCGGCGCCGGGCGGCCGTGGACGGGTTTCCTGGCCGCGATCCTGGAAGCCCGGGCGTTCGCGGGCCTCGGCGAACGCGGCCGCTGCGCGAACCGGCTCGCGCTCGCGGCGAACCTGGCCGGACGAACCGATCCGGCGGACGCGCCCTGGCTCGCCAGGCCGTACGGCGTCGCCATGCTCCAGAGCATCCGGGCCGCCTGCTACCGCGACCTCGCCGCGCACGGTCACCGCGCCCTCGCCGACCACGCGGTCGACGCCGCGCGGGACGCTTTCGAGCGCACCCCGGCCGAGATGTGGCCCAACCGCGCGCTGTTCGCCGCCCGCCTCGCCGACGCCCACGCCTACGCGGGCGAACCGGACGCGGCGGCGCAAGCGGTCGAAGCCACCCTCGCCGTTCCCCCGTCGTCGCGCAATTCCCTTGTCCGCGGTGAACTCCGCGGTCTCCGCCACCGCCTGCTCGCCACCTGGGGCCGCGACCCCGAAGTCCGCGAACTCGCCCATCGACTGTCCACACCAGACACTCGCTGACCGGGCGCACGCAAGCCTCCGGTATCCGACGACGGGCTGTGCCGGTACGGACCGGTGCTTGATCGCGTGATCGGGTAGGAATCCGGTGACCGAGCGCGGCGGGTTTGCGCTATGGGTGTGAGGTCCCCCGACAATGCGGTGAACCTCGTTTGGGGGTGACCGAGGTTCGGCTGACCCTGGGTGTGTCTTGGTGTCACCGACACCGATGAGAAACATCGAAAGGGAGAGTTCGGAATGAAACGCATTGTTGCCGCCGCGGGAGCTTTCGCGGCGGGCCTCGCACTGGTGCTCAGCGCCCCCGTGACGGCCGTTGCGACCGCATCCCCACAGAATACCGTCACCGAAGAGCTTTGCGAGAAAGGTGGCGGCGACGCGGAGGAATCGGAGGAGAGCCCGACCGGTCGGCTGTGTGTCGGCGGAGTTTTCAGCGGCATTCCGGTGTCCGACGAAAGCGGCGACTGAGCTTCCCGGTTGACCGCGGAGGGCTCCTCTCAAGGTACCCAATGTGGCTTTCGGGGCGTTGAGTGTCCCGAAGGCCGCATTGGGGATGGGTGCCCTCGCCCCGGTTGGTGAGGGGTCCCCCGGGGCGAGGGCGGTGCGGGTGGCTAGTAGCGGCGGTCGGTCACCCGGCCGGTGGCGGCGGTCCAGGTGATGTAGCCGTACTGGTAGTTGGTCCGTTTCCCGCCGGGGATGGCGAATTCGTCGCTGACCGGGTACCCGAGGTACGACCGCTCCCAGCCGAGCGCGGCCCAGCGCTCGCGGATCTGGCAGCAGGTCGCGACCGCCCCGGCGAACGGGGTCCAGTAGATCGAGCCGCGGTTGGTGAAGTGGTTGTAGTGCCCGATCCCGTCCGGGGTGACCCGTTCACTGGTCACCGGGTACCCCAGGTACGAGCGCTCCCAGCCCATCGAGGCCCATTTCTCCCTGATCTGGCAACAGGTCGCCACCGCACCCGCCCACGGGGTCCAGTAGATCGAACCGCGGTTGGCGAAGTGGTTGAAATGGCCCACCCCGTCCGGGGCGACCAGCTCACCGGTGACCGGATAACCCAGGTACGAGCGTTCCCAGCCCAGGGCCGACCAGAGTTCCCGGATCTGGCAGCACACGGCCTGCGCCCCGGTGGCCGGGGACCAGAAGATCGAGCCCCGGTTCGTGAAGTGGTTGAACCGGCCGATCCCGTCGGCCGTCGCCGTCTCGTCCGTGGCCGGGTAGCCGAGATATGAGCGTTCCCAGCCCAGCGCCGCCCAGGTTTCCCGGATCTGGCAACAGATTCCCCGCGCACCGGTCGCCGCGGTCCAGTAGATCGAGGCGCGCTGGGTGAAGTGGTTGAACTGGCCGGCGCCATCGGCGGTGGCCGTCTGGTCGGTGACCGGCACACCCCACCGGCCCGGGCCGCCGAGTTGCAGGTACTTGTCCAGGATCGCGCCGTGCACCTCGCGCACGCCGGTCTGCGGCGACCAGTACAGCCGCCCCCGTTCGTACGCGCGGTACCGCGCGCCGATATCGGCGGTCTCCGGCCCGGTCGGCGCGCCGAGCAGTTGCCGCAACGCGGGTTCGGCGTTGTACCGCTGCTCGATCGGCGTGGTGTAGTTGGCGGTCAGCGTGGTGTCCGCGGCGCCCATGGTCAGCGTCCGGGTGGTCGCCGCCGGCCCGTCCGCCCACCCGGCGAACGGGGACGCCCCATCGGCCGCGACGGGCGCGGCGACGACGTCGAGCGTCGCGCCCTCGGTGACCATCGACGAACTGACCCCGCCTTCCGCCGGAATCTGCAGCGTCGCGGGAATGTTGCTCACCAGCGTCAGCCGGTGTTCCCGCGGCCGGGCGACATAGGTCGCGCTGGTCGCGACGCCCGCGCTGTCGGTGGCCGTCGCGGTGAACTCCATCCGCGAATCGGTGTGGTCGGTGAACCCGGCGCTGAAGGTCTCCGTGGACGCGCTCACCCCGGGATGGGCGTGGCAGGTGGCGTCGTCCGGACAATGGACGGTGCGGCTGGTCCAGCTCACCGGCAGCACACCGTCCTCGGCGTCGGTCGCGGTCGCGCCGAGGCCGATCGATTCGCCCACCGCGAACGTCACGTTCCCCGGTGTGGTCAGTTGCAGGGCGGGCGAGTTGTTCGACGGCGCCACGGTGATCTGCGTGCTCCCGGTGGCGCCGAGCGGATCGGTCACCGTGAGCACCGCGGTGAACTGGTCGGCGCCCGCGGCATACGTGTGCGTGGCGCGCACCCCGGTCCCGGATGTGCCGTCGCCGAAACTCCACTGGTAGGTCAGCTGATCGCCGTCGAAGTCGACCGATTCGCTCGCGTCGAACGTGACCGTGCGGGTGGCCGGATTCGTGCTGGTCGCGGCCTTGGCGACCGGCGCGGTGTTGCCCTGCGTGTAGGTCAGTCGCCGCAGGGTCGCGGAATAGATGTCGGCGTAGACGATGTCCCCGTTGGGCGCCGCCGCGAACTTCACCGGGCCGCCGATATCGATGCCCAGCGGCGGGTTCTGCGGCGCCTGGGTCAGTTTCCCCTGCGCGTCGTACCGCAGCGTCCAGATCTTCTTGCCCACGTAGTCGCCGAAGAAGTACGCACCCCGGTACTGCGCGGGATAGCTCGTTCCACTGTAGACGATCCCGCCGGTGACGCTGTTGCCCTGGTTGCTCGCGCTGCCGTGCTGGTACGCCCACAACGGCGGGGTGTTCGGCACGCCCGCGCATTCGGGCATCGTGCTGTAGCCGGGGGTCGGGATGTTCGCCTCCCAGCACGGCCACGCGTAACTCCGCCCGGGGAGCACGATGTCGACCTCTTCCCAGTCGTTCCAGCCGACCTCGCCGACGATCGGCAGCCCGCTGCCCGGATCGAGGGTCAGCCGGAACGGGCTGCGCAGGCCGCTGGCGTAGACCTTGCTGCGTACCGACGCGGGATTGGCCGGGTCGTAGTACGGGTTGCCCGGCACCCCGAGCCCGGTCGAGGTGATGTGCAGGAGCTTGCCCTGGATCGCGTTGATGTCCAGGGACCGCAACGCCAGCCGGTCCGCGAACGCGGGGCTCGCGTTGTCCCCGTTGGTCACCCACAACGTTCCGTCGTCGTCGGCGACGATCCCGGTCAGCGCGTGGGTCGGCACGTCCCCGGCGAACTCGAGCAGGACCTGTTCCTGCGCGATGCCGGTCGGTTCGGTCGCACCGGTCACCGTCCACCGGGCCAGCCGCAGCGTGAACGGCGCGCCGCCGCTGGGCACGGACCGGGCGAGATAGATCTGCCGCGAGGTGGCGTAGTCGTGCGCCGGTTCGACGCTGAGCAGCCCGAGGTCGCCGTCGGTGCGCACCGGCAGCGTGGCGATCGTGCGGGTGCGCCCGTCCGCCGCGACCCAGGCCAACCGCCCGCTCTTGCCGGTGGTCAGCATCGAACCGTCCGGCAGGTAGGCGAAGTCGGTCAGATCGTAGGCGGCCTGGCCGCTGGCCTGGTCCCGGAGCACGAATCCGGCGGGCAGCGCCGGAAGCGACGACGCGAGCGGCGCCGGGAGCGCGACGAGGAATCCCGCCGCCATGAGCAGAGTGCAGACGAAGACCGCGGCCGACCTGCCGACTTGACGCATCACCATGATCGCCCCTTCCGAACGTGCCTGAAGTTCGGCCGGACGGCGCAGTTCGTTGCACGTTCTGGGGGCTTTTACCGAAATGTGCCCGGCTTGTGCGGACAACCTAGATCATCCGGATCATGTGCGTGATTCACCCCCGTACCCGTTTGACAATCTTGTGACAGGGCGACCGGAACGCCTTCCGGCATCCGGCGCGCACTGGTAGATCCCTTGCTGAGGCAACCCCGCCCCTGCCCGCGAGGAGAACCCGAGATGTCGAGGAAACCCTTACGAAGACTGGGTTTTGTGTGTGTATTGGCCGCCGTGCTGCTGGGCGGGATCCCGTCGCCGCCCGCGCTGGCGGCCGTTCCGGATCCGACCGGCCCGTGTGCCTTGTCCGGCGGTTTCCTGTCCGAGGGGAAGACGAACTGGGCGAACTTCCCCCGGCCGGACGGCCCGGTCAAGGCCGCGATGCTGTTCGTCGACTTCCCGAACGCCCCGGCCACGACGACCGTCGACCAGGAGTACAACCTGTTCCTCATGCCTCCTCGCCCGTGCAAGCAAGGGGCGCCGAGTGCTGGGGTCGTGAGTGGACAGACCGGTTACGTAGAACCGGCCGGGACACTCACGACCCGGTCCCTTCCTCCCGCCGGTTCAGACGGTCATCGGCACCTGGTCGGCGGTGGGCACCGCGACCGTCGACCGGGTCCGGCGGTCCAGCAGGCCGGAAACCACGGCGACCACGAGCCCCGATCCGGCGAGCAGGGCGCCGATCCAGTTCGGCGCGGTGTAGCCGAGGCCGTGGTCGATGGCCAGTCCGCCGAGCCAGGCGCCGCCGGCGTTGCCGAGGTTGAAGGCCGCGATGTTCGCCGCCGACGCGAGGGCTGGTGCGCCTTCGGCCTTCTCCATCACCCGCATTTGCAGCGAGGGCACGGTCGCGAACCCGGCCGCCCCGAACAGGGCGAGGGTGATCGCCGCGGGAACCTGCGCGTGCGCGGTGAACACGAAGACCACCAGCACCGCGGTCAGCGCGGCGAGGAAGACGTACAGGCTCGGCATCAGCCCGCGATCCGCCGCCTTGCCGCCGAGCAGGTTCCCGGCGAACAGGCCCGCGCCGAACAGCACCAGCAACCAGGTGACCGTCCCGGCGGAGAACCCGGCGACCTCGGTCATCATCGGCGTGATGTAGGTGAAGGCGGCGAACACCCCGCCGAAGCCCAGCGCGGTCGTCGCGAGCGCGAGCCACACCTGCGGGCGGCGGAACACGGCGAGTTCCCCGCGCAGGCCGCCGGACTCCCCCGCCCCTTGCCGCGGCACGAGCGTCACGATCCCGGCGAGACCGGCCACCCCGAGCGCGGTGACCGCCCAGAACGTGGACCGCCAGCCGAAGTGCTGGCCGAGCGCGGTGCCCATCGGCACGCCGAGGACGTTGGCGACGGTCAGCCCGGTGAACATCAAGGCGATCGCGCTCGCCCGTTTCGCCGGGGCGACGAGTCCGGCGGCGACCACCGAGCCGACGCCGAAGAAGGCGCCGTGCGAAAGCGCGGCCACGATCCGGCCGGTCATCAGCAACGAGTAGCTGGTGGCGAGCGCGGAGATCAGGTTCCCGGCGATGAACAGCACCATCAGCGCGACCAGGATGGTCTTGCGCGGCAGTTTGGCGCCGACCGCCGTGAGCAGCGGGGCGCCGATCACGACACCGAGCGCGTAGCCGGAGATGAGCAGGCCCGCCGACGGGATCGAAACCCCGAAGTCGCGGGCGACGTCGGGGAGCAGCCCCATGATCACGAACTCGGTGGTGCCGATGCCGAAGGCGCTGATCGCCAGGGCGAGCAGGGCGACAGGCATGAAACGTACCTTCTTCCTGTAGTATCTAAGTAGCGCCGTCAACAACCGGCGTCCGCGATAGTTGCACACGCGGCTTATTGCTTACGCGTGATAGTGCAGCATGCAAGTAGGCTGTGCGCAAGGTGGCGATGGCCAAGGAAGAGGTGAACCGTGTCACTGGACGATGACGCCGCGGAGGCACGCGCCCAGGGATGGCGAACGGTGGCGGCGCTGCACGCCCGGATCGAGGACGCGCTCGAACGTGCGTTGCAGCGCGAGCACGAGCTGTCGGTGAGCGAGTACAGCGTGCTCGACGTGCTTTCCCGCCAGGACGGCTGGCACATGCGGATGAACCAGCTCTCCCGGGCGGTGGTGCTCAGCCAGTCGGCGACGACCCGGCTGGTCACCCGGCTGGAGAAGCGCGGCCTGCTCCAGCGGTACCTGTGCCCCGACGACCGCCGCGGCATCTACACCGAGGTCACCGAAGCCGGACACGCGTTGCTGGACACCGCGCGCCCGACGCACGACCGCACCCTGGGCGACGCGCTCGCCGAAGCCGAACAGGTGCCCGAACTCGCCCCCCTGGTCGCCGCCCTCGGCACCCTCGCCCTCCCCACCCCGTAGCCAAACGTCCCCCAATGGGCATTTTTCATCTTGGTTTTTGCTGGTGGGGTGGGGTTGACCGGGTG
>NZ_VTHK01000040.1 GCF_009765355.1 Amycolatopsis anabasis | reverse complement strand
GCCTTGTCGACTTTGGCGATCCAGTAGTTCACCATCTTCCGCAGCGAGGACGGATTCTTCCCCTGCAACCGGGTCGCCACGATCGCATCAACCTCACGAGCCTTCTCATCGCTCAAATAGGCCGTGGGTTCGGCGATCTTGGCGGCTTTCTCCTCGTCGATCACCCCACCCTCCATGGCCTTCAAGGTCCCGGGCAGCCGCGTGGTGAGCGTCCGCGCAAGCACCACCTTCCTCGCCGCCTTATGCTCCGTCAGCTTCAACATCCAAGCCACTTCGACGGGCACACCCCGGGATCTTCCTTGCAGGTTGTCCAGTTCCGCAATGGCTCTCAACTGCCGAGCCTGCGCCCGCGCGATCACCTCCCCCTCCGACTGGATAATGTCTTTCAGGTCCGCAAGTCTGGTATTTGGCTCCACGCCTCCCATTTTATCGACAACGGAAGATCAACATCTTTCTCGAATGAGTGAATCGGGCATGGCTGCGATACCGCTAACTTAAGCTGTTGATCTTGGTTTTGTGACTGTGGGGTGCGGAGGCGGATGGTGGGTGGCGCGTCGTGGGTGACGCGGCCGCGAGGGCATTTTCTGACTGTGTAGTTATTGTTGCGGTATCTTAACGCGCCTTTCGTGTCATATTCGGCTATCGGTGATCGCCGGGTGAGCGGCACATGTCCGGAATCCGATCACGAGTCCATGCTCTGCAGCGCACCAACCAGCTTCCGCATCACCTCCTCGTAGTCATCGTCGACGAACAAGCACATCGCCTGACAGAACCAAACCATCAGATGCGCCGGCAACAACCGCGTCCGTCGCACCGGTCGGCCCGTCAACCGAACACTCGACGGAATACCCGCCAGTTGCTTTCCTGAATCGCCACCAGCCACGCGACAAACCTACCCATTTTCCCTTCGCAGGCTATGACACCGCCACACCGAAGATCAAACCGCCTAACTTAGCGGCATTGGGCACGGCTGCCAGCGCGACCAAACATGCCCATTCCGTGGGGAACTGTCGCTGGTGACCAACGACGCGAACCGACCCGAGGAGCGACAGTTTCCCACGGCGCGCCGAAGGCGTGCCTGAAACCCAACCCAACTCCAAGAAACGGCACCCCACCCCGAACGTGCAACTCACCGCCCTGAACGTGCAATTCGCTTACCTGAACGTGCAACTCGCGTGCCTGAACGTGCAACTCGCGTGCCTGAACGTGCAACTCGCGTGCCCGAACGTGCAACTCGCGAGCGCGGCGCGCTGGGTCAGGAGGTGGGGTCGGACACGGATAGGCGGAGGTCGGTGCCGCCCTCGCTGACCAGGCGGTATTCCCGGGGCGGCAGCCCGTAGGCGGCCTTGAAGAGCCGGCTGAAATGCGCCGCGTCGATGAAGCCCCAGTGCGCGGCGACGCTGCTCACCGCGAGTTCCGACTGCCCGGGGTCGCGCAGGTCGCGGCGGCAGTGTTCCAGCCGGCGTTCCCGGATCCACCGGGAGACCGTGGTGTTCTCGCGGCGGAACAGCTTGTGCAGGTACCCGGTCGAGATGTGCATCGCCGCCGCGATGGTGCCCGGCGTCAGATCGGCGTCGTCGAGGTGCGCCTCGATGAACGCCTTCGCGCGCAGGATGAGCGCGCGGTGGCCGACCGGGGTCTTCGCGGGATCCTCGCCGAGTTCCCCGGCGAACACGGTCGCGACCAGGTCGACCACGTTGTCGGCCAGCCGCAGCGACTGCGCCGCGTCGATTTCGTCCATTCTGGACACCAGGTTGAACAGCAGCGGGGACAGCAGGGCGCCCACGCTGTGCCGTCCGGAAACCCGGCTCGCGGTGATCCGCGCCAGGCGTTCGGCGGGCAGGTGCAGGTTCCGCCGCGGGAACATCAGCGTCAGCATCTGGCAGGTTTCCTCGAACACCACGGTGTAGGGCCGGGACGTGTCGTAGATGGCCAGGTCGCCCGGGGTCAGCGACGCCTCCCGGCCGTCCTGCTGGACCAGCACGTAACCCCGCACCGGCATGCTCAGCTTGTAGTGCGGCAGGAGGTCGTCGCGCCCGGCGAGCCGGCCGGGGCGGTGGGCCTGGTGCGCGTCCGCGGTCACCTCGCCGATGCGCAGCTCACCGAACACCTGCCCGAGGATCCGCCCGCGGAACGCGTCGGCGTCGTCCAGGCTCATCTCCAGGGGCACATACGCCTCCGATGCCGCCGCGCGCCACAGCTCGGTGCGCTCCTTCGCCGGAACGTCACTGGTGTTGACGAGAACCGTCATGGCACCTCCTGGACAACGTCGTCCTGCCGCATTGTGGCAACTTTTCCGCCGCCGAGCAGCTCCGCGGCCTTCTCGGCGATGACGATCGCCGGGGCGTTCGTGTTGCCGGTGGTCACGGTCGGCATGATCGAGGCGTCGGCGATCCGCAGCCCCGCGATCCCGTGCACGCGCAACTCGGCATCGACGACCGCGCCCATCCGGCACGTCCCCGCCTGGTGGTGGTAGGTCAGCACGGTCCGCCGGACGTATTCTTCGAGATCGGCGGGCCCCGGGTAGCGCTCGGCCGCGGCCCAGTCGCGCAGGGCGGGCGCGCGGCCGATCTCCCGGCACAGCTCCACGGCGGTCCGCAACGCGGTCAGATCGGCGGCCGCGGACAGCACGCTCGGGTCGATCCGCGGCTGGTCGCCGGGTTCCGGGCCGCTGATCCGCACCTCGCCCGCGCTCTCCGGGCGGATCAGCCCGGCCATCAGCGAGAACCCGTTCGGCGGCCCGGACATCCACGATTCGTACAGCGGCACGCTGAAATGCAGCGGCTGCAGGTCCGGTACGGGCAGTCCGGGGCGGCTGCGGGCGAAGAACTGCGTCTGGCAGTGCGGCAGTCCCGGGCGGTGCGTGATCTCCCGTTCCGCGGAGAAGATCACCGGCACCAGCCAGTGGTCCTGCAGGTTGCGGCCCACCCCGGGCAGGTCGGCGAGCACCTCGACCCCGGCCAGGCGCAGCCATTCGGCCGGGCCGATCCCGGAGCGCTGCAGCAGCAGGGGTGAACCGAGCGCTCCCGCGCACACCACCACCTCCGCGCCGGCGGTCGCCCGTGCGACCCGGCCCGCCCGGACGAACTCCACCCCGCGGGCCCGGTCGCCTTCGACCAGCAGCCGCCGCACCTGCGCGCCCGCGAGCAGGGTGAACTCCGGGTGGCCGAGGACCGGGGCGAGGTAGGCCGACGCCGTGGTCACCCGGCGCCCGCCGTCGAGGGTGAACGCGAGCGTGCTGACCCCGTCCTGGACCCCGGAGTTGTAGTTCTCGTTGAGCGGAATCCCGCACTGCTGGGCGGCTTCCAGGATCGCCGACTGCACCGGATCGGGTTCGAACCCGGTGTGCACGGGCAGCGGTCCGCGTTCGATCCGCTCGAACAACGGCCGCACGTCCCGCCAGGCCCAGCCGGGGTTGCCGAGCGCGGCCCAGTGGTCGTAGTCGGCCGGATTGCCGCGGACGTAGATGGTCGCGTTCAGGGCGTGCGAACCGCCGACCACCCGGCCCCGGGGCAGGTGCAGGCGCCGCCCGCGGGCGTACCGCTGGGGGACGGTGAAGTAGTCCCAGTCCTCGGCGGCGTGCCACAGCTCGTGCATGCGCGCCGGATCGTCGATCGCCGGATTGACCGCCGGGCCGCCGGCCTCGAGCAGCAGCACGCTCGCCCCGGCGTCGACCAGCCGCCGAGCCACGACCGAGCCCGCCGATCCGGCGCCCACCACCACATAGTCCGCGTGTCCGTCCACTTGCGACCTCCAAGGATCAGGCGCGCCGCACCCAGTCCAGATAGGACTCCAGCCAGGCGCCGCTCAGCGGGTACAGCCCCTCGATCCCGTGGCCCGCCCGGACCTGTTCGGCGATGAACGCCTCCTGGCGTTCCTGCTCGATCGCGGCGGCGAGCACCTGCTCGGCCAGCTTCGGCGGGATCACCACCACCCCGTCGTCGTCGCCGACCACGAGATCGCCGGGGCGCACGGTGGTCCCGCCGCATCCGATCGCGACATCGGTGTCCCACGGCACGTGCCTGCGGCCCAGCACGGCCGGATGGGCGCCGCCGTGGAACACCGGGATGCCCAGCCCCGCGACCACCGCGGAATCGCGCAGGCCGCCGTCGGTGACGATCGCCGCGGCCCCGCGCGCCTGCGCCCGCAGCGCGAGGATGTCGTCCAGCGCGCCGCTGCCGTGCTCCCCGCGGGCCTCCAGCACCAGCACCTCGCCCGGCTCCATCGATTCGATCGCCCGTTCCCGCGCGGTGAACCCGCCGCCGCGTTCGGCGAACAGGTCTTCCCGCAGCGGAACGCACCGCAGCGTGCGGGCGCGTCCGGCGAACTTGGCTCCCGGACGGGCCGGGCGGACGCCGTCGATCGACACGTGGTTGAGGCCCTGCTTGCGCAGCTGGGCGGACAACTTGGCCACCGCGACCCCGGTCAGCCGGTCCGCCAGATAGTCCACAGTGGACTCGGGAGTGCGGGGAGCGGGGTCGTCGCCAGGCGGTGGGCCGTCCAGCGGCGGGCCGCCGACGATCCTGGTCCGCAGCCGCCCGGTGCGCCTGGGGCGGGCGGGGTCGATGCTGTCCACCTCGACCTCGACCACGTCCCCCGGTTCGACCACCGAGGCCCCGGCAGGGGTGCCGGTGAGAATCACGTCCCCGGGCTCCAATGTGGACAAGCGGGACAGGTCGGCGACCAGTTCGGCGAACGAGAACGGCAGACAGCCGGTGGTGTCGGACTGCACGAGCTCGCCGTTGACCCAGGCGCGCACGCGCAGCGCGGCCGGGTCGAGTTCGCCGGCGGGCAGGAAGTTCGGCCCGATCGGGGTGAAGCCGTCGCCACCGGTCGCGCGCAGGTTCGAACCCCGGTCGGCGTAGCGCGGATCGCACAGGCTGAGGTCGTTGGCCGCGGTCACCCAGCCGACCAGCGACCACGCCGGGGCCACGCGCCGGCCGCGCTCGCCGATCACCAGGGCGATCTCGCCTTCGAAGGTGAGCGGTTCGGGCCCGTCCGGCCGGGTGACCACACCGCTGTCCGCGGCGAGCGTGGAACTGGCCTTGAGGAAGTACGAGCCGCATTCGGCGGAGTGGACCGCGATGACCTTGCCCGGCCGCAGGCCGAGCTGAGCGGACACCGGGTCGATCACGGCAGCTCCGGGAGGATGGTCTGGCTCAGCAACCGGCCGTGGGCGCCGAAGGTGAAATGGGTCGTGTCCTGCCCGTCCCCGCTGAGCCCGAACAAGGCGCCGTGGGAGCGGAAGAGCCGGTGGTCGGCGACGGTCACCGCCGCGCACGGCACGACCTTTTCCCGCCACGCGAACAGGTAGATGCCCGGGCGGAGGCGGTAGTAGGCGCACGCGTCGGTGTCGGCGAGGCCGCGTTCCGGGCCGGAATGGCAGACGAACGTGTACCACTGCTCGGTGAGGTACACGTGCTCGTAGTGGTGCGCCCGGCTGTAGGACCAGAGCACGCGGCGGCCGAGGAGATCCGTGGTGGGCTCGGGCGGGGCGCCGGTCGGCTCGATGCCGTCGATGACGCCCGGGTGGAACTCCTGGGTCACCACGGTCGGCCGCTGATCGCGCGGGCCGATCCGGCTGAGCACCGAAAGCGTCCGGCCGTGCCGGAGGTCGAGGATGAGCGACACGGCTTCGCGCGGGTCGTGCTCGTGCTGGAACTGCACGTAGAACAGCTCGTCGTCGACCTCGAACGCCTGGTAGGCATCCTCCCCGCGCCGCGCGCCGAGGGCGTCGGTGTCCAGCTCCCAGGTCGTCCGGTCCTCGGTGAACCCGTGCCGGATGCGGACGCCCGCGTCGAGCACCAGCTCGAACTCGCGTCCGGCCAGCGCCCGGCTGAGCGGGGCCCGGTTCGCGTCGAAACCCGGTTCGAGACCGTCCAGCGGAAGCCAGTTCTCGGTGTCCTCGAGCGACGTCATCAGGTCTCCCTTTCGCAGTGCGCGTTCGCAGGCAGATCGAGGGCCGGGTTCCGGTCGCAGAACCCGGTGGGGCGCAGCGCGAACCCGGACCGGTCCACCGGCATCACCGGCCAGTCCTCGGGCCGCGGCACATGGGTCGGCCCGAAGACGTGCCACAGCACGAGTTCGGTGCCGGTGAGGTCCCGGTCGGCGGCCGTCCAGGCCGGCAGCCCGGCCCCGCCCGCGTGCTGGTTGGGCCGGTTCCCCGCCGGGTACCGCTCGTCCTCGGCGTACCGGGTCACCCAGACGTGCCGGGTGGCGAACGCGGCCCGCGCGTGCACGCTCGAACCCGGCTGCGCCAGCAGGGTCGGCCCCGGACGCGGGACGAGCACGTAACCGCGCGGCCTGCCCAGCCGGTTGCGGCTGTCCGGGTTGAAGATCCGCCAGACCCGGTTGCGCGCGGGATCGGCCACCCGGGCCGCCCGCGATTCGCGGTCGAGCGGGGTGGTGCGCGTGGTGAACGCGTTGCCGTACGGGTTGTCCGGCCCGGTCTCGACGCCGACCACGTCGATCTCCTCGACGCTGTTGCGGTCCCCGGCGACCGCGAGGTCCAGCCGCGCGCAGAACAGGTGCTGGTGCACCGGCGCGAGCAACCCGGGCGCGATTTCGCTGGCGTACGGCGAATCCGTACCGGGTTCCGCGCCCCCGCAGAACACGATCCCGGTCGCCTTGGCCTCCAGTTCGATCGTCCCGTCCAGGCCGAAGTACCAGTAGAAGCCGTAGTCGTAGTTGCCGACCGTGGTGAAGAACGAGACGACCAGCCGACGCGCCCGGCGGACCTCGGGGCGCCCGGCCAGATCGGTGTGCTTCCAGAGGATCCCGTCGTCCTCCTCGTGCAGGCACACGGCCCGCGGGATCCGCACCGGGTGCCCGGTGTCGTCGGCCACCACCGCGTCGAAGTAGTGGATCTCGCCGAGGCAGTCGCACCCCAGCCGCAGCGCGTTGGCGTTCCTGCCGAGCAGGTACTCACCGGCGTCGAAGTAGCTGATCCAGCGCCGCCACGGCGACGGGTCGCCGTAGGGCACGACCATCTCGGGGATCGACGCGCGGTGCAGCACCGGGCGTTCGACCCCGCTTTCGGTGAAGCCGATCTGGTGCAGGGTGAGGCCCTCGCGGGCGTTGAACCCGATCCGGAACCGCCAGTTCTCCCAGGTCACCTGGTTCCCGGAGATCCGGAAGCTCGGGCCCTCGGGCTGGCTGATCGCCAGCGGTTTCAGGCTGGTCCGGGCGGGCCCGACCGCGGCGGCGTCGTAGTTGCCGGGCTCGGCCGGGATCGGGGTGTCGCCCACGTCGTCGAACCGGATCACCTCGCCCGCGATCAGATCGACGGTCGCGAGCAGGCCCTCCACCGGATGCGCCCACGGGCTGTCGCCGTCGTGCGTGCGGACGAAGGTCAGGGCGCGCAGGAGCCGCTTCCCGCGTTCGTCCGGATCGTCGAAGAATCCGGGCGCGAGCGGGGCGACGAACGCGAGCGACGGATCGGCGACCCCGCGCCGCGCCATCGCCCGCTGCCAGCGCGGATCGGCCTTGACCAGCGCGGCACTGCGTTCGTACTCCTCGAACAGGACCGCGGGCTGGCCGTAGGGCGGCCGCGTGACGTCCAGGTCCCGCCAGGACAGCAGTTCCCCGGCGTGCGGATCGACCACGGCCTCGGTGACCGCGCCGGTCGCGATGTCCACCAGCACCGCCTCGGCGCGGCGGGAGAACGGGTCGCCCTCGCGGTACGTGCGCAGTTCGGCCCGTGAGGGGTCGAGCGGCAGCACCGAGGCGTACCGCGTCGTGTCCGTGGTTCGGCCTGATTCGGCCAGTACGGTCCGCACCCGGTCGATCTCCGCCGCGGTCAGCGGTTCGAGCGGATGCCCGAGCTGAGCGGGTAGTTCTTCGACACTCACACGCCACCTCCACCGTGGTGGATCCAGACTCCCTTGGTTTCGGTGTAGGCGTCGAGTGCGTACCGGCCCATTTCGCGTCCCCAGCCGCTGGCCTTGAACCCGCCCCACGGCGCGGCCGCGTCCGGGATCGGCGGCATGTTCACGAACACCGCACCCGCGCGCAACTCGGCGGCGAGCCGGTGCGCGGTGGCGAGTTCGCGGGTCCACACCGCGGCCGCCAGGCCGTATTCGGTGTCGTTGGCCCGGTCGATGAGGGCGTGCAGTTCGTCGTCGCCGTCGTAGGTGAGCACCGGCAGCACCGGACCGAAGATCTCCTGCCGGGCGATGGTCATCGCGTCGGTGACGCCGGCGAACACCGTCGGCTGGAAGAAGTACCCCGGGTTCGCCGCCCGTTCCCCGCCGGTGACCAGTTCGGCGCCCTCGACCTTCCCCACCGTCACCATCTGCTCCACTTTGGACAGATGTGCGGCGGAGACCAGCGGGCCGACCTGCGTCCGCTCGTCGGCGCCGGGCCCGACGCGCAGGTTCCGCCCGCCCTCGGCCAGTTTGGTCACGAACTCGTCCGCCCGGGCGCGGTCGACGTAGAACCGGGAATACGCGGCGCACACCTGGCCGCTGTTGAGCAGCGATCCGGCCAGGTTCCCGGCCACCGCCGCGTCCAGATCCGCGTCGGCCGCGATGATGCTCGGCGCCTTGCCGCCCAGTTCCAGGGTCACGCGTTTGAGGTTGCCCGCGCTCCCGGCCACGATCTTCCGGCCCACCTCGGTGGACCCGGTGAACGAGACCTTGTCGACACCGGGGTGGTCGACCAGCGCCTGGCCGACCACCCCGTCCCCGGTCAGCAGGTTGACCACGCCCGCCGGGAACCCGGCCCGTTCGGCGAGTTCGATCAGCCGGATCGCGGTGAGCGGGGTCTGCTCGGCGGGCTTGAGGATGACCGCGTTCCCGGTGGCCAGCGCCGGGGCGAGCTTCCAGGCGGCGATCATCAGCGGGAAGTTCCACGGGGTGATCAGCGCGCAGACCCCGACCGGTTCGCGGCGGGTGTAGTGCAGGGTGTCCGGGTAACCGATCGGCGTGACCGCACCCTCCAGTTTGGTCACCCAGCCCGCGTAGTAGCGGAAGTGCTCGGCGGCACCGGCGACGCTGACCTCGCGCGAGATGCCCAGCGGCTGGCCCTGATCGCGGGTCTCCAGGGCGGCGAGTTCCTCGGCGTGCTCGTCGATCAGCGCGGCGAGCCGGAACAGCAGCCCGGCCCGCGCCGCCGGGGCCAGCCGAGTCCATTCGGGCGCTCGCACGGCCCGCCGGGCGGCCGCGACCGCGGCGTCGACCTCGGGGGCGCCCGCCACCGACACCTCGGCGATCTGCTCCTCGGTGGCCGGGTCGAAGGTGGGGAACGTGGCGCCGCTTTCCGGCTTCACCCAGTCGCCGTCGATGTAGAGCGAGGGGGCCATGTGCGCTCCTTTGTGCACCGGTGGAACGGCGGCGTGAGCCGCGGAACGCGACCGAGTATGTGCGGCGCGGTGCTGCCCGGTCTTGCGTGTGACGGTACGACTGTTGACTCTCCGGGACCCGGCTTCGCGGCGAACTGATTACCGATTTCGGTATTTTCACGGACCGGTCAGTGGGGCCTTCCGGCGAATGCTTTGTCGTCATCGCCAACGGAGGTGTGCATGACGACTGGTTACCTCTACCACGAGTTGTTCGGCTGGCACGATCCCGGCAACCAGGCGGGGCTGTTCCCGCCCGATCCTCGGCGCGGGGTGCAGCCGCTCCGGCATTTCGAGAACGCGGACACCAAGCGCCGGATCCACGAACTGGTGGTGGTGTCCGGGCTGATCGACGAACTGGTCCGGATCCCGGCCCGGCCCGCGACCCAGGAGGAGATCCGCCGGGTGCACCACCGCGAGCACGTGGCCCGGATCCGGGCGGAGAGCGAGCGCCCGTCCGGCGGGGACGCGGGGGACGGGATATCCCCGTTCGGCAGCGGGGGCTTCGAGATCGCCGCGCTGGCCGCGGGGGCGGTGCTGGCCGCGGTCGAGGCGGTCTGCGACGGCCGGGTGGACAACGCCTACGCGCTGGTCCGCCCGCCCGGGCACCACGCGCTGCCCGCCAACGGCATGGGGTTCTGCCTGTTCAACAACGTCGCGATCGCCGTCCGGCACGCGCAGAAGGTGCTCGGCGTCCGCCGGGTCGCGGTGCTCGACTGGGACGTCCACCACGGCAACGGCACGCAGGCGGTCTTCTACTCCGATCCGGACGTGCTGACCATCTCGATCCACCAGGACAACGTGTTCCCGGTGGATTCCGGTGGCCTGGACGAACGCGGCGCCGGACCGGGCCTCGGGTACGCGTTGAACGTGCCGCTGCCGCCGGGTACCGGGGACGGCGGCTACCGGTACGCGATGGAAACCGTGTGCCTTCCGGCGATCCGCCGATTCCGCCCCGAACTGATCCTGGTGGCGTGCGGGTTCGACGCCGGGGCCATGGACCCGCTGGGCCGCCAGATGGTCACCTCGGACGGCTTCCGCGAACTGACCGCGCTGACCCTGCAGGCCGCGGCCGAGGTCTGCGACGGGCGGGTGGTGCTCGCGCACGAGGGCGGCTACAACCCGGCGTTCGTCCCGTTCTGCGGGCTCGCCGTGCTGGAAACCCTGTGCGGCGCGAAAACCGTGGACGATCCGTTCCTGCCGCTGGTCGCCGCGATGGCGGGGCAGGAGCTGCAACCCGCCCAGCGCGAGGCGATCGACCGCGCCGCGCAGGCCCTGGCCGACATCGAGACCAGGTGAGCCGGGTGACCGTGCTCGAAGTGGATGCCGTCACGATCGAACGCGGTGGCCTGCCGATCGTCCGGGAGGCGAGCGTGGCCGTGGAAGCGGGCGCGGTCACCGTCCTGCTCGGCGCGAACGGGGCCGGGAAAACCACGCTGCTGGAAGGGATTTCCGGCGCGATCCGGGTGGCTTCGGGCCAGATCCGGCTGGGCGGCCGCCGGGTCGAAGGGATCCGGCCGTGGCGCCGGGCGCGGGCCGGGCTGGCCCACGTCGAGCAGAACCGCACGGTGTTCCGCGAACTGTCCACTGAGGACAACCTGCGCGCCGCGTGCCGGGACGGCGGTGCGGTGGACGAGGCGTTCGAACTGTTCCCCGAACTGCGCAAGCAGCGCAAGGTCGCCGCCGGGCTGCTCTCCGGCGGCGAGCAGCAGATGCTGGTGCTCGGCCGCGCGCTGGTCGGCAAGCCGAAGGTGCTGCTCATCGACGAGATGTCGCTCGGGCTCGCGCCGATCGTGGTCGAACGGCTGGCCCGCGCGGTCGACGCGCTCGCCGGCTCCGGGGTCGGGGTGCTGCTGGTCGAGCAGTTCGCGTCGCTCGCGCTGTCCGTCGCCGACCGCGCCTACGTGCTGACCAAGGGGCGGATCGTGTTCGACGGCGAGCGCGAGGAACTGCTCGACGACGAGGAACTGCTGTGCGAGCTGTATCTCGGCGACGCGGTCCGGAGCCCGGCGTGAGGCGGCTCGGTCAGGCCCGCCCGCTGGTGCTGGCGCTGCTGATCGGCGCGGCCGTCGTGCTCGCGGTCTACTTCGCGGCCTCGTCGTACCTGACCTTCCTGCTCACCGGTGCCGCGGTGTCCGTGGTGATCATGCAGAGCTACGGGGTGATCACCGGCCGGGCCGGGGTGATCTCGCTGTGCCAGCTGTCCTTCGCCGCGATCGGCGCGTGGACGGTCGGCTGGGCCAATGTCGCGGACCTGCCCGGTGGATTCGGAGTGTGGTTGCTGCTCGGCGGCCTGGCCGCGGTGGTCGCCGGGGTCGCGATCGGCATTCCGGCGCTGCGGCTGCGCGGGATGAGCCTGGCCGTGGCCACCTTCGCCTTCGCCACCTCGCTGGACGTGGTGTTCGGCGCGATCAACTTCCCGGGCCAGGACGAGTTCCAGTTCGTCACCCGGCCGGCCGGATTCACCGGCGACAGCGAGTACTTCGTGTTCACCGCGCTGGTGGTGGCGCTGCTGTTCGCCGGATTGTGGAAACTCGACCGCAGCCGGATCGGCGGCGCCTGGGTGGAGATCCGCCACTCCGAGCGCGCGGCGGCGGCACACGGGATCAGCGTGGTGCGCGGCAAGCTCGCCGCGTTCGCGCTCAGCGCCTTCCTCGCCGGAATCGGCGGCGGGCTGATGGCCGGGCAGCTCGGTGTGGTGTCCGCGACGAACTTCACCTCGGCCACCTCGGTCGCGTTCTTCGCGATCGCGCTGTTCACCGGCACGCACAACGCCGAGGGCGCGATCGCGGGCGGCCTGCTCGGCGCGGTCTTCCCGGTGCTGCTCGACAAGATCGGCATCCCGCAGGACCTGTCCGCGATGTTCTTCGGGGTCGCCGCGATCCTGGTGCTGCGCCACGGGATGAGCCAGACCGACGAACTGCGCGCCCGCCGCCGCGGGAAGAAGGCGGCCAAGGCGAGGCGGCGAGCCGAGGAGGACCAGGAGATCCTGGCCGCGCCCCGCTCGCTGCCCACCGCATGGCCACCCGCGCGGGAGTCCGTTCAGGACAGCGAACCGGTGCTCGAGATCCAGGACCTGCGCGTGCGGTTCGGCAATCTGGTCGCGGTGGACGGGGTCACGCTCACCGTGCCCGCCCGGGCGACGGTCGGGCTGGTCGGGCCGAACGGCGCGGGCAAGTCGACCCTGGTCAACGCGGTCACCGGATTCGTCGGCGAGTACGGCGGTTCGGTGCTGCTCAACGGGAACCGGGTGGACGGCCTCGCGGCGCACCGCCGGGCCCGGGCCGGGGTCCGGCGCAGTTTCCAGCAGCTGCGCGTGCCGGACGCGCTGACCGTCGGCATGTTCCTCCAGGTGGCCGCCGGGCGGCGCCTGTCCCGGGCGGAGATCGACGAGCAGCTGGCCTGGTTCGCCTGCCCGGGCGCGGACGTGCCGATGGAGTCGGTCGACGTGGCGACCCGGCGGCTGCTGGAGGTGGCCGGGCTCGCGGCCGGGCAGCCACCGGTGCTGCTGCTGGACGAACCGGCGGCCGGGCATTCCAGCGGGGAGACCCGCCTGCTCGCGTCCCGGCTGGCCGAGATCCCCGAACGGTCCGACACCGCGGTGCTGCTGATCGAGCACGACATCGAACTCGTCCGCGCGGTCTGCGACGAGGTCGTGGTCCTCGACTTCGGCCGGGTGATCGCCCAGGGGCCGCCGGAGAAGGTGCTGCGCGAACCGGCGGTGATCGCGGCCTACATCGGCGGCGAGCCCGCCACGAAGGCCCAATCCGGATAGGAGAACTGCGATGCGAGGAAGAACTCGCCTGCTCGCGTCCGCCGTCGTGCTGGCCGCCGGGCTGACCGCCTGCGATTCCGGCGGCGGTGACACGATCAAGATCGGGGCGGTGGCCGGGCTCACCGGGAACTTCGTCACCACGGACGTGGTCCAGACCGCGACCCAGGTGTTCACCGATGTCAACAACCGGGGCGGGATCAACGGGAAGAAGATCGAGTACGTCGTCAAGGACGACGCGGGCAACCCGCAGCGGACCGCGCAGGTGGCCCGGGAACTGCTCGACGCGGACGTGGTGGCGATGGCCGGTTCGGCCAGTTTCACCGACTGCGACGTCAACGGCGGCTTCTACAAGCAGCAGTCGATCAGTTCCGTGATGGCCGTGGGCGCGAGCCCGAAGTGCTTCGGCAGCCCGAACATCGCGCCGGTCAACGTCGGCCCGTTCACGCTGATGACCGCGGTGCTGAAGTACGCCTCGGAGGCACTGGGCGCGAAGCGGGTGTGCAACTTCACCGTGGTGCTGCCGGGCAGCGAGGAGGCGGTGCGGCAGGCGCTGGGCCGGTGGTCGGCGCTGACCGGTCAGCAGCTCGTGGTCAACGATCTGACCGTGCAGCAGAGCGGCGATCTGACCCCGTACCTGTTGCGCGCCAAGCAGGCGGGGTGCGACGCGGTGCTGTTCAACCCGACCGAGCAGCTCGTGGTGCCGTGGCTGCAGGCGGCGAAGACGCAGGGCATGACCGACGTCAACTTCCTGCTGCTGGCACCGTCCTATACGGACAGTGTGGCCAGGGCGGTCGGCGGGCTGGGCCTGAAGATCTACGCGGGCAGCGAGTTCGAGCCCTACACCGCGGACAGCGCGGCGAACAAGGAATGGCGGGAGACGGTCCAGCGCGCGGGCGCGCCGGCGACCGCGTTCTCGCAGGGCGGCTACCTCGCCGCGAAGTTCATGGTGAACGTGTTGCAGGGCATCCAGGGCGAGATCACCAAGGACTCGGTGAACAAGGCGCTGCACGACATGGCGCCGATCGCCGATCCCATGCTCGGCACCCCGTTCGTGTTCGGCGGCGCGGACGCGCATTCGCCGAACCAGGCGTCCAAGATCGTCAAGCTGGAGAACGGCCAGTGGACCGTCGCCACGCCCGACTTCCTCACGCTCCCGCAAACCTAGGAGGCCGTTCGTGCTCACCCTGTCCGCGGCGATCGCGGGACTGGTCACCGGGGGCGCGTACGCGCTGATGGGCCTGTCGATCCTGCTTACCCACCGGCTGGTCGCGGTGGTCAACTTCGCCCAGGCGGCGGTGGGCGCGTTCGGCGCGTTCACCATGGTCCTGCTCTACGAGCGCGGCCTGCCGCTGTTCCTCGCGGTGCTCGCCGGGCTGGTCGCCGGGGCCGCCGTGCACGCGCTCGTCGGCCTGGTCATGGTGCGCTGGTTCGCCGAGGCGAGCGAGGGGATCAAGGCGGCGGTCACGGTCGCGGTGTACACCTCGTTCATCGCGCTCGGGTTGCGGCTGTTCGGCGCCCAGCACCCGCACCGGTTCCCGACGCCCTTCGACACGCCCGCGTTCACCCTCGGCGGGGTGGTGGTCACCTGGATGGCGGTGATCACCACGCTGCTCGCGGTGCTGTTCGCGGTCCTGCCGGTGGTGCTGCTGCGGCGCACCCGCGCCGGACTGCTGCTGCGGGCGCTGGCCGAACGCCCGACCACCGCCGAACTCATCGGCATCCCGGTGCCCCGGCTGTCCATGGTGGTCTGGGCGACGACCGGCGCGGCGAGCGCCCTGGCGATCATGATCATCGCGGGTCAGTTCGCCAGCGATTTCGGGTCCCAGGCCCTGCTGATCACGCCGGCGCTGGCGGCCGCCCTGGTCGGCGGGTTCCGCAGTTTCCCGTTGACCCTGCTGGGCGGGATGGTGCTCGGCATCCTGCAGAGCGTGGCGAGCACCTGGGCCCAGATCCAGGAGTACCGCGGTGTCCTGCCCTTCCTGGCGATCCTGATCGTGCTGGTGTGGAGCCGCCGCCGGGACCGCTGGGACGAACTGGCCTGAGCCGAGAGTCCGGAAAGGACAGACATGTGTCATGGTGAGGAATCCCGGCCGCCCGCGCCACCGGGGACCCCGGGTGCGGTGGCCGAGTCCGGCGAACTCGAACTGCGTGCCGCGGACGGCAACCGCGTGCTCGCCTACCGCGCGGTTCCGGCGGAGCCGTCCGGCGCGGCGGTGGTGTTGCTGCCCGATGTCCGGGGACTGCACGAGTTCTACCGGGATCTGGCCCGCCGGTTCGCCGAAGCGGGGGTCACCGCGCTGGCGATCGACTACTACGGCCGCACGGCACTCGACGACGAGCGCGGGCCGGATTTCGACGGGTTCGCCCACGTTCAGCGGTTGCGGCCGGAACACTCGGCCGCTGACATCCGTGCGGCGGTCAGCCACCTGTGCGCGGCCGGTGGCTCGGTGTTCACCGTCGGGTTCTGCCTGGGCGGCGCGATGTCCTGGGCGCAGTCCGCTGTGGACGATCGGCTGGCCGGGGTGATCGGCTGCTACGGCCGCCCGGACGAATGCCGGGACTTCATCCCGGAGATGCGGGCCCCGCTGCTCGTGCTGGCCGCGGGCGCGGACGCGCTCACCCCGGCCGAGGACGCGCAACGGTTCCACACCGAGCTGACCGCGGCCGGTGTCCAGCACCGGTTCGTGCTCTACGACCGCGCCCCGCATTCGTTCTTCGACGGCGAGTTCGCCGAACACGCCGAGACCTGCGCCCACGCCTGGAAACAGGTGCTCGACTTCATCGCCGCCCATTCCGGGGCCCGCGCATGATCCCGGAGACCACCCGCGCGGCGGTGCTGCGCGCGTACCGGAAACCGCTGGTGCTGGAGGACCTTCCCCTGCCGCCCCGGCCGGACCCCGGTGCGGCCCTGGTCCGGCTGGAGCGGACCACGCTGTGCGGCACCGACGCGCACCTGTGGCAGGGCGGGATGCCGTTCGTGGAGCTGCCGATCGTGCTCGGGCACGAGATGACCGGCCGGGTCGTGGCGCTCGGCGCGGGTGCGGACACCGACGCCCTCGGCCGCCCGGTCGAGCTCGGCACCCGGCTGGTCTGGTCGGAATCGGCCTGCGGGCGCTGCCACGGCTGCGCGGTGCTGCGGGAACCGGTGTTGTGCGCCGACCGCGGCTACGGGTTCCGCCAGCGCGCGGACCGGGCGCCGTACGTCACCGGCGGCCTCACCGAGTACTGCTGGGTCTCGCCGGGGTCGGCGCGGCTGGTGGTGCCCGACGACGTTCCGGCCACCTGGGCCGCCGCGGCGGGCTGCGCGGGCAAGACCGTGGTGCGCGCGTTCGACCGGGCCGGTGGTGTGCCGCCCGGGGCGACCGTGGTCGTGCAGGGCGCGGGTCCGCTCGGCCTGTTCGGCACCGCGCTGGCCCGGGCTTCCGGCGCCGGGCTGGTCATCACGCTCGGCGCCCCGGACGACCGGCTCGCGCTCGCCCGCCGGTGGGGCGCGGACGAAGTGGTCTCGGTCGAGGAGGTGCCCGATCCGGACGACCGGGTGGCCCGGGTCGCCGAGCTGACCGGTGCGCGCGGCGCCGATCTGGTGTTCGACTTCGCCGGTTCGCCGACGACCAACTACGAGGGCGTGCTGATGTGCGGTCAGCGCGGCACGCATGTGGTGGTCGGCCTGGCCGGTCCGGACGCCGTCGCCGTCCCGCCGGGCGTGGTGATGGGGCGCGAGCTGCGCGTGCTCGGCTCGCTGAACGGGGACGTGTCCGATTTGGACCGCGCGTTGCGGTTCCTCGCGGGGAACCGCGACCGCTTCGACTGGAACGCGATGTTCGCCCCGCCGATCGAGCTGGCCGCCGCGACCAGCGCTTTGGCGGGCATGGCCGCGATGACCGCGATCAAACCGGTCATCGCCTTCGGAACCGAGGAGCTTTGTTGAACGAGAGTGCTGCCGCCAACCCCGCGCCGATCCTGCACGCGGCGACCGGATTCATGGCCGCGAAGCAGTTGTTCACCGCCGCCGAGGTCGGCTTGTTCGCCGCGATCGAGGACGAGCCGGTCACCGCCGGTGAACTCGCCGAACGGACCGGGCTGCCCGAGCGGTCCGCCCGCATCCTGGCCGACGCGATGGTCGGGCTGCGCCTGCTCACCTGGGCGGACGGCCGATACCGGAACTCGGAGGCGGCCGCCGCGTACCTGAGCGGGCGGGGCGAAGGCCCGGATCTGCGGCGGTTCCTGACCTTCTGGGACCAGCTGAGCTACCCGCACTGGGAGTCCTATGCGGACTCCGCGCGCAGCGCCGGGCCCGCCCCGTTCGCGCTCGACGGCGACCGGATGGACGTGTTCCTCGGTGGCGTGCAGACCTACAACTCGCTGCACGCGTTGCTGCTCGCCGAGCACTACGACTTCGGTCGGCACCGGCGGATGCTCGACCTGGCCGGGCTGACGCCCGCGTTCCTCACCGAGGCCGTCGCGCGTCACCCCGGGCTCGGTGGCGTGTTCGCGGCGACCGGGGATCTGCTCGACGCCGCCCGGAACGCGGCTTCGCCGGAACTCCGCGACCGCATCGAGTTCCACGACCTCGACGTGCTCACCGATCCGGTGCCCGGACGCTACGACGTGGTGCTGCTCGAGCACGTCGTCCACCGCTACCACGCCGGGGAGAACCGCGTCATCCTCGGCAAGGCCCGCGAGGTCGCCGAGGCGGGCGCTCGGTTGCTGGTACTGGATTTCCTGCTCGAACCGGCCGAGGGCCGCCGCCTGGACGCGTTGTTCGCGGGGGAGTACCTGGTGGTGGACGGGACCGTGGTGTACCCGGAGTCCGAGGTGCGGGACTGGCTGGCGGAAACCGGCTGGCGCTGGCTGGAAACCCGCGCGCTGCCGGGCAGCCCGCGCGTGGTCATCGCCGAGGCAGCATGAGTGTCCTGACGGAGTACGACGGG
The DNA here is from genome assembly GCF_009765355.1 of Amycolatopsis anabasis. Classification (GTDB taxonomy): domain Bacteria; phylum Actinomycetota; class Actinomycetes; order Mycobacteriales; family Pseudonocardiaceae; genus Amycolatopsis; species Amycolatopsis anabasis. Next base: position 65,826 of record NZ_VTHK01000040.1, on the reverse strand, counting down.
CAGGTCGCGCTGGTGACCGGTGGGGCCGGCGGTATCGGCGAGGCGGTGGCCACCGTGCTGGCCGGGGCCGGGGCACGGGTCGTGGTCGCCGATCTGAACGGCGCCGGGGCGCGCGCGACGGCCGACCGGATCGGCGGGCTCGGCGTCGAACTCGACGTGCGCGAACCGGACTCGGTGGCGGCCGCGGTCGCGGCGGCGGCCGGGCTCGGGCCGATCCGGGTGCTGGTGAACAGCGCCGGGGTGGTCGGTGGCGCGGGGCCGCTGCGGTCGCTGCCGCTGGCCGCGTTCACCGCCGTGTGGCAGGTCAACGTGGCGGGCACGTTCCTGGTGACCCAGGCCGTGGCCAACGCGATGATCGACCACGGGTCCGGGGGCGCGATCGTGAACATCAGTTCGGTGGGCGCGCTCCAGCCGACCGTCGGGCTCGGGCACTACGAGGCCACGAAGGCCGCGGTGAACGCGCTGACCCGGTCCGCGGCGCTGGAACTGGCCGAGTTCGGGATCCGGGTGAACGCGATCGCGCCGGGGCCGGTCGACACCCCGTTCACCCGGCAGGCGCTCGCCGATCCGGTGGCGCGGGCGGAATGGCTCGCGAAGATCCCGCTCGCCCGGATCGCGTCCCCCGCCGACCTGGTGGCCCTGGTGCTGCTGCTCGCCTCGGACCAGGCCCGCCACCTCACCGGTGCGGTGATCCCGGTGGACGGCGGGCAGTCGCTGGGCGGTGCGCGATGACCCGGCGCCCGGTGGACCACCGCACCGCGCCGGTCGCCGGCTACACCGACCGGTTCTCCGCGCGGCCGGGGGAGCGGATCGCGGTTTCGGCCAGCGCCACCACGCCCGACGCCGCCGTGCGGATCCTGCGGATCTCCCACGACGGAACCGAACCGGTCCGCACGCCGGTCGACATCGGGGCCCCGGCGCGGGTCGAGGTTCCCCGGCAGTCCCTGGACCTCGGTTCGTACGGCCTGGTGGCCAGGCCACCGGAACTGACCGGTGCGGTCACCTTCGCGGTGTGGTTCTGGCCGACGGCACGTCCCGCCGACCGCGCCGGGATCCTGACCCAGGGCGACCCCGCGAACGGCCCGTTCGCGGGACTGTCCGTGCTCGCCGACGGGCGGATCGCGTTCGAGGTGCGCACCGCCGAGCGGGTGGTGTCGGTGCGGTCCGACTTCGCCCCGCATCCGCGCCGCTGGTACTTCCTGGCGGGCTGCTACGACCCGGGCGAGGGCGCCCGGCTGACGATCCGGCCGCGGGATCCGCTCGCCTCCGAAGGCGGGCCGCGCGAGTACCTGATCCCGCCCGGCGGGGACCTCCGGCCGGGCGGCCCGCCGCTGCTGCTCGCCGCCTTCCGGGACGCTGCCGGCGAGATCACCGGCAACCTGGACGGGAAGCTGGACGGCCCGGTCGTCTTCGACCGGCCGCTGACCACCGGGGAACTCCGGGAACTGGCCACCGGGCAGGTGTCCCCGGCCGGGCTCGGCGCCCGCGCGTGGTGGGATCTCGCGCACGACATCGGCGGGGATCGCCTGGTGGACGTGGCCGACGGGCACCACGGGTGGTTGCACAACCTGCCGACACGCGCGGTCACCGGGCACGACTGGACCGGGGACGTGCTGGACTGGCGGTACGCCGACCGGGGCTACGGCGCCGTCCACTTCCACGCCGACGACCTGGGGGACGCGGGCTGGGCGCCGGTGCTCGAACTCGATCTGCCGCCGCGCCTGGACCCCGGATGCTACGCGGTCGAACTGTCCACTGAGGACGGTGTGGACCGGGTGCCGTTCTTCGTGCGGCCCCGGCCGGACGCCGCCCGGGCGCCGCTGCTGCTGCTCGTGCCGACGCTGAGCTACCTCGCCTACGCGCTCGACCACCTGCGGCAGCCGGTCCGGCCGGAGGATCCCCGGGAGGTGGCGGCGAAGTTCGCCCGGGACAACAACTTGCACAGCCTGTACGACCGGCACGCCGACGGCAGCGGGGTGTGCGCGGTGTCCGCGCTGCGCCCGCTGCTGGGCATGCGCGACGACCACCTCTTCCGGTACGTCAGCGGACCGCACCAGTACAGCGAGGACGTGGCGCTGATCGGCTGGCTGGAGCGGCGGGGATTCGCGTTCGACGTGCTCACCGATCACGATCTCGACGCCGAGGGCGCCGAGGCGCTGGCCGGGTACCACGCGGTGATCACCGGGAGCCATCCGGAGTACTGGACCGGTGCGATGCTGGACGCGGTCGCCACGCATCTCGACAGGGGCGGGAAGTTCGGTTACCTCGGGGGCAACGGCGCGTACTGGGTCACCGCGATCGATCCGGCGCGCCGCCACGCGGCCGAACTGCGTCGCGGGTACTCGGGCGTGCGGACCTGGGAAAGCGAACCGGGGGAGGGGCACCTGGCGTGCACCGGGGAACCGGGCGGGCTGTGGGCCGAACGGGGCCGGTCGGCGCACCGGTTGTTCGGGATCGGTTCGACCGCCGCCGGGATGACCACCGGCACGTCCTACACGCTCCTGATCGGCGCCGGGGACGGGGTGTCCGAACGGATCTTCGCCGGGGTGGACGTCGCCTCCCCGCTCGGTCCCTTCGGCTCGGTGCTGGACGGCGCCGCGTCCTTCGAGACCGACGGGGTCGATCCGCTGCTGGGGTCGCCACCGGACGTCCGGCTGCTCGGGCGGGCGATGCTCGGCGAGCAGTACATGTCCGCCCACACCGGTCCGGCGTTCCCGCATCCGCACGCCGATCCGGTCGACCACCGCCGCGCCGATCTGACCCTGCTGGAGACCGCGGGCGGGGGCACGGTGTTCGCCACCGGTTCGATCGGCTGGTGCGGGGCCTTGTCGCACAACGGGGACGACAACGACGTGTCGCGGGTGACCGCGAACGTCCTGCGCTGGTTCTGCGAATGAGAGGGGCTTCGATGGTGCTGCATCCTGAAGCGCAGGCGGTGATCGCCGCCAGTGCGGCGGCCGGGGCGATGGAACCGGGCGAGTTGACCCCGGCGGAAATGCGCGAGCAGTTCGCGCGGACCTGGCGGCTGCCGGACAATGCCGAGCCGGTCGGGAACCGGTTCGAGCAGGCGATTCCGGGACCGGGCGGGGAACTGTGGATCCGGGTCTACCAGCCCGCGGGCGCGGGACCGTTTCCCGCGCTGGTGTGGTTCCACGGCGGTGGCTGGGTGATCGGCTCGCTGGACGAGAACGAGGCCACCTGCCGGGCGCTGTGCCGCCGGGCGGGCGCGGTCGTGGTCTCGGTGGACTACCGGCTGGCTCCCGAACACCGGTTCCCGGCGGCCGCCGAGGACGCCTATGCCGCGGTGTGCTGGGTCGCCGCGCACGGCAGCGAACTCGGCGTGGACCCGCGCCGGATCGCGGTGGGCGGGGAGAGCGCGGGGGGCAACCTCGCGACCGTGGCGGCGCTGATGGCGCGCGACCAGAACGGGCCCGCGCTCGCGTTGCAGTTGCTGGCCTCGCCGGTGACCGCGCCGCCGAGCGACGAACGACCGTCCTATCGGGACTTCGGCGAGGGCTACTTCCTGAGCCGAGCCAGTATGGACTGGTTCTTCCAGCAGTACCCGCGCGAACCCGCCGACTTGCGGGACCCGTACCTCGCGCCGCTGCTGGCGCCCGATCTCACCGGGCTGCCACCCGCACTCGTGCTGACCGCCGAGTACGACCCGTTGCGCGACGAGGGCGAGGAGTACGCGCACCGGCTGCTGTCGGCCGGGGTGCCCTGCGAACTCGTGCGCTACGACGGGCAGATCCACGGTTTCTTCGCGCTGCTCACCGATCAGCTCAGCATCGCGACGGTCGCGCACGACCGCGCGGCCGCCGCGCTGTGCCGGGCGTTCGGCGTGCGGCACGTCCCGCAAACCACGTGAAGGGAAGGAACATGCAGGTTCCGCACCGCAGGATCGGCACCCGGGGCCCGGACGTGTCCGTGCTGTCCCTGGGGTCCTGGCACACCTACGACCGCATGCGGTTCGCCGACGCCGTGGCGATGATCCGGTACGCGGTCGACCACGGGATCAACTTCTTCGACGTCGGGTACTACGGCGGGTTCTCGATCGACGGCACACCGGTGCCGGAGTCGTTCACCGATGTGCTCTTCGGCCGGATCGTGCAGGCGGCCGGGCTCGCCCGTGCGGACTTCCTGCTCTCGGCGAAGTTGTGGGTGAACAACTATCCGGACCAATCCTTCGGCGAACAATTGGACGAGTTGTTCCTCCGAGTGGGTGTCGACCGCGCCGATTTCGCGATTCTCGGTGACATCGTGGATTCGCGACCAGATTTCCCGCGCCTGGTCCGCGACCTCGCCGCGCTGATCGACGAGGGCAGGCTGGGCGGGTGGGGCGTGAACAACTGGTCGTGCGCCGACATTCGCGCGGCGTACCTCGCGGCGGAGGCGGCGGGGGTGCCCGGGCCGCAGTTGGCCCAGCTCAAGTACAGCGTGGTCCGCCGGTCCATTGCGGACGGTGAGCCGTTCCGGAAACTGGTCGCCGAAACCGGGATCACGCTGGAGGCATCGGATGTCCTGGAGGGCGGCATGCTCGCCGGAAACCTCCGGCCGGACCGGATGATCGGCAAGGACCCGGGCGGTATCCGGGGCGGAATCGCTGATGCGGCAAGGAAACTCGGCGAGATCGCGAAGTCGTTCGACGCCACGCCCGCGCAGCTGGCGATCGCGTTCTGCCTCGGTCATCCGACCACGACGACGGTGCTGTTCGGCGCCAGCCGGTTGGCCCAGGTGGAGGAAAACATTGGCGCGCTGAACCTACTCGAGCGTAGTGGCGAGGAAATCCGTGCTGCCGTGGCGGATTTGTGGCTGGACCGCGAGGTGGTGGATCCCAGCGGTGTCCGGTGACCTTGACCACTTTCTAGTAGGGAGGTAGGTTCACGAGTCCATTAATTGCTCGGTGTCAGCGGATGCCCTGAGGAGCGGCGATGGAGCCTTCGAGCGTGGCCGCCGCTGTGCGGATCGGTTACGCCATGGGCACCGCCGCCGAGGTCGAATGGGAGGAGATGTTCGCGGCACTGGCCGACGCGATCCCGGAGATCTGCGCGGTGCAGGTGACCGGCTGGGACCCGATCGCGCGCCGGTTCGTGGTGGTCGCCGAACGCGGCTACCGGAGGTCGATCTCGCAGGACCTGGCCGAGGGGCTGCCGCGGACCCGGTGGGGCGTGCAGCTGTTCGCGTCGCGAAAACCGTTGCTGATGGACGATATGCCGCAACATTTCCGGGCGTCGCCGCATTACCGGGAAATGTTGCGGCCCGCGGGGTTCGAGGACGGGTTGTCGGCGACGCTACGAGCGGACGGCCGCCGGGTCGGCATGCTGCACCTGAACGCCCCGGTGCGGCGGGCGTTCGACGAAGAGGCGCGGGAGTTCGTCGCCCAGGTGGGCCCCGCGCTCGCCCGCCGGGTGGACCCGTTGCGCTGCCCGCCGCTGGACGCGTGGTTCGGCCCCGAATGGACGGCGAGCCGGATCGTGCCCGGCGGGGAACCGCTCGCGCTCACCGGCCGCCACCCCAGCCCGCTCGCCGATGATCCCCGGATCGTCGAACTGGCGGTGGCCTTCCGGCGGCTTTCGGTGGGCTCGCTGGCTTTCCTGTGGCCGGGTGATATCGGGTGGCATCGAGCGATGCTGCTGCACATCGTGGACACCAACCGGACCGGGGTGGTGGTGGCCAGCACCCCGTTCGCCAACGAACTGGGCCTCACCGGCCGCGAAGTCGAAGTCGCCACCGGCATCGTCGCCGGCCTGAGCAACCAGGCGATCGCCGACGAACTCGTGGTCAGCCGCCGGACCGTGGAAACCTACGTGGAACGCCTGCTGTCCAAACTGGACTGTTCTTCTCGAGGCGAAGCCGCCGGCGTCGCCGTCCGCGCCGGTCTGGTCCGCCCGAGCCCCGGTGGCGGCGTGGGCGACCTCCCCCGCCTGACCCGAGGCGCCCACACCACCTGGCCCCCATAACCACCCACCCCGCATCCCCGTCGCCGAGTTTCACGCTCGGGCAAGTGAAATACACACTCAGGCAAGCGAATTACACACTCGGGACCACCTCGCGGGGTCCCACACGGACAACTCGCGTCCCTGAGTGTGCAACTCGCGTGCCCGAACGTGTAACTCGCGTGCCTGAGTGTGCGACTCGCGGCGGCGGGGCTGGAATGGAGCGGCTCGGTTCAGCAGCGCCGGAGCATGTCGGTGAGCGCCTTCTTCTCGGCGTCGGTGATCGACAGCCGGTAGTAGTGCTTGACCTGGATCCAGTCGGTCGCGTAGCGGCACCAGTACGACACCAGCGGGGGTTTCCACTGGTCCGGCGCCTTGTCCGACTTCTCCTGGTTCACGTTGTCGGTCACCACGTGCAACTGCGGCCGGACCAGATCGTTCGCGAACTCCTGGCGGCGTTCCTGGCGCCACGAACTCGCGCCGCTGACCCAGCTCTGCGCGAGCGGGACCATATGATCAATGTCCACATCGGACGGTTTGGTCCAGGTTTCCCCGTCGTACGGGCTGGTCCACGTGCCGGACGTGGGAGAGCAGTCGGAACCCGCGCGCACATCCTTGCCATCGCGTTTGAGCACCGTCTCGCGGGTGTTGCAGTGCTGGCCCTGTTCGCTCCAGTGCGGGTACTTCTCCCGCGAGTAGCCGGCCATGGATCCCCGTGGCGCCACGGTCAGCTCGGCGAGCTGGTGCTGGGCGTCCCCGGAACCCGGTGCCGCGGGCGGCCCCTCGGCTCCCGAGACCGCGCACCCGGACACCACGATCGCGCAGCTCAGCAGCGCCGCCCTGATCCCCCAAGAAGGCATCGAACCTCGTTTCGCTCGCGACGGACCGGCAGCGGGGAGTCTCTCACGCGAGCGGCACGGAAAACGGCAACGACACCGAGGGGTCGGTGGAGTTCTCCGATCACGCCCGTCAGGGCTTGCGGGCGACCCCGCCGACCATGATCCGGTCGGCGTCGGCCAGCGGCTCGAGGCGGGGGCCCTCCGGCCACCAGTCCCGCACCGGGACGACACCCGGGTCGAACAGCTCGAGGCCGTCGAAGAACCGTTCGATGGCCTCGCGGCGGCGGAACCGGCAGCCGTGTTCGGTGGCCAGGTACAGCCGCCGCTCGAGTTCGGTGGCCAGTTCCTCGGCCGTGCCGCCGTCGCCGGGGTCGTGCAGGTGCGACAACGCGATGCAGGAACCCGGCGCGAGCGCGTCGACGTACCGGGCCACGGCCTCGTGCGGTCCGGCCGCGTCCGGGATGTAATGCATGCTGCTGTGCAGGATCACCCCGATCGGCCGGGTGAAGTCGAGGTGATCGGTGACCGAAGGATCGCTGAGCACCCCGACCGGATCGGCGATGTCTCCCTCGGCCACGTACACGCCGTAGTTCTCGGCGAGCAGCGCCCGGGCCTGCGCCAGGATCATCGGGTCGCTGTCCACGTAGACGACGGAGGTGCCCGGCCGCAGGCGCTGGGCGATGTGGTGGGTGTTCTCCCGGTGCGGGAGCCCGATGCCGAGGTGCAGGTACTGGTCGAGGCCGACGTCGCGGGCCAGGAAGCGCAGGGCGCGCAGCAGCCAGTTGTGCAACTGCCGGATGGCCGCGGGAGCCTCCGCCGCCAGTTCGGTCACCTGCCGGCAGAGCGCCCGGTCCACCGCGTAGTTGTCCTTGCCGCCGAGGAAGGCGTCGTAGAGACGGACGAAGCTCGCCTTGTCCGTGTCGATCTCGACGACCTGGCGTTCGGGCGGAGCGATGAAACTGTTCGGCAAGCCGGGCTCCACGGGGTCGGGTGGCGGATCGATCGCCAGCCGGATGGCTGAGCGAGCGGTGGGCGCACGCGGTTTTCGTCACTGAGTGCGCAAAGCATAGGGGAGTGCGGCGCTGGAAGAATTCACCGAAAGAGTGATTGTGGTCGTGGCTCGCCGCTGCCAGGGGCGCCGGAGGGGCGTCCGCTCGCCCGCGTGGGGGAGGAAGCTCGCGCGTCCCGAAATTGATCATGCGTACATTGGCGAAACTCGAGTCACCCGATTGGGAAATGTATGCCGTGTGGTTACCTGTGCCCGCGATCAATGCTTATTTCCGGGAGAAGTCCGCATGACCATCGTGGATTCATCCGCCCGTGCCGGATTGCTCACCAAACGGCTCCTCGTGGTGGTATCGCATGCCGTCGAGCGGGCCGCGATGACGCGGTCCGGCGAACCGGCGGTCGTCATGGCGCTCTTCCAGCGGCTGCCCTACTTCGAAAAGGAACGCGAGGTCTACGCCGAGATCGCGCAGCGGGCCCAGGCGACCCTGGTGGGCGTGGTGGAACGCACGCGGCCGGACCTGCCGCCGGGCGTCACCCCGATCCTGCTGCGCCCCGACGAGGAACTCGCCCGGGAATGGTCGGTGGTCGTGCTGACGCGGGCGTTCGGGGCATTCGTGGTCGCGCAGGATCTCGACCAGGTCGAGGGCCAGGAACTCGCCCCGGAACCCGGCCGCGTGTTCCACGGCCGGTGGGGATTCCGCCGGGAGGAGGCCTACGCCGAGGCGGCGCGACTGCGCGACGCGTTCGGCGAGCGGATGCCCCCGCCGGTCCGCGCGGCCGTCGACGCGGTGCTCGGCGGGGCGCACGGCGCGCCCGCGGTCGAGGTCGAACTGCGGGCCGAAGCCGCGATGCGCGATCTCGCCGAGAATCTCGTTCGCCACCAGCTGGATTCGGCCCGGCTGCACGAACGAACCGAGCACGAGCGCGGTGAGCGGCGCGATCCCTCGACCGGCCTCTACACGCTGGATTCGCTGCGGACCTGGCTGGGCCGCACGGCGCCCGGCACCCTGCCGGTCGGGCTGACGCTGGTCCGGATCGAGGAGCTGAGCCGGGTGGCCGAGGAGCACGGCCAGCGGATCGGCCTGCACGTCGAGCACAACGTCGCCGGGCTCCTGCGCGCCGATCTGCGGCCGGTGGACCGGGCGGTGCGGCTGACGAAGAACGAATTCCTCATGGTGCAGCCCGCGGTGTCCGAGACGACCCTGGCCGAAACCGGGGACCGCGTGGTCAAGGGGTTGCGCGCGATGCGCGATCGCCCGCCGTTCGTCGGCCTGTCCGGCCGGATCAGCCGGCTGGTCACCCGCGAACGGCCGCTGCCGCTGCACCGGCTGCGGGCCGCGATCGCGCAGCACGCGAACCAGTTCGCCGGGAAGATCTCCGGCGAACTGACCCTCGGGGCCGATCGCTAGGCGCGCAGCGCGTTCACGGTGACGGTCAGGACCTCCGGATCACCCGCCTGCACGGCGCCGCTGAAATCCGGGCCGGGCGACACGTCGTCGTACGGGAACGCGTAGCCCCGGTTGTCCGGCAGTTTCGCGTGCACGATCCGGGCGTAGTGGTTGGTGACGTCGTTGCGGTAGAACTTCGCCGGATCCTCGCCGGTCGGCTGGTTCGGGTTGTCCAGCAGCGTGGTCCGGTTCAGCGCGGCGGCCAGCCGGGGAATGATGCTCTTGCGGGCGTCCGAGTCGCCGTCGCGGATCGCGAAGGGGCCGCTGTCGCAGCTCCACACGTCCGCGGTCACCGGTTTCCCGAAGCTCTCCCCGTTGCCGAAGGTCAGCTTGCCGTCCCCGCCGACGCGGCCGGTGAACTTCCCGAGGCCCGGGTTCTGCGAATCGACGATGAGGTCCTGCCCGGCGTACTTCTTCCACACCTGGTCGATGTAGCCGTCGAGGTAGCCCTGGAACCGGTCGGCCCGGTGGTGCGGGCTCACCGCCCGGAGGTTGCGGCCGCCGTCGGCCTGGATCAGCTCGCCCCAGCTCCCGCCCTGCGCCTTCAGTTCGGCGCAGATCGGATCGAGGGACCCCGCGGGCAGGCCCGGTACGGACTGCTCGCCGGACGAGGTGGTGGTCAGGCGCAGGCCGAGCGGCGTGGCGACGAAATCGACGTAACTGATGTTCGCGAACAGTTGCGCGTCGTTGAACGTGAACTCGCAGAACGTCCAGTTCTTCCGGTAGTTCGCGTCGCCGGAGTTGAGGAAACTCGGATGCACCAGAGACGGGCCCGGGTTGAGGAACAGGTCGAGCTTTTCCCCGGTGCTGACGTAGATCCGCGCGCCGGCCATCCTGGGCACCGGGAACTGCTTTCCGGAACTCAACGGAATGGCGCAATCCTCGGGCAGCGGAGTCATTTCCTTCGCGGGCGAGGCGGGGTGGTACGGCGTTCCGTCGGCCTTGAGCAGCACCAGCTTGCCGTCCGGGGTGGTGCCGGTGACGTAGGCGAACGCGGTCTCCGCGCCGGACTTGTCGTCGAAGCTCAGTCTGAAGGTTTCCGGCGTGGCCGCGGCCGCCGCCGGGGTCAGTCCGCGGGCCCAGAACGGGCTGGTCAACGCCACCGCGGAAGCTCCGAGAAAGGATCGCCGGGAAATCACTGCCATTCCTCCCGAGGTCGTCCGGTGCTGACGCTCGGGCAAGTTAGTGAGGGTTTGTCGAGGGCGTCAACAAATTCGGTGGATCCTGACGTGTTTTGTCATTCCCGTTCCCAGTCGCCGCGCCGGTCCCGGGCGTACACCGAGACGTGGCCGGTGCTCGTCGCGCCGAACGGCCCCCGTTCCCAGCCCGACCAGCGGTGCGCCCGGGACAATCCGGCCAGCCGAGCCATCAGGTCGAGTTCGGCGGGCCAGATGAAGCGTTCGGGAACGGGCAGCACTCGCCGGTGTCCCCGGGCGAGCAGGACGACGGTGGTGTCGAGTCGCTGGGTCGCGACGTCCGCACGCGTGGTGGTGATGGCGACGCTCCCGTCCTCGTACGTGCGGACGTCGTTCTTGTTCCCGGCGGCGAGCAGGGCGCAGTGGGGTGCCGAAGCCTCCACGACCAGGCTGCCCGACGGGGCGAGGACGCGCCCGATCGCGCGGACGCAGTTCAGCTGCGCCTCCTGCTCGGTCAGCTGGAACAGCGTGTTGCAGCTGAGGTAGGCGAGGGCGAAACCGCCGGGCGGGGCATGCGGGCCGAGATCGATCGTGGCCGCGTCCGCGACGACCACGCTGATCCGCTGGCCGGTGAGCTTGCCGGTCAGCCGTTCGGCCATCCGCGCCGAGGATTCGACGGCCGTGACCTCGATTCCGCGCTCCGCCAAGGGAATCGTCAACCGCCCGGTGCCCGGTCCGATCTCCAGCGCCGGTCCGCCCGCGGCGAGTTCGGCGAGGACCTCGACGGCCGGTCCGGTGTCGTCCAGATCGCCGAACCAGTCGTCGTAGATGTCCGCCCAGGCCTGCCCGTACCTGCCCGCGTCCGCTTCGTCCGCCATGGCGATCAGTGCTCTGTCCGGCGATCGAACTCGCTCATCGCTACAGGATGGCGGGTCGGTCAACCGCCCCGTGGGCGTCAATCGTTTCCTCCATTCGGCCACTTGTGGAAAATATCTTGCCTGAGCAGAGTGTCGACATGGTGCGGCGCTGGGTTCGGTGGCTGGTGGTCCTGATCGGTCTCGCGGTCGTCACACCGGCGCCGCCCGCGGTGGCGAACGGTGGCCCGGAGCCCGCGTTCGCGGCTCCCGTGGTGCCGGGGCAGGCCGCGGCCGTGCCGGACTGGCGGCTGCGGTCGTCGGCCGGACTGAACGCCGGTGGAGACGCGATCTCGACGCCGGGGTTCGCCGACCGCGACTGGCCGCGCGTACCGGCCCGGTCCACGGTGATGGCCGGGCTGATCGCCGCGGGCCGGTATCCGGACCTGAACTACTCGACGAACCTGCGCGACGCGGTCGACCCCGCGGACTTCGCCGTCCCGTGGTGGTACCGCCGGGAGGTGGTCGCCGCGCCGGTCCCCGGCCGGCACCTGTTCCTGCGCTTCGACGGCGGGGTCATCGCCCGCGGCGAGATCTGGTTCAACGGCACGAAACTCGCCGGTGCGGACCAGGTCGCCGGGGCGTACCCGCGGCAGGAGTTCGACGTCACCGCGCTGGTGCGGCCCGGCCGCAACGCGCTCGCCGTCCAGGCGAGTCCCGCGGACCCGTTCCGCGACCTCACGGTGAGCTTCCTGGACTGGAGCCCGCCCGCCCCGGACAACAACATGGGCATCTGGCGGGACGTCGAACTCGCCGCGGCGAACGAGGTTTCCGTGCTCGATCCCCGCGTGCTGCCCGAACTCGAACTCCCCGGGCTCGGCCGGGCCGCGCTGACCGTCAAGGCCGAACTCCGCAACAACACCGATCGGCCGGTCACCGCGACCGTGCGCGGCCGGATCGACCGCATCTCCTTCCAGCGCCGGGTTTCGCTGGCGCCCCGGCAGACCGCGACCGCGGTGTTCGCCCCGGCGGAATACCCGCAGCTCACGGTGCACCGGCCGAAGGTGTGGTGGCCCGCGCAGTTCGGCGGGCAGCCGCGGTACGAGCTGTCGCTGGACGCGACCGTGGGCACGCGGATCAGCGATCGGGCCGTCCGGAAGTTCGGGATTCGCGATGTGCGCAGCGAACTCACCCCGCAGGGATATCGCCGCTTCCTGGTCAACGGCAAACCGTTCGGGGTGCGCGGCGGGGGCTGGGCTTCGGATCTGTTCCTGCGGACGCGGCCCGGCCGTCTCGCCGATGAACTGGCCTACGTCCGGGACCTCGGGCTGAACACGATCCGCATGGAGGGAAAGGCGGAGGACCGCGAACTGCTCGAGCTGGCCGACCGGCTCGGCATCATGCTGCTGCCCGGCTGGGAGTGCTGCACGAAATGGGAGGCCTGGGCGAAGAAGAACGCACCGCATCCGTGGACCGAGGAGGACTCCCGCGTCGCGGCCGCGTCCGGGCTCGCCGAAGCGCGGCGGCTGGTGAACAGCCCGAGCGTGCTGGGTTTCTTCATCGGCAGCGACAACTACGCGACCGCCGAGATCGAGAAGCTCTACCTGGACGCGTTCGCCCGGGCCGACTTCCGGGTGCCGGTGCTGCCCTCGGCCGCGCGGCGCCCCGCGAGCACGCCGCCACCGCCGGTGCTCGGCGAGGCCGGGATGAAGATGGACGGTCCCTACTGGTGGGAGCCGCCGAGCTACTGGTACGACAAGCGGCTCGGCGGGAACTACGGGTTCGCCTCCGAGGTCGGCCCGGGACCGGCGATCCCGGAACTCGACAGCCTGCGGAAGTTCCTCACCGACGCCGAGATCGACGACCTCTGGCGTAAACCGGACCAGCCGCACTACCACCTGGCGAAGAAGGAGGTCTTCTCGAAGCTGACCGACTTCAGCCGCGCCATCGAGAACCGGTACGGGCCGGTGCGGGACCGGGCGGACTTCCTGCGCAAGGCCCAGCTCGCCAACTACGAGGCCAACCGCGCGCAGTTCGAGGCGTACGGCCGGGACTTCACCGATCCGGCGAACCCGTCGACCGGGGTCATCTACTGGATGCTGAACAACGCGTGGCCGACCCTGTACTGGCACCTGTTCGACCACACCCTGGGCACCGGCGGTTCCTACTTCGGCACCAAGACCGCGCTGCGGCCGATCCACGTGCAGTACTCCTACGACGACCATTCGGTCGCGGTGGTCAACACCGGGCTCGCCGAGCGGGCCGGGCTCACGGTCGAGGCCACCCAGTTCGACGTGGCCGGGCGGGTGCTCACGACGGCGACCGGACCGGCGAAGGTGCCGGGCAACGCGGCGGCCCGGGCGTTCACCACGCCCCGGCCCGCCGGGGTGAGCGGCGCCTACTTCCTGCGGCTGGTGCTGCGCGACGCGACCGGGTCCGTGCTCGACCGCAACGTCTACGCGCTGTCCGCGACGGACGACGTGGTGGACCACAACGCGGCCACCTGGTGGCATTCCCCGGCCGTGGCCTACGCGGACATGCGGAACCTGCAGGATCTTCCGCCCGCCGAAGTGTCTACTTCGGACGTCCGGTCGACGGTCCGCGGCGACCGGGTGCGGACCGAGGTGACGCTGCGGAACACCTCGGCCACCTCGGCCGCGGGATTCTTCCTGCGCGCGAGCCTGCGCAAGGGACCCGGCGGCGAGCAGCTCACACCCGCGTTGTGGAGCGACAACTACGTCACGCTGTGGCCGGGGGAGCAGATCACGCTGACCGCCGACTACCGCCTCGCCGACCTCGGCGGCGCGACGCCGCACATCCAGATCAGCGGCTGGAACGCCGCGCAACGCGAGGTCGCGGCGCCGGTCCGCTAGGGCCGGTCCGGCCGGCGCTCGAAAACCGGTGGAGCAGCGCCGCTGTGCGCCAATACCATGCTGCCGGACCAAGTCGCCCAGGCAAGGACGTGCCGTTGTACATCCGGTGAGATCTCCCGAGCGCTGATTTGTCGCGCGTCGCGCCTCTGCGCCGCGCTCCTTTTTGCTGCGGACTTCTCACGGAAACCGGTGTACTTCTGTGCTCAACAACTGGGTGGTCGTGCCCACCTGCCTGCCGCTCGTTCGCCGCCGCTGCCACGTGTGCGCCTCCGAGCGCTTCCGGGCAAGCGGCAAATTCCGCGTCAACGCGAACCACAAGCTCATCGACGCCTGGCTCCTCGCGCTCTGTACCGCTTGCGGGGAAACCACGAAGCTCACGGTCCTGGAGCGGGTGAACGTGCGCTCCGTACGACCCGAACTGCTGGACCGGCTGCATGACAACGATCCCGGCCTGGCAGCCGAGCTGCTCCAGGATCCGGTCGTGCGGCGCCGCAATCGCATCGCCCTCGACTGGGACGACGCCTGGCGCCTCGACACCGGCGGAACGGATCACCTGGACCGCGAGGTGATCGACGTCTCGGTCCGCTTCGCGGCGCGGATCCCGGTCCGGCCGGTGCGACTGATCGCTGAAGGTTGCGCCCTTCCGCGGGCCGAGGTCGAGAGACTGCTCACGGAGGGGAAACTCGTGTCGGCGGTCCGGCTGAGCGGCAAGCTCTCCGGCGACTTCACCTTCACGCTCAAGCGTTGAGGCTTCCCCGGACCGGGGGGTCACTTGGTGGGCAGTCCGTGCTTCTTGCCGAGTTTCGCGCCGTACTCCTTGTCCCAGTTGCCGTCCGCCGGGTTCGCGTGGTAAGTCGATTGCCAGCGGCCCTTGTCGCTGTCCCACTGGGTGGTGATGTCGTAGGTGATGCCGTCTTCCTGCGGAACCTTCTTGTAGTCGTTGACGATTTGGTTCGCGCGCGCGTCTTCCGCCGCCTTCAGCTCCTGCGCCGCCTGCTGCTCCGCCCGCTTGGCTTCCTGGTACTGGTTGGCGAGGTCGTCGCGTTCCCGGGTGACGGCATCCACCCGCTCCTGCGCGGCCTGCTTGTTCTCGGGCGACGCGTTCTTGAGCTCCTTCTTGGCGTCCACGAGCTCTTGCTGCTTGGCCTGGCCCTCGTACTGGAGTTCCTGACGCCGTTCGGCGTGTTCGTCGAGAGTGGACTTCTTGTGGGCGATGTCGGCGTCGATCCGGCCGGGCGTGCCCTCCTTGGTCTGCTTCGCCACCTGCGGCGCGAAGTACTTCTCGTGCCACTCGCCGTTGACATAGGACGGGAACTTGGTGCCGGAACCGCCGGTGTACTTGGGCAGGCCGAAGATCGAGTTGCCCTGCTGGTGCTTGCCCTGGTGGGAGTCCACCTGCACGTCGACCCCGTCGTGCGTGCCGAGGGAATGGGTGTGCGAACTCGCCGACGTCTCGCCCTTGCTGCCGCCGGGGACCTTCCCGGCGTCACCGCCGCCGCCCGGGGTGTCCTGCGTGGCCTTGCCCTTGCCTTTCTTCTTGTCGCAGACGAGGCCGAGCGGGTCGCTCATGGCGAACGGGTTGTCGACGTAGGCGACCGGGTTCGGCGCGGGGCCCAGCCCGAGGGGATCCTGGCTGAAGTAACGACCGGTGGCCGGATCGTAGTAGCGGTAGACGTTGTAGTGCAGCCCCGATTCGGCGTCGGCGTACTGACCGGGGAACCGCAGCGGGGTGGCCGCCGGACCGGTTTCCCGTCCCCACAGTCCCGCGTTCTGGCGCCAGACGAGCGATCCCGCGGGATCGAGCAGGTCGGTGGGCCTGCCGAGCAGGTCGGTGACGATGACGAAGAACCGTTCGTCCACAGTGGACGAGCGCTCCACCTGGACGACCGGGCGGTCGTCCCCGGGAACGTACTCCCACGTGGTGACGTGGCGGGTGCCGTGCTCGTCGGTGCGCACCTGTTCGGCCAGCACCGCGCCGCTCCAGGTGAACTCGTGGGTTTCGGCGACCACGCGCGCCCCCGACGGCGACGAGGTCATGCGCTGCTTGGCGATGCGGCGGCCCAGCGGGTCGTACCGGTAGTGCCACTGGTCGCCCTCGGGGGTGGCGAGCGCGATCAGCCGGTCGTGCCCGTCCCACACGTACCGCCACACCCGGCCGCGGTCGTGGCGGGCGGTCACGCGCCCCTGCTGGTCGTACTCGAAGGTGACGGCGCCGGCCGCGAGCAGCCGGTTGTTCGCGTACCGGCGCGCACCCGCGCTCGGCACCGCCCCGGGCTCGTGGGCGTCCACCACGTTGCCGGCGGGGTCGTAGCGGTAGTGCTCGCTCCCGCGCGGGGCGTGCAGTTCGACGACGCGGCCGACGGCGTCCAGCACGAGCCGGGTCGGCCCCGCCTGGTCGTCGATGCCGGTGAGCAGGCCGTCGTGGCGGTAGGTGAACCGGCGCTGCCACGGCTGTGCCGTGCCGCGCACGGACTGGCCCACCAGATTGTCGTCGGCGTCGAACTCGTGGGAAATCGTGAAGCGGCCGTCGACGGTGCGGGTGGTCTCCCGCCCGCCGGTGTCGTGCCCGAAGCGCAGGGTGTGCCCGGCGATGGTGAGCGAAACGGGCACCCCCGCCGGGTCGAGGGTCCACACACTGTCCACTCCGGACGGTGTCCGCCGCCGGATGGTGCCGTCCGCGTCGCGGGTGTAGCTCAGCGTCCGGCCGTCGACGGACTCGCTGAGGGTGGCGCCGGCGGCGTCGTAGCCGATGCTGAGTTCGACATCGGCGAGGGAGGCGGTCGACAGGCGGCCGAGCGGGTCGTAGGTGTAGCGCGTGGTGCCGGTGGCGCCGCGCCGCTCGATCACGTTGCCGAGCACGTCGTGGCGGTACTCGGTCTCCTCACCGGCCCCGTTCGACGACCAGACGAGCCGCCCCGCGCGGTCGTAGGCGAAGCGCAGCGTGCGGCCGTCGAAGTCCGTCTCCTGGACCAGCCGCCCGGCGGCGTCGTAGCGGTAGGTCCACCGCAGCCCGAGCGGATTGGTCACCGCCACCAGCCGCAGTTCGGTGTCGTAGGCGTACTCGGTCCGCGCGCCCGACTCGTCGATCGTCGCGGTGAGCAGCCCGAACGGCCCGTACTCGCGCTTCGTCGCGAAACCCGCGCCGTTGACGTGCTCGAGCTCGTTGCCCTCCGGGTCGTACCGGCGGGTCTCGCGCACGCCGGACGGCTGGACGCGCTGCCGTTCCCGCCCCTCGACGGTCCAGGCGAGCCCCACCGGCTGCCGCGACCGGTTCAGCACCGACCGGGCCCGCCCGAACAGGTCCCGGTCCCGCGGCTCTTCGGGCTGCCCGCCTTGCCCGGTCATCCGGTCGGACCGGAACGGCGCCGAGATCCCCAGCGGTTCCTCGAACGGGTCCGGCGCCTCGTCCCGCGGGTAGAACCGGGTCAGCACGGTGCCGTCGCCCGCGTCCGCCTCGACGGTGAGGCCGTCGGGGCCGTCGGTGACGCGCAGCACCGAACCGTCCGGCCGGACCACCGACTCGAGCACGCCCCGCTCGTCGTAGCCGAACGAGGTGGTCGACCCGAGCGCGTCGGTGCGGGCCAGCAGCCGGTCGTAGCGGTCCCAGGCGTAGGCCGTGACGTTGCCGAGCGCATCGACCCGGCGGGTCAGCTGCTTCGCTTCGGTGAAGTGGTACTCGGTGGTGGCGCCGAGCGAATCGGTGTAGACGGTGATCAGGCGTTCGCGGTCGTAGGCGAAGGAACCGCTGAAGAACCCGTCGGGGCCGAGGGTGCGGACGCAGCGCCCGTGGTTGTCGTACGTGTACCGGTACCAGGTGCCGGTCCGGTCGCGCCAGCCGGTCATCCGGCCGTCGTCGTCGTAGTCGTAGTGCGCGGCCTGCCCCGAGGAGTTGACGACCTCGACCAGGCGTCCCCGCTCGTCGTAGCCGAACTTCGCCACCGGAACGGTTTCGCCCGCGCCGACGACCTCGACCCCGACGATCCGGTCCCGGTCGGTGGTCAGCCGGACGACCCGGCCGTCACCGTGCCGCAGCGCGGACGGGGCCCCCGAGCGGTCGTACTCGACCTCGATCCGGTCGGCCTCGACGTTCTCCACCGCGACCAGGGGGAGGACGCCCCGGCGCGACCCCGCCACCCGGTCGAAGAACAGGCTCTGCCCGAACTGCGGATCGTCGAGGCGGTAACCCGGCCCGACCGGCGTCAGGGACAGCCGGGGGCCTTCCAGCGGCAGCGCCGTCCCGGCGGCCAGGGGATACACCAGGGTCATGCCGTCGGCCGAGAAGTACCGCACGTTCTCCTCGTCCACCTCGAGCCGCTGGTCCACAGTGGACGACCAGTTCGCGCCGAACCAGCGCCCCGCCCGGTACGACGACACGTGCGTGCGTTCCAGCACCAGCCCGAGCCGCCCGGCCAGCGACAGGTCGGTCTCGGTCGCCACGACCTCGCCGGTCAGCACGTCGACCGGGTCCGACTCGCACCACCGGTTTTCCTTGCGGGTCGAGTCGCCGCGGGGACCGCTTCGCTCGTTCGGCGGCGGCGTCTTCGAGTTCCCGGAGGGCTTGCCGCCGCCGCCCGGGCTCTTGGGAATGGGCGGACCGCCCGGGGTGGCGTCGGGGGAGCCGTGCGATCCCGGGGACCCGTTGCCGTCGCCGATCCTGGGCGGCGGGCCGACCTCCGGCCCCTGGTCGGCCGACGACGCCTTGGTCGAATCGCCCTTGCCTTCCTTGGGGACGTCGACGTCCTTCGGGCCCTTGGGCAGGTCGTTGACCTTGCCGTTCGGCTTGGGGGCGCCCGATTTGAGGTTCTTCAGCGCCTTCCCGGCGTCGGCGAACAGGTCACCCGCTCGTTTGAGCAGCGGCACCAGGGCCTTGAGCGCCTTGACCAGCTTCTTGGTGATGTTGGCGATCTGGCTCGCGGTCTTGACCACCGCGCTGATCACCTGCGGGACGACCCAGGCGAGGCCGATGCCGAGGGTGGCGATCACCTGCAGCGCCCAGCTGATCAGGTGCCCGACCAGCTCGGCGATGATGTCGCGCACCAGCGTCCGCACCGCGGCCACGACCTCGCCCGCGGTCTGCACCCCGCTGGAGGCGCCGTCGGCGCCCTGCTGCGCCGCGGTGATCAGGTTCGCCGTGTCGGCCGAGCGCTCCCGGTAGGCATCCCCCGCGGCGCCCGTCCAGTTCGCGGTGTCCGCCTTGGTCATCGACGTGAGGTCGGTGCCGACCTCGCCGAGCTCCTTGGCGACGTTCTTCCACGTCTCGGCGTGCGCCTTGATCTGGTCGGGATCACCGGCCAGGCCGTCGAGCGCCTCCTTCAACGGGCCGACGTGCTCCATCAGCCAGCCGACACCCGCGGCGAGGATCGCTCCGAAGGGATCCATCGCGGCGCCCAGGGCGTCGAGCGCGGTGCCGACCGCGCCGAGCGCGACCGAGGCCCAGTCGCCGCTTTCGATCGCGGACTTGAGGTCGTTCGCCGACTCCAGGAGCGAAACACCCGAATACGACTGGGTGGAATCCTTGGTCTCCGCGACGAGCGGGTTCACCACGGGTTGTTCTCCTCGTCGTCCTCGGCGGCGGGGGGCCGGGTGGCGCCGGAAGGCGTGCCCGGATCGGCGGCCGGGGTCTCGGGTTCGGCCGGCGGTTCCTCCTCGGCGTCCGGATCGGGGAACCGCGAGCGCAGCTCGCCGAGCATCAGCGACCGGGTCTGCTGGTCCTCGTCGCCGAGCTGCTCGGCCAGCACCTCGGCGACCTGGTCGGCGATGCCCGCCTGCGCGCGGCGCATGGTGTCCAGGATCTTGCCGGAGAGTTCTTCGAGCGGAATGGTGCGCGCGCGGTCGCCGAAGGACAGATCCGTGACACTGCCGTCGGAACGCACGGTCACCCGCACCGCGCCGTCCGGGCTGGTCGAGGTCAGCCGGATTTCCGCGGTGCGTTGCTGGACGGCCTGGTAGCGCTGGGCCTTGTCGGCGAACTGCTGTGCCCACGCGTCGATGCGCGCTTCCGCCTGATCCGGATCGCGCATCAGGTCGCCGAATCCGCCTGCCGTCGTCATACCCGTCCCTCTGCCGCCGCGAAGGGCGCCTTGTTCGTGTTTTCCTCGTTGTCGTAACTGGTCGCCGCCGAGCGGATCGCGTCCGCGTTGGTGGACACGCCTTCCGCCGCCGCGTCGAGCGCTTCCCGCGCCTTCTGCTCCATCGGGTTGATGATCGGCGGCAGGAAGGCGCAGAGCAGCCCGTAGGCGTCGTCGGCCATGCTCACCGTCTTGGCCGCGGACGCCGCGGTGTGCAACCGGTCGACCAGGCCGTCGAGATGGCTGCCGTGCGCCCGCAGCTCCTCCGGCGTGACCTCGTACGCGTCGGCGGACATGGTTCGGCTCCCTACTTCCAGTCCTTCTTCTTGCTCTTCCAGTCGCCGATCACCGGTGGGGCGACCACCTGTTCCGGCGCGAAGATGCCCTCCTCGGCCTGGACGAAGCCGGCGACCTTGTGCTCCTTGTCGTCCTCGCCCTTCTTGGCGCCCGCTCCGGCGGCGCCCATCGGCATACCGCCCGGACCGCCCCTGCCGTCCACCGCGCCCGCGGCCCGCGGCCCACCCGGCGCCGGTTCGCCCGGCATCCGACCGGCCGTGCTGCCGCCGGGGGAGGAGGCCCCCTTGCCGAGCCCGCCGCCCGCGCCGCCACCGGTTCCCGCGCCCGGGCCGGAGAGGCGGCCTTCCGCGGAGCCGGTCGGTCCGTTCAGACCGCCGAGCCTGCTGCTGATGCTTTCGCCGTTGATCCCCCCGGTGCGGCCGATCGTGGGGATGCGGCCGTTGCCGCGCGTGGGGTCACCCCCGGTGGCCGGGTTGGGCACCCCGGGAATCGGCGGGATGTTGATGCCCCGGGTGGGCGGGCCGCCGGTGTTCGTGCTCTCGGGGATCGGCGGCAGGTTCGGGATGTTCGGCGCCTTGCCGCCGTGCGTTCGCGGATCCTCGGGGCTGAACCCGGCGGACTTGGTCTTCTCGTCGAAGAGCGGGGCGCCACCGGGCAGGTTGGTGTCGCCGAGGTTCGGCACGTGGCCACCCGCCGAGGCGGCGGGGGACAGGGGCGCACCGGAGCCGCCGCCGGAGCCGGGCAGGTTCGGCACACCGGCCCCGTGGCCCGGAAGCCCGGAACCACCGGGCACTCCGGACCCGCCGCCGGGAATTCCCGAGCCACCACCGGGAATTCCGGCGCCACCGCCGGGCGCCCCAGCACTACCGCCGGGGACACCCGGTGTTCCGGGTCCGCCGGGCGCGCTGGTGGTCCCGACCCCGCCACCGGTTCCCGGAGCCCCGCCCCCGCCGGGAGCCCCGCCCCCGTTCTCGGCCCGCTGCACGACGCGCTCGTCCAGGGTCGGCGGGGCGGCGAACGCCGGGGTGGTGACCGCGCCGCCGATCGTGTCGTCGAACTGGGTCATGATCCGCGCGGCCTGTTCGCGGGCCGCCTGCTGGGCCTGGTAGGTCTGCATCTCCTGCGCGGCCTGTTTCGCGTACTGCACCGGATCGGTGATCTGCTGCAGCCGCGCGTTGGCCTCGGTCGCGGAGAACCGCACCGGCGGGTTCGCCGCCATCTGCTTCTGGGTCTCGTTCAACGTCTGCGAGTGGATCTGCTGCTGGCGGCCGGTGAGCGTGGCGCCCCGCGCGGTGGTGCCCACCCACTTGCCGATGGCGGCGAGGTGCTCGCGCGCGGCGTCGCCCCCGGAGCCCTGCCAGTTGCCCATGCTGTCGTTGATCGCGTCGGCGAGCGCCCGCTGGTGCGTGGTCAGCTCATCGCCGAGGCGCACCCATTCCTCCGAGGACTCGGCGACCGTGGCCGAGTTCGCGTTGCTGCTGATCGCCGTGTTCATCTGCTCGTGCGAAGCGTTGGTCCACACGGTTTTCGGCGCGCCGCCGGTCGACCGCAGGTCCAGCCCGTCGCCGAGACCCTGCCGGGCCTTGTCGATCGCGCTGGAGTAGTTGTTCTGGATCAGCGGGTCGCGGAACAGGCCCAGGATGAACTTGAGCAGCGGGTTGCCGGTGTTGTCGATCACGTGGTCGACCTGCGAGGTGACCTCGTCGCGGATCTGGTCCCCGGACTTGGTGTCCGACTGGAACGGGCCCACGTAGAACTTCGACGACGGATCGGCGGTGACGTCGTAGTACGGGTTGTGCGGGTCGTAGTCCGGACTGTCCGGATTGGACACGTCTTTGGTCTGGTCGGGCGTCGCCACGGTGGCCGCGCTCCTTCGCTGGCGGAGGTGGTCAGGACTGTGCGGAGTCGGGGGCGATGGCCTTGAGGTGGGCCCGCGTGCCCTCCTCGTGCTGCCGGTAGTTCCGCTTCGCTTGCCGGATGGCTTCGACGTACCGCGGCAGTTCGGCGCGCGCCTGCTGCAGCTGGGTGAGCAGGCCGCGCTCGTCCGCGGCGGTGGCGACCATGTGGCCGGAGACCCAGTTCGCCGTGGCCGTGGTGCTCATCGGCGGGGACTGCTGGACCTTCTGCAGCGCCGCCCACCGGGCGTTCAGGCTGTCCACCATGCCTTCCAGGGCCTGGATCATCCGGTCGCCGGTGCTCTCGTCGACCCGGAATCCGCCGGCCACCGCGAGCCGCTGCAACTGGCGCCCGCTGACCATGCGAACCCGTTCGGCGGGTTCGACGCTGGGCTCCTCGGTCATCTGCTTCCTCCCGCTCAGTAGACGCTGGAAACCGCTTCGCGCATCGCCCGGGCGACCTCGTCGCGCCCGGCGGGGGAGTAGGTCGCGACGAACGCGCCCGCCTCGTCGGTGCCGGTCTGGACCAGGTAGCGACCGCGCTCGGTGTCGAGCCAGCTCAGCGGCGGCGCGTCGCGGCGTTCCCCGTGGCGTCCCCGCCCGGACACGAAGATCTGCCCGCCCCCGAGGCGGCGGCCGGAGAGGATCTCGGCGAGCCGCTCGGCGTCGGTGTGGTCGGAGTAGGCGGGCACGTCACCGGCCTGCACGACCCCGGCGACCTCGATGTTGCCGAACGCGTCGGTCTCTTCGAAGTCGTGCTCGGCTTCGGCCGCGCGCCGCGCCGCCATCGCCGATTGCCGCTGCTCGGGCCGTTCCCGCACGGACAGCGGGCCGCCGGGTGCCGCCTTCGCCGCGGGCGGCACCCCGGCGAGGACCTCGATCAGGTCGTCGTCGGAGAACAGCGCGAACAGCAGATCGTCCTGCCCCGCGCCCTGCGTGATGCCCAGTGCCTGCGCGCCATCGGTGTAGACCAGTACCGCGATGTCTTCGCCGAGCCCGTCGATCCCGGTGACGGCCACCGCCACCCGGTGGCCGTCGAAGAGGCCGAACGCGGTCTCCAGCGAGGGATGCAACCGCTCGGTCGTGCCGAGACCGCGCTGCCGCAGGTCTTCCAGGACGAGCGAGGCGAGCTTCGCCAGCCGCACCGGATCGGTCGTCGTGTTGCGGACCCGCAACGGGAATCGCCGCACGTCAACCCCGAACGCCTGACCGAGGATGCTCGTTTCCACGCTCCCCAACGTGAACTCGAACCGATCCGCCATGCCGCGGTGGGCCTGCCTTTCCGGGGTCGTGCAACACAAGAGCCTGTTCGGCCGCGAACTGTAGCAGGCGTTCGCCGGGCGGATGCCCCGATCCCGAAAGAACCTCACAAATCCGTTTCGCTCGTTTGAGCGCTCATGTCCCCGGAATGTCGGTTTTCGCACGTAACTCCGGATCTGGCGGGAAAACAGTCGCGTGTGGCTCGACCACTCAAGTGGGAAGGGTCGCTCATATGAGCGCTCGATACCGATCGACCGACTGCCGCATCCCGTGGTCCGGATCGGTGTCGTAGGTGCCGTCCGGGTTGCGCGGGCCGAACGCCTGCGGAACGTAGAGGGTGGCGCACGACGGATTCCGTTCGGCCAGCCGCCGGTAGTCCGCCCAAGCCCGGTCGTACCCGGCGAGATGCGCCCGGATCGTCGCGGTGTCGTAGCCGCCGGTGCGGTCACCCGCGAAGCCGGTCAGCATCACCACCCAGCCGTGGTGGATGATCCGGTGCAGGAGCAGCCCGTACCGGCTGGACACCCGCAGGTAGTCGCGGATCTCCCGGTCCCGCGGCCGGATCAGCCCGGCGAGCCGTCGATCCGCTCCCAGATCGCCACCGCGCCCGCCTTCTCCGCGAGCACGTTCGCCACCAGCCCGGATTCGTGCACGCGGCGGAAGTCGTCGGCGAGATCCCGGTCCGAGCCGCCGAGGAACTGGTCCCGCGTCCAGGTGAGCCTCCGCAGCTCGAACACGGTGCTGTAGTGGCCCCGCAACACCCCGGCGGCGGAGGCCAGCGCGAGTTCCCGGAACCGTGCTCTGTCCGGGGTGGACAAACCGAGCCGGTGGCCGAACTCGTCGAACAGGGAGCGCTCGTCGCGCCGGGTGTCCCGCGCCCACCCGCTCAGCACGGCGAAGTTGAGATCGCACCAGAGTTCGTTGCCGGGATAGGGCCCGCGCCAGCCCCCGCCCCGGGACCAGGTCCACACGCCGCGCAGGTTCGGCTGGTCCCGGATGTCGGCGAGCCCCCGCGGGCCGGGCGCCGCGGCGAACTCCTCGAAGCCGGTCAGCACGCCGTCGCCGACGTAGTTGGGGAACGCGCCCTTGCCCTCGTATTCGCGCTGGCACTGCACCTCGACGATCTGCGGATGGCGGCCGATCGCCAGCGTGGGATTGAACGGCTTGGTGCGCCAGTAGTCGCCCTGGGTGTGCTTGATCGAGAAGATCAGGTTCGGATGCGGTTCGATCCGGTCGGTGACCCTTCGGTAGTAGGCCGGATCGGTGTGGAACCCGTCGAACGACCAGGTGCGGTAGAACAGCAGCTTCCCGTGCCGGACGCACACCTCGTCGCGCAGCAGGTCCAGCAGGATCAGGTGGCTGTCCGCGCCGCGCGTGATCGGGTTGTTGCCGGTGTGGAACGGCGCGTTGGACAGGTAGGTCTCGCCGGTCCGGACCACCAGCCCGTCCAGGCCGGGAAACCGGTCGAACACCTCGGCCAGCAGCAACCGGTGGATCCGCTGGGTCAGCGGGCGGTCGAGGCTGATCCGGCCCTGATCGTCGAGGAGTTCGCCGCCGTACAGCTCCACCAGCCGTTTGGGCAGCACGATGAGGTCGGTGAAGTACAGCGCGCGCAGGCCTGCCGAGTGGATCGACCGGATCCGCGCCTCGATCGACGCGGCGTTCCGCTCCACCCAGGCGCGCGCGTCCGAACCGGCCGGGAAGACGCGGGTGTCGAACCCGTCGAACGTGATCGCGGTGTGGGGCGGCCGGAACTCGTTGACGACCTGGGCGTTGTGCCCGGAACGCGCGAGTGTCCGGGGATCGTTGTACCGGGTCCGGGTGGGCGGTTCGCCCGGATTGGAGTGGACCATGTCCAGCAACCAGTCCAGCCGCCGCCCGCCCGCGGCCTCGGCCGTGCGAACGGGCAGCGCCGCACCGGCGACCGAGAGCCCACCCGCGATCAGGAATCCTCGTCTGTCCAGTGGACGCACCATCGCGCACCTTCGATCGCCACATACATCGGACCTATCATGCATACCGCCGAGCCAGGGTCTGGTCAATGCTGAAAAACTCCAGTACTTTCGGTTCCGCGCCGCCACGCCGTAGACCGAGTTAGGTCGGATGTCTGGAGTCGTGTCATGGGCGTGTCCAGGAGAAGCGTGCTCGCGGGCGCCGCGCTCGCCGTCGGCGGAGCCATGCTCGCCCCGGCGCGGGCGTCGGCCGCGGAATCCTTGGCGGGGCACCCGATGCCCGCCTGGTACCCGCGGGCGAAGTTCGGGATCTTCATCCACTGGGGGCCGTATTCGGTGCCCGCCTGGGGCGGCGAGCACAGCGCCGAGTGGTACTGCTACGCGATGCGGGTGACCAGGCCGGGCAAGACCGGCACCCGCGAGCACCACCTGGCCACCTACGGCGCCGGATTCGCCTACGACGACTTCATCCCGCGGTTCACCGCCGAGCGCTTCGATCCGCGGGCCTGGGTCCGGTTGTTCGAGGCGGCGGGCGCGCGGTACTTCGTGCTCACCAGCAAGCACCACGACGGCTTCCAGCTCTTCGGAAACCGGTTCTCCGATCGGCATTCGGTGGCGCTCGGACCACGTCGCGATCTCGTCGGCGCACTGTTCCGCGCCGCCCGGCACAGCCGCCTGAAACGCGGGCTGTACTACTCGCTCGGCGAGTTCTACAGCCCCGCGCTCGGCACCCCGCCGCGGAACCCGTACACCGGAGAACCGGTGCCGTACACGGGTTTCCGCCCGGTGGCCGATTACGTGACGGACTACGAGCAGCCGCAACTGCGGCACCTGATCGACACCTACCACCCGGATGTGCTCTGGGCCGACGGCAACGTCCACCGGGACTTCGGCGGCGGTCCGATCTTCCGGCCGCCGCAATGGAACTGGCGCAGCGACGAGATCCTCGCCTACTACTACGACCGGGCACGCTGGTCCAATCCGGACGGTGTGGTCGTCAACGACCGGTTCGACGCCTCGCACGCCGATTTCGCGACCGTCGAGGGGGACAAGACCTACCGGTTGCGCCCGGATCCGTGGGAGGCGTGCGTGACGATCGGCCGGTCGTGGGGCTGGGACGAGAACCAGGACCCCGCCGGGCTGAAATCCCCGGCCACCCTGGTGTGGCTGCTGGCCGACGTGGTCAGCAAGAACGGCAACCTGCTGCTCAACGTCGGGCCGAAGGCCGACGGCACGATCGCCGGACGGGAGAGTTCCCGGCTGCTGGAGATCGGCCGCTGGTTGCGCGTCAACGGAAAGGCCATCTTCGGCACCGGCCCGTGGCGGCGCGCCGAGGACGGCGAGCTGCGCTACACGCGGTCCGCGGACGCGTTCCACATCCTCAGCAGAACCTGGCAGGACGGCGAACTGGTGGTCCCCGGCGATCTGCCGATCACCGGCCGGTCGCGGATCGAGTTGCTCGGCGGCCCCGGCGGGCCATTGCCCTGGCGGCGGCGCGGTGACCACATCGCGATCACGCTGCCGGTGCGCCGCCCGCCGCTGACCGAGCGGGGTTTCCCGACCGCGTTCGCGGTGTCCGGAGTGGACGGTTGATTGCGCTAGCCCGCGTAAAGCGCCAACCGCTCGGCGAGCGCACGCCGGTTGTCCCTGGTGCTGAACGCCGGACGCCGTCCGCGCGGCTGCCGCCCGGCGACGACCTCGGCCACGAACGCGGCGACGCGCCGGGGCTCCGGTACCGGGTCGTCTCCACCGAAGTAGGCGATCACCGCGGATTCGTCGCCGGGTTTGGTTTCCGCCGCGACCGCCCACCCGCTCTGTTCGCTCCACACCAGCATGAGGTCCTGGTCCGGGCGGGCCGCCGTCCGCCTGGCCAGGGCGAGGTAGGCCGTGGCGGTATCGCTGATCTCGAAGCTCGTGCCCTCCGCGGGGAGGTCCAGGGCACGAGCGATTTCGCGCAGATAGCCTGCCAGACCTCGGGACAGCAGGTGGGTGGCGTCCGCTCCGCGATCCATACCGGTCACAGTAGGCGGGTAGGGTGGAATTGTCGGGAGCAACTCGTACCCGGGCGGTCAAGCTCGCGTCGTTCCCGGCCCACCACGCCGGTCGGCTGGCCGACCGGGGATGGGAGCGCCGACATGACGTCGGGCCCGGAAACCTCACCAGAAGCCGAAGGCCGAACCGAAGCGGTTTGTGCCGTATGCGCCCACCCGTGGAGCGCGCACGACGTGGTCGCGGCCCGGTACTGCGCCGCGACGATGGCCGGCGGGCACGACCGCGGCTGCGTGTGTTCGGGGGTCAGCGGCGGGATGGCCTACAACAAGTCGAGCAAGGAACCGGGCTGACCGGGCGTTGACGAAGCTCACGCTGCCGATCGCCGCACGATCCGGCAGGGTGAGGCAGATGTCCAGGTCATCCGCGAACGCGACCGAGCGGTGGTTCCGGGTCGCGATCGCGATCAAGGGACTCGACGGCGGCCTCCAGCTCCTCGGCGGCCTGCTGCTCGCCCTGCTCCCGGCCTCGGCGATCACCGGATTCGCGCACGCGGTGGTGACCCGCGACCTGCTCGGCGATCCGGCGGGCACGCTGGCCCGGCACCTGCGGACCGCCGCCGAGAACTTCGCCGACGGCGGCACGAAGACGTTCGCCGTGGCCTACCTGCTCGCGCACGGGGTGATCAAACTCGGCCTGGTGGTCGCACTGGCCCGCGAGTTCCGGCCCGCCTACCCGGTCGCCGCGGTCGTCCTCGCGGCCTTCGTGGTGTTCGAGATCGTGCGGGCGGTGCACACCCACTCGATCGCGTTGCCGTTCTTCGCCGCCCTCGATCTGGTCATCATCGTGCTGGTGCTGCGCGAATACCGGCAGCTGCGCCGGGCAGGCTGACCCGCGCGGGCGGTTCGCTCGGCGGATCGGCGTCCGGTCTGGCAGCGTGTGATCATGGCCGTGCCGCTCCGCTCCCTGACCACCCGGTGGACCGTGGTCGTGCCGGTGATCGCCGTGGTGGCGCTGATGCTCAGCTGGGGGCGGACACTGCCTCCGGTCCTGGTGGCCGTGGTCGCGCTCTGCCTGGCCGGGGCCGTGCTCGCGGCGGTGCACCACGCCGAGGTGGTCGCGCACCGGGTCGGCGAGCCGTTCGGTTCGCTGGTGCTGGCGGTCGCGGTGACGGTGATCGAGGTCGCGCTGATCGTCACGTTGATGGCCGACGGAAAGCCGGGCGCGGCATCGCTGGCCCGGGACACGGTCTTCGCCGCGGTGATGATCACCTGCAACGGAATCGTGGGGCTTTCGCTACTGGTGGGCGCGTTGCGGCACCGCGTCGCGGTGTTCAACGCCGAGGGCACCGGCGGAGCGCTCGCGACCGTGGCGACCCTGGCCACGCTCAGCCTGGTGCTGCCCACGTTCACCACCACCCGCCCGGGCCCGGAGTTCTCCGCCGCGCAACTGGCCTTCGCCGCGGTGGCCTCGCTCGCGTTGTACGGGTTGTTCGTGGCCATGCAGACGTTCCGCCATCGGGACTACTTCCTGCCGGTCGCCAAGGACGGCGGCGTCATCGACGGCGAAGACCACGCCGCGCCGCCGAGCACGGCGGAAACCTTGGTGAGCCTGGTGCTGCTGATCGTGGCGCTCGTCGCCGTCGTCGGCGACGCCAAGGCGGTTTCGCCCGCGATCGAGGCCGGGGTCGCGGCGGCCGGGTTGCCGCTGTCGGTGGTCGGCGTCGTGATCGCGATGCTGGTGCTGCTGCCGGAGACCCTCGCCGCGGTGCGCGCGGCGCGGCGGGACCGGATCCAGACCAGCCTGAACCTCGCGCTCGGCTCGGCGATGGCGAGCATCGGGCTGACCATTCCGGCGATCGCGGTCGCCACGGTGTGGCTGGACGGCCCGCTGGTGCTCGGTCTCGGCGCCACGGAGATGGTCCTGCTGGCGCTCACCATGGTGGTCAGCGTGCTGACCGTCGTCCCGGGCCGGGCCACCCTGCTGCAGAGCGGGGTGCACCTGGCCCTGTTCGCCGGTTTCGTGTTCCTCGCCGTCAGCCCGTGAACTCCGGTCAGCGGCCGGGTTTCTCCGCCACCCCGCACCACCAGAACGGACGAGCCTTGGCCTCGAGCGGATTCGGCGCGCGGTCCGGTCGCCAGTCCGGCAGGTGGGTCAGCCCCGGCTCGATCAACGGCCAGTCGCCGAAGAGCGGTTCCACTTCGGACCGGTCCCGCAGCCACGCCGGGTTGGAGGTGTGCACGTAGGCGTCGACGAATTCGCGGATCGCCGCCTGATCGGCGGGGGAGGCCTCGTCGCAGGCGAGATGCGAAAGGGCCAGCCAGCTGCCCGGGGCGAGTTCGCGGCGGTAGCGCTCGACCAGGTCCACCGGGTGGTCGTCGTCGCCGACGAACTGGAACACCGCGACCATGAGCAGGCACACCGGCTTCCGGAAGTCGATCAACCGGCGGGTCGTCGGGTCGCGGAAGATGTTTTCGGGATTCCGCAGGTCTTCCTGCACCATCGCGGCCCAGCCCGTCGCGCCGTGCCGTTCCAGGAGCAGCGTCGCGTGCGCCGCGGCGACCGGCTCGTAGTCCACGTAGACGACGGTGGCTTCCTCGCCCTCGGGCAGGTTCTCGGCCACGACCTCGTGCACGTTGCCGACGGTCGGCACGCCGGAGCCGATGTCCAGGAACTGCCGGAACCCGGCGTCCAGCGCGGCCCGCACGACTCTCCCCAGGAACTGCCGGTTCTGCCGGGCGACCTCCTTGATCAGCGGAAAGATCGCCTCGACCCTTCTGCCGAACTCGCGGTCCACGGCCCAGTTCTGGTCGCCGCCCAGGTACCAGTCGTACATGCGGGCCGCCGACGGCTTCTCCGTGTCGACGCCTTCCGGCGCATCCGGCGCGGAGCCGGTCGTGTGAGTCATTCACCGTCCCCGATGCGGTCGTGCGTGTTCTCGACGGAAGCGTATCGCGGATCGTGTCGACGTGTGTTGACACGTCCGGTGTGGCGGGCGGTCAGCTCGTTGACGTGGCGAGCCGGTAGAGGTTCGCGATCTCGTCGTCGAAATAGGTGCTGTAGGAAATGTCGGGTTCGTCCCCGCCGAGCTGGTAACCGCCGACCACGCCGATGACGGTGCCGGGTTCGCCGGGCAGCACCCACGGGCTGCCGCTCGTGCCGTCCTCGAACCCCGGGCTGTCCACCTTGATCTGGTGGTCGTCCGCCGCGGTGGTGCGGCCGTGGGCGATCAGCGGGGTGTCGGTGTCGTCCGGATAGCCGGTGAGCGTCACGTCGTTGACGAACCCGCGGCCGGTGGCGAGCCGGTTCGCGCCGGTGACCGCCTCGATCGGCCGCGGATTTCCCGCCTGGCCCACGACGACGAACCCGATGTCGAAATCGGGATCCGCGGCTGCCGACCACCGGGGGTCCACGATCACCTGGCTCGCGGTCCAGATTCCGTACGGCGCCATGCCGTTGTGGTACCCGGGCACGAAGGCGATGTCCTCGGCGGCCGAGGAGTCCAGGCAGTGCGCGGCGGTCACGATCAGGTTCCCCGCGGGACTGTCCACCACGCTGCCGGTGCAGTAGTGCTCCCCGAGTTCCCCGTCGTCCCAGTCGAACAGGGCGCCCACCGGGGTCACCTCGAACCGGGCCGTTTCCGGGGCGGCGGCGCCGGAAACGGCGGGTACGTCGGCCGTGGCCACCAGGGTGGCGAGGACCAGCAGGCACACCACCAGCAGCCCGCGCATCCAGCCTCCCCTTCCGGTCGTCCGGGAACAAGAACAGCATAGGGATGCGGGAAACGCGGCGTTCCGCGGCGAACCCACAGCAACCCCACAGCACCCTCACAGGCCGGGTCGCGCTGGACAACCCGGACGGGCTTCTGCCTGAATACCACCGTGATCTCTCCGGCGCGGTACGCGGTGCAACTGGTGTTCGTCTGGCTGATCGCCTCGCTGACCCTGGGCACGGTCGCCTTGTTGCTCGTCGGCGGGGTGCACCCGGACTACGGGTTCCGTTCGCTGGCCGAGTTGTCCAACGGGGCGCTGTCGCTGCTGTTCCTGTTGCTGGTTCTGCTCGTCGCGGGGCTGGCGGTGCTCGTGGCCCGCACCGGGGAACTGTCCTGGGTGGCCGACGACCCGCGGGGCAAGGTGGTGTGGGTCCTGCTGGTGGGCGGGCTCGGGTTCGCCGGCTGGGGATATGCCGCGACGGTGACCTTCGGCGCCTTCTTCCCCCCGGGTGTGCAGATCGCGCTGGCGTATTTCGGCGGCGGCCTGCCGTTCGCGCTGATCGCCGCCATGCTGCAGCGCCCCCGGCGGGTCAACGCGGCCGCGTTCGTCCTGGCCGTCATCGCGGTGGTCGCGGGGTGGGCGATCGTGGGCGGGGGCCCGTTCAGCGTCGTGCGGCTCTACCTCGAATTCCTGCAGCAGTTGTTGCGGCCGGTGCACGCCCTGGGCATCTGACCGGTTTTGTCGGTGCCGGGTGGCAGGCTGCCGGGTATGACCGCATCGGACCCGAAGTCGGCTCTGCACCGTTACCTCCAGATCGCCCGCGATGCCCTGCTGTGGAAGCTCGACGGGCTCTCGGAGTACGACATCCGCCGCCCGCTGACGCCGACCGGCACCAATCTCCTGGGGCTGATCAAGCACGTGGCCAGCTGCGAGCTGGGGTACTTCGGGGACACCTTCGGGCGGCCGTCCGGCGAGTCGCTGCCGTGGTTCGCCGATGACGCGGAACCCAACGCGGACATGTGGGCGACCGCGGACGAGTCACGCGCGGAGATCGTCGGGCTGTACCACCGCGCGTGGGCGCATTCGGACGCCACGATCGAGGCGCTGGCACTGGATTCCCCCGGCCGGGTGCCGCACTGGCCGGCCGACCGGAACGAGGTGACCCTGCACCGGATCCTGATCCACATGATCGCCGAGACCCACCGGCACGCCGGGCACGCCGACATCGTCCGCGAACTCATCGACGGGGCCGCCGGGCTGCGGCAGGACAGCGACAATCTGCCACCGGGCGACCGGGAATGGTGGGCGGACTACCGGCACCGGCTGGAACGGGTGGCCCGGGAAGCCGAAGGGAGGTGATGTGTTCATATACGTGAATAACAATCACATTGGTGTATGAATAGGCGGTCGATGCACCCGAACGAAGGGCGGCTGCCGTGACCCTCTCCAGACGTGCGTTGTTGAGTTCGACCGCGGTCGCGGTGGGCGCCGCGGCGGTTCCCGCCCCCGCCCTCGCGGCCGAACCGGGTCCCGATTTCGCCGACGCCGTCGACTACGCGCTCGCGAAACTGCGCGTGACCGCGCCGAACGCGGGCGGGTTCCCGGTGGGGACCAGGTTCGAGAAGTGGACCTATTCGCAGAACGGGGACTGGGTCGGCGGCTTCTGGCCGGGCGCCCTGCTGCTGGCCTGGGTGTACAGCGAGGACACCTGGTTCCGGGAGCACGCGCTGGACTGGGCGCGGAAGCTCGCGCCGCGCCAGGACGACACCGGGACCCACGACCTCGGTTTCCTCTTCACACCGTCCTGGGTCACCGCGTGGCGGCTGACCGGTGACCCGCGGTGGCGGGACGGGGCGGTGCGGGCGGCTTCGTCGCTGATCAAGCGGTACAACGAAAAAGGGCGTTTCATCCGGGCCTGGGGCGCGCTCGGCGATCCGCGGAACGCGGGCCGGGTCATCATCGACACGATGATGAACCTGGATCTGCTCGCGTTCGCCACCGAGCAGACCGCGGACCCGAAGTACCTGACCATCGCGACCGAGCACGCCCTGACCACGCGGCGGGTGTTCGTGCGCCCGGACGGATCCACGCCGCACGTGTTCGACTTCGACCCGGAAACCGGGGCGGCCCGCGGACCCGGCACCGTGCAGGGCTACAGCCCGACCTCGTGCTGGTCGCGCGGTCAGGCCTGGGGAATCTACGGCTTCACCACCATGTACCGGCGCACCCGCGACAAGCGGTTCCTCGAGACCGCGACCGAACTCGCCGATTTCGCGTTGCGCGCCCTCACCCCGGACCACGTGCCGGTGTGGGACTACCTCGCCCCGCAGGCGCCGAACGACATCAAGGACGCCTCGGCCGGTGCGGTCATGGCGTGCGGCCTGCTCGATCTCGCCGCGGCAGCCGGGAAGGCGCGGTACCGGGACAGCGCGGTGCGCATCCTGCGGGCGCTGACCCGCACCTGCCTGACCACGCGATCGACCCGCGCCGAGGCGATCGTCGCCCGGTGCACCCGCAACCGCCCGAGCGAGGACGGGGTGGAGATTTCCCTTCCGTACGCCGATTACTACCTGCTGGAAGGGCTGCTGCGCATCCTGCGGCCGAAGGAGATCGCCCGCGCGCTGGCGCTCTAGCCGAACCGCACCCACCAGGCGATGAGCAGTCCGCCGCAGTTCGTCGCCAGGTGGAACAGCACCGGGGCGAGGACCCCGCGCCCGGCGTGCCGCAGCCAGCACAGGCCGACCCCGGCGACGGCCGCCGCCAGCATGGCCAGCGCGGAGATCACCGCGAGCGGCAGCCCGCCGAAAAGCGACTGCACCGCGGCGTTCCGCACGAGTGCCAGGGACGGGAGCAGGTGCCAGAGGCCGAAGAGGCCCGAGGCGCCGAGCACCGGGCCCCAGCGCCAGCGCTCGTCCCCGCCGAGGAGCGCGGGCAGCACGCCCCGGAAGGCGATCTCCTCCACCAGGACCGTGCCCAGCGGAATGCGGATGAGGACCTGCCACAGCACCTCGCCGATGCCCGGATCACCGACCCGGCCGTCGTGGAACACCGGGCGCAGCGCGGGCACGGCCAGCGCGAGGGCGAATCCGAGCGCGACGACCCCGGCCGCGGCCAGCCCGGTCGACGCGGACCGGCGCACGTGCCGCCGGTCCAGGCCGACGTCCCGCGGGCGCAGCCCGGACCCGCGGGCCACCGCGACCAGCAGGACCGCGGTGCCCGCGCCGCACACCGGATACGCCCAGCCGGGCAGCACGCGATTGGCCAGGAAGGTCGCCGCGGCGAGCAGGAACACGGCGACGAGGACGGCGGCGGCGCGCCGGCGCGAGGTGGGTCGAGGCGCGCGGACCGGGGCGAACGTGGTGGTCATCGTGGATCCAGTGTGCGTGATGCCGGGCCGGTCGTGTTGCCGAGGCCGCGCGATCGCGGGATGGTCGGAACGGGAGCGGTCACGACGGGAGTGTGATCTCGATGTCCGGCAGCCTCGATGCTCCGATCGTCGCCGGGGTCGACGGTTCCGATTCGGCGGTGCGCGCGGTCGCCTGGGCGGCGGACGAGGCGCGGCACCGGCGCTGCCGGCTGCGCCTGGTGCACGTGGTCGACGACCTCGCGCTGACCTACCCGCGCATGATGCCCATCCGCGAGGAACTGCAGGAAACCCTGCGGACGCGCGGGCAGCGGCTGCTGGACACCGCGCGCGAGACGGCCGAGGCCGCGGTCCCCGGGCTGGAGGTCGAGCTCCAGCTGCGCGCGGACAGCGTGACGCCCGCGCTGCTCGCCGAAGCCGAATCGGCGCGACTGCTCGTGCTGGGCACCTGGGGGCTGCGCCCGCTCGGCCGGGCACTGGCGGGTTCCACCTCGGTCGCGCTGGCCGCCCACGCGCGGTGCCCGGTGGCCTTCGTCCGGCCGCACGTGGCCGAGGACGCACCGCCGACCGAGGGGCCGGTGGTGCTGGGCGTCGACGATTCCCCGGCCTGCGCGTCCGCCATCCCGATCGCCTTCGAGGAGGCGTCCTGGCGGGGTGGCGAGCTGATCGCCCTGCACAGCTGGGACCACGCGTTCCTGACCACGGTCCTCGACGACGCCCGGTGGGGCGTGGACCGCGACGCGATGGAAGAGCACGCGCGGGAAGTGCTCGCCGAGCGGCTCGACGAGTGGGCGGAGCGGTATCCGGATGTCTCCGTGGAATACCGGGTACCGCGCGGCCGCCCGGCCGAGGAACTGCTCCGCGTGGCGGATCGGGCGCAATTGCTGGTGGTGGGCAGCCGGGGGCGCGGCGGGCTGGCCGGGATGCTGCTGGGATCCACCAGCCAGGCCGTGATGTCGTACGCGCTGTGCCCGGTCGTCGTCGCCCGGGCGCACACCCGCCCGGACTGAACCTCGCCGCGGTGCGGCGGATTTTCTCGAAATCCTGACACAATTCCGCCGTTGGCGGTTTTGCGCCACCACGAAATCGTGGCCAGTACTCCTTTCGTCGGCGTCGATTCGAGCGACAGACCGATGTGTTCGCGCTCTCCCCGTGTCTAAATAGCTGTATCCCCATTTTCGGGGCACAACAGAATGGAGATGATCATGGCGGAAACCCTGCGCCGCCTGATCCGAGTGGTGTTCGTGGCCCTCGCGGCCGCACTGCTCGGACTGTCCAACCTGTCCGCGGCCGGAGCGGCCCCACCACCGGAACCGTCCGGCGACGCGTCGCCGATGATCGTCGGCGGCACCCGGGCGAATGTCAACGAGTATCCCTGGACCGTTTTCCTCGCCAACTCGAGCAATTTCCAGTTCTGCGGTGGCACGCTGGTGAAGGCGAACAAGGTCGTGACCGCCGCGCACTGCGTGTCGGGACGCTCGCCGTCCAGCACGCGGGTGGTGCAGGGCCGGGAGGACAAGCAGAGCTCGGCCGGCGTCGTGGCCAATGTGACCAAGATCTGGGTGCATCCCAGCTACTCCACGGCGACCCGCGGTTACGACGTGGCGGTGCTGACCCTGGACCGGAACCTCACGGCGAGCACCCTGCCGCTGGCCGGTCCCTCGGACGGCGCGCTCTACGCGGCCGGCACCCAGGCCACGATCCTCGGCTGGGGGACCACCAGTTCGGGTGGTTCGGCGTCCCGCTACCTGCTCAAGGCCACCGTCCCGGTGACCTCCGACGCCACGTGCGGCAAGGCGTACGGCTCGTCGTACATCAGCTCGGCGATGGTGTGCGCGGGCTACCCGCAGGGCGGCGTGGACACCTGCCAGGGTGACTCGGGCGGCCCGATGGTCGCCGGCGGGAAGCTCATCGGCGCCACCTCGTGGGGCCGTGGTTGTGCGCAGGCCGGATACCCCGGGGTGTACGCCCGTGTGATGAGCTACCACACCGTCCTCACCCAGCAGATCAATTCCTGACCGATGCCCGTGGTGGCCATCGCCCTGGTGCGGTGGCCACCACTTCTTATGATCAAGAACACAGCGGGACCGTAGTGATCAGTGGGTAGCGTTTGTGGCGCTCGGTAATGGAGCCGGGCGTTCGACATTGATGTACCCGGGTCGCCGGCTCCGCGTGAGCGCGCCCGTGCTGGAAAGGAAAGCAAATCTTGCGGCGAAATCTGCCGCCGATGTTCCGCGCGCTCGCGAATCACAATTATCGGCTCTGGGCCACTGCCGACCTGGTCTCGGTGACCGGCACCTGGATGCAGGTGCTCGCCCTGAACTGGGTGGTGCTCGCTCGCACCGGATCGGCGACCTCGGTCGGATTCTCGGTTCTGTTGAGCACGCTTCCGGCGCTGCTGCTCGGCCCCTGGGCGGGTGCGCTCGCCGACCGGTTCCCGCCCCGGCGGTTGCTGCTGTGCTCGCAGACACTGCACGTGCTGATCGCGGTCGCCTTGGCGGTGCTGGTGGGCGCCGAGGCGCCCTTGGCGCCGATCTACGCGCTCACCGCGTTGTCGGGGCTGATCGGCTCCTTCGAAGGGCCGGCCCTCGGCCGGTTCGCGGGGCAGGTCGTGCCGCGGGAGCACCTCGGCAACGCGCTGGCCCTGAGTTCGATCGTCAACTCGGCCGGTCGTGTGCTGGGCATGAGCGCGGCCGGAGTGCTCGTCGCGGCGGTCGGCGAATCGGCGCTGTTCCTCATCAACGCGGTCAGTTTCTTCGCGGTGATCGGGACGATCGTGCTGATGCGCACGGGTGAACTGCACCCGCTCGCGGTCAGCCCGCCGGAGCGGGCGGGGGTGCGGGCGGGACTGGTCTACCTGCGGCGCAGCCGGGTGCTGCTGATCCTGTTCGTCCTGGGCTTCGTGCTCTCCGGACTCGGCCGCAACTACCAGGTGACCATGGCCGCGATGAGCCAGGGACCCCTCGGCGCCGGTGCTGCCGGTTACGGCCTGCTGTCGTCGGTGTTCGCGGTCGGCACGGTGCTCGGCGGCCTGCTCGCGGCACGGGCGCGGGAACTCACGTTCCCCCTGCTGCTGGGAGCGGCCGCGGTGACCAGTGCGTTGCAGGCGGCCAGCGGTTTCGCCCCCGGCACCCTCGGTTTCGCCGCGATGATCCTGCCCATCGCGGCCGGCGCGGTCCTGATCGACACGGCGAAGAGCACCCGGCTGCAACTGGATTCGGCCGAGGAGATGCGCGGCCGGATGCTCGCGGTCCAGGGCGCGGTATCCGCGGCGGCGGGCGCGACGGGCGCACCGCTGCTCGGCTGGCTGTGCGAACGCCTGGGCCCCGAATCCGCGCTGCTCGTCGCCGGCTCGGTCTCCCTGGCGGCAACGCTGCTCGCGGCCGCCGCACTCCGGCAGCGGCCCGCCCCGCGGCCCGCGCGAACCGCGGCCGGGGAGGAGGTTCCTGCCACGGTCGGCTGAACCTCGTTCCACCGGATCGGGCCTCGTCACGCCGGTTCGCGCTGAATACCCTTCCGGAGATGCCGACTCACCTGATCGACCGCCCGGACGGTTTCGCGCTCGTCGCCGGTGCCTCCCTCGCCCTGGTTCGCGGACCGGGCGCCGATCCCGCCGCGGAACGGATCGTCCGCGACGCGCTGGCCGCGCGCGGGATCGCCGAAGGGGCCGGGACACCGGACCTCGTGGTGCGGATCGGCGAGGAACCGATCGGGGACCGGATGCCCGGCGCCTACCGCCTGAGCATCGGCCGGGGGAGCGACGGCCGTGGCCGGATCGTCCTGGACGGTTCGGATCCCGCCGGGACCTGGTACGCGGCACGGGAGTTCCGGCGGCTCGCCGAGCGGAGCGCCGAACTGCCGGGCGTCGAGCTCCGGGACCGGCCCGCGGTGCGTTACCGGGGCTCGATCGAGGGTTTCTACGGCACGCCCTGGTCGCACGCCGATCGCCTGGCGCATCTGGACTTCCTGGGCGCGCACCGGATGAACGCCTACGTCTACGCGCCGAAGGACGACGGCTACCACCGGGAAAAGTGGCGGGACCCGTATCCGCCGGAAACCCTGGCCGAACTCGCCGAACTGGTGCGGCGCGCCCGCGACAACCACGTCACGTTCGTCTTCGCGGTGTCGCCCGGTTTGTCGATGCGGTACTCGGTGACCGGCGACCTCGCCGCGCTGCTGGCGAAATTCGACGCCCTGCACGCCGCCGGCTGCCGGGCCTTCGCGGTGGCGCTCGACGACATCGACTACCGGACCTGGCACTGCGCCGCGGACCGGGAACGGTTCGGCGGCGATTCGCCCGGTGCCAGCGCGGGGCGCGCGCATGCCTGGCTGGTCGGCGAGGTGGTGCGCTGGGCCCGTTCGCACGGGGACGTCGAACCGGTGCAGCTGGTGCCCACCGAATACCACGGCCTCGCCGACACGCCGTACAAACGCGCGCTGCGCGAGCGGCTCGACCCCGGGGTGCTGGTGTGGTGGACCGGGCACGACGTCGTTCCGCGCACGATCGAGCGGGCGGAGGCCGCCCGGGCCGCGGCACTGTTCGGGCACGAGATCCTGTTGTGGGACAACTATCCGGTCAACGACTACCTCCCCGGCCGGGTGCCGCTGGGCGACTATTCGGGCCGGGAGAACGGATTGTCCGCGCACGTGGTGGGCGTGCTGGCCAATCCGATGAACCAGCCCGCGATGAGTTCGGTCGCGCTGTCGTCGGTGGCCGCCTACGGCTGGGACGACACCGGTTTCGACGCCCGCCGTGCGTGGCGCTCCGCCCTCGCCGAACTCGCCGGTGGCCGGGCCGACGTGCTCGCCGCGCTCGAGGCTTTCGCCGACGTCAACACCCTCGACGAGCGGCTGCACCTGGTGCAGGCTCCGGAGCACGCGGAGGCCTGTGCCGCGTTCCGGGCCGAATGGGCGGCGGGTGACACCGGGGCGGCCCTGGCGCGGCTGCGGGGACTCGCGAGCCGGCTCGCCGCGGCGCCGGGGACGATCCGGGCCGGGGTCGCCGATCCCCGGTTCGCCGCGGAGGCCGCGGCCTGGCTGGACGCGACCGAACTGTGGGGCCGGGCGCTGGCCGCGGCGGCCACGATGCTCGGCGAGCTGGTCGCGGGTGATCGTCCCGCCGCGCGCCGGGCCGGGGTGCTGGTGGCCGAACTGGCGGAGCGGGCGCGGACTCCCCGGGACACCCGCCTGCCACACCGGGACGTTCCGGTCAAGGTTGCCGACGGGGTATTGGATCGTTTCCTGACCGAGCTGCTGGAGATCTTGTCCTCGGCGGGGGACGGACCGCACAATGTGGCAACGTTGCCACAGCTGCCTACCGAAAGTCGGTGACCATGGCTGTCCAAGCTGGACCGGCGGCCGACAACCCGCTTCCGGACGGGGTTTTCCTGTTCGAGGACACCTGCAATGTCTACCTCCTGGTCCGGGACCGGGCAGCGGTTCTGATCGACTTCGGGAGTGGCGCGGTGCTCGATCACCTCGCCGAGTTCGGCGTGGACCGGGTGACCGACGTGCTGCTCACCCACCACCACCGGGACCAGGCCCAGGGGCTGCCGCGCGCGGTCGAGGCCGGGATCCGGATCTGGGTCCCGCCGGTCGAACGGGACCTTTTCTCCACAGTGGACGAACACTGGCAGCAGCGCGCCCTCTACAACTACTACGACCTGCGGCAGGACCGGTTCTCGTTGCTGGAACCGGTGGCGGTGAGCGGGACCGTGCCGGAGTACCGGACCCGCCGGTTCGGCGGCTTCGACGTGCTGACCCTGCCGACCCCCGGTCACACGATCGGATCGGTTTCCTATCTGGTCGACGTCGGCGGCCGCCGGGTCGCGTTCACCGGGGACCTGATCTACGGGCCCGGCCAGGTGTGGTCGCTCGCGGCCACCCAGTGGTCCTACAGCGCGGTGGAGGGCGTGCAGGCCAGCGTGCTGTCCCTCTACGAACTGTCTGCACGGGAACCCGAGGTGGTGCTGCCGTCGCACGGCAAGCCGATCGAGGACCCGCCCGCGGCGTTCGAACTATTGGAGACGCGCCTGCGGACCTTCGGCGATTCGCGCCGGGACACGCCGTGGGATCTGCGGGCGTGGCACGATCGCCCGTTCGAGGTGGTCAGCCCGCACCTGCTGCGCAACCGCACCAGCCTGGGCACCACCTACGTGTTGTTGTCCGGCACCGGGAACGCGCTGTTCGTCGACTTCGGCTACGACATGGTCGTCGGTCATCCCGTGGGCCACGACCGGTCGTCCCGGCGGCCGTGGCTGCCGTCGCTGACCGCGTTGCGCCGCGACTTCGGGGTGGCGCGGGTCGAGGTGGCCGTGGCCACGCACTACCACGACGACCACGTGGCCGGGTTCAACCTGCTGCGGGAGGTCGAGGGCACCGAGATCTGGTGCGAGCGCTCGGTCGCCGAGATCCTCGCGGAGCCGTCGCGTTACGACCTGCCGTGCCTGTGGTACGACCCGATCCCGGCCGACCGGGTACTCGACTGCGAACGACCGGTGCGCTGGCACGAATACGAGCTCACCGTGTACCCGCTGCCCGGGCACACCCGGTACGCGGTGGCGATCGCGTTCGAAGTGGACGGTCACCGGGTGCTGGCCACCGGGGACCAGCAGACCACGACCTGGATCCGCGACGAGCGGACCGAACTGCTCAACCTCCAGTACAAGAACCGGTTCGAGATCGACGATTTCATCGCCAGCGCCAAGCTGTACCAGTCGTTGCACCCGGACCTGATCGTCAGCGGGCACTGGCCGCCGCGCTGGGTGGATCAGGCCTATCTGGACATGCTGCTGGCCAAGGCCGAGGAACTCGCCCAGGTGCACCGGGACCTGCTGCCCCTGTCCGAAGTGGACTTCGGCGCGGAGGGGGTCGGCGCGTGGATCCGGCCGTACCAGGCGAGCACCGCGCCGGGGGAGCCGGTGCGGTTCCAGGTCGAGGCGCGCAACCCGTTCGCGACCGAAGAGGAGGTGACCGTGCGCATGGCGGCCCCGGCGGGCTGGTCGTGCGCACCGGCCGAGGCGACCGCGACCGTCGCCGGAAAGGCGACCACGACGTTCGAGTTCGCGGTCACCCCACCGGCCGGGACGGCCTGCCGCCGGGCGCGGCTGGCCGCCGATCTCACCGTCGGCGCCCGCCGGTTCGGGCAGCACGCCGAGGCACTGGTCGACGTCCGGTGACCGGACGCCTCCGGTGGGATCCGCACCGGCTGATCGCGGAGATCCGGGACGCCGACGACCGGCTGTGGTTCCGGCTGCGGCTGCTGTCCTCTGTGGACACCCTGGACGGGCCGGACGAAACCCTGGGCGAACCCGAGGTCAGCCACCGGGGCAACCGGATCGAGGTGCGGTGCGCCAGTTCGCGGTGGCGGTCGCGGGTCACCACGCTCGAGTACCACGACGATCGGCTCGAGCTGCGGACCGCGGTCCGGGGCGAGGGCCGGGTCCGGACCGGCCACCTGCTCGGCGGATGGTGGCCGCCGCGGGGTTTCCTGCCCAGCGGGTCGGCGCTGCGCGAGCTGTACTCGCCCAATCCCGACCACCCCCGCCGGATCGTGCGCCCGGCCGCCGAGCCCGCGGTGATCGGAGTGGTCGGCGACGGGGCAGAGCCGGGGGTGGGCCGGTGGCTGTTCGCCCCGGCGCCGTGGTGTTTCGCGGTGTCCCGTTCGGACGGTGCATGGGCGGGCATCGGGCTCGCCGCCCCGGTCTCGGAGCAGAACTTCACGGCCCTGCACTACACCGGCGGCACGGACGGCTTCGCGCTGCGGCTGGACTACGAGGGCCACACCCGGGTGGCGGGGGAGTTCGAGACCCCGGCGGTGGTCATCCGGTTCGGCGCCCGGGATCCGGTGGCCGCCCTGCGCGCGCATCGGGACCTGCTGGTGGCCCGGGGGCTCGCGCCGCGGCCCGCCGGTGCGGTTCCCGCGCACTGGCGGCAGCCGATGTTCTGCGGCTGGGGAGCGCAGAACCACCTCGCGAAGTCGGCCGGTCGCCCGGCCCGCGACTTCGCCACCCAGCGGCACTACGACGATTTCCTCCGCGAACTCGAAGCCTGCGACGTGGTGCCCGGCACGATCGTGATCGACGACAAGTGGCAGCGGCGGTACGCGACCAACCGGCCGGACGAGCGGAAGTGGCCGGACCTCGCCGGCTGGATCGCCGATCGGCACCGGCGCGGCCAGCGGATCCTGTTGTGGTGGAAGGCATGGGATCCCGAAGGCGCGCCACCGGAAGCCTGCGTGCGGCTGCCGGACGGCACGCCGGTCGCACTCGATCCGGAGTCCCCGCGCGGGCGGGAACTGATCGAGGAAGCGGTCGGTTTCCTGCTCGGCCCCGGCGGGCTGGACGCCGACGGGCTCAAGGTCGACTTCCTCGCGCGCACGCCGAGCGGGGTGGCGCCGCGTCACAGCGGCCCGTCCTGGGGCGCCGCCCTGCTGCACGAACTGCTGCGCGTGGTCCACGACCGCGCGAAACTCCGCAAGCCGGACGCCCTGATCGTCACGCACACCCCGAACCCGGCGTTCGCGGACGTCACCGACATGGTCCGGCTCAACGACATCCGGATGCTCGACGCCGTCGACCCGGACGGGCCGGTGGTGCCGCAGATGACCTACCGGGCCGCGGTCGCGCGGGCGGCGCTGCCCGGTACCCCCGTGGACACCGACGGCTGGTGCCTGCCCGACCGGGCCACCTGGGCCGAATACCTGCGCGTCCAGCCGGACCTGGGCGTCCCGGCGCTCTACTACGCCACCCACATCGATCACA
This sequence comes from Amycolatopsis anabasis, assembly GCF_009765355.1. Lineage (GTDB taxonomy): Bacteria > Actinomycetota > Actinomycetes > Mycobacteriales > Pseudonocardiaceae > Amycolatopsis > Amycolatopsis anabasis. The sequence goes on along the minus strand of NZ_VTHK01000040.1, from coordinate 22,432 downwards.
GCGGCGAACCCCTGCGCCCCGCCGATCTCGCCGAGGTCGCCAGCACGTGGCGCTCCTACCGCGCCACCCACGACCTCCCCACCCCGGGGTCGTGAGTGGCTGTCCACTCACGACTCCCGCGGACTCGCGCGACCGGACGGCGATTCGCGAGCCGCAGGCCTTAGACTTCGGGCGTGGCCGGCGGGACCAAGGATCGTCCAGCGAATCGCCCGCCGACCGGAGCCGACGTGGCCCGCGAGGCGGGGGTTTCGCCGTCCACCGTGTCGCGGGCGCTCAACGGCAGCGGTTACGCGGCGCCCGAGGTGCGCGAGCGGGTGCTCGCCGCCGCGGCCCGGATCGGCTACGTCCCGGACGCGAACGCGCGGACCCTGCGCAGCCGGTCGAGCCGATCGATCGGGGTGCTGATCTCCGATCTGCGCAACCCGTTCTACGCGGATCTGGCCGCCGGGATCGAGCAGGTGCTGCGCGCCGCCGGTTATCACATGGTGCTGGTCAACGACGACGGCCGGGCCGAGGAGGAGATGTCGGCGGTGCAGGCATTCGTCGCCATGCGGGTGCCCGGGGTGATCGTGACCCCGGTGTCCGCCGGCGCGGTCCAGAGCCTGTGCCGGCAAGGGGTCCGGGTCGTGCAGGCCGATCGGCGGGTGAGCACCCGGTACGGCGACGCGGTGCTCGGCGCGAACGAATCCGGCGCCGAACTGGTCACCCGGCACCTGCTCGGCCTGGGGCACCGGCGGATCGCGTTGCTCATCGACGAGACGAAGTGGACGACCGGTTCGGGGCGGCTGGCGGGTTACCGCGCCGCGCACGAGGCGGCCGGGGCGCCGGTCGACGAGCGGCTCATCGCCTACACCACCAGTTTCGACGTGACCGCGGCCCGGGGCGCCCTCGGCGGTCTGCTCGACGCGTACCCCGAGGTCACCGCGGTGTTCGCGGCCAACAACGTGCTCGCCCAGGGGGCGCTGGAGGAGATCCAGCACCGGCGGATGCGGATTCCCCTGCGGCTTTCGCTCGCGGCCTACGACGACGTGCCGTGGATGTCGATGGTCCGGCCGGCGATCACCACGGTCACCCAGCACACCGTGGAGTTCGGGCGGCGCTGCGCCGAGGTGCTGCTGGAGCGGCTTTCCGGCGGCGGGCCGGAACGAGCCAGGACCATCCGGGTGGAACCGGAACTCCTCGTGCGGGGCTCCACCGGCCCCGCCGCCGGCTGACGGGCCCCGCGAAACCGATCAGCGTCTTGACGGGAATCCACCGCCGTCCCAGACTTGTGGCAACGATTCCACACTGGGTGGGCCTCCGGGCTTCATTCACTTTTCCCCTCAATGGCGCGGAGGAAAGGGCAGGTCGATGCGGTTCGGGGTGCTCGCCGCGGTGCTCGTGCTCGTGCTCGCCGGATGCGGTGGGGTGGGGCGCCGGGCGAACGACTCGGGCGATACCGCGGTGCTCACCACGATGGGCTTCGGCCTGGCCGACGAGGTCGCCAAGACCCGGGTCGAGCGCGCCAACCAGGTCATCGCCCCGGCCCGGGTGCAGGTGGGCGGCAGCGCGTTCAACGCGCAGCAGTTCCTCTCCGCGGTCGCCTCCGGCACCCCGCCGGACCTGATCTACCTGGACCGCCAGCTGCTCGGCAGCTACGCCGCCCGCCGCACGCTGGAACCGTTGCGGGGCTGCGTCGAGAAGCAGGGGATCAATCTCGATCAGTACCGCAAGGCCGCGCTCGCCGAGATCACCCAGGACGGCGTGCTCTACGGCCTGCCCGAGTTCTACAACAACCGGATCCTGATGATCAACGACGCCGCCGTGCACTCCGCGGGATTGCGGCCGCGGGACGTGAACCCCAGCGACCGCGCCGCGCTGGCCCAGGTGGCCCGCGCGCTGACCAGGCACGGACCCGGTGGTGGGCTGACCCGGATCGGCTTCGACCCGAAGATCCCCGAGTTCCTCCCGCTGTGGGCGCGCGCCAACGGGGTGCGGATGCTCAGCGACGACGGGAAGGCCGCCCAGCTCACCGATCCGGCCCTGGTGGCGGCACTGGACTACGCGGTGAGCCTGCTCGACGCGCAGGGCGGCTGGGGCGCGGTCAAGGCGTTCCGCGATTCGTTCGACTTCTTCGGGGAGCAGAACCCGTTCAGCAAGGACCAGCTGGCCGCCTTCCCGATGGAGGACTGGTACCTCAACGTGCTGGCCAACGTCGCACCCGGGACCGCCTTGACGGTCGCGCCGTTCCCCGACCAGCAGGGCCGACCGATCGACTGGGTGACCGGCAGCGCGTGGGCGATTCCGGCCGGGAGCAAGCACAAGGACCAGGCGTGCGCGTTCATCAAGACCATGTCCGATGCGGACACCTGGGTCGCGGCGGCGCGGGCCCGGGCCGACAAGCGCAAGGCCGAAGGCAAGGCGTTCACCGGGATCTACACCGGAAACGAGATCGCCGACCGGAAGATCTTCGGCGAGCTGGTCCAGCTCGGGGACCGACCGGCGTTGGACGCCGCCGTGCGGGCGACGCTGGAGGCGCAGAAGTCGGCGTTCGCGATGCCGTCCTCGAAGGCCGGGGCGGAGTTCAAGACGGCGTGGCAGGACGCGGTGAACCGGGTGCTCTCCGGCAAGCAGAAATCCGCGGACGCGCTCGCCCAGGCGCAGCGGGAGGCGCAGCAGGCCCTCGACCGCGCGGCCGGGAGGTAGTCCGGTGTCCACTGTGGAGCGCAGGCGGACGCGATTCCGCCGCGGGGAGACCTGGGCCGCGTATGCCTTCCTGTCCCCGTGGATGATCGGGTTCGTGATCTTCATGGCGATCCCGATGGTCGCCAGCCTGGTCCTGTCGTTCACCGACTACGACGCGCTCAACGCGCCCCGGTTCGCCGGATGGGCCAACTACGAGGAGATCCTGGCCGATCCGAAGATCGCGAAGAGCATGGCGAACACCATGATCTACACGGTCCTCGCGGTGCCCGCGCACATGGCCGTGTCGCTGGCCCTGGCCTCGTTGCTCGCCCGGGTCGGCCGCCGCTCGGCCGGGTTCTTCCGCACGGTGTTCTACCTGCCGGAGGTCACGCCCAAGGTCGCCGTCGGCGTGCTGTTCCTGTTGCTGTTCAACGGGCAGGTCGGCGTGGTCAACGCGGCGCTCGGCGCGATCGGAATCGAAGGTCCGCAGTGGAGCACCGATGACCTCTGGGTGAAACCCGGGCTGGTGCTCATGCATCTCTGGTCGGTCGGCAGCACGGTGGTGATCTACCTCGCGGCGCTGAAGAACGTCCCGAGCGAGTTGTACGAGGCCGCGGAGATCGACGGCGCCTCGGCCTGGCAGCGGTTCCGCAAGATCACCGTGCCGATGATCAGCGGCGCGCTGTTCTTCACCCTGATCGTGCAGACCATCGCCGCGCTGCAGACCTTCGACGAGGCGTACACCGCCTTCTACGGCAGCGCGTCCTCGGCGAGTTACAGCAGCGACGCCGCGCTGTTCTACCTCATCTACCTCTTCCAGCAGGCGTTCCAGTTCCTGCACATGGGGTACGCGTCGGCGATGGCCTGGCTGCTGTTCCTGGTCATCCTGGCGATCACCGCGATCCAGGTGCGGTTGAGCAAGCGGTTCGTCCACTACGAGGGCCGGTGAGCCGATGACGCGAAGGCTCGTTTTCGGCGCGCTGCTGATCGCGGCCTCGGCGCTGTTCCTCTACCCGTTCCTCTGGCTGCTCGGCGCCTCGCTCAAACCGCGTTCGCAGGTGTTCGACAACGCGCTGGTGCCGCACCGCTGGGCGTGGCAGAACTACGTCGAGATCTGGCGCGCGGCGCCGGTGCTGGACTGGCTGTTCAACAGCGTGGCGGTGGCCCTGGCCGCGGCCGTCGCGGTGACCCTGACCAGTTCGGTGGTGGCCTTCGGGTTCGCGTACTTCCGGTTTCCCGGGCGGAACGCGCTGTTCGGTCTGGTGCTGGCGACGATGATGCTGCCGGGCGCGGTGACCATGATCCCGGTGTACCTGATCTGGGACGGCGCCGGGCTCGCCAACACCCAGGTGCCGCTGTGGGCGGCCAACCTGTTCGGCAGCGCCTTCTACATCTTCCTGCTGCGCCAGTTCTTCCTCGGCCTGCCCCGGGAGATGTTCGAGGCCGCGCGGGTGGACGGAGCGAACTACTGGACGATGTTCTGGCGCATCGCGTTGCCGCTGTGCCGGCCGGCGCTCGTGGTCACCTTCGTCTTCGAACTCAAGGCGAGCTGGTCGGAACTGCTCAAACCGCTGATCTACCTGCGCGATCCGGATCTGTTCACACTGCCCCGAGGGCTGAAGAGCATTTCCGACCAGTTCGGCCAGGGCGGTGAGCAGCAGTGGGAGATCGTGCTGGCCGGCAGCGTGCTCACCACGCTGCCCATGGTCGTCGTGTTCTTCCTCGCCCAGCGGCATTTCATCCGGGGCATCGCGACCGAAGGGCGGAAGGGGTAGTCATGGCCGGATCGGCGGAACGCCTGGTGCACATGATCGGAAACGCGCACATCGATCCGGTGTGGCTGTGGCAGTGGCCCGAGGGCTACCAGGAGGTGCGTGCGACGTTCCGCTCCGCGATCGACCGGATGGCGGAATACCCCGAGTTCGTGTTCACCTGCGATTCGGTCTGCTATCTCGAATGGGTGGAAGAGAGCGATCCGGAACTGTTCGCCGAAATCGGCCGCCGGATCGCCGACGGCCGCTGGCGGATGGTCGGCGGCTGGTGGGTGGAACCGGACTGCAACCTGCCCGCGGGCGAGTCGTTCGTCCGGCAGGCGCTGTACTCGCAGCGCTACCTGCACGCGAAGTTCGGCATCATCGCCACGGTCGGCTGCAACGTCGATTCCTTCGGGCACAACGCGTCCATCCCGCAGCTGCTGCGCAAGAGCGGGATGGACTCCTATGTCTTCCTGCGCCCCGGCCCGCATGAGAAGGCGCTGCCCGGGCCGTACTTCTGGTGGGAGTCACCGGACGGGTCCCGCGTGCTCGCCTACCGGATCCCGCACGAGTACGGCAGCTCCGGCCACGACCTCGGGTACCAGGTGGACAAATCGCTGGCCCAGCTGCCGCCGGACATTCCGGAGCTGATGGTCTTCTACGGGGTCGGCAACCACGGGGGCGGGCCGACCCGGGCGAACCTGGACAGCATCCGGCGGCTCGACGCGGCGGACGGGTTGCCGCGGCTGCGGTGCGGGTCGCCGCGCGAGTTCTTCGACCGGCTCGTCGAAGGCGGCGCGGAGATCCCGGTGCACGCCGGGGAACTGCAGCACCACGCGGTCGGCTGCTACTCGGCGCACGCCGGGGTCAAGCGGTGGAACCGGCGTGCGGAGAACACCTTGCTGCGCGCGGAGAAGTGGGCCACCGTGGCCGCGGTGCTCGGCGGGATCGGGTACCCGCTCGCGGGGTTCGGCGAGGCCTGGAAGCTGGTGCTGCTGAACCAGTTCCACGACACGCTGGGCGGCGCGGCGATCGAACCCGCCTACACCGACAGCCGCGACCAGTTCGGGCACGCGATCTCGGTGGCCTCCCGCGCGTTCAACCGGGCGGTGCAGGTGCTGAGCCGCCGGATCCACATTCCGGCCGAACCGCGGATGACCCCGCTGGTGGTGTTCAACCCGCATCCGTGGCGGCTGCGGGCCGACGTGGAATTCGAGTTCGCGGGGTTCCCGGGCGCCGCGGCCGAAGTCGCCGACGACGAGGACCGAATGGTTCCGGTGCAGCGCACCCAGTCGGCGGCTACCGTGAACGGGCCACGCGGAAGACTAGCCCTGGCGGTCGACGTGCCGCCGCTGGGCTACCGCGTCTACCGGATCCGGCCCGCCGCGGACCGGACGTCCGCCAACGAGGTGCGGGCCTCGGACACGACCCTGGAGAACGAGTTCCTCGCGATCGAGGTCGATCCGGCCACCGGCTGGCTGCGCCGGCTCTACGACAAGGCGCACGATCGGGAACTCGCCGCCGAGCGCGGGAAGCCGCATGCGATGGTCCTGGAGGACCGGTCCGACACCTGGAGCCATCGGGTGCGCGCCTACCAGGACGTGGCCGGGGAGTTCACCGCGGAATCGGTGCGGCTGGTGGAGAACGGGCCGGTGCGGGCGGTGATCCGGGTGCGGGCCGTGCACGGCGCGTCCACCCTCGTCGAGGAGTTCGTGCTCGGCGCGCGGGCGCGGCACCTCGAGGTGCGGGTGACCCTGGACTGGCAGGAGCGGTTGCGGATGCTCAAACTGCGGTTCCCGACCGCGGTGCGGAGCGAGGACGCGACGTTCGAGATCCCCTACGGCCACCTGCGGCGGCCCGCGGACGGGAGCGAGGAAACCGCCCAGGCGTGGGTGGACGTTTCCGGTGTCCTGCCCGATGGCCGCCCGGCGGGGCTGTCCGTGCTCAACGACGGCAAGTACGCCCATGACGTGCGCGGCGGGGACATCGGCATCACCGTCGCCCGGAGCCCGGTCTACGCCTGGCACGAGCCCCGGGAGCTGGACCCGGACGAGGACTACGGCTACCTGGACCAGGGGCGGCAGCGGTTCACTTACCGGTTGTTGCCGCATGCGGGCGACTGGCGGGAGGCCGGGACCGTCCGGCTCGCGGCCGAGCTCAACCAGCCGGCGTTCCCGCTGCTCGAGTCCTTTCACGACGGTGACCTGCCGCAGCGGAACTCGTTCCTGTCGGTGGACGAGGAATCGGTGCTGCCGACCGTGCTCAAACTGGACGAGGACGGCGCCGGTGACGTGGTCGTGCGGGCCTACGAGACCGCCGGCCGCCCGGCCGAGGTGACCGTGGAGCTGCCGTTGCTCGGCCGCGCGGTGCGGGCGGTGTTCCGGGCGGGTGAGGTGAAGACGTTCCGGGTGCCCCGCGACGGCGAAGCCCCGGTCGTGGAAACCGATCTGCTGGAATGGGCGTCGCCGGAGGCCGGGGCATGACGCTGCTCGATCCGGTCCAGTCCGGCGGCTGGACGGCGGAAGCCGATCCGGCGCCGCCGCTCGAGGTCACGATGCTGTTCGCCGGCGGCGGCGCGGAACGGATCGCCAACGGACAGTCACCGTCCTTTGTGGTCACCACGGAGTCGTCCGCCTGCGGGAACGGCCGGTTCGCCGTGCGGCTGGAGGTCACCTGCCGGTCGGCGACGCCGGTGGCGGCCGGGCTGCGCGTGGAACTACGGCTCGGCGCGTGCGACGATCCGGGCTGGCTGGTGCCCGGGGTGTTCTACGGGGAGAACCGGGTGGACGGCTGTGCCGTGCGGTTTCCCCGGTTCACCGTCCGCGATCCGGATCCCGCGCTGCTGGAGTCCGACGCGTGGGGCCTGCGGGCGGACCGCGCCGCGACCCCCGCGGTGTTCGGCTGGGACCGCGCGGGCGGGGCCGCGCTGGTCACCACCGAGCGGTCCGCGCTCGGCCAGGCCGGACTCGGTTTCGCCATGGCCGGGGACCATCCGGTGCTGCGGCTGCACTTCCCCTACCGCGAAGAGCCGGTGGTCTACGACGGCTCGCCGCTGCCGTTGCCCGCGGATCTGCCCGCGTTCCAGTGGTCGCCGGGGCAGACCGAGGCGGTGTTCTTCGACGTCTACCTGCTGGGCCCGGACCGGCACGAGTACACCGGCGTGCTGCGGGACGTGCACCGGCGGACCGCGCCCGCCGATCCGGAGGCGGTGGCCTGGGTGTCCGTGGCCGAAGCCGCCGAGCTGGCCGCCTGGGGATTGTACCGCTGGCACTATCGGCCGGAGCCGCCCGTACTGCTGGAAACCGCGGCGTTCGACCGGCACGCGCTGGGGGAGCGGGGCGACCGGCAGGCGATGCACGTGTCCTGGATCAGCGGCGCGCCCTACGCGTATGCGTTGCTGCGCCACGGCCGCCGCATCGGCCGGGCCGAATACGCGGCCGCCGGGGCCGCGGTGCTCGACCACATCGCCGCCAATCTGGCCCCGGCGGGCACCTTCTGGGGGCAGTGGACCGCCGACGCGGGGTGGCGGACCGGCTGGAGCCCGGACCCGAACCGGTTGCACGCGCGCACCCTGGGCGAGGCCGCGCTGTTCCTGCTCCGGGCCGCGGTGCGCGAACGGGCCGCGGGCCACCCGCGGCCGGACTGGGAACGCGCCGTGCGGTCCAATGTGGACTTCGTCTGCGGCGTGCAGCGTGCGGACGGCGCGCTGGGCTCGGCCTATCACGCGAAGACCGGCGCGGTGCTCGACTGGGCGGGGACGGCGGGACTCGCCTGGATTCCCGCGCTCGCGGAGGCGGCGACGGCGTGGCGGGAACCGCGCTACCTGGCGGCCGCGCGGCGGGCGGGCCGCTACCACCTGGGCGCGGTCGAGGACGAGTTCCTGCACGGCGCGCCGGAGGACGTCGATCTGGCGCCGAGTTCGGAGGACGGCTACCTCGCCGTGCTGGCCTACGTCGCGATGTTCGAACGCGACCGCGCGGACGAATGGCTGTCCGCCGCCCGGCGCGTGGCCGATTGGACGCTCACCTTCCGGTACACCTACGACGTCGACTTCCCGCCGCACACTCTGCTCGCGCAGTACGGCTTTCGCAGCCGCGGCGCCGACCAGGCGTCCCCGGCCAACCAGCACCTGCACTCCTACGGCCTGATCTGCGTCCCGGAACTGCGCCGGCTGGGCCGGTACCTCGGGGACGAGTACTACCTCGCCGCGGCCCGGGAGAACCTCGCCTGCTTCCGGCAGTTCGTCGCCCGCCACGACGGCGATTTCAACGCCTACCGCGGTATGGTCAGCGAGCGCTTCTACCAGACCGCCTGCTACCAGCCGAAAGGGATGCTGCTGACGCTGTCGCACGCCTGGTGCGTCGGGGTGCTGCTCTACGCCTGCGAGGCGACGCTGGAGGAGGACGCGTGACCGCGCGCTTTCCCGACGGCTTCCTGTGGGGCGCGGCCGCCTCCGCCTACCAGGTGGAGGGATCGACCACAGTGGACGGACGTGGCGAGTCCATCTGGGACGCGTTCGCCCGCGAACCCGGCGCCGTCGCCAACGGGGAAACCGGGGACATCGCGTGCGACCACTACCGCCGCTGGCCGTCCGATGTGGACCTGATGGCCGAGCTGGGACTGTCCGCCTACCGGTTCTCGATCTCCTGGCCGCGCCTGTTCCCGGACGGCGCCGGCGCGGTGTGCGGCGCGGGGCTCGGCCACTACGACCGGTTGGTCGACGCCCTGCTGGACCGGGGGATCACCCCGCTCGTCACGCTGTACCACTGGGACCTCCCGCAGGCACTGCAGGAGACCGGGGGTTGGCGGAACCGGGATGTGGTGGACCGGTTCGCCGCCTACGCCGACGCGTGTTTCGCCGCGTACGGTGACCGGGTGCGGTTCTGGGTGACCCAGAACGAGCCGTGGATCGTCGGCTTGCTCGGCCACCACCTCGGCCTGCACGCGCCGGGGGAGCGGGACCTGGCGGGCGCCGTGCGGGTCATGCACCACCTGCTGCTCGGCCACGGCCGTGCGGTGCGGGCGTTGCGCGCCGGGGGCAGCGGCGGCCAGGCCGGGGTCGCCTTCAGCCTCTTCCCGCACTACCCGGCCAGCGACGCGCCGGAGGACCGCGGGGCGGCCGAAGGTTCCGACGGCTACGTCAACCGCTGGTTCCTCGATCCGGTGCTGCGCGGGCGCTATCCCGCCGATATGTGGCAGCGCTACGAAAGCGTCCTCGGCCCGCTGGACTTCGTGCGGCCCGGGGATCTCGAGACGATCGGGGCGGGAGCCGATTTCGTCGGGGTGAACTACTACACGAACCGGGTGATGCGGGCGGTTCCCGGGCACGAGCCGTTCGGCTGGAAGGTGGCCGGGGCGCCCGAGGGCACGCCGGTCTCCGGACTCGGGTGGCCGATCGTGCCCGATTCGCTGACCGATCTGCTGCTGCGGCTGCGTGCCGACTACGGGGACGTGCCGGTGCTGATCACCGAGAACGGCGCGGCGTTCGACGACCGGCCCGGCGCCGACGGCCGCATTCGTGACGACCGGCGGATCCGGTTCCTGCGCGATCATCTGGCCGCGGTGCACCGGGCGATCGAACGCGGGGCGCCCGTGCGGGGGTACTTCCACTGGTCCCTGCTGGACAATTTCGAGTGGGCGATGGGGTACGCGCCGCGGTTCGGGCTGGTGCACGTCGACTACGCGAGCCAGGCGCGCACGGTGAAGGACAGCGGCCGGTACTACGCCCGGATCGCGGCGGCCAACGCGTTGCCGGAGGCCGTCGATGAGTGAACTGGTGGTGTACGGGGCGACCGCGGCCGGGGTCGCCGCCGCGGTGGCCGCGGCGCGGCACGGGGTCGAGGTCACCGTCGTCGAACCGGGGCGGCACGTGGGCGGCATGGTTTCCGGCGGGCTGGGTTATACGGACCTGGGCGACCCGCGGGTGCTGGGCGGGCTGGCCCGGGAGTTCTCCGTGGCGGTGGGCGAGTACTACGGCGTGGCGCCCGGGCACTACGCGGGACCGGAACCACATGCCGCGGAGGAGATCTTCCGCGCCTGGCTGGACCGCGCCGGGGTGCGCGTCGTTCTCGGCACCGCGCTCGCGTCGGTGGACACTGTGGACGGTTCGATCACCGCGCTCCGCGGCACGGACGGGCGGGACTACCGGGCCGGGGTGTTCGTCGACGCGAGCTACGAGGGCGATCTGCTCGCGGCCGCGGGCGTCGGCTACCGGGTCGGCCGGGAGGGCCGGGCGGCGTACGGCGAAACGCTCGCCGGGCGGCGGGAACCCGCACCCGGTAAGCACAACTTCCCGCCGTACCTGTCGCCCTTCGCCGCCGACGGGTCGCTGCTGCCGCTGATCCACGACCGGCCCGCGGTCGACGTGGGCGAAGGGGACGGCGGCGTGATGGCCTACGGCTACCGGGTGTGCCTGAGCCGTGCCGCCGACCGGATCCCGTTCGCCCGCCGCGCCGGTTACGACGAAGCGGAATGGGAGCTGGGGCGCCGGTACTTCGCGCTGCTGGACCGGCAAGGAATCAAGGTGGCCGCGGCGGAACTGCTCGGACTGGTCCCGAACCTGCCGCACGGCAAATGCGACGGGAATTCGATCGGGCCGCTTTCGCTGAACCTGCTCGACGGCACGAACTGGGCGTATCCCGAGGCCGATGCCGTTGCCCGGGAACGAATCCGGCAGCGGCACCGGGACTACACGCGGGATTTCCTGTACTTCCTCGGCAACGACCCGGCCGTTCCCGAACTGGTGCGCCGGGAGATCGCCGAATGGGGGTTGCCCGCGGACGAGTTCGCCGACACCGGCGGCCTTCCGCACCAGCTCTACGTGCGGGAGGCGCGCCGGATGCTCGGCGAGTACGTGCTCACCGAGCACGACCTGCTACCCGCGCCGGTGCCGAAATACGACGTGGTGGCTCTGGGCTCGTACCACGTGGACATCCGCGAGGTCCGGCGCACCTGGCGCTGGGTCTACGAACATCCGGACCCCATCGCGTCGGTGTTCAACGAGGGATACCTTTCGGTGCCGGTGCGGCCGTACCCGATCCCGTACCGGTCGATCGTGCCGCGGTACCACCAGTGCGCCAACCTCCTGGTGCCGGTGTGCGTGAGCGCCTCGCACGTGGCGTTCAGCTCGGTGCGGATGGAGGTGCAGTACCAGATGCTCGGGCACGCCGCCGGTCTGGCGGCGACCCTGGCCCTGGCCACCGGCCGGCCGGTCCAGCGGGTGGACGTGGCCGAACTGCAGGACCGGCTCGCCGCCGAAGGCCAGGTCCTGGCCTGAGCTAGTCGTGGCCCGCCCACCGGGCACGCCGTAGCTCGTACTCGACCTCGCCGTGCTCGGTGCCCGGGAGCGGATCGTCGAAGTGCGGGTGAAAGGTCCGCACGTAGGTGAGACCGGCTTTTTCCAGCACCCGGCGGGAGGCGGTGTTGACCGCCATGGTCTGGGCCCACACCCGCTGCACGCCGAGTTCGGTGAATCCCTTCCGGATCAGCGCCCGCGCTCCCTCGGTGGCGTATCCCCGGCCCCAGACCGGCGCCTTGAGCCGATAGCCGAGTTCCACCTCCGCGACGTTGCCGTCTTCCGGCGGCTGGAGGGCGAGCCAGCCGACGAACTCCCCGGTGGACCGCTCGATCGCCGCCCAGCGGCCCGCGGGTCCGCGACCGTAGTCGCGCAGGATCCTGGGCAGCACGTCGCCCTCGATCTCGGCGCGCGGTGTGGGCTCGCCGGTGAGGAAACGCATCACCTCCGGATCGCTGTCCAGCAGCACCAGGTCGTCCACGTCGGCCTCGGTGAACCGCCGCAGCACCAGCCGCTTTGTCTCCAGGAAGACGTGCACCCGCGCGCCCTTTCTCGATAGGCATGACCAGTCGCCATCGTGGCCGGAACCGCCCCGGCAGTCCACGCCTTATTCGAGCCGCCCCGCCACGGCCGAGTGCCAGACGATCGCGAGTCCCCCGTTCCGGTCGCGCGAGTCCCCCGTTTCAGTCGCGCGAGTTGCACGTTCGGGCAAGCGAGTTGCACGTTCAGGGATGTGAGTTGCACGTTCGCGGACGTGGCCCCGCGCTCGGGCCGCCTCCCAGGCGCCCCGGGGCGGATCCGCGGTGACCGCGTTGCCCGTGCTGCGCGAGGCGGGCCGGGTGATCGGGGACGATCTGCTGGGCGTCGACCTCGTCGGGGGTGCTCGCCGGAACCTCGCCCGCGGGCTCGCCGGTGCGCGGGTCGTAGCTGATGTCCGCGGTCATGCGGTTTCCCTTGCTTCCTGCTCGATACCGATCGCCTGCCAGGTCTCCGGCCCCACCGTGCACGGGCCGCCCTCGTGCACGTACATCACCCCGGGCGGCGCCACCTCGAGGCTGATCGTCGCGAGGGTTTCCCACCGCTCGTGCGCGGGGAGCGCGGGATCGGGGTGCGCGCAGAGGGGCGCGCCCTCGCCGCGGTGCGAGTGCAGCGCCCGGGCCCGCCGGGTCCGGTCCGCCGCACCCAGTTCCGCGTTCCGCTCCCGCAACAGCGGCAGGCGGTCGTAGCTGGACGACGATTCGTCCACGCCGGTTTGTTCCCCGGCGGCCAGCTCCGGGTCCAGGAAATGGTTGGTGTGCACCAGGAATCCGTCGGACACCGGAAGCTCGGCCACTCCCGCCGGGCAGAGTTCGAGGCACCGCGCCGAGTCCTCGGTGACCACGGTGATCACCGAGGAGGCCGAGAGCCGGGCCGACCGCGCGAGCCGGATGGCTTCCTCGACGGTCGACGCCTCGTCGAGGATCCGGCGGGCGACGACGTGCACCGGGACACCGATTTCGTCGTGGTCGGAATCGTGGCGCAGCACGTTGAAGTGCACGCCGAGCCCGGCGCTGTTCACCCCGATCTTGCCGACCACGCCGACCTCGGTGAACGTGTGCACCCGATGCCCGGCACGGGGTTCGAGCGACCAGATCAGCCGCCCGTCGCGCAGCGTGTCGTGCCAGTCCCAGGTCTGCACGGTCCGCGGCGCGGCGCCGGGGAGCAGGGTGACCGCGGTCGAGCATTCGCCCTCGCCCGGGCTCGCCGCCGCGGCGGCCAGGACCTCCGTCCGGCCGTTGAGCGCGCCGAGCTGCCAGCGTTCCAGCCCGGCGCCGTCGGCGAACCCGGCGATCTCCTCGGCGAGGTACGGCGCCCAGTAGGCGGTTTCCGCCAGAGCGCGTTCGCCCCAGGCGCGGATCCGGTCCGGGGGAGCGCCGTGCGCGGCGAACAGTTCCGCGTACCCGGCGAAGGCGGTGCGCAGGGTGTCCCGGCAGGCTTTCCCGACCGCTCGGCCGCGGGCGAAGGCATCGATTTCCGTTGACAGCTGGACGGGTATGGCCATGCAATGTCCTTTGTGGAGTGAGTGTGCGGGCATTCCGCGCTGCTGAGCACCGCGTCCCAGGCTACTTCGGAGGCGAGCGCGCCGAGGCCGGTCGCGCTGGTGCCCTCGAGCACCGGGAGCCCCAGCTCGTCCGCGGCGCGCCGGATGGTCGCGGGGATCGTGTCGTGCGAGAGGCCGATCCCGAAGCCGAGCGCCGCCACCCCGGCGCGGTGCAGACCGGTGAGGTACTTCCGCTGTCCCGCGCCTTCCGCGGGGAGCCGCGCGCCGGTGGTCAGGACAAGCCCCCCACCGGACAACCAACGGCCGGGATCGGCCAGATCGATGCTGTGCGCGAACTCCAGCGACCGGTCCTGGTCGGGGCCGGCGACCGCGGTCAAACCCAGTTCCGGGCGGGCCAGCAGCCAGCGCGGCGAGACTCCCATGCCGCCACGGTAGCCGGGGAGTCTCCTTACCTGTCACGACGATGACAGGTTCCGCCGACCCGAACCTACCGTTAGGTAGAATTTGCTCCGATCGGCTTCCCGGGTGCGTGGTCGTGGTGTGACACTCGGCGCACCGATGGGAGGTGCCATGAACGTGTCGGGAGCACCGGCGGAGAACTTCGACAGCCGTTTGCGCGTGCCGGAGCCACCGGGCAAGGCGCTGCACACGGCGGTGCGCGATGGTTTGTTCGCGCCGCTCGCGCTGGTGTGTGGCGGTTTGTTCCTGGTGCTGTCCCTGGGCAGCGGTGCCACGGATGTCTGGTTCGCGTGGACCGTGGCGAACCCGCTCACCGCCATCACGATGGGCGCCGGTTTCGGCGCCGCCTTCGTGTTGTTCGTGCTGGCCGCGCTGGAGCCGGGCTGGACCAACGCCCGGATCGCCGGCTTCGCCCCGCTCGTGCTGGCCGCTGGGGGCCTGCTCGCCACCAACCTGTACGACGGGGACCTGAATCCGTCCCGCGACGTCGACGTCGCCGGGATTTCGGTCGACGTGCCGGTCGCGGGCTTGTGGCAGCTGGTTCTCGGGCTCGCGCTGGTGCTCACGGTGCTGACGCTGCCGGCCCAGCTGACCCGCCGGGCGGACAACGATCTGGACAGCCGTGCGCGCACCGCGCCGATGCCGGTGTGGGCGCGCGTCATCGCCGGGATCGAGGGGATCGGGCTGCTCTCGGCCGGGGTGGTGTTCTTCGCCCGTCCCGAGGAGTTCGGATCCTGGTGGCCCTGGCCGGTGAGCGTGCTGGACCTGCGCGAGCTGAGCGTGTTGATGGTCACCGTGGGCGTGCTGATCCTGCAGGCCACCGCGGAGGGCGATCTGCGGCGCGCCGCGGTCGGCCTGGCCGCGCTGGTCGCTTTCGCGGTGCTCGCACTGATCGGCGTGCTTTTCTACGCGGGCGACCTGCGCTGGGAGTCGACCTCGGCGTGGATCTTCGTCGCGGTTGTGGCGGTCCTGCTCGGTACCGGCGCGGTCGGTCTGCTGCTGCTCGGCCTGCTCCGGCTGGTGCTGCCGGTGCTGATCGCGGTGACGGGCGCCGAGCCCGACACCCCGCCGTCGACCGCGCGCCTGCGGGAACTCGCGCGCGGCGTCCGCTCGAAGATCACGCCGCACGCCGACCACGGCTTCTTCGGCCCTGGCTCGGTGACCTGGCAGGTCTGGAGCTACCCGACCTCGCTCAGCGTGGGTTTCCAGCGCGCGGTCGTGGTCGAGGAACTCGACCCCGGGCTGGTGGCTTCCGTCGACGCGACCAGGGCGATCCGCACCCGCCCGCGCACCCGCTACGACCGAACGCTGCGGTACTTCGCGATGGTGGCGTTCGCCGGCACCCGGCAGACCATGAAAGCCGCCGACGTGCTGGTCAAGGTCCATTCGGTGGGCATCGGCATCGAGCCGGGCAGCGGCGAGCCCTACGACGCCAACGATCCCGAATCGCAGTTGTGGATCCACCTGACCGCCTGGCACTCGATCCTGTACGCCTACGAGAAATACGGCCCCGGCAAGCTCAGCCCGGAGGAGGAGGCCCGCTACTGGGCCGACTGTGCCACCGCGGCCGAACTGCAGACCTGCGACCCCGCCGACGTCCCCCGCGACCGGGACGGCGTCCGCGCGTACTTCGAACGAATGCGCCCCCAGCTGGTCGGCTCCGAGGTGGCCCGCTCCACCATGGACCACCTGCTGCACGCCGAGGTGATGCTGCCCCCGATACCCCCGGTGCACTGGCCGGCGACCCTGGTCGTCACCACCGCCCTGCGCGTCGCCACCATCGCGTCCATGCCGCGCTGGATGCGCGACATGGCCGGTATCCGCCAGAGCCGGTTGCTGGATGCGCTGATCGTGCCGGTCATGCGGCTCTCCTTCCGCCTGATCCGGATCAGCCGCTGGGCCCAGCTCGGCGCACTGCACCTGCTTTCCCCCTCGACCACGCCCGTCGCGGCCCCGATCCTGCTCGGCGTCCCGCCCGCCACCCCCGAGGCGCTCACCCCCGCCCAAGCCCGGGAACGCTACGGCTTCCCCCAACCCGCACAGGCCCATCTGGAACTGCGCGCCAAACAACGCGAGCGCGTGTTCAGCGACCGCCGAGAACCCAGCGACATCGGCCTGGTCGAATCCGAACCCCTCCTGGGCACGCGCACCCGGTAGCCGCGGGCGGACGGGCCGCCCGCCTGGAACAATGGCGGGCGTGGAGATCTGGCACAACCCGCGTTGCTCGAAGTCGAGGACGGCCAAGCAGGCCCTGGACGAGGCGGGCGTCGAGTACGTCGAACGCCGTTACCTGGACCGGCCGCCCACCGCTGCCGAGCTGACCGAAGTACTGGACCTGCTCGGCGCCGAGCCCTGGGAGATCACCCGGACGAACGAGCCGGTGGCCAAGGAACTGGGCGTCGCGGACTGGCCGAAGGACCGGGAGCGCTGGATCGAGCTGCTGGTGGACAATCCCGCGCTGATCCAGCGCCCGATCGTGCGAACCGAGCGGCGCGCCGTGGTGGCCCGCGACGAAGACTCGCTCCGCGAGATCATCCCGTAGCCAGGCGTATAACGACCTATACGGCACCGCTTTGTTGAGGTCTCCCACGAAGGGGACCCGAACACGTCGGCTCACAAAACCGCTGTAGACGAGGTGACCACCAATCGGCGGTATCGCGGCCGCCGATTGACGCAAGCTGAGAACTCCTTGGCCCGCACGGGTTTTTCCCACGGGCCGCGGGGCATTCCGCGCTCACGGGGGGCACAACTCACGAACTCGTAGAGGAGAGTGCGATGCCCACGTGGTTGCTCGTCGTCATCATCCTGATCGCGATCGCGGTGCTCGGCGCGGTCACCTGGCTGGTGACCCTGGAGTTGCAACGGAAGCGCCTGCGGGACCGGTTCGGTCCCGAGTACGAACGGACCGTGCGGGACCGGGACAGCCGCCGGGACGCGGAGCGGGAACTCGCCGCCCGGGAGAAGCGCCACGCCGAACTGGACATCCGGCCGCTTTCGCCGTCCGCCCACGAGCGGTACGCCCAGCGGTGGGCGCTGATCCAGGAGCAGTTCGTCGATCGGCCCGCCCGCGCGGTCGCCGAGGCGGATCGGGTCCTGGTCGAGCTGATGGCCGAACGCGGCTACCCGACCGAGGGCTATGACCAGCAGCTCGCGGATCTGTCGGTCCAGCACGCCCGGACGCTCGAACATTACCGCAGCGCCCACGAGACCATGCGGAACCACGAGCACACCGAGGCCTCCACCGAAAAGCTGCGCGACGCGATGGTGCGCTACCGCACGGTGTTCGAGGACCTGCTCGCCGACGGCGCGGAGCCAGGCGACCACGACCGCCGGGACGCGCGGGCCCGCCGCACCCCGGAGAGCCGGAGCTGATCAGCACGCGGCGAGCAGCTTGAGCAGTTCCTCGGCGCGGTAGCAGTCGACCTCCTTGAGGATCGTCGTGACGACCTCGTCCACCAGGCCGGGGAGTCGTGCCTCCGCCCAGTCGGCCGCTGTGTCCATGCGCTTCCTCTCGTCGGTGCCTGGTGAACCCGACCGCGCCCGGACCGCCGGTATTCCCGGTTGTGCTGGAGTGCGCTCCAGGTCCTAGGGTCGGATCCGTCGCGAGGAGGACATCGATGGAGTACACGACACTGGGCGGGACCGGTCTGCAGATCTCCAGGATCTGCCTGGGGTGCATGAGCTACGGCGACCCCGCCCGCGGAACCCACGAGTGGTCGCTGGACGAGGAGGCCAGCAAGCCGTTCTTCCGGCAGGCACTGGACGCCGGGATCAATTTCTTCGACACCGCGAACGTCTATTCGGCCGGCAGCAGCGAGGAGATCACCGGCCGGGTGCTGCTCGGGATGGCCCGGCGCGAGGACCTGGTCATCGCGACGAAGGTGCGCGGCCGGATGCGCCCCGGACCCAACGGCGAGGGGCTGTCCCGGAAAGCCATCATGTCCGAGATCGACGACAGCCTCCGGCGGCTCGGCACCGACTACGTCGACCTCTACCAGATCCACCGCTTCGACGGGCGCACGCCGCCCGAGGAGACGCTGGAGGCGCTGCACGACGTGGTCAAGGCGGGCAAGGCGCGGTACATCGGCGCCTCCTCGATGCACGCGTGGCAGTTCGCGAAGCTGCTCTACCTGGCCGATCTGCACGGCTGGACGCGGTTCGTCAGCATGCAGAACCACTACAACCTGATCTACCGGGAAGAGGAGCGGGAGATGCTCCCGCTGTGCCGCGACCAGGGGATCGGCGTGATCCCGTGGAGCCCGCTGGCCCGGGGACGGCTCGCGCGCCCGTGGGGCGAGGTGACCGATCGGACGGAGACCGACGAGTTCGGCAAGACGCTCTACGAAGAGGGCGACCGCACGACGGTCGACCGGGTCGGGGAGGTCGCCGAGCGCCGGGGGATCCCCCGCGCCCAGGTGGCGCTGGCCTGGGTGCTGGCGCAGCCGGGCGTCGACGCCCCGATCGTCGGGGCGACCAAACCGCACCACCTGTCCGACGCCGTCGCCGCGCTGGACGTGGAGCTTTCCGACGAGGAGAGCAAGGCGCTCGAGGAGCCCTACCGGCCGCATCCGGTGCGCGGCTTCGCCTAACCGGCGGGCGCGGGGACCACGCCGTCGGCGACGAGGCCCTTCAGGATCGCGTCGCTGACGGTCTGCAGCGCGGACATCGGGCGGATCATCACGGTGAACGTGGAGATCAGCTCGCGGTGGTCGAGCTGGATGAGGTCGATCCCTTCGACCTTCTTGCCCTCGACCACGGTCCGGAAGTGCAGCAGATGCGTGTCGGTCTCCGGCCCGCCGTCGCCTTCCTCGCCCCGGCCGGACAGCTGGCCGACGTACCGGAAGTCCTCGAAGGTGCGTTGCAGGACCCGGAACAGCGCGCTCACCGTTTCGATGCCTTCGAAGGGTTTGAACTTGACCGGGCTGAAGAAGCGGACGTCCGGAGCGAACAGTTCGAGTCCGGCGGTGAAATCACCCGACTCGACGGCCGCGCGGAACTTGTCTGCCGTGCTCATGGATTCTCCTTACACTGTCGCGGCGAGGCGCGTGCCCTGGTTGATCGCGCGCTTGGCGTCCAGTTCGGCGGCGACGTCGGCGCCGCCGATGACATGGGTGACCACTCCGGCGAGGGTCAGTTCGTCGACGAGGTCGCGCACGGACTCCTGACCCGCGCAGACCACGACCGTGTCCACCTCGAGCACCCGGGGCCGCTCGCGTTTCGGCCCGAAGGAGATGTGCAGGCCCGCGTCGTCGATCCGCTCGTAGTTGACCCCGGTGAGCTGTTCGACGTTCTTGGCCTTCAATGCGGCTCGGTGCACCCAGCCGGTCGTCTTCCCGAGTCCCTTGCCGATCCGGGATGTCTTGCGCTGCAACAGGTACACCTGGCGCGGGGACGGTCCGGGCCGCGGCTGGGTGACCCCGCCGCGGGTGACCTCCGGATCGGTGACGCCCCATTCGGCCCGCCACGCGTCGAGATCCAGCGCGGGGGAGTGGTCATGGGTGAGGAATTCGCTGACGTCCACGCCGATCCCGCCCGCGCCGATCACCGCGACCCGGTCGCCGACCGGCTTGCCGAGCCGCACGACGTCCACATAGGACAGTACGGACGGGTGGTCGATGCCCGGGATCCCGGGCACCCGCGGGGCGACGCCGGTGGCGACGACGACCTCGTCGAACTCCTGGCCGAGCAGATCCGCCGCGGTGGCCCGGGTGTTCAGGTGCAGCTTCACCCCGGTGACTTCGAGGCGGCGGCGGTAGTAGCGGATGGTTTCGGCGAACTCCTCCTTGCCCGGGATGCGCCGGGCGATGGCGAACTGGCCGCCGATGTCGTCCTCGGCTTCGAACAGGTCCACGTGGTGCCCGCGTTCGGCGAGCGCGACGGCCGCGGACAGCCCGGCCGGACCGGCGCCGATCACGGCGACCCGCTTCGTCCGCCGGGCGGGCAGCAGGGTGAGTTCGGTTTCCCGGGCGGCACGCGGATTGACCATGCAGGACGCGCGTTTCTTGGCGAACGTGTGGTCCAGGCAGGCCTGGTTGCACGCGATGCAGGTGTTGATCTCGTCGGATCGGCCGGTTTCGGCCTTGGCCACCCATTCCGGATCGGCCAGCAACGGGCGGGCCATGGAGATCAGGTCCGCGTCCCCGCGCGCGAGGATCTCCTCGGCGACCTGGGGCATGTTGATCCGGTTCGAGGTGACCACCGGGATGCCAACATGCGGTTTGAGCTTCGCGGTGATGCCGGTGAACGCGGCCCGGGGGACCGAGGTGACGATGGTGGGCACGCGGGCCTCGTGCCAGCCGATCCCGGTGTTGATGATGGTGGCCCCGGCCGCTTCGATCTCGGTGGCGAGATCGACGACCTCCTGCCAGGTCTGGCCGTCCTCGACCAGGTCCAGCATGGACAGGCGGTACATGACGATGAAGTCCTCGCCGGCCGCCAACCGGGACCGGCGCACGATCTCCACCGCGATCCGGCGCCGGTTCTCCGCGCTGCCGCCCCAGCGGTCGGTCCGCCGGTTCGTCCGGGGCGCGAGGAACTGGTTGATGAAGTAGCCCTCCGAGCCCATGATCTCGACGCCGTCGTAACCGGCCTCCCGGGCCAGTGCGGTCGCGTCGGCGAACGCCCGGATCTGGGCCCGCACCCCGCGGTCGGACAGGGAACGCGGCCGGAACGGGTTGATCGGCGCCTTGATCGCCGAGGCCGACACCGACAGCGGGTGGTAGGCGTAGCGCCCGGCGTGCAGCAGTTGCAGGGCGATCTTCCCGCCCGCTTCGTGCACCGCGTCGGTGATCCGGCGATGCCGGCGCGCCTCGGCGGGCGTGGTCAGCTTGGACGCGAACGGGTAGAACGACCCGGTCCGGTTCGGCGCGAATCCGCCGGTGACCATCAGGCCGACCCCACCGCGGGCCCGTTCCGCGAAATACTCGGCCAGCTTGGGGAAGTCCTTCGCCCGGTCCTCCAAGCCGGTGTGCATCGAACCCATGATCACGCGGTTGCGCAGGGTCGTGAACCCGAGGTCGAGCGGGGCGAGGACATGCGGATACGCGCTCATGATCGATCCTTGGTGCGGCCCTGATCGCGGCGCAGGGCGTCGAGTACTTCGTCGCACCAGTCCGCGAGGCCCTGTTCGGCGCGGATGCCGCCGCGCAGGACCAGGTACTGGTGCAGCGACTGGCCGGACAGTCGCGCGGGATCGGGGAAGTCGTGCTTCTCGATGGCCCGGTAGACGTCGAGCCGTTCGAGGTGGCGCCGCCGGTGGTGGACGAGTTCGGCGAGCACGTCGTCGACGTCGCCGTAGGAGGCGGCGCGGACCTTGACCGACAGGTCGTTGCGGAAGGCGGCGGGTTCGGTGGATTCGGCGATCCACCGGGCGAGTTCGTCCCGGCCCGCGGCGCTGACCCGGTAGACCTTCTTGTCCGGCGCCTCGGACTGCGTGACATGGTCGGCCGACACCCAGCCGAGTTCGACCATCCGCTTGAGCGTGCGGTAGATCTGCTGGTGGCTCGCGGCCCAGAAGTACCCGATCGACTTGTCGAACCGCCGGGCCAGCTCGTAGCCGGACCCGGACCGTTCTTCCAGCGACACCAGGATCGCGTGCTCCAACGCCATGATCGTGAAGCTACTATGCAACGGGTTGCATTGCAACTAGATGCATAGCGCGGCAGGGAGGGACCTTTGCTCCGGTTCAACGGGAGCGAGGGACCTTTACTCCGGTTGAGCCGTAGCAAAGGTCCCTCGCTCCTCGTGTGTCCCCGGGTGGCCCCGTACGCTGGCATTTATGTGCCGAAACATCACCACTCTCCGCGGGCTGGAGCCGTCGGCGACCGCGGAGGAGATCGAAGCCGCTGCCCGTCAGTACGTGCGGAAGGTGAGCGGGGTGCAGAGCCTGTCGGACGCGACCCGCGAACCGTTCGAGGCCGCGGTCGCCGAGATCGCCGCGATCACCACCCGGCTGCTCGACGAGCTGCCCGCCCGGCGCCAGCCCCCGGCCACCGTGCCGCCGCTGCGCCGTCCCGAGGTCCAAGCCCGGATCGCCGCGAAGGCCGCCAAGTCCTAGACGAGTCATTCCCGGCTGGGCAGTGGTCGCAGGCGATCAGGGACCGGGTGGCGCTTCCGTCAAACGGGCGGGCTGGTGCTGGGGTGGCCGCGCACGAGGGTGTCATGAGTGTTTGGGCCGGTTCTAACCGGTCTGGTGTTTTAACGTGGGGGGTTGGTGGTTTT
>NZ_VTHK01000004.1 GCF_009765355.1 Amycolatopsis anabasis | reverse complement strand
GGACGACAAGGCCCACTTCACCTTCCGCGGTGAAGCCAAGCCCTCCGCCGTCCCGGACGTCCCGCCGGTCAGCGTCGGCGCCTCCGGTGGCGACGACTCCGGCGAAGCCGAATCGGACTGACGTCCCGACCACGGATCCCGATGTCATGAGGGGACCCCTCCAGACGAAATCTGTCCGGAGGGGTCCCCTCATGAAAGTTCCCGGCCCGGGGATCAGGGTTTGAGGTTCCCGGGGTAGAGGTACTGGTCGGCGGGTTTGGCGTTGCCGTAGAACCAGGCGTCGAAGAAGCCCTGCAAGTTCTGGTGCGCCACCCGCTCGGTGAACTTCTGGAACTCGGGCAGGTTCGCGTTGCCGTCGCGGTGCAGGGTCGGCCACAGCCGCAGCACCAGGTTGAACGCCCGCTCGCCGATCTGGTGCCGCAGCGCGTGCAGCGCGAGCGGGCCCTTGCTGTACACCGAGGTGAACTCGTTGCCCGGCCCCATGTCGTACAGCTTCCCGGCCCAGAACCGGTCGTTGACCTGCTTCACCTGGGTCCGGTACCGGTCGTCCAGGTTCTGCCCGTCCTTGGCCTCCGACCACAGCCACTGCGCGTAGGAGGCGAAGCATTCGTTGAGGCAGACGTCCTTCCAGTCGTCCACCGCCACCGAGTCGCCCCACCACTGGTGCGCGTTCTCGTGCACGATCGTCTGGATGTTGCCCGCCCGGCCGGAGTAGATCGGCCGGCTCAGCGTCTCCAGCGAGAACCCGATCGGCTCGGCGAGGAAGATCCCGCCCGCCGCGTCCACCGGGTACGGGCCGAACTTCGACGACAGGAAGTCGATGATCTCCGGCAGCCGGGCCTCGGCGGCCTTGGTCGCCGCCGAGGTGCCGGGCGCGAACGCGCTCACCACCGGCGTGCCGTTCGCGAGCCTGCCCCGCGAGAACTCCCATTTGTCGATCGCGACCGTGGTCATGTACGGGACCGCCGGGGTCTCCTCGGCCCACACGTGCGTGGTGCCTCGCTCGGTCTTGCTCGTCCCGCGCTCGCGTCCGTTGGCGATCACGCCCCATTCGTCCGGCACGGTGATCGCCAGGTGGAAGGTCGCCTTGTCCTTCGGCGTGTCGTTGACCGGGTACCAGGTCGTCGCCGAATGCGGCTCCCCGGCGACGAACGCGCCGCCGTTAGCGGAGTACTGCCAGCCGTTCGGGCCGAGCCGCGGGTCCTGGATCGGCGCCGGTTTGCCGTGGTAGGCGATCTCGGCGGTGAACCGCTGCCCGCGCCGCAGCGGGCGGTCCGGGGTGATCACGAGTTCGTGCTCGCCGGTGCGGGCGAACTTCGCCGCGGCGCCGTTCACCCGCACCGAATCCACGGTGAGCCCGTTGAGGTCGAGGTTGAACGAGCTCAGCCCCTGCGTCGCCCGCGCGGTGATCACCTGGGTGCCGGTGAGGTCGTGCGAGGCGGGGTCGTAGCCGACCTTCAGGTTGTAGTCGGCGACGTCGTAGCCCCCGTTGCCGTCCTGCGGGTAGTAGGCGTCCCCCGCCCCGTCGCTGCCCGGGGACGCCGACGGCGCGGCCTCGGCGGCCGGGGCGCCGACGGCGACCCCGGCGAGCACGGCCGCCGCGAGCAGGGTCACGCGGCGTACGTGGTGGGTTGTTCTGGCCATGAAGACTCCCATCGGATGCCGGTATGCGCCTCTCCCGCCGGAACGTATCGCGTTCAACCAAAGCCCTCGCCGGGAAATGGGACATTTGTCCGAAGAATCCAGCCTTCCGGTGGTGCCGCACGTCCGGGGCCGGATTCTGGAAAGCTGGGACCGGTGCGGATAGGTCTGCTCGGCCCAGTGCGGGCACACGCTGACGACGGCGCCCCGATCGACATCGGCGGTGTCCGCCTCCGCATGCTGCTGGCCCGGCTGGCGCTGGACGCCGGGCGTGCGGTGTCCGCGGAAACCCTGGTGAGCGATCTGTGGGGCGCCGAACCGCCCGCCGACTCCGCGAACGCCCTCCAGTCGCTGGTTTCCCGGCTGCGCAAGGCGCTGCGCGGCCACGGCACGCTGGATTCGGTGGCCGGCGGGTACCAGCTCGCGCTCGACGCCGAACGGATCGACGCGCACCGGTTCGAAACCCTCGCCGCGCGCGGGCGCCGGGACCTGGCCGCGGGCCGCGACGCGGCGGCGGCCGGGACGCTCGGCGAGGCGCTCGGCCTCTGGCGGGGCGACGCGCTGGCCGACGTGCGCGACGCGCCGTTCGCCGCCGCGCCCGCCGCCCGGCTGGAGGATCTGCGGGCGGGCGTGGCCGAGGACCGGTTCGAGGCGGAACTGCGGCTCGGGCGGCACGCCGAGGTCCTCGCCGATCTGGAGGCGAGCGGCGCCGAGCAGCCACTGCGCGAGCGCCTGGCCGGGCTCCGGATGCGGGCCCTGGCCGCGGCGGGCCGCCAGTCCGAGGCGCTCGCGGTCTACGAGCGGATCCGCGCCACGCTGGCCGGTGAACTCGGCGTCGACCCGTCCGCCGAACTTCAGGAGATCCACCTCGCGGTGCTGCGCGGCGAGCTGACCGGCCCGGCCCGGGCCGAACGCGCCGCCGAGCACCTGCCGGTCCGGCTGACCAGTTTCGTCGGCCGGGACGACGAGCTGAAACTGCTCGCCGAGCTGATGAGCGGCTCCCGGCTGGTCACGCTGGTCGGACCGGGCGGAGCCGGGAAGACCCGGCTGGCCGTGGAGACCGCCGCCCGCCACCGCGCGCACGAGCGCGGGCGGGTGTGGTTCGTCCCGCTGGCCGGGGTCCGCGACGCCGGCGACGTGCCGAGCGCGGTGCTCGGCGCGCTCGGTTCGCGGGGGGACCTGCGGATGGGCGAGAAACCGGTGCCCCGCCAACCGGTCGAGGCGCTCGAGCGCATCGCCGAACTGCTCGGTCCCGGGGAATCGGTGCTGGTGCTGGACAACTGCGAGCACGTCGTCGAGGCCGCGGCCGCGCTCGCGCACGAGCTGCTCGGCCGGGTGCCCGAGCTGCGCCTGCTGGCCACCAGCCGGGAACCCCTGGCGATCACCGGGGAGGCGCTGTGCCCGCTCGGCCCGCTGGAGGTGCCGACCGGTAAGCCCGATGTCGCCGCGGCCACCGGCACCTCGGCGGTGCGCCTGTTCGTGGACCGGGCGACCGCCGTCCAGCCGCGGTTCGTCCTCGACGAGTCGTGCGTGGATTCCGTGGTGGACATCTGCCGCCGGTTGGACGGGATGCCGCTCGCCCTCGAACTCGCCGCCGCGCGGCTGCGGTCGATGAGCGCGCCGCAGATCGTCCAGCGCCTGGACGACCGGTTCCGCCTGCTCACCTCGGGTAGCCGGTCCGCGCTGCCGCGCCAGCGGACCTTGCGCGCGGTGGTCGAGTGGAGCTGGGACCTGCTCGACGACGCCGAATCGGTGCTCGCCCGAAGACTCGCCGTCTTTCCCAGCGGCGCTTCGCTTTCCGCGATCGAGGCGATCTGCGCGGACGAGCTGCTGCCGGCCGAGGACGTGCTCTACGTGCTCGGCTCGCTGGTGGAGAAGTCCATTGTGGACGCCCAAAGCAGCCCGGATCCGCGGTACCGGATGCTGGAGACCATCCGGGCGTTCGCGGACGAACGACTCGCCGAAGCGGGCGAGGAAGCCGCGGTGACCGGGCGGTTCGGCGCCTATTTCCTCGATCTCGCCGAGGAGAACGAGCCGTTGCTGCGGACCGGTGAGCAGCTGCGGGCGATGGCGGTCTTCGACGCCGAGCACGACAACATGCTGTCCGCGCTGCGCCGGGCCATCGACACCGAGGACGCCGACACCGCGTACCGGCTCACCGGCGCGCTGTTCTGGTACTGGGCGGTGCGCGGGTTCGACGAGCAGCCGCTGCTGTTCGTGGACGAGATCCTGCGGTTCGGTGACCGGATTCCCGCCCACGCCCACGCCGCGTTCGCCGCGGTCCGCGGCCTCACCACCAATTTTCCGGGCACGTTGGAGCGGAACCGGTTGCGCCCGCTGATCGACGAATGCGTGCGCACCGGCGCGTGCGACCACTACTCGGTGCTCGCGATCGGGCTGCCGATGCTGGCCTTCATGGTCCGGGACCAGGAACTGGCCGCGCGGGAACTGGCCCGCGCGCACGACCACGCCGATCCGTGGGCGCGGGCCTGCGCGTACTGGGTCGACGGGCTGCTCCACGCCGATCGCGGCGACCTGGCCGGGGCGCAGCGGGCACGGGCCGAGTCGCTGCGCCGGTTCGAGGAACTGGGGGACCGCTGGGGCTTGGCGATAACCCTGGCGATGCTGGCCGAGGGCCAGTCGCTGGAAGGCGACCACGTGTCCGCGATCGCCGCCTACGAGCGGGGGCTCGCGCTCTCCGCCGAACTCGGTGCGCGGGACGACGTCAGCCAGCACCTGGTGCACGTGGCCATTCAGCGCATGCGCGCCGGTGACCTCGACGGGGCGGCGCGGGACGTCCGGGCGGCGGAACGGCTCCTCGCCGACGGCGGCACCGCGGAGATGGAGGCCGTGGTGACCTTCGGCCTGATCGAACTGGCCCGGCTGGCGGGTGATTTCGCGAAGGCGCGCCGCTACCTGGCGCGGCTGGAAACCATCGCCGGTTCGGCGAAGCTGCCGAGTGCGGTGGCGCGGGAGTGGATCGCCACCGCGCGAGCCTCGCTGCTGCTCTCCGAGGGCGACCTGGCCGGGGCGCGCGCCGAACTGCCCACGGCGATCCGGGTGGCCAGCGAGCGGCGGGACATGCCGGACACCGCGGTGCCGGTGGAAAACGCCGCGCGGCTGTTCCGGCTGGAGGGCGATTTCCTGGCCGCGGCACGGACGCTGGGAATGAGCGAGTCGATCCGCGGCGCCTTCGACAGGGGCAATCCGGAACTGCGCGAGCTGATCGGCGAGCTGATCGCCGAACTCGGCGAGCCCGCCTACCGGGCGGCCTACCGCGAAGGCGCTTCGATGTCCAAAGAGGACGCGGTCGCGGCCGTTCTCGTGCGACTGTCGTGAGTGGTCAGGGCTGTCCCGGCCCTGACCACTCACGACTCCCCTTTCCCCGGTCAGCTCGTCCGTCGGCGGTAGGCCCACATGGCGAGCGGGAAGAACACCACGACCAGCGCGGCCATCCAGCCCAGCGCCCCGAACAGCGGCCCGGCGACTTCGCCGCCGTTCATCAGCCCGCGCAGGGCGTTGGCGGTCAGGCTCACCGGGCTGATGTCCGACCACGCCTGCAGCCAGCCCGGCATCCGGTCGCTCGGCACGAAGACGTTGCTGCCGAAGTTGAGCGGCAGGATGAACGCGACCATCAGGCCCTGCACCGCGCCCGGGGTCTTCAGCAGCATGCCGACGAACACCGCCATCCAGCAGAAGCACAGTCCGAACAGGACCAGCAGGGCGACGCCGACCACCAGCGACGCGGCGCCGGTCTGCAGCCGGTAGCCCATGATCATGGCCACCACGAGCAGCACGACCAGGCACACCAGGTAGCGCACCACGTCGGCGAACACGGCGCCGACCAGCGGCGCCGACCGGGCGATCGGCATGCTCCGAAACCGGTCGAACACGCCCTTGCTCGCGTCGGTGTTCAGCGAGACCCCGATGGTCATGCTGGCCTGCATGATGTTCATGACCATGATTCCGGGAACGACCATCTGCAGGTAGGAACCGGTGCTGCCGGAGATCGCGACGCCGAAGATGTACACGAACATGAGCAGGAACAGGATGGGCGCGATCGTCACGTCCATCAGCTGCTCGGGATTCTTGCGGATCTTGAGAATTCCGCGCCAGCCAAGGGAAAGCCCGTGCTTCAGGGCCTTGGCCGGGCCGATGTGCAGCGGCCGCGCGGGAGCCGCGTCGAGTGTCATCGTGGTCATACCAGGCTCCTCACCCTGTCATCGTCCGCGGCCGCGCTGTCCTTTGTGGAGTGACCGGTGAGGGCGAGGAAGACCTCGTCCAGGCTGGGCAGTCGCAGCGCGAGCTCGTCCGCGGTGATCCCGGCCTCGTCCAGCCTCCGGACCAATGTGGACAGCAGGACCGGATCGGACACCGGCGCGGTGAGCAGCCCGGTGTCGTCGTCCCGGGTCGGCGCCATCCCGGTCAGGTCGGCGAGGATCCGGGCCGCCGCGTCCAGATCGGCGAGTGCGGTCGGGCGCACCTGCAGCGTCTGCCCGCCGGTTCGCCGCTTGAGCTCGTCGGCGCGGCCGTCGGCGACGACCCGGCCGTGGTCGAACACGGTGATCCGGTCGGCCAGCTGGTCGGCTTCCTCCAGGTACTGGGTGGTGAGCAGCACGGTCGACCCCTCGGCGACCAGGCTGCGCACCACCTGCCACACCTCGTTGCGGGCATGCGGGTCGAGCCCGGTGGTCGGTTCGTCCAGGTACAGCACGTGCGGGCGGCCGACCAGGCTCGCCGCGAGGTCCAGGCGGCGGCGCATCCCGCCGGAGTAGGTCCGGATCGGCCGCCCCGCGGCCTCGGTGAGCTCGAACCGCTCCAGCAGTTCCGCCGCCCGCGCCTTGGCGCCCGATCGGGAAAGGTCCAGCAGGCGGCCGATCAGCACCAGGTTCTCAGTGCCGCTGAGGTCCTCGTCGACCGAGGCGTACTGGCCGGTGAGCCCGATCAGGCCGCGCACCCGCACCGGGTCCTTCAGCACGTCGTAGCCGCCGACCGTGGCGTGCCCGGCGTCCGGGCGCAACAGGGTGGCGAGGATGCGGACGGCGGTGGTCTTCCCGGCCCCATTGGGCCCCAGCACGCCGACCACCTTCCCGGCCGGCACCTCCAGGTCGACCCCGTCCAGCGCGACGGTGTCGCCGTAGCGTTTGACCAGGCCCTCGGCCCGGATCGCATGAGACATGGTTCCTCCCTCGTGAACACCCACGACGATGGCCGGTGGACCTGGTAACCCCCGCACAGCGCGCTGTCAGCGCCTGGCACCCGCTGTCAGGCAGACTGGTCCACATGGGACTGAAAACCGAGGCCCCGCCCGCGCACCCGCTGCGGAAACGCCTGGTCACCGGCGTTTTCGTGCTGCTCGCCGTGCCGTTCGCGGTGCTCGGAGCCCTGCGCCTGACCGGCATCGACGGCAACACCTACACCGCCTCGGCCCTCGCGCTGACGCCCTATGCCACCGCCGCGGGGCTGGTGCTCGGCGTGCTCGCCCTCCTGCTGCGGCGCTGGTGGATCGGCGCGGTGGTGACGTTGCTCGCCGTGTCGCTCACGATCGCGGTCGTGCCGCGCCTGGTCCCCGCGGACCAGCCCGCCCCGGCGGGTGGGCGGCCGCTGCGCGTGCTCGCCGCGAACCTGCACGTCGGTCAGGCCGACGCGAAGACGATCGTCGACCTGGTGCGCACGCACGAGGTCGACGTGCTGAACCTGCTGGAGCTGACGCCGCGCTCGGTGAACGCGCTCACCGAGGCGGGCCTGTTCACCCTGCTGCCGCACCGCGTGCTGCGCGCCGAACCGGGTGGCTCCGGTTCCGGGATCGTGTCCCGGCATCCGCTCACCGAACTGTCGCTGGCGAAACCGTCCCGGCTCCAGCAGCCGAGCGCCCGGGTGGACCTGGGCGACGGCGCGAGCGTGGAGATCGTCGCCGTGCATCCGCTGCCGCCCACGATGTCCCCGCCGGAGTGGAAGTCCGCGCTGCGCGGGTTGCCCGAGCCGACCGCGGACCTGCCGGTGCGCGTCCTGGCGGGGGATTTCAACGCCACCCTCGACCACGCCCAGCTGCGGGACCTGCTCGACGCGGGCTACGCCGACGCCGGGTCCGAACGCGGCGCGGGGTTCATCCCGACCTGGCCGGACGGGATCTTCCCGCCGCCGGTGACCATCGACCACGTCCTCGCCGACGATCGGTCCGCGGTCAACGACTACCAGGTGTTCGACCTCCCCGGCAGCGACCACGCGGCCGTCTACGCCGATCTCACCATCCCCACCCGTACGTCCTGAGGGGTCGCACTTTGTCGACTAAGTGCGGGCGTCGCCGTCCGGGAGATGGGTGGCCAGGGCGGAGAGGGCGGCCAGGGCGTTCATCGGGAGCGAGATGCCCCGGTTGTGGCGGATTTCCGGCTCGCGGGGGTTGATCCGGATGAGCGCGCCGGTCGCGGCGCTCGCCAGTTCGGCGTACCGGCGCACGGTCGGCACCGCGAGCCCGGCGCCGAGTTCGACCACCACCAGGTTCCGGTGGTCGCGGCGCCAGGCGGTGAGCGCGTCGAGCTGGGCCTGGCCGCGGTGCGGCACCCAGTCGAAGTCGCCGAACATGAGGATGTTGGGGCGCGCGAGCCCGCCGCAGTTCCGGCAGGCGGGCAGCGGCGGCAGCGCGCGCATCGAGTCCTCGTCGACCAGGACTTCGAGGTCGTCGGCGGGCCAGACGTCGTCCGAGCACGGCTCGACGCACTGCAGGTGGTGGATCGAACCGTGGCATTCGGCCACCTGCTCGAATCCGGCGACCTGGAACTGCCCGTCGACGTTGGAGGTGAACACGCGCACCCCGCCGGGAAGCCGGGAACCCCACTCCCGGAGCAGGTGAAAACCTTGGTGTGGCACGGTTTTCCGGTACAGCGCCAGGCGGTGGCCGTAGAAACCCCAGGCGAGGTGCGGATCGGCGCGGAAGTGCCGCGGATCGGCGACCTCGGCGAAGTTCAGGCCGAGCCGGGCATACGGCGGATATGCCCGCCAGAATCCTTCGGCGCCGCGGAAATCGGGCAGGCCGGAATCGACCCCCATCCCGGCGCCGGCGCAGACGAGCAACGCGTCCGCCCCGGCGATCAGCTCCGCGGCGCGGGCGAGTTCGCTCACTCGCCCTTCGGCGTGCTGCTCAGCACGACCTCGAACTCCAGCACCCCGGCCCCGGTCCCGACCGGTTTCCGCTCGCCACCGCCGCCGTGCGCTTCCTTCGACCCGCCGGCCTGCCAGTTCTGGAAGTCCTCGTCGGTTTCCCAGCGGGAGTACACGAAGTAGCGGGTCTCCCCGGCGACCGGGCGGAGCAACTCGAACCCGAGGAACCCGGGCTGACCGTCGAGCGAGGCGAGCCGGGCGGCGAACCGCTTCTCCAGTTCGGGACCGGCGCCTTCGGGGACCTCGATGGTGTTGATCTTCACGACTGCCATGTCGTCAGGGTACGGCCTTGCGCCCGCACCACCGCCGGATCCCGGCGACCAGGCCCCCAACCCCGCCGACCGCGGCTCCGAGCGCCGGTGAGTGGACGACGAGCGCGGCGACCGCGAGGAGGATGAACGCGATCGGGTAGAGCAGGGAACGGGCGCGGCGGGTCCGATCCTCGTCGTCGAGGACGTAACCCAGCAGCCCACCCGGCGGCGCGGTCACCGCATCCGCTCCGGGACCGGCTGGCGGAGGGCCCGCCGCAGGCCGAACGCCCGCGTGCACAGGCGTAGCGTATAGGCGATCCGGAGGCGGCGCGGTTCATCGCGCAGGTCGTACAACTCGGCGGAGATCTCCTCCCGATACCGGCTCCGCTCGTGCGCGGGCAGCAGCCGGATCACCCAGCCGAGGAGCGCGCTTTCGCCGCCTTCCGAGGCGACCCGTCGTGACCGCGCGGCGGCAAGACGCGGATCTGGTTCTCGAATGGCTCGCGCGATGTCGATGAGGAGCTCGCTGTAATGGGTGAGCAGCTTGCTGAGTAAGGTGTCTCGGCCGCTTCGGGTCATGCGGTGTGCAAGCCACTCGAGTGCGTCGGCCAGGTAGTCGGGGATTATCTGCTCGCTCGGCCGAGCAGCACGGAGTTCGGTATCGCTGTTGGTTTTCGCGATCATCGGGCACCTCCGGCGAGGCCGGGGCGGAGGCGGTTCAGCGCCTGCGCCGATGCGCCCGCCCGGTGCAGCGCCGCCCGCACCGATGCGATGTTGTTCGGGTCGAGCCGGTAGTACCGCCGCCGCGGCCGTCCCCGCTCGCTCGGATCGACCTCCTCCCAGCGGCTCTCCAGCCAGCCCGCCTTCTCCAGCCGGGCGAGGATCGGGTGGATCGTGCCGCTGGGCAGCCCGGCCGCGGCGCAGATCTCCAACCCGTACAGCTCCCGCACGGGATCTTCGAGCAGCGTGTGCAGCACCAGCTGGGTGGGCAATGTCATCCGGGGACCGGCCATACCTAGAACTCTACCTAGGGGCTAGGTAGAGAACAAGACAGTTGAAATAACAGAGAATGATCAAGCGGAATCGTGGAGTGAGAACGTCGCGCCGTTCGGACGCGTGAGCACGACCGAACGGTCCGGCACGGTGCGCGCCGACCTCCCGATCAAGTCCTGCCGGAAATCCTGAACCTCACGGGTGCAGCGCACCGGGGTAGAGATCCGCGTCCGGCGGGATCTCGTCGCCGTGGAACCAGATCTCGAAGAACCCGCCGAGGTCACCGCCGGAAATCCCGGTGACGAACCGTTCGAACTCCGGCCACGAGGCGTTCCCGTTCCGGTGCGCGGCGGGCCATTCGCGCAGCACGCGGTTGAACGCGTCCTCGCCGATCTTCCTGCGCAGCGCGTGCACGGCCAGGATTCCCTTGTCGTACACGCCTTCGAACTCGTGCCCCGGCCCCATGTCGAAGAGCTTGTGCGACCAGAACTCCCGGTCGTCGCGCACCTTGTCCAGCGCCCGGCGGTACCGGGCGTCGAGGTCGTCGGCCTCCTTCCCCTCCGCCCACAGCCACTGGGCGTAACTGGCCAGGCATTCGTTGAGGCAGACGTCCGCCCACGACCACACCGAGACCGAGTTCCCGTACCACTGGTGCGCGATCTCGTGCACCACGGTCGGCAGGTCGGCCCATTTCGCGTAGACCGGCCGCCCCTGCGTCTCCAGCGAGAAACCGAGGGACTCGTTCAGGTAGATCCCGCCCGCCGCGCTCTGCGGGTACGGCCCGAACCGCCCGGCCAGGAACTCGACGACCTCGCCGACCCGGGAACCGATCTCCCGCCGCGGCTCGGCGCCCGGCGCGTAGGCGCTCAGCACCGGGATGCCGCCGGGCAGCGCGGACCGGTCGAAGGTGAACCGGTCGACGGCGATCGTGGTCAGGTAGGACGCCACCGGCGTCGGTTCGGACCAGGACGACGTCGTCCAGCCGTCCGCGGACGAGGTGCCCTCCTCGCGCCCGATGGACACCACCGACCAGCCGTCGGGCACCCGGGCGGTGAGGTGGAAGGCGGCCTTGTCCCGGGGCGTCTCGTTCACCGGGTACCAGAAGGACGCCGACCGCGGCTCGCCGACCGCGTACGCCCCACCGGCGGCCGAGCGGCTCCATCCGGTCGCGCCCAGCGGGCCCGAGGTGTCGGCGCCCGGGGTGCCGGAGTAGCGGATCCGGGCGGTGAACGTGCTCCCCGCCGGGACCGGTTCGGCCGGGATGAGCACGAGTTCGGCGTTCTCGCGGGTGAACGCGGCCGGTTTGCCGTTCACCTCGGCCGAACCGACGTCCAGCCCGCGCAGATCGAGGTTCAGCCGGGCCAGGGCGTGCGCCGCCCGCGCGGTGACCGCGGTGTCGCCGTCGAGGTGCTGCTTCGCCGGGTCGAAGCCGATCGTGACGTGGTAGTCGAGGACGTCGTAGCCGCCGTTGCCGTCGTTCGGGTAGTAGGCGTCGCCCGCCCCCGGGGCGCCGGGGACGGGCACCTTCGGATCCGGCGGCGCGGAACTGCCGGGGGAGCAGCCGATAATGATCGAGACCAGGCCGCAGACGGCGGCGGCTCTGGGCGTACGGCTGCGCATGAGTAGGGAGCTTAGGTTGTCGAGGCGTACCGATGTCGTGGACTTCGGCGGCGAGGGCCCGCCGATCCTGCTGCTGCACGGGCTCATGGGGCGGGCGCGGACGTGGTGGTCGGTCGCCCAGTGGCTGGTCCGCTACGGGCACGTGGTCGGGATCGACGCGCGGGGCCACGGGCGCGGTCCGGCCGAGGGGCCGTGGCACACCGAGCGGTTCGTCGCCGATCTGGCCGCCTTCGTGCGGGAGCTGGACGAGGGGCCGGTCGTGGTGATCGGGCATTCGATGGGCGGCCTGCACGCGTGGGGGCTCGCGGCGACCCATCCCGAGCTCGTCCGGGCCGTGGTGTGCGAGGACATCGCGCCGGACCAGCGCGGCAGGACCGTGGACGCGTGGCGGGCCTACTTCGACTCGTGGCCGGTGCCGTTCCAGTCGCTCGCGCACGTTCGGGCGTTCTTCGCGCCGCTGGGCGACTACTTCACCGAATGCGTCGTCGAGCGGGAGGACGGGTTCCACCTCGCCGCCGATCTGGAGAACCTCTACGAGATCGCCACGGAATGGGGCGTGCGCGCCTACTGGTCCTATGTGGACGGTGTGAAATGCCCGCTGCTGGCCATCGAGGGCGAGCACACGGCGATGCCGCCCGGCCAGCAGGCCGAACTGGCCGCCCGGGTGCCGGGCGGCGGCCGCCACCTGATCGTCGCGGGCGCCGGGCACGTCGTGCACGACGAAGCCCCCGAGGAGTACCGGGGCGCCGTCGAGGCGTTCCTTTCGGAGGTC
Source organism: Amycolatopsis anabasis (assembly GCF_009765355.1). Taxonomy (GTDB): domain Bacteria; phylum Actinomycetota; class Actinomycetes; order Mycobacteriales; family Pseudonocardiaceae; genus Amycolatopsis; species Amycolatopsis anabasis. The sequence goes on along the minus strand of NZ_VTHK01000004.1, from coordinate 394,119 downwards.
CTCGCCCGATAGGCACCGGTCAGGAGGCGAGGAGTTCCTGCCACGTCCGCGGGGTGAGGACGCCCGTCACCCGGGTTCCGGTGGCCTCCACCAGGGCGCCCGCCGCGCGGGCCGCCTCGTCCCCGGTCCCCGGCCGCACCGAGGGCGTGATGAGCGGCCAGATGTCGGCGCCGAGGAACCCGGTCTCGTCGGCGTGCGCGGCCGCGTAACAGGTGTGCCCGGTCAGCCCGTGAGCCGCCGCGAGCGCGCTCACGGCGTCGCGTGTGGACGGTCCGAACACGCCGTCGGCCGGGACCGACCGCGCTCCCCGGGCGCGCAGGAGATGCTGGGCCGCAAGGACTTTCCGGCCGGTGTCGCCGGGCTTGAGCAGCGGCCATTCGAGCGGAGCGGCCACGCTCCGGCCCAGCGCGCCGCCGACCGCCTGGCGCAGTTCGGGCAGCCGGTCGTAGAGCACCTGGCCCGGGCACTCGGTCGAGTTGAAGTCGCGGTGCCCCTTGATGTTCTCCGGCGGGATGCCGTACTGGCTCGCGATGTAGGCGACCAGTTTCACCAGCGAATCCCACAGTGCCCGCGGCACGTCGACCGTGCTGTACAGGCCCTCGTTCTCGATCCCGATGACCTCGCTGTTGTGGTTGGCCACATTCGCGCCCTGCACGTGCTGCGTGCCGCCGCGCAGGATCTCCAGGCTGCGGTGCCGCCCCTCGGTGACGAACCCGCCCCGGCTGTTGGTGAACTGCTGCCCGGTGTCGATCCAGCCCCGGGTGTTCATGTGGAAGTTCTGAATGTCCCGCGAGATCTGGAAGGCGCGCTCTTTCGAGTAATCCTCGCTGTTGCCCGGCTCCACCGTGTGGTGCACGACGATGTAGGTCGGCTTGTGGTTCTCCACGGTGATCGCGCCGCTCGGCGGGCGGGCGCCCCAGTCCCCGGTGCCGTAGATCTCCGGCGCGGCGACCGATGCGTCGGCCCGCGCCGTGCCGAACGCGCCCAGGGCGCCCACGGCGGTCACGGTCAGGCCGCCTTTGAGCAGGGCACGCCGGTCGAAGCCTGGTGAAGCAGCCATTTTCGATCTCCCTCGACAACGGGGTGGGTACGCGATCGCCCGCACCACCCAGATCGGTTTGATGGCGAAATTTCGGTTATGCGCAGGGTGTGGCAGGAGACGCTAATCGCTTCCCCACAATCAGACAACAGCTAACGAACTTTCGTTGCTCATTGTGGAAGATTGTTAGAAGTGGGAAAACACTTAGCGTAGACCGAATTAGGCCGTTCAGCGGTACGGCGCGCTTCAGCGGTGCTCGCCGGGAAGCGCGAACCGCCCGTCCGGGGTCTGCTCGACCAGCCCGTCGACCAGCAGCGAGTCCAGGCAGCGATCCCGCTGGCCCGGCTCGTTCCAGACGATGTCCAGCCGCGCCTTGTCCACCGGTTCCGCGGTGCCGCGCAGCACGTCGAGGAGCTTGCCCCGCACCTGGCGATCCGTGCCCGCGTACCGCTGCACCGGTTTGGCGGGACCGGCGTATTCCGGGCGCCCGTTGCGCTGCCACGCGCAGTCGCCGTGCAGCGGGCAGTCCGCGCAGCGCGGCACCCGGGCCGTGCAGATCAGCGCGCCGAGTTCCATCAGCGCCGCGGAGAACCGGGCGGCGAGGGCCTCGTTCGCGGGCAGCAGCGCCGCCACGTCGGCCATGTCGCGGCCGGTCGACGGCGGCCCCGCGTCCCCGGCGCCGTGCACCGCGCGGGCCACCGCGCGCCGGACGTTCGTATCCACCACCGGCGCGCGTTTGCCGTAGGCGAAGGCGGCGACCGCGCGGGCGGTGTACGCGCCGATGCCGGGCAGCGCGAGCAGGGCGTCGACGTCCGCGGGCACCACGTCCCCGTGCTTACCGGCGATCGCCGTCGCGGCGGAGTGCAGGCGCAGGGCACGGCGCGGGTAGCCGAGCTTGCCCCACGCGCGCAGCACCTCGCCCTGGCTCGCGGCGGCCAGCGCGGACGGGACCGGCCAGCGAATCATCCATTCGTGCCAAATCGGCTCGACCCGGGCGACCGGGGTCTGCTGCAGCATGATCTCGCTGACCAGCACGCCCCAGGCCGTGCATTCCGGGCGCCGCCAGGGCAGATCCCGCCCGTTCGTGTCGAACCAGTCGATCAGGGTATCCGTGTCGATGGACATCCCGCTAATTCAAGCACCGCCGGGCTCACTCCACTTCGGTGAGGGTGCCTGTGTGGACGTCGTAAACGAAACCCCGGACGTTGTCCGTGTGCGGCAGGAAGTCACTGCGCCGCACCCGCCGCACCGACCGGCGGACGCTGTCCTCGACCTCCCGGAACGCCTCGACCGCCCAGGTCGGCCGCACGCCGGTGGCGTCTTCCAGCTCGTCCTTGAATTCGTCCTCGGTGACCAGCGACAACCCGCAGTTGGTGTGCTGCACGATCAGCACCTCGCGGGTGCCGAGCTTGCGCTGGCTCAGCGCCAGCGAGCGGATCATGTCGTCGGTCACCACCCCGCCCGCGTTGCGCAGGATGTGCGACTCGCCCTGGATGAGCCCGAAGATCTCGAAGACCCGGATCCGGGCGTCCATGCAGGTCAGAATCGCCACGTGCAGGGACGGCTGGGGCGAGGAGCGGTCCCCGGGGACCACGTTGCCCAGCTCCTGGTTGCGCTTCAGCAGTACGTCGATCGCGGTCATCACGGCCACCCTCCGGCGAACTGTCAAGTCGTTCTATTGGACCTGGTGTCCCGCCGAGGGGCAATCAAGATTGGTGAATCGTTGCAGATCTCACCATGTCACGGGCCGAACCACTGCTCCTCCGCCGTGCGCGGGGCCGCCGAGGTGGTGCCGATCCGCAGCTCGGTGGGCAGGGTGATGACCTTGGGGGTGACCCGTTCGGCCGACGCGAGCAGCAGCTTGCCGGCCGCCTTGCCCTTGTCCAGCACCGGCTGGTGCACGGTCGTCAGCCCGGCGCGTTCCGCTTCGGCGATGCCGTCGAACCCGGTCACCGTGAGGTCGGCCGGGACCCGCAGGCCGCGCCGGTTGGCCTCGGCCAGCGCGCCGAGCGCGAGGATGTCCGAGGTGCAGATCACCGCGGTGACCTGCGGATGGGCGTCCAGCAGCTGCCGCGCGGCGGAGGCGCCGTCGTCGACGGTGTGGTCGAAGCGCTCCACGACCGGCACGGTCGCCCAGTCCACGCCGGCCGATTCGAACGCCGCGGCCAGCGCGCCCAGCCGGGTGCGCTGCACGTGGTAGTGCGCCTCCCGCTGACGGGTGAGCGGCACGAAGTCGTCGTTGCGCTCGCGGGCCAGCCGCATGCAGACCACGCCGATCTGCCGGTGCCCGAGTTCGATGAGGTGGTTGGCCAGGCCGGTGATCGCGGCGGCGTCGTCCGGGCCGACCCGGTCCACGCCCTCGAGCCGCGGCTGGTCGATGATCACCGTGGGCACCGGGCGGGAGAGCACCGCGGCCAGGTGCGGATCGTCGTCCGGCACCGAATAGACCACGAAACCGTCCACCCCGGCGCGGTGCACCGCGGCCACGTCCTCGCGGCCGGGACTGGCCGGGACCAGGTGCAGCCCGACGCCCGCGTCCTCGCAGGCGAGCGCGAGCCCCTCGAGCACGCCGACGGCGGCCGGGTCGCGGAAGGCGTAGGACAGGTTCTCGGTGAGCAGGAGGCCGACCGCGCCCGCCTTGCGCGTGCGCAGTGATCTCGCGACCGGGTCCGGGCCGGGGTAGCCGAGCCGCCGCGCGGTCTCCAGTACCCGGCGCCGCAGCTCCGGGGACAGCTGGTCCGGGCGGTTGTAGGCGTTCGACACCGTGGTCCTGGACACGCCCAGTTCGGCGGCCAGCGACGCCAGGGTCGCCTGCCTTCTGGTGCGTATAGGACGTCCCATGGGGAGACCGTAACGGTTCAGAACGTAATCCAGAAGCAACGCCCCACGACTGCCGTATCAGGCGTGCCGCAACTATGCGTTAAGTCACGCGTAACCAGATCGGGTTTCACGACATCGAGTGGGGTAGAGTGCATTCGAAAATGATTTCCATTAGCTATACTAAGCGTTCCGAACTGACTTCCAGGAGTGCCCAGATGAGTTCTCGTGCTGCGTGGCGCCTGCTCACCACCATCTCCGCCGCGGCCGCGCTGACCCTCGGCGTTGCCGGTTGCGGCAACGGCGGCGACGGCGGAACCGCCCCGCAGGGCGGCGACAAGATCAAGACCGTGGCCTCCACCAACGTCTGGGGCAGCGTGCTGACCGCGGTCGGCGGGGACCAGGTCGAGGTCAAGTCGATCATCGGCGAGTCGGGCGACCCGCACTCCTACGAGACCACCTCCGAGGACGGCCTCGCCGCGCAGAACGCCAAGCTCACCCTGGGCAACGGCGGCGGCTACGACGACTTCTTCACCAAGCTCACCGACCAGGCGCCGGGCGCGCGCAAGCTGGTCGCCTACGACATCGCCGCGACCGGCGACGAGAACGAGCACGTCTGGTACAGCCTGGCCGCCGTGCAGAAGGTGGCCGATCAGGTCGCCGCCCAGCTCGGCGAGCTGAAACCGGACGCGAAGCAGGCGTTCACCGACAACGCGAACGCGTTCAAGGCCAAGGTCGGCGAGGTGCAGAAGAAGGCCGAGCAGATCGGCGCCGCGCACCCGGACACCAAGGTGGTCGCCACCGAGCCGATCGCGGACTACCTGCTGCGGACCGCGAAGGTCGACGACGCGACCCCGGACGAGTTCTCCGAGGCGATCGAGGAGGAGACCGACGTCCCGGCCGGCGCGCTGGACCAGGTGAAGCAGCTCGTCGCGGGCAAGCAGGTCAAGGCCGTGGTCAACAACGTGCAGACCACCACCCCGGTGACCGAGCAGATCGTGAGCAGCGCTAAGAATGTCGGGCTGCCGGTGGTTGACGTATCCGAGACGCTGCCGGCCGGAGTAACGGATTACATTGCCTGGATGAGCAAGGAAGTGGACGCGTTGGCCGGAGCGCTGGGTGGCTGAGCCCGCCGTTGAGATTCGCGGCGCCGGGCTGTCGTTCGGCACGCGGACGCTGTGGTCCGGGCTCGACCTCGACGTCGAGCCCGGTGAGTTCCTTGCTGTGCTGGGGCCGAACGGCTCGGGAAAGACCAGTTTGATGAAGGTCCTGCTCGGCCTGCAGCCGCTGTCGTCGGGTTCGGTGCGACTCGCGGGCGCGCGGCCGGGCGAGGCCAACGAGCGGATCGGGTACATCCCGCAGCAGCGCGCGATGCAGGAGGGCCTCACGCTGCGCGGCACCGATCTGGTCGGGCTCGGCCTGGACGGGCACCGCTGGGGGATCGGCCTGCGCGGGATCGGCGAGCGCCGCCGCCGGGTGGCCGCGGCCATCGCCTCGGTCGGCGCCGAGTCGTACGCGAAGTCGCCGGTCGGCCGGCTCTCCGGCGGTGAGCAGCAGCGGCTGCGGGTGGCGCAGGCGCTGGTCGGCGAGCCGGACGTGCTGCTGTGCGACGAGCCGCTGCTGTCGCTCGACCTCGCGCACCAGCGGGCGGTCAGCGAGCTGATCGACGCGCGGCGGCGCCGGGCGAACACCGCGGTGCTGTTCGTCACGCATGAGCTGAATCCGATCTTGTCCTTTGTGGACAGAGTGCTGTACCTGGTCAACGGCCAGTTCCGGATCGGCACACCGGATGAGGTGATGACCTCGGAGACGCTGTCCGAGCTGTACCGGACGAAGGTCGAGGTCATCCGGATCGGCGGGCAGATCCACATCGCCGGTGCGCAGAGCGCGCTGTGCGAGGACGAACCGCACCATCTCGAAGCACGGGTCTCCTGACCTGGGTTAAGGGCGTTCATGGACAAGCTGTTCGACTTCGGGCAGACCGGGAAGCTGCTCGAACTCGATTTCGTGCAGACCGCGCTGATCGCCGCGGCGATCGTCGGGCTGGTCGCGGGCCTGCTCGGCCCGCTGATCGTGATGCGGCGCATGTCGTTCGCCGTGCACGGCACCGCCGAGCTGGCGTTCACCGGCGCGGCGGGCGCGCTGCTGCTCGGCGTCGGGATCGAGTACGGCGCGCTGGCCGGCGCCGTGGTGGCCGCGCTGCTGCTCGGCCTGCTCGGCGGGCGGGAATCCGACCGCGATTCGGTGATCGGCGCGATCCTGTCGTTCGGGCTCGGCCTCGGGGTGCTGCTGCTCTGGTTCTATCCCGGCCGGGCGTCGAACAAGTTCGGCATCCTGGTCGGCCAGCTCGTGTCGATCGAACCGACCGATCTGACCGTGCTCGTGGTGGCCGCGGTGGTCGTGCTGGTGGTGCTCGCGCTGATCTACCGGCCGCTGCTGTTCGCCAGCGTCGACTCGAGCGTCGCGGTGGCCCGGGGCGTGCCGGTCGCCGTGCTGTCCCCGGTGTTCGCGGTGCTCGTCGGGATCGCCACCGCGCTCGGGGTGAAGGTCGTCGGCGCGCTGCTCGTGGTGGCGCTCATGGTGACCCCGGCCGCCGCGGCCGCCCGGGTGACCGCGAGCCCGTGGCGGGCGACCCTGCTGGCGATCGTCTTCGCCGAGGTCGCCGGGCTGGGCGGGATCGTGCTGTCGCTGGCCCCGTCCGCGCCGCCGAGCGCGTTCGTCACCGCGATCTCGTTCACCATCTACCTGGTCTGCCGCTTCATCGCCTACCGCCGCACCAAGGTGGCGTCCCGAGCCCCTGCCCCGGCCGCGGTCAGTGCAGCATGAGCAGGACCTGCAGCTCGCCGACCAGGAAGCCGATCACGCCGCCGACCGCGACGAGTTTCCACTCGTCCTGACGGAAGGCGGGCCGGAGCAGGCCCTCGTACTCGACCGGCGTCAGGTTCAGCATGCGTTCTTCGATCATGTTCGCCACGTCCATGGCCTCGGTCAGGTACCCGGTCGCGTGCCGCACGGTGTCCGGGAACCGCCGCATCGCCTTGACCGCCGCGGCCTGCTTCATCTCCCGCATCAGGTCCCCGCCCGCGGTGACCGCGACCAGCGGCCGGGCCAGGCTGGCCTGCTCGTCGACGGCCTGGGCGACCATCCGCCGCACCATCGCCAGCAGCCGGTCCGAGCGCGGCCCGCTCAGGAGCGCGTCCAGCAGGTTCGGCACGGTCAGCACGTCCCGGGAGATGATCTCGCCGTACTGCCGCGCCACCTCCGCCCGCCGCCGCTGGAACTTGCCCTGCCAGGTGAACCGGTACAACCGCACCGGCTCCCGCGGCACGAAGATCAGCTTGATCGCCAGCCAGTCGGTGAACAGGCCGATGCAGCCGCCGAAGATCGGCAGCACCCACGGCTCCTTGGTCAGCGCCCAGACCACCGCCTGCGCGATCCCGAGCCCGAAGCCGAAGTAGATCCCGCACCGCGCGATGAACGCCATCTCCGGGCGGGACGTCTCGCGCACCAGTTTGACCAGCAGCGCCTTGTCCCGGGTCAGGTTCCGCACGGTCATGTCCCGGACGTCGAGCACCTCGTCCAGGTTCTCCCGGAGCTCGTCGAGCAGTTGCCGGACCAGCCGCGGGGACTGCGCCTGGATCTGCTTGACGATCAACTCCTGCGCCATCGTGGGCAGCAGTTCCCACATGCGCGGGTGGTGCTCGGCGAGCACGTCCCGCGCGATGTCGTCGACCGCGCGCAGCAGCGGCTGCTCGATCTCCCGGGTGAGCCGGTCCGGGTCGATCCGGGCGAAGACCTCCTTGAGGTCGAGCAGGTTCGACGCGAGCAGATCGGTGGCGACCGCCGCCATCCGGCCGCCGTGCCGGGGCACCACGCCCTGCCAGCCGAGGAACGTGCCCTTGATCCCGACGAACTCCAGCGGGCGGAACATCATCTCGATCGCGACGCGCTTGGTCACGTACCCGATCAGCGCGGCGATGAACGGGATCGCGGTGTACAGCGGCCAGTGCCGGGCGAAGTCGTCGAGCACCGCGTCCACACACCACCTCCGGATCCGGTGCGCAAACCGTATCTGGGCTTGATCAGTGCAGCAGGAGCAGGTTCGTGGGTACCCAATGCGGCATTAGGTACCTTCAACGCCCCCAATGCCGCATTGGTGTCCTCGCGGTACCGGCGCAGCGGCACCGGTTGCCCCACGAGCATCCTGCGCACCGTTCGTCGCCTTCACGCGCGCACCGAACGCCGCATTAGGTGTGTGGGACGCGCCGAAAGCCACATTTGTTGCGCCTGTCAGTGCAGCAGGAGCAGGACCTGCAACTCCCCGACCAGCCCGCCGATCACCGCGCCGACCGCGATCAGCTTCCACTCGTCCTGCCGGAACGCCGGGCGCAGCAGGCCCTCGAACTCCACCGGGGACAGCCGCCGCATCCGGTCCACGATCGTGTTCCGCACGTCGAGGGCGTTGATCGCGTAGTCCTCGGCGTGCCGGATGGTCTCCGGCACCCGCTCGGCCGCCTTCGCCGCCGCGGCCTGCTTCATCTCCTGGAACCGCCGCGAGCCGACCGCCATGGCGACGAACGGTTTGACGATGCTGGCCTGCGCGTCGATGGTCCGCCGCACCTCGCGGCTGATCATCTCGAACAGCCGGTCCGCCTTCGGCCCCCGCAGGATCTCCTCCAGCAGGTTCGGGATGGTGATGATCTCGCGGGCGATCATGTCGCCGTAGTCGGCGGCCACCTGGTGCCGCCGCTTCTGGAACACGCCCTGCCAGGTGTAGCAGCCGAGGAACACCTTCGGCTCGCGCGGCAGGAAGATCATCTTCAGCGCGAGCCAGTCGGTGAACCAGCCGATCATCAGGCCGAACGCGGGCAGCACGTACGGCGACTTCGTCAGCGCCCACACCAGCAGCTGCACCACGCCGAGGTAGAACCCGAACACGATCCCGGACCGCGCGATGAACCGCATCTCCGGCCGGGAGATGTCCCGGATCAGGCGGTTCAGCAGCGCCTTGTCCCGGACCAGGTTGGTCACCACCATGTGCTTGAGGTCCAGCACGTCGTCGATGTTGTGCGAGATCTCGCGCATGATCTTCGCGATGACCTTGGGCGATTCGGTCTGGACCCGTTTCAGCAGCAGCTGCTGCGCGCCGGTGGGCAGCGCCTCCCACAGCCGGGGCTGGTACTGCTCCATCACCTCGCGCGTGATGTCCTCGACCACCCGCAGCAGCGGCTCCTCGATCTCCTTCGCGACCTGATCGGGGTCCAGGCGCGCGAAGATCTCGTTCGGATCGACGAGGTTGCTGGTCAGCATCTCGGTCGCGGTCGCGGCCATCCGTTCCGCGTTGGCGGGCAGCACGCCCTGCCAGCCGAAGAACGGCCGGATGCCGACGAACTCGACCGGTTTGAACATCATCTCGATCGCCACGCGCTTGGTGACGTACCCGATCAGGGCCGCGATGAAGGGCATCGTGGCGTACACCTGCCAGTGCGCCTGCAGGTCCGCGAGAATCCCCTCCACGGCGGAAACCGTAGCTGGCGCCTTCAGTGCAGCAGGAGCAGGACCTGCAGTTCCCCGACCAGCCCGCCGATCACCGCGCCGACCGCGATCAGCTTCCACTCGTCCTGTTTGAACGCGGGACGCAGGATGCCCTCGAACTCGACCGGGGTGAGCCCGCGCATCTTGTCCACGATCGTGTTGCGGACGTCCAGCGCGTCGGTCGCGTAGCCCTCGACGTGCCGGATGGTCTCCGGCAGGTGCTCGAGGGCCTTCGCCGCGGCCGCCCGTTTCATCTCCTGGTACCGGCGGCCGCCGACGCTCATCGCGACGAACGGTTTGGCGATGCTGATCTGCTGGTCGATGGTCTTCTGCACCTCGCGCTGGATGAGCGCGAACAGCTTGTCCGACTTCGGCCCGGTGAGCACCGCCTCCAGCACGTTCGCCACGGTGAGCACCTCGTCGGCGATCAGGCCGCCGTAGTCCATCGCCACCTGCCGGCGTCGTTTCTGGAACATGCCCTGCCAGCGGAAGAACAGGAACCCGCGCGGCTCCCGCGGGTAGAAGATCATCTTGAGCGCGAGCCAGTCGGTCACGAATCCGGTGACGAACCCGAAGATCGGCATGATCAACGGCTGCTTGGTCAGCGCCCACGCCACGAACTGCACCAGCCCGATGACGAATCCGAACCAGATCCCCGAACGCGCGATGAACTTCAGCTCGGGCTGGGCGACCTCCTTGATCAGCCGGCAGGTGAGCGCCTTGTCGCGGACCATGTTCGTGATGAGCATGTCGTTGACGTCGAGCACCTCGTCGATGTTCGCCGACACCTCGCGCATCAGCCGGGTCACGACCTTCGGCGCCTGCGCGCGCACCCGGTCGATCAGCAGCCGCTGCGCCTGCGCGGGCAGCAGCTCCCACAGCCGGGGCTGGTACTGCTCCATGACCTCGCGCGTGACGTCCTCGACCGAGCGCAGCAGCGGCTCCTCCAGCTCCTTGACCATCCGGTCCGGATCGAGGCGCGCGAAGATCTCCCGCGGGTTCACCAGGTGCCGGGTCAGCAGGTCGACCGCGGTGGTCGCCATCCGCCGCGCGTTCGCCGGGATCACGCCCTGCCAGCCGAAGATCGGTTTGACGCCGACGAACTCCAGCGGCCGGAACATCATCTCGATGGCGACCCGTTTGGTGATGTACCCGATCAGCGCGGCGATGAACGGCATCGTCGCGTAGACGTGCCAGTGCTCCGCGATGTCGGCGAGGATCGCCCCCATGTCACCCTCCCGACATCGCCTGCTAACACCCGGTCAACAGAGGATGTCATGCGCGGGAGGGCGGACCAAGACCGCGGCGATCAGGCCAGTACGCGTCGCAAGTGGACGCGATCCTCGCCGGGACCGTCGTAGTCCGGCTGGGGAGCGGACACTTCGAAGCCCAGCTTGGTGTGGAAAGCGATCGAGTTCGTGTTGGCGGGCGAGGTGATCGCGTGCACCTCGGTGCGCCCCGCGGCGCGGGCCGCCGCGAAGAACGTCTCGTAGAGCCGCCGGGCGAGGCCGCGCCCGCGGAACTCCGGGTCGATCCCGACGAAGTGGATGTAGGCCTGTGCGGCGTGGTCCTGGGAGTGGAAGCCGACCAGGAAGCCATGCAGTCGCCCGTCCTCTTCGGCGAGCAGGCTGGTGCCCGCGAAGTGCTCGAGGAAAAGCCGGGGCAGCAGCAGGGAAAGCGCTTGCGCCTGCTCGGGAGTGCGCGAGTCGCCCCACCACGTCCGCACCGCCGCGACCAGGTTCGGATGGTCCTCGGGGCCGGGGTGTCGAAGTTGATCTGTCACTCCGTTCACCGTAGTGAGACGTCTTACGCGATGCAGCCGAATGGCGGTATGGAATCGGTCGACCGTAGTTACTAATCTTCCCGCATGGCTGAAGCCGACACGCCCAACCCCGCCCCCAACACCTCCCACTTCGCCACCGCCTTCCGTGGCTACAACGTCGAGCAGGTCGACGAACGCTTCAAACGCCTGACCGCGGAACTCAAGGAAGCCGCGCAGAACCGGGACCAGGCGCTGGCCTCGGTCTCCGAACTGACCAAGGCGCTGAGCCTGGCCCAGCAGGAACTGTCCGAAGCCAAGGCCGGGCTCGCGCGTATGGCCACCAACCCGACCGGCGCGACCGCGATGACCGAGCGCGTCCGGACGATGATGGCGCTGGCCGACGAGGAAATCGCCGAACTGCGCAAGAACGCCGACGAGTACTCGGAGAACAAGAAGTCCGAAGCGGACGACTACGCCCGGGACGTCCGCGCGGCGGCCGACGAGCGCACCAAGGAGCTCGACGAGCGCAGCCGCGAGCTGGAAGAGAAGTACGCCAACCTGACGAGCGAGCTCGAGGACAAGCACGCGAAGCTCCGCGAGGAACTCGAAGCCGAGTTCGAAGCGCTCAAGAAGGAGCACAACGAGGAGCACAAGCAGCTCCTCGCCGACGCGCGGGCCGAAGCCGAGCGCAAGGCCGCGGAAACCGAGGCCGCCGCGAAGGAGAAGGCCGCCGGGATCATCGCCGACGCCGAGGGCCGCCTGGCCGAGGCCGAGCAGACCCGCACGCGGGCCCGGGAGTTCAGCGCGAAGGTCACCGAGCAGCTGAGCGCCACCAGCGCCGCCGTGCAGGAGGCCATCGCGCACCTCGCGCCGAGCGAGGAAGATCAGCCCGTCGCCGAGGCCAAGGCCGGGGAACCGGCCGAGAAGACCGAAGAACCGAAGAACGCCAAGGAGAAGGTGCCGTCACCGTAAGGCGACGGCGTACAACTCCTCGTCGATCCAGCCCCGGGCGTGCAGCTCGGTGCAGAAACGCCGGTAGGAGCCGGTGAGCGCGTCGCTTTCGCGCTCGTCCGGCTCGACCAGCGTGCCCGCGTCGGCGAGCCCGGCGGCCGTGCTCGCCGCGCCGAGGCCGCCGGGCAGCAGCGCCGCCGCGGCGAGCAGCGCCGCGCCGTACCCGGTCTCCGCGTGCGGGGACACCCGCAAACCCAGCCCGGTCACCGTCGCCCGAATTCGTGTCCACAGTGGACTCTTGCTGCCGCCGCCCGCGGCGAACAGCGGTGCGCGCACCTGGATGCCCAGCCGCCGCAGGTGATCCAGTGCGAGCCGTTCGACGAACGCGACCCCTTCCAGCCGGGCCCGATGCAGTTCGACCTCGTCGGCCGGACCCGAGGTGAAGCCCCGGGCGTCCGGGGTGACGAACGGGAACCGCTCACCCGAGCGCGCCAGCGGGTAGGCGACGATCCCGGCGGGACCGCGCTCGGCGGCCGCCGCGTCCAGTCCGGCCAGGCCCGGGGTGCCCGCGACGGCCTCGCCGCCGGTGTTCGAGGCGCCGCCGGGCAGCCACCAGCCGTCCGGATGGCGGTGGCTGTACAGCGCTCCGCTCGGATCCGGGACGAGCCGCTCGGTGACCCCCTTGAGCACGTACGTGGTGCCGAGGATGCCGACGAACCGGCCGGGTTCGTGCGCCCCGGTGGCCAGCTGGCCCGCGCAACCGTCGGTCATCCCGGCGACCACGCGGCAACCGGCCGGGAGCCCGGCGATCGGGCGGGTGAGGGTGCCGAGCACGGTGGTCGGGCGGACCACCTCGGGCAGCCAGGCCGCCGGGACGCCGAACGCGTCGAACACCTCGTGCGCCCATTCGCCGGTCAACGGGTCGTATCCGCTTTTCAGGGCGTGCGAGGAGTCGGTGGCCACCGGTGCGCCGAGCAGGTGCGCGCCGATCACCTCCGGGGTGTGCCGGATCCCGGCGGCGCCCGGGACCGCGTCGCGCAGCCAGGCGATCCGGCCGAGCGCCGCGGTCGGCGAGACCGTGATGCCCAGCGCCCGCCAGCGGTCCGCGCCGAGTTCGGCGGCCTTCGCGTTGTGCCCCGCGCCGCGCCGGTCGTCGTACATCAGCGCGGGGGAGACGGGTTCGCCCCGGCCGTCGACCGCGACGATGGTGCCCGAGGTGGCGGACACCGCGACCGCGGCGACCTCCGCGCCGCGGCCGGGGAGTTCGCCGGTGACCTTCCGCAGCGCGCTTTCCACGGCGGGCCACCATTTCGTGGCGTCCTGCTCGCTGCGCCCGTCGGCGGTGCGTTCCGGCTGGGGCAGCTTCTCGGCCGCGGTGGCCACGACGGCGCCGCCGCCGTCCACCGCGAGGGCTCGCACCCCCGCGGTGGCGACGTCGACGCCGATCGATATCGAACTCACGTGGTGGTAACCCTTTCCCCGAGTTCTTGCAGGTTGGCGTCTTCCTGGATGGCTTTCTCGGTGGTCTCCGGCAGTTTCAGGAACCGCACCAGCACCGCGGCGACCAGGTACAGCGCGGCGAAGATGATGACCACCCCGGCGGCCCCGGCCGGGCCGAGGAACAGGCTGACGATCGCGGGTCCGGCGAACGCGGCCGCCCCGGCGCCCAGGTTGAGCAGGGCCATCGCGCCGCCCTTGTTCTCCGGTGCGAGCGAGGGCAGCAGCGCGGAGATCGGCACGAACCCGGCGAGCGTGGCGCCGTAGAGCGCGCCCACGATCAGCGCCAGCCAGTAGTACTCCGCGCCCATCGCCAGCGGAACGAAGTACAGCAGCAGGATCGAGATCGCGCAGCCGATCGCGCCGAACCAGAAGATCGTGGTGCGCCAGCCGATCTTGTCGCTGAGCACGCCGAAGATGAGGTTGAAGAAGATGTTGGTGCCGTAGATGACCGACACCAGCAGCAGCCACCGGCTCTCGCCGAAGCCGATCTCGTCGATGAAGATCGTCGGGAAGAACACCAGCATGCCGAACTCGGGCGCGGTGTTGATGACCCGCACGATCATGCCGACCCCGACCCGCGGGTTCTTCCAGGCGATCGAAACGCTGGAGACCAGGCTCTGCACCGGTTTCACCTCGGGTGGCGCGAGCCGCCGGTACCCCGTGCGCTCCCGCACCCCGAACACGCACACCAGCCCGCCGAGCGCGAGCAGGCCCACGGACAGCCACAGCGTGCCGTAGTGCCCCATGATCGGGTTGGTGAAGCTGGCGACCAGCGCGCCGAGCGTCGGCAGGCCGCCGGTGAACGCGAAGTAGAACCAGCCGACTGCGGCGCCGAGCCGGGCGATCGGCGCGACCGCGGTGATCCACACCAGGAAGCCGAACGCGAACATGGGGTACCCGAAGCCGCGGATCCCGTAGAAGACGAGCATCAGCGGGTAGTTCTCCCCGGGGACCGCGACCGCCAGGAAGAGCACGTCGAAGACGAGCCAGATGGCCAGCCCGACCAGCATCACGCGGCGCGGGCCCCACAGTTCGGAAAGCGCTCCGGACAGCCAGGACGCGAGCATCACGGCGACGCCGTACACGGTGATCACATAGGACGCTTTGATTTCCGTGCCCGCGCCGTGATCCGCCATGAACGGCGCGATGAATCCGGATTCGACGCCGTCGCCGATCATGAACAGCAGCAGGCCGGCGTACCCGAGGAAAAGCGGTGCGGGCAGCCCCCACCGGTTCAGCAGCCTGGCGAACGAGCTCTCCTCGCCGCCACCGGTCCGGGACAACCGCGGTGTTGTCAACTGGCTCATACACGCCTCCATGACGATAAGTCACAGTATCATGGATCGTGTTAAGTTAACGCGCAAGATGTGACGGCGAACTTTTCGGCGGTCTTCGGGCGAGCGCCGGTCAGATTTCGGCGACGTCCACCTTGGTGCGGCTGCGCAGCTCCTCGACCAGGTTCGCCGGGACGCCGTCGTCCACGATCAGCCGGTGGTAGTCCGAGAGCGGGGCGAGCCGGTGCAGCGCGGGGCGCGGCATCTTGCTGGAGTCCATCAGCAGCACCCGGGTCTCCGCGCTGGCCAGCATGGCCCGCTTGACCATCACGATGTCCGGCTCCTGGTGGTAGGTCATCTCGGTGTTCATCGCCGAGGTGGACACGAACGTGATGTCCACGCTCAGCCGTTCGACCGCCTCCAGGCACGGCATGCCGAGGAACGAGTCGTGCGTGCCCGAGTAGTCGCCGCCGATGCAGATCAACCGCAGCTCGTCGGTGCCCTTGAGCACGTCGATCGTGCGCAGGTAGTTGGTCGCCACGGTCAGCGGGGTCAGCTCGGGCAGCAGCTTGGCCAGGGCCAGCGCGCTGGTCGAATCGTCCAGCAGGATCGACATCCCCGGTTCGACGAAGTCCACCGCCCGCCGGGCGATCGCGGCCTTGGCCTCGACGTGCGCGTTCAGCCGGTACTCGGCGTTGCTCTCGAACACCGTGGAGGGCTGCGCCGAAACGCCGCCGCGGAACTTGCGCAGCAGGCCCCGCCGGGACAGCTCGTCGATGTCCCGGTGCACGGTCATGTGGCTGACGCCCGTGTACTCCACCAGCATCGCCACCGAGGCCTGACCGCGGTCGATGACGAAGTCGGCGATCTTCTGCTGCCGTTCGGTGCGCGAGCGGGCGCTGCCGCCACCGGTGTGGGCGTCGCTGGTCATGGGACTCAGTATCGCGTCCGGGCGGTCGATTGGTTGAAGCGCAACAGGCTGGTGTCGTCGCCGTGCAGCGAGAGTTCGGTGAGCGCCGCGTTCTCCAGGCGCGGGAACACCGTGCGGTAGGTGGCCAGCGGGATGCCGAGCAACCGGCACAGGGTCAGCCGGATGA
This sequence comes from Amycolatopsis anabasis, assembly GCF_009765355.1. Classification (GTDB taxonomy): domain Bacteria; phylum Actinomycetota; class Actinomycetes; order Mycobacteriales; family Pseudonocardiaceae; genus Amycolatopsis; species Amycolatopsis anabasis. The sequence continues at coordinate 378,144 of NZ_VTHK01000004.1, read as the reverse complement.
GCGTGTTGTGCGCGACGACCAGGACCGGGCCCGCGTGCTCGCGGTCGGCGATCGCGCGCAGCGCGGCGGCGCCCCGGTCGGCCGCCTTCTCCGGCGGCTCCGCGCCGGGGAAAGCGCCCCCGACCGGATCGCCGAGGAAGGCGGCGACCGCCTCCGGATCGGTTTCGCGCAGCTCGGCGCGGGTGCGCCCCTCGGCGATGCCGAAGTGCACCTCGCGCAGGTCGTCCACGATCTCCGGGGACAGGCCGAGCGCGCGCGCCGCGGGGGCGGCGGTGCGCCGGGCGCGGTCCTGCGGGGAGCAGTAGAGCGCCACCGGGCGGTCCCTTTCGGGCCGCGCGGCGAGGAACACCGCCAGGTCCTCGGCCTGCTCGAGGCCGGTCGCGGTCAACGCGACCTCGCTCGAACCGGCGTACCGGTTCTCCGCGTGCCATTCGGTCTGCCCGTGCCGGGCGAGAAGCAGCCGGGTGCCCATGTCTCCTCCGCATCGCAGCCTCGCTGAGAAAAGAGCCGGTGACAAATCCCGGACTCGGTGTTAACTTAACATCAACGATGTGATGGAGGAGGTTCCATGGCGCTCGCCGCGGTCGTGTTCGACCTCGACGGAGTCCTCGTCGACAGCGAACATCTCTGGGAGGAGAACTGGGTCGCCTACGCGGCCCGGCACCAGGTCGAGTGGACCAGCGCGGACACCTCGACGGTCCAGGGCATGAGCGCGCCGGAATGGGCGAGCTACCTCGCCGAGCGCAGCGGCACCGCGGACACCGTGGAGCAGGTCGAGCGGGCCGTGGTCGACGGCATGATCGCGTCGATCGAGGCGGGTGAGGCGCCGCTGCTGCCCGGCGCGGACGCCATGGTCCGCGAGGTCGGCGCCCGGGTGCCGGTCGCGCTCGCCTCCTCGGCTGCCCGCCGGGTGATCGACGCGGTGCTCGCCACGCACGGGCTCACCGGCGAGTTCACCGCCACCGTGTCCAGCGCCGAGGTGCCGCGCGGCAAACCGAATCCGGACGTCTACCTGGAGGCCGCGTCCCGGCTCGGCCGCCAGGGCGCCGAATGCCTGGGGGTGGAGGACTCCAGCAACGGGATCCGCGCCGCGGCCGCCGCCGGGCTCACCGTGATCGCCCTGCCCAACCCCACCTACCCGCCGAAGCCGGACGCGCTGGAACTGGCCGCCGAGATCGCCGAGAACAACGACGACGTCCGCCGGAAACTGCTGGCGTATCTGGGCGAGCCCGTCCTGAGTGAATCGGGAGGTCACTCATGACGACTTTGGGCAAGCCCGAGACGTTCAAGCGCGACTGGGTGGACGGGTTCGTCACGGCGTATGGGCGGACCGTTCGTAAGGTGCCGGACGCCTACGGCGTGGTGCGGCGGGAGCCGACGCGGGACGGCAAGGTCGCGGTGGTCATCGGCGGCGGCTGCGGGCACTACCCGGCGTTCGCCGGTCTCGTCGGCCCCGGCCTCGCCGACGGCGCGGTGGTCGGCGACGTGTTCACCAGTCCGAGCGCGGAGCAGGTCTACCGCACCGCGCGGGCCGCGGAGAGCGGCGGCGGCGTGCTCTTCGGTTACGGCAACTACCAGGGCGACGTGCTGCACTTCGGCCTCGCCGCGCGGCGGCTCGCCGCGGAAGGCGTGGACAGCCGCACCATCCTGGTCACCGACGACATCGCCAGCGGCCCCGCCGACCGGCCCGAACGCCGCCGCGGCGTGGCCGGTGACTTCCTCGTCTTCAAGATCGCCGGGGCGGCCGCCGAACGCGGCTACGACCTGGACGCCGTGCACGCGGCCGCGGTCAAGGCGAACGCGCGCACCCGCACGTTCGGGGTGGCGTTCGGCGGCTGCACGCTGCCCGGCGCGCCCGAGCCGCTGTTCACCGTGGGCGAGAACGAGATGGAACTCGGCCTCGGCATCCACGGCGAGCCGGGTGTGCGCACGGTCTCCCGGCTGAACGCGACCGAACTCGCCGACGAACTCGTCGACGGGCTGCTCCCCGAACTTCCCACCGGCGACGGCCGGATCGTGGTGCTGCTCAACGGCCTGGGCCGCACCAAGTACGAGGAAATGTTCGTCACCTACACCCGGGTGCACGAGCGGCTGGCCGCGGCCGGGCTCAGCTCGCTGCACACCGAGGTGGGCGAGTTCGTCACCTCCCTGGACATGGCGGGCGTCTCGCTGTCGGTGCTGGTGCTCGACGACGAACTCGCCGAGCTGTACGCGGCGCCCTGCGACACCCCCGGCTACCGCAGCACCGGCGCGCTCCTGGAAACCGTCCCACTGGAGTCCACAGTGGACACAGTGCTCGCGGATTCCGCCGGTGCGGCCGGAAACGGGATTGTCGATCGAGTACTGACCGCCGCGCTGGCCAGCGTCGAGTCGAATGAGGACGAGCTGGGCCGGTTGGACGCGGTGGCCGCGGACGGTGACCACGGGCTCGGCATCACCCGCGGCATGCGCGCGGCCGTCGCGGCGGCCCGCGCCGCCGAACGGGACGGCGAACCGGTTTCCGGGGCGCTGCTGGCCGCGGGCACCGCGCTCGCGGACGCCGCGGGCGGGGCGTCCGGTGCGCTCTACGGCGTGCTGCTCGCCGAGACCGGGGCCGGGCTGGCGGGACTCGCCGCCGGGGAGATCACCGCACCGGTGCTGGCGGACGCGGTGGACGGCGCCGCGCGCGCGTTCGTCGAACTGGGCAAGGCCGAACCGGGCGACAAGACCATGCTCGACGCGATCGAGCCGTTCCGGGCCGTGCTGCGCGAACGGGCCGAGGCCGGATCGGGTGTCGCGGACGCCTGGCGAGCCGCGGCCGAGCGGGCGACCGAAGCCGCCCGGGAAACCGCGGACCTGCTGCCCGCCAAGGGCCGGGCGGCCCGGCTCGCGCAGCGCAGCAAGGGACACGCGGACCCGGGCGCGACCTCGTTCGCGCTGATCGTCACCGCCGTGGGCGGAGTTCTGGCAGAGAAGGAAAGCTGATGCGTGTTGTGGTGGCGGCGGATAACGCCGGTGTGGGACTCAAGAACGAAGTGCGTGAACTGCTTCGCGCCGATGATCGGGTCACCGAGGTGATCGACCTCGGGGTCGCCGACGCGGCCGACGACCGCGCGTACCCGGTGCTCGGGCTCGCCGCCGCGGAGAAGATCGCCGCGGGCGAGGCCGATCGGGGCGTGCTGGTCTGCGGCACCGGGATCGGCGTGGCGATCTCGGCGAACAAGGTGCCCGGCGTGCGGGCCGCCGTGGCGCACGACTCCTACTCGGCCGAGCGCTCGATCAAATCCAACAACTGCCAGGTCATCACGTTCGGCGCGCGGGTGATCGGGCCGGAACTCGCGAAGAAGATCGTCACCGAATGGCTCGGGTACACCTTCGACCCGGAGTCGGCCAGCGCGGGCAAGGTGGCGCACATCACCGACTACGAACAGACTCATCTGGCCAGCTGACTCGCACTTTGTCGGCCAAGTGCGGCGTGCACCGCCGCGGGTAGTGGGAGAGGAACAATGACGTTGCGGATACTCGCTGCGGGAGACGAATTCGTCGGCACCGAACTGCTCATCTCCGAGGTGCGCGCGGAAATCGGCGACCAGGAGTTCAGCAGGCTTTCGCTGCCCTGGCCGGTGGAGCCGTTCGGCCCGGTCGCCAACGTGCACGAGGCCAGCGGCACCGAGGCGCAGGTGATCGAGGCGCTGGCCGGGGCCGAGGTCGCGGTCACCCAGATGGCGCCGTTCACCAAGCAGGTCTTCGCCGCCGCGCCCGAACTGAAACTGGTCTCGGTCTGCCGGGGCGGCCCGGTGAACGTCGACCTCGCGGCGGCTACCGAGGCGGGCGTCGCGGTGACCTACGCGCCCGGCCGGAACGCCACGGCGGCCGCCGAGTTCGCGATCGGCATGATCCTCGCCGGGATGCGCCGGATCGCCACCTCGTCGGCGGAACTGCTCGGCGGGGCCTGGCGCGGTGACTACTACGCCTACGACAAGACCGGGATCGAGCTCGAGGGCTCCACGGTCGGACTGGTCGGCTACGGCGCGATCGGCTCGCGGGTGGCCAAGGTGCTGCTCGCGTTCGGCGCGCGGGTCCTGGTGGCCGATCCGTTCGCGGACCCGGCGCGGATCACCGCCGACGGCGCCGAGCTCGTCGAACTGGACGACCTGCTGCGGCAGAGCCTGGTGGTCAGCTTGCACGCCCGGCTCACCGAGCAGACGCGGAACCTGATCGACGCGGAGAAGCTCGCCCTGCTGCCCGAGGGCGCGGTGCTGGTGAACACCGCCCGGGGCGGGCTGCTGGACTACTCGCCGCTGCCCGCGGCGCTGCGGTCCGGGCGGCTCGGCGCGCTCGCGCTGGACGTCTACGACATCGAGCCGCCGCCCGCCGACTGGGCGCTGCGGGACGCGCCGAACGTGATCGCCACCCCGCACCTGGCCGGGGCTAGCCGCCAGACCGCCGAACGGGCGGCGAAGATCGTCGCCGCCGAGGTCGGCCGCTACGCCCGCGGCGAAGCGCTCGCCAACGTCGCCAACCCCGACGTGCTCACCCGGTAACCGCCATGAATGGTCACATCATCGGCGTCGACATCGGCACCTCGCTCACCAAGGCGGTGGTCTTCGACTCCGCCGGGGTGTCGATCGCACAGGCGAGCACCCGCTCCGAGGTGCGGCACCTCTCGGGCGGGCGGGTCGAACAGGATCTCGACCAGGTGATCGGCACGGTCGCCACGGTCGTCCGCGAAGTGGCCGCGCAACTGGACGGCCCGGTCACCGCGCTCGCGCTGACCGGCCAGGGCGACGGCCTGTGGCTGCGGGACGCGGACGGCCGCGCGGTCCGGCCCGCGATCTCCTGGCTGGACGGCCGCGCGAACGCGCTGCTCGCCAAGTGGCAGGCCGACGGCGTCACCCGGGAAGTGTTCCGCCGCACCGGCTCCGGCATGTTCCCCGGCTGCGCCGCGGCGATCATGTCCTATTTGGACACCCAGGAACCGGAATCGCTGGACCGGGCCGTGGTCGCGGGTTACTGCGTGGACGCGGTCGTGCAGCGGCTGACCGGCGAGATCACCGTCGACGTCTCGGACGCGTCGCTGCCGTTCCTCGACCCGGCGACGCGCCGGTACGACGAGGAGGCCATCGCGGCCTGCGGACTTTCCCACCGCCGCGCGCTCTTCGCCGAACCGGCGGCGAAGGCGGTGTTCCGGCTGAACGCCGAGGGTGCCGCACTGGTCGGCCTGCCCGAAGGGCTGCCGGTGAGTTCGGGCCCGTTCGACCTGGTGGCCAGCGCGATCGGCGCCGGGGTCCGGGAACCGGGCGACGGGATCCTCATCGCGGGCACCACGCTGGCCTGCCAGGTGCTCACCCGCGACGCCACGATCGATCCGGCCGGCGAACCGGCGGGGATGTTCCTCAGCACCCCGGCGGAAGGCGAGTACCTGCACGCGATGCCCGCGATGGTGGGCACCGCGAGCATCGACTGGGCGTGCGAACTGCTCGGGATCGAGGTCGAGGAAATCGGCCCGCTGCTCGGCGCGAGCGTGCCCGGCGCGGGCGGGGTGCGCGCGTTGCCGTTCCTGTCCAGCTCGGGCGAGCGCGCGCCGTTCGTCGACGCGGCCGCCCGCGCGCAGTTCGCCGGGCTGAGCCTGGAAACCGGCCGGGCGGACGTCGTGCGCGCGCTGTGCGAGTCGATCGCTTACGCCGCAAGGCATTGCTTCGAAGCCGCCGGGCTTTCCGGGCGCCTGTACGCGTGCGGCGGCGGGGTCCGCTCGGCGGAATGGACCCAGATCTTCGCCGACGTGCTGGGCCGCCCGATCGTGATCCCCGGCGATCCGGGCGTCGGCGCGCGCGGCGCCGTGCTGGTCGCCGCGGAATCGCTCGGCAGCCCGTTCGACGCCGAACTCTGGGCGAGCGACTCGCGTACCGTCGAGGTCCAGCCGGAGAATGTCGAGTTCTACCACCGGGGTTACGCCGACTACCAGGCTTCCCTGGCGGCGGCACGCGGATTGTGGAGGCTTTGATGGGTGAACTGCTCCTCGCGGAACAGCGGGCCGCGGTGTGCGACTACGCCCGCCGCATGACCGCCGACGGTCTCGTGGTCGGCACCTCGGGCAACGTCTCCGCACGCGCCGGGGACCTGGTCGCGGTCACCCCGTCGGGCGTGGACTACGACGCCCTCACCCCGGCCGACATCCCGGTGGTCGCCCTGGACGGATCTATTGTGGACGGTTCGCTGCGCCCCACCAGCGAACTGCCCATGCACCTCACCGTCTACCGCAAGGCCACCGACCCGGACGGCGCCGAAATCGCCGCCGTCGTGCACACCCACTCCGTGCACGCCACCGCGGTGTCCACTTTGGTCGAAGAGGTGCCGCCGATCCACTACATGCTCGCCACCATCGGCCCCACCGCCCGCGTCGCGCCCTACGCCACCTTCGGCACCACCGAACTGGCCGACGCGATGCTCACCGCCCTGACCGACCGCCACGGCTGCCTGCTCGCCAACCACGGCACCATCACCTACGGCGACACCCTCTCCGCCGCCTACCACCGAGCCCAGCAACTGGAATGGGTCTGCCACCTCTGGCTCACCGCCCGCGCCGCCGGCACCCCAACCCTCCTACCCCAAACCGAAATCAACCACGTCGTCAACAAACTCCACACCTACGGCCAACCCAAATAACCCCACCCAGAACACCCCACCAAACCCAGTGCAGCCCAGCCCCCACCACTCCCTGGGGGGCGACCCCGAGTCCAGCCTACCCACGAACCGCCCGGAAAACGGGGTCCGCGGAAATCTGTGGATAACGGATGGCGATGTGGACAACTCCCCGCCGCCAACCCCGCCCCCGGCCCACCCGCAAACCCACCTCGCCCGCCCGCGAACCGAGCCCGCCCCGCGAGCCGCCCCAGGCCCCCGCAGCGCGAGTCCCCCATTTCGGTCGTGCGAGTCCCGCATTTCGGTCGTGCGAGTTCCCCATTCCAGTCGCCCTGCCCACCTTCCCGCACCCGAGTTGCACCTTCCCGCACCCGAGTTGCACACTCAGGACCACGAGTTTCACGTTCGCGACAACGAGTTACACGTTCGCGGGTCCCGCACCCAAGACCGCGCGTCCGCGCCCGGGACCTAACCGGTCGCCTGCACCGCCCGGCCGACCGCGGTGATGTCGTGCACGTGGTGGATCCCCTCATGGGTGGCCTGCCGGACCAGCCAGCGCGCGGTGCGCACCTCGTGCGGCAGCCGGGTCGCGACACGGTCCCAGTCGGTGGCCTGACCGACCTCGTCGACGAATCCGTCCACATTGGACTCAATTTCATGCAAAACGGCGGTCAGGTCCAGCGAGTTGTACCGGAACCACTCGACCCGCCGATCGGGCAGCAGCGGTTCCACCGCGGGCCGTTCTTCGGTGCGGGTCCGGTACAGGCGGACGGTGTAGGCCGCGTAGACGTCCCGGATGTGGCAGGCGTACTCGACCACCGACCAGGTCCGCGGCTCCGGCCGCCGCACCCGCAACTCCGGCGGCACACCCAACGCGGCCGCGTGCACAGCGCCGGGTAGCCGCCGGACCTTGTCCAGCGCTTCGTCGATGGTCAGTTCGGCATAACTCAGGTCGCATTCGGCGCACACGTGGTCTTCTTCGGCCAGCGGTGGCAGATCAGCCGGTCTTCCCATACTGGCCAGCAAACTGGTCGAAACCGCGCTTGTCGAGAGATATCGTGCGGGCAGTGCCGCAACGGAAGGGATCGCCTTGCCCAGGGAAGAGACCGTCACCCACCTCGAGATGACCGATCCCGCCGAGTTGCGCCCGGCCGCGGCGGTGCCCGGGGTGTCCCTCGAACGGCTCGAACGCACCTCCCCGTTGATCCGTTCGGTGGCCGTGCGGATCGGCACACCGTACGAATGGCCGAGCGTCTCGTGGACCGACGCGCAATGGGGCGACTTCCTCGCTCACCCGCGGCGGGAGTTCTGGCTGATCCGCCATGGCGAGGAGATCGCCGGCCTCGCCGATTTCGAAGGCCAGGACGGCGGCCAGGTGGAGATCACGACGTTCGGGCTGGTCCCCGAATCGGTCGGCCGGGGCATCGGCGGCCACGCGCTCACCCTCGTCCTCGAACGCGCCTGGAAATTCCCGCACTCCGACGGCGAAGTGCGCCGAGTCTGGTTGCACACCTCGACCCTCGACCACCCCCATGCGATGCCGAACTACCGCAAGCGCGGCCTGCGCCCGTTCCGCACCGAACTCAGCGAGCGGTAATTCGGTTGACCGGGCCGGGCGGTGATCCGGACACTCCGGGGCATGCCGACCCGTACCGCACTGGTCACCGGTGTGAGCCGCCGCAAGGGGATCGGCTTCGCGATCGCCCGCCGCCTGCTGGCGGACGGGGCCCAGGTTTTCGCGCAGTCGTGGGCGCCTTACGACGAGACCGAGCCCTGGGGCGCCGACCCCGGCGGCATGCCCGGAGTGCTCGCCGCGCTCGGCGGTGAAGGCCCAACCCTCGCGCACGCCGAGGCCGACTTCGAAGACCCGGACGCCCCCGCCCGCCTGATCCGCGCCGCGAACGACCGCTTCGGCACCCTCGACACACTGATCGTGAACCACGCCCGCAGCTCCCTGGGCACGCTGCCCGAGCTCACCGCGGCCGAACTCGACCGCACCTGGGCGATCAACGTCCGTGCCACGTTACTGCTGGTGCAAGCGTTTGCGGCGCAGTATCGGAACACCCCGGCGGGCGGCCGGGTGGTGCTGTTCACGTCCGGGCAACACCTCGCCCCGATGTGCGACGAGATCCCGTACGCGACGACCAAGGGAACCCTGCACCAGCTCACGCTCACCCTCTCCGACGCGCTCGTCGAGCAGGGGATCACGGTGAACTGCGTCAACCCGGGCCCCACCGACACCGGATGGGCGACCGAGGAACTGAACCGCGGCGTCGAACGCGCGATGCCCGCCGGTCGCTGGAACTCGCCGGAGGAGGCCGCGAACGTGGTCGCGATGCTGCTGAGCCGCGACGCCGCCACGGTCACCGGCCGGGTCATCGACGCCGAAGCCGGCTTCCGCCGCTGGAAAGCGTGGATATGACGGAAACAACGACCGGCTCCCGAAATACGTGGTCGTTCGCGCGATTGTTTCAAGTGATCGACAATCTGAATCGCGGCTAGAACTGGTAGTAAAGGAATGGGCTGAAGGTGCCGTTGGCGACCAGGATGGCGGCGTAGGCCAGGCCGACGGTCATCACGCCGATGCGGAGGCCGTTGGCCGAGCGGCTGCGGGAGGATTCCAGCAGGGGCCCGGTGACCGGGTGCGAGGGCAGGAAAACCACCGCCAGCGCGGCGAGCAGGATGACCAGTCGCTGGTTGGTGAACGCGGCGTCGACCACCTCGGTCAGGCCGGCGAAGTCCGGCAGGAACATGTGGCCGATCATGTTCAGCGCCTGCCCCAGATCGGGGGCTTTGAAGAACACCCAGCCGAACACGACCAGGACCATGGTCAGCGCGCGCCGCGCGATCCGGGTCGCGGTGCCGGTGGGTGCGGTGTCGAAGCCGAAGGCGCGTTCGATGATCAGCAGGGCGCCGTGGTACAGGCCCCAGATCAGGAACGTCCAGTTCGCGCCGTGCCAGAACCCGGTCAGCACGAAAACGACGCACAGGTTCCGGTACGTCCGGGCCGCGCCGTTCCGGTTGCCGCCGAGCGGGATGTAGACGTAGTCGCGGAACCAGCGCGACAACGACATGTGCCACCGCCGCCAGAACTCGGTGATGGTGACCGACGAGTACGGGCGCGCGAAGTTCTCCGGCAGCCGGAAGCCGAGCATCCGGCCGAGGCCGATCGCCATATCCGAGTAGCCGGAGAAGTCGAAGAACAGCTGCAGCGTGTAGCCGACCGCGCCGATCCACGCGATCGCGAACGTCATCTCACTGCTGGGGGTGGAGAAGCAGGCTTCGACCAGCGGGCTGATCGAGTCCGCGATGATCGTCTTCTTGCACAGGCCCAGCGCGAACCGGGGGAACCCGGCGGCGATGTCGTCCAGGCGGTGCGACCGCCGCTGCGGCAGCTGGTCGGCGATCTCGCGGTAGCGCACGATCGGGCCGGCCACCAGTTGCGGGAACATCGCGATGTACGTGGCGAACGAGACCGGATTGCGCAGCGCCCGCCGCTCGCCGCGGTAGATGTCCACCACGTATGAGATGTGGTGGAAGGTGAAGAACGAGATCCCGATCGGCATCGCGATGTGCACGATCGGGAAGTCCCCGCCGAGCAGGTGCGCGAACGCGGCGAACTGCTGGGTGGCGAACCCGGCGTACTTCCAGATCACCAGCACCGAGACGTCGAAGCCGATCACCGCGATGAGCAGCCAGCGTTTGCGGGTCGCCTGGATGTCCCACGCGTTCGGCTCGAGCGCCGGTCCGGCGGCGAAGTTCACCGCCATGCAGGCGAGCAGCAGCAGCGTGAAGGCCCCGGCGCCGCTCGCGTAGAAGATCAGGCTGCCGACCGCGATGATGCCGTTGCGCCAGCTGCGCGGGCACACCAGCACGGCGAGCAGTACCGCCGGCATGAAGTACCACAGGAACAGTGGCGAGATGAACGACATCGGTGCGCGGGCTCCCAGGAGTCACGAGTCAGCCTCGTGACCCTAGCCGAGCGCGCTTGCCCGTGGTGGCCATACCAGGTTCAAGTGGCCCGCGCCATGCCCCGATCCGGCGGCGCGCCCGCCGCGGCGGCAGGAAGGGAGATTTACTACGGTTCTCCGGTAGTAAAGGTCCCTCGCTCCGGTAGAGCCGGAGCGAAGGTCCCTTCCTGCCGCGGCTACGACGGGGTCCGGGTGGCTTGGCGGCGGCCGACGGCGCGGCCGATGAAGTAGCCGAGCAGCAGGCCCACCACCAGGCCGATGGCGATGAAGAAGATGATCGTGGCCGCGGCGATCTTCCCGACCGTGCCGAGGAACCCCTTCGCCTCGAGCTCCTGGGCGACGGTGACGGCCTGAACCAGCGCGTAGTGGGTCATGCCGCCAGGATTCCACCCGCCGACCGGCCATGCACCCTAGACGCGCCCGGCGAGCCGCCGTCGCCGGGCGACCTCGGCGAGCAGCACGCCCGCCGCCACCGACGCGTTCAGCGATTCCACACCCGCCGCCATCGGGATCGACACGGTCGCGTCGCAGGTCTCCCGGACCAGCCGGGACAGCCCGCGCCCCTCCGAGCCGAGCACGATCACCAGCGGATCGGTCGCCAGGTCGAGCGAATCGATGTCCACCGAACCGTCCGCGTCCAGCCCGGCGATCATCAGCCCGTCGGACGCCCACGCCTTCAGCTGGCGGGTGAGGTTCGTCGCCACCGCGACCGGCAGCTTCGCGGCCGTTCCGGCGCTGGTCCGCCACGCGACCGCGGTCATCCCCGCGCTGCGCCGGCCGGGCAGCAGCACGCCGTGCGCGCCGAACGCGGCCGCCGAGCGGATCACCGCGCCCAGGTTGCGGGGATCGGTCACCCCGTCCAGCGCGACGAGCAGCGGCGGGTCCCCGGACTCCCGCGCGATCCGCATCAGATCGTCCGGATGCGCGTACTCGAACGGCGGCACCTGCAGCCCGAGCCCCTGGTGCACGGCCCGGTTGGTCTTCCGGTCGAGCTCCTCGCGCGGGATCTCCAGGATCGAGATGCCCCGGTCCGCGGCGATCCGCACCGCCTCGGTGACCCGATCGTCGGCGTCGACGTTCAGGGCCACGTACAGCGCGGTCGCCGGGACGTCCGCCCGCAACGCCTCGACCACCGGGTTGCGCCCGGCGATCAGCTCGGGCCCCTCGGTCTTGTTCGCGCGCGCCTCCTTGGCCTTGGCTTTGGCCGCGGCGCGGCGCTGGGCCGGGTGGCCCGGGCGCATCTCGGCCTTAGGGGTCGGGCCCTTGCCTTCGAGCGCCTTGCGCCGCTGCCCGCCGGAGCCGACCACCGCGCCCTTCTTCGTGCCAGGTTTGCGCACCGCACCCTGGCGCCGGGAATTGCCTGCCATACTAAGCGTCTCTCACTGTCCACAAAGGACCATTGGGGGTGTCTTCCACCGCGATGCCCGCCTGCTGCAGGCGGTCGCGGATCGTGTCGGCGCGGGCGAAGTCCCGTTCCGCGCGGGCCATCTGCCGCTCGTTGAGCAGGCCCTCGACCAGGTCGACCAGGGCCTGCCGGCTCGGCGTCTCGCTGCCACCGGCCTCGGCCCACTTCGGTGACAGCGGGTCCAGGCCCAGCACGTCGGTCATCGCGCGCACCGCGGCGGCGAGGTGAAGCGCCTCCTTCTCATCGCCCGAGTCGAGCGCGGCGTTGCCGTCGCGGACGGTGTTGTGTATCACCGCGAAGGCCTTCGGCGTCGCCAGATCGTCGTCGAGCGCGGCGGCGAACTCCGGTTTGATCTCCCCGGTGTGCACCACCCCGGCGACGCCCGCGACCCGGCGCAGGAACTGCTCGATCCGCTGGTACCCCTGCGCCGCCTCGGACAGCGCGCCGTCGGAGTACTCGACGGTCGAGCGGTAGTGCGGCTGGATCAGGTAGTACCGCAGCTCGGGCGCCCGGTAGTTGCGCAGCATCGCCTCGATGGAGACCACGTTGCCCAGCGATTTGGACATCTTCTCGCCGGCCAGGGTCACCCACGCGTTGTGCAGCCAGAACCGCGCGAACCCGTCGCCCGCGGCCAGCGACTGGGCACGTTCGTTCTCGTGGTGCGGGAAGACCAGGTCGACCCCGCCGCCGTGGATGTCGAACTCGGCGCCGAGATAGGCGGTCGCCATCGCCGAGCACTCCAGGTGCCAGCCCGGGCGCCCCGGGCCCCACGGCGTCGGCCAGGACGGCTCGCCGGGTTTGGCGCTCTTCCACAACGTGAAATCGCGTGGATCGCGTTTGCCCTCGGCCAGCGTCTCGCCCTGCTGCACCTCGTCGAGCCGCTGACCGGACAGCTCGCCGTAGCCGTCGAACGAGGTGACCGCGAAGTACACGTCCCCGCCCGCGGCGTAGGCGTGCCCGGAGTCGATCAGGCGCTGGATCATTTCCACCATCTGGGTGACGTGCCCGGTGGCCCGCGGCGCGATCGACGGCGGCAGGCAGCCGAGCAGGTCGTAGGCGCCCTCGAACGCGCGTTCGTGCGTGGCCGCCCACTCCCACCAGGGCCGGCCCGCGTCGGCGGCCTTGTTCAGGATCTTGTCGTCGATGTCGGTGACATTGCGGACGAACAGGACGTCAAGTCCATTGTGGACAAGCCAGCGCCGGAGGACGTCGTAGTTGAGCGCGCCGCGCACGTGGCCGATGTGCGGCACCCCCTGCACGGTGGCCCCACACACGTACATGGACGCCGTTCCGCTACGGGCGGGGTGGAACTCCCGCACGCTCCGGGTCGCGGTGTCATAAAGGTGTAGGACCACGCGGAAATGGTACGGGGCTCGCGTGTGCCGTGTCGCACGGCGTAGCGCTCAGGGGCGAAGGGCCCTCACCGGACGACGTGTTCGCGCAGCGCGGTGACCAGTCCGTTCGGTCGCCGGCTCGTCGGCAGCGGCTCGACCAGGGCGAACGCGCAGCCCAGCGCCCGAGCGCCACCGTCGGCCTCCTCGCTGTCGCCGACCATCAGCGTCTCCTCGGCCGGGACGCCGAGGCGGTCGATCGCCAGCCGGAAGATCTCCGGCTGCGGTTTGATCGCGCCGACCTCGAACGACAGCACGAACGCGTCGACGTAGGAGTCCAGCCCGCGGCTGGTGAACGCGGGCCGGATGTCGAACGCGATGTTGCTCAGCACCCCGACCGCGAGCCCCTGCTCGTGCGTGCCCTTCAGGACGTCCTCGGTGTCCGGATAGGGCGTCCACTGCAGCGGGTCGATCAGCCGGTGGTAGAGCGCCTTGGCCTGCTCGACCCGCGGCACCCCCGACTGCCGGAGCACCTCGAGGTAGACCTTCCGGTGCAGCCCGGCATCCAGATCGCGGTTTTCCCAGGCGTGCTGGTGCTCGTCGTCGAGTTTGGCGACCTGACCGACCGGGGCGGTCATCCGCCGCATCAGCTCGGTCTGCGCCTCGACGTCGAGCGGGTCGCCGTCGTGGTCGGTCAGCTCGGTCAGCCAGGTTTCGTCCTGTTCGAGCCGGAACAGCGTGCCGGAGAAGTCGAACAACACCGCCTTGATCGCCACGCGACCCAGGCTAGCGGCTCAGCGGTTCAGGCGGAGAAACCTGTGATCTTCTCCGGAATGATCCGGACCACCACGCGCACCACTTCGGCGGGCTCCTCCGGGTAGTCCTTGCCCTCGTACTTGTTCGACAGCTCGTCGATCAGCGCGCGGCCGTTCTCCTCGGTCAGCTCGGCGCGGCCGCGGACCTCGACGTAGTCGTACGGGTTGCCCATGCCGAAGATCGAGACGCTGACCCGCGGATCCCGGATCAGGTTGCGGATCTTCTGCCGCTGCTTGGTCGCCGAGAACAGCACGGTGTCGCCGTCTCGTTTGACCCAGACCACCGAGCTCTGCGGCCCGCCGTCCGGGTTCACCGTGGCGACGGTGGCGAAGTTCTTGCCGTCGAAGAGGGCACGGGTGGCCTCGTTGAAAGTCACTCCCATACCGGTGAGCCTAGTGGGATCTCACGGCGTGAATTCGACGATTTTCTCCGGCGTCACCCGCACGATCACGCGCCGGATCTCGCCGGATTCGAACGGCGGGTCCTCGCCGACGTACTTGTGGGACAGCTCCTTCGGCAACGCCTTGCCGGGGTCCTCGGTGACCGACGCGGTGCCGCGGATCTCCGCATAGGCGTAGGGATTCGCGGTGTCGAAGATCGACAGGCTGACCCGCGGATCCCGCACCAGGTTGCGAACCTTCCGCCGCCGTTCGGTCGCCGAGAACAGCACGTCGTCGCCGTCGCGTTTGACCCAGATCACCGAGGTCTGCGGTCCGCCGTCGGGGTTCAGCGTCGCGAGGGTGGCGAAGTTCTTCCCGTCGATCAGGCTGCGGGCGAACTCGCTCAAGCTGACTGCCATAACCCCAAACTAGTGATCGGCCGGGGCCGTCCCACCAGGTAGGAGCAGCGCGGTCGCGACGGCGGCGAGGCCCTCGCCGCGCCCGGTGAGCCCGAGCCCGTCCGAGGTCGTCCCGGCGACACCGACCGGCCCGCCCGCGGCCTCGGACAGCACTTCCTGAGCCTCCGCGCGCCGGGTGCCGACGCGGGGCGCGTTGCCGATGACCTGGACCGACGCGTTGCCCAGGCGCCAGCCCGCGGCCTCGATCCGGCGGCGCACCTCGGCGAGCAGTTCGGCCCCGTGCGCCCCCGCCCACCGCGGGTCGCCGGTGCCGAACACGGCTCCGAGATCCCCGAGCCCGGCCGCGGCGAGCATGGCGTCGCACAGCGCGTGCGACACCACGTCCCCGTCCGAATGCCCGGCGCACCCGTCGACCCCGTCCCAGCGGAGCCCGGCGATCCAGCATTCCCGGCCCGGCTCGACGGGGTGCACGTCGACCCCGGTGCCGACCCTCATCGATTCTCCTTGTGTTCGTCCACCAGCATGGCTTCGGCGATGACCAGGTCGAACGGGGTGCTCACGCGCATCCCGTTCGGATGCCCGGGCACGGTCCGCACCGGGACGTCCCCGGCGAGCGAAGCGAGCACGTCGTCCCCGCCGTGCGCGCACGCGGCGCGCAGGACCGCCTCGGTGCAGCCGAGGGGGGCCTGCAGGGTGCGCAGCCGGGAACGGTCCTCGGTACCGGTCACCACGTCGCCGGCGCCGACCAGCTTGACCGTGTCGGTGACCGGCAGGACCGGGACGACGGCCCCGCCGTGCGCGCCGACCGCCTCGGCCACCGCCTGGACGGTGCCGGGCGGGGTGAAGGCGCGGGCCACGTCGTGGACCAGGAAGACCTCGTACCGGGAAGGCCCGACCGAGTCGAGCGCCATCCGGATCGATTCGGCGCGATCGGCGCCGCCGGGCATCGCCCGGACGCGGTCGCCCGCGCCGGGAAGTGCCTGAAGAACTGAGTTGAAGGCCGCAAAGCGCCGTGCGGGGACCGTCACGACCACCAGATCCACGCACTGGCAGTCGAGCAGCCCTCGCACGGCGTGCGACAGTAGCGATTCGCCGTGAACCGAGGCCAACGCGTCCGGCTCCGCGGAACCGTGCGCATCAGCTATGACGAACGCGACGACTTTCATCGCCGTGATCGAATTCCCGGGGATCAGAACTAAACCGCTGCGGTTTCCAGAACCTCGTCGAGGAGCGATTCCGCCTTGCCCTCGTCGGTGCCCTCGGCGAGCGCGAGCTCGCTCACTAGGATTTGCCGTGCCTTCGCCAGCATCCGCTTCTCACCAGCGGAAAGGCCACGGTCCTTCTCTCGCCGCCAGAGGTCGCGCACCACCTCGGCCACCTTGTTCACATCGCCGGAGGCGAGCTTCTCGAGGTTGGCCTTGTACCGACGTGACCAGTTCGTCGGTTCTTCGGTATGCGGCGCCCGCAGCACATCGAATACTCGGTTCAAGCCATCCTGCCCGACGACATCGCGCACGCCGACGATCTCGGCGTTGTCAGCGGGCACACGAACCGTAAGATCCCCTTGCGCGACTTTCAGGACGAGGTACTTCTTCTCCTCGCCCTTGATCACGCGGGTCTCGATGGCTTCGATGAGTGCGGCACCGTGGTGCGGGTAGACGACGGTCTCTCCGACCTTGAAAACCATGTGTCCTCTGCCCCTTTCGCTGTATCCAGTCTAGCACGGGGTGTCGGGGGCCACCTAGCGCCCCGGGGACCGTCCGCGCAGGTCAGGGGCCTGATGGTGGTCTGGGCGGGGGTTGACAAACGTGCGTTTCCCATGCTCATGCAGGTGAGGCGGGAACCCTTGCAAGCACCCTGGCGAATCCACAGTGGACGGTGGAACTCCCCTCCCGGGCGCGGAACGGCTACCGGGTGATCCACCTGGTGCGGCGCCGGGCTACCCTTCGCGAGTATCTGGAGCGGGCGCTAGGAGGGACTCGTACCGTGAGGCTGCAGAAACGTCGCGTGCTCGGCTCGACCGTGCTGGGCCTCGGTGCCGCCCTGGCCATCGCCGGGTGCGGGGCCGGGCAGATCACCCAGACCGACACCCAGCAGCCCGCGGTCAACGGCGCTTACGGGCAGGTCGGCAAGCTCTCCATCCGCAACGCCTCGCTGGCCAACCGCAACGAGTGCGAGCAGGCATACACCCCGGGGTCGAACGCCCCATTGATCCTGACCGTGGCCAACGAGGGCGGCAAGGACGACGAGCTGGTCTCGGTGACCTCGGAGTACGCGTCCGGCGCGACCGTCGAGGGCGACAAGCTGGTCGTCGCGGGCAGCGCGCTGGTGATCGGCCCGTCCGCGCCGGGCGAATCGGAGGGCGTCGCCGAGCAGGCGGCGGCCGCGCCGTCGAGCACGGCGCCGGCGTCCTCCTCGGCGAAGCCCGGGGCGCAGGGCACCGTGTCGACCCAGCAGCAGGCGCCGGAGAAGAAGCGCGTCGGGCACGCCACCGTGGTCCTGCAGGGCCTGAAGGCCACCGTGTGGCCCGCCCAGACCATCAAGGTCACCTTCACCTTCCGCGACGCCGGACCGGTGACCGTCGACCTGCCGATCGCGGCCCCGACGAAGAAGCTCGAGTGCCGCCCGTCGGAAGAGCACGCCCCGCCCGCCGAAGGCCACTAGCGCGCGCCTGCCCGGAAACTGTCGGACCCGGCGGCTAACGTCTCGCCCGTGGGCAAGAAGGGCATCAGCTACCGCTGCGCGGAGTGCGGGAACGAGGTCGCCAAATGGGTCGGCCGCTGTCCCGAGTGCCAGGCGTGGGGGACCGTCGAGGAACGCGGCGACGGCCGTCCCCCGATCGCGCGCGTGGCCGCCGGGGCGCCGAGCGCGCCCGCACGGCCGATCGCCGAGGTCGACGTCGAGGCGGCGCGGGCCCGGAAGACCGGGGTCTCCGAGCTCGACCGGGTGCTCGGCGGCGGCCTGGTGCCGGGCGCGGTGGTGCTGCTCGCGGGTGAGCCGGGGGTCGGGAAGTCGACCCTGCTGCTGGAGGTCGCGTATCGATGGGCTGCGCGCGATGGCTCCGCGAGCCCGTCGTTGTACGTCACCGGTGAGGAGTCGGCGGGTCAGGTGCGGCTGCGCGCCGAACGCACCGGCAACCTGCACGAGGGCATGTTCCTGGCCGCGGAGAGCGATCTGGCCGCGATCCTCGGCCACGTCGACGCAGTCCGACCGGGCCTGCTGATCGTCGACTCGGTGCAGACCATGTCCTCGCCGCAGGCCGAGGGCACCCCGGGCGGGGTCACCCAGGTCCGCGCGGTCACCGCGGGGCTGGTCGCGCTGGCCAAGGAGCGCGGGCTGCCGGTCGTGCTGGTCGGCCACGTCACCAAGGACGGTTCGGTCGCCGGGCCGCGCGTGCTCGAGCACCTGGTCGACGTCGTGCTGCACTTCGAGGGCGATCGGCACTCCACGCTGCGCCTGGTGCGCGGGGTGAAGAACCGGTTCGGCGCGGCCGACGAGATCGGCTGCTTCGAACTGCGCGAGGACGGCATCGCCGGGGTGCCGGATCCGTCCGGCCTGTTCATGAACCGGACCCTGGAGCCGGTGCCGGGCACCGCGATCACCGTCACGGTCGAGGGCAAGCGCCCGCTGCTGGGCGAGGTGCAGGCGCTGGTCGCGTCCTCGACGCTCCCGCAGCCGCGGCGGGCGGTCAGCGGTCTCGACTCGGCCCGGGTCGGCATGGTGCTCGCGGTGCTGCAGAAGCGCGGCAAGCTGCCGCTGGGCGACAAGGACGTCTACACCGCGACCGTCGGCGGGATGAAGGTCACCGAGCCCGCGGTCGATCTCGCGGTCGCGCTCGCCGTGGCGTCGGCGGCGCAGGACGTGGCGTTGCCGCCGCGCCTGGTCGCGATCGGGGAAGTGGGGCTGGCCGGTGAGGTGCGCCGGGTGACCGGGGTGGGGCGCCGCCTCGCCGAGGCCGCCCGGCTGGGCTTCACGCACGCGATCGTGCCGCCCGATTCGGGCAAGGTGCCGGACGGCATCCGGGTGCTCGAGGCGGGCGATGTGGCCCTGGCGGTCCTGGCCGCCCAGCGCGCCCGCGCGTAATGCGGCCCGTGCGCCCCCGACAGGCGCACGGGCCGCGACCGGAAGCGGGTCAGCTTCCGGGCTTCACCCCGAGCCGGGGAGCGATACCGGTTTCGATCGAGGTTTCCGAGGACACCGTGCCCCGCGGAACGCCCCGGTCGTCGCCGGTGGCCGTCTGGCGTTCGCCGATGGGTTCGCCGGTGGCCGGGTCGATGATGAGTTCCTGCTTCTCCCCGGCCTTGTCGAAGCTCAGCGAGAGCCCGGTCCGGCCGTCGAGGGTCGTGCTGGGTGCGACCGAGAGGCCGGGCACGAGTTCGAGGGCCCGGTACAGGTTGAGCCGCACGTTCGCGGGGACGGTACCGCCGCGGATCGCGTCGGCCACGTACACCAGCATCTCCTTGTCGGGATCCTGGCCGCGGCCGTCGGTGTCCGCCCGCAACCGGTCGTAGAGCTGCCGCGGATCGGTGGGCAGGGACTTGAGGAACTCCGGGGTCGGTGTCTGCCAGCTGCCCTGGATCGGGCCGTGGAACTCGCCGCGTGGCGCCCGCTTGTCCTCGGGCGGTTGCGGACCCGGCAGGAGCCCGGCCGCCCTGGCCTCCTGCTCGGTGCCTGCGAGCATCTTCACCTTGCCGGTGTTCGTGGTGCGCTGGAGCCATTCCTGTTCAGGGTCCGCGGGCATCCACACCTCGGTCATGACTTCTTCGAGGACCACGACCGGATCCGAATACCTTCCGTGCCAGGCGTGCGTGGCGAAGTAGCGGTACTGGCCGGGCGGGATCGGCGCGTCCTTCGCCCCGACGCCCTCGATACCGGTCGGGTTCTGCTGGGAATTGGCCACCGGCGGGGCGGCGGTGGGATTGCCGAGAACCACGTTCCGGACCACCACGGCCCCGGCGACCAGCAGCACCACGGCCGCCGCCGCGGCGAGCCAGCGCGCCCAGTGCCGCGCCGGTTTCCCGGCCGCATCCGAGTTTTCCACGGCCCGGGTGCCGGAATCCTCGGCGGTGACCGGGATTCCCGCGCCGCGCATCAGGGTGGCCCGGGCCCGGGCGAGTTCGCCCTCGTCGGTCCGGACGTCCGCGTGCAGGGTGGCGAGCGCGCCGTCGAGCTCTTCTTCGGACCACACCGCGTGCAGGTTGTCGCCCTCACTCATGATCGCTTGCCTCCTCCGCGTCGTAGCTGTCTCTTGTGGACTGTCCGTTGTGCACCTGCGGGGCGTTGGCGCGGAGCCAGCGGCGCACCCGGTGCAGCCGGGAACGCACCGTCCCCGGCGGGACGCCGAGCGCCTCGGCGGCTTCGGCCGGTTCCAGCCCCGCCCACGACACCAGGAGCAGCGTGTCGCGGTCGGCGGGCGCGAGCTGGGCCAGCGCCCCGGCGAGCCGGGCCGCGCGGACCTGGGCGTCCACCTGGTCGGCGACCCGCGAGTCGTGGCCCGCCACGGTGGATTCGTGTTCGTGCGCCAGGCGTGCGGTGGCGGTCAGCGCTCTGGTCTCGCCGCGGAGGTGGTGGCGGAGCAGGTTCGTCGCGATCCCGTACAGCCAGGCTCTCGCGGTACCGGATTCCGGCCGGTACGAGTCGCGCCGGCGGAGGGCGACGAGGAACGTCTCGGCCACCAGGTCGTGTGCGGTCTCGCTGCCCGCCCGCCGCGCTAGGTAGCGGTGCAGCGGACGCGCGTGGGCGTCGAAGAGCCGGCCGAACACCGGCGCCGGATCCTCGCCGCCGAGATCCGGCCGCTCGAGTCCCGGCGCCGGCCCGGCCGGCTGCTGGTCTTCGGTCATCGGGTGCATATCCGGTATTGCCCGGAGCCCCGCGCCGCGTTCACGCGGGCTTCGCACCCCGTTCGTTCACCACGGTGTAGCCGATCGACGACTCGAAGCGGACCAGGGTCGGCTGCCGCTTCCGGTGCCCGATCACCAGGCCGTTGCCCGGGTCGACCTGCAGCTCCTCCCATGCGCCGGTGTAGTCGGTCATGGTGAGGGAGACCGCCGCGCGCCCGTTGCCGGTCCGCGCGTTCTCGTCGACCTCCAACCAGGGCAGGTAGCTCAGCGTGCGGTAGAAGGTCGCGCGCAGATCGGCGGGGACCGGCCGGGTGAGCACACCGGAGGCGAGCAGGAAGAAGTGCGCCGCGGGATCGGGGCGGCCGTCGGCCTCGTGCGCCAGCTGGTCGTAGAGCTTCGCGGGATCGCGCGGTAACGAGTCCAGCCACGCCTGGCCGTGCTCCGCCGCGGCCCAGCCGTCCTGGCCGGGCCGGTATCTCCCGCCCGGCGCGACCAGGGTGTCCTCGCCGGTGTCCACGGTCAGCTGCCAGTCGCCGAGTCGGTCGAACGGCACCCACTCCTCCCGGGTGGACGGGCGTTCCCGCAGGTCGCCGGAACCGGGACCGGTGGCCAGCCGGACCGTGTAGAGGTACTGCCCCGGTGCCTGCGGCGGGTCGGACACCCGGTCGGCGAGCTTGATCGCCGCGTTCCGCGGCCGGTCCGGCATCCCCGGCAGCGGCGGCGTCCGCTCGCCCGGCACCACCGGCGGGCGCGGTGGCTGGGGTGCGAACGTGGCCGGATCGGCGCCGGGGGCCCGGGGGCCCGGGCCGTTGTCGACGAGCAGGATTCCGGTCGCCAGCACCACGATCGCCGTCGCGGTGGCGCCCAGGGCCGCGGCGGCGAGCCGGAACCGGGTGGCGCGGCGCGGGGGCGGCTCCCGCTCGAGGCGCACACCGCCGATCGCCCCGATCAGCCGGGCGCGGGCGTCCACGTAGGCGTGCGGGCTCATCTCCGGCACATCCACCCGCAGGGCGCTCACCGCCGTGTCGACCCTGATTTCCCAGCCGGTGCCGAGCTTCCCCTCGTCGACGTGTTTGCGCAGCGCGCGTCGGGCGCGGCGCAGGCGGGTCCGGACGGTCGTGAGGGGCAGGCCCAGCACCCCGGCGGCCACGGCCGGCATCAGCTCGGCCCAGGCGACGAGCAGCAGGACCTCCCGCTCCTCCACCCGGAGTTCGGCCAGCGCCCCGGCGAGCCGGTTGGGTTCGCGGGCCAGCGCGCGCAGGCCCCGGGCTTCGCGGCGGGCCTGGGAGCGCGCCAGGTTCGTCGCGACGCCGAAGAGCCAGGCGCGGGCGGTGCCGCGAATCGGGTTGTAGCCCGATCGTTGCCGCCAGGCGGCCAGAAAGGTCTCGGCGACGAGATCGTCGGCGGTCGCGGCGTCGAGCCGCCGGGCCAGGTAGCGGTGCAGGGACATCGCGTGCTCGTCGAAGAGCCTGATCAGGGCCTGTCCGGCGTCGGGGGCGGAGAGGTCGGGCCGCTCGGTGTCGCGAGCCCTGGCGGCGCTCGTCATGGTCATACCTTGTCTTGGCCACGTACTCAGGGGTTGTGCATAGGTAACTATAGGGCTAAAAAGTGCGTTACTTACTAACCTACTGGGAGGATGTTATGAAAAACAGACTGATCGTCACGGCCGTCGCGGTGGCCGCCGCCGGGGTGTTCGGGTTCTCCGGGGTCGCCACCGCCGACGTGCCCGCGGCTCCGGCGGCCGCCCAGGTCGCCGCGAAGTCGCTCGACATCGAGTACCAGGTGCAGGAGACCGGGTACTGGTGCGGGCCCGCGGCCGTCCGGATCGCGCAGTCGGCGCGGACCCGGAGCCTGCCCAGCCAGGGCGATCTCGCGGCCCAGATGGGGACCACGGAGAACGGCACGGACCACATCAGCCAGGTGGCGAACGCGTTGAACGCGAACCTCGGCGGGAACTGGTACGAGGTCAAGGAGATGCCGAGCGATCCGCCGAGCCCGGAGCAGAAGACCCAGCTCTGGAACGACATCGTCTACGACATCGACAACGGGTACGCGGTCGTCACGAACATCGTGGCTCCGCCGAACAACCACCCGCCGGGCTACCCCGACGAGACGATCTACCACTACTTCACGGTCATCGGCTACGACGGCGGCAACTCGACCGTGCAGATCGCCGATCCGGCGTCGTTCGGCGGAAACCAGATCTACTGGCTGTCGTTCGACCAGCTCGCGTCGCTGATCCCGCCCAAGGGGTACGCGGCCTGACCGTCGTATTGGGCCATTCGGGGCTGTTTGAAGATCCACACGGGACAAAGTGGCCGCCTTTCCCCATTATTTCTTTGTTGGGCGGAAAGAAACCGTCATAGCTGGGGAAAGGACTGTCATGAAGCGACGCTTGTTCGTCGCCGCGCTCGTCGCGGCGACCGGTTTGCTCGGCTTGCCGGGGCTGGCCAACGCGGAGACCAAGTTCGTCGTCCCGGCCCCGGCGAGCGTGCCGCGGCTGCCGTCGCCCGCGATGCCGCAGGGCGACGGCATCCGGGCCGCCGCGGTGCTCAACGTCGACTACCAGGTGCAGGAGACGGGGTACTGGTGCGGCCCGGCGGCGACCCGGATCGCGATCTCGGCGCGGACTTCGAACGTGCCGAGCCAGGGCACGCTCGCCGCGCAACTCGGCACCACGACCAACGGCACGGACTGGATCGGCCAGGTCACCGGCGTGCTCAACCAGAACCTCGGCACCGGGTGGTACGAGACCAAGGAGATGCCGAACGACCCGCCGACCCAGGCGCAGC
This sequence comes from Amycolatopsis anabasis, assembly GCF_009765355.1. GTDB lineage: Bacteria > Actinomycetota > Actinomycetes > Mycobacteriales > Pseudonocardiaceae > Amycolatopsis > Amycolatopsis anabasis. Next base: position 354,569 of record NZ_VTHK01000004.1, on the reverse strand, counting down.
GGGACCTGCTGTGGCGGGACATCGTGCTGGACGTCAACAACGGGTACGCGATCGTCGCGAACATCGTCGCCCCGGCGAACAACCACCCGCCCGGCTACCCGAACTACACGATCTACCACTACTTCACGGTGATCGGGTACGACAGCTCGGATATGACCGTGAAGATCGCGGATCCGGCGTCGTTCGGGGGAAACCAGATCTACTGGCTCACCTTCGACCAGCTGGCCACGCTGATCCCGCCCAAGGGCTACAGCGCCTGACCTCCGCACGAAACGCGGAACTCGCCCTACCGAAACGCGGGACTCGCGCGACCGAAACGGGCGACTCGTGTGCGGGTGGGTTGTGCCAGGTTTGAATAGCCACGTTTGGTCGCGTTGGCGCTGGTGACAGCGGTCATCGGGGCCACCGTGACCGGGACGGCGGCGGCGCAGGAGCCGAGTCCGTCGCCCGGGCCGAACCCGAATCCCACGCCACCGAGCAAGAGCGACTTCCAGCTCAACCCGTCGAAGCACAACGGCAGCTTCCCCGACCGGATCGCGAAGCTGGACAAGGAACTGCCGAAACTCGGCGTGCAGAACATCCTCGAACAGGTCAGCCGCCAGGCGAAGTGCGGCGACGACTGCGAGTCCCCGGCGTTCAAGGACATGACGCCCCGGCGCAGCGGTACTGCTTCGACGGCCCGGACGCCGGCAAGCGGCGCTCCTGGTGAGCTGGTACGACAAGGGTGGCACCGGTGCGGAAAGGGCGTCCGAGTGTCCTTTTTGGACCCCGCCACCAAGAAGTACCAGCACGTGCTGCCAACCGCGGCATCCGGGCGTTCGACATGCGCAAGATCTTCGATCTGAAGGCCGCCCGGGGACAAGGCCGATCTCGGGGACAAGAAACAAATCGGGCGGCAGAACGGGAAGTACTACTCCTTCGGTTACCGGTACGTGATGCCGCAGGTCGCCTCCTGGGAAAACCCGGGCGGTCTCGCGGAATTCCCGCCGGACTACAAGTGCACCGGGAAAGGCACTCCGAAGTACTCCTTCATCTCGCTGGACCGCGGCGCCGCGGACAAACTGATCACCGGCGAGTACTGCTCGAAGGGCAGCATCCCGGACGAGAACGGCCGCGTCGCCCAGTGGCCGCTGAACAGCGAAACCGGGCTCCCGAAGCTCGGCGCCGACGGCAACTGGCACGCCGACAAGGCGTTCCGGCTCCCGGTCGCCAATGTCCAGGGCGCCGTCTCCTGCGACGGCACGTGGTACCTCAGCCGCACCGGCGGTGGTGCGAACGGCAACGCGTCGGAGGCGGAGCACTTTTTCGCCAAAGTGCCCTGCCGCACTCTTCGGACCGGAAGGCGATCACCGCCAGGCCGGTCTTCGGCGCGACCCTGGCGGACCAGATTCCCCGCTGGTCCGCGATCACTCGCCTGGACGGGTGAAAACCTGACCGGTAACACTCGCGGCCCGTTCGGAGATATCTCTGAGGCAAGGGCCGCGGCCCGGTTTTGGCATACCTTCTTTCTGTCGCGAAGAGACCATTCGGCCTAGCGGTTGACGTCATTCACCATTGATTTTCCGTCGTTTTCCGCAGTGCTAGTCGATCAAGCACGGTTCTTTTCCTGCTGGTGTAAAGCCGGGGCAATCGGTTACTTTGAACCCGGCTGGGGTGGCCATCTGATCAAGGGGGAGAACTTCCGGTGTTCAAGCGTGCGTTCGCGGTCGGACTGTGCGGTGTGGTGATCGCGTTGTCGGGTTCTCCCGCGATGGCGGCGCCCGGCGTGCCGGGCGTGGTGGCTTCCGGGCCGGTCCGGGTCGCCGACGCGTCGGCAGATCTGGAGTGGACGTGGTACCTGGCCTTCCGGGATCCCCGTGCGCTGATCCGCGTCTCGGCCCAGCTCGCCCTGAGCCACACCGACCAGGAGGCGGCGGTCGCCCGGTTCCTCAACGAGGAATTCGACTACCTGGTAAGCCTTTCCGACGAATCTGACGCGCGAAACGCCGACTTCGTCCACCAGGTCCTGGAGACTTACCTCCCGGACTTCTCGCCGGAGGTGAACGCCGCGGCGCGCCAGGTCGTGAACGGTACCGCCGCCCAGCGTGAAGAGTTCGTGCGCACTGGCTTCGACGCGGCCAAAGAACGGGATCGGCTGGCGCGCGAGGCTTCGGGTGCGCAAAAGCGCGCGATCATCGAAGCCGACCGCGCGTTCGTCCGGCATCTGGGTGAAGTCGACCCCGGTGAGCAGGTGCGTTCCGCGGTCAAATGGGCGTTGCGGCCGGGATCGGACGACGGTGACCTGGTCGAGTTCTTCGCCTACGGCTGGGCCAGCGCCGGTCAGCTGGACCTGGACGCATTCCGGATGGCGTCGGCGAACAACAACACCGTCTGGCGGGCCACCGCGCACAGGCTCGCCGCCGAGGCGCAGGCGGCCGAAAAGGCCGCGCGCGAAGCCGCGGACGAGGTCGCGGTGCAACTGCGTGAAGCCGCCGCCCGCGCTTGGCGGACCGCGGCGGACCAGACCGCTCCGGCACGCACGGCTTGGGCCGACGCGCAGGAGTTCGCCTTGCGGCAGGCGGAAAACTGGCGCGCGGTGGCCGCCGCCGCGCAGGCCGCCACCGGACCGAACTGGCAGGCGATCGGCGGACCGGCCCAGACCAACCTGGAGCAATGGACCGCCGAGCGGCAGTCCGCCGTCGAACAGGCGCAGTACTGGAAGGACCTGCTCGCCCAGGCCGAGGCCGGCGAGAAACGGATGCTCGAGAAGCCCTGACCCGCTCTTTTCTCTCTTTCCCATTCCTTCTCTTATCACCGGGGTGTGTTTGTGATGCGCGTGAGACGTGCGTTGATGCTGCGTGCGCGGCAGATGCGAAGAACGATCGTGCTGCTGCTGGCGGTGGCGGTGCTGGCGGGGCTGGTGCAACCGGTCTCGTCCGCCCCCGCGGTGGCGGCATCGGCCGTCGCGGACGATCCGGGCGGCGAGCCTCCGCGCCCGATGCCGGGGTCGGAGTGGAAGGAGTGGGACGGCAAGTCGGGGGTGGGGGACCTCGGCGATCCCCGCTACCGGCGACTGGTGGCCGACCTCGCGCAGCTGGACGAGGACGTGGAGGTCCGCGAGGCGGCGGCGGTCGCGCTGAACGGGGACAGCGCCACGATCATGACGTTCCTGCGGACGGGGGTGGACGAGGCTCGAGCCCGGGCGACGGCTCGAAAGCAGGAGACCGCGCGCCAGAACCGGGCCAAGATCGAGGCGCTGGTGGGCCAGGGCGGCCCGTACTTCCGAGGGGAGGTCACGCGAGTCCTCGCGGGCACCGACTACGACCGCGAGTGCTTCCTGGCCTATGGCGCCGAAATCGCGAAGATGCGGGACGAGCAGGCGGCGCAGCTCGACCGGGACCGTCTGGCGACGTTGCGGGCGCGGGTGCAGATGCTGGCGGATGTCGGCAGCCCGGAGGTGCAGAAGGCCGCGCGGGCGGCACTGGTCGCCGGGGATGCGGCGATCGCCGAGTTCCTGAACAACGGGTACCTGGTCGCGGCGAAGAAGGACGCGGCCGACCGCGAGGCGTATCTCAAGGAGCAGGAGGAGCGGCAGAAGGCCGCGGACCAGCTCAGCGAACTGGCCAAGCGCGCGGCGCGGGCGTCGCAGGCGCGGAAGAACCTGCTGATCGCGCACGGTGAAGGCGTGCGGGCGCTGCAGCGCGCGGCGAACGCGATGATCTCGGCGGGTAACGAAGCGCGACGGGCCGCGCAGATCCTCGCCGCGAATGAGGCGGGCGGGCACCACTCGCCGGATTCCTTCGCCGACGCGAAGCGTGAGGTCGCACGTCAGCTGGGGTATGCCGGGGACGCGGCGACGGCGGCGCAGCAGGCCGCGGCCCGGGCGACGGTCGAGGCGAACGTGCTCGTCGAGGTCAACCTGCCGTACGGGTCGCAGTGGGCCCGGATGGCGCAGGGCATGGCTGCGGCCGCGCAGGCGGCGGTGAGTGCTTCGCAGACCGCGCAGCACACGATCGACGCGACCGCGGCGACCGATGCTGCGCGGGATGCGCAGGAAAAGGCCGAGCGGCACGCCGAAGAGGCTCACCGGTGGCGGTTGCACGCGGAGGAGCACGCCCGTTCGGCCGCGCAACTCGCCGAGGCCGCGCGCCTGCAGGCGATCGCGGCGCAGGACGCGGCGGCGCGGGCGCACCAGGCGCGCCTGGAAGCCGAAGAGGCAGAGCGGCAGGCATGGGCGGCCGCGGCGCGGACGCATCAGGCGCGGTTGACCGCGGAGGACGAGCAGCGTAAAGCTGCCGCCGCACGGCAGGTCGCCGAGCGCGAGCGGGCGACCGCGGCGTCGGAGCGGGCGAAGGCCGAGCAGGAAGCGGCGAATGCCCGGATCGCGCGGGGTGAGGCGGACCGGCAGGCCGGGATCGCGCACACGGCGATGCAGAACGCGCAAGCGAAGGAAACGGTCGCGAACCAGGCGGCGGACGGCGCGCAGGCGGAGGAACGCAACGCGGCGGCGGCGCGGGACCGGGCCTACGGGGCCGAGCAGGCGCGGCAGTCGGCCGAGGCCAAGGCACAGGCGATGGAATCGGCGGCGGCCCGGGCCCGGGGCACCGAGCACGCGGACGCGGCGAACCGTGCCGCCGCGGACGCGCGGACCGAGGCGAACATCGCCACCCAGGCGGCGCGCGACGCGCGGGCCGCGGCGGACAACGCGACCGGTGCCGCGGTGCGGGCGAGGGGGCATGCGACCGAGGCGACTCAGGCGGCGGCCCGGGCCCGGGCCGCGGCGAACGAAGCCCAGTACCACGCGGCGCGAGCGAACCAGGCGGCGAACGAAGCCGAGGCCCTGGCTGCTGCCACGCACGCGTTCGCGTTGCAGGCCAACGCCAAGGCAGCCGAGGCCACGGTCGCGGAGGCTCAGGCCGCCGAGCACGCTCGGGCCGCGGTGCAACTCGCCGAGCAAGCGGCTTCGGAGGCCAGGCTGGCATTGCAGGCCGCCGACCGGACACGTGCCGAGGCCGACGCCGCGGCGGCCGAATCGGTTTCGGCCGCGACCCAGGCGGGAATCGCGGTCCGCGCGTCCCAGGCGGCGCGGGCGTCGTCGAACGCGATCATCGAACCGGCGAACACCGCGATCTCCGTGGTGGCCCCGTTCACCGGTGCGGACATCGACGCCGATTTCGTGACCGAGGTCGCCAACCAGGCGAAGCTGGTCGGCGCCGAGCAGGCCAAGGCCGCCGCCGACCGGGCTGCGGAAGCCGAACTCGCCGCACAGCGGGCGAGGGAGGCCGCGGACCGTGCGGCGGGCGAGGTGAAACCGGCCTACGAAGCCGCTGCCGCGGCCGCCGCCTCCGCTGCCGCTGCCGCTCGTTCGGCCGCCGACGCCCAGAAGGCGGCCGCCGATGCCGCCATCGACGGCGCCGCCGCCCGGGCGGCGGGGGAACGGGCCAATCAGGCCGACGCCCAAGCCCGCGCGGACGCGGTCGCCGCCCGCGCGGCGGCGAACCAGGCCAACTCGGACGCGGCCATCGCCGGTCGTGCGGCGGACGCGGCGGAACGCGATGCCGCCGCGGCCCGCGACGCCGCCAGCCGCGCGGAAGCCGATGCCGCGGCTGCGCAGGATGCCGCCCGCCGAGCCGAAGCCGATGCGGCCGCGGCCCGCGCGGCCGCCGACCGGGCCCAGGAAGCGGCCAACCGCGCCACCCAGGCCGCGCAGAACGCCATGGGCAGCGCGACAGCCGCACAGCAAGCGGCGGACCGGGCGGAAGACCAGGCCCGCCGCGACGAAGCCGAACGCCGCCGCCAGGTCGCGGGCCAACTCGACCCAACCATTCCGGACCTGACGCCGGACGAAATAGAAATGCTGACGGCGGCCGGTGGCCCTGAACTCGTTCAACAGTATCGCGACGGTCTCGCCGCGGCGAACAAGACCGTCGTGGAGTTCCTGGTCGAAATAGGGGCCGAAGTCCTCAACGGCTTGCTTGGTATCACCGATGCCAAACGTTGTTTTGGTGAAGGAAATATCGCGAGCTGTCTCTGGACCGTCATAAATATCGGCTCTTTCCTTGCTGTCCTTGGCAAACTTCCTGCCGTGACCACGGCCATCGCCCGTGTTGTCGGCGGGCTTGCCGGATTCCTTTCCCGGTCCAGGTGGGGTAGAGGGGTTCTTGAGGAAATCCACGGCATTACAATCTGCGTCCCGGTGCGTACCGGTGTGGTCGCCCTCAGGGAGGAGCAGAAGGGGCGAATAGCTTCTGAAGCTCTTGGTGATTCCCGATCTGCTGCCGCCTGCCCGAACATCTGGAACTTTGTCAACGCTACGCAGGAAGTCTGGGAAGGGACGAAGATCCCGCAGTCGTTCGAGTTGACCACTCAGGCCGGTGTCAAGATATGGGTGCACCCGAATGGCTCGAAACATATACGCGACTTCGTGCTGGGGAAGGCGGTCAGGCCTGAAATGAGAAGTGCTCAGACGGCTGTGGAATTGGCCAGTCTGTGGAAAGCCGTCTCTATAGCGGCCAGGAACGGCATCAAGTTTGATGAGATGATCGTGGTCGCAGGCTGGGAACTCAAGTTCGGTCCGCCCAAGACGGGGCCGCTTCCCGCTCTTTTTCATGCCAGGTATGTAGGATTCTGATCATGGGACTCATGGTAGCCGCCGTCGGGCCGTCGAAAGTGCCGGTCGACAGAAGTGATGAATACCTGCCGTTGTCCATCGACTTTGATCCTGGTCAGGAATGCGTGGATTCGATCTACTATCTGGTTGAAGAACGATACGGAGGGGCGAATGAAGGATACGTGGAGTTAAAAGTTGAACCGAGTTCCGGTGGAATACTGGGCGTGGTGGCGATAACGAAGCCGCGTACCGGCTGCGATGTTCCGCCGTTCGGGAATGATGGACTGCCGATCGCGGAAGGTCTGGCCCGAGTTGACGTGTCAAAATGGTCCGCGCTGAAGGGGGAGCGGGACCCGCATGTCAACTTCGTTCGTGAACGTAGTTCTCTCGCTTTTGGAGAGAATGACACCAGTGTGTACCTTTCTCTGTCGCCGGTAGCACCTGTCAAGTGGCTGGTCTCGGGCTTTGTTGGATTTGGTGTCGGCGCTGACGGGGAGTTGACCGGTGTGATTTCAAACAAAACTATTTGATTCGAACAGAAGTCGGCCGCTTGTCACGGCAGGCTGGTCAACCCTGGCAAAGAGAAGGGATTGTTTGGAAATGCGAAGACCGACCAAGCCGGTCGTACGCGGATTTGTGCTGGCTTCCGCGGCACTGGTAGTTCCGGGATTGCTGACCACCCCGCCCGCACTGGCCGATACCGGTTCCTCCCGGGTAGCCCCCGCGGAGGCCGCTCCGCAGTCGGACAGTTCGTCGGTGGCGGAGAAACTCCAGGTGCTGAGCGCCTTCGGCATGCTGCCGGCGGATTCGAAGTACCTGGGCATGACCGACCGGACGTTCGTGTTCGAGCTGTGGAAGGTGTCCGCGGGGAAGCGGGAGGTGCGGGCCTCGGCGGAACTGGCGTTGAGCGGCACCGACGCCGAATGCACCCAATGGATCCGCACCGGCGCTCGCGAAGCCCTGAAGCGGGATCAGGACAACCAGGTTCGCGATGAGCAGGAGGCGCGGCTCGCGCAGGAGCTGAAGCGTTCCGCCGCGTCGGTCATCGGGATCAACGACGTCGCGCCGAACGACCTGCTGCAGAGCTACCGGGACTTCGTCTTCTGGCTCTACCGGAAGATCCCGTCGGACGGAACTCGCCCGCTGGCGAGGAAGGCGGCGGAGGCGGCCTTCGACGGGACGGAAGCCGACCAGAAGGAGTTCCTCCGCAACGGGCTGCGCAACGCCTGGGGCCAGGACGTCCAGGACGAGATCGACCGGAACAACGCCAACGACGAGAAGAAGCGGCTGGAACTGGAGCACCGGCAGAAGAAGGCGTCCGCGGCGTCCGTACTCGGGATCGTCGCGACGGACGAGGTGCTGGCGCTGTCCGACGAGAGCTTCGTCCGCCTCATCGCGAACCGGGCGGCCCCCGACACCGAGGTGGCCGCGGCGGCGGAACGGGCGCTGCGCAGCTCCGATCCGGCGGACTGGAAGGCCTTCATCTATACCGGGATCCACGAGGCCAGCCGGCGGGATTCCGAGCTCCAGGAGCAGCGGAGGCGCGAGGCGGCTCGGGCGCGGGCCGCGCAGATCCGGACGCAGGCCATCAACAGCCGCATCCGCCCGCGCCTGGCGGAAGCGGCGTTGGCCGCGCTGCGGGGCACCCCGGACGATGTGGATCGGTTCCTGCGCATCGGGCAGTACGAAGCCCTGACGCAGTCGTTCCAAGCGACCACACCCGGGATGAAGGGCCTGTACCTGCACGCCGAATACGGCGTGGCGACGGTCGGAGCCGGTCGCTACACCGGCCCGGATTCGCGGCACGAGTTCGCCACCTGGACGATCATGCCCGGACTCGCCGACCCCAGTTGCTTTTCCTTCAACTCGGCCGAAAATCCCGGCAACTTCGTCAAGCTCACCGGCATCGAGGTGCAGGTCATCAGCGATGACGCCAGTGAGCAGTTCCGGCGCGAAGCGACCTGGTGCGTACAGCCGGGCCTGACCGACTCGGAGGCATCCCTCGAATCCTTCGCATCGCGCGGCTACTTCATCCGGCACGGTGGTACGGGCGCCTACGGTGAATGGGGCTTGTGGATCGGCGAGAAGGGTGACAGCGGCGCTTCGTGGCGCGCCGACGATCCGTTCCCGAAGCGGGTTTCGCCGATTGCCCGCCGGGTCGCCAACGACGACGCGCTACGCGTGCGGCTCGGCGACCCCGCCGGTGCGGAGCAGCGCGACGGGAACGTCCTGTTCCAGGACTTCCCGGGCGGGCGGATGTACAGCGACCTCGACCCCGCGTGGCAGTGGGCTTACCAGACCCAGGGCGAGGTTCTCGCGGGTTACCTGCGCCTGGGTGGCCACGTCGCGATGGGACCGCCGGTGACCGACTTCGCGGCGACGCCGGACGGGATCGGCCGGTTCAACCACTTCAAGAAGGGCGCCTCGGTCTACTGGACTCCGCAGACCGGCGCGCACAACGTCTACGGGGCGATCCGGGAAAAGTGGGCGAAGCTCGAATGGGAGCGGGGCATCCTCGGCTACCCCACGACCGACCAGGTCGCCACCTCGGACGGCGTCGGTCAGTTCGTCAACTTCAGCAAGGCCGGTAGTGCGATCTACTGGTCGCCTGCCACCGGGGAGTTCGCGGTGTACGGGGCGATCCGCGCGAAGTGGGCGTCGCTGGGGGCGGAGAGATCTGACCTGGGCTACCCGACCAGCGACGAGTTCGATTCGCTGCGCGGCCGCCGCAGCAATTTCCAGCACGGCTGGATCGAATGGGACCGGTCGACCGGGGAGACCTTCGTGTTCCGGAACTGAACGCCGCCGGTGGGTGGAAAGCGCGTGCTTTCCACCCACCGGGGTGTCACTGGGAAAGCAGGTTCGCGCAGCGGATGAGGCCCAGGTGCGAGTATGCCTGCGGGTGGTTGCCCAGCGAGCGTTCGGCGATCGGGTCGTACTGTTCGGGCAGCAGGCCGGTCGGGCCCGCCGATTTGACCAGTTGTTCGAACAGTTCTTCCGCCTCGGTGCGGCGGCCGGTCAGCAGGTAGGACTCGACCAGCCAGGCCGCGCACAGGTGGAAGCCGCCTTCGCCGCCGGGCAGGCCGTCGTCGCGCCGGTAGCGGTAGACCGTGGAACCGCTGCGCAGTTCCGCCTCGATCGCGGTCACCGTCGACTGGAACCGGTGATCGCTCGGGTCGATCAGCCCGGCGAGGCCGACGAACAGCGACGCCGCGTCCAGATCGACGCCGTCGTAGGCGGTGGTGAACGCCTGCACCTCTTCGTTCCAGCCGTTCTCCAGCACGTCCGCGGCGATCTGGTCGCGCAGCCCGGCCCAGCCGGGCGGGATGTCGCGCTCGTAGACTTCGCCGAGCTTGATCGCCCGGTCGATGGTCACCCAGCACATCACCCGCGAGTACACCCGGTGGCGCGGCACGTGCCGCTCCTCCCAGATGCCGTGGTCCGGTTCGAACCAGCGCCGGGCCACCGCCTCGGCCATCGCGCGCACCAGCTGCCAGTCCTCGTCCCGCAGCTCGCCGCGCGCCTGGGCCAGCGCGACCACCAGCTCGACGACCGGGCCGAACACGTCCAGCTGCACCTGGTGGTTGGCCAGGTTGCCGACCCGCACCGGACGCGAACCCGCGTACCCCGGCAGCGAGTCGATCACCGCTTCGGCGCCGATCTGGGTGCCGGCGAGCGTGTACAGCGGGTGCAGCCGTTCCGGGCCGGCCAGGGTGGCGAGCACCCCGTGCAGCCACCGCAGGTAACCCTCGGCCTCGTCCAGCGAACCGAGCGCCACCAGCTCGCGCACGGTGAACGCCGCGTCGCGGACCCAGCAGTACCGGTAGTCCCAGTTGCGCACGCCGCCGATCTCCTCCGGCAGCGAGGTGGTGGCCGCCGCCAGCACGCCGCCGGTGTCGGTGTTCACCAGGCCGCGCAGGGTCAGCGCGGACCGGCCGACCAGATCGGTTTCGACCGGCGGCAGTTTCAGCGTGCTGGCCCAGTCGCTCCAGTACGCCCCCGCCCGCGCCCGGCGATCCACTTCGGACAGTTCGTGGCGGCCGAGATCGGTGGTGCCGCAGCGCAGCTCCAGCACCACCGGCTTCTCCGGGGCGGGTTGGACGAGCGCGGTCGCGGTGTCGTGCAGGCCGTCCGAGTTGATCTCCCACCGCACGCCGGGGGCGCGCAGCACGAACGGCTCCGAGGTGCCGAGCACGCGCAGGCCGTCGTCCTCGGGCAGCAGCCGGACCGGCACGCCGCCGAACTCCGGCCGCGGCGCGAAGGTCACCTCGGCGACCGCCTCACCGGAGATCACCCGGACCAGATCGGTGCGGTGCGCCGGGCTCTCCGGTTCCAGGTAGTCCGTGACCAGCAGCCGCGACCAGCGGGTCTCCACGGTCATCGTGTTCGGCAGGTACCGCTGGCCCAGCGGCAGGCCGTTGCGGTGCGGCCGGATGGTGAAGTGCCCGGCGCCGGGGCCGCCGAGCAGGTCGGCGAACACCGCGGGCGCGTCCGGGCCGGGGTGGCAGAGCCAGGTCAGCCGGGCGTCCGGGGTGAGCAGCGCGACCGAACGCTCGTTGGCCAGCATGGAGATCCGCTCGATCGGCGGAGCCTGCTCGCCGTACAGCCAGGTGCGGCGCTCCTCCAGCATGAACGCGAGCACGGTCGCCACGTCCACGGTGTCCGGAACCCGGTAGGCGGCAAGGGAATCACCGGTGCCGACCTTGATGCCGACGTCCGGACCGGACAGCCGCGCGAACGCCTTCTCGTCGGTGACGTCGTCGCCGAGGAAGATCGCCGCGGTCGCGCCGACCTGGTGGCGGAGGGTGTCCAGCGCGCGGCCCTTGTCGGTCTGGACGACCGCCAGCTCGACGACCTCCTTGCCGTCGGTGGTCGACACGCCTTCCCAAGTAGACGGTCCATTGTGGACGGTGGCGAGCACGCGCCGCCCGGCCTCGTGCTCGGCGCGCCGCACGTGCACCGCGATGCTGGCCGGTTTCACCTCCAGCGACACCCCGGGGACGTCGAGGACGAGCTCCTCCAGCTCGGCTTCCAGTCTGCGGTGCAGCTCGCGTGCCTTCGAGTCGAGCGCGTGCACGAAACCGATGTCGAACTCGGATCCGTGGCTGCCGACCAGGTGCACCTCGGCCGGAAGTCTGGACAGGGTGGCCAGGTCGCGCAGTGCGCGCCCGGAGATCACCGCGGTCGTCGTCTCGTGCAATCCGGCGAGCGAACGCAACGCGCCGACCGATTCGGGCAGCGGGCGGGCCTCGTCCGGATTGGACGTGATCGGAGCCAGCGTGCCGTCGTAGTCGCAGGCGACCAGCAGTCGCGGCGTGCGGGCGATCTGCACGATCGCGCGCCGCAGCTCGGCGGGCAGGGCCTCGGCGGTCAACACTCCTCCTCAGGAGCTTCAAGTATGGGTGGGTGTAAGGAAGAAGAACTCAGTTGTTCAGGGGAAATACTCAGGCGACCGGCTCGGTCCCGAGTGCTTCCAGGAACGAGCGCGCCCACCTGTCGACGTCATGCGTGAGGACCTGACGACGTAGGGCGCGCATCCTACGTCTTCCCTCGGCAGGGTCGAGCGTAATGGCTGCCAGCAGCGCGTTCTTCACCCCGTCGAGATCATGGGGATTTACCAAGAACGCACTGCTCAGTTCCGCCGCCGCACCGGCGAACTCGGACAGCACGAGCGCGCCGCCGAGATCGTGCCGGCACGCGACATACTCCTTGCACACCAGATTCATGCCGTCACGCAGCGGAGTCACCACCATGACGTCCGCCGCGGAGAAGAACGCGGCCAGCTCGGTCCGGTTCACCGACTGGTGCAGGTAGTGCACGACCGGGTGGCCCACCCGGGCGAACTCGCCGTTGATCCGGCCGACCATCTGCTCGATGTCGCCGCGCATGCGCTGGTAGTGCTCGACGCGTTCCCGGCTCGGCGTGGCGAGCTGGATGAACGTGACGTCTTCGGGCTGCACCCTGCCTTCCTGCAGGAGCTCGTGCAGGGCCTGCAGGCGCAGGTCGATGCCCTTGGTGTAGTCGAGGCGGTCGACGCCGAGCAGCACCGTGCGCGGGTTGCCGACGTCGGCGCGGATCTCGGCGGCCCGCTGGGTGACCTGCTTGCTGCGGGCGAGGGTGTCCAGCCCGGCGGCGTCGATCGAGATGGGGAACGCGCCCACCCGGACCGTCCGGTCGCCGACCTGCACCATGCCCGGCCGGGACCGCACGCCGACCGCGCCGCGGCTCGGCTCCAGGCCGATCAGCTGGCGGGCCAGCCAGAGGAAGTTCTGCGCGCCGCCGGGGCGGTGGAAGCCGACCAGATCGGCGCCGATCAGCCCGCGCACGATCTCGCTGCGCCACGGGAGCTGCATGAACAGCTCGACCGGCGGGAACGGGATGTGCAGGAAGAAGCCGATCCGCAGGTCGGGGCGCAGTTCGCGGAGCATGCTCGGGACCAGCTGGAGCTGGTAGTCCTGCACCCAGACGGTGGCGCCCTCGGCCGCGACCGTGGCGCTGGCCTCGGCGAACCGCCGGTTGACCTGGACGTAGCTCTCCCACCAGCCGCGGTCGAACACCGGGCGTTCCACCACGTCGTGGTAGAGCGGCCAGAGCGAGGCGTTGGAGAAGCCCTCGTAGTAGTCGCGGACCTCGTCCGAGGTGAGGGTGACCGGGTGCAGCACGAGGCCGTCGTCGTCGAACTCGTCGACCTCGACGTCCGGCACGCCGGGCCAGCCGACCCAGGCGCCCTTGCGGGACCGCAGGAAGGGCTCCAGGGCGGAGACGAGGCCACCGGGGCTCGCCGTCCAGCGCTGGGTGCCGTCCGCCGATCGGTCGAGGTCGACCGGCAGCCGGTTGGCCACCACGACGAAGTCCGCGGCGCTGGTCCGAGCTGGCTCACTCATCGGTTCGCTGCTCCCTCGCTCATCGGGCGTCGCCCGATACGAACATTATCGGTTGGCGTGCGGGAGCAAGATCACCTGGCTACTCGAGCCGGCGGCGGGACGGGCGCAGCGGCCCGGCCATCCGCGGGCCGGCGAATCTCCGCTCCAGCCGGCCGAGTCCGGTTCGCACCGGTTGAGCGAGGTATTCACCGAGCACCACGCCCGCGGCCAGCGCCAGCCCGATCGCGACGGCACTCATCAGCGTGGAGAAGTTGCCGAACGACTCCACCGCGATCTGGTACAGCCCACGGTAGGTGGACAGACCGGGCAACAGCGGGGTGATTCCGGACACCGCGACGACCAGCGGGGTCACCTTGAGCCGGCGGGCCAGCACGCCGCCGCCCAACCCGACCAGGGTCGCCGCCACCGCGGACGAGCTGATCCCGTCGAAGTCGGAGATCATCAGCGAGCCGTAGACGGCCGCCCCGATCGCCCCGGCGGCGGCCGCGACGAGCATCGACCGCAGCGTCGAGTAGCTGGCCAGGGCGAAGCAGGCGGCCGCGCCCGCGCCCGCGACGACCATGATCGGCAGCGCCTGGGGGTTGTACGGCGGCGCCTCCGGGGTGACCTGCGGCAGGCCGACCTGGGTCGCGACCTTCAGCGCCAGCGCCACCCCGGCGATCAGCCCGGCACTCATCAGGGCGGTCTCCATGGTCCGCCCGGCCGCGGTGACGTTGTACCCGGTGATCGCGTCCTGCACCGCGGACACCGTGGACAAACCGGACAGCAGCACGGTGATCGCCGCGGCGACCACGAGCGTCGGTTTGTCGGTGGTGAGCAGATCGCTGCTCACGATGAGGATCGCGGACAGGGTCGCCACCAGGCCGCCGACCACCTGCTGGAAGAAGAACGGCAGCGCGTACCGGTTGAGCAGGCGGCCGATCCGGTCGATCACCGCGCTGATGACCAGCGCGACCAGGGCCACGTCCACCCCGCCGCCGATGATCAGGGTGATGAAGAAGGCCATCCCGCCCCAGGCGAGGGTGGCGACCCAGCGGGGGTAGGGGTGCGGGGCGGTGGTGATCCGCTGCAGTTCGGAGTACGCCTCCTCGGCGCTGATGTTGCCGCGGGTGATCTGCTGGACCAGCATCTCGGTGGCGGACAGGCGGGTGTAGTCCAGGCTGCGGGAACGCACCACGCGCAGCGCCGACACCGGGTTCATGTCGGTGCCGCGGTGGCAGGTGACGGTGATGGACGTGAAGATGACGTCGACCTCGCAGTGCGGCAGGCCGAGCGCGTTGGTGATCGCGATGATGGTCGCGGTGACGTCGGAAGCGCCCGCGCCACTGGACATCTGCACCTCGCCGATGCGCAGCGCGAGGTCGAGGACGAAGTTGACGGTGGAGTCGTCGGGCAGCGCCGGGCCGACCGCCGTGTCGCTGTCCACCGCCGGCTGCTCGCCGGTCGGCGCCTCCAGGATGTGCCACGCCCGCCGGCGCGGTTCGTTCCCGCGGCGCCGCTTCTTCTCCCCGCTGTGCTCGTCGGCCGGAGCCTCCAGGATCTGCCAGGCGCGCCTGCGGTTCGCGGGCCCCTTCGCGCGCTGGTTGATCTTCACGTCGTCCACCTCCTCACCGGTTTCCCGGGAGACCATCGACGTCACCTCTCCGACCGTTGCATGTTCGAAACAGTGGCGTCCACCACTCTCTCGATCAAGGTATGGCGGAGGCTGTCGGCCCGCGACCCAAGCGGCCATTGCTACGATGGCCCCGCCTCCCGCCGACCTGCGAAGATCGGCACACGGGGCGGCATGCCGGTTTAGCTCAGTTGGTAGAGCATCTGTCTTGTAAACAGAAGGTCAGGGGTTCGAGCCCCCTAGCCGGCTCCACAAGCAGGGTCGTGAGTGTTCGGACCGGTTAGAACCGGTCCGCACACTCACGACCTCTCGGTGCGCAGCGGGGTTTCCTTGATCAGGAGCATCGAGACGAGGGTGACCACCGTGATGCAGCAGGTGATCAGGAAGAGCAGGCCGATCGCGTCCCCGTAGGCCGCGGGCAGGCTCGTCCCCGCCTCGGCGAGGTGCCCGGCCAGCACGGTGCCGAGCACCGAGATACCGGCCGAGCCGCCGAGGTGGCGGAAGAACGGGATCGCCGAGGTCGCCGTGCCCAGGTCCGCCATGCCGACGGTGTTCTGGGCGACCAGCACCAGGTTCTGCGTCAGGCCGCCGAGACCGAGCCCCGTCAGGCCGAGGAACAGGCCCACCCAGGCGAGATCCGTGGTGTGGTCGATGGTGCTCAGCAGCCCGAGGCCGGCGAGCAGCACCACGGTTCCGCCGACCAGCCACGGCTTGGCCTTGCCGGTTCGGGCGATGACCCGACCGGCGAGGGTCGACGAGAGGACCGTGCCGGCGACCAGCGGGGCCGTCATCAGGCCGGTGCGCGTGGGCGAGAAGCCGCGGGCGATCTGGAGATACGGTCCGAGGAACACCGCGCCCGCGAGCATCGCGGTGCCGACCGTGAACGAGCCCAGCACGGACAGGGCGAAGGTGCGTTCCCGGAACAGGCGCAGCGGCACCACCGGCTCGCGCGCCTTCCGTTCGACGAGCACCGCCAGGGCCAGCGCGACCGCGGCGCCGCCGAGGTGGCACGCGGACGGCCAGGACAGCCAGCCGAACCGCTTGCCCGCCAGGGAAACCCAGACCAGCGACAGCGTCGCGCCGCCGACCAGCAGGACGGCGCCCAGCCAGTCGATCTTGACCTCGCGGCGCGCGATCGGCAGGCGCAGGGTCCTGCCGAGCACGAGGAAGGCCAGCGCCGCGATCGGCACGCAGCCCCAGAAACACCATCGCCAGCCCAGCGGGGAGTCGACGACCAAGCCGCCGATGAGCGGGCCGGACACCGTGCCGGCCGCGGCGGTCGCGCTGAGGTAGCCGGCGTAGCGTCCCCGGTCCCGCGGCGGGATCAGGGCCCCGAGCACCACCTGCACCAGCGCCTGCAACCCGCCGATGCCGATGCCTTGCAGCGCGCGGAGGGTGATCAGCTCGTCCATCGAGCGCGCGGCTCCGGCGAGCGCCGAACCGGCGGTGAAGAGGACGATGGCCAGCTGGTAGAGCAGTTTCTTGCTGAACAGGTCGGCCAGTTTGCCCCAGATCGGGGTCGTCGCCGTCGCGGCGAGCAGCGCCGCGGTGACCACCCAGGCGAACTGGCCCGGGGTGCCGTCGAGGTCGGTGAGGATGGACGGCAGCGCGTTGGCGACGGCCGTCAGGGACAGCACGCTCGCCAGCAGGGCCAGCAGGAGCCCGGGCAGCGCCCGCGCCGCCCGGTGGGGCTCGGGCGCCGCGAACTCGCCACCCGGCTTTGAATCGATTTCACATTTCCCGTGGAACGGGGAAAGAATGGGAATCAAGAATGGGAACCGGTCGTGTGAATCGGGACCGGCTTTGCCGGGCGGCATTCTGGGCCTCGGCCGCGGCCCAGAATGCCGCCGGCCGCGCCGGCGGTTGTGGTCACCAGGGCTGCCGAAACACTTCCTAGACCACTGTCACTCGCACTGGATTGCTCGGCGCGGAGCGATTGCCCGCCTCGTCGAACGCCACGATCGTGATCGTGTAGGTGTGGCCGCGCACAACATGGTCGAACTGGAGCAGATCGTAAACGCGCAGGATCCGCTGCTGTTCGAGGTCCCGCCGCGCCTGCGAGCCGTCCACCCGGATGCTGTACCAGTCGATCGCGCCGGAATCGTCAGTGGACGGGTTCCAGGTGAGGACGGGTTGGCCGCCGAACGAGCCGACCGTCCGGAGCTCGGTCGGCGGTGTGGGCGGGTTGACGTCGGTGGTCGCCGACGCGGTGGGCGCGGCGGCCAGTCCGATCGCCAGCGGGGCGGCCACCAGCGTGCTGATCACGGCCCGGCGTTTGCGTTGGGAATCCATGCACCTTCCTCCTCGGTCTGTTGGGACAGCCCCCATTGGCTGACACGAAGTCGATCGCCGCCGGGTTCAACAAGGCGATCTCGCTGTGGGGAACCGGAGTTCGGGCGCCGCGGCGGCACCCGTCGCCGAATATTACGGCGCGGGGAAGGGGTTTCTACGCCACTTGGTCTAGACCAACCTGTCATGTGATGTGGCACGATTATACCCAGCTTGAAGGCTGTCGAGGGCCGCCAAGCAAGCTGGAAACCGACGTCGCCCGGACCCCTGCATTGCCACCGGCGACGCCGGTTCGGTATTTATTCCTGGACCGAGGTGTGCCATGGCTGTGCATCAGCCTTTGCGCGTTGTCCTGCAGCATGAGAATCGATTGCTCCGCGAGTTGCTGGCCGAGCATCTGTTACGCCAGCCGGGTATCAATCTCGTGGGTACCGCCCCTTCCGGACCAGAGCTGATCCGGCTCTGCAATCTTCGAAAGCCGTCGGTCGCCGTGTTCGAAGCGGACGCGACGCGGTGGAGCAATGAGCGTCTGGTCGAGCGGCTCCGCCAGTCCGACCGCCGGATCCGCATGATCGGGGTGCACGCTTCGCTGCCGATGGCGTACGTCCTGCGCGCCTACAACTCGGGGGTGAGCGCCCTGGTTTCCTACACCAGCGGGCTGGAAGCGCTGTTCCACACCGTCCGGGCGGCGGCGCTGCCGGTCGAGGCGGCACGCACGCAGCGGGACGTCCTGACCGAACGGGAGCAGCAGGTGCTGTACCTGATCAGCGCCGGCTATTCGCCCAAGGAGATCGCGTACGAACTCGGGATCAGCCAGCACACGGTGGAGAACCACAAACAGCGGATCTTCACCAAGCTGGAGGTGCACAACCAGGCCCACGCGGCGGCCAGCGCGGTGCGGCTCAGCCTGTTGCCCACCACGGCCCCGGTGGCGGCCGTGGCCGGGCGGCGTTCCGGGGCGAGCGTGGTGCTGCTCGACCCGACCGGCGCGCACACCGATCGCGTGCGGGCGATCCTGGACGAGCATTGCGTTCCGGTGCTCACCGGGGAAGCGAGTTCGCCCGGCGACCACGAGCAGCCGGGGCCGGTCACCGTCCTGATCAACGAGGCGGACGCGGACTGGAAAGCCGGCTCCGGGCGGCCGGGCGAACTGGTCGTGGTGGCCGGCGGGGAGCCCAGCCACCAGGAGATCGCCGTCGCGCTGGCCCGCGGCGTCACGATCATTCCGGCGGCCAGGATCGACGACCTGCTCGCCGCCGCGGTCCTCGCCGCGAGTCAGGGCTATCTCCTGGTGAACATGAACCAGGTCCAGGCGCTGGCCGGCCCGTCGCGGCCGACGCTGGACGGCGGCTGGCAGCGTTGGAAGCTCGCGCTGACCCCGCGGGAAAAGGAGATCCTCACCTCGATCGGCAACGGCCGCACCACGAAACAGACCGCGCGGGAACTCGGGATCTCCGTGCGCACCGTGGAAAACCTGCAGAGCAACCTGTTCCGCAAGCTCCGGGTGCACAGCCGGGCGGCGGCGATCGCGGCGGCCCGCGATCTCGGCCTCATCGAGGACTGAGGCAGGTGCTCATCCGGTTGCCCCGCCCGGGGCGCGTGCTGGTGGTCGCCGCGCTGGCTTGCGGTGTGCTCGTCTGGCAGGCGCCGCGAGCCGCCGCCCACGCCGAACTGGTGGAGACCGCCCCGGCCAACGGCGCACAGCTCGCGACGTCGCCCCGGGAAGTGGTGCTGCGCTTCAGCGAGACGGTTTCCCCGGTGCGGGACGGCTTCCGCGTGCTCGACGAACGGGGTGCGGCCCTCCTCCAGAGCACCGCCGAAGGGGTGCCCGGGGACCGCACGCGGGTGCGCGTGCCCCTGCCGGAATCCCTCGGCGACGGGGTCTACGCCGTGACGTGGCGCGTGGTCTCCGCCGACTCCCACCCGATACACGGGGCCTTCGTGTTCAGCGTCGGTGCGGCCCGGGCCGCACCGCTCGCCGACTCCGGCGCGCGGGCGGGCGCGGACGCCGCCGTGGGATTCGCGTTCTGGCTTTCCCGGATCACCGGCTTCGCCGGGCTGGCGATGGTGGTCGGCGGGGTCGGTTTCGTCCTCGTGTGCTGGCCCGCCGGGCGGGCGGATCGGCGGCTGCGCCTGCTGATCCGCACCGGGTGGATCGCGTCGGTGGCCTCCGCGCTGGCGGCCTTCCTCTTGCAGGGCCCCAACATGGCCGGATCGTCGCTGGCGGACGCCGTGGACCCGGCACTGCTGTACGACACCCTGGGCACCGGTTACGGGCTCGGCGTGCTCGCGCGGATCCTGCTGCTCGGGCTGGCCGGGGTGGCCCTGGCCCGATCGCGTACCGAGGTGGCGGATCCGCTGCCGCGCAAGGAGATCGTCCTCGCCGCGGGCCTTGCCGTCGCGCTGGCGGTGAGCTGGAGCGCGACCGGCCACGCGGCCGCGGGCGCGGCCGTGGCCGGTGCGATCGCCCTCGATTCCGCGCACCTGCTGGCCATGTCGGTGTGGCTCGGCGGACTCGCCTGCCTGGTCACCTGCGTGCTGCGCGGCCGCGGAATCCCGCACCGCACGGCGATCCGGGTCGTGCCGCGGTTTTCCCGCGTCGCCGCGGTCGCGGTGGCGGTCCTCGCGGCCACCGGGTTCGCGCAGGCGTGGCGCGAACTCGCGGCCGCGGGCGGGCTGTCCGGGAACCGGTACTTCTCGGTGCTGGTCTTCAAGGTCGGCGCGTTCGGGTTGCTGCTCTGCCTGGCGGCGCTGTCCCGATCGGTGGTCCGGAACCGGCTGGCCGGGGGCAAGACCGGCGGGGCCACACCGCGGTCGTTGCGGCGATCCGTGCGGTGGGAGGCGCTCATCGGTGTGGTGGTGCTCGGCCTCACCGCGGTGCTCGTGGCGACCCCGCCGGGCGGGCACGATCACGGTCCCAGCGCCGCCGCCCTCCCCGCGGGGCCGTTCCTCGGCGCGCCTTCCCTGGGCGGGAACGGCGACGTGCAGGTGTGGGTCGCCCCCGCCCGCGTCGGCCCGAACCAGATCGTGCTGAACGTCCGGGACGCGCGCGGGATCAACCGGGACGTGCCCGAGGTGACCGCGCGACTGCACCTGCCCTCGGCGGGCATCGGCCCGCTGCCGGTCCCGCTGACCCGGACGGGCCCCGGCCAGTTCGTCGCCGGCGCGGTGACCGTGCCGGTCGCGGGTACCTGGCGGCTCGAGATCGGGGTGCGCGCCACGGAGTTCGATCAGACCATTGTGGACAGTCAGGTTCCGGTGCGCTGACGGGTGCGCGACGGGGAGAACAGGGTCTGGAACAAAAGGGGGCGTCGACTCCTGTTCCCCCCGGCGCCGTGTGCGGCGGAACGTCTCCGCGCCCGCGCTACGAGGTTCCAGGGGGGTGACCCGCGTCAGCCCCACCACACCCGTACGGGCGCGCCCTGGTCCTGACGCGGGTGAACCTCGTGCCGGGACGGATGCCGCCCGCCGCATACGACCTACGGGGTATGGCCGGAAGTTACGTCATCGTCACGACCCCGGGACATGCGCAGAATCTCCTAGGAGTGCGCGGTCTACTTAGGTACTCACCGGTGGAACGCGGGGTCGAAGGGCTGGCCCAGCGCGGCGCGGCCGACCGTGGCGAGCAGGCGGTCCTCGTTGTCGTGGCACACGTAGAACGACAGGTCGCGCAGCAGCCGTTCGACCGCGCTCGGGCGGATCAGGCAGCGCGCGCCGCACACCCGCACGCAGTGGTGCACGGTTTCCAGGGCCGCCCGTTCGATCACGTACCACGCCTGGGTGCCGGCGAGACCCGCTTTCTCCTTGTCGCCCCGATCCCACAGGCCCGCCACGTGTTTCAGCCACAGGTGGCCGGTCTCCACCGCGAGGGCCATGGCGCCGATTCGGTGCTGCACATAGGGATCGCCGCCCTTCTCCTGGCGCAGGACGTACTCCGCCGCGTAGTCGTGGGCCGCTTCGGCGGCGCCGAGGAAACTCGCGGCGTAGTGCGGGACGAAGGCCGTCTGCCACCCCTGGCTCAGGTAGTCGCCGGGCTGGCCGATCCGCTGCGCGTCCGGGATGTACGTGTCGTCGAAGCGGAGCAGATGGCTTGCCGTGGCGCGCATGCCGATCGGATCCCACCACGAGTCGTCCACCGAGATGGAGGGATCGTCCAGGCGGCAGGCGAGCATCAGCACCTCGGCGTCCGGTCCGGCGTGCCGGGCCCCGCCCGGCCCGGCCGGGTCGATCAGCAGGATCGCCCAGTCCGCGCCGGTGGCGCCGGTGGCGAACACCTTGCTCCCGTTCACCACCCAGCCGTCGCCGCGGCGCCGGATCGTGGTGCCGAAGCGGCGCCGCTCGCCCGGTTTGACCGCCCGGGGCTCCCCGCTCCAGACGACCCACTTCTCGCCGCTCCGCACGACGCCGTCGAACCACCGCGACCGCTGCGCCTCGGTGCCGAGGGCGTCGATGAGCAGCAGGGAGTTGGCGTGGCCCTCCCAGCAGCGGGCGAGGGAGAGGTCCGCCGACGCGAGTTCCTTGGTCATCATCCAGAGCGCGTGGGTTTCGCCCTGCAGCGGGCCGATGCCCATGCCGCCGTACTCTTCCGGCACCGTCGGCGCGTGCAGTCCGGCGGCGAAGAGGTCCTCGAAATCCCGTGCCGGGAAGGTGGCGGTGCGGTCGTATTCCGCGGCGCGCTGGGCGAAGGCGCCGGTCAGCATCGAGAGGTCCGCGCGGTAGTCGGTGTGGATGGTCATCGGGCACGCTCCCAGGGGGAAGGAATGGGGGTTCGGTTCGGTGTCGCGTTCGGCTGGACGCGGCCGTCCACCGAGGTCACGGCCGGCATGGACCGGCCCGTCATCAGGCGGAACTGCCGGGACACCTCGATGAGCAGCACTTCCCAGCCGTTGACCAGGCGGATCCGCCGTTTGCGCGCGGCGGCGGAGAGCGCGGTTTCCCGCGTGCCGTAGGGCAGGTCCACGACCACGGCGTCCTCGGCGATCCGGCCGAGCGGGAAGGGCGGCTCGTCGAACGCGGGGGTGGCGTGCACGATGAGCGAGTAGTCCTCCGGCGAGAACCGGGACAGCGGCACGTAGCCGAGTCCGAGCAGCGTCGCCGCGAACCGGCCGCGCGCCTGGCCCCGGTTGACCAGGGTGGGCGACGCGCCCGCGCGCAGCAGCCCGATCGCGGCGCCTCGTCCCGCGCCACCGCAGCCGACCACCGCGGCCTTCCTCCCGCGCAGCGGTATCCCGGCCCGTTTCAGTGCCCCGACCACACCGGCGGGATCGGTGGTGTGCGCCCGCCAGCTCGCTTCCTGCCGGACCAGGAGGTTGGCGGCGCCGGCCTCGGCGGCCGTGGTGCTCGCCGTGCTCGCGATGCTCAACGCTTCCTCCTTGAACGGCGCGACCACGGTCGCGCCGCCGAACGGCAGGCCGAGCCGCTCGTATCCGGTGTTCATCGCCGCCCAGGAACGGGCGAACGCGCCGGTCGGCATCGGCAGGAACAGCGCGGGCAGGCCGAGCGCCTGGTAGGCCGAGTTGTGCAACCGGGGTGAGAGCGAGCCGAAGACGGATCGGCCGACGATGCCGAACAGGCGCTCGATCCGGGGCAGCGCCGGGAACGGGTAGTCCCGCAGCAGGCGCTCGATCGAGGGCAGGCCGCGCGCGCTTTCCCGGCCGAGCCGACCGAACACCACGGGCGCGCCGAACCACGGTGCGAGCAGCCGGCCGCTGACGCCGAACTCCCCGTCGCCGAACGCGGTGACGTCCGCGCGGTCGAGCAACTCCAGCATGCGCAGTGGCGCGATGGCCTGCTCGACGGATTTCACCACCGGCGCCAGCAGGTACAGGCGCGCCGGGGTGGCGGACATCCGCCGGAAGACGCCGAGCAGACCGGCGAGGTCCTCGGGCCAGCCGTGCCAGGAGATCCGGCGGCGATGGGCCGGTACGGCGGCGAGCAGTTCCCGGGTCAGGTCCTGGTCCACGTCGAGGTCGACCACGTCGTAGCTCCGCGCGGCGGCGAGCAGGCGCCGCCGGCGTTCCGGCGAGCCGCCCGAGAACGCGCCGCCCGTCCCGACGGGCCGGAGGCTGTAGACGAGCTCTCCGCCGAACCGGTCGCGGAGCGCGGCGGGATCCGGATCGCCCACCAGATCGGCGCGAATTTCCAAGCCGCTGACCGATTTCGGCAGCGCGCGCAGTTCCTGCGCGGTGCATTGATCGGCGGCCGTGCAGATCGCCGTGACCGAACATCGTCGCGCGGCGGAGCCGGTCGGTCCGCGGGCACCGGAAGTCTGCTCAATCGGTCGAGTTCTGGACAGCTGGTTCATCGCGGCGACAATCCCTTGCTATGGAAGGCGTTACCTGGACTGGCTTCTCCGCCGTCCTGCGAGCTAGGCAGAGCAAGCGGTGTTTCCTGGACCGGCCGGTCTCGCGCCGGGTGCTGGAGAAGGTGCTGCGCGCCGCGGCGCACGCGCCATCGACGCGCAACGGTCAGCCGTGGCAGGTGGCGGTCGTTTCGGGGAGTTCCCGGGACGCGCTCGCCCGGCGGCTGTGCGCGGACTTCGACCACGGCCTCGAGCCGAAGCCCGACTACCCGAACCGCCCGGCGCGGCCCGACGAGACGACCGCGGCCCGTGCGCGGGAGGCGGGGGCGGGAGTCTTGCGGGCCAAGGGAATCGCCCGGGAAGACCGGGCCGCCCGGCGGACGCACGTCCGGGACAACCTCCGGTTCTACGGCGCCCCGGTCGAGATGATCTTCCACCTGCCCGCGGACGCCCCGCCGGGACTGTTCCTGGAAATGGGCCTGTTCCTGGAAAACGTCATGCTCGCCTTGGTCGCCTGCGGCCTCGGCAGTTGCCCGCAGTACAGCGTCGCCGGGCACGCGGACAGCATCCGGGACGAGCTCGGCCTCGGCGCGGACCGGCTGATCGTCTGCGGACTCGCGGTGGGATACCCGGACGAGTCGATGGCGGTGAACCGGTTCCGGCCGCGCCGCGCGGTGCCCGCGGAGTACGTGCAATGGCATGGCCGTCAACCTCCGGAGACCGGGAGCGCCGGGTAGCAGGCGAGCGACTCGCGCACCCGGCGCCGGACCAGCTCCCGGATCCGGCGGGCGCAGTCCGCATAGGACACTCGCGAACCGGTCGGCTCGCGGACGTCCTCGCCGGGGTCCAGGCAGACGATCCGGTCGCTCAGCTCGGGCGCCATCGCCACCGCGGCCGCGCGGTGCGCTCGCGTCATGCAGTAGACGGTGGTGCTCTCCGCGCACATTCGCCGGGTGAGCGGGCGCGCGGAGTGCGCCGGGACCGGAATGTCCAGCTCCCGCAGGGCTTCGGCGGCTCGAGGCGAGACACCGCCGCCGGGATCGGCCACCGACACGCCCGCGCTGCGCACCGCCCAGCCGCGGACCCCGGCCCCGGCGAGTTCGGCCCTGGCGACCGCCGCGGCCATCGGGGACCGGACGGCGTTGCCCCCGCAGACGAACAGCAGCACGCGCTCGCGTGTGGTTGATGCGGCCAGCTTGGCGCGAATCGCCGGGTAGGCCAGCGAGAACGCGGCGAGGATGACGCATCCGGCCGCGGCGAACTGGGCCGCGCTCGGTGGCGCGGTGCCGTAGCTCGCCGTCAGCGCGAACGAGGCGGCCACGCCGGCCAGCAGGCTGGAGCACACGTGCACCGGCATGCAGAAGGAGTATTCCCGCCGGTCGAGGAAGATCAGCGTGGTGAACACGAAGAGTCCCTCGTAGCACACGCCGATCGCGAACGCGGGCAGCGCGGCGGGGGTGGCCAGGAAGGTGCTGAAGCCGTCGCGAAGCGCCTGCATCGTGGCCCCCTGCCCGATCAGGGCGGGCAGCGCGAGCAGGGCCAGCAGGAGCACCGGCGTGGTCATGTGCTCCTCGACGAAGTAGCGGCGATCGCGCGCCAGGTCACCGGTCTTCGCGTGCCTGCTCATGATGAGGAAGCGGCCGGTGTAACCCGCCAGGTAGCCGGACAGGCTGGCCACCGCGCCGAGGGTGAGCAGGTAGTTGTCCACATCGGACAGTGCCACCACCGCGGACAGCGCGCTGAACCCGAGGGCCACCAGGGAGTACCGGTGGATCTTCCGGCGCCGCACCAGGTCCACCGACGGCGAGAGCACCAGCGTCTCGATCCGCATCAGCACGAGCATGAGCAGGATCGACACCCCGGGGAAGGTGAAGTTGAGCGTGGTGGTGCCCACGATCAACGCCATCCAGAACGCCGACATCGCGGTCTCCCGGCCGGGCCACGGCAGGCTCAGCCCGCGCCAGGATCGGCGGCGCGCGTATTTCCACCAGCGCAGCGCGGTGAGGGTCACCGGCATCGCGCACAGCATGCCGAGGGCGGCCGCGGGCAGCAGCACCACGCCGCCGATCGGCCCGTGCGTGACCGGGAACAGCCCGCTGGACATGGCCTTCGCCAGGGCGCTGTAGGGGACGTACCAAAGGAAGTAGGCGATACCGAGACCGAGCATGCCGATTCCGGCTCGACGTACGCGCGTCAAGTGTTCCTCCTCCACTTGCAGGGAATGGGGAGTGGCAACGCGCGGTCCGTGTTCACCCCGATCACGTACTCGCGATCATGTTCAGTTGCCGGCCTGGACGCGGTAGTGGACGGCCGGGTTGACGGGAAGTATGACTATTTAGTCGAAAAGTCACAAGCGGGCTCTGTCAAGTGGCCGGTGCCGATCTCCCGTTTCCGGTGGCCCGGGCGTTGGGCGTACTTAGGTGGCGCGTCTTTCGCCTAGGGGAAAGACGCCATGTCCCGCGGTGGACGGATGTCGCAGACTCTCCGCAGAGGTAGATAGATGGAAACTTTCGGTTTTTTGCGGGAAGAGGACCGGCTCCCGGAGGGCGTCGCGGCGCCGGGCGGTGCGCTCGACGTCGCGCCCCTGCTGGGCACCTGGTTCGCCACGGATCACCACGCGACCGGCGTGCTGCGGATCACGCTGAGCCGGCGCGATGGTGCGCTCGTCATCCGAACCTTCGGCGCGGATTCCACCGGATCCCAGGACTGGGGCGAGACCGCGGCCACGGTGTACGGAGCGACGGTGACGGCCACCGAGGCGATGGCGTTCACCGCCGCCTACGACTTCGGTTTCCTGCACACGATTCTGGCCGCCTACGCGAAACAGGGCATTCTCGTGCTCGACACCTTCAACACCTTCGCCGACGCCAGCGGCCGGTCGAACTATTTCAGCCGCGAGTTCTTCTACCGGCCCAGTGGAGGTGCCGGAGGTTGATGGCGACACGGTTCAAGGATCGCCCGCGCAGCGGGCGCCTCGTGCCGCCCGGCCGTGCCCCGGACCTCCGGCCGCTGCTCGGCGAATGGGTCGGCTACGACGAACGATCGACCGGCATCAGCCGGATCGTGATCGGCGATCGCGGAGCAGCCCTTTCGATCGGGGTGTTCGGGGCGGACCGGCCGGAACCCCGTTACTGGGGCGAGGTCGCGGGCGCCGCGTTCAGCTCCGGGGTGGACACCGCCGAGGCCGTCGGCTTCCGCGCGAACTACCGGTTCGACTTCGCGACCGTGTTGCTCGCCGGATACCTCAACCAGCGCCTGCTCGTGGTGGACGCGTACTCGGTCTTCACCGATTCCAGCGGACGCAGCGGTTACTTCCAGCGCGACCACTTCTACTTGCCCAGAACCTGATCCGGATTCCGGCGGGGAAGGGCCAGACAAAGGGGATTGACCATGCTCGAGCCAGCCAAGCCGATGCGTTTTCACTGGAGCGTGCCGGGAACCGGCGCGGCCGACGCCACCCGGGGCGCTCAGGACCGGCGGGACATCGATCCGATGGCCGATCTCGACGCCCAGCTCGAGCTCTGCCGGCTGGCGGACCGCGGCGGCATCGATCAGCTGCTCCTGCCGATCGGGTTCCACCGGGCGGATCCGATCACGCTGGCCACCCACTTCGCGACGGCGACCCGGCGCGTGCGGTTCATGGTCGCGGTGCGGCCGGGGATCATCTCGCCGACCTACCTCGTCCAGCAGGTGAACACGGTGTCCACATTGACCGGTGGCCGCGTCGCGATCAACGTCGTCGCCGGGTACTCCTCGCAGGAGCTGCGCTCCTACGGCGACTTCCGTTCGCACGACGACCGGTTCGGCTACAGCGACGAGTTCTGGACCGTCTGCCGTGCCTTGTGGAACGGCGAGGATCCGGTCGACTTCCACGGCAGGTACCTGCGGGTCGAAGGCGCCCGGGTCAAGGTTCCCTTCGCCGCCGGGGCCCGGCGCGGCCCGGAGCTGTTCTTCGGCGGGAGTTCGGAGCTGGCGGCCGGGCTGGCGGTGAAGCACGGCGATGCGTTGCTGCGCATCGGCGGCACGCCGGAGGAGATCGCGCCGCGGATCCAGCCGGTGCTGGCCGCGGGCCGGGAGGCCGGCCTGCTGTTCTCGATCATCGCCCGGCCCTCCCGCGACGAGGCGATCGAGGCGGGGCGGGCGCTGATCGAATCCGCGGGGGCGCGGGCGCGGCGGGTGCAGGACCGGTTCCGTAAGGAGAGCGCCGAGTCGATCGGCTTCACCACCACCTACACCCTGGGCGCCGGTGCGGCGGACTGGCCGAAACCGTATCTGTGGCTCGGCGCCATTCCGTTCCTCGGCCCGAACGCGCTGGCGCTGGTCGGCACCCCGGACGGGATCACCGACGCCCTCTTCGAGTACCGCCGGATCGGGGTCACCCAGTTCCTCTTCCACGGCAGACCGGACATCGAAAGCCTGCCGTACTTCTGCGCGGAGATCCTGCCGCGAGTGCGCGAACGCGAGCAGGCCATGGCTTCGCTCTGAGCGCCTGTCGTTGGTTCCGGTCGTGTAGGCGGTCTTTGCCACGTTGACCCCGATCGGCGACCGGTTGCCGACCCCGATCCGGTCCGTGCGGGCGGCACCTTGGTGGGAAAGTGCCGCCGAGTACGCGAAAGTGCGCGCGTTTTCGGTGGCCGGTTGGAACCGGACCAGACACTCACGACCCCAGCATCCGGTTCCTTCTCCCACGGGCGCGTCCTCCGGGGCGCGGGGATGGCGGGTTACCCCGGAGTAGACCGTTCAGCCTAGCGAAATATCCGTTCGCCGCACTCGGGTGACGCTTAGCTGTCGCGCACTCTTAGGGGGTTTTGCCCTCTTCCCTTATCGCGAAATCAACTTACGCTTGAGTTCTGCCGACGGCAGTCCCCAAGCGGAGAGCGCATAGCCTCCGCCAGCTACGGGCAGCTAGGTGGGTTCACCATGTTCCGGGTTTTCCGATGGCGGTGTCAAGACAGGTCGCCGCCGTCTCATCGTGTTGTCCAAAGGCGAGTCGGGAGTCGCCACAAAATGGTTGTCGTGGTGATTCTGGCCGCGGTCGCGGTCGGATTGTTCGGGGTGGGCAGGCTGGTCGCCGTGCTGCGCGCCCCGCCCCGGGCCGTCGTCGGCGCCGAGGCGACGCACGACGGCGTCAACGTGCGCGTCACGGCGGCCAGCTGGACCGGAATGGACCACGATATGTCCGGTACGGCCCCCGGATACACCATGCCACCGGCGATGATGCCCGGTATGCCCGCTGCGGGAGAGCAGCGGCTCGCGGTCACCGTCACGGTGGTCAACACCAGCGACGAGACTCGTCCCGTGCGGCCGGCTCGCGAATTCACCTTGCGGGCGGCCACGGGAGAAAAAGGATGGGAACCCCATTCGCACACGTTCGGCGAACTACCCCGGCTCGCCGCGCACAACGCGCTGGCCGGAACCCTTTTCTTCGACCTGCCACCCGCCGATCTGAATGGTTCACCCGCTTGGATCGAATGGAACCACGAAGGAGTCGTCAGCAGATTGTCCGTTCCGTTCAACGGAGCCGTGCATTCGCCGCACCGGTAACAGCCGATGAATGATTCTTCGTACCGGCCATCGGGCCGGCGCGGTAGTGCTGTGCGAAAAGAGGATAACGATGTTCTCGGCCACTCACGGCCGCCGTGCACGCGGCCGCCGTCGTTGTACCCTGCCCGTGGATCGTGACCCGGCACCACCGCCGAGACCCGTCGGCCGGCAAGGCCGCGCCATCGCGATGGTGCTCCTGCTCGCGAGCGCGTTCGCGCTGTGGGGCCACACCGTGGGATTCCCGGCGGAGCATTCCCCGCACCTCGCGGTCGGCGGGCACGCGCTGGGCGTGCTGCTGGACGCCATGCTCGGCGTCCCCTTCGCCACGGCCGCGGTCTGGCTGGCCGGTCGGACCGCCGCGGTGGTCGCCGGGGCCGGGGAGCGCTTCCGCGCGCGGGTGGCCTTCGCCGCGCTGGTCTCGCTGTACTTCGTGCCGTTGTTCGCCCCGCTCGCCGGGATCCTGCGGCCCCTGCACGAAATGCTCGGGCTCGGCGCCCAGATGGCGGCCCATCACCCGGCCGGAGCGGGGCCGAACCTCCCCGAACTCGCCATGAACGGCCTGTGGACCGCGATCGCGGCGCAGCCTTTTGTCCTCACGGTCGCCTTGCTCACCGCCACTCCGGCGATCCGCCGGTCCGGCGCGGGCGGGCGGGGGTGGCGCGCCGGACGGTGGCGGTCGGCCGTCGTGGCGGCGTCGGTGCCGGTGCTGGCCGCCGCACAGCTCGTCGTGCCGATCGCGCCCCCGGCGCCGGTCGCGAGCGCGGCCGAGGACCCGGCGGCCGCCCCGGTCGCCGGCTGCGCGGGCGCGCCCATCCGCACGTACAACGTGCTGGCCATCAACATCGACATCACCGTCGACCGGTTCGGCGACCACGACCCGTTCGGGTTCATGTACGTGCTCGCCGACAAGCTTTCCGAGGTGCGGGCCCAGGAAGCGGCGTTGAAGGCGAACGCGGCCCCCGGTTCCGACGGCCGCGGCGCCAAGGTCGCCTCCGGGCTCGGGCTGGATCCGATCCAGCCGCTGGTGCTGCGCGCCCGGCTCGGGGAGTGCCTGGTGATCAACCTGACCAACCGGCTCACCGATCCACCGCGCGGCGGCCCGGGATTCGGCGACATTCCGGTGCTCACCCAGCCGGGCGGGGTACCGTCGGTTTCCGTCGACATCGCCGGGGTTTCCCATGACGCCGCCGGCGGCAGCGGCGGCCAGGCCGTCGGCAACAACCCGCTCGCGGTCCAGGTCCCGCCCGGTGGCACGCACACCTACCGCTACTTCCTCGACCCGCTGATGGGCGAGGGACCGCGCGTGTTCAGCAGCGGCGGCGACTCCGTCGAGCTGACCGCGCACGGCCTGTTCGGCACCCTGGTGGTCGAGCCGCCCGATTCGACCTGGCTGGACCCGGAAACCGGGGCCGATCGCACGAACGACCCGAAGTTCAACAGCTTCGCGGCGATCATCAGGCCGGGGCGCGGAACGAACTTCCGCGAGTTCGTCCTCGCCTACCACGAGATCGGCAACGAGCAGTTCGCGCTGCGCAGGCCGCCCCGGGATGACGGCAGCCCCACCAACTGCTTCGCCAACCCGGACGGCAACGGCGCCCCGCTGCCGATGCGCGACGAGGGCGGCCTCGCCAACTGCGGCACGGAGACCGAGGGCTACCGCCCCGGCAGCCGGGCGTTGAACTACCGCGCCGAGCCGTTCTTCCGCAGGCAGGAACTGCTCGTCCAGCGAAAGGACGCCGACGAAACCACGCTGCCCGCGAGCGAATCCCTGATGTACGGCTCCTACCTGAACGGCGATCCGGCGACGCCGATCGCGCGGTCGTACCTGGGTGAGCCGACCAAGACCCGGCTCGTGCACGCCGGTTGGGAACAACTGCACGTGCACCACCTGCACGGCGGGGCGGACCGGTGGCCGATGAACCCGAACGCGGTGGCCGACAACTCCGCGAGCGGGCTGCAGAAGTTCCCGCCGACGGGCACGTCGTCGATCAACCTCGACTCGCAGACCATCGGCCCGCGCGAGGGGTACGACCTGCGGCACGAGTGCGGGGCGGGTGGCTGCCAGCAGGCCGCCGCCGACTTCCTCTTCCACTGCCACATCGCCCACCACTACATCGCGGGCATGTGGGGAATCTGGCGGGTCTTCAACACCAGGCAGCCGAACCTGGCGACGATTCCGGGAAGGGCACCAGCACCTGACGCGGTGACCTCGCAGGGCCTGCTCGGCAAGCGGATCGAGGGCAAGACGGTGGTGCCGCGGGCCGGGCTCAACGATCCGAACACCCAGATCGCGGTCGAGGATCTGGTGGAGCGCCAGCTCCCGCCGCCGGGCGTGCCGCGCGACGACACCGACGCGACCGTGCTGGACTGGGTGAACACGGGTCCGCCCTCGGCGCCGCTGTACCTCAACGAACCGGAGGACGACGAGGTCTGGCCGAACTTCGAGTCGGCGACTCCGGGGCAGCGGCAACCGATCCTGTTCAATCCCGGCAACGGCCGACCGGCCAATCCCTGGCTGCGGCCGCATCTGGGCAAGCGGCCACCGTTCGCGCCCGGCCAGCATTCCGGTGCGCCGTATCTCGGGAACACCACCTCGCCGACGAGACCGGACGGGCTGTGCCCGGCGAGCGCGCCGGTGAAGAAGTTCGACATCACCGCGATCAGCGTGCCGATCCAGCAAACCCTCCGGGAGCGAGATGCCAACGGCATGGTCTACGTGCTCAACCAGGACAAGGACCGGGTGATCGCGGACGCGAGATCCGGGGCCAGGTCGCCGGATCCGCTGGTGATCCGGTCGAATGTCGGGGACTGCGTGGAGATCACCTTCTCCAGTGAGCTGGATCCCGCGGTGATGCAGAAGGTCAACATGCACACGCACTTCGTGCAGTTCGACCCGCAGGGTTCGGACGGGGTGATCACCGGGTTCAACTTCGAGCAGTCGGTGTACCAGAACCAGCGGCAGCCGATCACACTCGCCGCGCCGTCCGCGGTGAACGCCCGGCAGCTCACCGTGTCCAGTACCGTCGGCCTCCGTCCCGGGGTCGCCGTCGCGGTGGGCGCGGGGCGGCCGAACATCGAGATCCGCACGATCACCGCGATCAACGGCAACACGCTCACCCTCGACCGCGGGCTCGGCCAGGCCCATGCCGCGGGGGAACGGGTGACGGTGGAGTTCACCCAGCACCGCTGGTATTCCGATGTGGACAGTGGGACCGTGTTCTGGCACGACCACGTGAAGGGGATCGAGTCCTGGTCGCACGGCCTGTTCGCCGCGCACATCATCGAACCGAAGGGATCGACCTACCACGATCCACGAACCGGCAACCAGATCCAGAGCGGCCCGATCGCGGACATCCGCACGACCGGACAGGTCGGCGTCGGCGTGCGCGGCGCGTTCCGGGAATTCATGGTGTTCCTCCACAACGGACGGCGCGGGCGGCCGGAGCTGAACAACCCCAACCTCGGCCGGATGGACCGCAATGCCGGGCAGGAATGCGAGGAGGGCGCCATCAACCTGAGAGCGGCGCCGATCGGGGAACGAACACCACCGGGCGCGGGCGGTGAGCAGCGCCAGGAGTTCAACGGCAGCGTCGGGGAAAACGGTGTCTGCCGCAACGCGATCAGCAACGACCCGGATCCGACCGGCAACAACACGGTGCAGGCCACGGTGACCGCGGTGGATCCGTACGCGTTCTCCTCGGTGAAGTACGGCGATCCGACCACGCCGCTGTTCCGCGCCTACGCCGGTGACCCGGTGGTGATCCGCACGATCGGGGTCGGCGACAAGATCGAGGCGCTGCGGCTGCAGGGCCACCGGTTCGCCCGGGAGCGGTTCAACGCGGACGGGGAACTGGTCGACGCCGCCACCACCGGTATCTCGGAGCGGTTCGACTACGTGCTGGACGGAGGTGCGGGTGGACCGGCCAAGATGGCGGGCGACTACCTGTACTACAGCACCCGCAACTTCGCGTTCGAATCCGGGGCGTGGGGCGTCTTCCGGGTGCACGACCGGCTGGTGCCGGAGCTGCGGCCGCTGCCGGATCGGGCCGCGCCACCGGGTGGCGCCGGATTCCCGATCCTGCGGCCCGCCACGGGAGACACCCAGCAGACACCGGGACCGAACCCGCCGCCACCGTCGCCGGAAGTGATCACTTCGGGTGCGAGCCCGTGTCCCGCCAGCGCGCCGAGGCGTGCGTACGACGTATCGGTGTTCGACATGCCGCTGCCGACCAGGCCGACGAGCGACACCGGCGGCATCGTCTACTCGCTCACCTCCGACCTGGCCGCGATCAAGAACGGCACGAAGAAGGTCGAACCCCTGGTGCTGCGGGCGAACCACGGGGACTGCGTGGAGGTGACGCTGCGGAACCAGATCGCGGCCGGCACACCGTTCGGCGGCACCCGGGCCGGATTCGATCTCGGGAAGCTGCTGTACAACCCGCAGATCTCGGCGGGCACCGCGGTCGGGCTCAACCCGGACACCACCGTCGCCGCCGGGCAGACCATCAGGTACCAGTTCGCGGCCGACAAGCAGCTCGGCACGGCGGTTTTCCAGAACCTGGGCAGCGTGGCCTCGATGCGGCACGGCGCCTACGGCCTGCTGATCGTCGAGCCGGCCGGGTCGACCTGGTCCAACAGCGCGGACAACGCCCCGCTCGGGCCGACCGCGACCAGCACCCAGGCCATCATCCGGTCGTCGAGCGGCAACTTCCGCGAGTTCGCCCTGGCCATGGGCACCACGGACCAGCAGTACGCGCGCAGCATCGTCCCGTACCAGGACGTGGTGGCCGGGGCGGGCGTGAACAGCGTCTTCGCCGGCAACCCGCCGGTCGCGAACCTGGCGTTCAACCAGCTCAACTACGCGACCGAACCACTCACCACGCGGCTGGGACTGAACACGAACCCGCCGAATCCGAACGCGAACTTCGGCGCCGCGTTCTCCTCGAGGCTCTTCGGCGATCCGGCCACCCCGATCTTCCGGACCATAACCGGCGATCCGGTGGTGTTCCGGGTCGGCATCGGGGCGACCGACCAGTTCCACACGTTCGCCCTCGGCGGGCACGTGTTCCCGCAGGAACCGAACATGTGGAACGGCGGCTCGGACCGGCGGTCGCAGCTGCTGGCGTCCCGGTCGGTCACCGCGGGGGAAACGATGGAGGTCGAGGTGGTCGGCGGCGCGGGCGGCACCGCGCGCGACATCGGCGACTACCTGTACGCCAACGGCCGCAAACCGTTCACCGAGGCCGGTATCTGGGGCATCTTCCGGGTGCTGCCGAGCGGCTCCCCCGGGGTGGCCCCGATCTAGGAAGGCGGAACAGGTGATGATCAGGCCAATGGCCAGGGTCGTGGTGACCGCGGGCACCGCGCTGGCGGTGCTCGCCGGGGGCGGCCCGGTCGCCTCCGCGCACGTCACCGTCCACTCGGACGACGCGGTGCGGGGCGGCTTCGCGGAACTGGCGTTCCGGGTGCCGACGGAAGACGACACCGCGGGCACGGTCGAGTTGCGCGTCGCCATCCCGGCCGACCAGCCGATCGCCTCGGTGTCCGTGCGGCCGCATCCGGGCTGGACCTACCAGGTCAGCAAGGTTCCGCCGCCCGCACCGGTGCGGAACCGGCACGGCGAACAGGTGACCGAGGTGGTCCGCGAGATCAAATGGGCGGCGGTGAGCGAGGAGGCCGCGATCAAACCGGGCGAGTACGAGGATTTCCGGGTCTGGGCCGGTCCGCTGCCGGACGCCGATCGGCTGGTCTTCAAGGTCCTGCAGACCTACGAAGACGGCCGGGTGGCGCGCTGGATCGACGTGCCGGCCACCGGGGCCCCGGAGCCGGAGCACCCCGCCCCGGTGCTCGCCCTCGCGGGGAACACCGGTGTCTCGGCGCACGCCCACGGCGGGGCCGCGGCGGCGGGCGCTTCGGCCACGTCCTGGTGGGCCTTCGCGGTCGCCGGGCTGGCCGTGCTGGTGTCCTTCGCCGCCGGCGCGGTCTCGGTCGCCCACCGCAGACGGGGTGACCAGGGTGGCGGTCCGCCCGCGTGATCCCGGAGGTCGTGAGTGTTCGGGCCGGTCAGAGCGGACTCTCATTGGGTCGCCTACTTGTGACCTGGCGTTTCGGATACCGGAACGGGGAACTCGGCCTACCGGAACGGGGAACACACGCGACCAGAACGAGGGACTCGCCGCGGGCGGGGATCCCGCTGGCGCGTGTCCCCCGTTTCGGACGTGCGAGTCCCTCGTTTCGGCAGGCCGAGTTCCCCATTTCGGTAGGTGACCCCCGGGGGCGCCCCCGGGGGTCACGACCCCAGCGTCAGTCGCGGTCGCGGACGAGTTCTTCCACGCGGCGCACGCTGAGCGAATCCCCGTCCAGGGCGCGGATCGCGGTGACCAGTTCGGCCAGGCCGCCCGCGTAGCGTTCGCAGGTGCGGACCAGGGAGAGCACGTGCATCCGGCCGTGGCTGTCGTAGGGCACGGCGCCGGCGATCTCGGGGCGCAGCAGGGAGATCAGTTGCTGGCGGCTGCGGTCGTCGCTGACCACCGGCACCGCCAGCAGGGCGTCGACCAGTTCGAACAGGTCCGGGGCCCGGCGGGGCGCGGCGAGCGCGGCGGGGTCCTCGGGTAACGCGCAGTCGGGCAGCCGCAGCCAGGCGGTGGCGTTGGTCTGCTTCACCGACACGGCGATGCGGCGGTAGGCGGCGGGCTCCGCCGCGGGATCCTGGCGGACCACGTCCTGGTAGAAGGCGTCCGTGGTGATCAGGGCGAGCAGGGCGCCGGTGCGTTCGAGGGCGTTCTTCGCGGGCGGCGCGTCCACCACGCGGCAGGCGAGGTTGAGCGCCTGGCTGACGATGCCGTGGTCGTTCAGGTGCACCTCGCCGGAATTGAGCGCGACGCGCAGCTGCACCCGGGCCTCGGCCGCATGCCGCGCGTTGTACCGGCGCAGCCCGGCGAGCAGCCGCGCGGGCATCTGGTCGACCAGCCAGCCCTTGGGGAATTCCGGCCGGACCAGGATTATCGCGCCGTCCCCGCGATCTTCGATCCGGCATTCCTTCCAGTGCACTCCGGACTCGTCGAACGCCTTGCTCAGCACGTCGTACAGCCCCTCGTGCACGGTGCGCTGGTGCAGTTCGGTCCGGGTGGGATCGGTGAACCGGGCGACGTCGACCACGACGATCGTGCGGTGGTGGGGCTCGCCCTCCCAGATGTGCTCGGTCACGACGTATCACTCCCCATGACACTCGTTCCTTGACGGCATCTCACTTTAAGCGCAGTCGAGTGATCGTAGTTGTGCGCAGCGGCAATAGCACCCACTCTGAGATGGTGAGCAGCCCGGAGAGCTTCTGGGAGAAGCTCGGGCCGGCTGAGCGGGACTCGATCGAGCGGATCGCCACGCGACGCACGTTCGCGCCGGGCGACTTCCTGTGCCACCAAGGTGATCAGACCCGCAACGTGCACGTGGTGCGGTCCGGGCACGTGCGGGTGCTCGCCACCGGCCCGGACGCGCGCGAGGTGGTGATCGCGGTGCGCACCCCGGGCGACGTCATCGGCGAACTCGCGGCCCTGGACAACAGCCCCCGTTCGGCCACGCTGCAGGCGCTCACCCCGGTCGACGTGCTCACCGTGCCCGGCGCCCGGTTCGCCCGGCTGTGCCAAGCCGAACCCCGGCTGTCCTGGGTCCTGCTGGCCGTGATCGCCAACCGGCTGCGCGACGCGGACCGGCAGTGGCTGGAGTTCGGCGGCGGTTCGGTGCTGCGGCGCGTCGCCGCGCTCCTGCTGGAACTGGCCGTGCGGCACGGCAAGCCGACCGGGGTGGGCGTGGAGATCGCGACGCCCGCGACCCAGGACGAACTCGCCGCCACGGTGGCCACCTCCCGCGAATCGCTGGCCCGCGTGCTGCGGGAGCTGCGGGCGCGCGGGCTGATCACCACCGGGCGGCGGCGGGTGACCATTCACCGGATGGCCGAACTCGAACGCCTGGCCCGCTGACATCCCGGTGAACAAAAGCGCCGAGTGTGTCATCTGACGCAGACCGGATCTCCCTTACGCGGTTGCATCGGAACTGCCGCGAAACAAAGGGGGTCAGCGAGAGTCATGGAACCGTTTCTGCCACCACCTCGACCCGGCCGCTGGCGGGTGGGTGTCTACGCCGCGAGCCTGGTCTTCCCGTTCACCGCGGTACAGGTGTGGGCGGTCACGGTCCTGCTCAGCACGGCCAGCCTGCGCGGTCCGGCGAACCTCGCGCTCCTGTTCATCGTCGCCGGCGCGATGGTCGCCGTGCTCGATGGGTGGCGGTGGACCTGGCAACTGAGCCGGGAGACCGGTTAGCCGTCGTTCGCCGTCGCCGGGACCGCAGACCCGAGGGGGGTCGGCGGTCCCTCCTTTGTCCGGGGTCAGCGTTCGAACCGGCCGACCAGGGTGGCCTCGGACAGCACGTGGTCGTCGAGCGCGGTGTGCACCGCACCGGCGTCGGCCCCCGCGGCGAGTCCCAGCGGCCGGTCCGCGGCGTAGAGCCGGAAGAGGTAGTGGTGCGGCGGGTCGCCGACCGGCGGGCGCGGGCCACCCCAGCCGAAGTCGCCGAACCCGTTGCGGCCCGGGGACGCGTCCGCCGGTGGCAGGCCCTCGGCGAGCCCGCCGGTGCCGGGTGAGATGCCGGTCAGCACCCAGTGCGTGAACGTCCCGCCCGGCGCGTCCGGGTCCTCGCACAGCAGGGCGAGTTCCGCGGTGCCGCCGGGAACTCCGGACCATTCCAGGGGCGGGGACACGTTGCCGCCCTCGTAGGAGTAGCGCTCCGGGATCAAGTCCTGATCGCCGAACGCGACGCTGCGCAATTCCATGCCGTCCGGCTACCCGCGATCGCGCCGGGGCACACCCGGCCGGCGAACGAAGGTCAACTTTTCCGGGGGCCGGTGCGTCCTGAAAATGGCAGGCGGAAAGTTCCCGGGTGACGAGGAGCACAGCGATTTCGGCCGTTCGTAGTGAAGACTTGCCGGTTGCCACGCTGATCACGATCGCCCGCGACCGAGAGGTATGAACGATGGTCTCGCCGACGGTCGTCGAGGAGCCGCTGGAACGGGCGCCGGGCCTGCACACCCGGTGGCCGCACGTCGTGATCGCCGCGCTGGCCGTCGCCGTCGTCCTGGTCACCGGGTACACGCATCGCTGGATCTCCGACGACGCGCTCGTCTACCTCCGCCCGGTGCGGAACATCCTCGAGGGCAACGGCCCGGTGTTCAACGCGGGGGAACGGGCCGAGGCCGCCACCGGCACGCTCTGGCAGTGGCTGCTCGCGCTCACCGGCGGGCTCGGGGTGGGCGATCTCGGCCGGATCGCGGTGTTCCTCGGGCTGCTCTGCTCGGCCGCCGCGGTCGCGCTCGGGCTGGACGGCGCCCGGAGGTTGCACGGCCGGACCCCGGTGCTGCTGCCGGCCGGGGTGATCGTGGTGCTCGCGCTGCCCCCGTTCTGGGACTTCGCCACCTCCGGGCTGGAGACCGGGCTCTCGTACGCCTGGATCGCGCTCGCCTGGTGGCTGCTCGTGCGCAACCGCGACGGCCTGCGCGACCGATACCTCACCGCGGTCGTGCTCGGTCTCGGCCCGCTCGTCCGGCCCGATCTGGTGCTGGTGTCGGTCGTCTTCCTGCTCGCCTGGTGGCTGCTGGCCCGGCCGGGCTGGCGCACCGCGCTCGCGTGCGCGGCCGCCGCCGCGGCGCTGCCGGTGGGATACCAGATCTTCCGCATGGGGTACTACGGCGTGCTGGTCCCGTTGCCGGCGATCAGCAAGGAAGCCGGCGATTCGGTGTGGGCCCGCGGGTGGACGTACCTGGCCGATCTGTTCACCGTGCACTGGCTGTGGCTGCCGGTCCTGCTGGTCCTCGCGGCCGGGGTGGCCGCGCTGGGCCGGGCCGCGACGCGCGCCGACTGGATCCTGGTGCTGGCCCCGGTGCTCGCGGGGGTGCTGGCGATCGGCTACGTCGTCAAGGTCGGCGGCGATTTCATGCACGGCCGGATGCTGCTGCCCGGTGTGCTGCTGGTGGTGCTGCCGTTCTTCTCGATACCGCTCACCGCCGGGATCCGGCGTGCCGTGCTGCCGGTGACCGCGGTGTTCCTGGCCTGGACGACCGCCTCGGCGGTGAGCATCCGGGCGCCGTACGCGCCGCAGATCGGCCCGGCCGGGATCGCCGACGAACGCGCCTTCTACACGGCCACGCTCGGTGACGAGACCCCGGATTCCGCGCGGCCGTACGTCGAGCACGTCGGGGACGAGTCGCGAGCGGTCGATCTCGCGATGACCGCGCCCGGCCGCGAACTGGCGTTCGTCGACTACCCGCGGGCCGAGGTCCCGCTCGGGCCGCGGGTGCCCGCCGACGTGGCGGTGGTGTGGCGGCTGCTCGGCACGGCCGGGGAGGTCGTGCCGCTGGACCAGATCGCGATCGACCAGATCGGGCTGGCCTATCCGCTGGCCGCGCATGTGGAACTGACCCGGCACACCCGGGCCGGGCACGAGAAGGTGCTGCCGAACGTCTGGATCCTCGCGGACTACGCCGATCCGGACTACACCACCCCGTACGCGGGCGCCCTGGACGCCGCGCGGCGCGCGTTGCGGTGCGGCGACCTGGCCGAGTTGCGGGAATCGGTGCGGGCGCCGATGACCTGGGGCCGGTTCTTCGGCAACCTCTTCGGCGCGCCGCGCCGGACCGCGCTGCGGTTCCCGGTGAATCCCGTTGAGGCGGAACGGAAGTTCTGCGGCAGTCAGTCCAGTTGGCCGTCGTAGTCGGGCAGTTTGAAGGTGCGCTCGGCGTGCCCGCCGACGAGGTCGGTGTCGTTGTTGCCGATGTTCGCGACGATCGTGTACCCGAGTTCCTCGATCGCGATGCGCGCCTTGGTCTTCGGCACGTTCAGCGGATCCGGGGACAGCGCCGGGCGCAGGTAGAGCCCGTCGACCGGGTAGCCGACGCGGTCCAGGTTCGACTTCGTCAGCGCGCGCAGGAAGTCGGGGCGCCCGGTCACGAAGAACACCGCGGCGCCTTGGTTCTTGGCCCGCCGCACCAGATCCAGCGTCGGCGGGAGGGCGGGGACGGTGAACGCGTCGAAGTGGTACTTGGTCTCCAGGCTGGTGTTGTCGATGTCCAGCACGATCGCCGGTTTCCCGCCGGGGCGGCCGAGCCGCTCGGTGAGGTAGGCCGACGCGGGTTCGGTCACCGCCCGCACGTCGGCGACCCAGGTTTCGTAGGGCGGCAGGGCGGGCGCGGCGCTCGCGGCCGGTGCGGACAGGCCGAGGAAGGCGGCGAGGGCGAGGAGCAGGGTGGCGATGCGGGAAGTCATGCGCGGGACCCTAGTGAGCCCAGGATACGAAAAGGTGAATTTCTTTCAGGTGCGGCCGAAATGTCCAGAATAGACAGGAAACCGGCCGGACGTGACAGTTC
Organism: Amycolatopsis anabasis; assembly: GCF_009765355.1. Classification (GTDB taxonomy): domain Bacteria; phylum Actinomycetota; class Actinomycetes; order Mycobacteriales; family Pseudonocardiaceae; genus Amycolatopsis; species Amycolatopsis anabasis. The sequence continues at coordinate 313,940 of NZ_VTHK01000004.1, read as the reverse complement.
ACGTCCGGCCGGGTCCGGCATCCGAAGCGTTGGACGCGCCGCGACATCCGCGGCGCGGAAGTGCAATGTTGCCGGGGAATTCCGGGTCGCGCCAGCACCCGAACGGGTGGCCACGCCCGGTTAGCGCACGTGGTAAAGCGGTGGCAGATAACGATTCGGCCGCGCGCGGGTGAGCAGCTGGCGGAGTCCGGCCAGGGACGGCGGATCGGTGGCGCCGACGAGTTCGGCCAGCCGCCGGACGCTGAGGTAGTCGGCGCCGCGCCGGTTCGCTTCCATGGCGTGCTTGTCGACCGCGGCCAGGGTCGCGGGCCGCGCGGCGGGGCGCGACCGGGCCTTGGCGCGTTCGTAGTCGAGTTCGGAAGTGCCGCGCAGTTCCCGGATCCGGGCCTCGGCTTCGGCGAGGCTTCCGGTGCCGGTGAGCGTGCGCGCCGCCGACGCGGACACCGCGCGGCGCACGTCGACTTCGTACACCCGGGCGCTGAGTTCGCTCAACGACACGGTGTTCCCGGCGTCGCGCACCTCGACCGCGCCCCGGATCCCGCGCGCCGCCGCGGCCAGCATTCCGCTCGCCTCCGACGGATGCCAGGTGAAAACCCGTTCGAACGGCTGGAAATCCTCCCGGGTGAGCGGCGGAAGTTCCCGTGCGCCAAGAAGATCGAGCCGCTCCAGTGCCTCGCGTTCGGTCAGCTCGCCGTCCAGGGCGAGCCCGGTCACGAGCAGCCGCGCGGGGCGGTCTGCGAGCGAACATGCCGCGAGCGCGAGGAAATCGGCGAGCGGGCTGCGCAGACCCGGCTCGTGCCCGCCCGCCACGGCGTCCCCGCCGACGTCCACGAGCACCAGTTCGCCCGCGCCGAAGTGCTCGGCGGCCGCGGCGATCCGCGCGGCCATCCCGATCGCGCCGTCGACGGGATCCAGCAACAGGAACCGCGCGGGAAGCCCGGCGGCGAGCCCGGGCAGCGACGAACCGCCGGGCGGGCGGACCGCGGTGGACGGCAGCACCTCGTGCACGTCCCCGGCCAGGGCCCGCAGGCCGGTGAACTCGTCGCGGCCCCGCGGACCGGGCAGCGGATCGACCACGAGCCGGTCCCACGAGTAGCTCAGCACGACCGGCGGCGCGGCGATCCGTGCGGCGAGCACGGCCGCGGCGATCGCGTCCCCGCCGCCGCCCGCGGCGATCGCCAACGCTGAGGGCATCGGGGTCAGCCCGCGTCGGCGGCGGGGAACTCGCGCAGCCCGAGGCGGAGGTGCTCGATGTGGTACACGGCCTCGTCGAGCAGCATCGCGACGTGCGAGTCGTAGAGGCTGTACACGATGCTGCGCCCGCGGCGCTGCCCGGTGACCAGGCTCAGCGCCCGCAGCAGCCGGAGCTGGTGGGACACCGCGGACTGCTCCATGCCGACCGCCTCGGCGAGTTCGGCGACGGCGCAGGGGCCCTTGCGCAGGCGGGTGAGGATCAGCAGGCGGGAGGGTGTCGCGAGCGCCTGCAGGGTGGCGGCGACGGTCGCCGCGCTCTCGGCGTCCAGTTCCGCCGGGGGAGGTGGTTTGCCCGCTACGCCGTGACCCATGCGAACAGTCTATGTCCGCACACACATGAAGACATCTTCAGATGTATGCACTAACGTGGTCGCGACGGTCGATCGGGAGGACGGCACGGCGATGAACGCAGCGAGCGGCCACGGACATGGACACGGCCACGGTCACGGGCACGGATCCGGTGGATTGTCCCGGTTGCGGCACCTCGGGAAACCGCACAGCCATGACGCGGCGGACCGGGTGGACGCCGCGCTGGAGGCGAGTTCGGCGGGACTGCGCGCGTTGTGGATCTCGCTCGGCGTCCTGGCGGTGACCGCGTTGAGCCAGGGGGTCGTGGTGGCGCTGTCCGGTTCGGTGGCGCTGCTGTCGGACACGCTGCACAACCTGGCCGACGCGCTGACCGCGGTGCCGGTCGGGATCGCGTTCCTGCTCGGCCGCCGGCCCGCGACCCGGCGGTTCACCTACGGATTCGGGCGGGCCGAGGACATCGCGGGCGTGGTGGTGGTCCTGGTCATCGCCGGATCGGCGGTCGCCGCGCTCGTCGAATCCTTGCGCAGGCTGGCCGATCCGGCCCCGATGTCCCACCTGCCCGCGGTCGCGGTGGCCGCGCTGGCCGGGTGCGCGGGCAACGAGATCGCCGCGCAGGTGCGCATCCGCACCGGGCGCCGGATCGGGTCCGCGGCCCTGGTGGCGGACGGGTTGCACGCGCGCACGGACGCGGTGACCTCGCTTGCGGTCCTGCTCTCGGCGGGCGGGGCCGCGCTCGGCTGGCGGTGGGCGGATCCGGTGGCCGGGCTGCTGATCGCCGCGGCGATCGCGGTGGTGACGTGGTCGGCGGCGAAGCAGGTGTTCGCGCGGCTGATGGACGCGGTCGATCCGGAGCTGATCGAACTCGCGCACGGCGAGCTCGCCGGGATGGCGCAGGTGCGCCGGGTGGACCGGGTCCGGTTGCGCTGGATCGGGCACACGTTGCACGCGGAAGTCGAGATCGCCGTGCGGCCGACGCTGCCGTTCGCGGCCGCGCACCGGATCGCGCACGAGGCGGAACACCTGCTGTGCGAACGGGTTCCGCGATTCTCCGGGGCGACCGTGCACGTCCATCCGGACAACGCGCACGCCGCCGCTTGAGCGGTTGCTCATCTGTCCATAGTGGACTCATGCACGTGCAACCGGGGTCTTTGTGCCCCGGTGACAGGTGCCCGACTCCTCTGCCCCGGCGGTGACCGCTGGTAGTTCCCTGGGAACCGCTGGCGACAACGTCGAGAGGAGATGCGCGATGACATCCCTGATGCCGCGGAGTTCGCTGCTGCCGGACGTGCTGCACTGGCTGGAGTCGGAGTTCCCGTTCGGTGACCGCCACGTGGTGCGGATCGAGGACTACACCGCGGACGGCAAGTACGTGCTGCGTGCCGAACTGCCGGGCCTGGACCCGGAACGTGACATCAAGATCACCGTCGAAGGCGACCAGCTGACCATCGAGGCCCAGCGGATCGAGGAGAAGAAGAGCAAGTCGCACAGCGAGTTCCGCTACGGCGCGTTCTCGCGGCGGGTGCACCTGCCCGCCGGCTGCGACCCCGCCGCCGTCGAAGCGCGGTACGTCTCGGGGATTCTCGAAATCGCCGTGCCGATCAGGGAAACGACCGAGGCGCGGCAGGTCCCGATCGCCACCGGCACCACCCAGTGACCCAGCCCCGGGGCGGCGGTGCCGACCCACCCGCCGCCCCGGCCGGCCCAAACACTCACGACCCCCGGTACCAGTGCCCTCCCGTGTGCACGGGAACCTGCCGTGGCGGGGAAGTGCCGCCGTGATGCGGCCCGAAAGTGCGCGCGCTTTCGACGCGACCGAGCGAGGCGGCCCACCCGAATTGTCACCCCGCGACGGGAGCCCGCGGGGGCAGCGATGACTAATCGCCCCAACCGGTCACGACCCCAGCACTCGGTTCCCCACCGGCACAAGGGAGCCGAAGCCCCGGATCAGCCCAACAGCCGGGTGGCGCGGAGCGCGAGGATCAGCTGGAACCGCTGTTCGGGGTCCTCCAGGCGTTGCCCGAAGTGGGTCTCCAGTTCCTGCACCCGCGCGCGGACCGTCTGCGGGTGCACCGAAAGCCGTTCCGCCACCTCCCGCACGTTGCCCCGCGTCTCCAGCCACGCGAGCAGCGTGTCGGCGAGCCGTTCGCGCCGCTTCTCGCTCAGCCCGGCCAGCGGGGCGAGCATCCGGTCCGCCAGTTCCTGCACCAGGAACGGATCGCTGAGCAGCCACAGCTCGGCCAGGTGCTGCTCGCACCAGGTGACCTCCTTCCGCGGCAGCGCGCCGGACTTGACCTGGAGCAACGCCTGCCGGGCCCAGCGCAGGGACCGCGCGGCGTCCGCGAGCGGGACCTCCGGCCCGATCGCCGCCCGCCACCCGGCGAGCCCGGCTTCCAGGCGCGCCCGGTGCTCCTCCCGCGGCGCGGGCAGCACCACGCACGGCGCCTCGCCTTCGAGGTCCAGCAACGCTTCCTCGCCGAGCCGGGGCGCCACCGGCTCACCGGCGTCCGCGGGCGCCTCGAGCGCGATCGTCACGACCTTCTCCGGCACCGCCCATCCCGCGGCGGACGCCAGCGACGCGATCGCCGGTGCGGACGCGGCCGGTTCCGCGAGGACCAGGTCCAGCAGCCGCCGCCGGCGGCGTTCGAGCGTGCCCGCGGCGTAGGCCTGCGCCGAGGCGTGCCCTTCCACCGACAGCGCCGACAACTCGTCGAGATACGCGAACACGGCCTCGGCCAGCAGGTACAACGTCTGCGCCGGAAGCCCCGCGCGGGAGCCGATTTCCGACATCCGCCGCCACGCGACGCGGGCGCCCACCCGGTAGGCGGTCTGCAGCACGTCCATGCTGCGGCCGTGGCGCATCTCGTGCCGGCCCAGCAGCCGGAACGTCCGGCGCCGGTCCTCGGGCGCGTCCGGATCGCCGAGCCGGTCCAGGAACTGGTGGATGGCCTGCTGCACGTTGGTGGTGATGACGGCCCCGAATTCACCCTGCAGCGGGCGCGCGTACTCCGGCACCGTCCGCTGGATCTCCGCGAGGATCGCATTCGTGGTTTCCCGCACGGTGGGCCGGAAAACATTCGCGAGTTCGCGGGGAAGCAGCGACCACAACCTGATCGTCCGGCCGCTTTCGCCACCGGATGCGCCCGCCAGCAGGGAGTCGTATGCCGCGTCGGTGTGCCTCGGCGGCTCGCCCCGAGGGTCGGTCACACTGATCACCACAATCGGAGAAAGGGGGTCGGGGCGCCGAATATACCGCCGATTTCGGTTAATCAGCGGTGGTGAATAAAGGTGATCTCGTTCTTTGTGAGAAGTGCCAGTAATTCCCGTCCCGCTATTCACCCGGAGGTGAGCAACCGATCAGTTCCCGCTGGTGAGCCGTTCGGCGCGCAACGCGATTTCCAGGTTGAGCCGCTCGTCCGCGTCGTTGAGCCGGTCCCCGAAAAGCTCCTCGAGCTGGTGCATCCGGTACCGGATGGTCTGCGGATGCACGTTCAGCTTCGCGGCCAGTTCCGGCGCGCTGCCGCGTTGCTGCAGCCAGACGAGCAGGGTCTCGCTCAGCCGGGCGCGCTGCTTCACGGTGAGCCCGTCGAACGGCGCCAGGCTGCGGGCGCTCAGCTCCCGGACCAGGAACTCGTCGCTGAGCAGCCACAACGTGGAGAGGTGGTCGGCGCACCAGGTGACCGGGGCGTCGTCGAGGACCCCGCGCTGCACCAGCGTCATGGCCCGGCGGGCCCAGCGCAGCGAGACGCCCGCGTCGCTGAGCCGCACGCGGGGGCCGACCGCGGCCCGCCAGCCGTGCAGTTCGGCTTCGAGCTGGCCGAGATCACGAGCCGGATCGGTGGTCAGCAGGCAGGGGGCGGCGCCTTCGAGGTCCATCAGCACCTCCCCGTCCACCGCGGGCGTGCCGAGTTCGTGCTGGTCGGAGCGTGGTTCCAGGGCGATCAGGGTGACCCACTCCGGCAACCGCCAGCGGGCGGCGGCGGCCAGGCTGGCGATCGCCTGCGGGGACGCGGGCGGTTCGGCGAGGATCAGTTCGAGCAGCCGCCGCCGGCGCCGCGCCATCGTGCCCGCCGCGCGCACCTGCTGCGCGGTGTAGCCCTCAATGGACAGCGCGGAGATCTCGTCGACGTAGGCGAAGATCGCCTCGGCACAGACGCACAGGATGTCCGGGCCGACGCCCTGGGACTGCCCGAATTCGGCGACGTGCCGCCAGGCGACCCGGCCGCCGACCCGGTAGGCGGTCTGCAGGCAGTCGAGGCTGCGGCCCTCGTTGAACTCGATCTTGCCGAGTTTCCGGAAGACCTGGCACCAGGCCTCCTGCGGCGCCGCGGGATCGCCGAAGTTGTCCAGGCAGTACAGGATCGCCTGCTGCACGCCGCGCGTGATGACCTCGCCGAACGGGCCTTCCAGCGGCTGCGCGTACTCCGGGATGGCGCGCTGGATCTCGTGCACCATCGCCCGCGCCATGGGATCGGCGTGCGGGCGGAACCGTTCGGCCAGCTCACGCGGCATCGACGACCACAGCCGCCGCGACCGGCTGAACCCGGTCACCTCGACGTCGGGCGCGGTGCGCGGCCGCGGAGTGTCCGGCACCCGTACGGCCGAAACCTCCGTCTCCGGACGGAATCGGTAGGAACTGTTCGGTCTCATGCCGGTCATGCGCGTGGTACCCACATCGGTCCCCAAGTTCGCCTCTGGTAGCAACAAAATCGGTGTCTTCGCCGTCGAAGGTGATCGGGATTTTGTGGCTCGCGTAACTTAATTTCGGGCCGTGGGACCTGTCAACACGGCGGTTGTCGTCCCCCTTCGAGCACCTTGGCAATACACCCGATCGGGTGGTTTGCGAAGGGGGAGTTGATAGTTTTGTGAACAGGGACACGACCGGAGGTGACAAGTTTCGCGCCGAGCTCCGATGCTGGTGAGCGCGTTCCTCGTATGCGGCGACGATGATCGTTCAACCTTCAATCATCCTCGGCTCGATCCGCTGCTCGAGAGCCGTCGGCAGGGTACGGCCGGGGCGGTGCCGATTGTATGATATTGGGAAAATCATTCGCGTTCTACCGTGATCCGTTCCCCGCGAATGGCGCCAGGATAGTTGCCGAGTCGGCAAATTGACATGCCCGGGAAAAACAATCACGCACGATCGGGTCGAATGGTCACGGACCCGTACGAGCATGACAATTTCCGAAAGGCTGCCGGACAATCCGCGGTTCTAGGCGGGCCGGGCCTCCAGCACCACCAAGGGCGTGCCCTGCTGGCAGGTGGTGGCCGTCCCGCGGTCCACCCGGCCCCGGACCACCACGTCCCGCCCGGGCGGCAGCGCCTCCGCGCGGCCGATCAGCAGGTACTCCGTGCCGTCCGCGGGCAGCACCAGGCAGCCCGCCTCCACTCCCGGCCGGACCACTCCGCGCACGGTCCGCTCGGGCGCGGGCGGCGGCGTGCTGCTCGTGGTCCCGCGCTGCTCCGGCTGGTTCGGCGGGGTGGCGGCATCGCCGCAGGCCGCCAGCGCGAAGGCCGCGGCGGCCAGCACGACCGGGACCGGGCGGCCGGTCACGGGGGCTCCTCGCCGGGGCGGTGCGCCACGTGCAGCCAGACCGCGGCACTCAGGACGCCCACGCCGAGCAGGATCAGGCCGGAAGCGCCGAGCAGCAGGCCGGACACGAGCAGCATGCCCGCCAGCAGGTCCAGCCCGACGCGCAGCCACCGTCGCAGCCGGTGGTTGGGCGGCAGCGTGCCATCCCGCAAGGCGTGCGCGAGCTCCGGATCGCTCGCCTCGAACCACTGCTCGATCTTGTCGAGCTCCTGCCGCTCATGCCGACTGAAGAACATAACGACCCGTGCTCCCGCGAGGCGCCTACTCGTTGCTCCCGGCTACCCCGCCCCGGCGCACCGCAAACGCGCGCGGCGATCAGGTCAGCAGCGGGAGGCGGCGGACCGCCCGGGCGACGCCGTCGCTCGCTTGCGCGGCGGCGATCCGCTCCGGCGACGGCGTGCCGTAACCGGTGGTGCGCTGGCGCAACGGGCGGCCCAGCGGTTCCACCAGGGACGCCAGATCGCTGATCGTCTTGTAGGAGCCGTGCGAGGCGCCGGCCATCCGGCTGATCGTCTCCTCCATGAGCGTCCCGCCGAGGTCGTTCACCCCGCCCTGGAGCACCGCGCGGCAGCCCTCTTCGCCGAGCTTCACCCACGAGCACTGGATGTTGTCGATCATCCCGTGCAGCAGCAGCCGCGCCAGCGCGTGCACCGCCCGGTTCTCCCGCAGCGTCGGGCCCGGCCGGGCCAGCCCGGCCAGGTAGATCGGCGAGCTCTGGTGGATGAACGGCAGCAGCACGAACTCGGTGAACCCGCGCCTCCCGGTGGTTTCCAGCGCGCGCCGCTGGAGATCGGCGATCAGCTTGAGGTGGCCGACCCAGTGCGCCGGGGTGTCCACGTGGCCGTACATCATCGTCGACGTCGTCGGGATGCCCAGCCGGTGCGCGGCGGTGATCACCTCGATCCAGGTGGCGGTGGGCAGTTTGCCCTTGGTGAGCACCCACCGCACGTCGTCGTCCAGGATCTCCGCGGCCGTGCCCGGCAGACTGTCCACTCCGGACTCATGTGCCCGCGCCAGCCAGTCCTCGATGGACAGGTTGGTGCGGGAGGCGCCGTTCACGACCTCCATCGGGCTGTACGAGTGCAGGTGGATCTCCGGCTGCCGCTTCTTGACCTCCCGCGCCAGATCGAAGTACGCGGTGCCGGGCAGGTCCGGGTGGATGCCGCCCTGCATGCAGATCTCGGTGGCCCCGGCCGCCCACGCCTCGTCCACCCGGTCGCCGACCTGGGACAGCGAGAGCGTGTACGCGTCGGCGTCGGTGCGCCGCTGGGCGAACGCGCAGAACCGGCAGCCGGTGTAGCAGACGTTGGTGAAGTTGATGTTGCGCGTGACCACGAACGTCACGTCGTCGCCGGACACCGCGCGCCGCAGGTCGTCGGCGATCCGGGCCAGCGCGTCGAGTTCCGGGCCGTCCGCGTGCAGCAGCGCCAGCGCCTCGTCGTCGGACAGTCCGGCGGGGTCTTTTTCCGCCTTGCGCAAGGCATCCCGGATGTCGGCGTCGAACCGGGCCGGGCCGCTCTTGATGTTCCCGGCGATCTCCGACCAGTCGCCGTACACCGAATCGAAGTCGCTGCGCCGATCCTCGGTGCGCCCGGTGGTGTCCACCTCGACGTGCAGATCGGTTCGCCCGGATTCCTGCCAGCCGCCGTCCGGCTCCTGCCACGGAATCCCTTTCACCACGACGTTTTCCTTGACCAGACCGGTCTCCGGCTCGGCCAGCGCGTCGACGTGCGCGCGCAGCCGGGGATCCAGCCACGGCTCGCCCGCCCGGACGTACTCGGGGTAGATCGGCAGCCGCTCGCGCATGGTGAAGCCGAGCGCCTCGGTGCGCCGGGTCAGCTCGTCGATCTGCGGCCAGGCGCGCTCCGGGTTCACGTGGTCCGGGGTGATCGGGGAAACCCCGCCCCAGTCGTCGATCCCGGCGCGCAGCATGGTCTCGTACTGCTGGCCGATCAGGTTCGGCGGCGCCTGGAGGCGCATCTTCGGCCCGAGCACCAGGCGGGCCACCGCGATGGTCGCGGCCAGCTCCTCCAGGGTGGCGTCCGGGGTCGCGCGCATCTTGGTGTCCGGCTTCGCGCGGAAGTTCTGCACGATCACTTCCTGGATGCCGCCGTAGGTGCGGGCCACCTTGCGGATCGCGAAGATCGAATCGGCGCGTTCGGTGTAGTTCTCCCCGATGCCGATCAGGATGCCGGTGGTGAACGGCACCGAGCTGCGCCCGGCGTCCTCCAGCACCCGCAGACGCACGTCGGGGTCCTTGTCCGGTGAGCCGTAGTGCGGCCCGCCCTTCTCGGTGAACAGGCGGCGCGCGGTGGTCTCCAGCATCATGCCCATCGACGCGGCGACCGGCTTGAGCCGCTGCAGGTCCTGCCAGGACATCACCCCGGGGTTGAGGTGCGGCAGCAGCCCGGTCTCTTCGAGCACGCGGATCGCCATCGCCCGCACGTAGGAGTGCGTGTCGTCGTAGCCGTGCGCGTCCAGCCATTCGCGCGCGGCCTGCCAGCGGTCCTCCGGGCGGTCGCCGAGCGTGAACAGCGCCTCGGTGCAGCCCATTTCGGCGCCCTTGCGCGCGATGTCGAGCACCTCGTCGGGGGACATATACGGCGAGTCCACCCGGCCGGGCACGGTGACGAAGGTGCAGTAGCCGCAGCGGTCGCGGCACAGGCGAGTCAGCGGGATGAACACGGATTTGCTGTAGGTGACGACCCCCGGCCGCCCGAGGGCGGCGAGTCCGGCGTCGCGCACCCGCGCGGCGTGGCCGGAGAGGGTCTCCAGGTCGGCGCCGCGGGCCTGGAGCAGCACGGCGGCCTCGTCCAGGTCGAGCGTCTTGCCGTCGCGCGCGCGGGCCAGCGCGCGGCGCATCGCGGAGGCGGTGGGCGCGGTCTCGGCGTGATCAAGGGCCATGGTCCCGACGCTAGAACCGCGCGCCGAGCCGCTGCCAGCGCTGAAACGGGTGCACCCCGGTCGCATGCTGTGATCCGGGTCGTTTCCCCAGCTCAGGATGGCCGCCCCGGTTGCCCGGGGGCGGGTGGGGTGTGTATTACCTAAAGTGTGGCCTCGGTGATCGGGAAGCGGCGGAACGGACAGACCTACTACTACCTCGCGAAGTCGGCGCGGGTGGACGGCGAACCGCGGATCGTCTCCCAGCGCTACCTCGGCACCGCCGAGGACATCGAACGGGCATTCGACGGCGGCGCGGCGGCCCCGCCCCGGGACTCGCGCCGCCTCGCCTTCGGCGACGTCGCCGCGGTCTGGTCCACAGTGGACAAACTGGGCCTGGTGCGCCTGGTGGACGCGGCGGTGGGTCCGCAGCGGGCGAAGGTTTCGGTGGGCACGTACCTCGCGCTGGCCGTCCTGCACCGGGCGACCGCGCCGAACACCAGCCTGCGGCGGTGGTGGCCGGGCACCGCGGCCGACCGGTTCGTCCGGCCCCGGCTGGCCCGCGCGGCGGTGACCGAAGACCGGTGCTGGCGCGCGTTGCAACGCCTCACCCGCGAGCACCTGGACCGGATCGAGGCCGCGGTCTGCGCGGCGGTGGGCGAGCGGTTGCCCGGCCCCGCGCTCGCGCTGGACGTGCCGAACTTCGCGACCTTCACCGGCGCGGACCCGAACCGGGCGGGGCACGAGGCGGCCCTGCACGGGCTGGGTCTGGTGGTCACCATGGACGGCGCGGTGCCGCTGGTGGCCAGTGGATACCGGCGCAACCGGCCGGGGATCGCCTCGTTCGGCGCGCTCGCCGAAGAGCTGGCCGGGCGGCACTGCGCGATGACCGGCGCGGGCGAGGTCACGCTGGTCTTCGACACCGGGCAGTACTCGCAGCTGGACCTGTCGTCCGGGCGGCATTTCGTGGGTTCGCTGCCGCTGGGCGACCATCCCGAACTGCTCGCGCGGCCCGCGTCGGCGCGGCGGCCGGTCGATCCGGAACGGTTCCCCGGCGTCACCGCGCTGGACACCCGGGCCACGGTGGCCGGGGCGCGGCGGCGGCTGGTGCTGACCCATTCGCCCACCCTGCACGCCGCCCAGGCCCGCGGGTTCGCGCAGGCGCTGAGCAACGCGACGCGCGAACTGGAGGGGCTGGCCGCCGCCCTGGACAGCGGCGCCTACCGGCACGGGCGGGAGCAGGTGCTCAGCGACATCGCCCGGATCACCCGCGCCCGGCGCGTCGACCGGGTGCTGCCGACCGAGGTCACCGGCACGAAACCGGGCTCGATCCGGCTCGCGTGGCGCATCGACGAGGCCGCCCGCGCCCGGCTGGACGAGGAGTTCTTCGGCAAGCAACTGCTGGTCACCGACCACGAGGACTGGCCGCTGCCGGACGTGATCACCGCCTACCGCGCCCGGTACCACCTCGATTCGACGTTCCGCCGCCTGAACGATCCGTTCGTGGCGGGCCCGGCACCCCGCTGGTGCTGGACCGAAGACCGCATCACCGTGCACGCGCTGGTGTGCGTGCTCGCCGCCGCGGTCACCCACCTGATGCGCCGCGAAGCCGACCGCGCCGGGCTGAACCTCTCGGTGCGCGAACTGATGGACCAGCTCGCCGGAATCGGCGAAACCCTGCTGCGCTACCCGTCGACCGGCGGCCGCCCCCGGACGCACCGCCTGCTCACCGACCGCGACGAAACCCAGCAACGCCTCTTCGACCTGTTCAACCTCGCCGCCTACGCACCCTGACCCAGCGAGCGCCAGCCCGCTGCCTCCCCGCGAGTTCCACACTCGGGCACGCGAGTCGCACGTTCGGGACAGCGAGTCGCACGTTCGGGACCGCGAACTGCGCACTCGGGCAGAGGCGGCCCTGGATCGCGGCGGGACCTGGGTGCCGACCGGTGTCGCGGGGTGCGGTTCCGAGTGTGCGGTTCGCTTGCCTGAACGTGTAGTTCACGTGCCCGAGTGTGTAGTTCGCTTGCCTGAGTGTGGAGTTCGGCTAGGAAGTCCCCGGTTTCGGCGGTGCGATGTCGCCCGGTGTCCAGGCGAGGTCTTCGGGGAGCCAGGCCGATCCGGTGGCCACGGCGCCGGTCAGGACCGGGTCGGCGAAAGCGGTGAGCGCGTCGAGGACTTCGGCGAACCGGGCGGGCAGGCGGTCCTCGAGCCGTTGCCGCCGTCGCCACGCCGACCAGCGCGCCTGCGCCAGATCGGCGTAGCCGGGCAGGGATTCGGCCAGCGAGGCCGGTTCCGCGCCGCGGTGCCCGGCGACGACCGCGAGCGCGGCGCGCAGTTCGTCCGCGTCGATCCGGTGCCGGTGGGCGATGAAGTAGACGTCGGCGAAATCGCGCCACCGGGTGTTCGCGGTGCCCCGCTGCAGCGCGGTGGTGATCTTCTCGGCGAGCACCATCGGCAGCGGGTAGCCGTGCAGCGCGATGTGGTCCTCGCCGAGCAGCCGGGGCAGGCTGATCCGTTGCGGGGCCGGATGAATCGGATCGCCGACGCTCACGTCGACGTGGAAGCTCAGCCGCGCCGCGGCCAGCGAACCGGTGAGGGAGACCCGGACCCCGCTGTAGGCGTCCAGATCGCGGATCAGTTCGGCGGTGGCCGAATCACCGTCCAGCGCCAGGCCGTCGTCCAGGGGCACGGCCGCGATGGTCCGGACCATCGCGAGGATCTCGCCGACGTCGTTGGAAACCCGCCGCGCTTCCAGGTCGACGTCCCGGGTGGGGCGGCGCATGTCGAACGCGGCGAGCAGCACGCCGCCCTTCAGCACCAACCGGTCCGCGTAGGCGGATTCCGCGAGGCGGGCCAGGAATCCTTCCAGCGCGTAGAGCTGGTGCAGTTCGTCGGTCGGCCGCTTCCCCTTGCGCGCCAGGTTCCGCAGGTCCAGGTACCGCCGCCCGGCGAGGGTTTCCCGCGTCGGGCGGCTCACAGCAGGACCTCCAGGACCCGCCGCAGCGGGGCCTCGGTGCGGGGGAAGTGCCGGGCCAGCGCGAGCAGGGCCGCGGGCTGGGCGCCCGGGCGCGCCAGCCACCGCCGCAACGCCGTGTTCGCCAGCTCCGGACCCTCCCGGTGACGCAGCCGGAAGGCGTCCACTATGGACCGTTCGGCGGAGTAGATTCCTATCGTGGTATGGAAATCGAGCTTGAGCTTCTCGCGGCCGAGGTCGAAGGTTTCGGGCGCGAACAGGTGCCAGCCGACCGCCGCCCCGACCACCGGGCGGCGGCGCCCGCGAGGGAGCGCGACCTCGGTCACCGCGGGAATGAGGTCGGTCAGGCCGTGCCGGGCGAGCGCGCTGGCCAGGCACAGCGTCGCCTCCGGCGCCTTGTACGCGATCTCCAGCAGGTCGATGTCGGCGACCGCGTCCGCGTCCGCGCGCCGGTACAGCCCCCGCCCCAGCGCTTCGAGCGAGCCGTTGTCGCGCAGCTCGTAGATCCGGCGGTCGGACAGGCCGTGCCGCCGGGCCTCGCTGTAGGTGAAGGTTTCCGGCAGTTCGTCGGGAACACTCACTTCGCCCACCTCCCGTGGAGGAAAGTGTACACAGGTTGGCCGTGCCTGTGTACGTTTTCCTCCGCAGGGGGTCAGCGCTTGGTGATGCCCGCGACGGCCCGGACCACCGCGATGCAGCGGTCCTCGACGTAGTCCAGGCCGCCGGCTTCGGCGATTCGCCGCGCCTCGGGCGACACCAGGCCCTGCTGCAGCCAGAGCGCCTTCGCGCCGAGGGCCACCGCCTGTTCCGCGATGCCCGGCGCCTCGCCGGCGGGGCGGAAGACGTCCACGATGTCGACCGGTCCGGGCACCTCGGCCAGCGAGCGGTACACCTTCTCCCCGAGCAGTTCGGTCGCCTCGGGATGCACCGGGATGATCCGGAAACCGGCGGCCTGCAGGGTCGCCGGCACCCCGTGCGCCGCCTTGGCCGGGTCGCGGCTCAGGCCGACGACGGCGATGGTGTTCGCCTCGGCGAGCACGCGTTCCGCGAGATCGGTCATGCCCGGGTCAACGCCGTGACCACCCGGCGCATTCCGGTCAGGACCGGTCCAGCCAGCGCCGGGCGCGCCCGCCGTGGACGAAGACCAGGGTTGGTACGCCCAGGAACACGTACGGCACCGCGGCGGTGGCGCCGCTGCCGCCGCCGTTCCCGGGCAACGAGGCGATGATCAGGATGACCGGGATCATCAGGAGCGCCAGGGCACCCCCGGCGGTCACGGTGGCCGCCGCCCCCGGTCGCCGGACCACCAGCAGGACGGTGCCGACGAGGCAGAGGGCCGCGATCGCGGCGTCGAGGACGATGAGGACCCAACCCGAGCCGGGGGCCGCCGAGGACGCGGCGGTGAACCCGACTGCCGTCCTGGCGAGGCAGAACAAACCGAGCACGAGCGCGAACACGATCGCCCCCACCGGCGCCGCGGCCCCGGGTCTCGGCAGGTCCTGCTCGGCCGGGGACTGCTTGCGCCGCTCTTCGCGCAGGCGCCGGCGGCGTTCGTTCAACGGGGGTCGTTCACCAGGGGCGTTCATGGCGATCCGTCTACGGCATCTTTCGGGGAGGGGTCCCGAAGCTCAGAGCTTCCACAGGCGCAGGCCGCGGACCCGGTAGATCGGCCACGCCACGTGCCAGATCCGCCGCCGCGCGAACTTCTCCGAACAGGTCAGGATGTTGCGCGCGGAGGTCGCCGCCACGTCCCGCCGGTCCGCCCACGGCTCGCCCGCCTTGCCGTTGGCCAGCCGGAACACGTTGAGCAGGCCCCGCCCCTGCAGGTCGTACCGCGCCCCGGTGTCCCCGGACTGCGGGGCCATGCCGAGGATCTCCGCGCGGAAGGCGTTCATCAGCGTGGGCGCCTCGTCGAAGGTGGCGCCGAGCGCCGGGACGTCCGGATCGACGACGGCGGTGAACCGCAACCCGATCGCGGACACCGACTCCGGTTCGCGGGGTGTGTCGCGCACGCTGTCCAGCACGGCCCGGCCGTAGATCCGGCGGCAGTACCGCATCAGCAGCAGGCGCTCCCACCACGGCAGCAACCGGTGGTGCACCAGCAGTTCCGAGCATTCGGAGTGCGCGAGGTAGAAGACGTCCGCGATGTTGTCGTAGGCGTCGCTGGCCACCGACGAGTTCAGGTACAACCTGGCCTCGTACCGCGTCCGCGCGGTCAGCTCGTCCAGCCGTTCCCGCCGGTAGAGCCGGCCCTTCCAGTCCATCGCCTGGCCTCCCAACTGCCGCGGCCAGGGTATGCGAGCCCGGCCCGCGAGTGAACACGTTTCGCGAACATCGGGCCTTCCGTAGGTGTCCATGCAAAGGAATGAACAACGAGCCGAGGCTACCAATCAGTAACATCTGCGGGTATGCTCGCCGGGTGGTGCGATTCCACGGTGTGGCCGTATAGTCGGCCGGTTCCGCCGACGGGGTGGAACGACCCGGTGCGATTCCGGGGCCATGCGGTCAGACCCCGCTCCCGCGGCCCGCGTTCGGCGGGCACAGCCGGGATTTCGCGTCGCGATTGCTTGGGGTGTCAGCCATGTTCACTGGGCGGATCGGCGAACTCGGGGTCGTCGAGGAGATCAAGGACGAACTGCTGCGGGTGCGCGCGCCGAAGAGCGCGGGCTCGGTCGGCGACGGCGGTTCGGTGTGCGTCAACGGGGTCCGGCTCACCGTGCGGCCGTTCCCCGGCGGCGTGCTGGAGGCGGCCGTCACCGCGGAAACGCGGCGGCGGTCCACTTTCGACGCGCTCACGGCCGGGGCGCCGGTCAACGTCGAAGTGCCGCTGAGCGTCGGCGACACCCTGGACGGGCACCTGGTCCAGGGCTACGTGGACGCGGTCGGCAAGGTCGTGCGGGTCGACGGCGAGGGCGGCGGCCTGCGCGTGTGGATCCGGCCGCCGGAACGCCTGCTCGCCCGGCTGCTGGCCAAATCGCCGATCGCCCTCGACGGGGTCAGCGTGACGATCGCCGAGGTCCTGCGCGACCGGTTCTCGATCGTGCTGCTGCCGATGACCCGCGCCGCGACCACCCTGGGCGGCCTGGAGCCGGGCGACCGGGTCAACCTCGAGGTGGATCTGGTCACGCGGCTGGCGGAACGGGTTCCGCACTCGGCCGGTTCGGCCCTGGGGCGGGCGCTGTCCCGGTTGCCGTGGGCCGGGCACGTCAGCGGGCGCGCCGGGGTGGAGAAGGTGCTGAGCGGGCTCGCCGCGGGTGGCGGGGTGATCGTCTGGGATCCGCACACCGAGGGCGAGGGGGATGTGATCTTCGCGGGCGCGCGGCTGCGCCCCGAATCGTTCACCTTCCTGCTCACCCGGGTCTGCGGCCTGCCGACCGTGCCGTGCGCGCCCGAGGTGCTGCGGCGGCTGGAGATCGGCCCGATGCCCGGCGACGGGGACCGGCACGGCACCGCGTGGTCGGTCCCGGTGGACCTGGCGGCGAGCGACGGGACCGGGGTGTCCGCGGCGGAACGCGCGGCGACCGTGCGGAAGCTGGCCGATCCGGCCGCGACCCCCGCCGATTTCCTGCGCCCCGGCCATGTCTTCCCGCTGGCGGCCCGGCCGGGCCTGCTCGCCGAGCGGGCCGGGCACACCGAGGCGACGGTCGCGCTGTGCGCCGCGGCCGGGTTGCCGCCGGTGGGCGTGTGCTGCGAGGTGATGAACCCCGACGGCACGATGGCGGGCAGCGCCGATCTCGAGGCGGCCGCGCTGCGCTGGGGCATGCCCATGGTGGAAATCGACGATCTGAAGGCGTGGTTGTGACCATGACCCGGGCGCGGGGGACGTTCGTGCGGCGAAATCGCCCGAAGGTCTGACCTCCGCTCGTCTCCTGAGCGGCCGGCTCGGCTAAGCTCGGCTCACCTCGTTCGCAGCGGCGAACGAGGACGGCGCTTGAGACCACAGGCGTGTACTGGATTCTCATAGAGCATGAGGAGAGAGTGGATGCCCGCCGATGAGCGGAACACGCAGTCGCCCGGGTTCAGCGTCACCGTGGCGGACGCCTCGGCCGGTTCGGACTGCCCGAGCGTGAAGGTGACCGGCGAACTCGACCTGCTCACCAGTCCCCGGTTGCAGGAGGCGCTGGTTTCGGTGATCGACGAGCAGCGTCCCCGCCGGGTGGTGGCGGATCTGACCGCGGTCACGTTCTTCGACTCCTCGGCGCTCAACACCTTGCTCCAGGTGCAGCGCCACGCCGAGGAGCGCGACGTGACCCTCGTGGTGTCCCCGAGCCGCCAGGTGCAGCGGGTGATCGACCTCACCGGGGTCGCCGAGCACCTCGAAGTCTCCGGCGACCCCGCGCCCTGATCGCTACCAGGGCCCGCGGGCCGCGCGCGCCTCGTCCGTGCCGTCCGGCCAGGGCGGGGTGGTGACCGCGACAACCCGCAGGCCCTGGTCCGCGGCGCGGAACTGGAACGACGTGCCGAGCGGAATGGTCAGGCAGATCCCGGGGGCCAGGGCGGTGTTCTCCGCGCGGCCGTCCTGACTCCGCCACATCTCGCCCGAGCCGCCGATGACGTACCAGATCTCCTCGACCGTGGCATGCGCGACGGCCGCCGAGACCTGACCCGGCGCGAGTTCGAAGTGCGCGAAGCTGGCCACGCCGGGGAGGACGGCCAGCGGGCGGACGGCCGACCCGTCCGGCGCGGTCACCTCGGTCGTCTCGTCGAGCCGTCGTGTGGCGAACGGTTCCGCCATGGCACCCGCCTTCTGTCCAGGAAATGCCGGAAGGACCCCGGGTTCCTTCCTACCCGAGGTCCTTCCGGCGCGGCCACCGGCTCAGCGGACCTTGCCGAAGAACGCGCGCAGGTCGCCGATCAGCAGGTCGGGGGCGTCCTTACCGGAGTAGTGGCCGCCGCGGTCGTGCTCGCGCCACTGCACGATGTTCTTGTGGTCGCGGTCGGCGAACCGCCGGATCGACTGGAAGTCGTGCCGGAACACGGACACGCCCAGCGGGAACGCGGTCGGCTCGGTGCTCGGCTCGGCGTGCGCGTCCTCGTAGTAGAACCGCGCGGAGGAACCGGCCGTCCCGGTCAGCCAGTACAGCATCACGTTGGTCAGGATCCAGTCCCGGTCGAGCGCCGCGTCGATCTCGTCCGGGGCGGTGCCGTCGTTGATCAGTTGCAGGTTCCACGCGAGCTGGCCGACCGGTGAATCGGTGAGCGCGTAGGCCAGGTTCTGCGGCCGGGTCGACTGGAGCTTCTGGAATCCGGACATCTCCTCCCAGAAGGTGCCCAGCACGGCCAGGGCCTGCTGCTCGCGCTCGGACAGGTCCGCCATCTCGGCCGGGTCGCCGGACGGGAACGAGAACACCTGGTTCACGTGCACCCCCGCCACCTGCCCCGGAGCCAACCGGCCCAGCTCCGGCGACACGAACGAGCCGCCGTCGTTGCCGTGCGCGCCGTAGCGCTGGTAGCCGAGCCTGCTCATCAGCTCGGCCCAGGCGGCCGCCATGCGCTTGCGGTCCCAGCCCTCCTCGCGGGTCGGCCCGGAGAAACCGAACCCGGGAACCGAGGGGATCACCAGGTGGAAGGCGTCCTCGGCCCGGCCGCCGTGCGCGACCGGATCGGTCAGCGGGCCGATCAGCTCGACGAATTCGAGGATCGTGCCCGGCCAGCCGTGCGTGAGGATCAGCGGGAAGGCGTCCGCCTCGGGCGAGCGGACGTGCAGGAAGTGGATGTCCTGGCCGTCGATCTCGGTGGTGAACTGCGGGTACTCGTTGAGCCGCGCCTCCTGCGCCCGCCAGTCGTAGCCGTCGCGCCAGTAGGCGGCCAGCTCCTTGACGTGGTCCAGCGGCACGCCGTACTTCGCGCCGGCGCCGGGGATCTGGTCCGGCCAGCGGGTGTTGTCCAGCCGGGCGGTGAGGTCGTCCAGTTCGGACTGCGGGATGTCGATGCGGAAGGGGCGGATTTCCTTGTTGTTCGTCATGGCAGGAACGTTATGGACCCTTCCGGCCAGGTTCTGTCCTAAACGAATGGCAGACTGGAAAAATGTTGGAGACCTCGGCACGACTGCTCCGGTTGCTCGCCCTGCTGCAGTCCCGGCGGGAGTGGACCGGCGCGGAGCTGACCGAACGGCTCGGCGTCAGCGACCGCACGGTCCGGCGGGACGTGGAGCGGCTGCGCGAACTGGGCTATCCGGTGCACGCGACCACCGGCACGTTCGGCGGGTACCGGCTGGGCGCGGGCGCCGCGCTGCCGCCGCTGCTGCTCGACGACGAGGAGGCCGTGGCCGTCGTGATCGGGCTGCGGACCGCGGCGGGCGGGGCGATCACCGGGATCGAGGAGACCTCGGTGCGGGCGCTGGCGAAGCTGGAACAGGTGCTGCCCTCGCGGCTGCGGCACCGGGTGAGCGCGCTGCAGGCGTACACGGTCCGGGTGCCCGCCGACCGGCCCGGGCCGGAGGTGGGCCCGGAGGTGCTCACCGCGCTCGCGAACGCCTGCCGGGACGCCGAGCGGCTGCGGTTCGACTACCGCGACCACCGCGGCGAGGTGAGCCCGCGCGCGGTCGAACCGCACCGGCTGGTCAACTGGGGCCGTCGCTGGTACCTGGTGGCGTGGGACGTCGACCGGAAGGACTGGCGCACGTTCCGGGCCGACCGGATCTCCCCGCGCACGCCGACCGGGCCGCGGTTCGAACCGCGCGAACCACCCGGGGGTGACGTGGCCGCGTATGTGTCGGGCCGGGTTTCCGCGGCGGCCTGGCGGTACCGGGCCCGGGTCGTGCTGCACGCGCCGGCCGCGGCGGTGGCCGAGCGGATCAATCCGGCGGTCGGCGTGGTCGAGGCCGTGGACGCGCGGACCTGCGTGCTGGACACCGGGGCCGATTCGATCGAGAGCCTGGCCGTCCATCTTGGAATGCTCGGGGTGGACTTCGACGTTACCGAACCGAGGGAACTCGTCGAGTACATCCGGACATTGGCCGCGCGGTACGCCCGCGCCACCGACAGGGAGTAGCAGATGTCTTCGTTTGTCATGACCGCCGAGGAGCGCCAGGCGTTCCTGTCCGGGACGCACGTCGGCGTGCTGGCGGTGAACCGGGACGGGCGGGGGCCGCTGGCCGTGCCGGTCTGGTACGACTACGAACCCGGCGGGGAGGTCCTGATCTGGATGGAACGCGACACCGTGAAGGACAAGACGATCCGCGCGGCCGGGAAGTTCAGCCTGGTGGCCCAGGACGAGTCGTGGCCGTACAAGTACGTCACCGCCGAAGGTCCGGTGGTCGCGGGCGACGAGCCGCCGACGAAGGAGCAGGCGCTCAAGATCGCGGGCCGCTACCTGCCCGCCGGGGAAGCCGCCAAGTACGTCGAAACCGCCCTCGGCGAAACGTCCATCCTGGTTCGCATGCGCCCGGAGAAGTGGCTCAGCAACGACCAGGGCAAGTCCTGACCCACCCCCAGCGCCCGGCCCCCCTCGCTCCCGCGGGCAAGGAGGTCACCACGATGGGGAAGTGCCGCCGCGACACGACCCGAAAGTGCGCGCACTTTCGACGCAACCGAACGACACTCACGAGCCGGTCAGGCGAAGTGGGCGCCGCCGTTGGTGTTGAGGGTTTCGCCGGTGATGTTGCGGCCGCCGGGGCCGAGCAGGAAGAGCACGGCCTCGGCGATCTCGTCCGCGTCGGCGACGCGGTTCAGCAGGGTGTCTCGGGCGAAGCGTTCGGGTTCGGTCAGCAGCGGGGTGGCGACCGGGCCCGGCGCGACGCTGTTCACCCGGATGCCGTGCGGGGCGAGTTCCCGGGCGGCGGCCTTGGTCAGCCCGATCACCGCGGCTTTGCTTGCCGCGTAAGCGGTTCCGCCGAGCAGGCCGCCGCCGCGGTGCGCCGCGACCGAGGACACGGTGACGATCGCGCCCTCGCCCGCTTCGCGCATGACCGGCGCCACCGCGCGCATCGCGTACACGGTGCCGAACACGTTCACCTGGAAAACCCGCTGCAACTCCTCGGGATCGGTGTCCAGCAGCCCGCCGGGCGGGGCGATTCCGGCGCAGGTGGCGAGCGCGGAGATCGGGCCGATCGACCGCATCGCGTTGTGCACCCGATCGGAATCCGTGACGTCGACCGGTATCGCTATGTCGACATTCGTCGGCACCGCGCCGACCTTGCGGTCCAGCACGGCGACCCGCAACCCCGCGTCGGCGGCGCGCCGCGCGGTGACCAGCCCGATGCCCGAGCCGCCGCCGGTGACGACCAGGGTCACCGGTGCAACCCGGCGTCGGTGGTCAGGTCCACGGTGTGCGTTTCGCGCAGGAACAGCACGCACAGCCCGCACACCGCGGCGATGCCGATCAGGTAGAGCGACACCGGCACCGAGGAACCGGTGGACGCGATGAGCTGGGTGGCCAGGATCGGGGTGACCCCGCCGCCAACGATGCTGCTCGCGTTGTACGCCACCGACGCCCCGGAATACCGGTACCGGGTGGCGAACAGCTCCGGCAGGAACGCGCCCATCGGACCGAACAACGCGGCGAACGCGATCAGCCCGACCGAAAGCCCGATCCCGATCAGCACCGGCTGCCCGGTGTTGACCAGCGCGAACAGCGGGAACGCCCACGCCGCCGCGAGCACCGCCGAACCGAGGCACACCTTGCGGCGGCCGATCCGGTCCGAGTACACCGCCAGGATCGGCGTCGCCACACCCATCACCGCCGCGGCGGCCATCGCGCAGATCAGCAACGTGTTCTGGTTCAGGTGCAGCACGGTTTTGCCGTAGGACAGGGAAAACGTGGTGATCGTGTAGAACAGCGTGTGCGCGAGGATGAACGCGCCGGTGGCCAGCAGCAGGGTTTTCGGCTGCCGCCGCACCACTTCCACGATCGGCGCCTTCGCCTTTTCCTGTTCCCGCATGGCTTTCTCGAACACCGGCGTTTCGGCGATCTTCATCCGGATGTAGTAGCCGACGATCACCAGGATCGCGCTGGCCAGGAACGGGATCCGCCAGCCCCACGCGGAGAAGTCCTGCTCCGGCAACGTTCCGCTGAGCACCAGGAACGAACCGCTCGCGATGATGAACCCGATCGCCGGACCGATCTGCGGGAAGCTCGACCACAGCCCGCGCCTGCCCTGCGGCGCGTACTCGGTGGCCAGCAGCACCGCGCCACCCCATTCGCCGCCGAGCCCGAACCCCTGCAGGAACCGGCAGAGCACCAGCAGGATCGGCGCGCCGATGCCGATCGCGCTGTAGGTCGGCAACAGTCCGATCGCGACGGTCCCGGTGCCCATCACCAGCAGCGAGGCGATCAGCATGGCCTTGCGGCCGATCCGGTCGCCGAAGTGGCCGAACACCACCGCGCCCACCGGGCGGGCCACGAACCCGACGCCGAACGTCGCGAACGCGGCGAGCGTCCCGGCCAGCGCGGAGAAGGTCGGGAAGAACAGCTTGCCGAACACCAGCGCGGCGGCCGTGCCGTAGATGTAGAAGTCGTAGAACTCGATGGCGGTGCCGATGAAACTGGCCACCGCGATCCGCGCCGTCCGCACCTTCGGCGCGGCGGCCTCCCCGGTGATCTCCGCCGCGGTCATGAGCAGACCGCACCCTGGGCGGCGGACCCGACGAGCCGGGCGTACTTCGCGAGCACCCCGGTGCGGCGCGGCGGTTCCGGCATCTCCCAGCCTTCCCGGCGCCGGGCCAGCTCGGCCTCGTCGATGCCCAGATCGAGCGTCATGGTCTCCATGTCCAGCACGATCGGGTCGCCGTCGCGGACGAACGCGATCGGCCCGCCGTGCGCGGCCTCCGGCGCCACGTGCCCCACGCAGAGTCCCGTGGTGCCACCGGAAAACCGGCCGTCGGTGAGCAGCAGGACGTCCTTGCCGAGCCCGGCGCCCTTGATCGCCCCGGTCACCGCGAGCATCTCGCGCATCCCCGGCCCGCCGCGCGGCCCCTCGTACCGGATCACCACGACGTCCCCGGCCTTCAGCTCGCCGAGCGCGTCCATCGCCGCCTTCTCCCCGTCGAAAACCCTTGCGGTGCCTTCGAAACGGGCCGAGTCGAACCCGGCGCTCTTCACCACCGCGCCCTCCGGGGCGAGGCTGCCGTGCAGGATGGTCAGCCCGCCGGTCGGGTGGATCGGATCGGACAGCCTGCGCACCACGTCACCGTCGAGTTCCGGCGGGGCCAGCTCGGCGAGGTTCTCGGCCAGCGTCTTCCCGGTGACCGTGACGCAGTCACCGTGCAGCAATCCGGCGTCCAGCAACGCCTTCATCACCACGGGCACCCCGCCGACCCGGTCCACCGCGGTCATCACGTGCCGCCCGAACGGTTTCACGTCCGCCAGATGCGGGACCTTCTTGCCGATCCGGGTGAAATCGTCCAGCGTCAAGTCCACTTCGGACTCGTGGGCGATGGCCAGCAGATGCAGCACCGCGTTCGTGGAACCGCCGAGCGCCATCACCACGGCGATCGCGTTCTCGAACGCCTCCCGGGTGAGAATGTCGCGCGCGGTGATCCCCTTGGCCAGCAGGCCGATCACCGCCTCGCCGCTCGCCCGGGCGAACCGGTCGCGGCGGCGGTCCACCGACGGCGGGCTGGCCGAACCGGGCAGCGACATGCCCAGCGCCTCGGCCGCGCAGGCCATCGTGTTCGCGGTGTACATCCCGCCGCACGCGCCCTCGCCGGGGCAGATCGCGCGCTCGATCTTGTCCACCTCTTCGCGGGAGATCAGCCCCCGCGCGCACGCTCCGACCGCCTCGAACGCGTCGATGATGGTGACCTCGCGCCCGTCGACCGTGCCGGGCAGGATCGAGCCCGCGTACAGGAACACCGCGGCCAGGTCGAGGCGCGCCGCGGCCATCAGCATCCCCGGCAGGCTCTTGTCGCAGCCCGCGAGCAGGACCGTGCCGTCCAGCCGCTCGGCCTGCACGACGGTCTCCACCGAATCGGCGATCACCTCCCGGGAGACCAGCGAGAAGTGCATGCCCTCGTGGCCCATGGAGATCCCGTCCGACACCGAGATGGTGCCGAACTCCATCGGGAACCCACCGGCGGCGTGCACCCCCTGCTTGCTCGCCTCCGCCAGCCGTTGCAACGAGAGGTTGCACGGGGTGATCTCGTTCCACGACGAGGCGATGCCGATCTGCGGTTTGGCGAAGTCTTCGTCGCCCATGCCGACCGCGCGCAGCATGCCGCGCGCGGCGGCACGCTCCATCCCGTCGGTCACGTCCCTGCTGCGGGGTTTGAGGTCCGCCATCTCAATCCTCTCCTCGTGCCCGGTCCTGCATGAGGTCCAGTAGTTGCGGTCGGAAGTGCGTGATGTGCTCGCGGATCGCCCGCTCCGCGCGCACCGGGTCGCCGGACTCGATGTCGGCCACCAGTTTCGCGTGGTTGGCGTGAACCTGCTCGATGGATTCGTACAGGCCGAGGTTCATCCGGAAGATGTGCAGCAGCGGGGCGTTGATGCCCTCCCACAGCCGCAGCAGGCGCCGCCGCCCGCACAGCACGTAGAGCTGGCGGTGCAGCGCGAAGTCGGCGAGCACCGCCCCCGGCCAGTCGCCCCGCTCGCACGCGGTGCGCAGCTCGTCCAGGAGCCGGTGCAGGGATTCGTACGGCGGTTCGGCGCCGGTCACCAGGTAGCGCACGGCCAGCGGTTCGATGGCCTCGCGGATGGCCATGATCTCCTCGCCGTCCTCCGGGGTGAGCGAGGCGACCCGGGTGCCGCGGCGGGATTCGGAGACCACCAGGCCCTCGGTGGCCAGCTGGCGCAGCGCGTCGCGCACGGGGCCGCGGCTGACTTCGAGCGTGGCGGCGAGGTCCCGTTCGACCAGCCGCTCGCCGTCGCGCAGCGCCCCGGAGAGGATCGCGTCGCGCAGGCGCCGGGTGACGGTGTCGCCGAGGCCCGGGGACAGGCCGGTCACCGGAGTTCCCCGCGCAGGCGCAGGGCGGTGGAATCGGTGTCGAAGGTGACGTCCGAGTAGCCGATCGCCTGCCCCGCGGCGACCCCGGCGCGCAGGCGGACCCCGTGCGCGAGGCCGATCGGCAGCAGCCCGCGGCGCACCGATTCCCCGGCGGGCAGCACGTTGCCGTACACCGTGTAGCCGCCCTCGCCGTCGAGCACCTCACCCGGCGCGAGAGCGCGTTTCGCGACGGTGACCACGTCCGCGGTGAACCCGCGCGGCCGCCCGGTCGCCTCGCCGCGCAGCGCCGCCGAGAGCACGCTCACCCCGAGTTCCAGGCCGATCAGGTGGAACGGGCGGTACATCGCCGCGAACCGTCCACTGTGGTCGGTGCGCAGGCCGTACTGGGCGAAGCACCCGGCCACGTAGTCCGAGGGCGCTTCGAGCGTGACGTAGACGCCCCAGCGCAGGTCCCGCGCCACCGCGGTGCCGTCGCGGTGCAGGCTGGACACCACCTCGACCGCACCGGGACCGTCCAGCGCGCCGCCGTGTTCGGCGGGGATGCAGACCGAGGCCAGGTCGTCGGCGCCGCACGGCGGGAAGGTGAGGCCGCCCGCCGGGGGCCGCAGGCCGGTCGCGTTGGCGACCGCGGCCATCTCGATCGCCGATTTCGTGCCGTCGAGGAAGGAGTTGAACATCCGCGGGTTCAGCCCGGCGCCCGCCGCGTACTCGGGCGTGAAACCGTAGTGCTCCCAGACGGTCTCCGGGGTCGAGCGGTGGTATTCGGGCAGGTACTTGGTGCCCTTCCCGGCGGCCACCACCGAGAACCCGCAGGTGCGCGCCCAGTCGACGAGTTCGCAGATCAGCGCGGGCTGATCGCCGTAGGCCATCGAGTAGACGACCCCGGCCGCGCGGGCCCGTTCGGCGAGCACCGGCCCGGTGAGGACGTCCGCCTCGACGGTCACCATCACCACGTGCCGCCCCCGCTCGATCGCGGCGAGCGCGTGCTCGGTCCCGGCCAGCGGATCGCCGGTGGCCTCGACGACCACCTCGACGTCCGGGGCGCCGAGCACCTCGTAGGGGTCCTCGGAGATCCGGACGTCTTCGGGCTGACCGGCCTCGGCGAGGGCGGCCCGGGCGCGCGCCGCGGAAAGGTCCGCGACCGCGGCGACCTCGAGTCCGGGCAGGCGGGCCGCCTGGCTGAGGAACATCGTCGCGAACTTGCCGCAGCCGAGCACCGCGCAGCGCACCGGCTTCTCCCGCGCGGCCAGGCTCTCGAACAGGTTCATCGCACCTCGCTGTGGTCGGGCACAGCCTCGGTCACCGCGAGGTCGATTGTCAATGGTTAACCAAGCTCGCTGCGGATCGTGCTCCGCCTGCTTACCGTGGTCGCATGACGAAGGTCGGCCGCACCGAGGGCCTGGTGCTGGTCGCCGTCGTCGTGGCCGCGCTCGCCTGGACCGGGATCGGCGCGAAGAGCCTGGGCACCTGGCTGCTCGAAGTGGTGTGGGTGCTGATCGGGCTGCCGCTGGTGGTGCTGGCGCGCCACCGGTTCCCGCTCACCCGCCTGCTCTGCTGGCTGCTCGTGCTGCACGCGCTGGTGCTCTGCTACGGCGGCCAGTACACCTACGCGGAGACCCCGCTGGGCGACTGGTTGCGCGAGCTGATGGGCACCTCGCGCAACAACTACGACCGGTTCGCCCACTTCGTCCAGGGTTTCGTCCCGGCGATCGCGGTGCGGGAGATCCTGCTGCGGCTGACCCCGCTGCGCCGCGGCGGCTGGACGTTCTTCCTGACCGCAAGCGTTTGCCTGTCGATCAGCGCCTGTTTCGAACTCGTCGAAGGGGGCAGCGCGATGGTGCTGGGCAGCGGGGCGGACGACTTCCTCGGCACCCAGGGCGACCCGTGGGACACCCACTGGGACATGTTCCTCGCGCTCTGCGGCGCGATCGTGGCGCAACTGACACTCCGCCGCGCCCACGACCGCCAGCTCGGTCGAGAGTGACCAGGCCGGTTCGCGCCCGCCCGAACACTCACGACCGTGGCGGCGTCAGCGGCGGGGCGGGGCCGGGCGGCGGGCCGGGCTCGAGGTCTCGGGCGCGGCGGGCTCGGTGCCGTTGACCCGGCGCAGCGTCCGCATGGCCTCGGCGAGCGCGACCGACGCCTCCGGGCCGAGCGGGGCGAGCACGGTCCGGCGGAGGATGTCCGCGCACGCGCGGCGCGACCGGTTGGCCACGTCGAGCCCGTGCTCGGTCAGCTCGGCGAAGGTGACCCGCCGGTCGTCCTGGCTGGGCACCCGGCGGATCAGGTCCGCGGCGACCAGCCGGTCGGCGACCTTGGTGAATCCGCCGCTGGACAACGCCGCCTCGCTGGCCAGGCGGGTCATCGGCATCCGGTGCCCGGGCGTGCGGATCAGCCGGACCAGGATGTCGAACGAGGCGGGGGCCAGCCCGAACCGTTCGAAGATCTCACCCATCAACTTGTCCTGGGTAGCCAGGTAACCCTCGATCACCAGGCCCCACCAGGTGACGATTTCGTCGTCGTCGATGCGGGGTTCGTCGCCACTCGTCACCGGACGCACCTGCCGTGGTTGTTCTGCTGGAATATTTCTTGCGCGCAAGATGTTCCGGGTTTAGCGTTCAATCATCCGCTCCTGAGGAGTTGTCATGGCGGCCTACAGCACGAGTATCAAGACCAGCGGCTTGCACCACGTCACCGCCATCGGTGGTGATCCGCAGCGCAACGCCGACTTCTACCTGCGCACGTTGGGCCTGCGGTTGGTCAAGACCACGGTCAACTTCGATGATCCCGGAACCTATCACCTCTACTACGGCGACCAATCCGGCAAGCCGGGGACGTTGATGACTTTCTTTCCCTGGCGCGACGCACCCAGCGGGCGGCACGGAACCGGGCAGGCCACCACCACCTCGTTCTCCGTGCCGGAGGCCTCCATCGGCTGGTGGCAGGAGCATCTGGCGGCGACGGGGGTGGCCACGAGCCGGGTCCGCAACGCCGAGCAGGAGGACGTGCTGACCTTCCGCGACCCCGACGGCCTCCAGCTGGCGCTGGTCGCGCATCCGCAGGGCGACCCGCGGGACCCGTGGGACAACGGGCACGTGCCCGCCGAACACGCCATCCGCGGCCTGCACTCGGTGACCCTGTCGGTGTCCAAAGAGGACGCGACGGTGGCCATGCTGACCGAGGGCCTGGGGCTGAGCTTCACCGCGAGCGAGGGCAACCGCATCCGGTTCAGCGCCGGTGACGGCGGCCCGGGCGCGCTGGTTGACGTCCTGGTCACCCCGGAGGCGCCGAAGGGCCTGGTGGCCGGTGGCACCGTGCACCACGTGGCGTGGCGGGCGCCGGACGAACCGACCCAGGCCGCGTGGCGGCAGGAACTCGTCGAGCGCGGGGTGCACGTCACCTCGATCCTGGACCGCCAGTACTTCCGGTCGATCTACTTCCGCGAGCCGGGCGGCACGCTGCTGGAGGTCGCCACCGACGAACCGGGGTTCGCGATCGACGAGCCGCTGCTGGAACTGGGCCGCGCGCTGAAACTGCCGCCGTGGCTGGAGCCGAGCCGGGAGCAGATCAGCCACTTGCTGCCCAAGCTGAACCTGCCCAGCGAGAACAACCCGGAACCGCGATGACCCTCTCCCTGGACCACCGTTTCCGCGAGGGAGATCCGGACGCGCCCGCGCTGCTCCTGTTGCACGGCACCGGGGGCACGCCGGACGACCTGGTCGAACTCGGCCGCGTGCTGAGCCCGTCCTCGGCGCTGCTGGCCCCGGCCGGTCCGGTGTCCGAACTCGGCATGGCGCGCTGGTTCCGCCGCCTGGCCGAGGGCGTCTTCGACACCGAGGACGTGCTCAGGCGAACCGTCCAGCTCGCCGAGTTCGTGCTCGCCGCGCGGGCGGAATACGGCCTCACCGGACGTCTCGTCGCGGTCGGGTTCTCCAACGGCGCCAACATCGCGGCCGCGCTCACCCTGCTGCGGCCGGACGCGCTGACCGAGGCGGCCCTGTTCGCCGCGATGCTGCCGGTGCCCGAATCGCCCGAGCACGACCTCACCGGAACCCGGGTCTTCCTGTCCAACGGCGAACACGACCCGATGGCCCCGCGGGATTCGGCCGACCGGCTGGTGGCCGAACTGGAGAAGCGCTCCGCGGAAGTCACCACGCACTGGCATCCCGGAGGACACGAGATCACACCGGCGGGCCTGCGTGCGGCGAAATCGTGGTTGACCAGTAACCCATGAACTCGCGGCAGGCCCGTGCCCCCCGGGCCTGCCGCTGCCCCTTCCCGACCGCGAGTCCCCCGTTCCCGTCGCGCGAGTTCCCCGTTCCAGCACACCGAGTTCCCCGTTTCGGCACACGAGTTACCCGGTCCGGACTGCGAACTTCACGCTGGGGCAACCGAAGCATGCGGTGGCGCATCACCCGTCCGGGCGGTGGGCCCAGCACGAAGGCGGCGCCGGGGTGAGAATTCAGGCATGACACATGCGCAGGACGGCGGGGTGAACCCGCCGCGGCACGCCGCCGACCCGGATCCGCCACCATCCACTGTGGACAAGAAGCCGGTGAAGGTGAAACGGGCGCGGGGCAGCGGTTCCTGGGTGTCGGTCGTCGTCGTCGCGCTGGTGGTGCTGGTCCTGCTGCTGATCTTCATCCTGCAGAACCTGGACACCGCGACCATGCACTTCCTCGGGCTGACCGGCAGCATGCCGCTGGCCGTCGCGATGCTGTTCGCCGCGGTGGCGGGCGCGCTGCTGGTCTCCCTGATCTGGGCCGCGTGGCTCCTCCGGCTGCGCAAGGCCCGCGGCAAGCGCTAAGCGTCGACCTCGCTCCGGGAGCGCCGCTTGGCGCGCTGCTCGAAGAAGATGATCACGCCGAGGCCGATCAGGATGCAGATCATCCCGGCCCACCACGACGTGTGGAACACGAACTTGTCGACCAGTGCCAGCAAACCACCGTCGTGCTCCGTGGTGAGCCGGTTGAACAGCGAAATGGCCCCCTGAATCATCAGCAGGCCGCCGATCGCCTCCGCGGCGGTCGGCTTCCGAGTGGTGCCCATGAACGTCCCTCCCCGTGAGCTTTTATGTTTCGATCGTATCATAAAAACTCGCGGTGGTAGACATGCCGTCGCGGGAGGGACCGGGATGCCGAAGAGGGTCGACCACGAGCAGCGGCGCGCGCAGATCGCCGAGGCCGTGTGGCGCATCGCGCGCGACCGCGGCCTGGAGGACGTGACGCTGCGGCAGGTCGCCGCCGAGGCGGGCGTGTCCACCCGGCTCGTGCAGTACTACTTCGGCACTCGCAACGACCTGCTGCTCGGCGCGCTGAAATCGCTGAACGAGCGGCAGGAGCGCCGCGTCCAGCAGCAGATCGCCGAGGCCGGTGCGCCCGATCTGCGCGGGATCCTGCGCGGAATCCTGTCCGGCATGCTCCCGGCCGACGAGGAGTCGCGGACCACGACCCTGGTGCACATCGCCTACTTCGTCCGCGCGCTCGGGGATCCGGAACTCGCCGAGGCGTTCCGGCAACCGGCGAGCCCGACGCTGGAGGAGCTGTTCGTCATGCTGCTCGAGGACGCGCGCGGAAAGGGACAGCTGGCCCCTGGGCTCGACCTCGCGCGGGAGGCGGACACCCTGCTGGCCATCCCGGCCGGGCTGACCACCGAGATCCTGTTGGGGCAACGCACGGTCGACGACGTGCTGGCCGTGGTCGACTACAACCTCGACCGCATCTTCACCAGAGACTGAGCGCGGCGGTGCCGGGCCGCCTACTGGCGGTTAGCATTACGCCGAACGCGAGAAGGAGCTGGCCGTGGGCACCCAAGATCGACTGATCGACCCCGGATCCGGGAACGGCGACCCCGGTCTCGTGCAGCGCGCGGGCCGGTTCGCCGGCTGGGCCGCGCGCACCGGGTACTCGCTGTCCAAGCGGCTGCCCGGCATCGACACCGCCGAACGCGGTCTGCGCCAGCTCGAACGCACCGTGCTCGGCGAGCTCAAGAAGCGGCTGGACGAGGTCGACGATCCGTACCTGGTCGCCCTGAGCGCCGCGTCCACGATGCATCCGAACGGCGCCGAACCGGGCAAGGACGCGGTCGCCGTCGTCGGCGCCCCCGAACCCCTGCGCGCGGCGATGGGCGAGCTGCTCAACCGGTCCATCGGGTTCGGCCGCGAGCAGTCGCGCGAGTACCTGTTCGCGATCATCCTGCGCCAGCTCACCCCGGACGAGGCGCGCATCCTGTCCGCGCTGTCCGACGGCGCCCCGTTCCCGCTGATCGACGTCGCGGAGCGCAACGCGCTGGGCGGGGCGGGCCGGTTCGTGCTGCGCAACGCGTCCACGGTCGGCAAGTCCGCGGGCGTCTCGCTGCTCGACCAGGTGCCCAGCTACGTCACCCGGCTGCTCGGGCTCGGGCTCGCCGACGTCGACGAGGAAGTGCCCGCGCTGGAGACCCAGTACGAGATCCTGCTGACCGACGACACCGTCCGCGAGGCGGAGAATTCGGTGAAACGCGCCAAGTTCGTCCGGCGCAGCGTGCGGGTCTCGCGGCTCGGCGCCCAGTTCTGGGCCGCCTGCGATCCCGCGGGACAGCCCTGAGCCCCTCCGCCCGGGGGAGATCCGGATGCGGGTCTCGCCCGATCGTGTGACCATGGTCACTCGTTCTGGTGAGACGGGGTGGTCATGGGTGCGCTCCTCGACGATTTCGGGCAGCACTGGGCGCTCTACGTCTCCATCCCGCTCGTCGCGGCGCTGATCGGGTACGTCACCAAGCTCGTCGCCATCCGGATGATGTTCCACCCCCTGGACTTCGTCGGCGTGAAGCCGTTCGGCTGGCAGGGGATCGTGCCGAAACGGGCGGCCCGGATGGCGAGCATCGCGTGCGACACGATGACCCGCCAGCTGGTGAAACCGGCCGACGTGCTGAACCGGCTGGACGCCGGCCGGATCGCCAAGGAGATCGAGAAACCCCTGCTCACCGCGGCCGAGGAGATCGTCCGGGACGTCGCCGCGCACTACCAGCCGGGGCTGTGGGAATCCTTGCCCGGCAGCGTGCAGCGCCTGGTGATCCGCCGGGTCCAGGCGGAGTCGCCGAAGATGGTCGCCGCGGTGCTGGACGCGATGAAGGAGGACGTGGACAGCGTCTTCGACCTCAAGGACATGGTGGTCACCAGCCTGGTCAAGGACAAGGCGCTGCTGAACCGGATCTTCCTGGAGGCGGGGCGCAAGGAGTTCCAGTTCATCGCGCGCTCGGGCATCTTCTTCGGCGGCCTGATCGGGATCGTCCAGATGGTGGCCTGGGTGCTGTTCAAGATCCCGCTGATCATGCCGCTGTTCGGGTTGTTCACCGGCTGGTTCACCGACTGGCTGGCGCTGAAGATGATCTTCCATCCGAAGCAGCCGGTGCGGTACTTCGGGTTGTTCGAATGGCAGGGCCTGTTCCTCAAGCGCCGCGCCGAGGTGTCCGACGCCTACGGCTCGCTGATCGCGCAGGAGATCATCACCCCGCGCAACGTGATCGAGGCGGTGCTGCGCGGCCCGTTGTCGGACAAGGTGCTCGTGCTCATCCAGCGCCAGGTGGACGACGAGCTGAGCAAGCACGCGAGCGTGGCGAAACCGCTGCTGGTGTTCGCCGTGGGCAGCAAGCGCTACCAGGAGATGAAGCTCAGCATCTCGCGCAAGATCATGGAGCGGCTGCCGGAGACCATGCGGTACATCGAGGACTACGCCGAAGACGCGATGGACATCCGCAACCTGCTGGTGACCAAGATGAAGGAACTCGAGCCCGAGGAGTTCGAGGGCCTGCTCCGCCCCGCTTTCCAGCAGGACGAATGGATCCTGATCGCCACCGGCGCGCTGCTCGGGTTCGCGGTCGGCGAGGCCCAGGTCCTGGTGCTCGAGCACTTCGCCGCGTGAGTCATTCGCCGACCTGGCCGTCGGCGAATTCGCGGAGCACGTCGAGGTGGCCGACGTGCCGCGCGGTCTCCTGGATCAGATGGGTCAGGATCCAGCGCACGGTCTTGTCCTCGCCCGCGCGCCGGACCCGGTCACTCGCCGCCATCCCCGCGATCGCCTCTTGGGAGCGCGGCCATTCCGCCCGGTAGGCGGCCACGACCGCGGTCGGGGTGTCCTCGTCGCGGAGTTTGAACAGGGCGTCGTGGTCGTCGGCGTCCAGCCACAGATCGGGGATGTCCAGGCCACCGGCCACGATGGAGAACCACCAGCGCTCGACCGCGGTCAGATGCTTGAGCACACCCAGGGCGTTCATATGCGGCGACGCGGGGAACGGGGTCGCCGCGGCCTGCTCGCGGGTCAGCCCGGCGACCTTGTTCACCGCGGTGATCCGGAGGAAGTTCAGGAACTCCCAGCCCAGCCGCAGCTCGTCGTCGGCCCGTTCGCGCGGCCACGAACGGTCCACCGCTTCGGCGATCTCACTCGAACGTGTGTTCGTCATGACGGCACAGTAACGTCCGCTCCGCGTTCTCGTTCACCGTGCTCGCCCCTCGAATAATTCGATGGCCGTGCCCAGCCGCGGCTCACTACGCTCGCGCCGATGGGTGCCGGTCCTTTCCCCCTGCTGTGGCTGTGCGGTCCGTCCGGTGTGGGCAAATCGACGGTGGGCTGGGAGATCTACACCCAGCTCGGCCGGGAAGGCGTCCAGGCCGGTTACCTGGACGCCGATCAGCTCGGCCTGAGTTTCCCCGTACCGGACGACGATCCGCCCAATCATCGCGTCAAGGCGCGGAATCTCGGTGCGGTGTGGCCCAACTTCCGGTCCGCGGGGGCTCGGTGCCTGATCGTGTCCGGGATCCTGGAATCGCCCGAGGCCGTGCGCATCTATGCCGATTCGACCGCGGGCACCGCGTGGACGTTGTGCCGGTTGCGCGTGGGGCATCCCGAACTCCGGGAGCGGATCCTCCGGCGGGGATGGCTCACCCACCTGGCAGATGACTCCGTTCGCGACGCGGAAGCCTTGGAGCGCGGTGACTTCGCCGATCTGTGCGTCGACACCGGCGGGCTGTCCGCCGCCGAGGTCGCGCGTCGCGTGCGCGAACGGACCGGCTGGCCGGTGGTCGCGTGAACCCCGCGCCGGTGCTGTGGCTGTGCGGTCCTCCGTGCGTCGGCAAATCGGTCGTCGCCTGGGAGATCTTCACCGAGGTCGTCCGGTCGGGCATCGCGGCCGCGTACGTGGATCTCGCGCAGCTCGGCTTCCGCGGGCCCGCCGCGGACGACGATCCGGGCAACCACCGGCTCAAGGCCCGCAACCTGGGTGCGCTGTGGCCGACCTTCCGCGCGGCGGGAGCCCGCCGCCTGGTCGTGTCCGGCCAGGTCGCCGACCGCGACGCGGTGCGGGCCTACACCGGCGCGCTACCCGGGACGGCGCTGACGTTGTGCCGCCTCCGCGCCGGGCGGGACCAGTTGACCGAGCGGGTCCTGCTGCGCGGCCAAGGGGGCGGGCCGCCGATTCCGGGTGATGCACTGAACGGGCGGAGTGCCGACTACCTGCGGGAATTCGCCGAAGAGGCGAACCGGGAAGCGGAAGAACTGGAGCGCGCCGGGATCGGCGACCTGTGTGTCGACACGGATGGCCTTTCGGTCGGCGAGGTGGCCCATTCGGTTCGCGTCAAGGCCGATGGCTGGAGTTTCGAAACCGGGTAACCGCGAACTCGCCGAATTTTGTGAGGAATTCTCCCTCGCCGGAATTGTCAAGGGGTCCGGCTCGCGCGGGTGTGCTGAATCGTGCGCGCGGGCTGAATGTCCGATTTATCCGTATCTCGTGTGGACGGCGACGCCGACGAGGTGGCGCAGCGTAGTGCCGCCGTCTTGATCACGCAGCGCGACTGCGGCTGAACGGGTTGTTCGAGGTGATGACATCTCGCAATTCGTGGTGGCTCCCACTATCTTGTGGCAAATAGCCGGCCTCCGCGCTGGTCAGGGCGGAAGGATGCGCCCAGCAGAGCGGGGGTGTGGCGGGCTGGGCATCTTACCCCATGAGTAACCTGAATGAAACGTTACTGTTGGGATTGTCACATACATTTTTCCATCGCCCCTGGTAGCTCGCCTGCCGTCGACGCGTTCAACTGCAACCCAAAATGTCATCTGTTAGGTTCGATAGACATGTCCGGAAAGCACTTTGAGCGTGCCAACGGCGACGCGGAAACAGCCTCTGACGTGGTGATCGAATCCCCCGCGAAGGGGGATGGCGCCGCGCTCTGGCAAATCGCGCGGGATTCGAAGAAGCTGGATCTCAACTCGCCCTATGCGTATCTGTTGTGGTGTCGAGATTTCGCCGATACATCAGTTGTGGCGAGAGTGGACGGGGAAGCTGTCGGATTCGTGATCGGCTATGTCAAGCCGAGCGCGCCGGACACGCTGCTGGTCTGGCAGGTGGCCGTGGACACCTCGCAGCGGGGTCGTGGCCTGGCCGGATCCCTCTTGGACGAGTTGTTCGCCAGGGCGACCGCGCGTGGGATCCGCTACCTCGAGACGACCATTACGCCAGACAACAAGGCATCGATCAAGCTCTTCAGCTCATTTGCCACAAGGTGGGACGCGGAGCTGTCCCGATATGATTTGTTCGCACCCTCCGACTTTCCGGACGATGGCGAGCAACACCAACCGGAGGACTTGTACCGCATCGGCGCGTTGCATCCTCAATAGTAAGGAAATTTGTCGGCGGCGAGCGTTAATTAACTATCAAGGACGACCTGGGGACGAGCAGGAGACGGAATTACAGTGAGCATTTTCGAAACGCTCGAGTCGGAAGTTCGGAGCTACAGCCGAGGCTGGCCGGTGGTGTTCGACCGCGCCGTGGGCAGCCAGCTGTTCGCCGAGGACGGCACCGCGTACCTCGACTTCTTCGCGGGCGCCGGGGCGCTGAACTACGGCCACAACAACCCGGTGCTGAAGAAGGCGCTGATCGACTACATCTCGCGGGACGGCGTCACCCACGCCCTGGACATGTACACCGTGGCCAAGCGGGACTTCCTGGAGACGCTGAACGACGTCCTCCTCAAGCCCCGCGACCTGGACTACAAGGTGATCTTCCCCGGGCCCGGCGGGGCGAACGCCGTGGAGGCCGCGCTGAAGCTGGCGCGGAAGGTGACCGGCAAGGAGTCGGTCATCAACTTCACCAACGCGTTCCACGGCATGACCCTGGGCGCGCTGTCGGTCACCGGCAACTCGATGAAGCGCCACGGCGCGGGCATTCCGCTGGTGCACGCCACGCCCATGCCGTACGACCGCTACTTCGACGGCGCCTACCCCGACTTCCTGTACTTCGAGCGGCTGCTGGAGGACTCCGGCAGCGGGCTGAACGAGCCCGCCGCCGTGATCGTCGAGACCGTCCAGGGCGAGGGCGGCATCAACGCGGCCGGGCTGGACTGGCTGCAGGGCCTGGCCGAACTGTGCAAGCGGCACGAGATCCTGCTGATCGTCGACGACGTCCAGATGGGGTGCGGCCGCACCGGCCCGTTCTTCAGCTTCGAGGACGCCGGGATCAAACCGGACATCGTGTGCCTGTCGAAGTCGATCGGCGGCTACGGGCTGCCGCTCGCGCTGACGTTGATCCGGCCCGACCTCGACGTCTGGGAGCCGGGCGAGCACAACGGCACGTTCCGCGGCATCAACCCGGCCTTCGTGACCGCCACCGAGGCCATGCGCACCTACTGGCGCGACGACGAACTGGAGAAGTCGACCCGGGCCAAGGGCGAGCGGATCGGCGCCGCGTTCACCGAGATCGTCGAGCGCTACCCGGACGCCGAGCTGACCGCCAAGGGCCGCGGCCTGGCGCGCGGTCTGGAGTTCACCAGCGGTGAGCTCGCGGGACAGGTCTGCAAGGCCGCCTTCGAACGCGGCCTGCTGATGGAGACCTCGGGTCCGGACAGCGAGGTCATGAAGCTCCTGCCCCCGCTGACCGTGAGCGACGCCGAGGTCGAGCAGGGGCTGGAGATCATCGGCGAGTCCGTGCGATCCGTGCTCAGCAAATAATCGAAACCGTAAGGAGAACACCTTGATCGTCCGCACCCTCGACGAGATCACCGACACCGAGGCGGATATCAAGACGCCGAACTGGCGCAGCAAGCGGATCATCCTGGCCAAGGAGGGCGCGGGTTTCTCGGTGCACGAGACCACGCTCTACGCGGGCACGGTGAACGATTTCTGGTACGCGAACCACATCGAGGCGGTGTTCGTCTTCGAGGGCGAAGGCGAGATCACCAACAAGGCCACCGGCGAGACGCACCAGCTCAAGCCGGGTTCGCTGTACCTGCTCAACGAGCACGACAAGCACCAGGTCCGCCCGAAGACCGACATGCGGACCGTCTGCGTGTTCAACCCGCCGGTGACCGGCCGCGAGGTGCACGACGAGAACGGGGTGTACCCGCTCGTCCGCGAAGAAGACGCCGAACAGACTGCGTAGCTCTCACCACCACCACGGAGCTGACGACTCCTTAAGTAACGGAACGAATGGGGCAACTGAACAGAGGAAGCCAGAGGAGGCGAGCAACTTGACGCTCATGGACACCCGGATCGAGGACCGCTATCCGACCCGCGTCGCCGGGGAAGCGAAGTCTCTCGACCGCGCGGACCCGACGGTGTGGGGAAGCGAGTCCGACGGCCCGATCGACGCGGCCACCCTGGCGTCGCACGACGCGAAGGGTTACTCCATCGTGGAGGGCCTGCTGTCCCCGGCCGAGGTGCAGACGTACTGGCAGGAGCTGGTCCGGCTGTCCTCGGACGAGGAGCTCAAGGCCGACGAGCGAGTCATCACCGAGAAGAAGTTCGGCGAGGTCCGGTCGATCTTCGAGGTGCACAAGATCAGCGAGTTGATCAGTGAACTCGTGCGCGACCCGCGGGTTCTCGACCGCGCGCGCCAGATCCTCGGTTCGGAGGTGTACATCCACCAGAGCCGGGTGAACTACATGCCGGGGTTCAAGGGCACCGGCTTCTACTGGCACTCCGATTTCGAGACCTGGCACGCCGAGGACGGCATGCCTTCGCCGCGGGCGGTCAGCTGCTCGATCGCGCTGACCGACAACTACGCCTTCAACGGCGGGCTGATGGTCATGCCGGGTTCGCAGCGGACGTTCATCCAGTGCGTCGGCGAGACCCCGGAGGACAACTACAAGAGTTCGCTGAAGGAGCAGGAGATCGGCGTGCCGAGCGAGCACGAGATCACCAAGCTCGCGGCGGAGTGCGGGATCGACCAGTTCACCGGCCCGGCCGGGTCGGCCCTGTGGTTCGACTCGAACATCATGCACGGCTCCGGCAGCAACATCACGCCGTATCCGCGGTCGAACATCTTCCTGGTGTTCAACAGCGTGGAGAACGCGCTGGTGGAGCCGTTCGCCGCGGCGAAGCCCCGGCCGACCTTCATCGGCAGCCGCGACTTCACCCCGATCACGCGGTAGCGATCAGCCGCGGAAAGTGCTGCCACCTTCGGCTCGTCCCCGAAAGTGGCAGCACTTTCGTGTTTTCGGTGGCGCCCGTACCGCACTTCGCCCGCGAAGTGCGGTAGCTCGATCGGCGCGTCGGCCGGGTGACCGTCGTGAATGGACCGTTCGGAGTACGGGGCGATTGAGGTGGGAGGGGTGGGTGTAGCCAACTCGATGCGTGCTGTTACTTTGTCGCAACCGCATCGGCGTTCGCGGCGATGCGGCGAGGTTGTCATCGGTAGCACGGGGTCCTCCTTGCTCGGGGTGAGTTCCGCGTAGCCGGCTGGCAGCGCTGTCCGGCGGACCCGCCCCCCTGGTGAGCTCGTCGAGGCAATCACCGAGTGCGGCCCCGCACCATCAGATCGGGACTGATGGTGCGGGGCCGTACTCGTTCCCGACCTCGTTACTCCGGCTAGGTCATCTGGGTGAAGTTTCGCGACTGCTCGGTTCGCTGGAGTTCTAGGGAAAACCCTGCCGACCGCTGAATCCGTTGCGAACCGGCCCCGGTTGAACTGCGTTCACGGTAGGTTGGGCCTCCGGCGGGGAGCTCCTTTGCGGGAGGCAGGCGTGGACGAAGGGGACGCGGGCTCGGTTTCCGTCTCGGAACTGCGTTTTCAGCTGCTCGGGCCGGTCCGGTTGCTCATCGGTGCGCGTCCGGTGCCGATCGGGGGCCCGAGTGTGCGCGGATTGCTGGCGTTGCTCGCCCTGCACGCCAACAAGGTCGTCCCGCTGGACGATCTGATCGACGCGCTGTGGGGCCACGATCCCCCGGCCACCGCCCGGACCATCGTGCACGGCAACGTCTCCCATCTGCGCCGGGTGCTGCGCTCGATCCAGGCGCACGGCGCGGACGCGGTCCGGATCCGCACCGCCGCGCCCGGCTACCAGCTCACCGTGGACGAGAGCCGGATCGACGTGCACCGGGCCCGCGCGCTGCTGGAGCGGGCCGACGGCGAACCGCTGGAGAAACGCGCCGAACTGCTCGCCGAGGCGTTCGCCTTGTGGCAGGGCCCGGCGCTGGCCGGGGTTCCCGATTCGATGCACGCGCCCGAACTCGACGACCTCCGGCTCGCCGTGCACGGCGCCCGGGTGGACGCCGAACTCGCGCTGGGCCGGCACGCGGAGCTGATCGCCGAGCTCACCGCGATGGTGCGGGAGAACCCGCTCGCCGAGCGGACCGTCGGCCAGCTGATGCGGGCGCTGTACTACTCCGGCCGCCGCGCCGAGGCGCTCGACGTGTACCGCCGGTTCTCCCGGCACGCGGCGGACACCCTCGGCATCGACGCCGGGCCGGAACTGCACGCGTTGCACGAACGCGTGCTGAACGACGATCTGCCGCCGGTGGGCGACCCGGCGCCGGAGACCGGGCCGCGGGTCGGCGTGGGGCATCTCGTCCCGGCGCAGCTGCCGCCCGCGGTGCCGGTGCTGTCCGGGCGGCGGCGCGAAACGGACTGGCTGGACGGGCTGCTCGGCCGGTCCGAACTCGGCGCCGGGGTGGTCGGCGTGGTCACCGGCACCGCCGGGGTCGGCAAGACCGCGCTGGTGGTGTCCTGGGCGCATCGCGCGTCCGCGCGGTTTCCGGACGGCGTGCTGTTCGCCGCGCTGCGCGGGTTCGACCCGAACCATCCGCCGCTGCCCGCGGCCGACGTGCTCACCCAGTTCCTGCTCGGGCTGGGCGTGGCCCCGGCCGAGCTGCCCGAACGCGCGGACGAGCGGGTCGCGCTGTACCGGTCGCTGCTGGCCGAGCGCCGGGTGCTGGTGCTGCTCGACGACGCCCGATCGGCGGACCAGGTGCGGCCGCTGTTGCCCCCGGGGCAACGCTCGATGGCCGTGGTCACCAGCCGC
Source organism: Amycolatopsis anabasis (assembly GCF_009765355.1). Lineage (GTDB taxonomy): Bacteria > Actinomycetota > Actinomycetes > Mycobacteriales > Pseudonocardiaceae > Amycolatopsis > Amycolatopsis anabasis. The sequence goes on along the minus strand of NZ_VTHK01000004.1, from coordinate 273,784 downwards.
GCCCGGCTGGACGGGCTGGCCGTGTCGAACGCCGCCAAGGTGTACCGGTTGGACACCTTGCCGCCGCGGGACGCGAAGCTGCTGATCTCCGAACTCGCCGGGGAGGACCCCGGCGATCAGCACGGGCGGCTGGCCCAGCTCTGCGGCTACCTGCCGCTCGCGCTGCGGCTCGCCGGGGCCCGGCTCGCGGCGAGTCCACAGTGGACTGCCGAGGACCTGGTGGGCGAGCTGGCGAACGAGCGGACCCGGCTGGTCGCGCTGGACGTGGCCGGCGCGGACACCAGCGTGCGGGCCGCCCTGGACGTGTCCTTCCGCGGGCTGCCCGCCGATGTGGCCACGACGTTCCGGTCGCTCGGCGCGCTGCACTGCCCGTCGTTCTCGCCGTACCTGGTCGCGGCGCTCGCCGACACGGACGTGGCGGACGCGCGCCGCCGCCTGCGGGTGCTCGCGGCCCACCACCTGCTGACCGAGACGCGGCGGGATTCGTTCGCCGCGCACGATCTCGTCCGGTTGTATGCGCGCGACCTGGCCGAAAGCGAGCTGAGCGGGCCGGAACGGGCCGACGTGCTCGGCCGGTGCGTGCGGTACCACCAGGCGGCGGCCGACCGGGCGCGGCGGCGCCTGCTGCGCCCGGTCGACCAGCTGGACTTCACCGAGGTGCTGGCCGGGGACGAGGCGCCGGAACTCGACGGCGTCGGCGACGCGCTGAGCTGGTTCGCCGACGAGTGGGCGAACCTGCAGGCGACGCTGGGGCAGGCGAGCGCGGCCGGGCGGCACGACGACGTGTGGCGGCTGGCCCGGGTGATGCACACCTACCGGCTGGCCCGGCCGCTGTGGGACGACTGGTTCGCGCTGGTCGAGACCGGGCTGGCGGCCGCGCGGGAGTCAGGCGACCGGCTCGCCCAGTTCTGGATGCGCATCTCCCGCTGCGCGGTGCGCGTGGTGTTCGAGGTCAGCGACGGCATCCTGGCCGACGCCGAGGCCGCGTTCGAGATCGCGACCGAACTGGGTGACGACCGGTTGCTGGTGACCGCGACCATCCACGTCGGCTGTGCGCTGGCCCAGGAGAAGCGCTACGACGAGGCGATTTCCTGGCAGCAGCGCGCGATGGCCGACGCGAGCCGGATCGGCGACGAGGGCCTGCACACCCAGGCGTTGCACAACTGCGCGTGGGCCGAAAGCCAGGCGGGCCGGTATTCCGAGGCCATCGAGCACCAGCGGTCGGCGCTGGAGATCGACCAGAAGCTCGGCGACGACAGTTACGTGGTCGGCGGGCTGAACAACCTGGCCGAGATGTGCCTGGGCGTCGGCGACCTGGCCGAGGCCGAGCGCTGGGCGAGGCAGGCGATCGAACTGTCCCGGACCAGGGATTTCACCTTGCAGGAAGGCGTCGCCCGGCTGTTCCTCGGCCGCACCCTGCGCGCGAGCGGCGACGTCGCCGGGGCCCGCGCGGAGTTCGCGCGCTCCCTCGAACTGCACGAACGGGTCAGCCCGCAACTGGTGCACGAGGTGCGCGGCGAACTGGAGACGCTGAGCCCCGCTCGCGCTTAGCGGATTCTTAGTGACGTTTGGTCGGTTCGGCGTAATGTCGCCGACAGCGTCGGCCGGGTCCGCCGGGGGAGGTGGGACTACCGGCCGGCGCCGCATTCACGGAACCAGGGGCGGGCGTCCGTGATGCGAATCGGGGAACCCTGCGGGGACCCGGAGGCCGGCCGTCTGGTGCAGTGGGGGAGCACCAGACGGCCGTGTGCCTGCGATCTGGCCGAACTCGGGGAAGGCACGCATCGGCACACCCCCAGAACGTGCCGATACGCGCCTTCACTTCCTGTGTACTGCGCCGGGGTTGTTCGGTGTCGAGGGGCCGACGCCGAACGCCGAGATCCGAACAACGCGTCACCGGGGAGCGGGGCGGCCGTGACGGACCGGAGGCGAGTGCGCACAAGGCCGAGGCCGGCGTAGATGATCCACAGTGGACTCGGACGTGCGGGGAACAGCCGAGTTCGAGCACGACCGACCGGGTGGCGCCGTCAGCCGCGCGAGGTGGCCGTGGCGCGGCCGATCAGGTCCCGGGCGGAGGCGAGTTCGTAACCCGTGCACCACTGGCCGGTCAATTTCCGGTCCCGGGTCAGGTAGGGCGTGTACGTCGAACCGAGCAGCCAGGAGGCGCAGTCGGCGACACGTTCCATGGCGTCCGAACCGAAGGCGCGCCGGGTGCGGATTTCGGTGCCGTACCGGTAGCCCTGCTGGGTGTGCGCCCATTCGTGGTTCACCACGCTGGGGATCAGCTCGCAGGGCACGTTCGACGCGATCCGGACCGTGCGGGCGTCGATGGACGTGACTCCGTAGAGGTTGCCCGGCAACGGCTGCGACGCGATGACCCAGGCGTAGCCGTTCCGGCCGAGTTCGCCGAGGCGCCGGTCCAACTCCGCGGCGGGTTCGCAGGACGCGGGCTCGGCCGGTGCGGGTTCGGCGGTCGCGGGTTCGGCGGGCGCGGGTGAGGTCGGGGCCAGCACGAGGAAAGCCCCGGCGACCAGCGCGATCGCCGGGGTGAGCACCGCCGATCGGCGGACTGTGTGCGCCATCGCACCTCCCCTGTTGATCACAGAGTCTGCCGGGGCCGCGCGGACGTTACGCATTACCCCGTTCGAGTGACCCCGCCGGTCGCGCCCAAAAATAGGAAAGGAGGTTTGCTGCCCCAGAAAGGCAGCGGGGGACCTTTGCTCCGGTTAAACGGGAGCGAGGGAGCTTTGCTCCAAGTTTCCCACAGAGTGAGAAGGCGGCCTGGCTGGAGAGGCTACTGGTCGAAGAGGCTGACTTCGGGCGTGATCTCCAGGAGTTCGTGCACCGGGCGGCCGCGGCGGCCGTCGATCGTGGTCGTGCGGACCACCCGCAGACGCGCGGTGACCGGGCGGTCCAGGTTGTTCTTGATCTGGTCCAGCAGGTCCGGCGCCATCGCGCCCTGGATCGTGCCGCCGGATTCGCGTTCCAGGTAGAAGATCCGCCGCCGCGTGCGGATACCGTCCAGCCGCCCGGACACCGTCTCGTAGCCGACCGCCTCGCGCGATTCCCGCAGGCTGCTGTGCAGCACCTTCGCCTGTTCGGTGGTCATGCTCCGGGCGACCTCCTCACCCGAGGTCGGGGTGAGCTGCAGGCCGATCCCGGAATTCTTGGTCACCGCGTTCACGATGTCGCTGACCGCGTTGCGCACGGTTTCCCGTTGCAGCAGCACGGCATCCAGCGCGCCGTCGTCCGAACCGTTGGCCGGGAGGAAGTCGCACAACTCCTTGACCGCGCGCTCGGAAAGCGTCTCGATCCCGTCGTGGATCAGCGCGTCGTCCGGGGCCGGTTCGGGGAACCCGAAGAACAGCGTGTTGCCCGCCTGCCCGCGCTGGATGAGCGGGGCCTTGTCCCGGTCCGCGGGCTGCACGTAGGTGACCTCACCCTGCGGATTCCGGATGATGTGCCCGATCTTCGCGGTCGCGTCCTGCAACGCCCGGCCGATGTCGGAGAACGTGTACGCGTCCTGATGCGTCGACCCGAGCACCGACACGCGCAGCAGCGGCGAACGGCAGGTCCGTTCGAACTTCGTGTGCGCGGCCATCGCCGACGCCCTGGCCAGATCGTCGAGCCAGGTGCCGCCGGGGATCTCGTCCGCGATCCGCCGAAAACTCACCAGGCGACCTCCGGAAACCCTTTCATGCCAACGTTGTTGCCCACCGCGGACCACGTCGCCTCCCAGGTGTCCTCGTCCCCCGGGAAACAGAGGAACCCGTCGAGCAGGCCACCGACGGGCTGCACCTGGTCCAGGTACATCACCGGCTGCCCGATGATCACCCCGCGCAGCGTGAGCAACCCGTAGAGCGCGTCCCGGGCCGGGCCGGTGAGCCGTTTCAGATTTCCCCAGTCCTCCGGGATGAGGACCACGTCCAGCCCGGTCGGCACCGCCGCGGTCCGTTCGACGAACGCGCCGCCGATCCACGCGCGCCCGGCGGGAATGACGCGGCGGACCATGCCGAGGTGACTGTTCAAGGCGCTGAAGAGGATCTCGCGCTCGTTCGCGTGCGGGGCGTCGAAAACCAGCCGCTCGTAGATGTCCGCGAGGTCAGCCGGGTGCCGCCCTGGCGGGAGAACGTTCTCCGCGGTCCAGTGCGGTAGCGGCATCCAGCCTCCTAGGACAATCGGGAACCTGGACTCCCGCTCATGTTCGGTTGCCGAACCTATCAGAGCCGGGTACGCGCTCCTGCTCGGCGGGCGGCCAGTCCTCGTCCCGCGGCCACCGCGGCGTGCCGTTCGCGATCGGCGGCTCGTCGAGTTCCGCACGCGGAATCTCGTTGGTGGGCAAGGTTCCTTCGCGATGCCCGAGGTCGCCGGACTTGATTTCGTAGCCGGTCTCGGCTTCCTGGTCGTAAGGCTCGTCGGGCGACGGCTCCTCCGGCCACCGCCGCGCGGCCGTGAACCGTTGGGTGTCCTCGGGTTCCGCGGCGACCGGCGCGGTGCGCCGGCGACCGGCCGCGGTGAGCAGGAACCCGGTCAGCGCCGCGCCCAAGGTGAACGCGATCAGCAGCCACAGCCAGATCTGCCCGAACAACCAGAACATCCGGTCTCACCTCACCCTGATCTCGACTCGGCGGTCGTCCCCGCTCGCGTTCGGCCGGGTGTCGCCGTAGCCCTTCGCGGCAACGCGTTCGGCGGGCACGCGGAACTCGACGAGCAGTTTCTTCACCGCGTCCGCGCGGTCCTGGGAAAGCTCGCGAGCCGAGGGGGACGCCGTGTCTTCGCCTTTCGCCCGGGCCACGTGGCCGCCGACCTCGAACGTGGCTCCGGCGGGCGCGTCGCGGATCAAATCGGCGATCCGCCGCACGGTTTGCACGCCCTGTTCGGTCGGCTGGTCCGTGTCGGGCTCGAAGGTGATCGGCGCTTCGGCGAGCACCCGGTCGATCTCGGCCTGCAGATCCCGCGGGGGATCGACCGCGGCCGGAGCGGGAACAGGCGCGGGAGCCGGTGCGGGCGCGGGGGCGGGTGGTTCCGGAGCCGGGATCGAGCCGGATGCCTCGGCCGCGCGGACGCCGGTGACGCCGCGAACCACCTCGGCCGCCCGGTCGGCCTGGTCGGCGGGGAAGCCGCGCAACGTGGCGTCGCGTCCGTCGAACGAGACCGCGCCGCCGCCGACCCCGGCCGCGGCGAGTGCCGCCCGCGACCGGTCGCCGAGGTCGGACTCCAGGTTCCCGGAGAGCAGCCAGGTGGCGAGCACCGCGAGCACGCCGGTCGCCATCAGCGCGAACGGCACCAGCGGAATCCAGGCGCGTCTACCGGACATGACAGGACTGTAAGCCGGGGTGACCTGGATCGCGACCGAAGAGACCGCGCACGATCAGGTGGTCGAGTACGACGATCAGGTGAGCGCGGCCTGCTGAGAGTTGAGTGCGCCGACCAGCGCCTCCGGGGTGCCGGGCACGCAGGTGATCCGCGGTTCGGCGCCCGGCGACTCCACCAGGGACGTGAGCACCCGGCCCTGGCCGGCGACGTCGACCACGGTCAGCTGCGGACCGCGGACCCGGCCGCCGCCGCGGGTCCGCTTCGCCGCGTGCAGCGGGTGCTGGCCGGTGCGCCGCGCCCGCATCAGCTCGGCGAGCCGGTCACCCGGACCGGGCGGCGACGAGCCACCGGGTGAATACGCGGATTTCGGCACGGTGATCGGCTCGATCCTCGCCGGGGGCACCCGGGGCAACGCGTCCACCAGGCTCCGCTCGAGCGTGGGCGCGGGCAGGCGGTCGAGCCGGACCCGCCGGTCGTCGCGGATCAGCCGGATCGCGTCCCGGCCCGCCCCGGCCGCCAGGACCGCGCCGGTGTCCCCGGCGTCCAGGCGGCCGATCCAGCCGTAGCACTCGTGATCCGCGTGCGCGAGCACCGCGAGCACGTCCCGGAACTGCCCGGTGAGACCGCCGCGCAGGGCCAGGCCGACCCGGGTCAGCGCGGCCATGATCCGGTCGTCGAGCTCGCGCCGGGAGTCCTCGTCCACCCAGGCCTCGTCCACGGTGAGGGCCGGATGCGGCGGACCGTGCCCCTCCCAGCGCCACGCCGCGAGCAACGCGAGGGTCGGCAGCACCACGGGTTTGTCCAGCATCGCGCTCACTCCCCGATGACCGGCGGCGCGGTGCGCTGGTCGGTGCCGAAGATCTCGTCGGGATCGCTCTCCTGCAGGTAGGAAGCGGTGCGGTGCTCGGCGTCCTCCTCGCCCTGGCCACCTTTGCCGCCGCCCATCCCGCCGCCGCCCATCCCGGGGGCGCCGCGCCCGGAACCCGGGCCGCCGCCCGCACCGGGCTGGCCCGGCGCGCCGGGGCCGCCGCCCGGCAGCGCGCTGCCGGTACGGCCGGGACCGCCCGCGCCACCGCTTCCCGGGCCGCCCGCGCCGGGACCGCCACCGGAGCCGCTGCCGAGCCCGCCGGATGGAACGTAACCGCCGCCCGGTCCGAAGGTGCCCGCGCCGAAGTCGCCGCCCGCGCCGCCGCCGTTCGGGCCGAACCCGGGCGCCGGACCGGGCGACAGCCGGGCGGGCGGCGGTGGCACGTAGGCGTTCGGGTTGGTCTGGTTGCGCGGATCCTTCGGGTTCGGGGGACCGATCGGGAGCTGCGGCCGCGGACGCCGATCCGGCGGCGGCAGGTTCGGGGTCGGCGGCGGGAGGTTCGGCGTGCGCGGTGGCTGCGGCGGATTCGGTGGCGGCTGCGGCGGCCACGGCCTGTCCGGCGGCGGTTTCGGCGGATCGGCCGGATCCTTGATGCCGTAGTCGGTGTCGGTGAACCCCGGAACGTCGCCGTAGCGCATGTTCATCGCCGAGGTGGTCTGGTTGCTCAGGTCGACGTACGCGGCGTAGGCGTCGCCGTTCTCCCGCACCTGCTGGTTGTGCTCGGCGATGCGCCGCTCGGTTTCGGTTTCCCACGGGGTCGCCGAATCCCAGAGGCCCTTCTCCGGCGCCTCGTTGGTCACCCCCGGATGCAGCGTGGCTTTGAGCTTTTCGAACCCCTCCACCTGTTTGGCGACCACCAGGGAGTTCGCGCGCAGGGTTTGCGAAGCGGACGCGGCGACCTTGGCCAGCGGCTCGATGTTCGCCCGCGCCACGTCCGCCGACTTGCCGGTCCAGGCGGCCTCGAGTTTGGTGGCCAGGCGGCGCGAACCGTCCTCGATCGCCGCCTGCTCGTCGGCCTGGTCGATCCCGACCTGCCGCGCGTGCTGCAGGGTGGCCGGACCGGCGCCCTCGTGGATCATCCGCAGCAGGTCGGCGGGCTGGATGAACCGCCCCTCGGCCTCAAGCTTCTTGAGGTAGTCCTCGAGCGAATCCCACGTTCCGTCATCGGCGAGCCAACTCATAGGCCCTGCCCGATCTTCCGCAGCGCGTCGGAGGCGTTCCGGTCGTGACCGGTGGTGACGCCGAGTGCCTTGCTCAGCTTCTCGATGAGCTTGTCCAGGTACTCGCCCTGCAGCCCGAGGTGGCCGACGTAGTTGCTGCCGGTCTTGTTCGCCGCGTCGGTGTACTTCAGGCTGGCCGGATCCTGGCCCGGCGCGGCGATGCCGCGCAGCGGCTCGGCGGCCTTGCCCTGCTTGGCGATCAGCGTGCGCAGGGTTTTCGCGTCCGCGAGGAGCTGGCGCATCTCGTCCTTGCTCATCGCGAAGCCGCCGCTGACCTGGTGCGGGGGCCGTTCGCCGGGCACCAGGTCGGTGACCGCGAAGGTCACCGCGTCCCACCAGCTCGAGGTCGCGCCGGGGTCGTCCTGCTGCTGTCTCGTCGACACGGGCCGCCTCCCCGCCTTCGCCGGGGGCGCGCCGCCCTGGCCCCCGTCCAATGCGGACACACCTTAACCAGCCGGATCGTGCGGTGTACCCGTTTTGGGCGAAGTGGGGCTAGTTCGCGGCGGCGCGGTCCTCGGCCTGCGTCGGCTGGACGGGGCGGAACGGGGCGAGTTCGGGGCGCTTCGGGGCCAGCCCGTCACCCATCGACTCGCCGCGCAGCTGGCGCCGGATCCACGGCAGCAGGTGCATCTTGGTCCAGGTCAGGTCCGAGCGGCGCGAGGTGAGCCAGGTGCTCTGCTCGCCGTCGGCCGGCCACGGTTCGCGCCAGTCCTCCTCGACCGGCAGGCCGAGCACCTCCGCGGTGCGCAGCGCGATGCGCCGGTGCGCCTCGGGGGTGAAGTGCAGGCGGTCGTCGCTCCAGGCCCGCCGGTCGTGCAGGACGTCCATGGTCCACAGGTCGACGACCCGCGCGCCGTGCCGGTCCGCGATGGCCCACAGGTGCGCGTTGTAGATGCCCACCTTTCCGCGCAGCACGTGCATCAGGGAAAGCTGTTTCGTGTCCGGCCCGGTGAAGATCACCACGTGGATCCCGGCGGAGCGCAACGCCGCGATCGCGGATTCGAACTGCGCGGCGCACGCGTCCACGTCGGCGCCCGGAACGATGATGTCGTTGCCCCCGGCACAGAGCGTGACCAGATCGGGCTTGATGTCCAGCGCGATCGGCACCTGCTCCTCGACGATCTCGGCGAGCATCTTCCCGCGCAGCGCGAGGTTCGCGTATCTGAATCCCGGGCGTCCCCGGGCCAGCATCTCGGCCAGCCGGTCCGCCCAGCCGCGAAACGTGCCGTCGGGGAGTTCGTCGTTCATACCCTCGGTGAAGCTGTCACCGATGGCCACGTAGCTGTCATAGCCGAACACGTCAGAATCCCCTTTCGTCGGCGCTCGCGGAAAAGTCGCGCTCCCCTGATCAACACTTGAGCATGCCCCCGCAGTCCCGACCTACGCCACCGTCGGTTCAGTAGGAAGTCATAGTTTCTTCCTCAGTCGGTCATGCTCGCACCCTTATTACCGAGACTTAACATCGGGACATGCGGTTTCCTTACCGGGCCGAGGTCACACGTGTGGCGAACGTCTCGGGCGATGCTGACCGGAGAGCGTTTATCGGGCAGGCTGGTGGGGTGACCGAGCAAACCGCGCCCGCCCGTGAGTCACTCGCCAGCGTGCTCGGCGGTCGCAAGGGCGCGCTGGACGCGAGCCTGCCCCCGGCCGCGTTCGTGATCGGCTGGCTGGCCGCGGACCAGTCGATCCGCTGGGGTTCGATCGCCGCGATCGCGGTGGCCGTGGTGGTGGGCGCCATCCGGCTGGCCCGCGGCGACAAGGCCCGCGCGGTGGTGGTGAGCCTGGCCATGGTGATCGCCGCCGCGCTGATCGCGCTGCACACCGGGCGCGCGGAGGACTTCTTCCTCATCCAGGTGCTGTCCAATGTGGCCAGCGCGCTGCTGTGGGCGGCGAGCGTCGCGGTCCGGTGGCCGCTGCTGGGCGTGGTGGTCGGCCTGCTGCTCGGCCAGAAGGCCCGGTGGCGCCGCGATCCCGCGCTGCTGCGCTCGTACTCCTGGGCGACCCTGACCTGGTCCGGCCAGTACGTGTTGCGCGTGGTCGTCTACCTCCCGCTCTACTGGGCGGCCCAGGTGGAGGCCCTGGCCGCCGCGCGCCTGATCCTGACCTGGCCCCTGCAGGCGCTCACCATCGCGGTCAGCGGCTGGGTCCTGTACAAAACCCTCCCCGCCGGCCACCCGGGCCTCCGCCTCTCCCCGGAAGCCAAGAAGGCCACCGAAGACCCCCGCACCTAGCCGACAAAGCGCGGGCCCGGAACCGGCGTTGGTCCGAGTTCCGAAGCGACCAGCGCCCGCCAACGCAAGGAACTCGGAACGTGGGGGTCTGGGGGCTCGGCCCCCAGAGCGAAACACGGCCCGGGGAAGGCGGGGGAGCCGCCAGGCTCCCCCGCCGAACACGCGGAAGGTGGCCCCCGGCGAGGGGGGAGGTCCGGGGGCCAGGTTCTACGGTACGCGCAAATGGGTGGGTCAGACAGCGGGCAACGCTGGAAAGCCGGTAGAGGAAGCACGTCGTGCCGTTTCCCCGAACGCCTCGACCGCCGCGAGCCAGGCCGCGCCGAGCACCCCGTCGGCGCTCGGGTGGACGTCCAGGCCGGCCAGTCGTTCGCGGACCCCGGCCCCGACCGGGCTGTCCTCGCCGAGGACGCTGCCGACCAGGACGACCGGGGTGTCCTCGCCGGGTTCGCGGGTGGCGAGCGCGGTCGCGGCGAGCGCTTCGGCGGCCCGTTCGATGATCGTCCGCGCCGCCGGGTCGCCGGTCCGGTCGGCGGCGCTGACCAGGGGCGCGAAGCGGGCGAGCCGGATCGGCGGTTCGGCGTTGACCACGGTGATGAGCCGCCGCCGCACGAGCAGCGGATCGGCCGGGTCATCGTCCACTTCGGACTCCGCGAGCACGCTCCGGGCCAGTTCGCCGAGTTCGCCGCCGCCGGTGAGCGCGTCCAGCGCGGCGCGCACGGCCTCGCGGCCGATCCAGAACGCGGAGCCCTCGTCGCCGAGCAGCCAGCCGTAGCCACCGGCCGTGGAGACCATGCGGCGCTTGCGGATCCGGCCCGCGATCGACCCGGTTCCGGCGACCAGCACGGTGCCGTCGGCGGCGGAAGTGGCCGAGGCGAACGCGATTTCCGCGTCGCTGACCGGGTGCACCTCGACGCCCAGCGCGAGTTCGTCCCAGGCGCGGGCGAACACCGCGGCGATCGCGGGATCGCTGAGTTTGCTCACTCCGGCCATGCCGACCACGCACGCCCGGGTCCGCTCGCGCGGCAGCCCGCCGAGCGCGGCGGCGATGGCCTCGGCGATCCGGGACGCGGCGGCCTCGGGCGGATGCGAGTTGGGATTGGCGCCGCCGGACTTCCCCACGCCGAGCACGGTTCCGTCCTCGGCGACGACGAGCGCCCTGGTCGACGTGCCCCCGGCGTCGACGCCGACGACGTGGTTCACCGCGTCTTGGTGACCTTGTTCAGGCCGCGCGGGCGGTCCGGGTCGCCGCCGCGGGCGAGCGCGAGGCCGAGCGCCACCCGCTGCACCGGGAGCACCTCGAGCACCGGCGCCAGCTCCTCGGCGGACTCCGGGATCGGGATCCGCAGCGCGGCGGGCACGTCGCCGGCGGCGGAACCGACCGCGAGCACGTCCGCGCCGCGTTCGGCGACCGCGTCGAGCACGTCGTGCATCGCCGCGCCGCCGCGGCCCGCGCTGGTGACCGCGAGCACCGCGGTGTCCTCGTCGATCGCGGCGACCGGACCGTGCAGCAGGTCCGCGCCGCTGTACGCCCGGGCGGCCAGGTAGCTGGTCTCGGCGAGTTTGAGCGACGATTCGAGCGCGGTCGCATACGAGTAGCCGCGGCCGGTGGTGAGGATCCGGTCGACGAACCGGTAGCGGTCGACCGCGCGCTGCACGCCGTCGGCCGAACCGTCGAGGGTCCGCTGGGCGAGTTCGCCGATGGTCCGGGCGTCCGCGGCGTCCCCGCCGCGCACCGCGTCGACCAGCAGGTAGAGCGCGAGCAGGGTGGCCGAGTAGGTCTTGGTCGCCGCGACCGCCTGCTCGGCGCCGGCGCCGATGTCGACGGCTAGCTCGGCGGCCTGGTTGAGCGGGGAACCCTCCGTATTGCTCACCGCTACGGTGAGTGCGCCCTGCTTGCGGGCGGTCTCGGTGAATTCCACTAGATCGGGTGAACCTCCACTCTGGCTCACCGAAACGAGCAGCACATCGCGAAGATCGGGCCGGGCGCCGTACAGCGTCACCGTGGACGGCGAGACCAGTCCGGCGGGCAGGCCGAGCAGTACCTCGATCAGGTACTTCGCGTAGAGCGCCGCGTGGTCGCTCGACCCGCGCGCCGCGAGCAGGGCGAAGCGCGGCGGGCGCTGGGCGATCGCGCCGGCGACGGCCGCCAGTTCGGCTCGGCGCTCGACCAGTCCGGCCAGGACGGCGGGCTGCTCGGCGATCTCGGCGGCCATATGCGCACCGGGCTGTACTTCGCTGCTGGTCATCTGGTTCCCTTCAGGAGGTCTAGACCAATGCTAACCCGCCGGTCGCTCCCTGGCGAAGGGTACTTTCGGCCGGGACGATGGCAAAGCGCCTCCGCTCCCGGCCAACCACGTTTCGATCAAGAAACCGTGTCGGAGAATGTGAAAGGCGCAGGAGCGGGCATGCTGTCGGGTGCACGCGGGAGAGGAAGCAGGGAGCGGGTCATGTTGGAGACAACCACCGGCGGCGAGGCCGGCGGCATCGCGGGCGTGCGGGGTCAGCGGGAGCCGAAGTACTGGGCGCTCAAGCAGCACCTGCTCGATCTCCTCGACGCGCTGCCACCCGGATCGCCGATCCCGACCGAACGCGCGCTGGCCACCGAGTTCACCGTCTCCCGCACCACCGTGCGCCAGGCACTGGCCGATCTGACCGCCGAGGGCCGCCTGCACCGCGTGCAGGGCAAGGGCACCTTCGCCGCCGAGCCGAAACTCGCGCAGCGCCTGCAGCTGTCCTCCTACACCGAGGACATGCGCGCGCAGGGCCGCGAACCGTCCTCCAAACTCCTGGAGATCGAAGAACTCCAGGCCGAAAGCGAGCTGGCGAAACTGCTCGGCATCCGGCTCGGCGCCAAGGTGCTGCGGCTGCGCCGCCTGCGCCTGGCCGACGCCGAGCCGATGGCCCTGGAAACCACGCACCTCCCGCTCGGCCGGTTCCGCGGCCTGCGCAAGCACGTGTCCGCGGGCGGTTCGCTCTACGCCGTGCTCCGCGAGCAGTACGGCGTGGAGATGGAACGCGCCGAGGAGACCATCGAGACCGCGCTCGCCGGGCCGCAGGAGGCCGAGCTGCTCGGCGCGGACGTCGGGATGCCGATGCTGCTGCTGTCCCGGCACTCCTTCGCCGCCGACGGCAAACCGGTCGAATGGGTCCGCTCGATCTACCGCGGTGACCGCTACAAGTTCATCACCACCCTGAACCGGCCATGACTCCCTCGCCGCCACCCACTCGCGAAATCCCCCAATGCGGCTTTCGGGACACTCAACGCCCCGAAAGCCACATTGGGAACCTTCAACGCCCCCAATGCCACATTGGGGGAAAACGGTGAGCGGGGCGGCGGCGCCTGCCGGGGCGATCCGGTGGGGGAGCCCGACGGCGCGCGGCGTGCTGGCGACCACGATCCTCGGCTCCGGGATGGCGATGCTCGACGGCACGATCGTCAACGTCGCCCTGCCGCGGATCGGGGAGGAACTGCACGCTTCGGTCGCCGGGCTGCAGTGGATCCTCGACGGCTACCTGCTCGCGCTGGCCTCGCTCATCCTCATCGCGGGCTCGCTGGGCGACCGGTACGGCCGCCGCCGGATGTTCGTGCTCGGGGTGATCTGGTTCGGCGTCGCGTCGGTGCTGTGCGGGGCCGCGGTGTCCACCGAGATGCTGGTGGTCACCCGGATCCTGCAGGGCGTCGGCGGCGCGCTGCTCACCCCCGGTTCGCTGGCGATCCTGCAGTCGTCGTTCGCGCGGGAGGACCGGGCGCGGGCGATCGGGGCCTGGTCCGGCCTGGGCGGTATCGCGGCCGCGATCGGCCCGCTGCTCGGCGGGCTGCTCGTGCAGGTCTGGTCGTGGCGGCTGGCGTTCCTGATCAACCTGCCGCTCGCCGCGGTGTGCGTGTGGCTCGCCCGCCGGTACGTCCCCGAGTCGTGCGACGGCCAGCGCACCGGCGGACACCCGGACTTCGTCGCCGCGGCGCTCGGCGCGGTCGGGCTGGCCGGGATCACGGCCGCGCTGGTCGAAGCGCCCGCGCGGGGTATCGGCGACCCGATCGTGCTGGTCGCCGGGGTCGTCGGCATCGCCGGGCTGGCGGCGTTCATCCGGGTGCAGCACCGGTCGGCGGATCCGCTCGTGCCGCCGGCGCTGTTCGCCAACCGCACGTTCACCCTCGCCAACGCGCTCACGCTGGTCGTCTACGCCGCGCTGGGCGGCGTGATGATGCTGATGGTGCTGCAACTGCAGATCTCGCTCGGCTACTCACCGACCGCGGCCGGGCTCGCCGGGCTGCCGATCACGCTGGTCATGCTGCTGCTCTCCGGGCGGTCCGGGGCGCTCGCGCAGAAGATCGGCCCGCGGGTGCAGCTCGTGGTGGGCCCGATGCTGGTCGCGGCCGGGATGCTGCTGCTGATGCGGGTGGGCCCGGGGGCCACCTACCTGGGGTCGGTGCTGCCCGCGGTGCTGGTGTTCGGGCTCGGCCTGGCGACGGTGGTCGCCCCGGTCACCGCGACCGTGCTGGCCGCGGCCCCGGACCGCTACGCCGGGGTGGCCTCCGGCGTCAACAACGCGATCGCCCGTTCCGGCGGCCTGCTGGCGATCGCCGTGCTGCCCGCGGTCGCCGGGCTGAGCGGCGCCGCCTACACCGATCCGGCCGCGCTGACCGCCGGATGGCGGACGGCACTGCTGGTGTGCGCCGCGCTGGCCGTGCTCGGCGGGCTGCTGGCCCTCGGCGTGCACGGCGGCGTCCTCGGCGAAGAGGAACCGAAGGAGCCCCCGGAAAACCCTGAGCCGGGCGAGTGCCTGCACTGCGGGGTCGAGGGACCGCCCACCCACATCCGCCCCGCGGTCCATCCGGGCGGGGCTCCCCCTGCCCGGTGAGCGCCGGTCCGGGTACTCGGTCACCAAAAAATAGCGGGGGACCTTTACTCACGTTCTGCCGTAGTAAAGGTCCCCCGCTCACGTTTCGCCGGAGCGAAGGTCCCTTCCTGCCGCCGCTCCGCCCGCTGACGCGGCCGCCGACCGGGAGGGCTAGCCGGTGAGCAGCTCGGCCAGGAGATCCGCGTCGAGGTTGCCGCCGGAGACGACCGCGACGGTCCGGCCCGCGGGCAGCTCGTCGCCGTGGAAGAGGTATCCGGCCAGTGCCGTGGCGCCGCTGGGTTCGGCGACGAGCCGCCCCTTGAGCGCCAGCGTGCGGACCGCCGAGCGGATCTCGTCCTCGGTGACCGTGATGACCCCGTCCAGCACCTTGAGCAGATGGGCGAAGGTCAGCTCCGACGGCTGCGAGCGCAGGCCGTCGGCGATCGTGCGGGCCCGGCGTTCGGCGGGCCAGTCCACCCGCTTCCCGGCGCGCAGGCCCTCCGCGGTGTCGGCGGCCAGTTCGGGTTCGACCGCGTAGACCCGGGCCCGCGGGCAGCGGGCCTTGATCGCGGTGCCGATGCCGGAGGCGAGCCCGCCACCGCTGACCGGGATCAGCACGACCTCGACCTCGGGCAGGTCCTCGGCGATCTCCAGCCCGATGGTGCCCTGACCGGCGATCACGTCCGGATGGTCGAACGGCGGGATGAGCGTCAGCCCGCGTTCGGCGGCTAGGGCGTGCGCGGCCGATTCGCGCTCGGCGATCGGGACCTCGACCACCTCGGCCCCGTGCGCGGCGGTGGCCTCGACCTTCACCCGCGGGGTCACGTCCGGGACCACGATCACCGCGGGCACGCCGAACGACTTCGCCGCGAACGCGACCGCCTGCGCGTGGTTCCCGCTGGAGTAGGCGACCACGCCGCGTTGCCGCGCGGACTCGTCGAGTGCGGCGATCGCGTTGTACGCGCCGCGGATCTTGAAGGCGCCGATCGGTTGCAGGTTCTCGGGTTTGACCCACAGCGGCGACCGCTGCGCCCACGGCTGGGCCAGCAGCGGAGTCCGGATCGCGGTGCCGCGGATCCGCTCCGCCGCGGCACGAATGTCGTCAATGGTCACCAATTCCATTCCCCGAGTATGTCAAGGAAATGTAAGCCGTGCGCGGTCCACTGTGGACAGTAAGAGTGGCGCTGCTCACGTCCCGGCAACGAGCGGAGTGGTACGGGCGACTTAAACGTTGAGGGATCGAAACGTTGACGGTGCGAGCAGATCGGGATCATGAGCGAAGAGCAGAAGAGCACCTCTGAGGAGAAGAAGGAGGAAAAGTCCGGCGGCATCAAGCCGTCGCAGGTGGTGGCGGCCGCGCTGGCGGCGGTCACCGCGGCTTTCCTGGGGTCGACGCTGGGGGTGGCCGGCACCGTGGTGGGGGCCGGGATCGCGAGTGTGGTGACCACGGTCGGCGGCGAGTTGTACCTGCGTTCGCTGCGCAAGACGCGGGAGGCCGCGCAGCGCACCAAGGAGGCGGCGCGGGCGCTGGCCGATCCGCGCGCCCGGCAGCAGACCAGGGTGGTGCAGCAGCCGCGGCAGGTGCCCGGGCAGCACGCGACCGGTTACCGTCCGCAGCGCACGCAGGCCTTCCAGGCGGCGCGCGGCTCGGGCGAGACGACCAGCAGGCTGCCGGTCGCCGGTGACGGGCGGTCCGGCAACGGGGAACGCACGGTGTTCATCCCCCGGCCGAACCTCCAGCAACCGCCGGCCGAAGGGCCGGAAACCGGCGAGGAGCAGCCGCGCCGCCGGTTCCGCCTCCGCTGGCCGCTGATCATCGGCACCAGCGTGGTGGCGTTCGTCGTCGCGATCCTGGCGATCACCGGCTTCGAGGGCATCACCGGGTCGGCGATCTCGGGCGGCCAGGGCAGCACGATCGGCCACCTGTGGAGCGGCGGCGGGAGCGGCAAGTCCGACGAGAAGCGGCAGGACCAGCCCCCGTCGACCGGGGACGACAAGAACGTCCAGCCCAGCCAGAGCCGGACCCCGCCGACCGGCACCCCGCGGAACGGCAGCGGCGGGGACGAGCAGCCCCCGACGAGCGGTTCGAAACCGTCGACGCCGTCGTCCAGCGCGCCGAAGTCGTCGGACAAGCCGACGCCGACCCCGAGCGCCCCGCCGAGCAACGGCAACAACGCCCCGGGCGGCTCCGACCAGGGCTCCGACGGCCAGCGCTCGGGCAACCAGGGGTCGTAGGCCCCGGAATTGTCAGGTCAGGGCGGCGCGGAGCTGGGCGGCGGCGGCCCGGGGGTCGTCGGCCTCGGTGATCGCCCGCACGACCACCACACGGGAGGCCCCGGCGGCGAGCACCTCGGGCAGCCGCCGCCGGTCGATCCCGCCGATCGCGAACCACGGCCGGTCCGGCGCGGCCTTCGCCGTCTCCCGGACGAGGTCCAGCCCGGGCGCCGGGCGGCCGGGTTTGGTCGGCGTGGGCCAGCAGGGGCCGGTGCAGAAGTAGTCCACGCCCGGTTCCGCCGCGGCGGCCGTGGCCTGCTGAGGCGAATGCGTCGACCGGCCGATCACCGGCCCGTCGCCGAGGATGCGCCGGGCGAGGGGCACCGGGATGTCGTCCTGGCCCAGGTGCAGCACGTCCGCGTCCACGGCCAGCGCGACATCGGCCCGGTCGTTCACCGACAGCAACGCGCCGTGCCGCGCGCACGCGTCGGCGAGCACTTCGAGCGCGGCGAGCTCCTGCTTCGCCTCGAGCGGCGCGCCGTCGGACTTGTCGCGCAGCTGGATGATGTCCACCCCGCCGGCGAGCGCGGCGTCGGCGAAGGCGGCGAGATCGCCGCGGTCGGCGCGCGCGTCGGTGCACAGGTACAGCCGCGCCGCGGCGAGCCGCTGCCTGATCTGGTCCCCGGAAAGGCCTGGCATAGCCGAACCGTACCGCGCGCGCTACGGTGGGAGTGTCCGCACGGGAGCCCGAGGCACGGGCTGAGAGGGAGCCGCCGCTCCGACCGTGGAACCTGATCCGGGTCATGCCGGCGCAGGGAGCGTGATTGTTCATGACGTACAACGAAAGTCCCTTCGCGGCACCCGAAGTGACCACCGAGCGCGCCCCGGCGACGGGATCGCGGTCGCGCGAGGCACAGCAGACCGTCGCGGTGATCGGCGGCGGTGTGATCGGGCTGTCGGTGGCCTGGCGCGCGGCCGCGGCCGGGCACCGGGTTTCCCTGGTCGACCCCGCCCCCGGCCGGGGCGCGTCGTGGGTCGCGGGCGGCATGCTCGCGCCGGTCACCGAAGCCTGGCCGGGTGAGGAGGCCGCGCTGGGCCTGGGCGAGGAGTCGCTCCGGCGCTGGCCGGCGTTCGCGGCGGCGCTGGCCGGAGACGGCGGCGACCCCGGCCTCTCCGAGCAGGGCACCGTGGTCGCCGCGCTGGACCGGGCGGACGCCGAACAGCTGGACGTGCTCGCGTCGTACCTGTGTTCGGTCGGCCGCGAGGTGAAGCAGATCTCCGGCCGCGAACTGCGGCACGTCGAACCGGGACTCAGCGGGTCTGTCCGAAGTGGACTGATGGTCCCGGGCGACCTGGCCGTGGACAACCGGAAACTCCTGCGGTCGCTCTACGCGGCGGCGAAACGGCGGGGCGTGGAGTTCCTGGAGGAAACCGCGCGCGAGATCGGGGCGGGCCGGGTCGTCATCGGCTCCACCGCGCTGTCGTTCGACTCCGTGGTGATCGCCGCGGGGGCGCGCAGCGCGGGCCTGCATCCGGCCCTGTCCGGGGCCGTGCGCCCGCTGAAGGGCGAGATCCTGCGCCTGCACACCCGCCGCGGCAGCCTGCCGCCACCGGAGCACACCGTGCGCGCGGTCGTCGAGGGCCGCCCGATCTACCTGGTGCCGCGTGCGGGCGGCGAGGTCGTGCTCGGCGCGACCCAGTACGAGGCCGGTTTCGACGAGACGGTCACCGCGCGCGGGGTGCGCGAACTGCTCGAGGGTGCGGAACGGGTGTTCCCGAGCATCGCCGAGTACGAGCTCACCGAGACGACGGCCGGGCTCCGCGCGGCGAGCGTGGACAACCTGCCGTTCCTCGGCGAACTCGAGGCCGGGGTGATCGCCGCCACCGGGCACCACCGCAACGGCCTGCTGCTCGCGCCGGTCACCGCGGACGCGGTGCTGGCCCTGCTGTCCGGCGCCGCGCCGCCGGCGCACGCCGAGGCCGCGGATCCGGGCCGGTTGCGCAAGAAGGAAAGGGACTGATGGAAGTACAGGTCAACGGCGATTGGCGCGCGTTTCCCGACGGCAGCACGGTCGAACAGCTGCTCACGGCCGTCGGCGCGGCGCGGCAGGGGATCGCGGTCGCGCTGAACGGGGAGGTCGTGCGGCGCGGCGACTGGGGCGAGGTGGTCGTCCCGGCGGGCGCTCAGCTGGAGATTCTCACCGCGGTGCAGGGTGGCTGAAGGAGGTTTTGGTGATGAGCGGGCAATTCGACGGTTCCGGCGACCGGTTCGCGATCGGCGCGTGCAAACTGTCCTCGCGGCTGATCATGGGCACCGGTGGCGCGGGAAACCTCAGCGTGCTCGAACGGGCGCTGGTCGCGTCGGGAACCGAGCTGACCACCGTCGCGATGCGGCGCGCCGACGCCGAGGGTGGTACGGGCGTGCTGGAATTGTTGCGCCGCTTGGGAATTCGATTACTTCCGAATACCGCCGGTTGCCGTAGCGCGGCGGAGGCGGTATTGACCGCGCGACTCGCGCGCGAAGCACTGGAAACGGATCTCGTCAAGCTCGAGGTGCACGCGGACGACCGCACCCTGCTGCCGGATCCGGTGGAAACCCTCGACGCGGCCGAGCGGCTGGTCGCCGACGGATTCACCGTTCTGGCCTACACCAACGACGATCCGGTGCTGGCGCTGCGCCTGGAAGAGGCCGGGGTCGCCGCGGTGATGCCGCTGGGCGCGCCGATCGGCACCGGGCTGGGAATCCGGAATCCGCACAATATCGAGCTGATCGTGGCGAGAGCGGGCGTTCCGGTGGTGCTGGACGCCGGAATCGGTACCGCTTCGGATGCCGCACTGGCCATGGAACTCGGCTGTGACGCGGTTCTGCTCGCCACCGCCGTCACCCGTGCCCAGGATCCCGAACGGATGGCGTACGCGATGCGTTCCGCGGTCATCGCTGGTCGGCTCGCCCGTGGCGCGGGTCGCATTCCCCAGCGATTCTGGGCGCATGCTTCTAGTCCACCAAGGTGACACATCACCATTTGGTGATGACACGCGACCTTTCGTCGGGTTCCTTGGCACCGAGCACGTATGGTTGTCGGCATTTGGTAATTCGCGAGCCAGAAATGTGCATGAAGGAGCTCGACGTGACCACGTCGTCGACGCAGGATGTCTCCGGCAGATTGTTCCTGGCGGTAGGCAGACTGTCCCGTTCGCTGCGCCAGGCGGGCACGCCCGGGCCGGGGCACGGCGCGATTTCCGCGCTGGCGACCCTGGTCAGCTACGGGCAGCTGCGCCTGGGCGATCTCGCGGCGAAGGAGGGGGTCGCGGCCGCGACGATGTCTCGCATCGTGGCCGCGCTGGTGGAAGCCGGTTACGTGCGGCGGGAGTCCGACCCGCTGGACCGCCGCGCCTGGCTGGCCACCGCCACGGAGGAGGGGGAGCGCATGGTCTCCGGGGTGCGGTCGACCCGGGTGCAGGAACTCGGGCGCCGCATCGACCGGCTGCCCGAGGAGCTGCGCTGTTCGCTGGTCGACGCGCTGCCCGCGCTCGAAGCGCTGATCAGCGACGAGGACTAGGTCGGTTCCGGCGCCTCTTCGCGGGTGCGCAACCGGGCCACCTCGGCCCGCAGTGCGCGCAGTTCGTCGAGGATCGCCTGATTGGCCGCCGCCTGTTCGGCCGCCTGCCTGGCCTCCTCTTCGCGGATGTCCGCCCGCAACTGGTCCTCCATCCCGCTCACCACGACCGCGATGAACAGGTTCAGCACCGCGAAACTGGACACCAGGATGTAGACCACGAAGAAGACCCAGGCCATCGGCGCCTGTTCCATGACCTGCTTGGCGATGTCCGGCCACGCCTCGCCGGTCATGACCTGGAACAGGGTGAACAGCGAGGTGCCGAGGTCGCCGAAGTTCTCCGGGGAGATCGCGCCGAACAGCTTGGTGGCCATCACCCCGGCGATGAAGACGATCAGCGCGAGCAACGCGGCGATCGAGGCCATGCCCGGGATCGCGGCGAGCAACCCGCTGACCACCTTACGCATCGACGGCACCACCGAGATGAGCCGCAGGATCCGGAGCACCCGCAACGCCCGCAGCACCGCGAACGGCCCGGTGGCGGGGATCACCGCGATGCCGATGACCACCAGATCGAACAGGTTCCAGGAGTCGGCGAAGAATCGTTTGCGCTGGGCGTAGAACTTGGCGAGCAGTTCGGCCACGAACACCGCGAGTGCGATGTAGTCGAGCGTGTGCAGGAGATTTCCGTACTCCGCGAGGATTCGGGGAGACGTTTCCAGCGCGAGCGTGCCCGCATTGAAAATGATCACCGCGATGATGAAGTTCTGGAATCGGCGATCCTCCACGAACTTCGCTACCCGTTCCCGCATCGTCACGCGCCGTTTCTCCCCAAATTCACCCGGATGCCGACGCGCCGCATGCTATCGGGCGACGTTATGCGGGGAAGCCCTCCTCGGGCGCAAGCCGCCAGAAGGCCGAAACCGGGCCGACTTTCGCACCCATCGGATAGGCGTGGGCCACCGCGTTGCCGACGAACCATTTCCCGAATCGGGCGGCCTCCACCACGCTCATCCCGCGGGCGAGCCCGGCGGTCAGCGCGGACGCCATGGTGTCCCCGGCGCCGTGCGTGTGCTGGGTCTGCTCCCGCGGCCCGGCCAGTTCCACGAACTCGCGCCCGTCGAAGAGCACGTCCACGCATTCCGGGTCGTCGACCAGGTGACCGCTCTTCACCAGCACGTACCGCGGCCCGAGGCGGTGCAGCACCACGGCCGCCTCGTACATCCGGTCGCGGTCGCGCACGTCCATCTCGGTCAGCAGCCGTACCTCGTCCAGATTCGGGGTGAGCACGGTCGCCCGGGGCAGCAGGTCGTCGCGCAGCGCCGCCAGCCCGTGCTCGTCGAACAGCGGGTGGCCGTGCATCGACGCGGCCACCGGGTCGACCACGAACGGGATGTCCGCGTCCCGCCCGATACCCGCGCGGTCGCAAGCCTGCGCGACGGCGTGGATGATCTCCGCGGAGGCGAGCATGCCGGTCTTGGCCGCGCCCACGCCCATATCGGCGGCGACGGCCTCGATCTGCCCGGCCACGATCCCCGCCGGGATGTCCGCGCGGTCGTGCACGCCGAGGGTGTTCTGCACGGTCACCGCGGTCACCGCGACCAGGCCGTGCACCCCGCAGGTCAGGAACGTCCGCAGATCGGCCTGCAGGCCCGCGGCGCCACCGGAGTCCGACCCCGCGATCGTCAACGCCGACGGCGGGCTGCTCTTGTCACTCATGGCCCCAGTGTGCCCGTCCCGTTCAGGGCAGGTCGTCGGCCAGGCGCCAGAACGGGGACACCGGGCCGATTCCGGAGCCGAGCGGGTAGGACTCGGCGACCGCGCGTTCGATGAAGTGCTTCCCGGCGGCCACGGCGTCCGGTACGCCCAGGCCCTTGGCCAGCGACGCGGTGATGGCCGAGGCCAGGGTGTCGCCGCCGCCGTGGGTGTGCGGGGTGTCGTGCCGCGGGCCGGTCAGCTCGACGAACTGGACACCGTCGGAGAGCAGGTCGACGCAGTCCGGCGCCTCGTACAGGTGCCCGCCCTTGACCAGCACCCACTGCGGGCCGAACTCCAGCAGCGCGCGCGCCGCCTCCCGCTGGCTTTCGGCGTCGGTGACCGTGACGCCGGTCAGCAGGCGCACCTCGTCGAGGTTCGGCGTGACCAGGGTGGCCCGGGGGAACAACTCGGTGCGGATGGCTTCCAGCGCTTCCTCGCGCAGCAGGGCATCGCCGTGCATCGAGGCGGCCACCGGGTCCACCACGAACGGCACGTCCGTGCTCCGTCCGATGTGGACCTCGTCCAGCGTCTTGGCGACCGCGGTGATGATGTCCGCGGTGGCCAGCATCCCGGTTTTCGCGGCGTCCACGCCCATATCGGTCGCCACCGCCTTGATCTGCGCGGTGACCGTCTCCACCGGCACCTCGCTGAAACCCTGAACTCCCCGGGAGTTCTGCACGGTGACCGCGGTGATCGCGGTCATCCCGTGCACCCCGCACGCGAAGAACGTGCGCAGATCGGCCTGGATGCCCGCACCACCGCCGGAATCGGAGCCGGCGATGGTGAGGGCGGTGTGCGGCGTGGCGGTCATCACTCGGCCATCGGCAGGTAGACCTTGCCGCCGTGCGAGGAGAACTCCTCGGACTTCTCCCGCATACCCGCCTCGATGGCCTCCACAGTGGACAGACCGTGCTCCTCGGCGTACTTGCGGACGTCCTGGGTGATCCGCATCGAGCAGAACTTCGGCCCGCACATCGAGCAGAAGTGCGCGGTCTTCGCCGGTTCGGCGGGCAGGGTCTCGTCGTGGAACGAGCGCGCGGTGTCCGGGTCGAGCGACAGGTTGAACTGGTCGTTCCAGCGGAATTCGAAGCGCGCCTTGGAAAGCTCGTCGTCCCACTCCTGCGCGTGCGGGTGCCCCTTGGCCAGATCGGCGCTGTGCGCGGCGATCTTGTACGTGATCACCCCGGTCTTCACGTCGTCCCGGTTGGGCAGGCCGAGGTGTTCCTTCGGCGTGACATAGCACAGCATCGCGGTGCCGTACCAGCCGATCTGCGCGGCGCCGATCGCGGAGGTGATGTGGTCGTAGGCGGGCGCGATGTCCGTCGCGAGTGGACCGAGGGTGTAGAACGGCGCCTCGCCGCAGAGCTTCTCCTCCAGCTCCACGTTCTCCTTGATCTTGTGCATCGGCACGTGGCCGGGGCCTTCGATCATCACCTGGACGTCGTGGTCGCGGGCGATGTGCGTGAGCTCGCCGAGGGTTTCCAGCTCCGCGAACTGCGCGCGGTCGTTGGCGTCCGCGATCGAACCCGGCCGCAGCCCGTCCCCGAGCGAGAAGGTCACGTCGTAGGCGCGCAGAATCTCGCACAGCTCGGCGAAATGCGTGTACAGGAAGGATTCCTTGTGGTGCGCGAGGCACCACGCGGCCATGATCGAACCGCCGCGCGAGACGATGCCGGTGACCCGGCGCGCGGTCAGCGGGACGTACCGCAGCAGCACCCCGGCGTGCACGGTCATGTAGTCCACGCCCTGCTCGCACTGCTCGATCACGGTGTCCCGGTAGACCTCCCAGGACAGCTTCTCCGGGTCGCCGTCGACCTTTTCCAGCGCCTGGTAGATCGGCACCGTGCCGACCGGGACCGGCGAGTTGCGCATGATCCATTCGCGGGTCTCGTGGATCCGCCTGCCGGTGGACAGGTCCATGATGGTGTCCGCGCCCCAGCGGGTCGCCCACACCATCTTGTCGACCTCTTCCTCCACCGAGGACCAGACGGCCGAGTTGCCCATGTTCGCGTTGACCTTCACCAGGAAGTTCTTCCCGATGATGGCCGGCTCGCTCTCCGGATGCTTGCGGTTGACCGGGATCACCGCCCGGCCACTGGCCACTTCGGACCGGACGAACTCGGGATCCACGCGTTCCCGGGCCGCGACGAACTCCATCTCCCGCGTGATGACGCCCGCCTTGGCCCAGCCGAGCTGGGTCTTGTGCTCCTGGCCGTCCGCCCACCCGGCCCGCAGCCGGTGAAGTCCACTGTGGACGTCGATGTGCACGTCCGGATCGGTGTACGGGCCGGACGTGTCGTAGACGTCGAAGTGGTCGCCATTGGACAGTTCGATCCGCCGGGCCGGGACGCGGAGCCCGGATTCGGTCTGGTGGTAGACCTTGCGCGATCCGGTGATCGGACCGGTGGTCACGCTGGGCCGGATTTCCTGGGCAGCCTTGTTTTCCAGCGTCGTCAAAGAAAGTCACTCCCTACGCCGGCATTACCCGGTCAGGTTCATGCGGTCGGCGGCGCCGGGTCCTCGCAAGGGACACCAGCCACCCTCTCAGCCCGCCATGGCGCGAGCTCCCGCGTTGTGTGGTTGTGCCTCGACCATGCCACGCAAGGGCGCAGACCTCAACCCTCCAGCGCCACCGTCACCCCGAATGCGACGAACACGCCACCGGAAGTGCGTTCCAGCCACCGCCGCGTGGACTCCTTGCGCAGCCACCGGCCGATCCGGGTGAGCAGCAGCGCGAGCGCGGTGTACCAGACGACGTCGACCAGCATCCAAATGCCGACGAGCAGCAACAGCGCGGGCGCCCCGGCGTGCGCGGGCACGAACTGGGGGAGGAACGAGATCGCGAACACGCCCGCCTTGGGGTTGGTCACGTTGATCAGGAACCCGGCGCGGAACCCGGCGCCCGCGCTCGGTTCGTCGTCCCGGCGCGGTTTCGCGAAGAAGAGCGCCTTGACGCCGAGGTAGACCAGGAACGCCGCGCCCGCGATGCGGAGCACGTCGTAGGCGATCTGGGAGGCGAGCAGCACCGCCGACAGGCCGAACACCGCGGCCAGCCCCCAGAACAGCACGCCCGCCTCGATCCCGGCGATGGTGGCGAGCGAGTTGCGCCGCGAGCCGCGGGCCGACTGCTTGATCAGCATCACCGTGGCCGGGCCGGGCACGAGGGCGATCAGGAACGCGGCGGGGATGAACGCGATCAAGTTCGGCATCCCCCGATCCTGACCGGTCATCCACCCGCCCGGCCACCGAGTTTTCCGGTCCCCGGAACTGTCATGAGGGGACCCCTCCGGACAAATTTCGTCAGGAGGGGTCCCCTCATGACAGTGCGGCGCCGGGTCAGCTGACGAGTTCGGCGGGGGTGGCGATGACGTCGACCATGGCGCCGTTGCGGAGCACGGTGATCGGCAGGGACGTGCCGATCACCTCGCCGAAGAGCTGCCGCTGGATGCCCTGCGCGTCGGACACCCGTTCCCGCCCGACGGTGAGCACGAGATCGCCGGGGTACAGCCCCGCGCGGTGCGCCGGGCCGCCCTGGACCACCTCCATCACCCGCAGGCCCGCGCTCTGCCCGGTGCGCTCGGCGACCTCGTCCGGCAGCGGGGCGGGCACCCCGGCCACGCCGAGGTACGCGCGCTGCACCCGGCCCTCGACGAGCAGCGTGTCGATGATCCGCCGGGTGGTCGCGTTGATCGGCACCGCCAGGCCCAGGCCGATCCCGGCGACCGCGGTGTTCACGCCGACCACCCGGCCCGCCGAATCGGCCAGCGCGCCACCGGAGTTGCCCGGGTTGAGCGCGGCGTCGGTCTGGATCACGTCCTCGATCACCCGGGTGGTCCGCTGCGAGCGCACCGGCAGCGCGCGGCCGAGCGCGCTCACCACCCCCGCGGTCACCGAACCGGAGAACCCGAGCGGGCTGCCGATCGCGACCACGAGCTGCCCGACGACCAGGCGGTCCGCGTCGCCGAACCGGACCGCGGGCGGCGCCGGGTCCCGGGTGCGCAGCACCGCGAGATCGGACAGCGGGTCCGCTCCGACCACGACGAACTCCGCCTCGCCGCCGTCGGCGAAGGTCGCCACCCCGCGCCGGTGACGGCCGACCACGTGCGCGTTGGTGATCAGGTGCCCGTCGTCGGCGAACACCACGGCCGAACCGCCGCCCTGGCCCAGCCGGACGCTCGCGACATGCGGGGTCACCGAGGCGGCCACGGCACTCACCGCGCGGGAGTAGGCGTCGAGCACGTCTTCTTCTTCGGACACCGCGACCACCGCCTTCAGCAATTACACCGTTGCACCTACTACGAGTGTGCGCCTCGATCGGCCGTGCGGGCCCGTGCGTTCGCCGTAGGCGGACGGCGCGGCAATCAGCTTCAACCTACGAACGGACCATGCGCCCCGCCGGGATTTGCGCAAGACTGAGCGGTCTTCTGTAACGGTGCAGAACATGGGGTGAGACATGCGCAGAATCGCGATCGCCGCACTCGGCGGGCTCCTGGTCACCGGCCTCGTCCCCGCCGTCGCCACGGCGCAGGCCGACGCGCCCGGCGCTCCCGGTGCCCATCCGAGCTGGCTCCCGGCGGACAAGACCGGCTTCGGCACGGCCCGCGACCGGGCGAGCGACGTGTGGTTCACCCTGCAGGGCGGGCAAATGTCCGAGATCTACTACCCGGACCTGTCCACCCCCAGCGTGCGTTCGCTGAACTTCGTGGTCACCGACGGGCGCGGGTTCGCCGCGGTGGACGCCGAGGCGAAGTCGCAGCGGGTGCGCCGCACCAGCGCCGACGGGCTGACCTACGAGCAGACGATCACCGACGACCAGCACCGCTGGCGGCTGCGCAAGACCTACGTCACCGATCCGGCCCGGTCGACCGTGCTGGTCGGCGCCGATTTCACCTCGCTGACCGGGCAGCCGTACCAGCTCTACGCGGTGCTCGACCCGGATCTGGCGAACAACGGTTCCGACGATTCGGCGAGCACGGACTCCGGCACGCTGCTCGCCCGCGACCCCGCGATGGCGTCGGCGTTCGCGGCGAGCCCCGCGTTCACCCGCACCAGCACCGGTTACGCGGGCGCGTCGGACGGGCTCACCCAGCTGAAGAAGACGTTCACCCTCCAGTCCTACCCGGAGGCCCGGCGCGGCAACGTGCTGCTGACCGGGCAGACCGCGGCCGACGGGGTGCGCACCCGGCACGTGGAACTCGCCGTCGGCCTCGGCGACCGGGACCGGACCGCGGCGGCCGCGGCTCGCGAGTCGTTGCGGCGCGGGTTCGGCGCGGCCGCGCGGGCGAACGAATCCGGCTGGCGCCGCTACCTCGACGGCCTGCCGGGCGCGCCCGCGTCCCTGCGTTCCCGCGCGGAACGCGAGGCGTACCGGGCGTCGGTCCTGATGCTCGCGGCGAGCGAGGACAAGCGGCATCCCGGCGGGTTCATCGCGTCGCCGAGCATGCCGTGGCGGTTCGGCAACAACGACGGCGACTTCGAGCCGTCCGGCACCTACCACCTGGTCTGGCCGCGCGACCTGTACCAGATCGCCACCGGGATGCTCGCCGCCGGCGACCGGGCCGCCGCCGAACGCGCGCTGGACTTCATGTTCGGCACCCAGCAGCTACCGGACGGGCACCTGCCGCAGAACAGCAAGGTCGACGGCACCCCGGTGTGGACCTCGATCCAGCTCGACGAGACCGCGTTCCCGATCGTGCTCGCCGAACAACTCGGCCGCACCGACGCGAAGACCTGGCAGGGAGTGCGCAAGGCGGCCGAATTCCTGTTGTCCTACCAGGGACCCCAGGGCCAGAAGTCGCCCTACACCCAGCAGGAGCGCTGGGAAGAACAGGACGGCTACTCCCCGTCCACCATCGCCTCGGTGATCGCGGGGCTCGTCTGCGCCGCAGAACTGGCCAAGGCCAACGGCGCCGCCGCCGACGCCGAGCGGTACCTCGCCAAGGCCGACGAGTTCCGCGCGCACCTGCCCGGCTGGACGGTCACCACCAACGGCCCGCTGTCGAAGGAACCGTACTTCGTCCGGCTCACCAAGGACGGCAACGCGAACAGCGGCGCTCGCTACAACCTCGGCAACTCCAGCCTCACCCTGGACCAGCGCGCGGTGACCGACGCCGGGTTCCTCGACCTCGTCCGGCTCGGCATCTACGCGCCGGACGATCCGGTGATCCGCAACAGCATCCGGGTGACCGACGCGCAGATCGCCCACCGGACCCCGAACGGCGAGTTCTGGCACCGGTACACCGCGGACGGCTACGGGGAGCAGGCCGACGGGAAACCGTGGGACTTCACGTTCCCGCCGGAGAGCCGGACGACGTTCGGCCGCCTGTGGCCGCTGCTGGCCGGGGAGCGCGGCGAGTACGACCTGGCGAACGGCGACCCCGCCACCGCGGCGAACCGGCTGCGCGATCTGGGCCGGGTGAGCACGCCGGGCGGCACCATGCCGGAGCAGGTGTGGGACGAGAACCCGCCGAGCGGGCAACCGGGTTTCCGCCCCGGCACACCGACCGCGTCGGCGACCCCGCTCGCCTGGACGCACGCGCAGTACCTGCGGCTCGCCTGGTCGGTGCGGCACGGCACGGTGATCGAACAACCCCGGGTGCTCCGCTGCCGCTACCTCGGCTGCTGAAGTCCCCCAATGTGGCGTTGGGGACGTTCAATGCCCCCAACGCCGCATTGGGTACATCCAGCGCCCCGAAAGCCACATTGGGGGATTCCGGCTAGGCGGGGGGTTCGGGGAGCCAGGAGTTGCCGGGGACGCCCCATTTGTTGCGCTTGAGCATGCGTTTGGCTTCCCGGGCGTGCCGGCCGACCAGGCGGTCCAGGTAGATGTACCCGTCGAGGTGGTCGGTCTCGTGCTGCAGGCAGCGCGCGAAGTAGCCGGTGCCCTCGACCTCGATCGGCTTGCCGTCCAGATCGAAACCGGTGACCTTGGCCCAGCTCGCCCGCCCGGTCGGATACGACTCGCCGGGGGCGGACAGGCAGCCCTCCCAGTCGTTGTCCGGATCGGGCATGGTCTCCGGGATCTCCGAGGTCTCCAGCTTCGGGTTCACCACGAGCCCCTTGAACCGGTTGCCCTCGTCGTCCGGGCAGTCGTAGACGAACACCCGCAGGTCCAGGCCGATCTGGTTGGCGGCGAGCCCGACCCCCTCCGCGGCGTACATCGTCTCGAACATGTCCTCGGTGAGCGTGCGCAGCGCGTCGTCGAACTCGGTGATCTCCCGCGTCGGGTGGTGCAGCACGGGGTCACCGGCGATGCGGATCGGGTGAATCGTCACGACTTCGGATGGTACCGAGGCGAATCCCCGGGACGCGCCGGGATGTTTACCGGCGATCACCCCCCGACCCGTGATCTAATGGCGGCCGCGGAATGACAGCCGTGTTGTTCGTCATTCGCCCGGACACCGCTGAAGATCCGATTGCGAGGAGTCAGATGGACGCCGCGGAGTCGATGGCCGAAGGCCGGCCGTCCCCGCCCGATCCGACCGGCGCGCCGGTGGAGGGACTCTCGCGCCGGGAGCAGGAGGTGCTGGCCTTCGAGCGCCAGTGGTGGAAGTACGCCGGCGCCAAGGAGCAGGCGATCCGCGAACTGTTCGCGATGTCGTCCACCCGCTACTACCAGGTGCTCAACCAGCTCATCGACAAGCCGGAGGCCATCCAGGCCGACCCGATGCTGGTCAAGCGGCTGCGGAAGATGCGCGCCGCCCGGCAACGCACCCGCGCGGCGCGCCGGCTGGGGATTGAGCTCCCATGAGTTTCCTGGACGGGCTTTCGCGCCCGATGCGTCTCGCCGGTGTGGTGCTGATCGGGGTCGCGCTGGTCGCGGCCGTGGTCGGGACGACCGTCGCGCTGACCGGTGGGGATTCCGGTGAGAACGCCGCCCCGCCGCCGAGTTCCGGCACGACCGGGAGCGTCCCGCCGGGGCCGGGCAACCCGTCCGGCGAGCCGCCGAGCAGCGCACCGCCGTCCTCCGCGCCCCCTTCGAGCACCGCGCCGCCCTCCAGCCCGCCGTCTTCGCCGGGGCAGCCGCCCTCGAGCCAGCCCGGGCAGCCCGGCCAGCCGCAACCCGGTCAGCCCGGTGGGGAGCAGGCGGCGAACAAGTGGGTCGTCGTGCGGGTCTACAACAACAGCATGATCCACGGCCTCGCCGAGCAGGCGGCCAACGACCTGCGCGGGCAGGGCTGGAACGTCGTTGACGTCAGCAACTATCCGTCCGGGATCATCCCGACCACCACCGCCTACTTCCGGCCCGGCACCGACGAGGAGGACGCGGCCCGCGCCCTCGCCGCCTCGTTCGGCATGCGCGCGGAAGCCCGCTTCCCGGGCATCCAGGCGTCTTCGCCCGGCCTGATCGTGATCGTGACCAACGACTACAAGGGCGCCACCGGCAAGGCTAAGTAGCCCGGCCCTCGGCGTAGGCGGCGAGGGCGGCCAGCTGGGCGGGGTCCAGGGACGGGCGCACCGCCTCGCGGGCCTTGGCCAGGTGCGCGGCGGTGACCTCGGTGGCCTCCAGCGACTCGCGCATCGCGGTGAGGGCGGCTTCCCGGATCAGCGCCGCGCAGTCCGCCGCCGAGTAGCGGTCCAAAGTGGACGCGATCTGGTCCAGGTCGACGTCGGCGGCGAGCGGGGTGTTCTTCGACGTGGCGCGCAGGATGTCCGCGCGTGCCTCGGCGTCCGGCGGCGGCACGTAGACCAGCCGCTCCAGGCGGCCGGGGCGCAGCAGGGCCGGGTCGATTAGCTCCGGGCGGTTGGTGGCGCCGAGCACGACCACCTCGCGCATCGGTTCCACGCCGTCCAGTTCGGTGAGCAGCGCCGCCACCACGCGGTCGGCGACGCCGGAATCGCTGGACTGGCCCCGGCGCGGGGCGAGCGCGTCGATCTCGTCCAGGAACACCAGCGAAGGCGCGGCTTCGGCGGCGCGGCGGAACAGCTCCCGCACCGCGCGTTCGGATTCGCCGACCCATTTGTCCATCAGCTCGGCGCCCTTGACCGCGAACACGTTGAGCGCGCCGGTTCCGGCGAGCGCGCGGACGAGGAACGTCTTGCCGCCGCCGGGCGGGCCGTAGAGCAGCACCCCGCGCGGCGGCGCGACGCCCAGGCGCGCGAAGGAATCCGGGTAGCGCAGCGGCCACAACACGGCTTCGGTCAGCGACTGCTTCACCTCGGTCATGTCGCCCACGTCGTCCAGGCTCAGCCCGCCGGTCGCCAGGGTGTCCGAAGTGGACATCGAGATCGGGCGCACGGTGTCCAGCGCGTCGAGCAGATCCTGTTGCGCGATCCGGGGTTCATCCGCCTCCCGCTGGCGCAACGCGGCCCGCAACGCGGCGTCCCGGCGCAGCGCGATCAGGTCCGCGACCACGAAACCGGGGGTCCGTTCGGCGATTGCGCCGAGTTCCACATCGGACTCGAGCGGCACGTCCCGCAGCAGCATGCGCAGCAGTTCGGTCCGGGTTTTCCCGTCCGGCAGGGAAAGCGCGAGTTCGCGGTCGAGCAGATCGGCGCCGCGCAACCGCGGATCGACCGATTCGGGATGCGCCGAGGTGGCGACCAGGGCGAACCCCGTCCTGCCCAGTGCCGCGCTCAGTTCCTCCAGCACCACGGTGGCCACCGGCGGCGGCTGCGTCGCGGGCAGCAGCGCGTCGATGTCGGTGATCAGCAGGACCGCGGCGGCGGAAGCCTGCCCGGCGGTCCGCTGCACGGCTTCGCGCACCCGCGCCGCGGCGGCGTTCGGCTCGAGCACGGCGACGCTCGGCGCGGCGAGCGAGACCACCTGGACGTCCTCGGCGTGCGCGACCGAGCGGACCAGGGTGGCCTTGCCGACGCCTTCCGGTCCGGACAGCAGCACGCCCAGCCGTCCCGAGGTGCCCAGTTTCGCCAGCAGTTCAGGGCGGTGGAAGGCGAGATCGAACCATTCGGTCAGGCGCCGTGCCGCGGACTCCGCCCCCACCAGATCCGCGATCGGTGGCGGCGTGCCCTCGTCCGAAGTATCCTCCACGATCTCCGCGTCGATGTAGTCGTCCACAGTGGACGAGTGCGGGCTGGTGGTGAGCACCGTGCCCGGCCTGCCGGGAGCGGCGGGCGGTTCGGCGTCGCCGGTGCGCGCGCCGTCGCGCCAGCTGACCACAGTGGACGGTCCCACCGCGACCGGGCCGGCCGGATCGGTCGCGGTGACGGTGAGCAGTTCGCTGGTCCAGCTCGCGCCGATCGCGCCGGAAAGCCGGTTCCGCGCGTTGATCACATCCGACCCCGGCGGCGGCGCGAGGTCCTGGGGCAGCAGGGAAACCGCGTCGCCGACGGTGAGGACCTTGCCGATCAGGGCGAGCCGGAGCGTGCCCGGGTTCAGCGCGGTGCTGGCCAGCCGCGACCCGGCGACGGTGACCGTCCGCGCCGCGTGCACGTCGATCGGCGCCACCACCACCTCGGCGCCCTCGGGCACGCCGAGGTTCGACATCGTGACGTCGTCGAGCATGATCACCCCCGGCACGGCCTCGCCGCGCGCCGGGGCGGCCAGCGCGGCGCTGGTGCGCGCGCCGGTCAGGTGCACCGCGTCCCAGGCGCGCAACCCGAGCGCGTCCAGGACCTCGGGATGCAGGCGGACGACACCACGCCGGGCGTCGAGCGCGGACGGGGTGTGCCGGACGGTCAGCGTGATCTGGGGAGCGGTCACGCCCCTACTCTATCCGCGACCGCGACGGGAACCGGCCGGACGCGCGCCGGCTACTTGTCGCCGCCGCGCTGGCGCAGCCCGATCCGCCGCCAGCTCCGCTTGCGCTGCCCCTGCCCGTCCGTCCCCGGCCCGTACCCGCGCCCCAGGGAATCGGAGTTTCCGTTGCGGGGCAAGCGAACCGCGCGCCGGGCGGCGCCCGCGACCTGCTGCAGGCGCGGCGGTCGCAGGCCGAGGCGGCGCGCCCGGCCCCGCCGGGCCCGCCGGATCGCCCGGCGCTCGCGCGGCGGGACGTCCCACGCCTCGGGGTGCTTGGCCAGCCAGTAGTAGCGGCGCACCGAGTACGGGATGTGCGCGAGGTAGAGCAGCAGCGCGGCGGCGAGCGCGATCAGC
The DNA here is from genome assembly GCF_009765355.1 of Amycolatopsis anabasis. Classification (GTDB taxonomy): domain Bacteria; phylum Actinomycetota; class Actinomycetes; order Mycobacteriales; family Pseudonocardiaceae; genus Amycolatopsis; species Amycolatopsis anabasis. Next base: position 240,728 of record NZ_VTHK01000004.1, on the reverse strand, counting down.
GGGTACTGGATGATCGCGGCGGCCAGCAGGCCGACCCCGACCAGCAGCGGCGCGACGATCCGCGGCGGGACCTTGACCGACTTCAGCGACAGCGTCGGGATCCGGCTGATCAGCAGCGCGGCGATGGCCACCGTCCAGATCCACACCACGACCGGCTCGGACCACCAGCCCTGGTGGAACTCCTGCTCCAGGATCAGCGGCAGCAGGGCGAGCAGGCCGCCGGCCGGTGCGGGCACGCCGACGAAGAACTCGTTGGCGTACGGCGGTTTCTCCACGTCGAGGAAGGTGTTGAACCGGGCCAGGCGCAGCACGATGCAGACCGCGAAGATCAGCGCGGCGACCCAGCCGATCCGTTCCGCGTCCCACTGCCACACGTAGAGCACCAGCGCCGGCGCGACGCCGAAGGAGATGGCGTCGGACAGCGAGTCCAGTTCGGCGCCCATCTTCGAGGTGGCGTCGAGCAGGCGGGCGATCCGGCCGTCCAGGCTGTCCAGGATCGCGGCGACGCCGATCGCGCCGATCGCGAGCAGGAACTGCCGGTTCAGCGCGAACTGCACGGCGGAGAGCCCGGAACACAGGGCGAGCACGGTGATCGCGTTGGGCAACAGCCGGACGCCGGGCGTGGTGGCGCGAACCATCGGACTCACTGTTTCTTCGCGACTTCGCGCGCGTCCGCGATCGTGTCGCCAGGGCGCGACTTGTGAGCGCATCGAACGTCGGCAGGGAGGGCGCCCTGCCGCCCCGATAGCGGGGCCTGTCGGCCGGGGCGCGCGCTGTGGTCGACTCGAGCGCCGCGACTCACGACTGGACCTTACGTTCGGCCAGCGGCGTCTCGCCGCCGATCGTGCGCTGCCCCTTGCTCACCAGCACCCTGCTGCCCGGCGGCAGGTAGACGTCCACCCGGGAGCCGAAGCGGATCAGGCCGTAGGTCGCGCCGACCTCGGCCTTCTCGCCCTCGCTGACCTGGCAGACGATCCGGCGGGCGACCAGGCCGGCGATCTGGACGACCACCAGTTCCTGGCCGTCCTCGGTGCGCAGCAGGACCGAGTTGCGCTCGTTGTCCTCGCTGGCCTTGTCCAGATCGGCGGAGAGGAACTTGCCGGGGCGGTAGGCGATCCGCTCGATCAGCCCGCTCACCGGGAGGCGCTGCACGTGCACGTCGAAGACGGACAGGAAGACGCTGATCCGGGTGCGCGGTTCGGCGGGCAGCCCGAGTTCGGGCGGGGGAGCGGCCTCCTCGATGAGGGAGACCAGCCCGTCGGCGGCCGCGACGACCAGCCCGGACCGGGCGGGCGGGACCCGGCGCGGCTCGCGGAAGAACGCGGCGGTCGCGACGGTGGCGAGCGCGGCGGCGGCGCCCAGCGGCTTGGAGAGCCTGCGCAGCACCAGCGTGCCGGCGATCCCGCCGAGCACGAACGGCCGGCCGGCCGGGTGCATGGGGGGCAGGGTTTCGCGGGCGAGCTTGACGGCGTGGGCGATGGGATTACTCGCGCTCATCTGATCGGGGGTTCCCGTGGTTCGTGGAAGGTGCTCGGTGCGACCCCACGCTACCGCCCGGGTGAACGGGCCGGAGCCCAGCATCCCCCTCCGTGGTCACTGGGCTCCGGTCCGCCGCGGTGCCGCCCCGCGTTCCCCACGCGGAACGCGGTGCTCCCCTTGAGCGGTCACACCCGTGTGACTGCGCTCGCACGGAAGTCCTTACGGGGTAGGTGTGCGAACTCCCCCGAGCGGGTATCCCCCACCCGCGGAGGCTGCGCTAACGGACGGTGATCGAAGTCGATTCACTGCGTAGTAACCGCAGAGAGGAATATGGTCATGCCAGCCACGGCTACGCGGCGCGGGGACCGGCTCATGCTGCTGTTCGCGGCCTGGCGGCAGGAGATTCTCGACGTCCCCCTGCCGGTGCTGGTCGATCCGGCGACCGCGGTGCGGATCGTCCGGACGGCGCGTGCGGAAAAGGTCAAGAACGGTCGCGCGAACGGCCGCTCACCAGCCTGAGCACGGCAAGCAGCAGGATCGCGCCGAGCACGGCGACCCCGAAGCTCGGGAAGTCGAATTCGAAGGACCTGCTCTGGCCGGTCGCGAGCCGGTAGACGAACCCGCCGAGCGCGGCGCCCACCACGCCGACCAGCACGCTGTACAGGCAGCCCCGGCGCCGATCCGGGCCACCGGCGATCAGGTTGGCCACCCAGCCGGCCAGCGCCCCGAAGATGATCCACGAGAAGATACCCATGGCCGCCAGGCTACGGCCGCGTCCCCGCGGCCGCCCTCGGGGAATTCCCCGGATTCTCCGGCTCCCCGAGTCTCGGGGGTCGTGAGTGGCCAGACCGGTTCTAACCGGCGTGAACACTCACGACCCACCCAGTTCGGTCACAGCAGCAGCACGGAGACCTCGGCGCCCGCGGCCGCCTCGGTGACCTCCTCGGGCAGCACGATCAGGCAGTTCGCCTGGGTGAACGCGGCGAGCAGGTGCGAACCGGGACCGCCGCGCGGCCCCACCTCGCCGGTGACCTGGCCCTCGGCCTGCCAGTAGAACCCGCGCCGGAACTGGCGCCGCCCGGCCGGGGAACGCAGCGACTCGGTCAGCCGGGCCCGCGCCTGGCGCCGGTCGGTCTCGGCGTACCCGAGCGCGGCGAGCAGGGCGGGCCGCAGGAACGCCTCGAACGACACCAGCACGCTCACCGGATTGCCGGGCAGGGTCACCACCGGCACCCCGTGCCAGCGCCCGCAGCCCTGCGGCCCGCCGGGCTGCATGGCCACCTTGGCGAAGGTCACCCCGGCGCCGGTCAACGCGTCCTTCACCACCTCGTACGCCCCGGCGCTGACCCCGCCCGAGGTCACCACGAGATCGGTTTCGGCCAGCCGCGGCTCGATCGCCGCCCGGAACTGGGGAACGTCGTCGGCGACGCTGCGCACGATCTCCACCGGGCAGCCCAGGGCACGGATCGCGGCCGCGAGCATCACGCTGTTCGACTCGTAGATCTGGCCCGGGCGCAGTTCGTCCGGCGGGGTCACCAGTTCCGAACCGGTGGAGACCACCAGGACGCGCGGCGGGGCGTGCACGGTCAGCCGGTCCAGGCCGACCGCGGCGGCCAGGCCGAGCTGCGCGGGCCCCAGCACGCTGCCCTTGGCCAGCGCGACCGTGCCCTGCGCGACGTCCTCGCCGGTGCGCCGCACGTGCTGGCCGGGCGTGGCGGGCGCGTGGATGCGGACCCGCTCGGTGCCGCCGTCGGTGTGCTCCACCATGACCACGCTGTCCGCGCCGGTCGGCAGCGGGGCGCCGGTCATGATCCGGTGCGCGGTGCCGGGCAGCAGCACCGGCACGTCGGTCCGGCCCGCCGGGATGTCCTCGGCGACCGGCAGTTCGACCGCGCGCTCGGCGGTCGCCTCCACCACGTCCACCGAGCGGACCGCGTAGCCGTCCATCGCCGAGTTGTCGAAGGGCGGCAGGGAAACGCCCGCGGGCACGTCCGCGGACAGCACGAGTCCCGCGCACTCGGCCAGCGGGCGGATCGTCGGTGCGGCCGTCCCGAGCAGGGCGGTGACCGTGGCGCGGTAGTCGTCGACGGAGATCACGCGGACCATCCTCCCTCGCGTCCCGGCTCGTGCAAGACTCTCCCCGCCCGGTCGCAGCTTTCATGGGGAGATTTCATGCAGGTTCAAGTCCGCCACCAGCCCGCCTTCGCCGTGGCCAGGCTGCTGCTGGCACCCGGCGAGCCGGCTCAGGTCGAAGCCGGGGCGATGGCCGCCACCAGCTACGGCATGCACGTCCAGGCGCAGTCGCAGGGCGGGATCATGAAGGGCCTCGGCCGCGCGTTCCTGTCCGGGGAATCGTTCTTCATCTCCACCTACACCGCCCCGCAGAACGGCGGCTGGGTCGACGTGGCCGCGAACCTGCCCGGCGACATCCAGGTGATCAACCTGGACGGCCGCACCGGCTGGTGCGTCACCCGGGGCTCCTGGCTGGCGTCCTCGCATGGCGTGCAGACCGAGACCCGCTGGGGCGGTTTCGGCAAGCTCTTCGGCGGCGAGGGCGGCTTCCTCACCCACGCGACCGGGCAGGGGCAACTGGTGGTGGCCTGCTACGGCGCGCTGGAGACGGTGACCCTGCAGGCCGGCGAGATGATCACCATCGACTCCGGGCACGTGGTCGCCTACGCCGACACCGTGCAGTCGCAGACCCGCAAGGTCGCCTCGGGGGTCATCCAGTCGCTCAAGAGCGGGGAGGGCCTGGTGTTCGACTTCGCCGGACCGGGCCAGGTGCTCACCCAGACCCGCAACCCCTCGGCCCTGGCCGCCTGGGTGATCGCCCAGGTGCCGTCGCGGTAGGAGCGGCGCGTGGAGGTGCACACCCGCCACACGCCCGCCTTCGGGGTGGCGCGTGTGGTGCTCTCGCCCGGCGAAGCGGTGCAGGCCGGTGCGGACACCATGCTGGCGAGCAGTTTCGGAATCGTCGAGGCCCCGATGACCCGGGGCGGGCTGCGTTCCCACGGCAAGGGCGCGCCCACGGTGTTCACCGCCCCGGCCGAGGGCGGCTGGATCGACCTCGCGCCGAACAGCGCCGGGGACGTGTATCCGCTCGAGTTCGACGGCTCGACCGGCTGGTGCGTGGCGAAGAACGCGTTCCTCGCCCGCCCGTCCACGGTCCGCGCGGACCACGGCTGGCCCGGCCTGCAGACGCTGTTCGGCGGCGACGCGGGTTTCCTCGAGCACTACAGCGGGGTCGGCCCGCTGGTGCTGGCCTGCGCCGGTCCGGTCGACGCGTTCACGTTGTCGGCGGGCGAGGTGATCACCGTCCGGCCGCCGTACCTGCTCGCCTACCCGGACACCCTGCAGTGCCGGCTGCGGGCGATCGACCCGTCCGGGCCCCAGTCGGTCCGCACCGGGGAAGGGCTCGCGCTCGATTTCGCCGGCCCGGGGACACTGCTGGTCCAATCGCGTAAAGCAGGGTGATTTGCCCGCGAATTGGGCATTGCCCGGCCGCCTGGTTCCGGTAGCGTGATCGGAGCTAAAAACGCTGGTGGAGCGTACCTGCCAGCGTGCTGGTCGGCAGCAAGGAGGGCGCCGTGGCGGTCGGCACGGTCAAGTGGTTCAACTCGGAAAAGGGCTACGGGTTCATCGCGTCCCCGGAGGGCCCGGACGTCTTCGTGCACTATTCGGCCATCCAGTCGGACGGCTTCCGCACCTTGGACGAGGGCGACCGCGTCGAGTTCGAGGTCCAGGCGGGCCGGGACGGGCGGAGTCAGGCGGCCGACGTCCGCAAGGTGTAGTTCGACATTTCCGTAACGGGAAGCGGCTCTTGGCAGAACCGGCGACGGGTGCGGAATCCAGGGCGTTAGGCTGCGCTGCGTGACAGGCGATGTGTCGGGGGACCTCACCGGTCGCCGGTTGGGCAACTACCGCATTGACGGTGTGCTCGGCAAGGGCGGCATGAGCGTGATGTACAAGGCCACCGACGTGCGGCTCGGACGCAAGGTGGCGCTGAAGGTCATCGGCGAGCACCTCGGTGCGGATGCCGAGTTCCGCGAGAGATTCGTCGACGAGGCCCGCAACACCTCCGCGATCGATCACGCGAACGTCGTCCCGCTCTACGACTTCGGCGAGCTGGACGGCATGTTGTACATCGCCATGCGGCTCGTCGACGGGGCCGATCTGGCCAGCCTCATCTCCGGCGGCCCGATGGCGCCCGACCGCGCCCTGAAACTGCTCGAGCAGGTCGCGGACGCGCTGGACAGCCTGCACAACCGGGGGCTGGTGCACCTCGACGTCAAACCGGCCAACGTGCTGGTGACCAGCCGGGAGTCGGCCCGCGAGCACGTCTACGTCGCCGATTTCGGGCTGACCCGCCGGGGCGCCACCGGGCACCGCACCCGGGGCGGCGACTTCCTGGGCTCGCCGACCTACGCCGCGCCCGAGCACCTGCGCGGCGAACCGCTGGACGGCCGCACCGACCAGTACGCCCTGGCCTGCGTGCTCTACGCCTGCCTGACCGGCAGCCCGCCGTTCAAGGGCGACGTGCCCACGGTGATCAAGGGGCACCTCGGCGGCGAGCCGCCCGCGGTGTCGCGCGCGGTCAACCTGCCGCCCGCCATCGACGACGTCGTGCGCAAGGGCATGGCGAAGAATCCCACGGAACGTTACGAGAACTGCGTGGCGCTGGTCACCGCGGCGCGGCAGTCGCTCGGTCCGGCGGAGCGCCCGCCGGGCTCGGGCGCCGGACCAGCCGCCGCGATGGCGGCCGGGCACCAGGCGGGTGCCCAGCGCGGAGAGGGGGGCCAGATGCAGCCGTTCGGACAGCAGCCACCGCCCGGGTACGGGCAGCAAGGACCGGGACAGCAGGGACCGCCTCCGGGCACCCCGCCGCAGGGGCAGCCCCAAGGCCCGCCACCCGGCTACGGCGGGCCGCCCCCGGGCTACCCGCCGCAGGCGCCCCCGCCCGGTTACGGCCCGCCGCCGCAGGGCCTGGGCACGCCCCCGCCCGGCGGCGCGCCGGGGTACGGCCCGCCGCCCGGTTACGGCCCGCCCGGCGATCCGGTGCGGGTGCGCCCGCCGATGCCCGCGAGCGGTTCCGCGGCGTTCTCCCAGAACAAGAGCTCGGGCGCGAAGTGGATCTGGATCGCGCTCGGCATCCTCGTGGTGGCCGGCGCGATCGTCGGCGCGATCTTCCTGTTCTCCGGCGGCAGCGATTCGCCGTCCGCGCCGAGCAGTCCCGCGCCGGAGATCCCGGTCGGGCCCGGCGGTTCGCAGTCGAACGGGCCCGGCACCGGGAAGAACAGCCCGCCGCCCGGGACCATTCCGGTGAAACCGAGCGCGGGCGGCTGACCTGCGGTTCTTGCACTCGCACCCGGAGAGTGCTAAACACGGCGTTGGCACTCGGCGATGTCGAGTGCCAGGCGAGGGGTCACCGACCGCTCGCCTGAAGGTCGGGACGGTGAGGCCAGGTCCGGGAGTTCTCCGGGCCGGTCGTCCGTCGCGGGCACCGAGCCTGGCCGAAGGACGTGTCCTGCTGCTGTCGCCGAACCGGCGGACGGCAGCGCCCAATACCGGAGGACCACACCGCAATGGCCAAATTGATCGCGTTCGACGAGGACGCCCGCCGTGGACTTGAGCGCGGCCTGAACACCCTCGCCGAAGCCGTCAAGGTGACGCTTGGCCCCCGTGGCCGCAACGTCGTGCTCGAAAAGAAGTGGGGCGCGCCGACCATCACCAACGACGGTGTCTCCATCGCCAAGGAGATCGAGCTCGAGGACCCGTGGGAGAAGATCGGGGCCGAGCTCGTCAAGGAAGTTGCCAAGAAGACCGACGATGTCGCGGGTGACGGCACCACCACCGCCACCGTGCTCGCCCAGGCTCTCGTCCGCGAGGGTCTGCGCAACGTCGCCGCCGGCGCCGACCCGATCGCCCTCAAGCGGGGCATCGAGCAGGCCGTCGAGGCCGTGACCGAGCAGCTGCACAAGGCCGCGAAGGAGGTCGAGACCAAGGAGCAGATCGCTGCCACCGCCTCGATCTCGGCCGCGGACCGCACCATCGGTGAGCTCATCGCCGAGGCGCTCGACAAGGTCGGCAAGGAAGGCGTCGTCACCGTCGAGGAGTCCAACACCTTCGGCCTCGAGCTCGAGCTCACCGAGGGTATGCGCTTCGACAAGGGCTACATCTCCGGTTACTTCGTGACCGACCCGGAGCGTCAGGAAGCCGAGCTGGAGGACCCGTACGTCCTGCTCTACGGCTCCAAGATCTCCAACGTCAAGGACGTGCTGCCGCTGCTGGAGAAGGTCATCCAGTCGGGCAAGCCGCTGCTGATCATCGCCGAGGACGTCGAGGGCGAGGCGCTGGCCACCCTGGTCGTCAACAAGATCCGCGGCACCTTCAAGTCCGTCGCCGTCAAGGCCCCGGGCTTCGGTGACCGCCGGAAGGCGATCCTGCAGGACATCGCGACCCTGACCGGTGGCCAGGTCATCAGCGAGGACGTCGGTCTCAAGCTGGAGAACGCCGACCTGTCGCTGCTGGGCCGGGCCCGCAAGGCCGTCATCACCAAGGACGAGACCACCATCGTCGAGGGTGCCGGCGACGCGGACCAGATCCAGGGCCGGGTCAACCAGATCCGGGCGGAGATCGAGAACTCGGACTCCGACTACGACCGGGAGAAGCTGCAGGAGCGCCTGGCGAAGCTGGCCGGCGGCGTGGCCGTCATCAAGGCCGGCGCCGCGACCGAGGTGGAGCTCAAGGAGCGCAAGCACCGCATCGAGGACGCGGTGCGCAACGCGAAGGCCGCCGTCGAGGAGGGCATCGTCGCCGGTGGTGGCGTGGCCCTGCTGCAGGCCGCCGAGACCGCCTTCGCGGGCCTGAAGCTGACCGGTGACGAGGCCACTGGCGCCAACATCGTCAAGGTCGCCGTCGAGGCTCCGCTCAAGCAGATCGCCGTCAACGCCGGCCTCGAGGGCGGCGTCGTGGTGGAGAAGGTCAAGACCCTCCCGCAGGGCCACGGCCTCAACGCCGCCACCGGCGAGTACGAGGACCTGCTCGCGGCCGGCGTGCCGGACCCGACGAAGGTCACCCGTTCCGCGCTGCAGAACGCCGCTTCCATCGCGGCGCTGTTCCTGACCACCGAGGCCGTTGTGGCCGACAAGCCGGAGAAGGCTCCCGCGGCTCCCGCGGGCGACCCGTCCGGTGGCATGGGTGGCATGGACTTCTGACAGTCCGTTACGGCTCAAGGGCCCGGTCCGCTTCGGCGGCCGGGCCCTTCTGCTTTTTCGGAAGTGCCGCCACTTCCGGGCCACGGGTCAGGCGGTTTCCGCTTCGGGCATGAGGATCCAGCAGGCCGCGTAGATCAGGACCGGGGCGCCGACGCCGAAGATGGTGGCCGCCACGAACAGGATCCGCAGGATCGCGGCGTCCACGCCGAGCAGCCGGGCCCAGCCGCCGCACACGCCGGCGACCATCTTGTCGCTGGAACTGCGGCGGAGCTTCTTCGTGGTTTCCGAGGAGAACACGTTGTTCGTCATGACTCCATGTTCGGCGGCCGGACCCGCGCCGGCATCGGGGAACGGCCCGGAGCCGACCCGGAATTCCGACCCTGAGCCGGGTGGAAAAATCAGCTGCGCGGGCAGGTCCCTCCCGAGTAGACAGCGGGTATGAAACACGACAGTCCCGAGTTCGCCGACATCGCCGAGCGCGGCACCATCCTGCGCTGCCAGGTGGGTTCCGGCCTGCACGGGACCGCCGTGCGGGGGCAGGACGACCGCGACGAGATGGGCATCTGCGTCGAGCCGCCCGAGTACGTGATCGGCCTGAGCCGGTTCGAGCAGTACCTCTACCGGACCCAGCCCGAGGGCGTCCGCTCCGGCCCGGGTGACCTGGACCTGATCGTCTACTCGTTGCGCAAGTGGATGCGGCTGGCGCTGAGCGGTAACCCCACCGTGCTGCTGCCGCTGTTCGTGCCGGAGTCGGAGATCGTCCGGCTCACCGATCTCGGCCGGGAACTGCGGGCACGGCCGGAACTGATCGTCTCCCGGCAGGTGGCCCACCGGTTCCGCGGCTACCTGCGCGCCCAGCGCGAGCGCATGCTCGGCCTGCGCGGCAAGCGCACCAACCGGCCGGAACTGATCGAGAAGTACGGCTTCGACACCAAGTTCGCCATGCACATGGTGCGGCTCGGGGTCCAGGGCGTGGAACTGCTGGAGACCGGCCGGATCACGCTGCCCATCCCGGAGCCCTGGCTGACCTGGCTGCGCGACCTGCGCCAGGGGCGGCACACCAAGGACGAGGCGCTGGCGGCCGCGACCGAGCTGGAGCAGCGGCTGGAGAAGCTGAGCACGTCCTCGCCGCTGCCCGAGCGCCCGGACGCGGCGCGGGCGAACGCGTGGCTCGTGCGGGCGTACCAGTCGGCCTGGAGTTGACCCTTCCGCACGACCGGCCGAGCGCATAGTTTTCGATCACGGACCGGATCGATGGAGGTGCTGGGGAATGCGAGTCAAGTTCGCCGCGATCGGGCTGGCGTTGCTGGCCGTGCTCGGGATCGGCACGGCCGGCGCGACTTCCGATCGCGGGCCCGGCCCGGCGAGCAGGCTCGACCTGGTGCAGCACCGCGGCGAGATCCGGGTGTGCAGCACCGGGGACTACCGGCCGTTCACCTATCGCGATCCGGCGACCGGCCGGTGGAGCGGGATCGACGTGGATCTGGCCGGGGATCTCGCCCAGCGGCTCGGGGTCCGGCTGACCGTGGTGCCGACGACGTGGAAGAAGCTCGTCGACGATCTCGGGCGCGCGTGCGATCTGGCGATGGGCGGCATCTCGGTCACCTTGGACCGCGCCAAACGCGCCTTCTTCAGCACGCCGTACGTGCGGGACGGCAAGACGCCGATCACGCGGTGCGAGAACGCCGAGCGATTCGGGACGCTGGAACAGATCGACCAGCCCGGGGTGCGCGCGATCGTGAATCCGGGCGGTACCAACGAACAGTTCGCCGACGCGAACCTGCACCGCGCGACGATCGTCCGGCATCCCGACAACAACACGATCTTCGAGGAGATCATCGCGGGCCGCGCGGACCTGATGATCACCGACGCGACCGAGACGCGGTGGCAGGCGAAACAGCATCCGGAACTGTGCGCGGTGCATCCGGACCGGCCGTTCACGTTCGCGGAGAAGGCGTACCTGCTGCCGCGCGGGGACGTGGTGTTCCAGGAGTTCGTGAACCAGTGGCTGCACCTGGCCCAGAACGACGGCACCTACGACCGGATCGCCAAACCCTGGCTCGGCTGATCCCGCCCGCCTCACCCCGCGCGGACGCGGTCGAGCCGGTCGAGCCACCAGGCCCGGGCAGCCTCCCCGGCGGCGAAATCGGCGTACCGGTCGGGTGCGGGCGCGTGCCGCGGGACCGGTAGGTAACCGTCCACTGGGGACAGCGGTTGGCTGGTGACATCGCCTTCCAGCAAGGAAATCGTGCCGAGCCCGCAGGCGAAGTCCAATGTGGGCAGGGCCCCGGCCAGGGCCAGCCCGGCCGCCAGGCCGACGCTGGTCTCCACCGCCGAGGAGACCACGCACGGCAGCCCGCAGGCCTCGGCCACCGCGAGCGCGCGCCGGACGCCGCCCAGCGGCGCGACCTTGAGCACCGCCACATCGGCCGCCCCGGCCACGGCGACCCGCAGCGGATCCTCCGCCCGCCGGATCGATTCGTCCGCCGCGATCCGCACGCCGACCCGGCGGCGCACGGCGGCCAGTTCCTCGACGGACGGGCAGGGTTGCTCGACGTACTCCAGCCCGCCCGCGGCCTTGTCCAGGGCGGTGATGGCCGCGACCGCGGTCTCGACGTCCCAGGCCGCGTTCGCGTCCACCCGGATCGCGCCGGCGGGCCCCAGCGCGTCCCGCACCGCCGCCACCCGGTCGCAGTCGCCGGCCAACGGCGAGCGCGGATCGGCCACCTTGACCTTCGCGGTGCGGCAGCCCGACGCGGCGACGAGTTCGTGCGCGCGCTCCGGCGGCACGACCGGGACCGTGGTGTTCACCGCCACCCGGTCGCGCACCGGCTCGGGCCAGCCGCGTTCGCTCGCCTCCACGGCGGCGGCCAGCCAGGGCAGGCATTCGGCGTCGGAGTACTCCGCGAACGGGCAGAACTCGCCCCAGCCGGCGGGGCCGTGCAGGAGCACACCCTCCCGGACGGTGATGCCCCGGAAACGGTTGCGCAGGCCGATCGCGTAGACGTCCACGCCCCGAGCGTAAGGCGCGGGCTTGGCACATCCGAGTGATCGGCATGTTTGCCCGGCCGGGTCAGCCGGGTAGTTCCGGACCAGGAGCTACATGAGGAGGAGTTTTCCGTGGCGAACACACTCTCCGGGCAGCGGGTGGCCTTCGTGGTCGCGCCCGAGGGAACCGAACAGGTCGAGCTGACCGAGCCCTGGAAGGCCGTCGAGGAAGCCGGTGGGCGGCCCGAACTCGTCTCCACGTCGCCGGGGTCCGTGCAGGCCTTCAACCACTTGGACAAGGCCGACACGTTCCGAGTCGACAAGGTGATCACCGAGGTGTCGCCCGGCGACTACGACGCCCTGGTCCTCCCCGGCGGCGTGGCCAACCCGGACTTCCTGCGCACGGTGCCGAACGTGGTGCGGTTCGTGGGCGAGTTCTTCGCCCAGCAGAAACCGGTCGCCGCGATCTGCCACGCGCCGTGGACCCTGATCGAGGCGGACGTGGTGCGGGGCCGCCGGATGACCTCCTGGCCCAGCCTGCAAACCGATCTGCGCAACGCCGGCGCCGACTGGGTCGACGAGCAGGTCGTGGTGGACTCCGGCTTCGTGACCAGCCGCAAACCCGACGATCTGCCCGCCTTCTGCGGCAAGCTGATCGAGGAGATCGCCGAGGGCAAGCACCGCGCGCAGGCGCGCAGCGCCTAGACCCGCCCGCCTAGACCCGCACCAGCACCTGGTCGAGGGTTTTGCGCCGCAAGCTGGGCACCACGCAGTCGTCGGCGGGGTAGCCGACCGGGATCACCGCGAACGCCTTCTCGTTGCGCGGCCGGTCGAGCACCTCGCCGAGGAACTTCATCGGCGACGGCGTGTGGGTCAGCGCGGCCAGCCCGGACAGGTGCAGCGCGGTGAGCAGCATGCCGACCGCGATGCCCACCGATTCGTCCACGTAGTAGTGCTTGCGGATACTGCCGTCGTCCTCCAGGTAGAAACGCTGCTGGAAGACCACGATCAGGCAGGGCGCGTCGGTGATGTGCGCCTTGACCGCGTCCGTGCCCAGCGGCCGCAGCGCGGAGAGCCACTCGTCACCCAGCCTGCCGTCGTACGAGATCCGTTCTTCCGCCTCGGCCGCCTCGCGGATGCGGCGCCGCACCTCGGGATCCTCGACCAGCACGAACGTCCACGGCTGCTGATGCGCACCGCTCGGCGCCGTCGAGGCCACCGCGATGGCGTCCAGCACGGCCTGCTCGGGCACCGGATCGGGGGAGAACATGCGCACGGTGCGCCGCGCTTCCATGCGTTCCCGCAGTTCGGCCGCCTCGGCGACGGACTCGTCGGCCGGCATCCGCGCGGGCCGGTAGGGCACCGGCACGTACGGTTCGCCGTAGTTGGGGGTCCAGCGCTCCTCGGTCGTCGTCATGCGGGCGATTGTGGCAACGGCGACGCGCGACGGGAACCCTTTCCGCCCGATTGACGGAAACCGCTGTCCGCAGAGCGGACAAATCGGCTCACCGGCGGGCCGGACACCCGGGCGGGACCTACGGCCGCGGTCCAGCGCCCAGCCGCCGGGCCAGTCCGATCGCGTCACCGGGCGCCTTCACCTTGATGTCGTTGTCGAAGTAGACGTACACATCCCGGTGTTCCCGCGCGGCGGGAGTGCCCACGGTGTGCTCGGTGCGCGGGCTCTCCCCGGCGCGCCATCGCGCGATCTTGTCCGCCCACGAGTCCAGAGCGGCCTCGGTGTACCCGCTGGCGTACAGCTCCTCGTCGCCGTGCAGCCGGACGTACACCAGGTCGCCGGAGGTGACGTCCTCCAGATACGGCCAGGTGCCCGCCGTATCCGCGACGACCAGCGCGACGTCGTTGTCCCGCAACAGGTTCACGCAATCCCCGGTGGCGAAGCTGGGATGGCGGACCTCGAGCGCGTAGCGCAGTGCGCGTTTCTCTCCCGGATCGGTATGGGCCTCTCCCTTCAGCTTGTCGTCGTGTTCGGCCGCCAGTGCCGCGGCCGCGTGGGTGTCCCGCGGGAGCAGTGCGAAGAACTCGGTGAGCCGGTCGGGGTCGAACCGCAAGCGGGGCGGCAGTTGCCACAGGATGGGCCCGAGCTTGTGGCCGAGGGCCAGGACCCCGGAGGCGAAGAAGTTCGCCAGCGGTGCCCGGACATCCCGGAGCTGTTTCATATGGGTGATGAAGCGGCCGCCCTTGACCGAGAACACGAAGTCTTCCGGGGTTTCGGTGAACCAGGCGCGATAGCGTTCCGGTCGTTGCAGCGAGTAGAACGAGCCGTTGATTTCGACCGTGTTCACCTGCCGCGACAGGAACTCCAGTTCCCGGCGCTGCGCCAGGCCCTTCGGGTAGAAGACGCCGCGCCACGGCGGGTACCGCCACCCCGAGGTGCCGATCCGGATCTCAGCGATTGCACCCTCCAGGTTCGGTTGTCGTCGCTTCCCCCAAGCAGCCTCCCTTCGTCGTCGTGCTGGTGTGTAACCGGGTTATGGGATCGCCAAACCCGGGTCAATCCCAGGAGAACCGCCAGTGGCGCGACAGGACCAAACCGGCGGCGAACTCGCGCATGTTGCCCGGCTGCCCGGTGAAGCTGCGCAGGCTGAACGCGCGGTGCTCGGCGGCCACCGCGAGCGCGCGGCCCTGATTGCGGGGTGGTGCGGCGACGGACAGTTCCAGCTCGTCGAAGCCGAGCACGACGAGCGTCGCGCCGAACCGCTCCTCCCAGCTGCGCAGCACCGCGGAGAGCGCCGCGACCTGGTCGGTGGACTTGATCATCCCGGTCCAGCCGAGCAGGGCCGGGATGTCCGCGGGGCGCTCGGTCTGCACCAGGCCGAGGCGGTGCGGCCGCCGCGCGGCCAGGACCGAACCGGTGTTCCCGGCTTCGGCCAGCGGATCCGAACTCCGCCCGGAACGCCGTGCCAGCCCGGGGAAATCCGTGCCGAACGGGCGCAGGCAGTCGCCCCCGCAGCAGGTGGATTCCCACCAGTGGGCGAGCGTCTCACTCGGGTCGAACGAATCGATCTTCCCCGCCGCCGGGAGCAGCCGGCCGCGATCGTCGATCCAGTCCTCGCCGCGGGCGAGGAACCGGGGGTCCTGCGGGATGAGCACCGGCCACAGTCCGGTGCGCTCGAATTCGGCGACGCAGGCCGGGTAGCCGCCCGGATCGGCGAGCGGTTCGTCGGAGACCCAGATCGAGCCGTGCCACCGCCCGGGCGGCAGCGACAGGCCGGGCAGGGTCAGTTCGCGGTGGAGTGGAGCGATGGTCATGGAGACCCCCTCGAGAGCTGGCTTGCGCTGACGGGTCGAACACTAGTTCGAGGGTCCGACAATTTTGGAAAACCGGCCGCCGACCTGGGGCTTGTGCTGTGGCCCGGCTCACGTTAGCTTTCTACCTACTTTTGAGTAGCTAGTTGCCGGTCCCCATCAGCTCAACGAGGAGCAGCCATGCGCCGGGTTCTCAGCAGCCTCGCCGCGGTCGTCGCGGTCGCCCTGACCACGGCACCCGCCGCCGTCGCGTCGTCCGGATACGACTCCTACGTCGCGCTCGGCGACTCGTACACCTCGGGGTCGCTCATCCCGAACCAGGTCAACCTGCCCTGCACCCGGTCCGACCACAACTACCCGTCGCTCGTCGCGAAGGACATCGCGCCCGGTTCGTTCACCGACGTGAGCTGCGGCGGCGCGACCACCAAGGACATGACGGGCTCGCAGCCGCTCACCGGCAACCCGCCGCAGTTCGAGGCGTTGAAACCGGACACCGAGCTGGTGACCGTCGGCATCGGCGGTAACGACGTGCCGTTCGCGGAGGTCGTGGTGACCTGCGGGCTGATGGACGCGCTGGTGCCGCACGGCGCGCCCTGCAAGAACTTCTACACCTCCGGCGGCACCGACAAGCTCGCCGAGAAGGTGCGCGCGGTCGGGCCGAAGGTGGCCGCCGTGCTCCGGGGCATCCGCGACCGCGCGCCGAAGGCGAAGATCGTGCTGGTCGGCTACCCCACGCTGCTGCCCGACGACGGCACCAACTGCTGGCCGCTGGTGCCGATCTCCGACGGCGACGCGCCCTACCTCCGCGACGCCAACAAGCTGCTCAACACCGTCCTGGCCGAGCAGGCGAAGGCGCACGGCGCGAAATTCGTCGACACGTACCGCAGCAGCATCGGCCACGACATGTGCCAGCCGCCCGGCGCCAAGTGGCTGGAGGGCCTCTTCCCGACCTCGGTCGCCGCCCCGGTGCACCCGAACGCGCTCGGCGCCGAGAACCAGGCCCGCCAGGTGCTCGAGGCGCTGGGCGAGTAGCCGGTCAGAACTTCCACTCCCAGCCCTTGTCCGAGGACAGGGGCACGATCAGGGTGCCGTGCGCCATCGGCGCCTCGATCTCCAGCACGCCTTGAGTGCGCTGGTTGGGGCCGAGGTCGGTGGACAACCGGGAGCCGGATTCGGAAAGGCACATCGAAGGGCTGGCAGAGACGGTGAGCCCGTCTTCTCCTAGAAGTTTGATGGAAAAGGGGTTGACCACTCCGCCGAGGCGCTCGTTGGTTCCGGCGTCGTCACCCGTGGCCACCCGGATGTGCAATACCAGGGTGTGCCGTCCGGGCTCGCGTTTGGGGGCGTATTGATCGCACTTCGGATCAACCTCGATCTTGTCGATCGCGAACCTGACCTCGGACCCGGGTTCACCGAATGCGGCTTCCGCTCCTAGTTCTTTGAGAATGTTTCCGCGTTCGTTCGTCGGGACCGCGGGCTTCTCCGGACTCGGCGGTGGCGGGCCCAGGGCCCGGTTCAGGCCGTCGGACAGGTCGCCGAGTTCCCGGGACCATTGCGCTTGCAGCGCCAGTCCGATCGCGATTCCGGCGATGGATAGGGCGAGTCCGAAACCGGACATCACCTTCCGGGCGCCGAACAGGCCGATCGCCGCGAATACGACACCGATGAACCCGGCGATGATCGTGGCGTTGTTCAGGATCGGCAACGGGCTGCCGCAGAGCGCGACGATCCCGAGCACGAGCGCGGTGATCGCGGCACCGTGGAACTGGCGGCGTCTCGGTGGCGCGGGCGGCGGGGGAAGGTGGACTTCCGTCATGTTGTGCTCCCGGACTGGGTGGATGGTGTGGAGCGCGCGTTCCGGGTGCGGTGGTAGTCGGCCGGGAAGCCTGTGTGTTACGCCCGACTGCTTCAGGCGCGCAGGTGGTGTGTGCGGGCGTGGAGGGCCAGGGCGAGTGCCCAGCCGCCGGCGAGGGTCGCGGAGACCGGGAGCAGCAGGAACAGCGGTTGCCACAGGGCCAGCAGGGCGACCGCGCCGCACAGGCAGGCGAGGAGCACCGCGGGGAGCGCGGCGTGCCATCGGTAGGCGGTGAGCAGCGGCAGGCCCGCGAACGCGATTCCGGCCAGGCCGAGGAGGGCGCGCGCACTGCCCGACGAGGACCACAGCACGAGCCAGGCGAGGCTGGGTACCAGCGCGACCGCGAAGACGAGCCACAGCAGGTGGCGAATCATCAGATCGAGTGTTTCGGCGTCCGCGTGCCGGGCGAGCAGGGCGGCCGCGACGGCGAGTGCGGCCAAGGCGGCGATCGCGGCGCCGAGCAGGGCGGGGACGGTGAACGCGGTGCCGTCCAGATCGGGGCGGTGGGACTGCAGGACGGTCGCGACCGCGGCCGCCGCGAGCAGGCCGGTGAGAGTTGCCGCCGCGAGTGCGGCCAGGTAGCGCGGCAGCAGGGTCGGGGTGTCCAGCCGGTGGCGGTCCGCGGAGCCCATGGCCCGAGTGTGGCAGCGCCCGGCGTTGATCGCCGAGTGTGCGGGGAACGTGGAATTCGCGTGCCCGAGTGTGTGGTTCGCTTGCCTGAACGTGTAGTTCGGGTGCCTGAGTGTGTGGTTCGCTTGCCCGAATGTGTAGTTCGGGTGCCCGGGATGTCGAGATCGCCTACCGAGATGGGGAACTCGGTGTGCCGAAACGGGGGACTCGCGGGTCAGAGGGGGCGGAGGAGGTCGTCGGCGTCGACGATGGTGTAGGCGTAGCCCTGTTCGGCGAGGAAGCGCTGGCGGTGGGCGGCGTATTCGGTGTCCACGGTGTCCCGGGAGACCACCGAATAGAAGTGCGCCTGGCGGCCGTCGCCCTTGGGGCGCAGCAGGCGGCCGAGTCGTTGCGCTTCCTCCTGCCGGGACCCGAAGGTGCCGGAGATCTGGATCGCCACCGAAGCCTCGGGCAGGTCGATCGAGAAGTTGGCGACCTTGGACACCACCAGCGTGGCGATCTCGCCCCGGCGGAAGGCGTCGAACAGCGCCTCCCGTTCCTTGTTCCGCGTGGATCCCTGGATCACCGGGGCGTTCAGCTCCGCGCCCAGTTCCTCGAGCTGGTCGAGGTAGGCGCCGATGACCAGGGTCTGCTCCCCGGCATGTTTGTCCACAATGGACTTTATGACCGGGGTCTTGGTGTTCGCCGTGGCGGCGAGCTTGTAGCGTTCCTCGGCTTCCGCGGTCGCGTAGGCGAGCCGTTCGGCGTCGGTGAGCGTCACCCGCACCTCGATGCACTCGGCGGGCGCGATCCAGCCCTGCGCCTCGATGTCCCGCCACGGCACGTCGTACCGCTTCGGCCCGATCAGCGAGAACACGTCGCCTTCCCGGCCGTCCTCGCGCACCAGCGTCGCGGTCAGCCCGAGCCGCCGGCGCGACTGCAGATCGGCGGTCATCCGGAAGACCGGCGCGGGCAGCAGGTGCACCTCGTCGTAGACGACCAGGCCCCAGTCCCGCGAGTCGAACAGCTCCAGGTGCTTGTACTCGCCCTTGGTCTTGCGGGTGATCACCTGGTAGGTCGCGATGGTGACCGGCCGGATCTCCTTCTTCTCACCGGAGTACTCGCCGATCTCCTCCTCGGTGAGCGAGGTGCGCGCGACCAGTTCCCGCTTCCACTGCCGCCCGGCGACCGTGTTGGTGACCAGGATCAGCGTGGTCGCCTGCGCCCGCGCCATCGCGGCCGCGCCGACGAGCGTCTTGCCCGCCCCGCACGGCAGCACGACGACCCCGGAGCCGCCCGCCCAGAACGCCTGCGCGGCCTGGCGCTGGTACTCGCGCAGCGCCCAGCCGTCCTCGGCCAGCGACATCGGGTGCGCCTCGCCGTCCACGTACCCGGCGAGGTCCTCGGCGGGCCAGCCGACCTTGAGCAGCGCCTGCTTCAGCCGCCCCCGCTCCGACGGGTGCACGACCACGGTGTCGTCGTCGATGCGCGCGCCGAGCATCGGGTTGATCTTCTTGTTCCGCAGCACCTCTTCCAGCACCGCGCGGTCGGTCGTGCTCATCACCAGGCCGTGCGCGGGGTTGTTGGTGATCTGCAGCCGCCCGAACCGGCCCATGGTGTCCACCACGTCGATCAGCAGGGGCTGCGGCACCGGGAACCGGGAGTAGGTGGTCAGCGCGTCGACCACCTGCTCCGCGTCGTGCCCCGCCGCCCGCGCGTTCCACAGCGCGAGCGGCGTCACCCGGTAGGTGTGCACGTGTTCCGGGGCGCGTTCCAGCTCCGCGAAGGGTGCGATCGCGATCCGGGCGTCCTCGGCCTGCTCGTGGTCGACCTCGAGCAGCACGGTCTTGTCGGACTGGACGATCAGCGGGCCATTGGTCACGCGTTCCTTTATACGTTGACGGTGGCGGCCACGGCGTCGGTGGCCCAGACGGGGCAGCCGTCCGGCCGGAACAGGATGGCGGTGGCCCCCAGGTCGCCGGTGGGTTCGGCGCGGACGTGGTCGACCCGGGCGGGGAGTTCGAGGCCGGACGGGATGGCGCCGCCCAGGTCGAGCAGGACGGACCGGCCGGACCGGAACAGCTCGGACAGCCGGGCGGGACCGGAGCCGGTGACCAGTTCGGCGTCGGGCACCCGGGCGCCGACGAGCGGATGCGCGCCCGGCAGGTCGTAGCGCAGCGCCAGCCCGGACATCAGCCCCGCGAGGTGGCGGTTGACCTCGGGCAGCCGGAGCAGGTCGGTGAAGATCTCGCGCAGCGCGCGCACGTCCTCGTCCGGCCGCGGATCGGCCAGCACGCGCTGCGCCGCCGTGTGGTGCAGCACGCTCGCGGCGACCGGGTGGCGTTCGTCGTGGTAGCTGTCCAGCAGACCGTCCGGTGCGTGCCCCTGTACCGTCGCGGCGAGCTTCCAGCCCAGGTTGAACGCGTCCTGCACGCCGAGGTTCAGGCCCTGCCCGCCGAGCGGCGGGTGGATGTGCGCGGCGTCGCCGGCGAACAGCACGCGGCCGTGGCGGTAGCGCTCCACCTGCCGGGTCGCGTCGCTGAACCGGCCCGCGTTGACCACCGCGCGCAGCTCGGTCTCCTCCCCGTACACGGCGTGCAGCGCGGCGGTGATCTCCTCCTCGGTGACCGGGGCGCTCTTCTCGACCTCCGGCTGGTCCGCCCGGCCGAAGGTGAACCGGTACTTCTCCCCGCCGACCGGCACCATCATGGCCCAGTAGTCGCCCTCCCAGCGGGTCAGTTCGCTGATATGCGCCATCCGTTCCGGCACCAGGTCCGAAGTGCGAGACAGCAGGACGTCGGCCAGGACCGCCACGTAGGTTCCCGGGCGGCCGGGGAAGCCCGCCCCGAGCAGTTTGCGCACCGCGCTGTGCCCGCCGTCCGCGGCGACCAGGTAACGGGCCCGCACCCGGAGGTCGCCCGCGGTCACCGTGACCCCGTCGCCGTCCTGCTCGACCGCGGTGACCCCGGCGCCGCGCAGCACCCGCGCGCCCCGCGCGATCGCCCGCTCCTCGAGGAACTCCTCGACTGTCCACTGTGGAATACTGATCGGGTGGGGGAACCTGGTGCGCCAGGGTGTGCAGTCCAGCGGCACCGGCAGCATCGCGAAGTGCCCGCCCACCGGTTCCCGGGGCAAAGCCTTGCGCTGCAACGGTTCCAGCAGGCCGCGGAGTTCCAGCAGCTCCGCGGTGCGTGGCTGCAGCGTGCCGCCCTTGGTCTGCTCGATCCGCTCGGTCAGCTTCTCCAGCACCACCGTTTCCACCCCGGCCAGCGCCAGTTCGTACGCGCACATCAGCCCGGTCGGCCCGGCCCCCGCGACGGCCACCTCGGTCTCGATCTCCCGCACGTCTCCTCCTCGACTCATCAACTCGTCCTGGTATAAAAGTATACCAAGTGCAGAAAAAGTCCAAGTGCAAAATTCTGGTAAAGTGATCCCATGACCGACGAGACCGGCCTGCGCGAACGCAAGAAGCAGCGCACCCATGCGGCGATCTCCAACGCCGCGATCGAACTGTTCCTCGAACACGGCTTCGACGCGGTCTCGGTGGCCCAGGTGGCGGCCGAGGCGGAGGTGTCCAAACGCACGCTGTTCGCGTACTTCCCGGCCAAGGAAGACCTCGTGGTGCACCGGTTCGCCGACCACGAAACGGAAACCGCCCGCGTCGTGCGCGACCGCCCGGCCCGCCTCACGCCACTGGCCGCGCTGCGCGCCCACTTCCTGGACAGCCTGCGGCGGCGCGACCACTTCACCGGGCTCAACGACGCTCCCCAGACCATCGCGCTCTACCGGCTGGTCCGGGAAACCCCCGCACTGGTGGCCCGCATGTCGCGGTTCACCGACGGTGCCCAGCGAGCATTGGCCGAGGCGCTCCGCGAAACCGCGGGCACCCCGGAACTCACTGCCCGGCTCGCGGCGGCCCAGATCGTGGCGGTGCTCTGGAGCCTGATGCTGGACAACGGCGATCGGCTGGCGCGTGGGGAAACCGCTGACCAGCGCTACCCGGGTGCGGTGCTCGACGCCGAGCACGCCTTCGGGCTGCTGAAGAACGGGCTGCGTTCCCTGGGGCGCTAGGGCTGTCCCGGTTGCGGCAGCAGCGACTGCACGTCCAGCCGCGCGGCGAGCAATCCCGTGCTGTGCATCAGATCCGCGACCCGTTGCAGCCGCACGCCGTTCAGGGACGTGGGATAGGAACCCAGTGCCACCAGGGACGCGGTGGTGGGGTCGATCCCGGAGAACTTCGGCAGCGCCTGCCGGACCAGGGCCTGATCGTCGGCGCGCTGCTGCGCCTCGCCGAGCACCTGCCGGAAGAGCGCGAGCGTGCGCGGATTGGACTGCGCGAACAACCCGCTCGACGCGTAACCGGACACCGGGAAGTCCAGGGTCGCGCCGCGGGCGCTGTCGGCCAGGATCCGCGCGCCGAGTTCCTTGGCCGCCTTGGTGATGAACGGTTCCACCATCCACGCTGCGTCGGCTTCGTTGTCGCGCAGGGTATCCGGCATCGCCTCGAACGGGCGCTGGATGAACTTGATCTTCCCGACGTCCACGCCCGCGGTGCCGAGCATCGATTTCGCGGTCAGTGTGCCGAGATCGTTGAGCGTGTCCACCGCGATCGTCGGGTTCTTCTTTCCGTTGGGCTTCCCCGGTTCCTGGTATTTGGAACCGGGCAGCGTCACCAGTGCCATGGTGAATCCGGAAGACGTGTAAGCCTCGCCCTGCAACTGCAGCGCGGTCCCGGCCGCGGCCGCCTTGAACAGTGCGACATCGGTGGCGAACGCGACGTCGAGGTTGCCCGCGGCCAGGCGCGCGAGCCCGTTCTCCTGGCTTTCCTGCTCGACGAGTTCGACCCGCAGCCCGGCCCGGGCGAACGCGCCGTCGGCGACGGCCATCCGCAGCGGGGCGGTGTCTATCGGGCTGCCGACGCCAACGCGTAGAGTGTCGCGCTCGGGGGTGATGGGGGCGGTTGGCCGGTCGCCGGTGAACAGACCGCAGCCGGAAAGCGCGTACAGCGCGATGGCCACGACCACCGCGACCCTGCGCGCGCTGGTCCGCATGGCCGCCCCTGTCGACTGGAGAATCTCGGGTTTCGTGCTGGAGCTTAAGGTCTACGGGCAATACCATCGCCAGGAGGCCGTACCGGAACAGGACGGCTCCCGGACGATGCCTACTTTCGCTACTCTCCAGTAGGTTTACCGGGGCGACGCCCCGGAGCACACAGCAGTCCGGTTAGCGAAGGAAGCCTGGTGACCCGTCGGCAAAGTCGTCCCCGTCAAGGCGACGCGACGGATTCGCAGGCGGTCAAGGCGGCGGGTGGCCGGTGGCGGCTGCGTAACTGGCGGTTGCGCACGAAGTTACTCGTCGTGGTGCTCATCCCGACGCTGACCGTCCTCGCGCTCATCGGCTTCCGGGTGCGGCAGGACCTCGATCACGCTACGCAACTCGCCCAATTGGCCGCACACGGCAGGGTTGACGACGCGGTGGCCGATGTGGTGCACCAGGTGCAGCGTGAGCGAGATCTCACCGTGCGGTTCGTGTCCGGCGGGCGGAAGGCCGATCCGGTCGAACTGCGCCGCCAGCGGGACCGCGTCGACGCCTCGATCGCCACGCTCGGCCGCGAACTCGACAGCAACGCGCCGCGGCTGTCCGAATCGGGTGCCGCCGGTTTGCGCAAAACCCAGGCGCAGTTCGGGGTGCTGACCGGCCTGCGGTTCGCGGGCGAGCATTCGGCGTTTCCCGCGGACGCCGTGCTGCGGTCGTACAGCGAGCTGATCTCCGGCCTGCTCGACATGAGCGATCAGGCCGTCACCGACGTCACCGACCCCGATCTGGCCCGGCTGAAGCTGGCGGACAACGCGCTGGCCCGGGTCAAGGACCAGATGTCGATCAAGCGCGCGGTGCTGGCCGACGCGCTGGAACAGGGCAGCCTTTCCGGCGCCCGGCTGCGCGCGCTGCTCGGCGCCGAGGCCGAACTCGCCGCGGCGCGCAACGACTTCCGGAAGTTCGCGAGCCCGCAGCAGCAGCGGATGTACGACGACACGGTGATCGGGCTGATCGTCGACCAGGGCAACGATCTCGTCGAATCCGCGCTCACCCGGGCGGAGAACGACCAGCCGCTGGCCGGGCTCGATCCGGCCAAATGGGACACCGCGGCCACGTACACGGTGAACCTCGCGCGCAAGGTGCAGGAAGCGATGCAGGTGCAGACGCAGCAGCGCACCGACGCCCTGGCCGCGCAGGCCCGGACCTCGGCGATCGTGGACGCCGGGGCCGTCTTCGGCGTGCTGCTGATCGGCGGGATCCTCACCGTGATCATCGCCCGGTCCCTGCTGCGCCCGCTGCGGATCCTGCGGGCGAGCGCGCTGGACGTCGCCGAGCACCGGCTGCCCGCCGCGGTGGAAGGCATCCTCGCCGATCCCGAACCGCGGCCGGAAGGCGTGCGGCGCTGGGTCGCCCCGGTTCCGGTGTTCAGCCGCGAGGAACTCGGTCAGGTCGCGCGCGCGTTCGACGCGGTCTACGGCGAAGCGGTGCGGCTGGCCGGGGATCAGGCGCTGCTGCGGGAAAACGTCAACGCGATGTTCGTGAACCTGTCCCGGCGCAGCCAGGATCTGGTGGAGCGGCAGCTTTCCGTGCTGGACCGGATGGAAGCCGACGAGCAGGACTCGGAAACCCTCGGCGGGCTGTTCGAACTGGACCACCTGGCGACCCGGATGCGGCGCAACAGCGAGAACCTGCTGGTGCTCTCCGGACACGATCTCGGCAACCGGGTGCCCGGTTCGGTCGCCGCGGACGAGATCCTCGGCGCCGCGCTGTCCGAGGTCGAGCACTACCAGCGGATCGAGCTGACCGCGACGCCGGCGCTCGCGGTGCGCGGGGACGCCGCCAGCGACCTGGTGCACGTGATCTCCGAGCTGCTGGAGAACGCCACGCTGTACTCGCCCGACGACACCATGGTGACCGTCGGCGGCACGGTGACGCGGGACGGCGGCTGGGAGGTGTCCATCACCGACCGGGGCGCCGGGATGCCGCAGGCCGAGATCGAACGCGCGAACGCCCGGCTCGCCGAACCGCCCGAAGTGGACGTCGAGGTGTCCCGCCGGATGGGGTTGTACGTCGTTTCCCAGCTTTCCCGGCGGCACCACATCGACGTCTGGCTCGGCGGCGCCGAGGGCGGCGGGCTGGTGGCGACCGTGCTGGTGCCGGCCGATCTGGTCGACGTCTCACCGGTCCAGCCGGAGCAGGTGATCCCGGTCGAGGTGGTCCCGGCCCCGGAGCCGCCGCCGGAACCGGTCGTCGAACTGCCCATGCCCGAGGAACTGCCGTCGCTGCCGCTGCTCAGCGAGGAGCCGCCCCGGCGCGCGCCGGTCGCCGACGAGCCCGCCCCGGAGTGGCCGACCGAGGAGAACGATCCGCACCCGCTCGATCTGGACGCGCCGACCGAGCGGATGCCCGCCTACCAGGAAGTGCTTTCGCAGTGGTTCGCGAGCAGCCGGGACCGGCTCGACGACGACTCGGGCCCGTTGCCGCGGGCCGACGCGAGCCGGGCCGCCACCGAGGGCTGGCAGCGGCCCGGTGTTCCGCCCTGGCCCGCCGCCGCCGATCTCGCCGGGGCCCTCGGCGAGAATGGGGACCACGCCGCCGCCCAGGACCCGGATCTCGGTGATCCGGACGCGCCGACCGTGCCGGAGATTCCGGTGCAGCCGGCGGATTCCCTGGCGGACAAGCCGGTGCTGAGCCGGGAGCCGGAGGCGGTGCGGGTGCGGATGGCGCAGTTGCAGTACGGGGTCGAACGAGGCCGCCACGCGCGGGCCGAATCGAGGGAGAGGTCGAGTGAGTAACCCGGGGTTGCTTGAGGTGATCGCGTTGGACGCGCGGGATGCCGAGAACGCTCAGAAGGGCGGCGCGGACCGGCTCGAACTGGTCTCGGACATGGCCGTCGACGGGCTCTCGCCGGAGCCGCGCGTGGTGCGCGAGGTGCTCGCGGCGACCGACCTGCCGGTCCGGGTCATGCTGCGCGACAACGGTTCCTTTGCTCGGGGCAGCCTTGATTCCTTGCGCCGCAAGGCAGCCGAACTCGTCGAGGCGGGCGCGACCGAGTTCGTGTTCGGGTACCTGACCGGAAACGGCGCCGTCGACACCGGAACCTGCGCCGCCCTGGCCGCGGAGATCCCCGGCCCGTGGACGTTCCACCGCGCGGTCGACCACGCCCGCGATGTCCTTGCGGCGCACCGGGAACTCGCCGCGCTCGGCTGCGACACCGTGCTGTCCGCCGGACATCCGGACGGCGTGGCGGCGGGATTGCCGGTGCTGCGCGAACTCGCCGGACGCGCGGGTGGGCCGCGCCTGCTGGTCGGCGGCGGCCTGCGCGCCGGGCAGGTGCCCCCGTTGCGCGCGGCCGGGGCCGATGCGTTCCACATCGGCAGCGCCGCGCGGCCGCGCGGCTGGGCCGAACCGGTGGACGTGGAATCGGTGCGGGAATGGGCGGATCTGGTGCACCAGTAGGGTGTCGTCGATGATCTTCAGCGACGAGCCCCGGGGGCGCGGATGATCGTGACGGTTCTGGGCGGGGGCAACGGCGCGCACGCCGCCGCCGTCGATCTGACCCTGCGCGGGCACGAGGTCCGGTGGTGGCGCCGGAGCGCGCCGTTTCCCGGGGGCGGGCGGCTGAAGTACCGCACCGACCGGGAATCCGGGGAGATCGCGGTGGCCCGCACCACCCACGACCTGGCCGCCGCGGTCGCGGGCAGCGACCTGGTCCTCGCGCCGGTTCCCGCACCCGCCCAGCCCGAACTGCTCGCCGCCCTGGCCCCGGTGCTGGCGCCGGGGCAGGCCGTCGCGTTCACCCCGGGCACCTTCGGCACCTGGTTCGGCGCGCGGCTGCGGCCCGACGTGGCCTTCCTGGAAACCGGCACGCTGCCTTACCTGGCCCGGGTCACCGCCCCCGGCGAGGTCGGCCTGCCGGTGACCTCGGGGCGCCTGCCGGTCGGTTCGATCCCGGGCACCGGCCCGCTCGCCGACGCGGCGCACGACCGGTTCGCCACCGCGTACCCCGCGGCGGTCCGGGTCGCCGACGGGCTGGACGCGGCCCTGGCCAACTGGGGTCCGGTGATCCACCCGCCGCTGATCGCGCACAACCTCGGCGCCATCGAGACCTTCGGCGACCGGTTCGACATCCACGCCGACGGCACCTCGCCCGCGGTGCTGGCGACCACCCGTGCGCTCGACGAGGAACGGATCGCGCTGCGCGAGGCGCTCGGGTTCGCCGCGCCGCACTGGCCGCTGCGCGACTACCACCTCGGCGAGGACACCTCGATGTACCCGCCCGACGCCAAGGCGAAGCTGCTCGCCTCCGGGCTGTGGCGCGAATCGGTCGACCTGGAACACCGGTACGTGCGCGAGGACATCGGATGCGGCCTGGTGCTCACCGTCGCGCTGGCCCGGGCGGCCGGGGTGGAAACCCCGGTCGGCTCGGCGATCCTGACCCTGATCGGCGCCGCGCTCGGCCAGGATCTCCTCGCCGCAGGCCGGAATCTGGACCTGCTCGGCACCCGTGATCTCGACGAAATCCGTCGCGTCGCCCGCGAGGGCGTAGCCGTTCTCAGGAGCTGACCTTGCGATACCTGCTGCAGCTGCACGGAAACCTGCCGATCGACGCCTACCCGGCGCTGGCCGCGCGGGCCGAGGAACTCGGCTTCGAGGACGTCACCCTGCACGACGTGCTGATGCGCCGGCCGGTCTGGCCGGTGCTGTGCGACATCGCCCGCGCCACCAGCCGGGTGCAGGTCGGGCCGAACGTCACGCATCCGTACCTGACCCATCCCGCGCAGATCGCGGCGAACCTGGCGCACCTGGACGAACTCTCCGGCGGGCGGGCGGTGCTCGGCATCGGCCGGGGGTCCATGTACGACCTGGTCGGGCAGGCCAACCCGGCGACGCTGGCCGGGGTGCGCGAGGCGATCGACGTGATCCGCGCGCTGGTGGGCGGGCAGGGCGGTCCGTACCCGGGCGAGGTGTTCCGGCTGGAACCGGTGGCGCGTCTGCGGTTCGGCACCGGCCGCGAAGTGCCGGTGTACCTCGGCGCGCACGGGCCGAAGGGGGCCCGGCTGGCGGGCGCGCACTGCGCCGGGCTCCGCCTGGCGGCGCAGTGGGAGCCGAGCTACGCGGTGATGCTCCGGGAGCACTTCCTGGCCGGGGCGAAGGACGCGGGGAGGCCGCACGGCGAGGCCGACTTCGTCGTGGAGAACTGGACGTTCGTGCACCCGGACCGGGAACTCGCCCGCCGGGGCGCGCGCAAGGTGCTGGCCACCTTCCTGCCGCACCTCGGGCCGCTGCTGTCCTTCCACCAGGTGCCCGAGGCCGAGGTCGAGGCCGCGCGGGCCGCGGTCTACCGGGGTGAGACCGGTCGGCTCGCCGAGATCAGCGACCGCACGCTCGATCTGTTCATGGCCGCGGGCGACCTCGGGGACCTGGTGTCCGGCCTGGATCGGCTGGCCGGGGCCGGATTCGAGGCCGTCTCGTTCTCCGGGGAACTCGGCCCGGACACCGCGCTCGCGCTGGATCTGATCGGCGAGGCGATCGCGAAACGGGCGAGCCGGGGATAACCCCGGCCGTTGCGGCGAACGGGGTAACCCGGTGCGGTTGCCCGTTGACCGTGCCGGAGACCTGCTGTATTGATCTCGGGTGACCACTTGCCTGAATGACGAACAGCTTGAGCTTGTCGATCGTGCGGGCAAGCTCGCGGACGTGTTCGCCGAACGCGCGGCCGAACACGACCGGGAAAACACCTTCCCCGTCCAGAACTACGAGGACCTCCGCGAAGCCGGTTTCCTCCGGCTGTCGGTGCCGACCGAACTGGGCGGGCTGGGCGCGGGCCTGCCGGAGATCGTGCCGGTGCTGGAACGCCTGGCCATGGGCGACGGCGCGACCGCGCTCGCGGTGACCATGCACATCTCGCCGCTGGGGCAGTGGGCGAGCGTGTGGCGCCGCACCGGGAACCCGCGGCTGGAAGGGCTGCTGCGCAAGGCCGCCGAGGGGTCGCTGATCTGGGCCTCGGTGACCGGTGAGCAGGGCCTGCGCAACGACATGACCGACGCGCTCACCAAGGCGACCCGGGTGCCCGGCGGGTACCTGCTGAGCGGCCGGAAGAGCTTCGCCACCAACACCTCGGTGGCCACGCACTGCTCGACCACCGCGCGGTACGAGGAGGCCGAGGGCGGGCCGCGCCTGCTGCTCTGCCAGATCGCGCTGGACCAGCCGGGCGTGCGGCTGCACCAGACCTGGAACACCATGGGCATGCGCGCAACGCAGAGCAACGACCTCGAACTGGACGACGTGTTCGTCGCCGACGACCGCGTGGTGCATTCGCTGCCGGTCAAGCACCTGGACGCACGGGTGCTGGAAACCGTGTGGGCGTGGGCGATGCCGGCGTTCTCCGCGGTGTACACCGGGATCGCGGCGGGCGCGCTGGACTGGACGGTGCGGCAGGTCGCCGGGCGCGGGCGCGCGGACGATCCGGTGCTGCAGGACGTGATCGGCGAATGCACGATCCTGATCGAGAGCTCCCGCGCGCTGGTCCACCGGCACGTCGACGAGGTGACCAGCCGCCGGTTGTTCGAGGGCGGGGTGCAGGAGGGCGTTTCCCGGTGCGCCCTGGTGAAGTACGTGGCCAGCAACAACGCGGTGGAAGTGCTGCGGCGGCTGGTCGACGTGGTCGGCGGGGCGTCCTACACCAGGGAACTGCCGTTCGAACGGATGTGGCGGGACGTGCAGGCCGGGACGTTCATGCCGATGGGCAACCTGGCCGCGCGCAAGCTGATCGGCGCGAGCACGCTCGGCGTGCCCACCCTGCCGGTCATCGACTTCGACGAAACCGGCCACGACAGCAAGCCGAAGACCCGCTGAACGCGGAAAGTGCTGCCACTTTCCGGCATCGGAAAGCCGAAAGTGGCAGCACTTTCGGTCAGCGGGCGCGTTCCTTGGCTTCCGCCGCGGCGGCCTCCTGTTCGGCGAGGTCCCATTCGGCGGCGT
Source organism: Amycolatopsis anabasis (assembly GCF_009765355.1). GTDB lineage: Bacteria > Actinomycetota > Actinomycetes > Mycobacteriales > Pseudonocardiaceae > Amycolatopsis > Amycolatopsis anabasis. Next base: position 211,295 of record NZ_VTHK01000004.1, on the reverse strand, counting down.
CCGAGGCGGCCTTGACCGCTTCCGGCGAACCGCCGTGCAGCAGCCGCGCCACCTCACCGCGCAGGGACACGAACTCCGCCGACTCCCGCGTGGTGATCTGGTCCCGCTCCGCGGGCAGGCCGACCGGGAGGTCCGCGACGATCGACGCGGGTGACTTGGACAGCACGAGCACCCGGTCGCCCAGGTACACGCTCTCGTCGATGTCGTGCGTGACCAGCAGGACCGTGCTGCCCTGTTCGCGCTGCACCCGCCGCAGCAGGTCCTCCAGCTCGAACCGGGTCTGCGCGTCCACCGAGGCGAACGGCTCGTCCATCAGCAGCAGCGCGGGGCGGCGGGCCAGCGCGCGGGCGATCGACACCCGCTGCTGCATCCCGCCGGACAGCTGCCACGGGTACTTGTTCTCCGTCCCCGCGAGCCCGACCTCCGCCAGGGCCGCGCGGGCGCGTTCCCGGCGTTCGGACTTGCTCAGCTTTCCCCACCGCAGCGGGAATTCCACGTTGCGGGCCACCGAAAGCCACGGGAACAGCGACCGGCTGTAGTCCTGGAACACCACCGCCAGATCGTCCGGCACGCCGGTGACCCGGTCGCCGTGCAGGCTGACCGTTCCGCCGGTCGGCGCGATCAGGCCCGCGATGCAGCGCAGCAAAGTGGACTTCCCGCAACCGGACGGCCCGACGATGCAGGCCAGTTCGCCCGCCTGGACGGTGAACGACAGCTCGTTCACCGCCACATGCGCTTCGGCGTCCTTGCCGTAGCGGTGGTTGAGGCCGGTCACCTCGAGCATGGTTGGCACATCAGCCTCCTGAGTCACTTACGACCGTTGCGAGCGGGCTGCCAGCCCAGCACCCGGTGCTCCACCAGGAGCAGCAGGGAATTCAGCCCGAAGCCGAGCACACCGAGCAGCACGATCCACGACCACATGGTCGGGAAGTCGAACTGCCGCTGGGCGGAGATCAGCGCGTAGCCGATGCCGTTGAGCGCGCCCACCAGTTCGGACACCACCATCAGGATCAGCGAGATGGACAGGCTCAGCCGCAGGCCCGCGAAGATCTTCGGCAGTGCGGTGGGCAGCACCACCAGGGTGATCCAGTACGACTTCGGCGTCCGGAACGACCGCGCGGTCTCCAGTTTCACCTTGTCCACCGAACGGACGCCGTCCACGGTGTTCAGCAGGATCGGCCACAGCGCGCCGAAAATGATGGTGGCGATCTGCATCCCGGGTCCGATGTGGAAGATCACCATGAACGCCGGGGCCAGGGTCGGCGGCGGAATCGCCCGGAAGAAGGCGAAAAGCGGGCCGACGTAGTCCATTCCGGTCCGCGAGCGGCCGAGCGCGGTGCCCAGCGCGACGCCGAGCACCACCGAGATCGCCCAGCCGCCGAGCACCCGGCCCAGGCTGGGCAGGATGTGTTCGAACACCGAATCGGTGAGGAACAGCTGGGAAACCGGGCCGGAGAACCAGAGCTGGGCCGCGTTGCCCAGGATTTCGGTCGGGGGCGGGAAGAACAGGTTGCCCGCCAGGCGGGTGGCCAGTTCCCAGAGCACGACCGCGCCCAGGAAGAGCAGCCAGTTCCGGGCGAACCCGGAAACTCCCCGGCCCGCCCGGGTGCGGAGCCGGACCGCGCTGTCGGTCGTCATGTCGTGGCCTCCACATCGACGGTGCTCCAGGCGAACAGGCGCCGCCCGGCACGTTCGAGGCCCTCGTTGATCAGGTAACCGATCACCCCGGCCACCACGGTTCCGGCGAGCACCAGGTCCATCCGGCCGCCACCCTCACTGGCTTCCAGGATGAAGTTGCCGATGCCGCGGCTGGCGCCCGCCACGTATTCGGTGCTGATCACCAGGATCAGCGCGATCGCCGCGGACATCCGGATCCCGGTGAACACGAACGGCGCGGCATGCGGCAGCGCGACCGAGGTCAGCATCCGGGATCTGCCGGTGCCGCAGGATCTCGCGGTGTCGACGAGCACCGGATCGATCTCGGCGAGCGCGTAGATGGTGTTGAACAGGATCGGCCAGATCGCGCCGTACACCGCGAGCGTGATCTTCGCCTCCGGGCCGCCGCCGACCACCAGGATCACCAGGGGGATCAGGGCCACCGAAGGAATCGGGCGCAGGAACTCGACGATCGCCTTGGTCGCGGCGCGCAGCGCGGGGATGCTGCCGAGCAGCAGCCCGGCGGGGATCGCGACGGCCACCGAGATCAGCATCGCGATGGCCCAGGCCAGCACCGAGGCGATGACGTCCCGCACGAACGACACCTGGCCGAGGAGTTCGGCCACTCGGGCCAGCACGATGCTGGGCGGGGGCAGGAACTGTTGCTGGACGAGCCCGGCCCGGGCGGCTCCTTCCCAGATCAGGAAGAAGCCGACCAGGCCGGCCAGGTTACGGAGAATCCTTGTCACGTCAGGTCGTGTCGCCTCAGGTCGCCGACTGCTGCGCGATCATCGGCCCGACATCGATCTTCTGGTTGATCGTGCCGAACTCGAGCAGCAGGTCGGGCACCCGCTGCAGCCGCCGCGGGTCCAATGCCGACTGGAAGGTCAGCAGCGTGGTCAGCGCCGCGGTGTCCTTGTCCACCTTGGCGAACTGGACCATCAGCGGTTCGATCTTGCTGCGGTCCGCGGATTCGGCGGTGGCCTTCTTCAGCGCGCGCTGGAAGGCGGCCACCGTCTTCGGGTTCTGGTCGGTGAACTTGCCGAGCGCGCCGTACCCGGCGGTCGGGAAGTCCTGGGTCGGGCCGGTGGCGGTGTCGAACACCGGGACCGCGCCGACGGTCTTCGCCGCGCTGGTGATGAACGGCTCGGTCATGAAGGCGGCGTCCACGTCACCCCGCTGCAGGGCGGCTGCCATGTCCGGGAACTTCAGCGACACCCACTGGACCTTGCTGAAGTCGACGCCGTTGGTCTTCATCACGGACTTGGTCAGCGTGTCGCAGATGGTGTTCTGCTCGGTGATCGCGACCTTCTTGCCCGCCATGTCGGCCACGCTCTTCACCTGGCTGTTCGGCATCGCCACGATCATGGTGCTCTTCGGCGCCGCGGAGGAGGCGTCGGCGACGAACTTGATGTCGGCGGCGCCCTTGCTCTTGGCGATGAAGAACGGCGTGTAGCTGCCGTAGGCGATGTCGACCTCGCCACCGATCAGCTTGGACAGCGAGGCCTGGCCGCTGGGGGCGTTGACCACCTCGAGGTCGAGGCCCTCCTGCTTGAAGTACCCGTTCTGGACCGCGAGGTGGAACGGCGCCAGGTCGATCGTCGGCATGATCGAGACCTTGACCTTGGGCTGCTCAACGGCGCCGGTGCCGCCTTCGGCCGATTTGTCGGAACCGCCAAGCAGGCCGCAGCCGCTGACCGAAGCCAGCACGAGGAGGGTGGCGATGAGGACGCCGAAGACGCCGCGTTGTCTGTGGCCCCGCGCTCTGCTGTTGGCGTGTCGAAGCAAGGCTAACTCCTCGCTAAAAATGGTCACTCTGTCGTGGACCAGGTGGATTGGATGTAACTCATGTCGGGAGTCACGCGGTCACTGTAGAGAATCAACCCACTACGAAACAATGGGTGCTTACCACCGCTCCCGGCGTGGCTAATATCACCTGAACGGGTAGCACTGCAAGTGCAGTTAGGCTACTTAGAGTAGTCTCTTATCCGTTGATGAGGCATTTGGCGTCTTTAGTAGTGAGCGTCCTGGGGCTTCTCCTCACCCATGGCCTGGAAGGGTTACATCTGATCCGGGTCTTCGCTACCCTCTGCGCCTGTAATCAGGTATAGACCACCCATGTAGCGAGAGAGAGTGCCTGAATGGCCGAGCGGACGGAACGTTTCCTCCAGGTGCGAGGCACTTTCTTCGAGGGGACGCTGTCGGGCGGCGTGTTGGTGAGGAGCTAGGCCGAGTCGACCAGGGCAGGGGCCCAAGAAGCGATGCTTGTGCTGAACCGATTCCGTGGTTCCCGTAGGGGTGGCGGGACACCAGGAGTACATGAACATTTCACTGGGGTGGGCGCCCGGCGCGACCGGCCGCCGTTCACTGGGCTGACCAGGCCACTTCCCGTGGGAGTGTGCCGCTAGTGCGCGAGCAGAACGCTGAGCACAGGTTCAGCCCGGACAACGATGGTGGTGCGGCGGTGCCGACGACACAGATCGTGGGGGCGAACGACGCCCCCACGCGACAGATCAGCGCCGGACCGGGCGGCTCGCGGCGCGGGCTGCGGAACTGGCGGCTGCGCTCGAAGCTGGCCGTGGTGCTGCTCATTCCGACCCTGACCGCGCTCGTCCTCGCCGGTCTGCGCGGCTGGGACGAGTTGCAGCAGGCCAACCGGTTCCAGCAGACCGCGGACCAGGTCGCCGTCGCCAGCAAGGTGACGGCCGTGATCCACGAGCTGCAGATCGAGCGCACCCTCGTGGTGTCCCGGGTCGCGGCCACGCTGGTCAACGAGGACCCGCGTTCGGTGACGAACCGGAAGGCCGCGGTCGACGCGCAGATCTCCCGGGTGGACGGCGCGATCAGCGATCTCCGCGATGCCGCCGGGCAGCTGAACACCCAGGACCAGGCGGCCAAGGAGCGCTACGACCGCGGGCTGCAGCGGCTCAACGCCCTCGGCCCGTTGCGGAACGCGACGAACACCTCGTCCTATTCGGACCTTTCGGCCTTCTACACCTATTCCTCCATTCTGGAGGCATTGGTGCAACTCGGGCGCGAGGTGAACACCGCGGTCAACGACCAGGACCTGCTCCGCCAGGGCACCACGACCCAGGCGCTGTCCGAGGCCAAGGAGTTCACCGCCAAGGAGGACGCGGCGCTGCAGATCGCGGCCCTGCGCAACACCTTCCCCGGCGACATGCTCGAACAGGCCCGCGCCGCGCAGGCGAGCGGTGACGCGGCGATCAAGACGTTCTCCGCGAACGCCTCGCCCGACCAGCAGCAGGTCTACTCGGACACGGTGAGTGGTCCCGAGGTCGACGACCGGCAGCGGATCCGGTCCGCGGCCTTCGTCCGCGGCGACGCGAAGCAGTCGCCCGGGATCGACAGCGCCCGGCTCACCACGGACAGCTCGGCCAACCTCGGCAAGCTCCGCACGGTCGAGAACGACCTGCTCGACACGCTGCGCAAGCACGCGGACGAGCTGGCCAGTTCGGCCACCACCGCGGCCTGGCGCGACGCCGGCATCGTGCTGGTCGCCCTCGCCGCCGCGTTCGCGCTGATGCTGGTCATCGCCCGCCTGATGCTGCGGCCGCTGCGCGTCCTGCGCTCCTCGGCGCTCGACGTGGCCTACACCCGGCTGCCGGAGACCGTGCAGCGCATCCTGGACGACCCGGATCCGGTGCAGGCCTCGAAGAACGCGGTCGACCCGGTGCCCGTGCACACCCACGAGGAGATCGGCGAGGTCGCCCGCTCGTTCGACGCGGTGCACGAGCAGGCCGTCCGGATGGCGGCCGAGCAGGCGCTGCTGCGCGAGAACGTCAACGGCATCTTCGTGAACCTCTCCCGGCGGTCGCAGCGGCTGGTGGAACGCCAGCTCGGCGTGATCGACCGGCTCGAGGCCGACGAGCAGGACCCCGACCACCTCGCCAGCCTGTTCGAACTGGACCACCTGGCGACCCGGTTGCGGCGCAACGGCGAAAGCCTGCTGGTGCTCTCCGGCGCCGGCCTGGCGAAGTCGGTGCCGAAGCCGGTCCCGGCGGCCGACGTGATCGGCGCCGCGGTGTCCGAGATCGAGCAGTACGCGCGGGTCGAGGTCGGCGTCATCCCGGATGTCGCGGTGCGCGGCCTGACCGTGCACGACCTGGTGCACGTCCTGGCCGAGCTGCTGGACAACGCGACCTACTTCTCCGAACCGGAGACCAAGGTGAGCGTGCGGGCCGTGGTGACCCGGAAGAAGGCGCTGGCCATCCAGATCACCGACCGCGGGGTCGGGATGTCCGACGAGCAGATCACCGAGGCCAACAAGCGGCTCGCGGATCCGCCGGACCTGGACGTGTCGGTGACCCGGCGGATGGGCCTCTACGTGGTCGCGCGCCTGGCCCAGCGGCACGGCATCGAGGTGCGGCTGCGCGAGAACGAGGACATCGAAGGCGGTGTGATAGCGCGGATCGTGGTGCCCGCGGACCTGCTCGGGCCGCTCAGCCCGGACGGGCCGCCGCCCCCGGCGTCGCGCGCGGAGACCTCGTCGCCGAGCCTGCCCCCGGTTTCGGTGGCGGAACCGGCACCCCCGCCGATGCCGCCGTCGCCCCGGGAGCCCGCCGAAGAGCAGGCCGGTGGCCTGCGCCCGCTCGACCAGCCGATCAGCCTGGACGATCTGGTCGGCGGCACGCCGAACGCGGCGTTCCTCAGCCCGGGCCAGCCCGGCGCCGAACCGGCGCGGACCAGCTTCAACGGGAACGGGGACACCCCCGGGTCGGCCGCCGAGACCACCGAGTTCTCCCTGGCGCTGCCCAAGCGGGAGCCCAAGTACGTGCCGCCGGAGCCGGAACCGAAACCACCGGAGCCGGAACCGGGCCAGGTGAGCGCGCTCGACGACGACGTACCGACCAAGCGGCTGCCGATCTACCAGTCGGTGCTGTCCCGCTGGTTCAGTGAGGAGGAGGCATCCGAGCACGAGTTGGCGGAGGAGACGCCTGCCGCCGAGCCGGTCGCGTACGAATCCCAGCAGCAGGACCCGGAGGCGACTCAGGTCCACGAGGCGGCCGAGCCGGAGCCCGCCGTGTCCGATGACTGGCACAGCGTGTCCGACGAGGGTTGGCAGGCCGCGCAGTCGTTGCTGGAGACCAAGAGCGAAGAGATCACCCCGGCCGGTCTGCCCAAACGGGTGCCCAACGCATACTTGGTACCGGGCTCGGTCAACACCGGGGAGACCGATTCGTTCCGCGACACCACGGTCGGTCAGCCCGGCCAGGGGGCCATCGCCCGGTCGGCGACGGCCGCGCGCAGCCGGATGGCGAGTTTCCAGCGTGGCTACACCACCGGCCGGCATGCGCTTCGGGACAACACGACCGAGCGTCCGGAAGAGAACGGCGTTTCGGTGAGCGGCGGGGAGCGGTACTCCTCGTCCGACACGGCAGCGAGGAGTGACGAGTGACACGGGCGGGCGCAATGCAGCCGGGAGGTCCCAAACAGCAGGGGCAGCCGGGGAGTTTCGCGTGGCTCATCACGGATTTCGTGCATCGCGTCCCCGGCGCGGCGCATGCCGTGGTGGTCTCGGCGGACGGGTTGCTGCTGGCGGCGTCGAGAGGTCTGCCCAAGGACCGGGCGGACCAGCTCGCCGCGGTGGCTTCCGGGCTGACCAGTCTCGCGCGCGGCGCGGCGAAGGTCTTCGAGGGCGGTGCGGTCGCGCAGACCGTCGTCGAGATGGCCAACGGCTTCATGTTCTTGATGTCGGTTTCGGACGGTTCCTGCCTGGCCGTGCTCGGTTCACCGGACAGCGACATCGGTCTCGTGGTGTACGAGATGACGTTGCTGGTGGATCGGGTCGGTCAGCAGCTGACCCCCGAAATGCGCGCCCAACTGCAGGGAGCCGCGCGCCCGTAGGCGCGCGTCGGGCACGGAGGTACAGGCGTGGACGCGGGGCGCTCCAGAGATGAGGGTTGGCTCGCCGACAACTCGTCCGGCGGGCAGTGGCCGGATCAGTCGGACAACGCGGTAGCGGGCGAGGACTGGACGACCTTCCGGGAGAGAGTGGACCGCGAGTGGCGGGCGCGGCGGGCGAACGGTTCCGCGGCCGCCGACGGCGTGGCCGACACCGGTCCGTGGCTGGCGCCGGAGCCGCTGGAAGGCACCGGACCCGCGGAGTACAGCGTCGAGGACTTCCGGGACCGCCTGCTCGGCGGGCCCGGTTCGGAGCTTTTCGGCGGCCCGCCGGACACCGGGCGCCGGCCGTCGCTGCCGCCCGACCACCCGTCCGGCGAGTTCGCCGCGTTCACCGGGCCCGGCAGCAGCAGCGGCAGCGGTTCGATCCCGCCGATCCCGGCCCTGCCGTCGCAGGCGGCCGAGGAGCCGGTGGAGAGTTCCGGTCTGGTGCGGCCGTATTTCCGGACCAAGGGCCGGACCCGGCCCACCTATGACCTGGCCATCGAGGCGCTGGTGTCCACCAGCGAACGCGGGCGGGTGCTCGACCGGGTGCGGGTGCCCGAACACCGGTCGATCTGCGGCCTGTGCCTGGACACGCGCTCGGTGGCCGAGGTGGCGGCCTACCTGCGGCTGCCGCTCGGGGTGGTCCGGGTGTTGATTGGTGACGTCGCCGGACTGGGTCTGGTCCTGGTGCACTCCGGAAGCTCCACCGTGGGCGACCGGCCGAGTATCGAGTTCATGGAGAGGGTGCTCAGTGGGCTTCGGAGAATTTGACTCCGACGCGAACACGCCGGCGGCCGCGGGGCCGACCTCATCGGCCAAGATCGTGGTCGCGGGCGGGTTCGGATCGGGCAAGACCACGCTGGTCGGGGCGGTCTCCGAGATCGATCCATTGACCACCGAGGCGTCGATGACCGAGGCGAGCGCGTCGGTCGACGACCTGTCCGCGACGCCGAACAAGACCACCACCACGGTGGCCATGGACTTCGGCCGGATCTCGCTCGACTCCGATCTGGTGCTCTACGTGTTCGGCACGCCGGGCCAGCACCGGTTCTGGTTCATGTGGGACGACCTGGCGCTGGGCGCGATCGGCGCGGTGGTCCTGGTCGACACCCGGCGGCTCGCGGACGCGTTCCCGTCCATCGACTTCTTCGAGAACCGCAAGCTGCCCTACATCGTCGCGATCAACTGCTTCGACCGGCTGCTGCACCACCAGATCGAGGACGTGCGCCACGCGCTCACGATCTCACCGTCCGTACCGATCATGGCGTGTGACGCGCGGGAGCGGGAGTCGGCCAAGCAGGTCCTGATTTCGGTCGTGCAGCACGCGATCGCGCGCGATTCGGCCATGCAGCCGGGCTGAGCCGCGGTCCCATTTCTGGGGATCCACCCAGGGTGGTGCGGCCGTTGGAGTGAACTCCGCAGGCTTCACCCGCTTTGGGGAGTCGTGGCAACTGGTGGTGACGCGCCGCTGCCATCGACGCCCGGCACGTCACAGGGCGTTTCCCGCGTTGTTACTCGCACGTAGGGTTTGACCTGCGAAGACTCGGCGAACACCGAGCGTGGCGGCCGACCGGGGTCGTGGACCATTGATGCGCAGTCCTGCATCGATTAACCGCGTAGTGCACTTGAACGCGCACCGAGGGTGGTGAAAGTCCCCCGGGAGCAGGGTCGACAGGGTCGACACGGTGAATACGCTGACGGCGGACGTCCGCGACGGCGGCTATTGTCGCGCGACCCCGGGGACAAGGAGGGACAGTGACAGCGTCGGCACCGCAGGCGGGCAGCTTCGGCTGGCTCATCACCGATTTCGTGCGCAGGGTCCCCGGTGCCGCACATGCGGTCGTGGTCTCCGCGGACGGATTGCTGCTCGCCGGGTCGGAAGGCCTGCCCAAGGACCGGGCCGACCAGCTGTCCGCGGTCGCCTCCGGGCTGGTCAGCCTCACCTTCGGCGCGGCGCGCTGCTTCGAGGCGGGCGCGGTCAACCAGACCGTGGTGGAGATGGAACGCGGTTACCTGTTCCTGATGTCGATCAGCGACGGATCGTGCCTGGCGGTGCTCGCCGCGCCGACCTGCGACATCGGCACCGTGGCCTACGAGATGACCCTGCTGGTCGACCGGGTCGGGCAGCAGCTCACGCCGGAGATGCGGTCGCAGCTGCAGGGCGGTGGCGTCCGTGGGTAGCCGGTGATGACGCCGCGGAGGGATTACGAGGACGACTCCTGGGAGACGCTGCACCGCGGCGCCGACCGGGACCTGGACTCCCCGGCCCGGTTCGACCTGCCGCGATCGCCCGCCCTGGTCGACGCGCGCGCCCCGTTGCCGGGCCGGTCCGCGATGCGGCCGTCCCCGGTGCCGCGGTCGATGGTCCGGCCCTACGCCCGCACCGGCGGCCGCACCCGCCCGGACTACGAACTCGCCATCGAGGCGCTGGTCTCCACCACCCAGCAGGGCCGCCTCTACCAGGGCGCGGTGTCGGTCGAGCACCGGATCATCTGCGACCTGTGCACCGAATCGAAATCGGTCGCGGAGATCGCCGCGCACCTCGGGCTGCCGCTCGGCGTGGTGAAGGTGATCGTGAGCGACATGGACAACGCGGGCCTGGTCCTCATCCACCAGCCGGGCCTGATGTTCGGTGACCGCTCTTCCCGCGAATTCATGGAACGAGTCCTCGCGGGCCTGCGCTCCCTCTGACCCCGCCCCGCCCCCGCTCCGCGCAGCCGAGCCGGGAGGAAGGGACCCCCCGCTCCGCGCAGCCGAGCCGGGAGGAAGGGACCTTCGCTACGGCTCAACCGGAGCGGGGGACCTTTACTACGGTTGAACGGGAGTAAAGGTCCCCCGCTATTTTTTGGTGACCGAGTGCTGGGGGTCGTGAGTGCTCCGGCCGGTTCTAACCGGTCCAAACCCTCACGACCCCCGGCAGGTCAGCCTTCTTCGACCAGGGCGGCCGAGGTGATGCGGTGCAGGGGGTACCGCTCGTTGTCGGTGCCCTCCAGCATCCCGCCGCCCACCCGGACCGGCGTGACGATCCGCTGGCTCGCCGTTCCCCGGGAGTCCACGAACCCGATCCACACCTCGCGCCGCTCCCGGGTCGCCCGGGCGAGCAGCGCCAGGGTCGCCGAGGTGTCCGCGCCGCCGCCACCCGGCAACCGCACCGCCTCGCCCCGCCGGGTCGCCGAAGCCCGGTCGCCCGCCCGCACGTGCGCGACCACCGCGGCGATCTGCTCGCCGTTGACGGCGGGTTCGGGCGCCACCCGGCGGGTCGCCTTCGGGCGCGCGGGCACCCGGCGGCCGCTCGGCCGGAGGTCGACGACCCGCCCGTCGGGGCCCTCCGCGGCGGGCGCGAACCCCGCGGCGCGCAACCCGTCCAGCACCTCGGCCAGCGGCAACGGGCTCACCAGCACGGTCGGCGCGATCTTGCGCAGCTCGTACTCCCCGGACACCGGGTTGCCGAGCACCTCCGCGAGCAGCACCTCGTCGTCGCAGCGCAGGAACGACCCGGCCGCGCCCCCGCGCAACCGCCCGTGCCGCCGCGCCACGTCGTCGATCAGGTAGGTCAGCGACTGCGGCACCGGCGTCGCCGACCGCGTCCGGAAGAGTTCGTGCAGTTCGTCCGCGGTCCGCCCGGAGTCCAGCGCGCGCCGCACCGACGTCTCGGTCACCCGGTACACCGTGGCGTGGCCCGCGGATTCGACGTCGGCGACCGCGGTGACCTCGGCGGCCAGTTCGGGTTCCAGCGGCCCCGGCGCGACCACCGTCAGATCGGCCTGCACGAGCACGTGGCCGATCGGCTTCGGCAGGGCCTCGACCACCGCGGTGAGCGCGCCGGGCCGGTCGTCGGCGAGCAGCGCCCGGGTCGCCGTGGTGACCGCGCCGAGCGCGATCACGCCGAGCGCGGCGGCCTCGGCCATGGTCCACCGCACGGTCTCGTCGCGTAGCCGCCCGCCCCGCCGCGGCGCCCGCCAGGCCAGCACCGTCACCAGTTCGTCGACCCCGGCCACCCCGGTGCCGTCCGGGAGTTCGGCGAGCGCGTCGAGCACCCGGCGGCGCGCGATCGGCGCGAGCGGCCGCCGCAGTTCCTCGGCCAGCGGCGCCATCGGCCGGTCCTTCGCGTCGCGGTGCCCGGCGAGCCCGGGCAGGCGGGGCAGTTCCAGCCACGCCTGCGCCACGGTGATCCAGCGCTGCCCGGGAGCCGAGGCGAGCCACGAATCGGTGAGCGTGGTCGGCACCCATTCCGGCGTGGTGGCCTGGCTGTCCGCGACCAGCCCGGCGCCGACCGCCAGCTCGGCGAGCAGGATCGCGCGGGCGTCGTCGACCTCGAGGTCCTTCGCCAGCTTGCGCAGTTCCCGCACGCCGAGCCCGCCGGATTTCAGCACCGGCGGCGGCTGGGCGGACCACGCGGTCAGCAGTGATTCCAGCTGCCGCAGGAACTCCATCGCCTCGCCCGCGGCGGCTTCGTCCACTGTGGACGTTTGGTGCGGGTTGGTCGGCAGTTCCGGTTCGGTCAGCGCCGATTCGGCGAAGATCCGCCCGCCGCGAACCGCGACGCCCACCTCCCGCGGCAGTTCGACGGTCTCGTCGTCGCGGCGCAGCAGCAGGCCGCGGGCGAGCAGCCGCTGCACCGGGGTGGTCGCCCGGGCCAGCGGCACGTCGACCGCGGCATCCCGGGTGCGCCCGATCGGCGGCCCGGCGGCGAGGGTATTCAGCAGCGCGCGCTCGGCTTCGCCCGTCTCACCGAGCCTCGCCTCGAGGTCCGTTCCGGCCAGCACCGGTGCGGAGGCGCCGAGCCCGGCCGGGAACGGGCCGGACACCTCGCGCGCCGCGGGCACCACGCGCACCGCGTCGTCGTCGCCCCAGGCGACCGCCCGGTCGCGGAGCAGGTCCAGCGGGGCGCGCACGTCCGCGCCGACGAGTTCGGCGACCGCGGTGACCGGCACGGCCTCGGTGTCGGCCCCGGCGAGCAGCAGGGCGTCCAGCACGGCCAGGGTGCGGGTGTCCAGGTCCTCGCAGGCCCGCGCGACCGAACCCGGCGTGCCCGCGCGGGTGGCGAGCACGCCGGTGTCGGCGGGCGGAGGCGTCGCCAGATCGCGCCTGGTCTGCAGCAGCGCGGCCAGCGCGTCGTCGGACGCGGCGCGCAGCCAGTCCGCAAGAGAGGTCGCGGGCATCACGGGAGAGGATACCGGCCTGGTCATCGGCGCCCGCCGCCGTTGAGGCAAACTGTCCTAGGACAGCCCCAGTAGTGCTCGGGAGGATGCGGTGGCCAAGGGCGACAACGGCAAGAAGAGCGGGCGGATCGACCCCACCTGGCCGAAGGTGCCGGAGGGGGAACACCCGGTCTCCGAGCTGGCGGCCGACCGGCAGGGCGCGTTGTCCCCGTTCGGCGACGTGACCTTCCCGCTGGACACCGTGCCGTACGTGCACCCGGAGACCGAGATCAACCGGTAGAAGTTACCGGTCAGTCACCCATCAGGTCCACAGTGGCCTCCGTCACGGGTCTAATGTTCGATCGGTAACCGATCCACATTTCCCAGCGGGGGTAGTGCCATGCCGGTTCCCGGTCCCGGGTATTCGATCACCGTCCGGGTCGAGGCCCCGGCGTCCGCCAGCGCCGCGGGTGATCTGACCACCGCGGTCGGCCGGGTGGGCGGCGTGCTCACCGCGTTCGACGTGGTCGAATCGCACGCCGACGCGATCGTGGTCGACATCAGCGCGAACGTGCTCTCCGCCGACCACGCGCAGGACATCACCGCGGAACTCGACGGCCTGCCCGGCGTGCGGGTCCGCAAGGTCTCCGACCGGACCTTCCTGATCCACCTCGGCGGCAAGATCGAGGTCGCGCCCAAGGTCGCGCTGCGCAACCGGGACGATCTGTCCCGCGCCTACACCCCGGGCGTCGCGCGGGTCTGCCAGGCCATCGCCGCGAACCCCGAGGACGCCCGCCGCCTGACCATCAAGCGCAACACCGTCGCCGTGGTCACCGACGGTTCGGCGGTGCTCGGGCTGGGCAACATCGGTCCCGCCGCCGCGCTTCCGGTGATGGAGGGCAAGGCGGCGCTGTTCAAGAAGTTCGCCGGCGTCGACGCGTGGCCGGTGTGCCTGGACACCCAGGACACCGAGGAGATCATCCGCACGGTCCGGGCCCTCGCCCCGGTGTATGCCGGGATTAATCTCGAAGACATCGCGGCCCCGCGCTGCTTCGAGATCGAGGCGCGGCTGCGCGAGGCGCTGGACATCCCGGTGTTCCACGACGACCAGCACGGCACCGCGATCGTGGTGGTCGCCGCGCTGCGCAACGCCCTGCGCGTGGTGAACAAGCCGATCGAGAAGTGCAAGATCGTGGTCAGCGGGGTCGGCGCCGCCGGGTCCGCGATCATCCGGCTGCTGCTGCACAAGAACCCGGCCGACATCGTGGCCGTGGACATCGACGGCATCGTGCACGCCGATCGCGGCAACCTCGACGACAACCTCACCTGGGTCGCCGAGCACACCAACAAGGACGGCCTGTCCGGCAGCCTGCACCAGGCGCTGGTCGGTGCGGACGTGTTCATCGGCGTGTCCGCGCCGAACCTGTTCGGCGCCGAGCAGGTGGCCACCATGGCCGACGACGCGGTGGTGTTCGCGCTGGCCAACCCGGATCCGGAGATCGACCCGCTGGAGGCGCAGAAGCACGCCGCCGTGGTCGCCACCGGGCGCAGCGACTACCCGAACCAGATCAACAACGTGCTCGCCTTCCCCGGTGTGTTCCGCGGCCTGCTCGACGCGCACGCGCACCACATCGACGACGAGATGCTGATCGCCGCCGCGAACGCGATCGCGGACGTGGTGGACGACGGCCGGCTGAACGCGTCGTTCATCGTGCCGAGCGTCTTCGACAACGCGGTGGCCCCGGCGGTCGCCGAGGCCGTCAAGGCCGCCACCCGGCGGGTGGAGGCCGCGGGGTAGCGGCCGAACTAGTCTTCCGGTCATGAGCGAACTGAGCCACCTCGACGACGCCGGCGCGGCCCGCATGGTGGACGTCTCCGGAAAGGCGGCCACTTCCCGCAGCGCGACCGCGAGCGCGCGGATGCACACCACCGCGGAGGTCGTCGAGCTGCTGTCCTCGAACGGCCTGCCCAAGGGCGACGCGCTGGCCACCGCGCGGATCGCCGGGGTGATGGCGGCGAAACGCACCTCCGAGCTCATCCCGCTGTGCCACCAGATCGCGCTGTCCAAGGTCGACGTCGACTTCGAACTGGGGGTCGCCAGCGTGCGCATCGAGGCGACCGCGCGCACCACGGACCGGACCGGAGTCGAGATGGAGGCGCTGACCGCGGTCGCGATCGCCGGGCTGACCCTGCACGACATGATCAAGGCCGTCGATCCGGGGGCGACCCTGGACAAGTTGCGGCTGGAACGCAAGGTCGGCGGCAAGAGCGGCATCTGGCGGCGGGAGGAGGGCCGGTGAAGGGCGTCGCGCGGGTCGTGGTGGCCTCCAACCGCGCGGCCGCGGGCGTCTACGCCGATCGCACCGGCCCGCTGATCGTGGCCTGGCTCGCCGAACGCGGCTACGAGGTGCCCGAACCGCTCGTCGTCCGGGACGGCGAACCGGTGGCCCAGGCGCTGCGGGCGTGCTTCGAGGACGAGGTGGACGTGGTGATCACCACCGGTGGCACCGGGATCTCGCCGACCGACCGCACGCCGCAGGTCACCGAATCGCTGCTGGACTACCAGCTGCCCGGGGTGGCGGACGCGATCCGTTCGGCCGGGTTGCCCGCGGTGCCGACCGCCGTGCTCTCGCGCGGGGTGGCCGGGGTCGCCGGGCGGACCCTGGTGATCAACCTGCCCGGTTCGCGGGGCGGGGTGCAGGACGGCCTCGGCGTGCTCGACGGCATCCTCGACCACGCGGTGGACCAGCTCCACGGCGGCGACCACCCGCGGCCCGCGCCCGCGCTGGACACCGCGGCCCCGGTCCCCGCGCCCGCGGTGACCCATGCCCGGGTCGCCCTGGCGCAGGTGACCGAGTCGCCGCTTTCGGTCGACGAGCACGCCGAACTCGTCGGCGACGCGGCGGCGGGCGCGGTGGTGACGTTCGGCGGCGTGGTGCGCGACCACGACCACGGCAAGGGCGTGCGTTCGCTCTACTACGAGGGCCATCCCACCGCGGCGGACGTGCTCGCGCGGGTGGTCGCCGAGGTCGCGGGCGGCCGCACCGGCGTGCGGGCGGTCGCGGTGAGCCATCGGCTCGGCGCGCTGGAGATCGGGGACGTGGCGCTGGCGGTCGCGGTGGCCGCCGACCACCGGGGCGAGGCCTTCGCGGCCTGCGCGGAACTGGTGGACGAGGTCAAGGCCCGCCTGCCGGTCTGGAAGCACCAGCACTTCACCGACGGCTCCGACGAATGGGTCAACTCCCCCTGAACGTCCCCCAATGTGGCTTTCGGGACGCTGGATGTACCCAATGCGGCATTCGGGTCACCGAGTGTCCCCAAAGCCGCATTGGGGGACACATGGGTAGCAGAAGGGGCGCTGAGAGCCGCTGAGAGGCGTTGAGGTGGGTTCGGAGCGGTTCGGCTCCATCGGAACGGCCTCGCGGCGCTCAGCGGGCGTCTCAGTGCGATTAATCGCGTCATACGCGGACGCGAAAGGGCCCCACCGCCCGGGGGATCGGCGGTGGGGCCCTTCTGCGTACAGCTGGATCAGCCGCACTCAGTGCCTTTCGAACAAGGTCACTTGGTGGCGATCTTCTGGCCGACCACGATGAAGTCGGCGTTCGGGATGTACTGGGAGTTCAGCTCCTGCAGCTTCTTGAAGCCACCCTGCACGTTGTGCTCCTGAGCGATCTTGCTCAGGGTGTCGCCCGCCTTGACGACGTAGTCGCCGGCCGGGTTCGACGAGGCCACGCCCGCCGGGGCGGCCGGAGCGGACTGCTGCTTCGGAGCCTCAACGGTCTTCTTCTTGGGGGTCTCGGCCTTCGCCTTGACCTTGCCCTGGGTGTTCTTGGCCTTGTAGGAGCCGCTCGCGCCGGCCTTCTTGCCACACACCGGCCACGCGCCGATGCCCTGGCCCGCCTTCACGCGCTCGGCCACGCGGATCTGCTCGTCGCGGGACGCGTTGTGGGCGCTGCCCTGGCCGCCGTAGGCCTTCCAGGTGCTCGGCGAGAACTGCAGGCCACCGGAGTAGCCGTTGCCGGTGTTGGTCGACCAGTTGCCGCCGCTCTCGCACTGCGCGATGGCGTCCCAGTTCGTGCCTTCCGCCTGCGCGGGGGTCGCGGCGATGGCCAGGGGGGCGCCGACCGCCAGGCCCGCGACAGCGACGCGGGCGATGTGGCGGGAAGCAGCGGACATCTTGCGGTGCTTGCCTCGGTACGACATGCGAATTGATCTCTACTCCCGCGCCTACGGGCCATGCTGAGGGCAGACCGGGTGGTCTGGCCGACCGTGGTTCGCACGTCCGGCTGGCTCGGCTTCACGCACACGGCGTGGGCCGGGTCTCCCTCCGTCCCTGTCCGGAAGTTTTCTTTCGCTCGGGGTATCGGGTCCGGGATTCCGCCGGACAGGGCTCGGCGCTACGGAATCCCGGTCTTGCTGTGGTCGGTCGGGGCCAACCGAAAAGCGACGGTACGTAACGGCGGGCGTGATCGGAAATTATTCGGTACGTGACCTGCGTCACAGTAACATGACGCAACCTATGGCGATTAGGCCATTTCCCCTGCTCAACGGGCCGTTATCTGCCCGTTTTCTAGTCGAGATAATTCACTAATCGTGAGGTCTGGGTCACGTGATCACCCTACGACTGCTCCGTTGGTGAACGTAGTGCAAGTGGCCTAGCGACCCCGCAGGAACGCCGCCAGACCGGCCAGATCGTCGGTGTTGAGGTGATCGACGCCCGCTTCGGCGAGTGCGGACCAGACTGCGGAGCGTGCCGGGTTAGGTGTGTCGGGGGTCGCCCAGAAGCGGACTCGCTGTCCCGCGGCGTGCGCTTTCCGTACGATTTCTGCCAATCGAGCCCGTTCCACCTGCGGGAACGGGCCCACGCCGGTCCAGGTGAACAGCTTTGTCCAGTTGTCCGAGACGAGCGGGGTGACCCGTGCGTCCGAGCCCGGGCCCAGGTCGTTCGGGTCGGCGATCCGGCCGTCGTAGAAAGCGAAACGGTGCCGCTGGGCGACCAGAACTTCCTTTGGCCGATTTCCGGAGAGCACCGCGGTGACCGCACGCGGAGTGACGTTCCCGTCCGAATAAGTGGCGAACAATAACGAGAATCGGGGGTTTGAAAGCCGCTTTTCCAACGCGGCGTAAGTGCTCACCGCTTCGCTTTTGATGTCGATGAGCAGCTGGAATGGCGCCGGCTTGCGGTAAACGCGTCCGTGGTTCGCGAGCACCCGCGCCCGCAGCGGTTCCAGGTAGAGCCGCTCCAGCGTGCGGTCCGGCCGCAGATCCGCCGGATCGTGGCCGACCAGCAGCTGGTCGCCGACCAGGTGGATGTCCGCCTCGACGCTGGTGAACCCCTGGTCCAGCGCGTCGAGCAGCGGGCGGGGGTGCTCGTAGTCGTTGTGCGCGTGCGCCCGCGCGAGGGGCCGCACCACGCGGTGTTCGCTCGACGCGTAACCCGTCGGGGTGAGCAGGGTCAGGGCGGCCAGGACGCCCAGGACCAGGGCGAGCACGCGGCGGGGGAGCATGGCCGCCAGCCTGCGTCGCGCGTGCGGCCGCTCGGTGAACGCCCCGTCGCGGTCAGGTCACGACCAAAAGAATCTCAACCGCCCGCGAACGGCGGCAGGACATCGAGTTCGGCGCCGTCGGGCACGCCGATGCCGGGATCCCGCACGGCGACCCCGTCGAGCAGGAAGCTGGCGGCGTCGAGCACCCGCTCCAAATCGCCGGGGTGCAGCCTCCGCAGTTCGGTCACCGCCTCGCCCACCGACGATCCGGCCGGGATCTTCAGCACCTCGCTGTCCACCCCGGTCGCGGCCCGAGCGGACGCGAAATACCGCACCAGCACCGTCGTCGCGTGCCGGTCGCCCTGCTCGGACAGTGCCCTGGTAGATGCCGTGCCCACCGGCTCAGCCCCCGATCGCGCTCATCGGCCGGATCGGCTGGGCGAAACCGGCCTCGTTGATTTCGTGCCCGGCAAGCTTGCCCCACATGGTGGCGCGCCAGGCGTCCGCCACCTCTTCATCGCGCGCGCCCGCGCGTACGAGGGCGCGCAGGTCGGTTTCGTCGTTGCTGAACAGGCAGGAGCGGATCGCCCCGTCCGCGGTGAGCCGGGTGCGCTCGCACGCGGCGCAGAACGGCCTGGTCACCGACGCGATCACGCCCACCTCGGCGGGCCCGCCGTCCACCAGCCAGCGCTCGGCGGGTGCTCCGCCGCGCCGAGCGGGGCTCGGCGTGAGGTCGAACTCCGCCCGCAACAGGCCGAGGATCTCCTCGGCGGTGATCATGTCCGCGCGGTTCCAGCCGTGCTGGGCGTCCAGCGGCATCTGCTCGATGAACCGCAGGTGGTAGCCGTGGTCGAGGCAGTAGCGCAGCAGCGGCACCGCCTCCTGGTCGTTGGTCCCGCGCAGCAGGACCGCGTTGACCTTGACCGGGGCCAGGCCGGCGTCGCGCGCGGCGGCCAGTCCGGCCAGCACGTGGGACAGCCGGTCGCGCCGGGTGAGCCGCCGGAAGGTCTCGCGGTCGACCGTGTCCAGGGAGACGTTGATCCGGTCCAGCCCGGCCGAGGCCAGTGCCGCCGCGCGTTTGGCGAGCCCGATCCCGTTGGTGGTCATGGACAACCGCGGGCGCGGCCGCAGCGCGGCGATCTCGGCGACCAGGCCCTCCAGCCCGGGTCGCAGCAACGGTTCGCCGCCGGTGAGCCGGATGTCGGTGATGCCGAGCCGCTCCACGGCGATCCGCAGGAGCCGGAGCAGTTCCTCGTCGGTGAGCACCTGCTCGCTCGGCAGCCAGGGCAGGCCCTCGGCGGGCATGCAGTAGGTGCAGCGCAGGTTGCACTTGTCGGTGAGCGAGACGCGCAGGTCGGTGGCGACCCGGCCGAAGGTGTCGATCAGCGCGGGGTCGTCCGGTCTGCCGGGCGCGCTGAAACTGCCGCGTGTGCTGGGGACGCGGGGCAACCCGAGATCTACCGCCGTCATTGCGACCAGCCTAACTCTGCTTTGCCTCCGGAGCCGATCCACTGGAATATTTCAGTAGGAGAGTGGTTCGCCCGCCGAAGTTTCGTGGAGAGGAACTCCGAATGTCGCCCGCGCCCGCAGAGCCGTCCCCTTCGGCCGCCGAGCGGCGGAAGTACCCCGTGCCGCCGGACGTGCTGGAGCGGTTCGGCGAACTCGGCCGTGAGAACAGCACCCTGGCCGTGCTCCGGCACGCCCGGATCGCCGAGCAGATGGGACTTTCCGGCACCGACCACAAGGCCCTCGACCTGGTCAGCCGGGCCGAGGGACCGCTGACCGCGGGCCGGATCGCGCAGCTGACCGGCCTGTCCACCGGCGCGGTCACCGGGGTCATCGACCGGCTGGAGCGCGGGGGTTTCGTGCGGCGGGTGCGGGACCGGGAGGACCGGCGCAAGGTCCTCGTCGAGATCGTGCCGATGGACATGGAGCGCTACGCCCCGCTGTTCGAATCCGCGCTGGTCGCGGTCGAGGAGGTCCTGGAGGGCTTCTCGCCGGAGGAGCGGGACGCGATCGAGCGGTACGAGACCGAGATCATCGCCCGGATGCGCGCCGAGATCCTCGGCGACAATCACAACACGCCGTAGCAACGACGCATCTGCGGCGGTTAACCTGCCGTGCATGCCGCAATTTCGGTTATCCGAGGCCGCGCGCCTGCTCGGCGTCAGTGACGACACCGTCCGCCGCTGGGTGCGCGCGGGCCAGCTGGGCTGTGCCGAGGACGCGGCCGGTCGCAAGGTCGTCGACGGCGCCGAACTGGCCGCCTTCGCCCGCGCGCAGGCCGGGCAGCCCGACGATCCGTCCGGGGTGGGCAGATCGGCCCGCAACCGGTTCGTCGGCCTGGTCACCGAGGTGACCGCGGACAAGGTGATGGCCCAGGTCGAGTTGCAGTGCGGGCCGCATCGCGTGGTGTCGCTGATGAGCACCGAGGCGGTCCGCGAACTCGGCCTGCGCCCGGGCGTGCTCGCCGTCGCGGTGGTGAAGGCGACCACGGTGGTCGTGGAAACTCCGGGAGGAGATCGATGAAGAAGTTGACGATCGCGCTCGCCGCCGCGGCTTTGCTGGCCACGGCCTGCGGATCGAGTTCCTCCGGGGAGCAGTCGAAGACGCTGACCGTGTTCGCCGCCGCCTCGCTGACCGAATCGTTCGGCGCGCTGGAGAAGAAGTTCGAGGCCGAGCACCAGGGCGTGGACGTCAAGCTGAGCTTCGACGGCTCGTCCAAACTCGCGCAGCAGATCGACGAGGGCGCGAAGGCCGACGTGTTCGCCTCGGCCGACCAGAACAACATGGACAAGGCCGTGCAGGCGGGCCGGATCGACGGGCAGCCCAAGGTCTTCGCCACCAACCGGCTGACCATCGCGGTCGCGCCGGGAAATCCCAAGGGCATCAAGGGTTTCGCCGATCTCGCCCGGGGCGGGCCGACCGTGGTCACCTGCGCCCCGCAGGTGCCGTGCGGCGCGGCGACGAAGAAGGTGGAGCAGGCCACCGGCGTCACCCTGAAACCGGCCAGCGAGGAATCCGACGTCAAGGCGGTGCTGACCAAGGTGCGCGCGGGCGAGGCCGACGCCGGCCTGGTCTACGTCACCGATGCCGCGTCGGCGGCGGGGAAGGTGGACCGGGTCGACTTCCCGGAGGCGGCGGGCGCGGTCAACACCTACCCGATCGCCGTGGTCAAGGACGCCCCGCAGGCGGAGCTGGCGCGGCAGTTCACCGACCTCGTCCTCGGCGAGGCCGGTCGGCGAGAACTCGGCAAGGCCGGATTTGGCACGCCTTGACACCGGGGTCGTGAGTGGTAGGGGCGGTTCCAACCGGCCTGAACCCTCACGACCGGCAGCCACCCCGGCGCTCGTGCACTCTGTCGGCGAAACGCTGGCCGCGTGGCCCGAAGGTGCGCGCACTTTCGGGCGAGGCCGTGCGAAGCCGACAAAGTCATCCCCGCGTCCTGATGGGCGTGCTCGTTGAGGAAGGAAAACAGGCGTCGTGAGCGGTTAGCCCGGTTAGAACCGGCCGTACCACTCACGACAGGCGTGCCGTGGGTGCTCTGGGTACCGGCCGGGGTGGCGCTGGCGCTGGTGGTGCTGCCGGTGGCCGGGTTGCTGGTGCGCACCGACCTCACCCGGCTGCCCGAGCTGCTCGTCGCGCCCGCCTCGCTGCACGCGCTCGAGCTGTCCCTGCTCACCGCCGCCCTGTCCACGGTGGCGTGCGTCCTGCTCGGCGTCCCGCTGGCCGTGGTGCTGGCGCGGTCGCGGGTGCGCGGCATCCGGGTGCTGCGGGCGGTGGTGCTCCTGCCACTCGTGCTGCCCCCGGTGGTCGGCGGCCTCGCGCTGCTGTACCTGCTGGGGCGCAACGGCTTCCTCGGTTACCTCGCGGACGTGACGCTCGGCGTGCGGATCCCGTTCACCACCACGGCCGTGGTGATCGCGCAGACGTTCGTCGCCATGCCGTTCCTGGTGGTGAGCCTGGAGGGGGCGCTGCGCGGCGCCGGGGACCGCTACGAACGGGTGGCGGCCACGCTCGGCGCCCGCCCGTGGACGGTGTTCCGCCGGGTCACGCTGCCGCTGCTGCTGCCCGCGCTGGGCTCCGGCGTGGTGCTGAGCTTCGCGCGGGCGCTCGGCGAGTTCGGCGCGACCATCACCTTCGCCGGCAGCCTGGAGGGCGTCACCCGGACCCTCCCGCTCGAGGTGTACACCCAGGCCGAGTCCGATGTGGACAGTGCGGTGGCGCTCGCGCTGCTGCTGATCGCGGTGGCGATCGGGGTCATCGCGCTCGCCCGGCCCCGCGCGCTGGAGGGGATCCGCTCGTGACCCTGCACGCCGAACTCGAGCTGACCCGGGGCTCGTTCGAACTGTCCGTGACGCTCGACGTCCCCGCGGGCGGGGTGCTCGCCGTCCTCGGCCCGAACGGTTCGGGCAAGTCCACCGCGCTGGGCTGCCTCGCCGGGCTGGTCAACCCGGACCGCGCCGCGATAACACTGAACGGCCGCGAACTGCACCGGCTTCCGGCGCACGAGCGCCGGGTCGGCCTGCTCGCGCAGGACCCGCTGCTCTTCCCGCACCTGACCGCGCTGGACAACGTCGCCTTCGCGCCGCGTTCGCGCGGGGCGAGCCGGTCGGCGGCCCGCGCGGCCGCCGGGCGCTGGCTGTCCGAAGTGGACGCGGCCGCGTTCGCCGGGCGGAAACCGGCCCGGCTCTCCGGCGGCCAGGCCCAGCGGGTCGCGGTGGCCCGCGCGCTGGCCGGGGAACCGGACCTGCTGCTGCTCGACGAGCCCCTGGCCGCGCTCGACGTCGACGCCGCCCCGGCGCTGCGCGCCCTGCTGCGCCGGGTGCTGCGCGGCGGCCGCCGCGCGACCGTGCTGGTCACCCACGATCCGCTGGACGCGCTGGCCCTGGCCGACCACGTGCTGGTCCTGTCGGCCGGGCGGATCGTCGAGTCCGGCCCGACCCGGGACGTGCTGGCCGCGCCGCGGACCCCGTTCACCGCGCGGATCGCCGGGCTGAACCTGGTCACCGGGACCGTGGTCGAGTCCGGCCTGCGCACCGCGGACGGCAGCCTGGTCGCGGGCCTGCTCGCCCCGGACGCCGCCGAGGGCGAACCCGGCGTCGCGGTGTTCGCGCCCAGCGCGGTCGCCGTGTACCCGGCCGAGGACGGGCAGCCGGGCAGCCCGCGCAACACGGTCGACGCGGTGGTCGGCACGCTCGAACCACACGGATCGGTGATCCGCGTGCGGATGGCCGGGGCGGGCTGGGCGGCGGGCCTGGCCGCCGATCTCACCCCGGCGGCGGCCGCGGAACTGGGCCTCGAACCGGACGCGCCGGTCAGGTTGTCGGTCAAGGCCACGACGGTCACGGTTCATCCGGCCTTCTCCGCATAGGGTGATCGGTATGACCGAGCCCAAGTGGACCTACCTGACGGATATGGACGGGGTGCTGGTGCACGAGGAGCACCTGGTGCCCGGCGCCGCCGACTTCCTCGCCGCACTCCGCGCCCACGACATCCGGTCCCTGGTGCTGACCAACATCTCGATCTCCACCCCGCGCGACCTGCGGGCCCGGCTCGGCCGCACCGGGCTGGACGTGCCCGAGGACGCGATCTGGACCTCCGCGCTGGCCACCGCGAAGTTCCTGGCGAACCAGCGCCCGGGCGGTTCGGCGTTCGTGATCGGCGAGGCCGGGCTGACCACCGCGCTGCACGAGGTCGGGTACGTGCTCACCGACGTCGACCCGGACTACGTCGTGCTCGGCGAGACCCGCACCTACAGCTTCACCGCGATCACCCGCGCCATCCGGCTGATCGAGGCGGGCGCGAAGTTCATCGCCACCAACCCGGACGCCACCGGCCCCAGCCTGGAGGGCCTGCTGCCCGCCACCGGATCGATCGCCGCGCTGATCGAGCGGGCCACCGGGCGGCAGCCCTACTACGTGGGCAAGCCGAACCCGCTGATGATGCGGTCCGCCCTGCGTTCGCTCGGCGCGCACTCCGAATCGACGCTGATGATCGGCGACCGGATGGACACCGACGTGCATTCCGGGATCGAGGCCGGGTTGCAGACCATCCTGGTGCTGACCGGCATCTCGACCCGGGAGACCGCCGAGCGCTACCCGTACCGCCCGACCCTGGTGATCGACTCGATCGCTGACCTGATCGGGCGTACCCGTGATCCGTTCGGCGACGGCCACCGGGAGGGGACCCGGCAGGAGGGCTTATCGTCGAAGGGTGAGTGAGGACCAACCGCCGGATGTCAAGGCCTATGTCGTCGGCGATGTGCACGGGCATCGGGACGAACTGGCCGACGCCCTGCGGGCGCAGGGGCTGCTCGACGACTCCGACGACTGGGCGGGCGGCGACGCGCACCTGTGGTTCCTCGGCGATTTCGTGGACCGGGGCCCGGACGGCGTCGGGGCGATCGACCTGGCGATGCGGCTGCAGGAGCAGGCCGGGGAAGCGGGCGGTTTCGCCGGAACGCTGCTGGGCAACCACGAGATCCTGCTGCTCGGGATGTACCACTTCGGCGACACCGAGGTGCCGTCCGATTTCGGCCCGCGCAGTTTCGCGCGCAGCTGGGAGATCAACGGCGGGCTGCTCGCGGACCAGGACCGCCTGACCGACGAGCACATCGAATGGCTGAGCACGCGGCCGCTCATGGGGCACGCCGCCGACCACCTGCTGATGCATTCGGACACGCTGGAGTACCTGGACTGGGGCTCGACGATCGAGGAGATCAACGAGACGGCCGCGGAGATCCTCGCGGGCGACGACCTCGCCGACTGGTGGGACATCTGGCGGCGGATGACCACCCGGTACGCGTTCCGCGGCCCGGACGGGCCGGAGGTGGCGCAGCGGCTGCTCGAGCAGTTCGGCGGCGAGCGGATCGTGCACGGGCACAGCGTGATCGCCGATCAGCTCGGCATCCACCCCAGCCAGATCGAGGGACCTTATCTCTACGCGGGCGGCAAGGTGCTCGGCGTGGACGGCGGCCTGTTCGTCGGCGGCCCGTGCCTGGTCGTGCCGTTGCCGTGGGAGCCCGAGGACTAGGGCGTCGGCACGATCTCGCGGCCCAGCGGGAGCAGCGACACCGGGATCATCTTGAAGTTGGCGATGCCCAGCGGGATGCCGATGATCGTGACGCACAGCGCGATCCCGGTGATCACGTGCCCGATGGCCAGCCAGATCCCCGCGAAGATCACCCAGATGATATTGCCCAGCAGCGAGGGGGCGCCCGCGTCGCGGCGGTCGATCACCGTGCGGCCGAACGGCCAGAGGGCGTAGTTCGCGATGCGGAACGAGGCGAGCCCGAACGGGATGGTGATGATCAGGATGCAGCAGATGACCCCGGCCAGCAGGTAGCCGATCGCCATCCAGAAACCGCACAGCACCAGCCAGATGATGTTCAGGAGCAGCCGCATACCGCCATTGTGCCGCATCGGCTGCGCCACCCGGGCCAACCGGCCGACCCCTCCATGTGCGGGTGGCTGGGGGTCCGGCCGCTTTTTACACTCGGTCGACGGTCATTGACGACCGGTCAGAGCGAGGAGGCATCATGCCGGAAACCCCTGTGCTGCCGAGCTACTCGTCGGGCATCTCCGAGGTGCCGCTGCTGGGGGACACGATCGGCGACAACTTCGATCGCACGGTCGCCGCGTTCGGCGACCGGGATGCCCTGGTCGACCGCACTACCGATCGCCGCTGGACCTACGCCGAACTCGCCGCCGAGGTGAACGCGCTCGCGCTCGGGCTGCTCGACCTCGGGATCGAAAAGGGCGACCGGGTCGGCATCTGGGCGCCGAACTGTGCCGAGTGGACACTCATCCAGTACGCGACCGCGAAGATCGGCGCGATCCTGGTCAACATCAACCCGGCCTACCGGTCGCACGAGCTGGAATACGTGCTCGGCCAGGCCGGGATCCGGCTGCTGGTGGCCGCGGAGAAGTTCAAGACCTCCGACTACGCGGGGATGATCAGCGAGGTCCGGCCGAAGTGCGCGGCCCTCGAGCACGTCGTGCTGCTCGGCGGCGAGCACTGGAACTCCTTGCTGGACAAGGGAAAGCAGGCCGACCCGACGCGGCTGGCTCGCGTCCAGGCGGGATTGAGCGCCGACGATCCGATCAACATCCAGTACACCTCGGGGACGACCGGATTCCCGAAGGGCGCGACCCTTTCTCACCACAACATTCTCAACAACGGGTTCTTCGTCGGGGAGCTGTGCGGGTACACCGAAGCCGACCGGGTCTGCATCCCGGTGCCCTTCTACCACTGCTTCGGCATGGTGATGGGCAACCTCGCGTGCACCAGCCACGGGGCGTGCATGGTCATCCCGGCGCCGTCCTTCGAACCGAAGGCCACCCTGGCCGCCGTGCAGGCCGAATCCTGCACCTCGCTGTACGGCGTGCCGACGATGTTCATCGCCGAACTGTCCGATCCGGACTTCGACACGTTCGACCTGTCCAGCCTGCGCACCGGGATCATGGCCGGTTCGCCGTGCCCGGTCGAGGTGATGAAGCAGGTCATCGAGCGGATGGGCATGGCGGAGGTGTCCATCTGCTACGGCATGACCGAGACCTCGCCGGTGTCCACCCAGACCCGGCGGGACGATTCGATCGAACGCCGGGTGTCCACGGTCGGCCGGGTCGGGCCGCATCTGGAGGTCAAGGTCGTCGATCCGGAGACCGGCCTGACCGCGCCGCGCGGCGAACCCGGTGAACTGTGCACGCGCGGGTATTCGGTGATGCTGGGGTACTGGGAAGGAGCTGACAAGACCGGCGAGGCCTGCTCGTCAGGGCCGAGCTACAGCACTGCGGCCATCGACGCGGCGCGGTGGATGCACACCGGCGACCTGGCGGTCATGGACGCCGACGGCTACCTCAACATCACCGGCCGGATCAAGGACATGGTCATCCGCGGCGGCGAGAACCTGTACCCGCGGGAGATCGAGGAGTTCCTCTACACCCATCCGGACATCCTCGACGCCCAGGTGATCGGGGTGCCGGACGCGAAGTACGGCGAGGAACTGATGGCGTGGATCCGGATGCGGGAGGGCGCCGAACCGCTCACCGCGGCGAGCCTGCGCGAGTTCTGCGACGGCAAGCTGGCGCACTACAAGGTCCCGCGGTACGTGCACATCGTCGACGAGTTCCCGATGACGGTCACCGGCAAGGTGCGCAAGGTCGAAATGCGCGAACGCGCCGTGGACCTCCTCGGCCTGGGCGACCTCGCCAAGACCCGGCACGCCTGACTCCCTGGCCTTTCATGAGGGGTCCCCTCCAGACAAATTTTGTCTGGAGGGGACCCCTCATGGCACCCGGCCGGGTCACGATCCGCGCTGGGAGTTGAGGTAGGCCAGCACGGCGAGGACGCGGCGGTGACCGCTTTCCGAGGCGGGCAGGTCCAGTTTGGTGAAGATGCTGCCGATGTGCTTCTGCACCGAGGTTTCCGCGATGAACAGCCGTTCGCAGATCGCCAGGTTCCCGTGGCCCTGCGCCATCAGCGACAGCACCTCGCGTTCGCGCGGGGTCAGCGCGTCGATCGGATCGTCGGTGCGCCGGGTCAGCAGCTGCGCCACCACCTCGGGATCCATCACCGTGCCGCCCGCCGCGACCCGCTTGATCGCGTCCACGAACTCCGCCACCTGCCCGACCCGGTCCTTGAGCAGGTAGCCGACCCCGCCGTTCGCGTCGGCGAGCAGTTCGCTCGCATACGTCGTCTCGACGTACTGCGACAGCACGAGCACCCGCAGGCCGGGCACCGCCCGCCGGGCCGCGATCGCCGCGCGGATGCCCTCGTCGCGGAAGGTCGGCGGCATCCGGACGTCGACGATCGTGATGTCCGGCCGGTGTTCGGTGACCGCCTCGACGAACTTGTCGCCGTCGGCCACGGTCGCGGCCACCTCGAACCCGGCGCGGGAGAGCAGCAGCGTCAGCCCTTCCGACAGCAGCACGCTGTCCTCCGCGATCACCGCGCGCATGGCAGCTCCACCAGGATCGAGGTCGGGCCGCCCGGCGGGCTGAGCACCGTGGTGGTGCCGTCCAGCGCGGCCACCCGGCGGCGGATCCCGTTGACACCGCTGCCGCGGGTTTCGTCGATCCCGCCCTTGCCGTTGTCGGTGACCTCGACGTCGAGCCGGTCCCCGGTGAGCCGCACCTTCACCACGGCGAAGTTCGCCTCGGCGTGCTTGGCCACGTTGGTCAGCGCCTCGGACACCACGAAGTAGGCGGCCGCTTCGACCGCGGCGGGCAGCGGGCCGACCTCCTCGAGGTCCGCGTGCGCGGGCACGCCCGAATCGGCGACCAGCGAGCGCAGCGCGCCGATCAGGCCCCGATCGGACAGGATCGGCGGGTAGATCGTGCGCACGATCGTCCGCAGCTCGCCCATCGCGGCTTCGGTGCCCTCGCTGGCCTCCTTGAGCAGCGCGGCGGCGGTCTCCGGTTCGTCGCGCAGGGTCTGCCGGGCGATGCCCAGCCGCAGCGCGATCGAGACCAGCTTCGCCTGGGTGCCGTCGTGCAGGTCGCGTTCGATGCGGCGCAGCTCGGCGCCGTGCGAATCGATCGCCCCGGCCCGGGTCTCGGTGAGTTCGTCGACGCGCTCCTCGAGCTGCTCGGTGCCGGACCGGTCCAGGACCGCGCGGTTGACCCACGCCCAGCCGTGGGCGAGCGGCGGGACCAGCCACCAGATCATCGCCGAGCTGAGCAGCAGGGCGGGCAGCCCGGTGCCGAACGCGGTCTTCCAGTCGGTGATCGGGATGTCCGGGACCAGCGACATCCCGTAGTTGTCCGGCACCCACCAGAAGAACATGCCGATCACCGAGGCGAACGGGAACATGACCAGCACCAGCGTGAACAGCCCGAGCGGGAGGCCGAGCACCACCTGCACCGGCAGCCACAGGAGATCGCGGTAGGTGGTCGGATCGGTCAGCTGCGTGCGCCACCAGCCGAAGACGCCGCCGCGCAGCGGGCGGAAGCGCAACGGGACGGGTGCGCGCAGGACGCTGCCCGCCCAGAGGCGGTTCAGGTCGGTCCACCCGCGCAGCACGAGCAGGCCCAGGGGCACCAGCAGCAGCCCGGCCCCGCCGATCACGATCGCCAGCGCGGCGACGATCAGCACGAACGGCGCCAGCAACGCCGCCATGCTGGACGGCAGCGCCGCCAGCAGATACGGGACACCCCGCAACACCCGAGTTCTCTGGCTGACCACCCCGGGCCCCCTTTCGTTCTTGCCGCTCCCCATCTGACCAGGTCCAGCGACCGAGCACAGTGGAGCTGGCTGCAGTTTTCCGCCCGCAGCCCACTACGCGGTGATCGTGTGCGCGCTAAAGTTCCCGGCGTCGGCACGGGACGGGGGCAAGATGGGGACTTCGCGCAGGCTGAGCGGGATCGCGCTGGTGGGCGCCTTGCTGATGGCGTTGCTCGCGACGCCGGTCGCCGCGGCGGCCGGGAATGCCGAGGGCAAGGTCACCGATCCGGTGCCGCTGCTGGAGTACCGGACCGCCGGGCAGGCGGGGTGGTTCTGGACCCTGTCCCAGGCCGAGGGAGCGTCGGCGCAGCACCAGTACGGCATGACCCCGCAGGCGAGCCGGCTCGGGTTCCTGCGGCGGCAGGCGTTCGACGGCAGCCAGCCCGTGTACCGGCTGCGGGCCGCGGCGACGTCGGCGTACCTCCTCACGGCTTCGGCGGAGGAGCGGCGGCGCCTGCTCGAGTCCCAGGACTTCGTCGAAGGGGGCGTGGTCGGCTACGCCGCCGCGACCCGGCTGCCGGGCACCGACGTGCTGTACCGGATGTCCAACGGCGCCGAGTGGCGGGTGGTCCCGGCGGCTCGCCAGGCCGAGTTCGCCGGTCGCGGGTACCGCACCGACGGTCCGCTCGGGTTCGTCTGGCCCGCCTTCCACCGCACCGGCGCCGTCTACTTCGGGACCTTCGACGAGCACGGCAACCAGGCGATGATGGCGAACACCGAACGCGTCTACGGCCGGGCCAAGGACTGGTGGGGCGGGCTGCGGGACTTCGCGGGTTCGGGGGTGCCGCGCAACGCGTGGCACTGGCCGGGCGAGGACTTCACCGACCGCGAACCGGCGATCGGGTACTACGACGACGCCCAGCCGGAAACCCTGCGCAAGCAGATCGTCCAGGCGGCGAGCGCCGGGCTGCGGTACTTCAGCTTCTACTGGTACTGGAACCCGGCCGACGGCGGCGCGGAGAACTACATCGACGGGCTCAAGGCGTTCCTGCGGGCGAGCAACCGCGCGGACCTCGACTTCAACGTGCTGCCGTGCATCCACCCCTGGAAGGACGGGAACGTCTCGCTGGCCGTGCCCGCCGAACAGATCACCAAGGCCGCGAACGTCCTCGTCGACACCTACCTCACCCAGCCGAACTACCTGCGCGCCAACGACGGCCGCCCGATCGTCGGCGTCTGCGACGCGCGGGGCATCGGCGACGGCACCCCGGACCGGATCGACCCGGTCGCCACCAAGCGGTTCACCGACGCGATGCGCGCGCGTGCCCGGGAAAAACTCGGCGAAGAAGTGCTCATCACGTTGAACGGTGTGCCGCCCGCGGGGACCGGGTTCGACGGCAGCGGCTGCCTCGGCCAGTTCGACGAGTCCCGGTCGTACCAGCGGTACGCCGACCGGCAGCGCGAGTTCTTCACCCACTACCCGGGGGTCCTGGTGCGCTGCGCGAGTTCCGATTTCGACGAGCGGCCGCGGATCGGGATCGCCATCGGCGACCCCGGCCCGGACCCGGACGCGCTGCGGCGCGCCTTCCGCTGGTACGACGACGCCGACCTGCCGAAGTACGAGCAGCTCCTGGCGAACGTGCGAGCCGACATCGCCGCCTCGGACCGTCCGTCCACAGTGGACAACTTCGTGTCCCTGTACGCCTGGAACGAGTGGCACGAGGGCGGTTACGTGGAGCCGAACAAGCGCGACGGCTGCGCCTACCTGGACGCCACCCGCCGGGCGCTCGGCCTCACCACCGGCCCCGGCTGCGTCCCCAACCCCACCTGACCGACCCCCCAGGATCCAGTGCCCTTCCGTGTGCACGGGGACCTGTCGTGGCGTGGAAGTGCCGCAGCGATGCGGCCCGAAAGTGCGCGCGCTTTCGACGCGACCGAGCGAGGCGACCCACCCGAATTCTCACCCCGCGACGGGCGCCCCTCCGGGGGCAGCGATGACTAACCGGTCCAAATACTCACGACCCCCAGCACCCGGCCCCGTGGCCCGACTGGGCAAGCCGACCCCTCGGTGCCGCGGCTCAGGAGGAGGATGCGGCGGCGAAGGCTTTGGCGTCCTCCTCGCCGAAGGTCTCCTCGAGCCGCTCGGGCGAGTAGTCCAGGTCGATCTGCTCGACCGCGGCGCCGCGGGCCGATTCGATCGCGCCGAGCCGCCGCTGCGCGCGGTCCGCGGCGTAGGCGATGAGTTCCTCCGGATCGTTCTCGAACGGACGCGGCTCCTCGAACTGGTCCTGCACCCACTGGATCATGCCCAGCGCGATCGGCAGCAACTCGCCCATCCGCTCGTGCACCACGTTCCACAGCGAGTCGTCGGCCGCGACGTGGCGGCGGCAGGTGAACGTCCCCCACGCCATGTGCCGCCGCTCGTCGTCGCCGATCCGGCGGACCAGCTCCTGCATACCCGGCAGGATGTCGCGCGAGGTGCAGATCTTCTGCCACGCGAAGTACCCGGTCAGCGCGAGGCTGCCCTCGATCACGTGGTTGTAGGTCACGCTCGCGCGGATCTGGTTGCGGGGACTGGGATCGGTCTCCAGGACCCCGAGCGACTCCGGCAGCTCCTCGTAGAAGAGCTTGCGGTAGTGCGGGTTCTCCCCGACGTACGGGTGCAGGTCTTCGGTCAGCCCGACCGCGTCCATCCAGCGCCGGAAGACCTCGGTGTGCTTGGCTTCATCCGAGCAAATACTTCCGGGGGTGTATCATCGCAGCTAGGAGGCGTAACGATGAGGGTACTAGCTGGCATCCGGCAGTCGAAGAAGAAGGAGTTGAGCGAGTCCCCCACCACCCAGCGCAAGGACATCTCCGAGTGGACCGACCGGGTCAAGCACACGATCATCGGCGAGGCAGCCGACATCGGGGTCAGCGCGTCGATCAGTCCCTTCAAGAGGAAGAGTCTGGGGCCGTGGCTCACCGAGCCCGAGTTGCTGGCCCAGTGGGACATCCTGGCCGTGTGGAAGGTGGACCGCGTTGTACGGAGCCTGAAGCACTTCTATGGCGAGCTAGTCCCGGAACTGGAGAAGCTGGGCAAGAACGTCGTTGCGGTAACCGAGGGCATCGACACCCTGACGTCATCGCCAATAGAGATCGCCATGCGGGTGTCGATGGCCCAGGAGGAGCTGAAGAAGCTCCAGGATCGCGCCAGCGGATCTCGCAAGACATTGCGACACCTAGCACGCTGGCCGGGCGGCATCCCCCACTTCGGCCACTACGCAGTGAAGACCGTCGATGGGTACAAGCTTGCCATCGACCAGGAGGCGTACGAGGCACTGCACACGGTCCGGGACCTCCTGAAGCTCGGCGAGAACATGAACTACTGCCTGCGATGGCTCACACAGGAGGAGATCCTGACGGCCTGGGATCGGCACGAGGTCCGCATGGGCCGAAAGCCCAAGGGGCGGATCTGGCGATGGCGGACGCTCGAAACGATGCTCCAGTCTCGCCACCTACTTGGACAGCTCATGTACGAGGGCGAGGTCATCCGTGGGGACGACGGCAAGCCGCTACAGTTCGGCGAGCCCATCTTCACCCGTGAGGAGTGGGATGAACTCCAGACCCTCGTCCGCAAGCCGAAGCGGCAGTACGTGAAGAGGCAGGGAAGCTCGATGCTGAGGGATGTCGCGTTCTGCAACTCGTGCGGACGGAAGATGTACTACAAGCCGGAGACCAAAAAGGACGTCCGACATTACTACTGCTCCACCCCGACGAACCTGCCGGAACGGCGTGACTGTTTCGCGGCTCGCTACCCGGCGGACTTCCTGGAAGAGTTCGTGGAGGAGCACTTCTTGGACGAGTACGGGGACGTCGAGATCGTGGAGGTGTCCGCCGTTCGGGTCGTCGACCACACTTCCCGGCTGAACGAGATCAACGAGTCGCTCGATCAACTGGAGACCGACCGATACGTCAAGGGCCGGTTCAAGGGTGAAGCGGGGGAACAGCGGTTCGATCGCCTATACGCGCAGCTCGAAGCCGAGCGAGACGAACTGCTCGCCCAGCAGAGCCAAACGCCTGGCCTGGAGTACACGCACACGGGGAAGACGTACCGGCAACTCTGGAACGAAAGCGCGCCCGAGCAGCGAGGTGACATCCTCCGAAAATACGGGGTCACAGTGATGGTCCAGTGGCAGAAGACGGACTGGGACATCCCGCTGTCACTGTCGAACCACCTCCGGCTGGACTTCCCGCTGGTTGACAAAGGAGCACCGTAGCCATGAGTCGGAAGCGGGATTACAGCGTCACTGACTGGCAGTGGTATGACGCCTGTGAGATCTGCGATGCACAGCCCGGAGAAGCCTGCGTAGATCTTCGACAGCGGCTAACCGCCACAATACGTGGACGTACCCGTCTTAGCCGTCCACACAAGGAACGGCGGAAGCTTGAAAGGCGACTGGTGCCGTTTCTCTCAGAAGGAGCGCGGGAATACATTCCGGAGATTCTTGATTACCTTGCTGCCTATCGGGACGCGTCGTACGCTGAACACGATTCGTACGCGGGTCGCGCGAATACCCAGAGCAGGGACGCAATCAATATGGTGTCGCATCTGCTGAGCCGGGCAGCAAACGCGGTTCCTACGACGCGAGCTGAGGCGTCGTGGCCCGATCGTGAGGCGGCGGAAAGGTAACTAACCCTGAAACGCAAAAAGGCCCCTCTCCTTAGCCGTGAAGGCCGGGGAGAGGGGCTTTTCTTAGTTGGCGCGGTGGTTGCCGTCTGCCGGGGGCTTGGGGGTCGGGGTGACGTTGCTTCGGACGAACTTGGTCAGCACGAGCGAGGCGAGGACGCTCACGACGGTTACGACCGCGCTTACCGTGGTGTCCGGGATGGTCGCCCAGCCGACCGCGTTGACGGCGACCAGGACGGCCCGGACGAATTCGGCCAGTCTGGCGGGCTCAGTGTCCTGGAGACGGGCGAGGAACTCTCGCATGGGCGTTTCCTCTCAGCGGGTGCCGAACGCGGCCCAGCGCTCGCTACGGGCCTGGGAGTACCAGATGGTGGCGGCGAGCGTGCCCGGCGGGACCGGGATCACCCGGGGCCGGTCGGGGTCCTGGGTGTAGGCGTCGCAGCCGCCCTTGCCGTCCTTGTGGTTCCGGTCGTGGCCGGAGTAGGCCCCGCCGTACAGGTAGACGCCGTGGACTTCCATGGGGCCGAAGCCGAGGCTGACCACGACCTCGGTCGCGGACTTCGGGACGACGATCGTCGCCGAGGCGTACTCGCCCGGGGGCAGGAGAACAGAAGGCATATCTTCCTCGGGGGTTGGGCTCGGCGGCGCGGCCGAGCGGTTGAGCGGGATAGCGCCCTGGTTCAGGTCGACCGACCCGGCGGAGATGCCGGGGACGTGGCCGTGCTGGCTGTGCTGCCAGACGTCGTACGGGACGGATGGCTCCGCGCCGTAGCGCGCGGCCCAGACGATGACCTCCGGGACGGCAGCCCGGACCGGTCCCAGGATCACCTTGAGCATGGCGTTGTTGGCGTACAGGCAGGGCCTGTGTCCGCGTGCTCGGATCTGGAGTAGGAACCTGATGGCGAAGTCGATAGCGGCTCGGCTGGGGACGAATGGATGTTCGAGGTCGAGCGCGGGGGCGAGGTCGGTAGCGCCGATCTGCTCGGCGCGGTCGGCTAGCCGGTTTGCCTGTGCGATCGGGTCGCCCGGCTGGGCGTAGTGGTAGGCCCCGGCCTTCATGGTCGCGGCCTTCGCGCCCTGGGCGTAGCCGTTGTCAGGGCGGTTCGCGTTGCCGTCGCTGACCTTGATGTACACCCACTCGTAGCCAGCGGCTCGAACCTGGTGCCAGTTGTAGACGCGCTGGTATCGCGTGTAGACGTCGATTCCCTTTGCCACTAGCTCACTTCCCTATGGCGCTGA
The DNA here is from genome assembly GCF_009765355.1 of Amycolatopsis anabasis. GTDB lineage: Bacteria > Actinomycetota > Actinomycetes > Mycobacteriales > Pseudonocardiaceae > Amycolatopsis > Amycolatopsis anabasis. The sequence goes on along the minus strand of NZ_VTHK01000004.1, from coordinate 176,031 downwards.
TGATGTCCGGGACCCAGGCGAGCCCGGCGGAGAGAAGCGCGATGCCCACGGAGACCCGGGTAGCCGTTGACGTCTTTCCGGCGGTCTTCAGCTCCGAGATCTCCGCGTCCGCTTCGGTGAGCCGGTGCTCCAGTACGGCCACCCGGGCGCTGTGGTCGGCCACGTGGCTGTTGAGTGCCTTGGCTAGTTCGGCGAAGTCGCCTCGAAGCGCGGTCAGTTCGTCGTGCACGGATTCCCGCACGGTCCCTAGCTCCTCCCGGATGAACTGGAGGACGATCGCGTTTGAGTCGGGGGAGGTCACAACACATTGCCCCTTTGCAGGCATAGAAAAGGGCGGCCGAAGCCGCCCGCTGATGTCGAGGGATTACGCGCCGAGGAAGGTCAAGCTGAAGTTGCAGTTGCCGCCAAACTGCTTCAGGTCGAGGTTCGCCCCTGTGTCCTGGTAGGCGTAGACGGACAGGACGGTTCCGGCGGAGAGGCTGACCACGGTGCCCGCGCCGAGGTATGGCCATACCGAGGTGCCGACTGGCTTCTCAATCCCCCAACTCACGTACCGGGTGTTGGCGTCGGACGCGAGGCCGATCCATCCGGCGCGCTCGGTGCCGGTGTTGCTCGGTCCGAACCGGAGCGAGAAGCACAGTGCCCATCGGCCGGTCTTGTTGAGCGTGAAGTCGGTTCCGGTCACGGTCATGGGGCCGGTGTTGTAAACGGGCGCGGGCCAGGAAACCTTTTGCAGAGCGCCGGAGGCTACCGCCTGGTCTGCCGTGAGGACACATCGGACAGCGCCGGACGCGGTGCGGCCTTCGTACAGCGCTTGGTTACCGATGCTCGTGCTCGTGGTCCTGGTGATCAGCGTCCCCAGTTCGCCGTACACGGTTCCGAGAGCGCCCCGGGTGCCCTGGTTTGTCTTCAGCGTCCCGATCTCGCCGTAGACCGTTCCGTTGGCTCCACGTGTGCCTTGGTTCGCTTCCAGGGTGTCGATCCTGGAGTCGTTCAGCACGATGTTCGTGTGGTTGTCGTCGATGTTCTCGTTTAGCTGGTTGAGGTCGTCCTCGTCGACCAGTTGCCCGTCCGTGAAATCGGGCGTCGGCCAAACAGCAGGCATGTTTGCTCCTAGTTCAGGTAGGTTGTCTGGCCCAGTTCAGAAGCGCCAGGCACCCCCAGTGCCCACTTCGACGGGGTCTTGGTGATTCGCACGTCCAGGCTCATGGTTCCGGCCTTGGCATTCGTGCGGAGGCCGACAATCTGAGCCGTGATCGAGCCGCTGATACCGTCCTCGGGGGTCAGCCCGATGACGTCGAGGATCTGTAGCCTCGGGTCAAGCGGTAGCTGGAGGTCCTCGATGACCGGGGCCGGGGTGATGGTGTCGCTCAAGAGCTGAGTGGACACCGACGTGGCGGTGTTGATCGTCTGCCGCCACTCGTTCTCATCGAGGATGAGCGAGAACCGCCCCCTGTCGGCGATCGCTGCGCTGTCGCTCACCGAGTAGTAACCGGTGACGTCCTCGACGACCTTCTTCCCCTTGAGGGAGAAGAAGATTCCCGGATCATTCGGTACGGGCTGATTGGGCTGATACGTAATCGCGGCAGCGCCAAAGAGGATCTGGCTCCACGCCTGGTTCGGTGTGTAGTCGAGCGCCCGCATCCAGAGCTGAAAGAATCGCATGTCGTTCGACGGCATCGCGACGCCTTCGTACCCTCCCCACGTGGTGAGAAGGTCCGAGTGGTCTGGGTACATGCAGTCCCGGTCGATCGACTGCGCGAAGCAGGCCGCCGCATACGAGTTGTACGTGTGCGTCCACTCGTCCCAGCCCTTTTGGAGGTCGTTGTACCCCGACGTCGGAACGATGTGATAGACCAGCGCCGCTACGTTGTCGATCCGGTAGCTCGGGCTGAATTGCCACCCGCCCGCCGAGTTCGAGTTGGCCCAGTTCTGTTCAACGACGAACTGACGACCGGTGTCGGGCTGCCATACGTCATCGATCACGGACTTCTTGTTGACGTACGGGAGGATGATCTCGTTCTTGTACTGGTCCAGCGACGGGTTGACGATCATCCCGAGCAGGTTGTCTACCGTGTAGCTGGCGTCCGGCACCGTAGGTGTTTGCAGCCGGAGAAGCTCGTGGTTCTTGAACACGAGTTGGCCGTACTCGTTGACATACATCGCGGCGAACTCGGCCGTTGCGATCTTCTGCAAGACCTCCCAGGCCGGTGTGTTCCACACGTCCGGGATGAACGACATGTCCGCCTGGCAGCCTCCAAACAGAACCCAGGGGATGCCGTCCTTCGTGGTCGGAGGATGTTCCTGGCCGGGCTGGTAGACGCCGTTGGTGGCGTCGTTGATGTAGAACTGGAACCACTGGGACGGGTCGTAGACGACCAGGTTGGCCGGGTGTCGCCAGTAGTCTGAGCCCGCCCGGTACCCGCCTTCGTAGTACTCGAACCCTTGGGAGACAAGGCCGCCGGACGTTGGGGCGATCACGGTTCCGTCAACGGTGAGAACGACGTCCATCGAGCCGTTGGTAAAGCGGAAGTTCACATCGTAGTAGTGCCAGCCTGCCGACTGCTTGACGTTCCACTCCCAGGCGTAGACCTGCTGGGAGCTGGATGCGTTGCGGTAGACGTAGATCTCGGCGCGGACTTGTCCGTTGTTCGCGATACCGATACCAACGCCGTTGTTCGATCGCCACGGGTCCATCCCGAAGGAGGAACCCAGCCCGGTCCCGAATCCGGTCGCGGTGTTCCACGTCTGGGTGGTCGTGCTTCCGGTGGATTCAGCCCAGGCGTTAAAGCCGATGTTCTTCGGAGCGCCTGAGATGTTGGTGGACGGGAAGAGGTGCACGGCTTCCGTGCTGGCGGCTGATCGGGCGGTCCCGCGTTCCCCGTTGACGGTGTTCGTGGGGTTCATGCACAGGCCGTACTTGCCAAACCGCCAGGGATCACCGAGGAACTCGGTGGTCGGTAGGACGTGGGGAAAGTTGGCGACTGAACCGAGGATCATCGGCCCGGAGACCGAGGGAAGGAAGCTGCCACACCCCGACACCGACCAAACGGCGTCCGAGCGCTCCAGGGGACCAATAGGGGTGCCGCACTGGCGGAGAACCTCGGCGAGCACCCAGGACGCATTGATGTACCGGCCTGCGCCCGCGACGGCCAGGGAGTTGGGCTCCAGGTCGACCGCCCACGGCCGGAGCGTCACGGCACGGTTCAACCACTGCATGACGTCCGAGCAGATGATCTGGACGGTTTGGTCCTTGCGGTTGAACTGGAGGTCCCGGACAACTCCGGTGAACTGCCGGATGTCGACCTCGCCGTACTCGGTGTAGACGCGGAGCCAGTACCGGACCGTCGTGCCGGTCAGGTCCCGGTTGTAGAAGGGAGAGCCCGTGTCGAACGGTGACAGGAGCCGGGACATCGGCAGTTCTTCGGAGTCGCGTGCGCCCTTCAGGGACAGGGTCAGCTCGCTGGACGAGTAGCCCTGGATCGTGTTCACGTTCTCCGGAAGGTCGGTGGTCAGGGACGCGCGCTCGTGTTGGGCGTCGAGCACAACGGCCGAGAGGTCTGAGTACTCGTGCGAGAACAGGTCATCGTTGTCCCAGTCGAAGAGAACGTGCTTCCCGATCTCGCGAGCCGAGCTGTACAGCGCCTCGATAAGGGCCTCGTTCGTCGCCGAATCGGGGTGCACGTACATCAAAGCTCCTGGATCGTCAGGTTCATGGTCACGAGCGGGTGGCGGGGGGACACGCTGTTGAGTTGGGTGATCGCGACTTCCGGAGCCCCGTATCCGGCCTGCCACTGGGTTGGGGTTGTGCCCTCTTCGAGCTGGCCGGGTCCGATGTGGAGGTTCAGCGTGTCCGCAGACGCGGTGAAGTAGGGGAAGACGCCGATGACCGAGCCGTCCGAGGGCGCGGTGTAGGTCAGGCTGAGCCGCTGCCACGCGGTGTTGGAGAACGTCTGCGTAGTGGCGACGCTGGGCGTCAGGTCGGCGGCGACCTTGGCCAGGAGGAAGGTTCCCTGGCCGGTGCCGGTGGTCTTGAGCCAGACCGACGCGGTGAGCGTCTCGCCCGGCAGGATCGGATCGACCCGGGACTTCCGGGCCTTCCCGTCCGCCTTGAGGGACCCGTTGGGATACAAAGTGTTTCCGGCGGCAGCCGCGTTCCATTCCAGCCCGCTATCTGGGCGGTAGCTCACGGTCCGGCCGTCGTCGGCCGTCCACGAGATCGCCGGGTACTGGCCGGTCTGCGTCGACACGACCCCGTTACCGGAGGCGACGTACCAGGAATCGACCCCGCCGTTCCAGATCGACGTTCGCCGAGCGGCGGCGACCGAAGGCCGGAATCGGTTGGTCCGCAACGGATCGATGATCCGGTGAGGGGCCATCAGGGTCCCGTTGAACATGGCTTCCAGCACGGAGGCGTCGCTCTCGTCGAGCCACGCCTGTGCCATCTCCCACTTGCGACGGAACCCTTGAAGCTCCTCCGTGGTCCGCATGTTCACCGACACGTTGCTGGCAGCCTGCCTCTGGAGCGAGACGTCCAGGCCGGGCTCTGGGCACGCCAGAGGGACCATGCGGCCGAGCGGCCCGAGCCAGAAGACAGGTGTGTCTGCCATCGTTACCTTCCGAACTTGTTCCGGGATTCAGCGCTTCTGACCATGCGTGCCTGGCCGAACTTGTCGACCTGGACACTCCAGCCTTCGAGCGCCTCTGCAACCTTGTCGCCGATGGAGCCGAAGTCCTCGGACTTGATGAGCCCCTCCCATTCCGCTGTCGCGGTCTTGTTGAGGAGCCTGGACATTCCGTCCACTGCGGACATCGCGGCGGGGGTTCCGTCAGAGATCCCCTTCGCCCATTCCGCTGTGACGGCCTTGCCGTAGGCCCTGGCGTCCCCGTTGAGGGAGAAGCCGTCGACAACCCGGCTGGCCAGGTCTCGGGTGGCGGTCACGGCTTGGTTGGCCGTGCTGTCGATGCCCTGAGCGAGGCCGGGCGGAATCCACCGGCCGATGGCGGCGAACACGCGTGAGGGCGAGGCGATGCCGAGCATTCGCTTGACCCAGCCGGGCAGCAGGTTCCCGAAGAACTCGCCGACCTTTTGCAGCAGCCACTTTCCGGCGCTGCTGATGCCGTTCCACAGGCCCTTCAGCAGGTCGCTCCCGACGTCCCACAGGAGGCCGCCGAGGTTGCCGAGCGCTTCCAGGATCTTCCCGGGCACGTTCTTGAAGAACGACACCACGAAGTCGAACCCGGTTTTGATCGCGCCCTTGATCGCGTCCCAGGCTCCACTGAGGATCTGCTTGATCCCGTCCCAGGCACCGGACCAGTCGCCCTTGATGATCGAGAGGACTGTCTTGATGATCCCGGTGATCACCTTGAGGACGCCGTCGATGATGTCCTTTATTCCGGGGAAGACGTCCTTGACCACCTGGAGAATGCCGTTGAAGACCGGCATTACCGCCGAGGTGATCGCGTTGACGACGTCCGCGAAGATCGGCATCAACTGAGTCAGTGCGTCGACCGCCAGGAGGATGACCGGAGTCAACGCCTGGATGACCTGTACCAGCACGGGCATGATCGCCTGGGCGAGCTGGAGCAGCGGCGGGATCAGCGGGGTCATGATCTGGAGCAGCGCGTCCAGTCCAGCTTGGACAAGCTGAAGGATCGCAGGCAGCAGCGGCATAACCGCTTCGAGCACCTTGCCGAGGAAGTCGGCCGCCATGCCCAAGAACGGCGTCAGCTTCATGAACGCGGCGGTGAGGAACTGGCCAACGGTCTGGCCGAGCTGCGTCATGAAGGTCACGATCTGCGGCAGGTAGGGCTGAATCGCCTGTAGGGCGGTCAGAACAACTTGGCCGATGATCTGCGCCAGCGCGGACAGGATCGGCGCTACGGCCTGGATCGCGCCGACGAGTAGCGTTCCCACCGTGCTGGCCAGCATGGTGAACGCGGGGGTCAGCGCGGAGATCGCGGGAGTGATCGCCTCGAAGACCGCGCCGAGGACGTTCGCGACGAGTGACGAGAACGCCGTGAGCGCGGGCATCAGCGCGATGAACGCGTTGGCGAACCCGTTGATCAGGGTCGCGAGTGGATCGCCGAGCTGTCCCATGGCCTGTACGCCGACCTCGAAGAGGCGAACGAAGAAGCCGAGCAGCGAACCGGTCACCTGGGCCAGGCCCTCGAAGGCGGCCTTGAGTGCGCCGGTCTGGTTCAGCCGGTCGACCATGGCGTTGAACGTGATGGCGAAGTTGTTGAGGACCTGGGCCAAGGTCCCGAACGATCGAGAACCGGCCTCGCCGAGCGTGAGGAACGCCTTGAAGAATGCCTCGACCATCGGCTGTAGGGCCGTGAAGAACTGGGCCGTGTTCTGGAGGATCGTCCGTAGCTGCTCCATCCCCTTGACGGAGGTGAAGACGTTGGTGAAGCCCTGCATGAAAGTCGACAGGGCTCGGGCGATTTCAAGTATCTGCGGCTTCAGTTGGATGACGACCTGGCCGAGGGCCTGGAACTGGGGCGTTAGGCCCTGCTCGAAGACGTCGGCTACGTCGTGCTTGATCTCGCCAATCGCGTCCTTGAAGTCACCGAACGCGCGCTTGACCCCGTCCCAGCCGAGGTAGACCACCCCGGCGGCGGCACCGATCGCGAGAAGGAGGGACGGCAGCCCGGCCAGCAGACCGGCAACGAGCGCGACGGCCGGAGCGATGACCGCCATCAGGCCACCGAGGATCATCGACGTGGTCGAGATCTTGGTAAAGCCCTGCGCGACGTTGCCGAGGATGTTGGACGCGCCGGAGAGTCCGTTTCGGATGGACCGGCCGATGCCGGTCACAACACCGTCGATGGACTTGCCGACGCCCCGGCTGAAGGTGCGACCCATCGTGACGCCGAGGCGGCCGATGTGCCGGACGCCGTTGGCCGCGTGCGTGGCCAGGTTCTTGACGCCGTTGGCGACGTCGGAAAGCTTGATCCGGCGAAGCCGGTCGAAGGAGTCGGCCGTCCGTGCGCCGAAGACGGCGACGCGCTCCATCGACCGGTAGAAGAGGTTCGCGTACGTGGAGCCTCGGACAAGGGCCTGGAAGAAGCCGCCAACGTGGAGACCGGCCAGCTTCGCGGCGGATGCCCCGGCAAGCGCGAGGTCGCGTGCGAGCAGTGCCAAGCTCGGGATCTTCATGATCGCGGCATCGACGGCCGCGATTGCCCGTGCCAGGCCGACCCAGGCTCGCCACGCGTTCTCCACGGTGAGGACGTGCCGGAGCATCTGCCCGGCCCACACGGCGGTCTGGGAGACCGCCGAGACGATCTGACGCCGTGTGTTGACCAGGCTCCGGGCCAAGCGGTCGGCGGAGCTGCCAGCGTTGCGAAGGCCCTGCGCCATGCTGTCGATCAGCTTGCCGATGCCGGTCAACGGGAATCGCATCCGGGCGATGCTCCGAGAAGCGACGTTGAACGACTGCGTATCGATGCCGACCTTCTGCTTGATCGGGTTGCCCTCGATCGCAGTTCGCAGCCGGGCGGCTGCGACGCTAGCCCCCTGGACGTCAAGCTCCACAGGGATCTTGACCTTGAAGCCCTTCAGCGCGGCTTCGAGTTGGGCGCGGAGTTCCTCGCGGAAGCGCTCGCTCTCGGGAACGACGCGGACGCCGACCTTGCCGATCGTGCCTTTAGTTCCCGGGCCTTTCGCCATTCCCGCCCTTCTTTCTCTTCAGCGCCGCGAGCTTGGCCTTGGCGATAGCCCGGAACGAGTTCGGATTGGTGTTCTTCTGCGCGGCCTTCCCTGGACGCTCAACCGGTTTGGGCGGCTGGGGTTTCCGCTTGCTGTTGGCCGAGATGAACGCGAACGTGTTGTCGTTGACGGCGTCGATCAGCATGGCCAGCAGGTAGCGGTCGGTACCCCACCCGCGAAACTCCGGGCCTCCACGCAGCGCGGCGACGGTTGCGGATTCAAGGGGGAGCTGGCGGACCAGGGCAAGAGCCCGGCGCGGGGATAGTCCGCTTCCGGGCCTGAGCACGTCTCTGAGGTCGATCTGGTAGTGGTGCTGGAAGTCAGCTAGGAGTGCCTCGCCGCACTTGTCGATCAAGCGGGCGAGTTCTGCGCTTCCCCCGGCTGCGTCGCCTCCGTCCACCGCTCCAGCACCTTCATACCCAGCAGCACGTCACCGCCGATCGCCTGGACGAGCTTCTTGCCCTTGCCCTCTGCCGCCACGGTCCCCAGGACTCGATCTAGGGCGGCGGACATCTTGTTCAGGTCCTCTTCGGTCTGGGCCTCTTCGGACTCGATGTCCAGGGCCTCGACCTCCTTGAGCGCGCCGAGAACCTCGGTTCGTTCCTTCTCGGGAAGGCGCATCAGGTTCCGGAGGACGATCTCCTCACCGCCGAGGGTGAGTGTGCACGGGGCGAACTCTCGGTCGAGGTCTTCCCGGAGATCGTCAAGCGAAAACGAGTTGGTCACTGGCGAACCTTTCAGGTAAAGCAGGCGGACCGAATGGAGAAGGCGGGGCGTGGAAGGTCCGCCAGGAAAACCACGCCCCCGGTCATTAGGTGGGGTTGACCCCGGTGTCCTCGCTGATCCAGTCGAAGTAGATCTCGCCCTCACTGGGGTGGATGTACTGGAGGAAGGTCGAGCGAAGCGGCATCGCACCGAAGTCGTCGGTGGCCAGCTCGATCGCGTCGTCTCGCTTGATGTCGGTCTTCGGCGCGTAGAACCCGAGCGTCACGTCACCGTCGACGATCACGATCAGCAGCGCCCGGCGAACCGCCGAGGTGGACGGCTTCTTGACCCGGAACACGCCCACGGTGCTGGAACCGTTGGCGGTGCCGTAGTACAGCCCGAGGTTCTCTTCGTCGAACTGGTGAACCTTGAAGGTGACGTAGTCACTCGCGGCCTCGGTCGTCACCGTCTTCAAGACCCGGCTCTGCCAGGTGCCCTTGGTTTCGGTGTCGCCGCCCTCGAAACCGAACTCGGGCAGGTCTTCGGCGCTCGTGTGGCCGATGTTCTTCCAGCCGGTCGCGGTGGTCGTCCGCGTGACGTTGATCGCCGGGGAGGTCCCGCCGGTAAGCCCGGTCGCCGAGCCGGTCATGAGCGTCTGAGACGCGCCCGCCAGAGCGCCCACGAACGTCACGGTGACGGCCGTGCCCGGCAGTGGACCACCGGCAACCGCGACGTTGCCCTCACCGATGTTGGACAGCGCCTCAAGGGCGTCCTGCACCTGGGCCGGGGTGGCGTTGTACGGGATGGCCGAGGTGGTCTGAGCGCCGAGGCTCAGCGTGAACGTGCCGCCGGTCGGACCGCCCGTGACGGCGACCGTCTGAACCTCAGAGCCGAAGGAGGCCGGGTCGAAGGAACTGATCGCCGCCGGGGTCGGCGGGGCAGTCCCTTCCGGGGCAGTGAAGACGTACCCCGTTGCGGCGGTAATCACCGCAGCGTCATTAAGTGCCATTTGGTTTTACTCCAGGAATACGCCGTCGTAAAGTCACGCGGCGAGTCGGGGCGGCCTGACGCCGAGTTGGATCAGACCTTGAACGCGCCAGGTGTCGTCAATGCCCGAGTCGAACGGGGTCGGCCCCATCGTTTCGAAAAATGAGTGGAGGTAACCGGCGGGAGTGACCGTCTGGTTCCTCACCATGTCCCAGATGACTTCTCGGACGTCGAGGTACAGGTTTTCGGCCGCCACAAGGCCATACCGGGTGTACACGGTCATCTCAATGACCGGCTTGTCCAGTCGCTTCGCGTCCTTGCTGAGGCCGCCGAGACGGCGAACGTTCACGAATGGGTACGTGCGGTGGTCTACGTCGGCGTACCAGGACGTGAATGTCACGCCTGGGAACTGCGCCCGGAGAACAGGAAAGAGGACTTCCTGGACCCGTGGCAGTCGTCGGTCAACCATCGGGCCTCCTTAAACCAGTCCAGCGGCCTTGTGGATGATGTAGAGGCCCTCGACCCATTCACCTGTGATGTTGTGGACGTGGCCGTATTCGATGTGCCGGGCGGCCTCGTCGACCAGCCACACAAACGAGTCGACGTCGTGGTGTTCGACCTCGATGTGTGCGTTGCCGGTCTTGCGGTGGGGGTCGAGAAGGCTTTCCGCCTTCGCGCCGAGCCGCTCCGCGTGGAAGCGGACGGCCGCGCGGACCTCGGGCTGATGGGACACGATCTTGTTGACCGAGCGCTGTCCGATGAGCTGAATACGCGGCATCAGGACCGCCGGATCGTGTACTGGGTGTGTCTGGTCCGGCGGGAGCCGTGGTAGATCATCGCGTCGCCCATGATCGCCCAGTAGCCTCCGCGCCACTCGATTCGCGCTTGCGCGCCCAGGGTTTCCGCGTACGACCACTCGGGAATCCGCATGACATAGACGGCCTCGGTCTCGAAGCCTTCGTTGTCCTGCTCGGCCCGGCGAGCGCTCGTGCCGGACTGGGCGGCCACGCGGATCATCGCCTTGGCCGGGATGCCCACGGCGGCCGGGCGCGTCATCATGTTCCCATCGGAGTCCGTCCAGGTCTCCTCGGGGTAGATCACGATGTCCTCGTTCCAACGATCAAGGAGGCTCATCGAGCCTCCCAGGGCATCCGCATGTACGGCTTGATGCTGTACACGCCGCCTCGAATCCCGAGGAGAGCCCATTCGCGGCCGAGCACTTCGAGGACGCCGGAGGCGACCTGTGCGGAGATCGTGTACGAGTAGTTCCCGTCGGTCTCCGTGGTGTAGCCGTCTGGGTTGCGGATGAGCCGGAGCACCATGTCCGCTTCGACCATCTTCACGTTGTCCTGGTCGATCGTGCCAGCGACAATCTGCGCGTCGAGGTCGGGAATGCGGGCCTTCAGAATCCGCTCGGCGTCGGCGAGCCGGGTGTTGACGATGGTCGTCTCATCGGCGTCGAGCACCCGAAAACGGCTGGCGACATCGGACGCGGTTGCGTACGCCATCTGTCACCACCTTCACTCTTCGGTCTGGGCGGTCTTCGGGGGACGGCCGCGTCGTTTCGGCTGGGAGTTTTCTGGGGGCGTCGGCTGGGCTTGCTTCTGTCCGAACGGAACTCCGCAGTCCGCGCAGTGGTAGACGTAGCGCGGGGGTTCGCGGTCGGCCAGTTCGACCCGTTGGGGTTCGACGGGCAGCCCAGCGGGCCGGACGAGCTTCTGTACCAGAAACCAATCCGACCCACAGGCGCAGCGCATCACGCGGCCAGAACGCCCTTCAGGCGCGCAGCGCCCTTACCGCCGAACACGGCCAGGCCGGTGAAGAACTCGATACGAGTCCTGTACACGGGCTTGACGTCCTGCTCGCCGAGATCGCGCACGTCCACGCCGCCGTTGGTCAGGCCGGTCACGGCCTGGTCGCCCTCGGCGCGGCCGAACTTCACCGCGTAGATGGAGCTGGCGTTGCTCGCGGAGCCCTGCGTCTCGGTGCGCGGCAGAATGTCCGCACCCGCCGGGGTCTGGCCCAGGTCGAGCACGGGGACGCCGTTCCAGGTGATCACGCGCTTGCCGGTCAGGTCTTCGCGGACCAGATCGACGCCACCGACGCGGCGGCCCGCGCTCTTGAGCTTGGCGATCACGGCCGCGTTGGCGTACAGGACGTCAGCGCCCGGGACGGCCGCCATCAGCTCGTCCAGCTTGTCGAAGAACACCAGCGGGTCCGTCGAGCCGTTGCCGATGATCGGGAGGCCGTTGGTGCCCGCGTCGATGACCTGCGCGCCGGTGAGGCGCTTCTTCAGGCCGTCGAAGCCCTTCGGGTCCACGGCGGTGTCGCCGTTGATGAAGTGGTCCTGGAACTTGTAGGACAGCGCCTTGACCTTCATCGCGGTCTGAATGGCCCGCTGCTCGTTCAGGTTGCCCCGGGTCTTGACGATGAACGTGTCAACGTCCGCGTCGCCACCGAGGATCACGAGCGCCTCGGACTTCTGGTTGACCGTACCGGTGGACTCGCTGTACGCCTCGTTGACGTTACGGAACTCCACGCCGGGCAAGGTCGCTTCCTCGTTGTACGCGTACGCGTTGCCCTGGATGGTCAGGAAGGGAATCCGGTCCAGAACCGGAGAAGCCTGGACGAAGGTCTCCAGGACGCCCCGCTGAAGGTCGTCCGTGGACAGCTTCGCAGCCTCGGAAAGAGTCAGTGCCATTAGTTGCTACTCCTAGAATGGGTTGGCGAAGTCAGCTCTGGTACGCGCTCAGCAGGCGGGAAAGCCCCGGCCCCGGGTCGGACTTCTCCGAGCCGTAGGCACCCTGCGAGGGGTCAACCGGACGATCTGACTTCTTCGAAGCTCCGAAAAGCTCCTTTACCTTCTCCGCGTGGGCCTTGATCTCGTCTTCGTTCGTGCCCTTGAGGAGATCTGCGAACTCGGCAGCGGATTCGCCGGGAACCCCTACCGAGAGAGCCGCCTGGAGCTTGACCAGTCCCAGGCGGGCGCTTTCCAGCTCGGCGGCCAGCGCCGCCTTCGAGGTGGACAACTCCTCCAGCTTGGCCCCGAACTCCCCAGCGGCTTCGGTCTTCGCCTTCTCGGCGGCCTCCTTCGCCTGCACGCGGTACTTGGCGGCCTCGTTGTTGGCCTTGGTGAGCTGCTCGCGCGCCCACTCCGGCAGCTCGTCCGGCTTGGTGTCCTCGGGCCTGGCCCGGGTACCGGTCGGCTGCGCGCTCTCGGCGGGCTCGTTCTGGGCAGCGGTTTCGGCGGGGATGTTGTCCATGGGTTGCCTCCTGGGCACGAAGAAAGCGCCCCCCGGGGCGCTGAGAATGAAATCGGCTACGCGGCGGCTGCGTAGTCGCGCATGTCGAGGTCGCCTTGTTCTATGCCTCGACGCATTGCGGCGATGATTGCTTCGCTGCGAGACCACGACCGCTTACCTTTGGTGTGCTGATTCCCGTTCTGCGGGTTCAGCAACTCGGGGTCGTTGTCGACGAGCTTGCTGTATTTGATCCAGACCGACTCGGCACGCTTCCATTCGTCTCGGCCCGGCCAGTTGGTCCGGTCGAAGACGGGGACGGCCTTGCAATCACAGCCCGTGTGCCACTCGGTCATCGACTCGTCCAACTCCTTGGCGGCGAGCCGGGCAGATTCGCCGATGCCGAGCGATCGCTGAAAGAGCTGAGTCGCTGACGTGTCGTCCAGGTCCAGCCCGGCCGTGTCTGCGGACAGGTATACGGGGCCTCGGGAGATGAGGGCCAAGCAGAAGGCGCACGTTTCCCGGCCGGTCGCGACTCGCGCCCAGCGCACCGTGAACGGATCGGTTTCCACGGCCCGGAGCACGCTTCTCCGGCCTCCGTTCTCCACGACCTTGGCCGCACGAAGCCCCACTCTCGAGACGGCAGACTCGGAAGCGCCTGGCTTCATCATCGCCGCCCGCTCGGGCTCCATGTCTTCCACGAACCATGCGAACTTGTACGACGGAAGGAGCGAATCGTGCCGTCCGGCCTCGTTCGTGTGCTGGGCTCGCTGAGCGTCGTAGAACTTCCGGCCGAGGATGGCCGCCTGCATCCGGGCGTGCTCGACTTGCGGATACACGAACCGGAGCAGAGACAGCCAGCCGACCTTCGACAAGCTCGCGTACCGGTAGGGGCTGAACACCCGGAGGATGAAGGCGACCAGAGCGGCGGTGATCGCCTGCTGTTGTGCGCTGTACTCCTCCAGCTCCATTACGCGGCCTCAGCTTCAGGGGCGTCCGGCTGCGCCGTGGTCTCCTGGACCTGAGGCGCGTACAGAGCGGACAGACGGCCGTTCGGACTCTGGTTGTCCCACGCCTCCATCTCGCGGCGCTCCTCGTCGCTGTAGCCGAGGTCGATACGGGCACGCTCAACCGGGATGATCGGCTTGCCCTCGGGGGTCTGCGCGCTGGCCAGCTTGACAACAGCGTCGGCCTTGCTGGCGAACGTCGGCGTGGCCGGATCGCGCCAGATGGTCTCTAGCCGCCGGGCGGGCTTCGAGATCTTGCCGTCCATGACGAGCATCCCGAGCCGGAGCATCTCCTCGAACGCCCAACCGAAGACGCGCTGTTTCCGCTCGCACTTCTTCACCAGCCGGGATTCCGATGACCGGATTGCCTCGGCCGAACTCGGGTTGTCCGACGCGAACGAGAGGTACTGCGGAGGGAGGCCGGTGATCGACGCGGCCTGCTTCGCCAGCTCGCCGAGCACCTCGACGAAGTTGCGGAGGTCGGCGGCGGCGAACTGCATCGCGTGCGCCTCGGGGTCCTCCACGGCGATGATCCGCGCCAGGTACGCCTCAAGGACCGATCCCGGGCTTTCCGGGTTGGCCGCCAAGGCTTCCTGTGCCACGCCGAACAGCAGGCGCTGAGGCACCGCCATCAGCTCAGCGGCGGCCTGCATGTTCATCATGGTCCGGGCGGCGGTGTCCGAGATGCTGCGAAGTTCCGGGGTGATCTCGGATTCGCCCTTGGGCAGCGTCAGCCGGGCTCGGTTGACGATCGGCACCACCAAGACGCGGTTCAGGTTGTGCTCAACGTGGCGGTCGACCATCCACGGACCGTTCGCGCCGGACCGCTTCAGGAGAACGGTCTCATTCGGCAGCAGCAGCGTTGCCCGCTCGGCGTGCGCCGCGTCGGACTCGGTGTAGAGCCGGAGGGCCTTCTTCACGCGGCCGGTCACGATGTCGGTGTCGACCATGAGCGACCTGGGCGACTCGATCCTGAGAACCGGGGCGTCCGGGTCGGCCAAGTCGTCGGCCGGGTCCGGGGCCGCGACCGTGCCGTACGCGCGGCCGTGGATGAGGGCCTCCAGCATCCCCATGCCCGCGTTCACGGTCATGTTGTTGGCTTCCCACCAGTCCCAGAGCCGCTTGTCCGCCTTGGACCGCCCGGCCAGCCGGAAGCCCTCGGGGTCGAGCCGCTCCTCGATGGCGTCCAGGTACGACCGCGACCACCCGATGTGCGCGAGTAGCTGGCGCATCTCTTCCGGGGTCGCGATGCCGATCGCGGTTACGCGGTAAGTCGAGTCGTAGTAGCTCCGGTCCGTTTCGAGGGCGGTCTTGTCCCGGCCGTGGCGGCTGGCCATGTCGTTGGCGATGTCGTTGTACGCCGTCATCGCATGACCACCGCCTTTCTGCTCCGGTTCTTCTTGCTCATGAGGAATTCCTGCCTTGCGCCGTAGGCCATCACGGCGCACACGGCAGCGTCGATCTTTCGGGCGCTGTCCTTCGATGCCTTCCGGATGGTGATCGCGTCGAAGTTGGTCGGGTGCCGGTGCGCGTTCAGCACGTGCGCCCGCAGCACCTTGTCCCCGTTGTGGGTCAGCTCGCCTTCGAGCAGTGCGTCAAGGAATCGCTCGCAGTCGAGCGCGAACTTCTTCCGGACGGCCGTGTTGTCGGAGCCGCGCATGTCGAAGGCGATCGGCTTGCCGGGGATGGCGTCGATCTTCAGCTTCTTCTTGTACTTCTGGCCCCACTGGTCTACGTACGCCTCGAACTCCTTGACGTCGGACCGGAAGGCCACGACCTCGAAGCGGGAGAAGGCCCAGTGGACCATCGCGTCCACGTCTTCGCGGGGGACCTCCCCGCCGTACAGTTCGGGGTTCCAGACCTTCAGCGGGATGATCGCCGCGTCGTCCACCCGGCAGGCCACGAGCGCGGACCAGTCGCCGCCCTTGGAGCCGTCGAACGCCATCGTGATCCGGTCGCCCGGCTGGAGTTCGACGGCGGAGTGGGCTCGGTCCCACTCGTGCGGGGCGACCCAGGCGTCCTCGCTGGCGTTGACCTGGTTCAGGTACTTACGCCGTGACTCGGAGACCAGGTTGTTGATGTCCAGAATGGACGCGATGATCGAGCCCAGGTCCAGCCACGTCGCATCGCCACGGGCAACTTCGAGTCCTCGGCGGAGCTGCTCGATTCCGGCCTCGAACCCCGTGGGGTCGACATCCGGGTTCGGGATCTCGGAGACCGGAGTATCCGCCGGGGCTTCAAGAGCGTCGTACAAGATGCCGGTGTCGATGGCCTGGCCACCCTGCACGGCCAGGTAGTTGTCCCAGAGCCGCTCACCGATGGACTCCTCGCCGGGCCGGTGGGCGTTGCAGATCGCGAGATACCGCGCGCCGTTGCCCGCGCGCTTGGTCACGTTGCCCTCAATGACCGAGTACATGTCGTGGCCCGAGTTCGACTCAACCCACCACTGAACTTCGTTCATGATGACCAGCGTCGGGCGCTTACCTTCGAGAGCGAGGGGCGAACTGGTAACCGCTTCGATCATCCCGCCGTCGCGGCTGTAGATGATCGTCTTGTTCAGGTCCAGGCCGTACTGCTCGACGAGCTTCGGCGAAGCGAGCGGCGCGAACAGCGCGAACGTGTTCCTGGTCTGGTCCTGCGAGACCGCCGCTACCTGAATCCAGGCGGCGGACCGCTGCTTGCCGACCGGCTTACCGTCTGCGTCCCAATGGGAGAAGGCCACCGGTCCGCACAGCTCAGCGAGCGACATGGCGGCCACGAGCGGGTCTTTCCCCCAGCCCTTGAGTCTGCGGAGGATGCCGGACCGGTAGACGAACCGGCCCCGCTCATCGCAGGCGTACCACCAGACGAGGAAGCGGGCCTGCTCCAGCGTCGGCAGGAACGGCTTGTCGAGG
The DNA here is from genome assembly GCF_009765355.1 of Amycolatopsis anabasis. Taxonomy (GTDB): domain Bacteria; phylum Actinomycetota; class Actinomycetes; order Mycobacteriales; family Pseudonocardiaceae; genus Amycolatopsis; species Amycolatopsis anabasis. The sequence goes on along the minus strand of NZ_VTHK01000004.1, from coordinate 159,485 downwards.
TCTTCGGGATGACGCAGCCAGGCGGCCATCCAGTTGATGACGCCCCAGCCAAGGCTGTGCTCGGGCAGCCAGAAGCCACCGGACTTGAGCCGCCGCCAGGTCGGCCCGGTCACGTGCGCGGGCGCTGGCAGAAGGTCCGGGAGTCGGACAGTCGAGTTCCGCACTCCCGGGCACCTCCTAAGTCTGTGTGAAGCCGAAGGCGAGCCCGTGGGCGTCGTCTTCCTCAGCGATCTCCTCTTCCTCGTTCAGCAACTCGGCGAACGCGTCATACCGGCGCACCGTGAAGGCGAAGATCCGGAAGCCGAACAGGTGCAGCTCGAACGTCACGTAGCCCCGTTTCTCTTGGATAGGTGTGCGGTAGCCTGAGCGCGGCTGTTCGCCGAGCACGGTCCGCCACAGGCGTACTTGGTTCAGGGGAGCAGCCCTTTTATTGCTCGTGCCCGAGGAAAGCCCCGGCCGACCGACCCTCACGCGGGACGGCACGTTTACGGCCGGGGGAAGTTAGACGGCCCCGCACGGAGAGGAGCAGCGCGGAAAGGAGGAACGCGCGCTCGGAACCCTCCGGGGGCCGGGACTACGATCGGCGCATGAACAAGCCGATCGAAGAATGGCTGTACCAGCCGGAAGCGGATGCGACCGAGTTGGACAAGCAACTGCTGGCGCTGGCAAGAAACCTTCGGGTCGCTGGCCGCTACTACCAAGCCGAGACCATCGGCAACAGCGCCGCACATCTGCGCGAAACCTGGTCTCGGCCGGTGGGCAACGACGTGCACGAGGTCTACGACGCGTTGCAGACCATCGCGGAGAGCGCAAAGTCGATCATGGACGTGATCGAGGACGCGTTCCCGAATGAATCTCGCTTAAACGACCCGCGCTAGCCCGTTCCGGCCTGCTCCATCTGCTTCCGAAACAACGCGGCGACGTCGATGAGCTGGCCTTCGGACTGGCTGCGCTCGATCTCCAGCCGGACCCGACGGCGCGACCCCTCGGTGATCAGCAGATCGCTCATGGCCGAAGAGATCGTCTGGAGCATCTGAGCCGAAGGCTTCCGGCTCCAGAGGAGCTGGCTTAGGAAGTGGCACTGCACCCGAGCCCATTGCCAGTCCGAGGGCTCCCAGTACTGCGTCTCGGCCGACTCGGGGAGCGCGGCGTACAGGTCGACCACGATCGGGTGCGGGTCAGTGAGGCCCAGCTCGGGCGCGTCGACCGGCCCGGCGGCCTCGATCTTGTCTACGGGCACGTTCTTGTTCCGGCGGACGCGCTGGTCCGACCGCTTACCTACGGGGCCGCTGACGCCCATGAGCGTGACCCCTTTCCGAGTCATCTAGTGTTTCTGTATGGCAGACAAGAACGAGATCCTCCAGGCGCTTGGGCGGGTCAGCCAGGAGATCCGGCGGCTATCGATTGACCTGGAGTACGCCGACGCTGAACGATCCCGGATCGTGAAAGCGGCCGTGGAGTCCGGCGCATCGGCTGAGGAGATCGGCTCCGCGCACCGGCTGGCCAATCACGACTGATACAGCCGATAATGATCACAGGATGGTCACGACAGACCTGAAACCCGTACATGATCGGGCAGCCGCATTACGCGCCGATCTCGCGTGCCCCCGTGGGGGTCATCCCCCTGGGGGCCAAGATCGTATTCTGTTAGTCAAGCATCTGCGACTGTACCCGCAGTCGCGCTGTGTGTAAAGCCTGCAAGCGAGTGCGCCTGCACCCTGTCCCGTGCCCAGCAGTGCCCTACCCCCTGCACAGCACGCGCAGCAGCGCGCCCAGCGCGCGCGTCCCCAGTGCAGCTCTGCCCAGCACGCCCCTCTACTACCCGCCTACCCGGGTGCCTCTCTGCCGGACGCGCACGCCTAGCCCGTAGCTGTGCCTGCCTAGCTAGCCCCTCTGTCGAGGACTTCTGACTGTGGCACGTAGCGCATACAGCGCGAAGGTTCTGCACCCGATGGTTACTGCCCCTTTGGATGTGATCCACTTCGGTTGCTTGGACAGTGCATTGGGGTCCCTGGACCTGGCATTGGTAACGGTCCCTTTCGAGAACGAACCTTCGTCGGTGCTTCCAGTCTTGAGGAAGCTCTAGCTTCCTTTGAGACGTATTCCAGGGCATGAGGTACCCCTTATAGGCAGCACTTCGGGTGCTGCCCTCTATGGGCCGTTCAGACGGCCCAATGACTCTTTCTCTCGACCGGCCGTCTTGGGCCGGTCGGAAGTTCTTGGTTCGGTCGGTCGCTTTGCTCCCTCCCTCACCTATAGAGAGGGGTCACGTTCGCCTACAGCGTGGCAACGCCTAGACACGGTTCACCCGGATGGGGGATCCGGTACGCGGATGCCATGCGCTTGACCAGCGGAAACAAAGATCTTCGGAAAAACTTGCCCTGAGTGCTTGTACTCCCAGCAGCGCTGGGCATAAAGTGTCTCCTGTCAGGCCGAACGGGAGACGGAAAGCCTCCCCCGGGCCGGGACTACACAAGGCGCGAGTCGAGGACTCACAGGCCAAGGCCGAGAGGTACAGCCGTAGCTCAGGGAGCGGCAGCGCCGATATAGCTCAGACAGCCGGTGGAAGTAGCACATAGAGTGCCCCGGCGACTTGGGCACCCGGAGCCGCGCGGGACTCACTCTCCCGTGCCGCTTGGCCACCCGGCTAGGCAGCCAGGGGAACCGATGGACAGGAGCCATTGACCGCCCTTGTTCCGATCGAACGGTTCGCCACGGGGTTCGATTCCCCCGGGTGGTACTCGATCATCCTCAACGAATCACGGGAGAACTAGTTGTCTACGCAGACCAGTTTGCGCCTTTCGCGCCCTGAAATGGTCGAGCTGTTGAGAATGCTTAACGTATCCATTCGCCTGATCGATGATGCAGAGCAGAGCGAAAACCGGGAGAGTGTTTGCGGCGCATTCACTATCAGAGTTACCCGGCTCGAACGGTTGTACACGTTGGTAATTAGGTTGGCTGATCCGGCACAAGACGGCTAGCCCGATGGCGTCGGGGCCGGTCCGGAGATAGGAGACACTAGTCATGGCAACTACGGTTCCGGTGATCATGTACCCGGAAGGTGTTGTAGTCGGGAAGGTGACCAGCGGCAAAGACAAGCGAAGTGGCAGGGTGCGACACGTCGCGTATGCTCCTGATGGCAGCCGCATCGGTACGTTCGATACTTACCGGGCGGCACGTGACGAATTGGTCAGAGCAGCACGCAAAGACTTGAAGGGATAAGAGATGATCTGCGTTACGCCATACGATAAGGCACTGGACTTGGTGTACGGAGAGTTCCGGGGCTTAACTCCGTCTCAGATCCGCAGTCGCTCGGGCGCGAAGCTCAGAGCGGGAGAAATCACGCGTGAGGTATACGACGCGGTTGTCAGCATTATTGGTCGCTGGGGCATCTACTAACCAGGGGGATGGGGACGCATGAGAGGATAGAGGGTATGGACCCGATAGCAGACAAGGTGACTCCAAAGGTCAACCGCAAGAAGGGTAAGGATGTCGCAGTGGGTGACGTTATCCCCATGCGGCGGCCGGATGCAGGCACCCACGGTTACGGCAGGGAGTGGAGAACTGTCGCGGAAATCCGGAACGGCAACGAGATCGGATTGATTGGTCGGAATCAGTACGCCTTCTTCGCGGATGATGGTTGGATGGCGGCGGCCAACGGTCACGAATACGTACAGGTGCACAGCTAGCCCGAATGGTTCTTGTGGTCGGTTCGATTCCGACCACGGGCGCTTACTGAAACAACTTGACCCGAAAGGGAATCATCATGCGAAAGGCACTTGCGGTTGCTGCTGCCCTCATTGCGGCTGCGTCCATCACGTTCATTGCGGCCAATGACGGCGCCACGGACGGGTGCGGAGCAATCGTCACGGCCCCGGACGGATTGCCAATCCGGTCGGCGCAACTGGTCGAGGCCGGTACCCGGGGAGATGATGACCGGAACGGCATGATCTTGGAAGACGAGTCCGGCTGGAACGCCAAGACCATGGGGAACTGTGTCGGGTGGCTCCGATGACCCGCAAGACGGCAGTAGAGCGCGCTCGGGACTTGCGAGCGGCTGACTGTGAGCGGTGCGAATGGACCGGCTTGGACGAGAACGGCCAGAAGCTCACGTGTGCTGATCGAGGCGAAGAACTTGTGTACGGCAACCATGGTCTTGAGTTGCGTTGCCTCACGCACGTCCACCAATGATTTTTTTGCCCTCATTTTTTACTTACAGCGGCGCTGAGAGGAAAAACAATGACTGCTGCCTTGGCTACCTTGAACGTCCGCCTTGCCGATGCGATCAACGGCCCGGAAGGTGGGTTCTCCGTGTCGCCCTTGACTGGGCATGACGTCCGTTCCGGTTACGCCGTGAGCCTCCACCCGGACCGTGAGCGCCAGATTGGCGGGAAGGTCACTCCGGAAGACATCCGAGACTTCGCGTACGACAACGCGGCCGTTCTGATGGCCGGTGGCGTTGTCCTTGGCGGATGGAGAGACGACAACGGCGTGTCCTATCTGGACATCACGACCATTGTCTACGACCGGGAAGAGGCACTCGCCCTTGGCCGCAAGTATGGCCAGATTGCCATTTGGGACTTCGCCCGGGGTGCGTCCGTCAAGGTTCAGGGGGAGTGAGCAATGGGAAACCGGCACGTTAGTGAGCGTCTCCCAAAGGGGTGGACGTACTCGCTGAAAACGGAGCATGACCCGGACATCCGTCCGGACCGTGATTATGAGTGCTATTCCCTAGAAGACATCGCAGCTTGGAAACGGGATGAATGGGGCTTTGTTGTCCTTGTGCTCACTGTCGTAGACCCGTATGGACGTGATTGGGGATACGGGGCTGTTGGTGGGGTTGAGAACGGGTTCACAAGTGATGATGGAAAAACTTGGTGGGCCGTCGAACGAGACGATCTTTTAGAAAGCCTCTTAGGGGAGGCTATCGATAGAACAGAAGCGGAGATTGGGCGAATGGATGATGTTGCCCGTCTGTGGCGCTCCCATTTCGCCAAGGTTTGAGGGGTGGACGAATGATCGTGTTGGTTCGGCGTGGCAGTAATGAGCCTGTAGCGGTGTTCTCGAACGAAGACGAGATGCGCCGGTATCTGCGGGCTAGGGGATGGGCATCCGGTCACCTATACCGGCGAATGAATGTCCCCGTCGACCCGAAGTGATCCCTAGCCGTTTGACCAATGGTGCGGTTATCGCCCGTGCCCTTGCCTGACAGCTAGGCATTCAACATCTGTGAGGGAATCATGACTATGAGAACGCAGGTCCCTTATTCGCCCGAGCAGTACGAGCGCGCGGTGGACCTTTGGCGTCGCCTGATCGACAACTACCGGACGTCGTTGACGTGCGACCGGTACGGCCGTGGGATCGACAGGCTTCCGGACGAGACGCTCTACGCGCTCATTCTGAGCGATGGGGAGGAGACCGAAGACGAATACGCGGTAACCCTCACCCTGGCATCCTACTCGGATTATGGCGGTTCGTGCTGCGACGCAGCCAACGTCCGTGTGTTCCGGGATGAATTCGGGTGGGTTTCTACATCGACGGATGGTTACCACGGAGATGGCGCAGCTTGGGTCCAGTTCGGTGAACTGCCCGACACGCAAGACATCGGCAACGGCCTTGACATGCTTGAGTCCCTGGCCAATGCGATGGACCGGCTGACGGACTACCCGCTTCTGAGCGATGAGGCGCATTCCGAGTACGAACACGAGTTGCAAGAAGAGGCTTGGGTTTCATGGCTTGAGTGGGACGTCAAGAGCGAGCTTGACGATCAGATGGGCGGATACCTCGAAATTTTCGGTTTCACCGATAACGAGATCCGAGAGCTGTACTACTCGTACGAAGAAAACGAGTGGGAGTGCGAGTCGGCTACTTCGGTGGTGAACCGCAACCACGACGACGCCGTTGCCTACGTCCTAGACGAGATCGTAAAGGCATGGCGAACTCCGGCGGTTGGCCCGAATCAACTGGCGTTGAACGACTGAGAGGGGCTATTTCCATGCTAAACGAGGCGGCCCGAGCTTTCGTCCCCGCAGTCTTAGCACTGGCCTAGGAATCCTTCCCCTTGGGATTGGGTGGTCTATCGGCCCTTTGGTCGGTAGTTCCGCCCTGTTTCAACGGAAAGGATGGTATGTCAGGAATGTTGAAAAAAGCACAAGCGATAGCGGCCGTTCTAGGGGAGGGCTGGTCCGCCCGAAAGGGAGTGTGGGGCGGCGGAGGAGATGCGTTCCTCGACGGCCCCAACGGAGAGCGGCTGCACGTACGGCCCGGTACCCGGACGGTGAGCAAGGGGCGTGTCGAGATTTCGGGGGTCCTCGACAACAAGTTCACCCGATACAACGAGCCGAACCACGTGATCACCGTGTCCCCGGACAAGGCCCCTGCGCGTATCGCCGGGGACATCGAAAGGCGGCTCTTGCCCGCGTACCAGGAAGCTTTGGCGGAGAACAAGCGCCGCAAGGCTGAGCACGAAAACGCAGAGGCCGAGAAAGAGCGCACGCTGACCACGCTCGCGGGCATCCTGCCCGACTCGACACGTCTTGGCGGCCAGCCGGACCACGTGGGATTCGGTGGCGGCAAGTACGGAAGTCGGCGTATCGGGGGAGAAGTCCAGTTCGTGCGGGGCGGTGAGCTGGAGTGGGTTATCCGCACGAACGACGAACGCGCCGGGTTGGCGCTGGCCGAGCTGCTCTACAAGGCCACCAGAGAATTGAAGGGGGACTGAGAGGCATGGCAATTCGGATCATCGAGCGCACGCGGCACGGCCAGCGTGAAGAGACGAGGGTGCTCGACCTGCCACACCTGTCCGTGGAACTGATAGAGGCCGTGATGACAGCCTGTCCGTACGGATACTCCGTCACGCCACAGATGGCGATCGACTGCGCCCGCAGGCTGCGTGACCTACACACCCCGTACCAGTTCGGATGGACGGACTGGGTGAGGGTTCCGACCCTCGACCACGAAACGGACGGAAAGGCTTGACCGTTCGACTCCGCGATAGCGATGACGGGGACAAACGGAAAGGCATGAGAAACCTTCGCGAGGAGAACTCGCCCACGACGGTCACTCTGCGGGACGGCCGGATCGTTGACGTATTCCCGGACGGCCGGGTCCAAGTGTACAGCCCGGACTGCGCGCATGGGTACGAGATAGACCTCCCGGCGGCGACAGTTCAGTCCGGCCATATCGCAATTATCACGTATGGCTGAGAAAGGCATGGTGCATGAATATCACAGAGCGTTCGCTAGCTTTGTTCCTTGACTATGCGCGGGACGCGGGCAACTGGTCCGGCACGCCGTTGGTTGGGGGAAACGTAGGCGGCAGCGCGGAAGATCGTGGGAACTTGACCCAACTCAAACGGGCTGGGTTGATCGACACGTTCCTCTCAAACGGAGAGCAATGGATTCAATTCACCGACGCGGGTCGTAAGTTGGCCGCACAGTATGGAATCGAAGTCGGCTAACCGTTGGGCCTAAGTGCTGGGCAGATCGTTGTGTCTGCCTAGTGCTTAGGGGTTGCGGTAAAGACTTGAGAGAAAAGGGAAAGGCATGGCTAGGACCATCTGCGCGTTGTACCTGGAGGACGTCCTGGACAACGAGGAAGTCTTGATTAGCAACGCGAGACGCGCGCTCGGCGGGGTTGACTTCGACACGATGATCGGAACGGGTCTCTCTGGCTCGCTGGTGGTTCCGGTGATCGCTCGCGCACTTGGAAAGCATTGGGCGATCGTCCGTAAACCAAACGACGGATCGCACAGTAACAAGCCGCTAGAGGGAACTGTGGGAGACCGGTGGGTGTTCGTCGATGACTTTGTGGAAAGCGGAGCGACTCGTAATCGCGTGATCGACGTTATCGAGGACGCGCAAGAGCACTACCGGTTCGAAACCGAGCACGTCGGATCGTACCTGTATTCCACGTGCGGAGGAGTTTCCCCTTCAAGATTCGAGCACGTCGAGGACTACACGAGATAGGGGGAAGGCATGGCGCTGCACCTGAAGGATCTAGAGGCTACGCTGCGAGAATCGAGGGACCGAGCCCGATCGGAAGCAAAGCTGTACCCCCACAACTCGGACTTCCACAGAGGTCAGGCGTCGGCTTTCTCCCTGGCGCTGGCATACCTGCATATCGACACAGACGGAGCGTACGGCGAGCGGTACGAACAGCGGAAAGGGTGAGAAAAGGTATGGCAATACGATCACGGGATCTCAAAGACTTGGAAGCCGCCCTACGTAAACAGCGAGACGAATCGAAGTGCCGTAGCGAAGAAGCGTTCACGGACGGGGAAAGTCTTCGCTACGAAGGAAGGTTTTCCGCCTTTCGAATGGCTTTGAGTCTGTTGCACACATACACAGACGGCAAGTTTGGCGAAAGCCTGGATGACTAAGGCGGGTAGAGGCATGGTTAAGTTGCGGATGACCCGAGCGCAGCACGCCGTTCTTGAGTCCGCTGACAAGCATGGTGTGATCCGCTTGCGGGACGGCCGGGTCCTGAAGGCGTTAGCAAAAAAGGGATGGGCCGAACAGGTCCAAGACAAGAAGTCACGTGCGCGCAAGCCTCGGTACGTCTGGTACATCACGGCGGCCGGGCAGCACGCCTGGGCGTGGGCGGAAGTGATCGAGCCCAAGCCCAAGCCCGACTGGCGGGACTGGAAAGTGGGCACGGAAGTCATCGTCCCCCGGCGGCACTACCGGGTTCGGCACCACACGGTGATTCAGCCCTGGCCGGGGATGCTCTGGCGGGTGTTCTGCCCGAGGGACGGCGAGGGGATTCGGCTGGAGAAGCAGGGGGAGAACCTCGCCGAGGCGTTGGACCTGCTGGCCGATCACCTGTACCGAAGGTGCCAGTACCAGCCTGTTTCGTACGAAGGCTTGGAGAGGAACCAGAAATGACGCGCACCGCGAAGGAAGTAGCTGCGACCATTCGGGCCGAGCTGAAGAGGCTTGGTATCAAGGCGCGTTGTCGGGTGGCTCCTGGGGCGAAAGACATCGTGCAGGTGTACGTGCCGAAGTTCGACCAGGAGTTCACCGAGGTCGAGCAACGTGCCATCCGGTCCCTCGGTGTGGAGCTGGGCCTTACATGGGTGCGGGGGCTTCCGATCAACGTCGAGCAGATGACCAACCCGCACGATATGAACTTCTACCTGCCCGAGTGGGTGGAGTGATGGCCGAGCGGGGCCAGCTCGTCCACAGCGGCTTGATCGTGGAGACCGCCCGGCAGCCGGACGGTACGATCGTCGTCCGCCTGGACCCGGGCGACGAGAGGTTTCGTCTGATCGTTTACGAGAAGGGAACGCTGCCTCGGTGAAAGCGCGAGAGCTTCGAGAAGGTGACCAGCTCCGGGACGAGTCCACGGGAGGTGTCGTGTACACGGTCTTGTCGGCCCCGCAGTCTGCACCGGACGGCGAGGTCTTCGTAGACGTGAGGTACCTGGATGGCGGCGAGGGTCGCCGGGTGTTCAAGGCGGACGCGGAAGTGCCGCACGTCCGTCCAGAGCAGTAGAGAGGCATGGGCAATGAGTGATCACGTCGGCTTCGTCCCTACGAGCAACGTCGAAGCGGCTACGGAGGTCGTTCGCAACGTCCTCGGCTGCACGCCGACTCAAGCGCGCGAGGTGGCGAACGAACTGAACACGATGGGGCTGCTTGCCAGTGACGACCTGGACGCTCGCGTCCAGAACCGAGCGCGCCAAGCTGCTCGATACCGCCGAGGTCTGGGCCGGGGCTAACGGCCGGGCCTAGAAAGGCATGACAGCCCGCGCCGGGTAAGGCCGTGGCAGGGGAGTCGAGCACCCTGGCGGGCGCGCAATCGAGACGGGACGAGCCATGATCAAACAGAACCCAAGGCGGGTTGTCTGCGACTCGCCGGGCTGCACGGCGCAGCACCTATACGGGGTGAGCGCAGCCGACGCTCGGCGACGGGCGAAGGCGGACGGCTGGCAGTTCGTCCGCCAAGCGAAGCGGGACCTGTGCCCGAAGCACAGTGTGCGGGCTCGACCTGGTGACCCGCGTCGTCGCTCTCGACTGACTGACGGTCATTCGGTATCACTCACCCGGGGGAGTTAAGTCACTGGTCCGGACGGGTGAACATCATCAGTTGTTACTCACGCGTACGGTGAGCGCGGATTATCGGTATCTCGAAGATGGCGCTGACCAGGGCAAACGTGCCACTGACTTGATCGAGGCTAACCCTGACCTATCGAGCGTTGGCAGCAGTTCGCTACGTTCGCGCGCCAGGTTGGCGGGTGACCCTGGTCACAATACTTTGGTTTGGCTGAGGGTTGAAATGTGAATTAGCGTCTGCCTTGTCGGGTGGCAAGAGGGTAAAGGCCAAGGTAGGGCGCTCGGTAGCGGAACTGGCGGGGGGGCAAAAGTAGGGTTTGCCTCTTCAGCGACGCTGCCGGTAAAGTTTCGGTAACAGAAAGCTACAGGGGAGAGTAGGCGTGCCACCGAAACCGCGCGTTACTACGGACATGGTCCTGGCATTGATCAACCAAGGCTTGTCGCCTACGGAGGCGGCGAAGGCGCTTGGCGAATCAAAACAACTGATCAACTACCACTTGAGCAAGGCGAATTACAAGTCCCCCGTTCGGGTGGCGCAAGAGAACATTCCGTGGAAGGACATCAGCCCCGAGCATAAGCACACAGAACCATTCAATCGGGTGTTGAACCACCTGGAGTATGTGGCGACTGGCGGCCGTCGCATGTCGAAGACAAAGCGGCAGCGGCTCCGCCAATGGTACGACCGCCTGAAGAGGTTTGAGGTCGTACTGGTGCACGATCCGAATATCCCTCCGTCTCCTGGAATGAAAGCAGGAGGATGGGATTACGTGCCCCGTTTGCCTGAAGACGATGACTTGATCATCCGAGTTAACAAGTACGCGACTATGAGCGATGAAGCGTACGAATTGTTCCGCCTTCCGGACGAGAACAAATGGCCGGAAGTGGTTTAAAGGGGTGTGAGTTGTCCAGTGAACCACATGAGGTGGTAAACAGTCCCACCATGCTGGTCGCCACGATGGTGCGGTCGGTGGGCGGATTCCTGCTCAGCATTTACAAAAGCGTTGTCGTCAAGACGGACGGCCGCCTGTATCGGCCGGTCCGAGACATCATTGGCAACAGTTGCACAACCGAGGTCTTTGCCGAGATCATCGAGGCCCCTCACATGATGTTCGGGGAAGCGTTGCTCTCGGTCGTAAAGGTTTGGGACGTGTGCCCTGAAGACATCGCGCATATCTGCGTGAATCCGCACCGGTCCGAGCGTCGACAAGGCGACGGGCATCCGGAGGAGAGCGCGGCCTAACTGAAAGTCCGGAGCTTCCGAGCAGCCGTTGCCGAGTTGTTCCGGACGTCAACCCCTGGAGAGTGGAGTTTGAGCGAAGGAGGAACGGTCAGGTACCGATCGGTGTCCCAGTACAAGGAGTACAAGGACTGCCCGTACCGGTACTACCTGAACAGGCGAGAGCGCGCCTGGCAGCGTCCGGCGGCCTGGTTGCCCCAGGGAACGGCCGTGCATAAGGCAGCCGAGGAATGGGAGCGCTCGGGCCGGGCGATGTCTCTAGCAGACGCTCAGGACGTGTTCCGCGAGACGTACGCGGCCTCGGTGAACGAGATGTGCGAGGACACGCCCAACCTGGACTTCTGGTACCGGAGCGGGCCGTACCGAGGAGAGGTCGACATCGAGCGCCGGTACGGCCTCGGCCTCGGCCAGGTGGAGAAGTACATCGAGTACTACACAGTAAAGGCCCCGGACGAGGTCATCTGGATCACGCCGGACGGCGAGCCAGCCATCGAGCTGGAGTTCGACATCGATCTGGACGGCGTCCGAGTCAAAGGCTTCATTGACCAGGTCGTTGACGGGAAGCCTCGGGACATCAAGACCGGCAACAAGCCGGGCGATGACTTCCAGCTCGGCGTGTACGGCGTCGCCCTGGAGGTCGAGCACGGGTTGAAGCCGACCGAGGGGGACTACTGGATGGGCCGGTCCGGCAAGCCGACCGTGCCGTACGACATCTCGGAATGGACGCGAGAACGCGTCACCGAGGAGTTCCACCGGCTCGACGAGAACATTCAGGCCGAAAGATTCGATGCCAAACCAGAGCCCAGCAAGTGCGGTTTTTGTTCAGTCGCTACCGCGTGCCCTTTTGCTGCTCTCTAACTTTACTGGCAGCAACGCTGCGAGAAAAGGTATGGCTTCGATGGGCAAGGAGGTAGCGGCACTGGTCGAGCAGATCGAAGCCTTGGCCTCCCGGCTGCCCAAGTTGACGCAGAAAGCGGACGCAGACATGGCGCTGATGTACCTGCGCCATCTTCAGAAACAGGCGGAGGAGAGCCGATGAGTCAAGACGTATGGAGAGAGCGCCGGTTGTGGCTGGCCAGTCTGAAGCCGGGCGACAGTGTGACCGGTAAGGCCGTGATCACGGGGAAGCTCGTAGAAGGCTTCTACGTTCGAGAGGCTTCGTTCCGTGGCGAGACGCTGATCCACACCAACGACGGTCCGGCCTACGTGCTGACGAAGTCAATGCGCCCCGCCGAGGGGTTCTCGGCCGCGCCGGAGTACTGCCCTCTGCACCAGCACTACAAGTGGTGCGATCACAACGGGGGAGCACTCGCCGAGTCCGGCTATGAGGCCCCGGATGGACGGACAGCCTTGGAAAGGTTGGCGGACGGATGAGACGGAAGGCTTCGATCGTAGGGCTCCTCGTTGGGGGAGCCTTTTTTGTTGCCGGGTGTTCGTCGGTCACGTCCGGCACGGTGACCGGCAAGGAGTACGAGCCTGAGACGACAGTTCTCGTTCCGACATGCACGATCTACGACAGCAAAGGCATGTGCGTGATCTGGACGCCGTTGCCGTTCACCGATCCGGAGTGCTGGCGGCTGGACCTTGACGACGGCAAGGCCACGGGGAGCGTCTGCGTCTCCCGGCAGGATTACGACCGGTACAAGAAGGGAGACCGGTACCCGGCATGAACGAGAAGACATACAAGATCCAGGTCAAGTACACGCTGGACGCTATGAAGTGGCACACGATCTATACGGGACCGTGGAACCGCAGCGCGGCCTACCGGTACCACCACAACTCCGCCGCATTGGTGCGGGTCGTGTATGTGCCCTCGGAAGCGGAGATCTCGGCGAAGCTCGCCGAGCATCCGGACTTGAAGCTGTTGGACGAGTACCTGGACGACTGGTACGTCATCGAGGGGTCGCCGGACGATCCTCCGAACCGGACGGACGCGAACGTCAAGCGGATCGGCCGATGAACCCGGAACCGTGCTGCGAAGACAGCCCGGACTGCGGGGGATGGTGCGACCCAGACCCGTACGGAACTGGTGACGTCGTTCCTGCCGATCTCTGGGGCGCAGCTCGACAGAAGGGAGAGTGATCTGTACTCACTCCTGCAATCGAAGAGAGTTCGTGGAGCAGCCGGAGAGCCGCTCCCTGTCGTTTTCAAGGGCCTGGAGGACCGGGGCACGCGGTTCCTTCGTGGACAGCTCGTGCTCGTGTCGGCCGGGCCTGGGACCGGCAAGAGTGCGTTCACGCTCTCGTACGCGCTCCAGGCCCGGGTTCCCGCGCTGTACTTTTCGGCGGACTCGGACGCGTTCGTTCAGCTCACCCGGTCCATTAGCGTGGTGACTGGCTGGACGCTGGAGGCGGCGGCCAGGGCCGTGCTGAAGGACGAGTTGGCCGCGCCGAGGGAGAAGCTGACCGGTTTGCCCATCCGGTTCAACTACCAGGCATCCCCGAGCTTGGGTGACATCGAGACGTCCATCGAGGCGTACGAGGAAGTGTACGGCGACTATCCGGCCTTGATCGTGGTAGACAACGTGACCAATGTCCGGTCAGGCATGGCCGACGACGACGGCGACCCCTTCGCCGGGTTGGAAGGGCTGATGGACTATCTGCACACGATGGCCAGGGAGACGCAAGCCTGTGTCATCGGGCTGCACCACGTGACCGGGCCGTACAACGACTCGGACAAGCCGATCCCGCTCAGCGGGGTCAAAGGTCAGATCAGCCGGGTTCCGGAGATGGTGTTGACCTTGTTCAAGCCGGGGCCGAACCGGCTTGGCGTGTCCACGGTGAAGAACCGAGGTGGGAAGTCGGACAGCTCGGGCGCGGAGTTCGCGGAGCTGGAGTTCCTCGGCGACAAGATGTTGATCAGGGACCCCAAGTTGTTGATCCAGTCGACGAACTACCTGGAGCAGGCGGCCAGTTCGGTGAACGACGAAGTGATGAGGCGGGCCGAGGAGATGGCCGATCCGTTCGGATAGGGGGAGTGATGCCCGGCCAGGTCTATGGCTTCGACGTTGCCGTGTCGACACACGACCTGTTGCGCCAGGGCGTCACGGAGGCCCGGTTGGTGAGGGTCGAGGTAGCGGCGAGCAACCGCCTGGACGCGTCGCTGCTGGCCGCACAGATGGCGGCCGTGGTCGGTATGCCGACTGCGGTCTATGACCGGATATGAAAGGAGAGATGTGGGAGTCACGAACACGTGGGTCAGCCGGGACGGAAAGCGCGTTCTGGTCGAGTTCGACCACGAGCGAGTGCAGGTTTTGAACAGCGGCGGCTACGTCGAGGACGATCCGCCGATCGAGGCCCCGAACAGGTGGGTCCGGTGGGCAGAGGTGCGGTGACGGCGAAGCGCTGCAAGGACTGTCCGCCTGGGAGCAAGCGCCCGGCGAACTACCCCGGCCCTCGGTGTGCGACGCACCACCGAGCAGTACGAGCAGCTCGGCGCGAACGGTCGAGGGCACAGTACGTAGAGCGGACGTACAACATCACGGACGAGCAGTACTGGGCGCTCTACGAGGCACAGGGCGGAGCCTGCTACATCTGCCAGCGGGCCAAGGGCACCGGTCGAAAGCGGTTGTCCGTCGATCATGATCATTCGTGCTGCCCGGGTTCGACCAGTTGCGGGAAGTGTGTCCGGGGCCTGCTCTGCAAGCCGTGTAACCGTGATGTCCTCGGGCATCTGAGGGACGAGATCGAGGCGTTCGAACGAGCAGCCGCGTATCTTCGCAACCCGCCCGCCAAGGCGGTATTTTCTCTTGCCTCGTAACTTTACTCCCAGCAACGCTGGAGGGAAACATGGCGAACCCGGCTGAGTCGCTAATCGCGCTGGTTCTTCTGAACTACTTCCCGAGCTGGGAAGTCCCAGAAGACCGCAAGGAGTGGAACCCGTGCCTGTGTCCAGCGCACGACGAAAGCCGTCCGTCTGCCTCGGTTTCGTTCGAGCACGACGCGGTGAAGTGCCAGGCGTGCGGGTTCAAGGGCGATGCGTTGGCGATCATCATGAGAAAGGAGGGCATCGGGTTTGGCGAGGCTGTCAAGCGCGCGGAAAAGATTTCTGGTCGAAGCGACCTCGCGGTATCACGAAAGCCTGAGCGTAAGTCCGGGAGTCGAGTATTTGGCCACGCGCGGGCTGACGGCCGAGAGCGTTCGAAAGGAGGTCGGCCGGTTCCGCCTTGGCTACGTAGCTGATCCCCTGCCTGGCCATGAGATGTACCGGGGCATGCTCGCCATTCCGTACCTCCGTGTTGCTCCAGACGGTGAATGGTCCGTGGTGTCCCTGCGGTTTCGGTGCATCCGTGAAGGGTGCGAGCATCCGAACCACGGCAAGTACATGTCGATGCCGGGCGACAAGCCTCGGCTATACAACACGCTTGAGCTGGTCCGGAATGACGACACGATCGCCATCTGCGAAGGCGAGATCGACGCCATAACCGCGACCATCTGCGGTGTTCCGGCCATCGGAGTGGCAGGCGTCGAGTCGTGGCAACCCCATTTCCGAGAACCGTTACTCGGATACGAAACCGTGTTCATTCTCGCGGACGGAGACGAGCCCGGAATGCGGTTCGCTACGAGCGTCGCCAAGGAGCTGGCGAACGCGAAGATCATCCCTATGCCAGAGAAGGAGGACGTCAATTCGACGGTTCTTGCTCGCGGCAAAACAGCACTCCTGGAGAGAATCAAGTGACGAAACGAATCGTGGTCATCTCGGATACCCAGATGCCCTACGAAGACCGGAAGGCGCTGAAGTCGATTCTCCGGTTCATCGGCGAATACCAGCCGGACGAGGTTGTCCAGATCGGCGACCTGATGGACTACCCGCAGCCATCCCGTTGGAACAAGGGCACGGCGGCCGAGTACGAGGGCAGCGTGTTCGAGGACTCGGACTACGCGAAGCGCCACTTCCTGAAGCCGTTGAGGGACGTCTACCAAGGCCCGGTCGGCATCCTGGAGGGCAATCACGACCTCCGGCCTCGGACCTATCTCGCCAAGTACGCGCCCGCGCTAGCGTCGAGCGGAGCCTTCGACTTCGACGTTCTACTGGACTTCGACGGGTTCGGGGTCGAGAAGCTGCCCGACTTCTACAAGTTTGCGCCGGGTTGGGTCATGACCCATGGCCACGTCGGCAAGATCTCGCTGAGCCGGATCGCAGGGAACACCGCGCTGAACGCGGCGAAGAACTTCCAGACGTCCGTGATCATGGGACACACCCACCGACTCGGAAAGGCCAGCCACACCTTCGGGTTCGGCGGCGACATCAGCCGCCAGGTAACCGGCGTCGAGGTCGGGAACCTCATGAACATGAAGCTGGCGAACTACCTCCAGGGCGGAACAGCGAACTGGCAGCAGGGTTTCGCCTTAGTCAATGTGGACGGCCGCAATGTCCAGGTGGACACGATCCCCATCGTCGGCCGCCGGTTCATCGTGGACGGCGAAGTCTTCGAGGTCTGAAAGGAACGGGTTTGACCAACCAGAATGACGCCCTCATTCAGATCCTCCCGGACATCCAGCGGGCGGCGAGGCACATCGAGATGGAGTGGAAAGGCGTCGTAGAAGCCGATGACATCGAGCAGGACATCGCCGCCCGGCTGCTGGAGAACAACTACGCCACGGTAGCGGCGAGCCTGGAGCCCCGAGCGCTGCGCCGGGCGTTGTTCAAGATCGGCGTGCAACTCGCAAGCGGCGAGCGCGTGAGTTACGAGCACTTCTCAGGCCAGTTCCGATACTCGACCGGCGAAGTGCGAGAGCGACTGGAGCGCGGTGCGCTGGTCGACGTCGGAGAGATCAAGGTTGAGGGCGCACCCGAACCGGCCTCGGTGTTCTCGGTAGAGGACGTCGATGTCCGCGTGGCGGCCGACAAGCTGTCGGTGGCCCACCAGAACGCCTTGGCACGTCGCTACGTCGACGGCCTGGTCAGTGCGGACGCCACCGACCGGAAGACCGTCCAGCGCGCCGTGGACGCGCTCACGCACGAGCTGAACCGCGAGTTTCGGCGAGCCGCCGAGGCGCACGACGGGCCGGGCTCCCGGCAGGCCGTGTCCAACGCTCAGGCGCATGTGTCCCTGAAGCGCCAGGCGTGACCCAGTCCGTTCGGACTGGATTCCAAACAACGAAAGGAAGAACCAAGTGACCTTCGATCCGTTCGCTGATGCCCCTGCCGACGAGGCGCAGGCTGCTCCGGCTCAGGCTCCGGCGGCCACCCCGGCGCGGCCGGTCGCGGCTGGCTCGGAAGGCAAGGTGGTGGTGACCCTGAAGGGCGGCGCGGGCTTTGACGCTCCGTGGGTGGTCGTCCACGCGGCCGACGTCGAGGACGCCATCGGTCACCTGTCGGACGAGAAGTTGCGGGATCTGCTGGACCGCACCAAGCGCGCGGGCGGCTACTTCGCGGGTGGCAGCTCGGCACCGCAGGGCGGCGGGCAGCAGCGGCAGGCCGGAAAGCCCGAGGGCGCGGACCAGGCCCCCGGCGGCGAGGAACGCTATTGCAAGCACGGTCAGATGCAGTTCAAGTCGGGCGTGTCCAAGTCCAGCGGGAAGGCGTACAAGGGTTTCTTCTGCTCGGAGCGTGACCGCAACGAGCAGTGCAAGCCGGAGTTCATCAAGTAAGTCCTAGATAGACCAGCACCGCTAGGGGCCTGAGGCGCGATGACCTCGGCCCCTTTTGTGTGCCCGGAAAAGGAGATCGATGGTCAACGTCGAAGTCCATTTCACGAACGGCCAGGTCCAGCACGCCGAAGGCGTGACCGTGGACGAGGGCCTCACCGCTCTGACCGTCCACACGGGACCAGCGGAGAAGACCGTGATCCCGCTCGTCAACGTCCAGTTCTACGACATCGAGGAAACCAATTGAGCAACTCTCTTCAGGAAGCACTCGACCAGCTCGTCAAGACCGCTTCCGACATTCAGCAGCAGGTCAATGTTGTCGCTCGCGAGAACCGGAGACTGAAAGACCGGTACGGCAACCAGAAGAAGCTGACTGCCCGCGACGTCGCCCGTATTCGCGAACTGGCCTCGGCGAATTGGAAGCAGGTCGACATCGCCGACGCGTTCGACATCAACCCGGCCACCGTGAGCCGGATCGTCCGGCACAAGTACTGGGCCTGATCGACCGCAGCGAAAGGAGAGGCGGTGAAGGAACACCGCTACGTGGTCGAGGGCGAGCCGGTTTCTATCAAGGTCGCAGAGCATGAGGACGACCTGGAAACCTTCCGGGACTTCGTGCGGTCCAACCTTCGCGCCCTCGCGGTTGACTCGGAATCGACGGGCCTGGACATCTACGGCCAGGACCACCGGCTACGGCTGGTCCAGTTCGGGACCAAGACCGAGTCGTGGGTAATCCCGGTAGAACTCGGCGGGCGGTTCAAGGAGGACGCTCGCCGGGCTCTCCTCGGCGTGGACAAGCTCGTCTTCCAGAATGGCGTCTTCGACCTCCAGGAGTTCGACCGGCACTTGGGCGTGGAGATGGAGAAGCTATGGCCCAAGGTGTTGGACACCAAGATACTGGCGCACCTGGCCGACCCCCGGGGACAGGAAGAAGGTGGGATTGGGCAGGGCCTCGAAGCCTTGACCGCCCACCACATCGACGCCCAGGCAGCCGATGAGGTCAAGGGTCTGATGGCCCGACTTGCCAAGGAACACAAGACGACCAAGTCGCGCATCTGGTCCAAGGTGGACACGTTCCATCCCGAGTACAACCTGTACGCGGGCATGGATACGGTCCTGGCCGCCCGGCTGGCCGGGAAACTCATGCCCTTGGTGCCCAGCTCGGCGCGGGGTCTGATCTCTTACGAGCACAAGATTGCCGAGATCTGCTCGTACATGGAGCGGACTGGCTTCCTGCTCGACGTGGACTACACGCTGGAGCTGTCGGCCCGGCTGGCGGGGGAGGAGCAGGCGTACACGGAGATCGCGGCCAAGCTCGGGTGCGAGAACGTCAACAGCACTGAGCAGGTTGCCGACGTCCTGGAGTCCCGAGGCGTCAAGATCACCGACCGCACGCCGACCGGCAAGCGGAAGGTGGACAAGAAGCTCCTTGATGAACTGGTCCAGCAGGGTGACGAGTTCGCCATTGCGGTGAAGGAGGCCAAGAAGGCCCGCAAGTGGAGGTCCACGTGGGTTGACGGGTTCTTGTCCAACATGGACAGCGACGGCCGTTGCCATGCCTCGATCAACGCCCTTCGCGCCCGCACGGCGCGGATGAGCATCACGGGCATTCCGGCCCAGACGTTGCCCTCGGGCGACTTCATGATCCGGCGCTGCTTCGTGGCGGACGAGGGCCATCTGATCGGCTCTGTCGACTACCAGGCGCAGGAGCTTCGCGTCCTGGCTGCGCTCTCCGGCGACCCGACGATGATCCAGGCGTTCGCCGAGGGGGCCGACCTCCACCTGATGACCGCTCAAGCGGCCTTCGGAGACCACATCACGAAGGACGACAAGGAGCGGAAGTGGGCCAAGGTCGTGAACTTCGGCCGGGTCTACGGCGGCGGAGCCAAGACCGTGGCTGAACAGACCGGCCTGGACATGGCCACGGCCAAGCGCGTGGTCGAGGGCTTCGACAAGGCATACCCAGGAGTGCAGAAGCTTTCCCGGAAGCTCCAGATCGAGGCCCGGCAGAACGGCTACATCACCACACCGGTGGGGCGTCGACTGCCGGTCGACCCTGACAGGGCCTACAGCGCCCTGAACTACCTCGTCCAGTCGTCCAGTCGGGACGTGACCTGCCGGGGCCTCATTCGGCTCCACAAGGCCGGTTTCACCCGGTACCTGCGCCTGCCTATCCATGACGAGGTCGTGGCGTCCCTGCCCGCGAAGCACGCGCAGTGGGGCGCGGAGCAGATCGCCCGGCACATGGCCGAACAGATGGGGCCTGTGTTCATCGGAACTGACCCCGAGGTCGGTAAGCGGTCTTGGGGCTCGTTGTACGGAGCCGCTGCATGAACGACGAATGTTTCTTCCACGGCCACGAGCCGCTGCCCGAGAACTACTACCGGGTGTGTGGCGAATGCGGCCACGTGTTCGCCACGGCCGATGAACTGCTTCGCCGCGAGCGAGAGATAGCGAACGAGGTCGGGTTCCAGCCGGAAACAGACCCGGACCGGGTCTATGTGTGCCCGCTGTGCGCGCACGACTTCTAGAAGGAGGACAAATGAACATCATCTCAGCACAACTCGAAGTGAATCCGGAGTGGAACGCCTGGGAACTCGACCAATGGGAAAGCGGCGGCGCGGAACCTGCGCCTGAGCCCGCTCTGCACATCGTCCGGCTGAAGTTCGGAAGCTACACGATCGCGGCAATCGACGTGGATGTTCCGTTCGGTGATGACGGGCGAACACAGGACGAGGCGATCGCGGAAACGCTGGCGAAGTACTTCGGAGGCAAGAAGTGAAGCACTTGACGTTCTTCGGCCTGGGCGGGGGAGTCGAGACCGATGACCTCCGGGCGCTGGCGGAGAAGTGGGCGCGGGAGAACGGCGTCAAGTTCGCGTACCGCGAGGCGACCCCCGCAGTCCGCGCGGAATACAACATCGGGCTGGTTCCGACGATCCGCTACTTCGACGAGCGCAGCGGAAAGCCTCGCATCGAGGCGAAGCTTCGCACCGAGATTCTTCGATTCCTGAAGGAGGAGAGTATTTGAGCGAGTTCGTGACGCTCGACTCCGGCAAGCGGCACGAGTTCGAGTCTGGGATGCGTCGGGACGCCCAGGAGGGCAAGCCCCGGTACGACCTGATCCCCCTGTGGTTCCTGCGGGAGCTGGCCGAGCTGATGGCCCGGGGAGCGGAGAAGTACGGGGACCGGAATTGGGAGCTGGCCAACTCGAAGGAAGAGGCCGACCGGATGGACGCCTCCGGGCTCCGGCACCACTTCCAGTACCTCGAAGGCGACCGGACTGAGAACCACCTCGCGGCGGTGTGTTTCAACCTGTTCGCCGCCGAGCAGACGAGGCGGAAGGTCGCAGCGGCAGAGGCCCCGAAGAAGCTGCCCGAGGCCGTCAGCAGGTGGGAGGCGGGCGAGTGAACTGGGAGACCGTTGGGTACCTCGACACCGGCCCGAAGCTGCCCGAGCCGAGGAAGAACCTGCTCTGGCTGGCCGTCGACCTAGACGGCACCCTGGCCGAGCCCCTGTGGACGCCAGACAACCCGACGTCCGAGATCGGCAATCCGATCTGGCGGAACGTCCACAAGCTCGACGAAGCAGTGATCGACGGATGGAAGATCGTCATCCACACGTCGCGCCCCTGGACGGACTACGAGGCCATCGAGGCGTGGCTGAACTACTGGGGCATCACGTTCCACAAGATCGTGTGCGGGAAGCTCCTGGCCGCCGCCTACATCGACGACCGATCGGTCCACGCCGAGGACGACGTATGGGCTCCAGGTGGCCTGTCCACTCGTTCGATCACGAAGACGGTCGAGTTGCGTCAGAAGCGGTTCGCACGGTCGTGGACCGAGATGTTCCGGCTGGCCTCGAAGCTGTGCGGGGAGGGCAAGTGACCGATGACCGCGCGCCAGAGATCGACTTCGGCCGGGACACGACTGATGTCTTGGTGCAGGTCCGGACGGTGCTCTCCCGAGCGGAGACTGCGCTGAAGATGCTCCGAGGCCGGGACGGCACCGGTCCCGTGTACTGGGTCGTGCCCCCGCAGCCGATCTTCTCGGGGACGGAGACGAACGACTACGGCGGTCCGCAGTTCCTCGGGTACTCGGACGGGATCAGCGTCCCGCACCCCGGCGGAGACGAGATGGTCAGCGCCCTGGAGGGCCTGATCGAACGGCTGTCGCCGTTCCGGCGGACCGGGAGGCCGAAGAAGTGAGCGGGCCGTACGACTTCGAGCTGACCGTATCGAAGGACGGTAAGGAGCTGGCCGTGCTGTCCGGGGTCACCACAGGCCCGCTGGACAAGATCATCGTGGAGGAGAAGCGTGCAGCCGGGTACTGGTCCGCGTTCCCCGACATGACCGTCCGTCTCCCTGGCGTGGCCTTGGTGAGCTTGCAGACGGAGGGCGAATGACGGAGCTGATCGAGCACGTGGCCAAGAAGCTGGCCGCCTGGGATTGGGAGCACAGCGGGCACCAGGAGCCGGAGGACTTCTACGAGGGCATGGCCGAGGTCGCCGTACGATCGGTCCACGACTTCCGAGAGGAGACCGTGGTGCCTACCCACCCCAACGAGATCCGGCCCGGTCAGCACATCGACTACCAGGGGTGGCACGTCGAAGTGGCTGAGGTACAGGTCGGCACACACCCGTTGACCGGTGCACCATCGTGGAGCATCTTGCGCCTGGACCCGGACGGGAAGCTTCGGCATGAACTCACCCTGTACGAGGAAGACCGGGTGGAGATCCGCATCGATGAGGGGTAACGCCCCAGGTCAGGCGGCCGATACCTCCGGGTAAGAAAGGAGGCCGCCGTGCCTGCTCACCTCCACGTACCCCTCCCGGGGCCGTTCTCGTACTCGGTCCCGCTCGGCGGCGTTAGCCGCACGGGCAGCCTGGCCGCCACAGTGACGAAGTGGCTGCTCCTGTCCCCGTTCCTGCTCGCTTGGTGGGCGATCGTCGCGGCCATCTGGCTGGTCTTCGGAGCCCTGGCCGTCGTCGTGTTCGTCTGGACGTTCGTCTTCCGACTGATCACCGCGAAGACGTCGGAGACGTCCGAGCCTGCTAAACCCGCCTAATACGCAAAGCGCCCCCTCCCTTCGCGGGAGGGGGCCTTTTTGCGTTTCCGGGTATTTACTTACTTGGCTCTTTGCCCCCCAGACTGCGGAGTGCTTCGTTGCCAAGCTCCCGTGCTTCTTCGGCGCGGTCTCGGCTGCGCTCCCTTTCCGCAGCAGTTCGCTCGTCCGCCATCAAATCGGCTCCTTGTCTTCCAGTATCTTGATAGCCAGGTCTCGGGCAACCGGATCGTCGTCTTCGCGCAGCGGGGTAAGGATTGCCGCCAGAACGTTCTCTCGTCTCCACTCCGCTATGAGCGATAGAAGGCTCTCTCTGGTTTGACGTGCGGAAACCACGAACTCGTCTTGCTCGTAGTCGTGCAATGCCCGCGACTTTGAACGGAAGGCGTTGCGAGCAGCGTTCCAGGCGTCGGCCTCTTTCATGTGGCTCCCTGTGGTTGCATAAGACAACCCCGACACCGTTGAGGGAGTGGGTGCCGGGGCAGTCTAGACAAGAACTCGGAATCTGTTGGAAATGACAATCAGCTTGCTATGGGCACATCAGACATGTCTACGCCGGTCCTCCTTCCTCCGCGCCGTTGTTTACCCCTGCCCGGATCTCGGGCAGTACTTTTGCTTTCAGCCACTCCTCGAACCGGCGGGCCTGCTCTTGTTTTATGCTGCGCGTGATCAAGTACATTAGGTCGTCAAGCCGTATGGTCGCGACGGTCTCAGCGCCAGGAGGTGTGCGGATAGCGATTACCTTTCCGCCACGCACAAGCACGGGTACAAGGAGTTTCACAGGGGCATCTTCGTAGCCCAGTACCTCGCACACATCGGACGCTGCGAACATTGGCGTCCCGGCCAAGTGTACAACTCTTACCCGCTGCCCTTCATAGGTGAATTCCCTGAAGGGCTCGTTAACCGCGACCATTCTGTTCCCTATCTACGCCGCCATACCGGGCGGACTGTGTTGAGCCACCACACGTAGAGAAGCGCGCCGAGCTGCGTCCTGTTCATCAGCGCGTGCCAGATGGGCACGAACACGGTGAGCGCTAGGACGGCTCCCATCGTCGCCAGAACCCAGCCCATGACGTCTCCTAGTGCGGTTTGTGGATGGACGACAGAGCCGAGCGGCTAACTGCGGGAGGGGGTCGTCATCGAGTCGCAGCCCCTACCCGGCCCTGTCGTCACAAAGGCCGAAGCCAAGTCCCCGGCGGGCGTACCTGCTGATTGGCTGCCAGTGCGGTGGGGACTTGACTTTGGCCCGCGTGGGGCGTGACCTTGGCTCGCGTCCTGCGGCTTACTGGACGTATAGAGGTGAGCCGTTGATCGTGCCCCACGGGTAGCCTCTTACGAGAACTGCGAGGATGGAACGGTTTCGGCGTTGACAGGGCGTTGACATGACGACAGGTGACATGCTGCGGATGGCTAGGCAGGCAGCAGGGCTAAGCCTCGCCCAGATGGGGCAGCGCGTGAACTACACTGCGTCATATCTGAGTTTGGTAGAGACAGGCAAGCGTCGAGTAGTTGATGATGTAGTCGCGGCTTACGAGGGGGAGCTAGGCATAGCCGATTGGAGCGACTACATGGACCGTCGAGAGTTTCTGTCCCTTTCGGGCGGTGTGGTAGCTGGTGAACTTATTGCCCGTTCAGAGGGTGCACCTGCCGACCAGTTAGCATCGATTCTTTCAGCCACTCGGCGACTTGAGGATAACTCCGGTGCAGCCGCTGTTCTTCCTGCTGTGCGAGGGTTTTCGTTACTTGCGGAGCGCTTGACGAAGGAAGCCCGATTGGCTGTGCATAGCCGGACCGCGTGTGTCGCAAGTGAGATTCTGCAATACCGAGGCTGGCTTGAGTTTTCGACCGGCCGTCGACAGGCGGCTGATGGCAGCATCGATCGAGGTATTCAACTCGCAAAAGCGGCGAAAGATCCAGACCGTCTAGTCAGGGGCTTGAGCTTCCTTGCCCACTTCAAGGTGGGTGACGCCAATGTGGGTGAGGCCGGGGACCTGATCGATGCAACACTGAGGGTGAAGGGCGCGCATCCGATGCGCCGGGTATCGAGCCTCTATCACCGCGCGAGGGTTCAGGCCGTGCTCGGCGAGAGCTATCAGGCTCAGAGGACGCTCGCCGATGCCGACAAGTCCGCCGAGAAGACCTCGGGACGAACGCCCCCTGAAGACGTGTACTGGTACTCAGACGGCCTGTGGGGGCTCTATCGAGGCCGCGTCCTCTATCACCTCGGCCAGCGAGAGCAAGGGCTGGCAGAGGTCCGTTCCGGGCTTACGGCGATGCCCGCAGCAGACCGGTCCGCCGAGTGGTGCCAGCCGTGGCGGCGGTCAATGGAGCGAGAACAAGTGCCGGACTGACGGCTCCCCCTCGGGTGTTGCCCTGACGGGCCGACGACGTGTACCGTCGACATCCCCCGGCTTACTTTGTTCGGAGTCCTCGAAGCAGAACTGGGTCAGGTACATCTCGTCGCCGAGCCGCCCCTCGGCCGCCATCGCCTTCATGAACGGCTGGATGTCCTCGGTGACCGCTTCCTCACCGGCGATGAACTGCGCGCACAGGTAGGTCGCCGAACGCCGCTCCTCGTCGGTCAGCGTCCGCCAGTCCGCCGCGTCCTGGCTGAAGTCGATGTCCGCCGGGTTCCAGAACTTCTTGTTCCCCTTGACGAACAGCCGCAGCGGAAAGGCGTCCCAGTTGAGCCCGCCCCGCCGCAGCGACTGGAAACCGGTGCGACGGGCGGCGATGGTCTCGGTCATTTCGGCACCTCTCGTGTCACTCCATTGTGGACGAATACCGGTCGATCGCGGGCGCGATCGCGGCGCAGACCATGTCGGCGGCCTCGGCCGCGGAATGGGTGCGCAGCACCAGGTGGCTCAGCGAGAGCCGGACCACGGTCTCGGCGAGCAGCGCGGCGTGCTCCGCGCTCAGCGACGGCAGCCGTTCGGTGTAGTGGTTCGCGGCGAGTTCGGTGGCCGCGCGCAGGATCGGCTCGCCCTTGGTGGTCAGCAGCGGCAGCAGGTCCTCACCGGCCTCGGTGCCGAGCGCCGCGGCGACCAGGCGGTTCTCCCGGGCGTGCTCGATCGTGTACCGGACGGCCGAACGCACCCCGGCCAGCAGTTCCGGCGCGTCGGCGAACCGCTGCTGGATGCCGTCCAGGAACTCGCCCGCGGTCCGCAGCGCCACCGCCTGCACCAGGGTGGCCTTGTTGCCGAACTCGTTGTAGACCGTCTGCCTGCTCACCCCGGCCGCGGCCGCGACGTCGGCCATGCGCAGCCCGGCGTAACCCTTGTCCGGGAGCTGCCGGGTGGCCGCGTCGAGCAGCGCCTCGCGCAGGGAGTCCCGGACCCGTTCGGTGAAGGCGGTGATCTCTGCCACACGGCCAGCTTGACACAGGTGCCTGCCATGTCAAGTAGCTGTACGTGTCCCATTCGTGTGTAAAGCGTCCGGTTCGTGGACCGCGCGGTTCGTGTCGGTGGGCCCGGCTACCGTGGAGGTGTGGGGATCACCGTGGGCTTCGACCTGGACATGACGCTCATCGATCCGCGACCGGGCATGGTCGCGGCGATGAACGCGCTCGCCGACGAGTCGGGGCTCGCGCTGGACGGTGAGCACTTCGCGGCGAACCTCGGCCCGCCGCTGGACGAGGTGCTGCGCGGTTTCGAGGCGCCGGAGGAGCGCATCCCGGGGCTGGTCGACCGGTTCCGCGCGCTGTACCCGGAGATCGTGATCCCGCGCACGGCCGCGCTGCCCGGCGCGGCCGCCGCGCTGGACGCCGTGCGGGCCGCCGGGGGCAGCACGCTCGTGGTCACCGGCAAGTACGCCCCCAACGCCGCCCTGCACCTGCGCGCACTCGGCTTCGAGGTGGACGCGCTGGTCGGCGAACTGTGGTCCACCGGCAAGGCGGAGGCCCTGCTCGACCACGGCGCGACCGTCTACGTGGGCGACCACCTCGGCGACGTGCGCGGCGCGCTGGCCGCGGGCGCGCTCGCGGTCGGCGTCACCACGGGCCCGTGCACCCGCGCCGAACTCCTGGATGCCGGTGCGCACGTGGTTTTCGCCGACCTCGGCGACTTCCCGGCCTGGCTCGACGCGGAGTTAGAGAGGGGGCGGCTTGGGGAAACCAGGAAAGACACGCGATCTAGGCGGCCCGGCGGTGTTCCCGGACCAGGGCGATCAACCCGAGGCCCAGTCCGAGCGGGGTGACGACCCCGGCACCGGCGGACAGCCAGACCGGCAGGTTCTCCAGCCCGGCGGCGAAGAGTATGAAAACCGCCAGCACGGCGAGCATGCCCAGGGCGAACAAACCGATGCCGGTGCGCATCAACCAGGACTTGCGCGGGGCCATTGGGGTGGCGGTTTCCATGTGCTCCAGGGTATCTGCTTCTCCAACTCGCCTCCCCCGGGCTAGGCTGAGCAGATGCGCGTCCTGGGTACGCCCCTGGGGCGCGTTCGTCGTGTGGGACCACCTAGGCAGCATGCGATGAAGAACACGTCAACGAAGGAACGGTGAGGGCAGTGCCGACCGGCAAGGTCAAGTGGTACGACGCGGAAAAGGGTTTCGGATTCGTCACCCAGGATGGCGGCGAGGACGTCTACATCCGCAAAACCGCTCTACCGCAGGGCGTGGAAGGGCTCAAGGCCGGCCAGCGGCTGGAGTTCGGGGTCGCCGACGGCCGGCGCGGACCGCAGGCCCTGTCCGTGCGGCTGCTCGACCCGCCGCCGTCGGTCGCGGAGGCCCGCCGCCGTCCCGCCGAGGAGCTGCACGGCCTGATCGAGGACATGATCAAGCTGCTCGAGTTGAAGGTCCAGCCGGACCTGCGCCGCAACCGGTACCCGGACCGCAAGCACACCAAGCGGATCGCCGAGGTCATGCGGGCCGTCGCGCGGGACCTCGACCCGTAAACCAGGGTCAGCCCGGCTGCACCTGCAGCGACCACAACGCGCGCACGACCAGCTGCGGGTTGCCCGCCTCGTCGAGGATCGGGTTGCCCGCCTGGTCGGCCGCGTAGGCCGCGCCGAGCTGCTGGATCTCCACCACCGCGAGCTGCCCGCCGGGCACGTTCGGGGTGGCGGTGTAGGCGTGCTTCGAACCGGGGGAGAAGTACTCCTGCTTGACCGGCTGGTACTCGCCCTTTTCATTGGTGTACTGGACGTTCACCACCCACGGGGTGTCGGTGACCTCCTTGGGCACCGAGATCTGCACCGGTTTGCCCGGCCGCACCTTGAGGCTGACCGTCGACTCCTGGTGCTGCTCGCACTGCTTCAGCAGCGCGTCGCAGTTGATCAGCGGCTGCGCGTTCACGGTGTGGCCGTCGGCGTAGAACGTCACTTCGGGCGGCCCCGGAGCCGAACACCCGGTGACCACCACGGCCCCCAGCACGAACAAGACCGCCAAAACCCGTCGCATGAGCACAGAGATTACGAGCCCGGCCAGTTGCGCGAGGGGGCCGGTCCCCTCGCCGCGCCGGGAACGGGGGTGCTCCCGGTCTGGTCCGGGCGCAACGGCCGGTCGCCGCCCAGGCCCGGCACCAGCGAAGTCCCCCGGTGCACCAGCATGGTCTGCACCAGCCCGACGGACAGCAGAACGGTCACCACCAGGAAGCCGATCCAGTAGGTCGGCGGCAGCAGCAGCCCGATCACGCCGCCGAAGCACCAGGACAGCTGCAGCACGGTCTCCGACCGCCCGAACGCCGACGCCCGGGACTCCTCGGGCAGATCCTCCTGGATCACCGCGTCCAGGCTGATCTTGGCGAGTGCGCTGGCCATCGCGCCGATCAGGCCGACCAGGGCCGCGGTGGCGACCCCGGCCATCAGGGTCGCCAGCAGGGTGGCCAGCACGCACGCGCCGACGCAGCCGAGGATCACCTGATCCGGCTTGCCGAAGTGCAGGCGCGAGCCGAGCGCGTTGCCGACGAACCCGCCGACACCCGCCGCCGCGCCGATGCTGCCCAGCAGCAGGAGCTGGGTGAACGCGCTCTCCCCGCTGTTCTCGTGCTGCGCCTTCACCGCGAACGCGGCGAACATCAGCAGGAACCCGGTGAGCACCCGGACCGATCCGTTGCCCCACAAGGACACCACTATCTGGCGTCCCATCGGCTGGCGCTTCTTCTTCTCCGGGTGCGCCGACAGCGACGCCGGAACCTCGCCCTCGGTGGCCTCCACCCAGGACGGGATGCGCATCGACTGCACCGCGGCGACCACGCAGATGAGCGCGGTGAACCAGAGCGCGCCGGCGGAGCCGGAGATCGCGTTGACCCCGGCCGCGAGCGCGCCGAACACACCCCCGCCGACCAGGCCGAACACCGTCAGCCGGGCATTGGTCTTGGACAGGGTGATCTCCGGTGGCACCACCCTCGGCGTGACCGCCGCCTTGAGCACGGTGAACGATTTGGACAGCACCATCATGCCGAGCGCGGCCGGGTAGAGGATCCAGTCGTCGAAGTGCAGGGCCATGATCACGGCCATCAGCGCCTGGCCCGCCGAGGCCACGCACATGGCCAGCCGCCGGCCCCGCTGGATCCTGTCCAGCGCCGGGCCGATCACCGGGGCGACCAGCGCGAACGGCGCGATGGTGACCAGCAGGTACAGCGCGACCTTGCCCTTGCTGCTGTCCGCGCTGGTCGGCGAGATGAACAGGGTGTTCGCCAGCGCGATCATCATCGCCGCGTCGCTGGCGTAGTTCAGCAGGACCGCGTAGGTGAGCGCGGTGAGCCCGGACTTGTCCGCGCCGTCGGCCTTGGTGGCCCGCTGGAACGCGCCCACCGCCTGCCCGGTGAGCTGGCGGCCGCGCAGCGCGGCGACCCGGGTCACGGTCAGCTTCTTGGGCAGGCGCGGCAGGCTGCCCGCGCCCGCGGCGGCCGTGGTGCCGTGCTGGGCGGATTCGGGTTTCGGCGGCTCGGGGGCGGGGTGCCGCGGTTCGCCCGCGTAGCCGCCGGTGTCGTAGCGCTCGTAGTCGTCGTAGTACCCGCCCGGCGGCACCGGGGGAACGTCCCGGCGGGTGCGCGGCGGCTCGCGCCGGACCGGCTCGGTCCGCCGCGCCGAGGGGTCGTTCGGCGGCGGGTACGGCCGGGCGCCCCGCGGCGGATACCCGGACCGGCCCATCGGGACCGCGCCGGTCGGCGCGTCGTCGGCGGTCGGGGTCGGCCGGTCGACCGGCGGCATCTTGCGGGTCGGCGGTCGGGGCGGCACGTCGTCGTAGAAGTAGCTGCGCGGCGGTTCGGGCGGCGGGCGCCAGGAGGGCGCCTTTCCGGAGCCGGGTTCCGGCGTCCACTTGCGCTTGCTCTTGCGCCCGGCGCGCCCCTTGCCCCAGCGGCCGAACTTCGAACCGCCGGGTCCGGGCTGCGAACCGGATCGAGTCATAACGTCAATCCTGCCGTATGGAGGGGGTGGCGCGCCCGCAGGTTTGGCCAGGTTGACGCGTGTCACCCCGGAACGGGTGCCCTAGCGGACCGGGACGAAACGCACTTCGAACAGCTTCGGCCACAGCTTCCCGGTGAGCAGGAACCGGTCGGTGCCGGGCCGGGCGGCGATGCCGTTGAGCACGTCCGCGCCGTGTTTCTCGTCCGGGGTGAGCAGGCCGGAGGCGTCGATCGTCGCGGTGACCCGGCCGGACGCCGGGTCGATGCGCAGGATCTCGTCGGACTGCCAGACGTTCGCGTACACCGCGCCACCCGCGCATTCGAGCTCGTTGAGCCGGTCGAGGACGCGGTCGCCGTCCCGGACCGTCACCGCGCCGACCTGGGCGAACGTGCCCGGATCGCGGAAGGTGAGCCGGGCCGAACCGTCGCTCATCACCAGCCGGCCGTCCTGGTGGCACAGGCCCCAGCCCTCGCCGGAGTAGGGGACCCGCCGCCGCTCGGCCAGGGTGGCCGCGTCGCGTTCCAGTGCGATCCCGTCCTTCCAGGTGAGCTGCCAGACCGACGAGCCGACCAGGGTGATGCCCTCGCCGAACAGCGGCGCGGGCAGATCGACCCGGGTGGTCGGCGGCTGCCCGGGCGGCCCGGCGCGCAGCGAAGACTGCCCGATCAGCCCGGTGCCCTCGTAGAGCGTGCCGCCGGACAGTTCGAGGCCCTGGGTGAACGCGCCCGGGTCGTGCGGCAGCGTGCCGACCACCTCGGCGCGGAGTCTGTCCGGACGGGCTGGACCTGCGGGTTCGGCGGGCCGGGAGGCCGCGCAGCCCGCGAGCGCGACGACCAGGGCGATCAGGAAGGCTTTCAGCACAGGCACCGGGTAAGCCTGACATGAAGTGGTGGGTACGCGTGCTGCACAATTGGGGGTATGACGCTGCTGCTCACGCTCGACGACGGTTCCGTCCAGCGGGCGCTCGCCGACGCCGTTGACCTGGCCCGCGAGGCCGCGGTGGAGGACGCCGGGGCCGAGCAGGTGGGTGCGCACGCCGGATTCGAACGCGAGGACGCGGTCTCGATCAGCCATCTGTTCGAGGCGAAGGTCCCGGGGTACCGCGGCTGGCGGTGGTCGGTGACCGTGGCGACCGCGGGCGACGGCGCGCCGGTGACGGTGAGCGAGGTCGTGCTGCGGCCCGGGCCGGACGCCTTGGTCGCGCCGACCTGGGTGCCGTGGGAGCGCCGCGTGCGCGCCGGTGACCTCGGCGTCGGTGACATCTTCCCGACCGACAAGGACGATCCGCGCCTGGTGCCCGCGTACCTCGCGTCCGACGATCCGGATGTCGAGGAGACCGCGTACGAGGTGGGGCTCGGCCGGGTGCACGTGATGTCGCGGTACGGGCGGCTCGACGCCGCGGCGCGCTGGCGGACCGGGGAGTTCGGCCCGCGTTCGGACATGGCCCGCAGCGCCCCGGACGTGTGCGGCACCTGCGGCTTCTTCCTGCCGCTGGCGGGTTCGCTGCGCGCGGCGTACGGGGTGTGCGGCAACGACATCGCGCCCGCCGACGGGCACGTGGTGAACGTGGAATACGGCTGCGGCGCGCATTCGGAGATCGAGGTCGAGGTCGCCTCGTCGGTGCCGGTCGCCGAGCTGGTCTACGACGACTCGCTGCTCGACATGGAACCGCTCCCCGCCGCCGCAGAGAACCCTGTTGGCTGATCCGTTCGGCACCGGGGAACTGCGGGACTCGGTGCTGCGGGCCTGGCGCGATTCGCCGACCCGGTTCACCGAGGACACGAACGCCGAACACGATCTGCGGGTCGGCGGCTACCGCGACCGCCTGTTCGTCGAACTCGCCCAGAACGCGGCCGACGCGGCGCAGCTGACCGGCGCCCCCGGCCGCCTCCGGGTGTCCATTGTGGACAACGAACTCCGGGTGGCCAACACCGGCGCCCCGCTGGACGCGGCCGGGGTCGCGTCGCTGGCGTCGTTGCGGGCCTCGGCGAAGCGGGCGGGCACGGTCGGCCGGTTCGGGCTCGGGTTCGCCGCCGTGCTCGCGGTGAGCGAGGAACCGCGGGTGATCTCGCGGACCGGCGGGGTGGCGTTCTCCGCGGCGCGCACCCGCGAGGCGATCGGCCGGGACGGCGCCGTGCCGGTGCTGCGGCTGCCGTGGCCGGTTCCCGACGCCGAACCACCCGCGGGGTTCGACACCGAGGTGCGGCTGCCGTTGCGGCCGGACGTGGACGCGACCGCGCTGCTGGACACGCTCGCCGCGGACGTCGAGGACCTGCTGCTCGCGTTGCCGTGGCTCGCCCGGATCGAGGTGGACACCCGCGTCTGGACCCGGTCCGGCGGCCCGCTGGTCGAACTGACCGCGCCCGGCGGAACCGTCCGGTGGCTGACCCACGCCGAACACGGCTGCGTCTGGGCGGTGCCGGTGGACGCCGACGGGGTGCCCGAACCGCAGGACACCGACGTCCTGCACGCGCCGACGCCGACCGACGAGCGGCTCTCGCTCCCGGCGCGGCTGCTCGCCTCGGCGCCGATCGAACCGTCCCGGCGGCGGTTGCTCGCCGGGGAGGCGACCCGGGCCGCGCTGGCCGGGGCCGCGGACGCCTACCCGGGACTGGTCCGCGCGCTGCGCGGCGAACACCGGCTCGCGCTGATGCCGCGTCCCGGCTTTCCGCTGTCCGAAGTGGACACAGAACTTCGGGAACTGGTGCTCGAGCGGCTCACCAAATCGGCCTGGCTGCCCGCCGCGCGCGGGCCGGAGCTGCCGGGCTCGCGGGCCCGGGTGCTCGGTGTCGACGCGCCGGACCTGGTGTCCCTGCTCGCCGACGTGGTGCCCGGCCTGGTCGCCGCGCCGCTGTGCGGTCCGGAACCGGCGCGGGCGCTCGCCCCCGCGGGGGCGGAGACGCTGGGCATGGCCGAGCTGGTCGAGGCGCTGACCGGGCTGGACCGGGAACCGCCCTGGTGGCGGTCGCTCTACGCGGCGCTGCTGCCCTTGGTGGAATCGCACGCCGTCGCGGCGGACGAGCTGGGCGCGCTGCCGGTGCCGCTCGCCGACGGCCGCACGCTGCCCGGCCCGCGCGGCGCGCTGCTCTTCGGCGCCTCGCCGGACCTGCTCGAGCTGCTGTCCACCGCGGACGTCGCCGGGCTGCGGCTGGTGCATCCGGACGCCGCGCATCCGCTGCTGGAACGCCTGGGCGCCAAACCGGCCGAGGCGGGCGACCTGCTGGACGCCCTGCGCGACGCGGTGGACCGCAGCCTGGACGACCCACTGTCCGGTTTGGACACTCTCGGGCTGGCCGAGGTGGTGCTCCGGCTGGTCGCCGAGACCGGCGCGCGCGACGGGCTGGGCGCGCTGGCGCTGCCCGCCGAGCACGGCTGGCGGCGCGCCGACGAGCTGATGCTGCCGACCTCCCCGCTGCTGGAGATCTTCGACACCGAGGCGTTCGGCGAGGACGGCCCGCTGGACGTGCTGGACGAGGAGTTCGCCGACGGGCGCCCGGACGACGTGCTGACCGCGATCGGCGTGCTCGACACGTTCTTCGTGGTGGCCGACGCCGAACCGGCCGAACCCGACCACGGTCTGCCCGACGAGGACGAGTGGTGGGAGGCGGCGGACGAGCCGCCGCCGAGCGTGTTCGCGGTGCGCGACCTCGATCTGGTGGACGACGACGCGTGGCCGGAGGCGCTGAACCTGCTCGCCGCGAATCCGGAGACCTGGCGGGCGCTGACCCTGCCCGGTGGCCACACCGGCTGGTGGATCGCGCGCTACGCCACCCTGGCCGGTCGGGCGCCGAACGAGTGGCGGCTACCCGATGCCGAGTCGCTGGCCGGGCTGTACGACCCGATCCCGGATCTCGGCCTGCGTCCGGAGCTGCTCGCCGCGATCGGCGTGCGGGACCGGCTCCGGCTCGACCCCGAGCACACCGCGGACCTGCTGGAGCGGCTGGCCGATCCGGCGCGCGAGGTGGCGCCGGGCCTGGTCCTGCGCGCGCATGCCGCACTCGCCGATGCCGACGTGCCCGGCGACCTCGCTCCGGGGTTCGTCCGCACGCTCGACGGATCGGTCACCGACGCGGACCGGGCCGTGGTGCTCGACGAACCGTGGCTGATCCCGGTCTGGCCCGCGAACCGCCTGGTCGCGGCCGAACCGGGAGACGGGCGGGCGGCCCGGCTCGCCGAACTCCTGGACCTTCCGCGGGCGAGCGAGCGGACCATCGCCGAGGTCGAGGCGGACGGCGAGTACGTCCCCTGGCGCGACCTGCCCGCCCTGGCCGCCGCCGCGGAGATCCTGGACATCCCGCTGCCCGAGGGCGGCGTCTTCGTGCACGACGAACTCCTGGTCCGGATCGACGGGCGGCCGCACGCGGTGCCGTGGTGGTCGGCGCGCACCCTGCACGCCGCGGACAGCCCGGAGGGCCTCGCCCGCGCGTTCGCCTGGGCCGCCGACCGGTGGCCGGACCGCCACCTCCTCACCACCCTCATCGACGACCCCACCCCCGGCCCCCTCCTCGGCTGAGTGAGCGGCACTATTCCGGGAAAATGCCCTAGTTGCGCGCGCAAGGAGGGCACTTTTCCGGGAAAGTGCCCTACGGTCAGAGTCCGGTTTGGGCGGTCTTCGAGCCGCGGCGGGCGGCGGCGCGTTGCCAGAGCATGATCGGCATGCCGATGAAGCCCAGCGCGGCTCCGGCGACCGTGGTCCACAGCCATACCCCGGGCGGGCCGTCCGAACCCAGGTACGCCACGAAGAGGATCGCGAAGCCGATCAGCCACAGGACTGTGCCGACCACCACTACCGGGAACAGCGCGGTGAGCTGCTTCGGCAGCTCGGGCGGGGGTCGCAATGAGCCCGTTACGTCCTGGTCGTTGATCGCTTCGGCCACGTCAGGAAGGCTACCCCGGCGGCCCCGTGCCATCGAACGACCAAGCATTGAAGGCGGATAGACCATGTGGACCAGGCTGGACCGGTTCTTCAAGATCACCGAGCTGGGCTCGACCCCGGGACGGGAGATCCGCGGCGGGATCGTCACCTTCGTCACGATGGCCTACATCGTGGTGCTCAACCCGCTGATCCTCGGCAGCTTCTCCGCCGACGACGCCGGGGCGCACAAGGACGTGCTCGGCAACATCCTGCCGGTGCCGCAGGTGGCCGCGGTGACCGCGCTGGTCGCCGGGGTGATGACCATCCTGATGGGGCTGGTGGCCAACTACCCGTTCGCGATCGCCACCGGGCTCGGGATCAACAGCCTGCTGGCGGTGACGATCGCGCCGCAGATGACCTGGCCCGAGGCGATGGGCCTGGTGGTGGTCGAGGGCGTGATCATCGTGCTGCTCGTGGTCACCGGCTTCCGGACGGCGGTGTTCCGCGCGGTGCCGCCCGCGCTGAAGTCCGCGATCGCGGTCGGGATCGGGCTGTTCATCTGCTTCATCGGCCTGGTCGACGCCGGTTTCGTCCGCCGCATCCCGGACGCGGCGAAGACGAACGTGCCGGTCGGCCTCGGCATCGACGGTTCGATCGCCTCCTGGCCGACGGCGGTGTTCGTGGCCGGGCTGCTCGTCACCGGTGTCCTGGTGGCCAAGCGGGTCCGCGGCGGGATCCTGATCGGCGTGCTCGTCTCGACCGTGCTGGCCATCGTCGTCGAGGCGATCGTGCGGGCGGGGCCGGCCAAGGGCGTCAACCCGACGGGCTGGAACCTCGGCTACCCGGCCTTGCCGGACAAGGTCTTCGGCCTGCCCGACCTGTCCCTGTTCGGTGACGTGTCGCTCGGCGCGTGGAGCAGGCTGCCCGCGATCACCGTGTCGCTGCTGGTGTTCACCCTGCTGCTGGCCAACTTCTTCGACGCGATGGGCACGCTGACCGGCCTGGGCAAGGAAGCGAACCTGGTCGACGCGAAGGGCGATCTGCCGCGGGTCGGCCGGGCGCTGTTCGTCGAGGGGCTCGGCGCGTCCGCGGGTGGTTTCGGTTCGGCCAGCTCCAACACCGTCTACGTGGAATCCGCCTCGGGCATCGCCGAGGGCGCCCGCACCGGGCTGGCCAACGTGGTCACCGGCGTGCTGTTCCTGGCCGCCATGTTCTTCACCCCGCTCTACCAGGTGGTCCCGGTCGAGGCGGCGGCGCCGGCGCTGGTCGTGGTCGGCGCGCTGATGATCGGTCAGGTCCGGGAGATCGACTTCCGCGACTTCTCGATCGCGCTGCCCGCGTTCCTGACGATCGTGGTCATGCCGTTCACCTATTCGATCGCCAACGGAATCGGCGCCGGATTCGTCAGTTACGTCGTGATCCGCGCGGTGACCGGCAAGGCACGCCAGGTGCACCCGCTGATGTGGGTGATCGCGCTCGCGTTCGTGGCCTACTTCTCGGTGGGGCCGCTGCGGGCCGCGCTCGCCTAGCAGTGGTCAAGTTCACCCAGGTGACGGAGCGATCGTAAGGTATGCTAACTAATATGTCCGAGTGTCCGCACGAGCGTTCACTGGCAAGCCGCCTGCGGCTGGCCGTGGTGCGGCTCAACCGACGGCTCCGGGCACAACGGACCAGCCAGAGCATCACGCTGACCCAGATCTCCGCACTGTCCACATTGCACAAATGTGGCGCGTTGACGCCGGGGCAGTTGGCCGCCAAGGAAGGCGTGCAGCCGCCGTCGATGACCAGGGTCATCGCCGCGCTCGAGGAAATCGGTTACGTCGAGCGCAGCCCGCACCCCACCGACGGGCGGCAGGCGATCGTCGCCCTGACCCAGCGCGGCCTGGACTACGTGCACGAGACGATCTCGGCCCGCGAGGCCTGGCTGGACAAACGGCTGGCGGAACTGAGCGGCGAGGAACGCGAACTGCTTTCCAGAGCCGCCGAGATAATCGACAGGATGGCGGGTAAGTAACGCGGTGCGGGCGAACTCGAGTAGCGAATCGCAGTCAGTCGAACCGATCGCTACCCGGGAGCCGGGACCGCCTCCGGCCGATGCCGCCGAAACCCGGCGGGGCATGTTCGCCTCCCTGCGGGTGCGCAACTACCGGCTGTTCTTCAGCGGCCAGGTGGT
The DNA here is from genome assembly GCF_009765355.1 of Amycolatopsis anabasis. GTDB lineage: Bacteria > Actinomycetota > Actinomycetes > Mycobacteriales > Pseudonocardiaceae > Amycolatopsis > Amycolatopsis anabasis. The sequence goes on along the minus strand of NZ_VTHK01000004.1, from coordinate 122,164 downwards.
CTCCAACATCGGCACCTGGATGCAGCGCATCGCGCAGGACTGGCTGGTGTTCACGCTCAGCGGCAACAGCCCGGTCGCCCTCGGCGTCGCGGTCGCGCTGCAGTTCGCCCCGACCCTGTTCCTCTCGCTGTGGGGCGGGGTGCTCGCCGACCGGGTGGACAAGCGCCGCCTGCTCATCCTGATCCAGTCACTGGTCCTGCTGCTGTCGCTCGCCCTGGGCCTGCTGGACGTGGCCGGCCTGGTGACGCTCTGGCAGGTGTACCTGGTGTGCTTCGCCGCGGGCTGCCTCGCCGCGCTCGAGGTGCCGACGCGGCAGTCGTTCGTCGCCGAGATGGTCGGCCGGGACCAGGTGACGAACGCCGTGGCGCTCAACTCGTCGATCTTCAACATGGCGCGGATCGTGGGCCCGGCCATCGCCGGATTCGCGATCACCCTGGTCGGCACCGGGTGGTTGTTCGTGGCGAACGCGGTCAGCACGCTCGCGGTGATCGCCGGGCTGGTCCTGATGAACCCGGACGAGCTCTTCCGCGGCCCGGCGGTGGCCCGCGCCAAGGGGCAGCTGCGCGAGGGGCTGCGGTACGTGCGCCACCGCGCCGACCTGGTGACCGTGATGGTGCTGGTGTTCTTCGTCAGCACGTTCGGGATCTCGTTCTTCACCTCGCTCCCGATCGTCGCGGCCAACGTGTTCGGCACCAACGCCGACGGCTACGGCCTGCTGTCCACGCTGCTCGCGGTCGGCACGTTCACCGGTGCGCTGCTGGCCGTGCGCCGCGGCGCCCGGGGCGGGCCGAGCGTGCGCGTGCTGCTGATCGCCGCGCTCAGCCTCGGCGCGCTCGAGTTCGGCGCCGCGTTCATGCCGACCTACCTCGCGTTCGGGCTGGCGCTGGTGCCGCTCGGCGTCGCCACGATCACGTTCCTGAACACCGCCAACGCGCTCGTGCAGACCGCGGTGAGCCCGGAGATGCGCGGCCGCGTGATGGGCCTGTACGTGCTGGTGCTGATCGGCGGGAACCCGATCGGCGGCCCGATGACCGGGTGGATGGCCGACGTCTTCGGGGGGCGCTCGCCGTTCTGGATCGGCGGGGTGCTCTCGGTGGCCGCGGCGGTGGTGTGCGCGGTGCTGCTGGCGCGCCGCGGCGGGGTCCGCCTCCCCGCCCGCCCGTCGTTGAGCGGGTTCCGGATCCTGAAGCGCTAACGCCCCAGGAGGGCGGGCAGGACCCGGCCGGTGAAGCCCGGCAGATCGGCCTCGCTCACCGCCTTGCCGTCGGTGGACAGGGTCAGGGCCTGCTCGGAGTTGTCGGCGAGCTTGACGGTCACCGCGTTCTGCTGCACCGAGGCCGGGCGCCCGGCGATCGTCGTGGTGTACGCGCGCGGGGAGAGGTCCTGGGTGTAGGTCGCGTGCACGCCGCGGACCGCGCAGTCGCCCTTGAACTTCGCGTCGGCGGCGCCCACCCCGGTGCCCAGTTCCCGGCTCAGCCGGGTGCACAGCTGCCAGGAGATCATCGGCCACGATCCGTCGACGATCCCGTGGCCGGGCACCGGTTCGGTCTGCCGCGCGGTGATCACCCCGTTCCGGCCGACCGGGGGCAGTCCGGGCCCCGGCGCGGCGGCGGCGGTGAGGACGCCGCGGGCGATCGCGGTCACCTGCTCGTCCAGGCCCTCGTCGGCGCGGTGGTTCGGGTCCTGGCCGATGTCGATGCGCAGCATCGTGCGGATGTCCTCGCTGGCGTTCGGCGGCTGGGCGGCCAGCGGGACGGTCAGCTTCGCGTTGAGCTTCGCCCCGGCGTATTCGAGCTGCCCGGGGCGGCCGTCGACGTCCACCTGCTCGGGTTCCTCCGCCTGCGGGCCCGGCGGTTCCGCGCCGGGGCGGTCCAGCCGGACGAAGACCTCGAGGGTGTCGGTCACCAGGTGGCAGGCGTCGGACTGGGCCTCGCGCAGCGTCTTCCCGCCGAGGATCTCCTCCCAGCGCTTCGGCGGCAGCGCCTGGCACAGCACGTGCCCGGCGGTGCTCTGCGGCAGCGCGGCGATCATCTCGCCGGTCGGCATCGGGACCGGGCGGGGGATCTCGCCGTGCTTCGTCGGCCAGACGGCCGGCAGCCCGCGCGGTGGCGGCGGCTCGATACCGCTCGCGTTCTGGGCCCACAGGTATCCGGCCAGCCCGGAGATGGACGCGGCGAGCAGCACTACGCCCCCGACGATCCCGGCGATCGTCGACGTCTTCATGCCTCGACTGCCCACGGACGGCTCCTCCTTGCGGTCGTGCGAGGACAAGCTAACCGTTTGGATGTCCCGACGAAGTGAGTTTGCCTCAGATTAGGCGGTAGCCGAGGGGAGTCCGGTAACGGGTTCAGGGTCACTCGGTCGAGTGAGAGGTGGGTCTCCGCGCTCGCGGCCTTGCGTCCGATTCTGAGGTTAGGCTAACCTCATACACGTCCGCTTCGTGGTGGGAGCGGCAGTCAGTTCGGGAACGGACGAGGCCCCGCAACCGGGAAGACCCGGGGCGGGGCCTCGTTCACGGATGGCTCCACGGTCGCCGAGACGTGTTCGGCCGTCAAGGTCTTCCCGGCACTTGGCGCAATGCGGGCACCCGATCCAGGCGCATCCCGAAGCTGATCCGGTAGACGTCCAGGATCTCCTCGTCGCTGGTGAGCGTGCGTTCCTCCCGCTCGTCCCCGCAGGTCTCGATCAGGCGGTCGCCCGACAGCGTGATCCGGCCCTGCGGCGTCGGCAGCGAACAGGTCAGGCTCCGGGTGAAATGCGAGTCCGGCGAGGTCGCCTGCCACCAGCAGGTGGGCGCGAAGTCGCGCAACCGCCGCGGCCGGGTCTCGACCAGGTAGACCGGGCGCCCGTCGTGGCGCACCTCCAGGTCCCCGTCCGGGGTGTCCAGCACGAGGAACTCGCCCTCCGGATCGCGCTGCGGCCCGACCGCGTCGAGGCGCAGCGGAAAGCGAGCGAACCGGCCGAAGCCCACGTCCGCGAGCCACGGCTCGTCCAGGTCCACGCGCAGCGTCAGGTGGTCGAACGGCGGGCCCGGCTCGCCGTCGGGGGTGAACACCCGCGCGGACAGGAGGGCCACCTCGAAGCCCAGTTCGGTGAGCAGCCAGGCGAAGGCGCCGTTGAGCTCGTAGCAGAAGCCGCCGCGCCCGCGCCGGACGATCTTGTCGTAGAGGCGCGGCTCGTCGAGTTCGATCGGCTCGCCGAGATGGACGCTCAGGTTCTCGAACGGGACCGCGTCGAGGTGGCGCAGGTGCAGGTCGCGCAGGGCACGGGCGTCGGCGCGCTCGGGACGGCTCGCGCCGATCCGCGCGAGGTAGGCGTCTGGGTCCATGGTTCAGCACGCTGTCATCTCGAGTCAGGTGGAGGTCAAGCGCACCGGAAAACGAATCGGGGCCCTCCCTTGGGAGAGCCCCGATAGGTTTCGACGGTCCGCTGTTTCAGTCGAGCAGCAGGCCGTTGCCGCCCTTGACGGCGTTGTCGAAGCGCCGGGAGATCTCTTCCCAGTTGAAGATGTTCCAGAGCGCCTTGACGTAGTCCGGCTTCACGTTCTTGTAGTCCAGGTAGAACGCGTGCTCCCACACGTCGACCAGCAGAATCGGCACGGTCGGCAGGATCAGGTTGTTGTGGTGGTCGCGCAGCTGCTGGGTGATCAGCGTCTTGCCGATCGGGTCCCAGGAGAGCGCGCCCCAGCCGTTGCCCTGGATCGTGGTGGACACCGCGGTGAACTGGGCCTTGAACTTGTCGAACGAGCCGAACGCCTCGTCGATCGCCGCGGCCAGCTCGCCGGTCGGCTTGTCGCCCCCGTTGGGGGACAGGATCTTCCACCAGACGACGTGGTTCGCGTGCCCGGCCAGGTTGAAGGCCAGCGTGGTCTCCAGGCCGACGATGGAGCCGAAGTCGTTCGCTTCGCGCGCCGCCTCGAGCTTGTCGAGCGTGTCGTTCGCGCCCTTGACGTAGGTCGCGTGGTGCTTGCTGTGGTGGAGCTCGTTGATCTCGCCGGAGATATGCGGAGCGAGTGCGCCGTAGTCGTAGTCGAGATCGGGAAGCTCGTACCGGGCCATTAGCCCTCCTTCTTTTTCGACGCAAGTCTCTTGCGATGTCAAACCTAGTAGCTGCCGAGTCGGCTGGCGAACCGGGTAGCGGTGTCCACACCGGACGTCCGGACGGTGGAACGGCTACCCCGGATCCCGTCGAACTGGCATGTCACGAGCTTGCAAGCTCAAGATAGGTGGAGGTCAAGGTGATGTAAGCGCGCCCACAACGGGTTTGTTCCGGTCCGGATTTCGCCGTAGCAGAAATGCGTTTTCGGCACACCGAATTTGTTTCGCCGTGCTGGCGATCGGGGCCTTTTGTGTCTACTGTGGACGTTCAGGCGGCGCGGTACCGGCCCATGGTCTCGGCGAGTTCGTCGAACACGGCGATATTGCACTCGAAGGCGGCCACCGCCTCGTCGGCGACGCGGCCGCGCTCGGCTTCGTCCCAGGGGGCGGCGTCCAGCAGGTCCCGGTAGCGGGCCCGGAACGCGGGCGCGCTACCGATTCCGTCGAACTGATAGAAGAACACGCCGGGGCCGTCGAGCCGGTATTGCCTGGTGAGCAGCCTGCGGATGACCTGGCCGCCCGCGATGTCGCCGAGGTAGCGGGTGTAGTGGTGTGCCACGTACCCGCCCGCCCACTCCTGGGAGGTCTGGACGATTCGGCGCGCGTAGTCCTCGGTGGCGGGCAGCGGGCGGATCTCGCTCCGCCAGCCGGGGCCGACGAGGAACGCCAGATCCTCGGCGAGCTTGGGTAGCCTGCGCAACTCGTCGAAGACGAAGTCGCGGCCGACCGGGTCGCTTGCCATGGCGTCGCTGACCTGCTCGATCGCCCCGTAGATGAAGTAGTACTGGATCGCGAGCTGGGTGTATCCGGCAAGAGTGAGCTCGCCGCCGAGCAGCGCTTTCATGTAGCGCGATTGCTCGGCCCTTTCGTGCGCGTCCCGGGTGGAGCCACGCAAGGACTTGGAGAACGGGGTCTGGTCGAGCACGAGCTCAGTCATCGGGCGCCCTCCATCGAGCTGACAAGCTGTCATAAAGAGCGTAGGCGAAATCCGGTACTTAGGCTACCCTAAATTCCGGTTTTCCCTGGTTTTTCCTTCGCGCCGACCGCGCGCAGCACGAACCGGACCGCCGTGGCGATCGCGTGTTCCAGCTGGTCCGGGGGTACTTCCACGATGTGCCGGCTGGCGAGCGCGGAGGTGATCATCGGGATCAGCACGTCCGGGTCCTCCGGTGGCAGCCGCCCGGCGCGCATCCCGTCGAGCAGGATCTCGCGGAGCTGGTTCGTGATCGGATCGGCGTGCGCGGCGACCCGCCGGTACGTGTCCGGGGCCAGCGCCGAGGCGAGCGTGCTGCCCGGCGGCAGGTGGTACTCGGCGACCACGGTCAGCTGGAGCCGGACGAAGGTGGCGAGCTTGTCGACCGGATCGTCGACCGCGGCCACCGCCTCGTCCAGGCGGCGCACGTACCGGTTCGCCTCCTCCTCGACGAAGGCGACCAGCAGGCTCTCCTTGTCCGGGAAGTGGTTGTACATCGCGGTGCGGCCGAGTTCGGCCTCCGCCGCGACCCCGGCGAGGGTGATCGCGTCGAAGCCGCGCTCGTACAGCTGGTTGCGCAGTGCCTGGAAGACCCGGTTGCGGACCTGTTCCCGGTGCTCGGTGAGCGACCTGCCGATGATCTTGGGCATGCGAGCACCTCCTGTGCGCATCCTGATGGTGCCAGCGCCGCGGTCGGCAGACCAGCGGGGTGCGCGGATCCGGCGGGCAGGACGAAGGAATTGTCCAGAAAGCGTTCTCTCGGCGCCTGCTTACGCGTCCACCGGCCAGCTGTGCACCGGTTCCTCCGACTGCGCGAGTTCCAGGTAGCGGGCCAGCATTCCGGCCAGCGCGGTCTCCCGGTCGGCGCCGCGTTTCTGCGCCCAGGCCACGGTTTCGCGCTGCCACCAGGAACCGGTGCGGCGGGTCAGGCAGCGCTGCTCGATCACCCCGAGGTAGCGCTCGCGGGCCTCGTCGGTGACCTCGGACATCCGCAGCCCCTCGTGCGCGAGCGGGAGCAGGATCCGCAGGACCAGTTCGTCCGGCGGGATCCAGCCGACGCCCGGCCAGTAGAGCTGCGCGTCGAACCCGTTGCGGGCGCCGGCGTAGAGGTTGTCCTCGGCGGCCTGGAACGACATCTGGGTCCAGAGTGGACGATCCGCCTCGGCCAGCGCCCGCTGCGCGCCGTAGAAGAACGCGGCGTTGGCCACCATGTCGAGCACGGTCGGCCCGGCGGGCAGCACGCGGTTCTCCACCCGGATGTGCGGTTTCCCGTCGACCACGTCGTACACCGGGCGGTTCCAGCGCCAGACCGTGCCGTTGTGCAGGCGCAGTTCGGTCAGCTTCGGGGCCTGACCGGATTCCAGCGCTTCGACCGGATCCTCGTCGTCGGTTTCGGTGAGCAGACCGGGGAAGTACCGGACGTTCTCCTCGAACAGGTCGAAGATCGAGGTGATCCACCGCTCGCCGAACCACACGCGCGGCCGGACGCCCTGGTTCTTCAGCTCCTCCGGCCGGGTGTCGGTGGACTGGAGGAACAACGGGATCCGCGTCTCGTGCCACAACGCCTTGCCGAGCAGGAACGGGGAATTGGCGCCGATCGCGACCTGCACCCCGGCCAGGCACTGCGCCGCGTTCCAGAACGACGCGAACTCCTCGGGCGCCACCTGCAGGTGCAGCTGCATGGACGTGCAGGCGGCCTCGGGCAGTATCGACTCGGCGTAACTGCGCAGCCGCTCGGGTTTCTGGCCCTGCAGCGAGGCGCCTTCCATGGACAGCACGGTGTTTTCGCCGCGGGCGGCGAAGATCTGGTCGTTGAGCACCGAATACCGCGCGTTGTTGGTCAGCCACTTCTGGTCGAAGTGGTCGTGCGTCAGGGTCGGCAGGATGCCGATCATCGCCAGGTTCGCGTCGGCCTCGCCGGCCGCGGTGCCCGCTCCGGTGAGGAAGGACCGCAGATCGTCCTCGAGCTCGAGCACCGAGCGTCCGGCGAGCGGCCGCGGGGGAACGTTGAGTTCGATGTTCTGCTGGCCGAGTTCGGTGGTCCAAGAGGGATCGTCGAGCGCCTCGAGGACCATGGTGTTGGTCATCGACGGGCGCATCGCCTCGTCCACCAGGTTCACCTCGACCTCAAGCCCGATGTGCTTGCGGGGGAAGGAAAAGCTGCCGTCGGACAGCATCCGCGCGAGCGTGTCGAGACACCGCTGGACCTTCCGTCTGTACCGCCCCCTGTCCCGTGGATTGAAGGGATCCGACGAATGGTCCTTGCCCATGACGATCCTGCTCCTCGTCGGCGTCCGCGGGGGCTCGGCGGCGTATTGCCCGGCGGACAACCGTTACACAGCGCAGAGCCGTCGGCTAGCGGCCAAACTGGTGCTGTGCGTTACGTGAGGTTAACTGTAAGCGAGCATACCCCGTTCGTACCAAGGGTTCGAGCACGCCCGGAGCAGCGCGGCGCGCGAAGCGGCGGATGAAAGACTTCCCGGGTGGCACAGCTGATCTTCACCGACGACCCGGCCGATCACCGGCTGGACGATTTCCGGGACCTGTCCGCGGCCGATCGGCGACCCGATCGGCCGGGCGGGCGCGGTCTGGTCATCGCCGAGGGAACCGTGGTCGTCCGCCGGTTGCTCGACTCGCCGTACCCGGTGCGCGCTCTACTGGGGGTAGAACGACGGGTCCGCGATTTGGAGCAGGATCTCGCCGGGCTGGACGTGCCCGCCTACGTGACTTCGGCCGAGACGATGGCCGAGGTCGTCGGGTTCCACCTCAACCGGGGCGTGCTCGCGGTGGCGGACCGGGCGCCGGCGCGGTCCGCGGCCGAACTCGCGGCGGGCGCGCGGGCGCTGGCGGTGCTGGAGGGCGTCGGGGATCACGAGAACCTCGGGGCGCTGTTCCGCAACGCGGCCGCGCTCGGGGTCGACGGGGTGCTGCTCGGCGCGGGCTGCTCGGATCCGCTGTACCGGCGGAGCGTGCGGGTGTCGATGGGGCACGTGCTGCGGGTGCCGTTCGCCCCGCTCGAGCCGTGGCCGTCCGGATTGGACCTGCTGCGCGCGCGGGGCTTCCGGATCGCCGCGCTCACCCCGCGGCCGGGCTCGGCCGAGCTGTGGGCGCTGCGCCGGGCGGGCGACGAGCGGTTCGCCCTGCTGCTGGGGTCGGAGGGGCCGGGCCTGAGCGAGGAGGCCCTGGCCGCGGCCGACCTGACCGTCCGGATCCCGATGGCCGACGGAGTGGACTCACTCAACGTGGCGACCGCCGCCGCCGTGGCGTTCTACGAACTGCGCCGGTCGTGAGTAAATTGGCCGGGGCTTCCGACGGCCGGACGGGAAGGTGCACGGGTGGAATTGCGGGTCCGTGGTGAGCGCGCCGTGCTCGCGGGCGACGACGGGGAACGAGCGCGCGAGATCGATCCGCACAACATCGCCCTCGGCACGGACCTGGCCGACGCGCTGCACGAATGGGCACGGGTGGCCGCGGCGGTGCGGCGCTCGCCCGAGGAAGAGGACGACGGACCGCCGAGCGAGGCGGCATTGGTGGTGTCGCAGCGCGGGCGCCAGCTGGCCGGCCGGGTCGCCGCGGTGATGGGGGTGCCGGTGCAGTACCGGGACCCGGTCACCGACACCGCGGTGGTCGTGCCCCCGCCGCCGCGGACCACCCGGTCCGCGGTCCGGCGGCTGTTCGGCGCGGCGGACCAGGACGAGCCGACGCCGTGGGCCACCGGGCTGGTCGTCGCCGGGTTCGTCGCGGTGGTCGTGGTCATCGCGATGCTCGCGCTGGCGAACACGCTGGCCGCGGAGACGAGCGGCCTGCTCGCGATCGTGGCGGCGGTCGTGGTGACCGCGGGCCTGACGCCGTCCCTGTGGCTGGCGCGGCGGTTGCCGATCGTCCGCTGGCTCGCCCTCGGCGCCGCCGCCGGGATGGCGCTGTCCTGGATCGGCGTCCTCCTGGTCGCGCTGTAGGCCGTTGCCGCACAACCGGATCGGGCGGTCCCGCGTCTGCCGATCATGGTGATCGAATCGAGTGTGCTGTGCGTGCACGCGCATCCGGATGACGAGGCGCTGTTCACCGGCGGGCTGCTGGCCCGCTGCCACGACCAGGGGGTGCGCGCCGGTGTCGTCACGTGCACCTACCAGGAGGGGCACCGGCGGGTCGGCGAACTGCGCCGCTCGCTGGAGATCCTCGGCGCGGGGCCGCCGCGATTGCTCGGTTACCGGGATTCCCGGCCCGCCGCCGAGGGCGCCTTCTGCACCGCGCCGTTCGACGAGGCGGTCGGCCGTCTGGTGGGGCACCTGCGCGAGTTCCGGCCGGACAACGTGGTCACCTACGACGGGTTCGGCACCTACGGGCACATCGACCACATCCGCGCGCACCGGGTGACCCTGGCCGCGGTCGAGGCCGCCGGGTATCCGCAGCTCTACCCGGAAGCGGGACCGGTGTGGCGGCCGAAGGTGCTGTACCAGGTCACCTTCCCCCGCTCGACGGTCGAGCAGACCTGGCGGGAACTGTTCGGCGCCGAGGTGCCGCCGGAGGGGCCGGGCGTGGCGGGGGTCCCCGACGACTGGGTGGACGCGCGGCTCGATGTGCGGCCGTGGCTGGACCGCAAGTGGGAGGCGTTCCGGCAACACGAATCCGAAACCGAACGCGGCGCCGGCCCCGCCCGTTTCCTCGCGCTGCCCGAGGAAACGCGAACACGCCTGCTGGGCACCGAATGGTTCCTGCGCCGGGACCTCACCGGTCAGGCGTCGAAGACGGTGGCGATCGGTTCCTCGTCGTAGGGATCGTCGGGGCGTTTGGTTCGAACGGGCCGCGGTGCGGGTGGCGGTGTGGGGACCGTCGGGACAGGTGCCACGGGTTGGTTCTGGGTTTGGGGTGCCGCCGCGGCGGCCGCGTTGCGGATCGTCGCGGTGATGGTCCGGCCGAGGGTGGCCGCGTCGAGGCGCATGGCCTGGTCGGCCAGGCGCACCTCGGTGACCGCGCCGCCCGGCCCGGTGAGCACGGTGACGGTCCCGTCCGGCGAGATCGTGCTCGCCCCGGCCTGCCCGAGCTTGGCCAGCAACAGTTCGTTCCGCGCCCGCCGCTCCTGAATCTGCCGCAACTGCGCACGCATCTGCTCGATCAGCTCCGGATTGCTCGGCGCCGGCACGATCGCCTCCTCTGCGCTCAACTTGCTTTCCTGACAAAAGTGAGGCCAGTGGTCTGGCCCTGTTCGACGAGTTCGTCCCTGGTCGCGTAGCCGTACGCGTCGGCGGCCTGAATCATCAAGCTCCGGGATATCCCATAGGTGAAGAACCTGACCTTGACGAATTGTGGTCCGTTGAATTCCTGGGTCAGCAATTCGAACCGCCGGGACCTGGGATACAGGCGGATCGAGCTGGCGAAAAGCACTGGAAACAGGGTGGCGCACCCGTAGCAGAAGGCTGCTTCCAGGCCGTGTTGCAGAATTTGATAAGTGATGGCGGCCCCCAGGCTTGCGAGACCGAACACCCCCATCGCGATCCATTGCCAGACTGTGGGGCGGATCTGTCGAAGCCCGGTTCGCGGCGTCGTCAGTCCGTGGCTCGGTGCGGTGCCCTTGCCGACGAGCAGCATCTGATCGGTTTCATCGCCCAGCATCCAGCTGATCCGGCGATCATGCCTGGTGACAATCGCTTCGATGGTGCGCCGGGAAAGCCTTGCTTCCCGGAGGCTGACCCAGATCTGGTCCCCGCTGTTTATCCGGTTCAGCAGCCATTGTTCGCGTTTGGCATCGAGCGTGTTGTCCGGGATGTCGAAAAGCTGCCGCGGAAAGTAGACCGCTCGGGGCTGTTGCCGCAGCCCGATGGCGGGTTGGACGCACTGGAAGAGGAGCAGGCCGGGATACGGCGACTGAACTTCGGCATAGCCCTGCTCGACCGCCATGCGCTGGATGTCGTGCGGTGGCAGCGGCCAGAGCAAGGGGTTGGCGTAAACGAAGGGCTGCCCGTTGAAGTTGCCATAGCGCAATCCGATAGCGACCCCGGAATTGTGTTGGTCCGCCTGCCTTTCTCGAACGCTCCGCAGGCCCAGAACCACGGCGAGGGAGACGGAGGTGGCGGCGATGCCGAAGATGACCAGGACCGCGATCATCCGAGCCTCTTGGTGAATCCCAGATATTTGCGTCCGGATCGCGCCGCGTTGCCGAGCCCGTAGACGTAGCCGAAGGTTCCGGCCATCTGTTCGGTGATCCCCGCGGAAATCCCGTATGTCGGCAACAGGATGCCCACACCCTGGGTACCGTTGAACTCGCGAGCTAGGAGCGCGGCCCTCGCGGAGCGGGGGAGCAAGCGGGGAAAGCTCAGGGCCACGGCGGAGAATACGACCCCCGCGGCCAGGCACGCCAACGCCCATGGCGTGTAGCCCGCGCGAAAGTAGAAGAACGCGGCGACAAAGCCCGCGACGAAGAGGATCACCGCGGACAGGCAGGCGGTGAAGAACGGCCGGAAGGCGCGCAGCCCCAGCGGGCTGGGCAGCGGAAGGATCAGCCGGATCGGTTCTCTGCTGAGCCAGAGGATCTGATCCGTTTCGTCGCTGAACGACCAGGCGACTCGCATTCCGTGCTGTGCAGCGAAGTTCTCGATGTGCCGGCGCGGCAGTTTCGCCTGCCGGACGCTGATCCAGGTCTGGTCATCGCCGCTGATCCGGTTGCGCAGCCAGCGTTCGCGGCTCGGCACCTCCGCGGTGGCGGGGTGATCGAACCACGATTCGGGCGGAATGGGCGGGGATGGTGGCGGCAAGGGGGTGAAGGAACCGGGCCGCACCGCCATGGTGCGGCCGTTCTGGAACGAGAGAATTCCCGGCGCCTGCGGTGGGATTTCGTAATAGCCGTGTTCGGCAGCCACCTGGCGGGTCTCGAAACCGGAATACCCGCGCCCTGCCTCCGGAACATGGACGTAGGTTTGTCCATTGAAATAGGGGCGCAATTCGACCATGGCACGAGTCTTCTGCGGGCTCATCAGCCAAGGCGCCGAACCGCGTCGCATGCCGAGTGCGAAGATCGCCGGAAGAAGCAGCACGATGAGGCCGCCGACCACCACCGGGCCCCACCCGATCGGCTCGCCCTCGTTCATGGAGGCCGCCAGATGCTGGATGCTCATGTTGCTCGGGCACCCTGCTCGACGCGGACGCTTCGCGCGATGGTGACCGATCGTTCCGCGATCAGTGGCCAGCCGTCGCCGGAATCCGCGCTGACGCTCAACAGGATCACCTGCGTTCCATCCGGAGTCGGAATCTGGAATTCGGTGCGGAACACCGGCCGGACGGACTCGCTCAGCTGACCGGTGACCTCGCCGGGCAGGCGATATTCACCCGCCACCACGGCCGCGACCGCGGGCCCGATGGGCAGTCGCACGATCTTCACATCAGACCGCGGGTGCTGTTCCCGGTAGAGCCGCAGGAGCGACTCGACCAGGGCGTCGCGTCGCCCGTCGAGCACCGCGAGGTCCCCGGAGAGCGGGGCGATCGCCATAGACAGGGTCGCGAGGACCGGTTCCTCGTCACCGACCGCGAACTTGCCGAACAGTCGTACGTTGTTCGCGAGCATGCCGTTGACCATTCCGGCGAGGAATTCACCGACCGGTCCGGGTTTCTGTCCGGTTTCGCGTGCGGCTTTCTCGGCGAAATCGGCGACCCGTCGGGCGTTGTCCTGGCCATCTGCGGAAAGCGGCAGGCCGGTGAATCCTGGTGGGACATCGAGGAGAATTCGGGGTGGGTCAACCGTGGTCATAGCGGCTACGTCCATGCCTTGTCTCGAGCGCGTTTCTCCTGGCGTTCAGGCTCAACGTCTTCCTGGTGGCCTTGTTCGAAGGCGTTCCAGAACGCGATCGCCCCACCGGCGGCCGGGTTCACCACGGCACCCAGCCAGGCGCCGTTGGGTCGCCAGTAGTTCTTGAGGTCACCGATCGGCCCTTCGAAGGGGACCTTGTATACGTTTCCGGCTTGTTCCAGTTCGACCTGGCTGGCGAAGATCGTGAACCCGATGACCTTCATGCCTTCCTCGGGCATGCCCGGGATCATGCCCACCACGCCTGCGACCGCGCCGATCCCGTCGTAGACGAGGGTTTCCGTGGCCACGTCGGCGCCGGCCGTCTTCGCCGCCAGGTGACCGGTCAGCGCGCCGAGGCCGCAGACCGTGGAGACCGCGCCGCACACCGTTCCCGCGGGGTCGGGCAGGGCGTCGCCGAGAACTCCGAAGAAGTTGCCGATATCGCCCAGGACGTCGGACATCTTGGCGATGGCGTTCGCGTTGTCCTGGACGAAGTCCCAGACGGCTTCGGTGATGTCGGCGAGTTCGTTGGCGACACCGATCACCATGTCGGTGACCGCGTTGACCATCTCCTCGAGGGCGCCGGGTTCTTCCGGGGCGAGTTCGCGGGCTTTGTCGAGGAGACCGGCGACCTCTTCCGCGAGGTGCGTGTGCTGTTCGTGCAGGCGTTTCGCGGCTTCCTGGAGGGCGGTGCAGGCGTCGATGGCTTGTTGCAGCCGTTCGCTCGCGTGGGTGAGCAGGTTCTGGGCCAGGTTCAGCGACCGCTGGTCGGTGAAGGTCTGGTTCGCCAGGGCGAAATCCGGATTCTGCTGCGCCTGCCGTGCCGCTTCGGCGGCTTCGCGGGCCTTGGTTTCGAGCTCGCGGGCGAAGCGCTGCATCTGGTCGAGATCGGCCTGCCATTTGTCCAGTGCGGCCGCGGCCTGCGTCATCGAGTTCGTGGCGTGATCCAGGTAGTCGGGCAGGTCGCCGACGCGCCGGGCGAAGGCTTCGCTGGCCTCGCCCTGCCACACGCCCTTCTTCTGGACGATGTCCCCGATGGCCTGCTTCGCTTCGGCGAGGTCCCGGCCGACCGTGCGGTACTTGTCGGCCATCTCCTGGACCTTGCCCAGTTCGCCGGGCGCGGGGTCGAAGCCCAGCGCGCGGAAGTCGTGGTCGAGCTCCAGCGCGGTCACCGGCTGCCCCCAAGGATGTCCTGAATGCCGCCGGTCACACCGCCGCCGACCTTGCCATCCGGTTCGCCCGTGTTGGCGAACCGTTCGCCCTGGAACAGGTCGCCGTACTCGGCTTCCAGTTCTTGGTACTTGCCCTTGGCCTGCTTCAGGCGTTCGGTGACGTCCTCGGCCGAGTCGCCGAGTTGTTCGATGCCGTATTCCCAGGCGTCCTCGAACTCGCCGCCCGCTTCGCCCAGCCGGTCGTTGCCCAGTTCGCCGAAGAACCGGCTGCCGCCGAGGCGCTTGTTCGCGTCGGTCATCCGGTCGGCGGCCGTTTCCAGATCGGTGATCAGTTTGCCCAGCTCGTCGATCTGCAGCTGGTAACCGTCCATGATCGCCCCCTTTCCCCGCGTGACAGGGTATCGGCGCGACGACGCTCGGTGGTGGGAAATCCCGGCACAATGTCCGGATGGACGATGATCCCCTGGCGAACCTGCGGCGGCTGTGCCTCGCCCTGCCCGAGACGACCGAGCGCCTGAGCCACGGCGAGCCGGCCTGGTTCGTGCGGGACAAGAAGGTCTTCGTCACCTTCGCCGACCACCACCACGACGACCGGCTGGCCTTCTGGTGCGCGGCCGCGCCGGGCACGCAGGAGGCGCTGGTCGCCGAGGCGCCCGAGAAGTACTTCCGGCCGCCGTACGTCGGCCACCGCGGGTGGCTCGGCGTCTGGCTGGACGTGTCCCCGCTCGACTGGACCGAGATCGGCGAGCTGGTGACCGACGCCTACCGGCTGATCGCGCCGAAACGCCTGGTCGCCGAGCTGGACGGCTAGCCGCGCTGGGAGCGGACGCCGAGGAGCACGTCCTCCCAGGAGGGGACGATCGGGTGGTTCTTCTTGCCCTTGGCGGGGGGCGCGGGTTTGGGCGTCGCCTGGGCGGCGGGTTCCGGTTCGGCCGGGGTTTCCGCGGGCACCCGGGGGATCTCGGTGGTGTCGTCCTCGCTCGGCTCCGGCGGGATCGGGGCCTCGATGACCCGGCCGCCGTCCTCGGTGACCGCGGAGTCCAGCGTTGGCTGGTTCGGGTCGGCCTCCGCGCGTTCGGCCACCGCGCGCAGGGTGCGCGGGGCGCGGTGCGAGTTCGGGTCGAGCAGTTCCTCGGCGTGCTCGTCCAGCGCGGTCACCGTGCCGCCGTGCGCACCCGGGGAGAACGACCAGTGCGCCCGGTTGTCCGACCGCCCGGCCTTCCAGAGCAGCCCGACGACCCATTTGCCGTCCTCGCCGCGCCAGGAATCCCAGGTCGCCTGCGTGTAGTCCTGCCCGCGCACGCCGAACGCGTACGCGACCACCTCGCCGAGCGTGCGGACGTCCGGCCCGTCCTCGCGCACCGGATGCGCGGCCTGGGCCAGTTCGGCGGTGCGGGAACGCTCCAGCAGCACCGGGTACGCGAAGCGCTCCACCCGCTGGACCGGCACCCCCGCGCTGTTCGCAACCTGCTCGACGGACTCGCCGGCCCGGATCCGGGCCTGGATCTCGCGTGGACGCATGTGGCTCTCCAACTCGATTTCGATCTGGCCGAGCCGGGTGATATCGCCGCGAGCGGCCGCGCGTAGTCTCTCATCGGCCGGCAGCAGAAACCGCTCACGGCGCGCCGGGTCTTCGCACACGATGGACTTTCCGTCCTCGTGCAGCCCGACTACCCGCAGCGCTCGCATGCCCGCCTCCCCTGAGACTTCACCATTGTGGGTGTTCACAGTAGAACGGCGCGTCGCCTTGACGTGTGAGGCGCGCCGAGTTCCGTCCCATCCAATCTTGATCTTGGTGGAAGTTCGGGCGCGATCCGTGCGGGACGCGCCGGGAACCCGCACGTCGGGCACTACTGGGTGACCGGGAGCCACACGCCGATCACCAGGCCCCCGGATTCGCCGGGCTGAGCGTACACCGCACCGTCGTGCGCCTGCGCGACCGAGCGGACGATGGACAGCCCCAGCCCGGCGCCCTTCGCGCCGTTCGAGGTGCGGTCGCGTTCCAGCCGCCGGAAGGGTTCGAACAGCGCGGGCACCGCGTCGGACCGCACCCGCGGCCCGGTGTTGCGCACCACCAGCGCCGGATTCGGGCCGACGCGCACGTACACCCGCCCGCCCGGTTCGTTGTAGTGGATCGCGTTCTGCACGAGGTTGGTGACCAGCCGCTCGAGCAGCACCGGATCCCCGGCGACGGTTCGCGGCTGCAGCTCGGTCTCGAAAGTGATCTCGTGTTCGGCGGCCAGATCGGCCGACGCGCGCAGCACGGACGCCACGACTTCGTCCAGCCGCACCGGAACCCTGCTGGTCAGCCCGCGGTCGCTGCGGGCGAGCACCAGCAGCCCCTCGATCATCCGCTCGCTGCGCTCGTTGGTGTGCAACAGCTGCTCGCCCAGTTTGCGCACCTCGGGCCGGACGTCCGGATCGGCCATGGCCACCTCGATCAGCGTGCGCTGCACGGCCAGCGGCGTGCGCAGTTCGTGCGAGGCGTTGGCGACGAACCGCTTCTGGCTGTCGAACGATTCGGCGAGCCGGTCGAGCATCCCGTCGAAGGTGTCCGCGAGTTCCTTCAGCTCGTCGTCCGGCCCGTCCAGTTTGATCCGCCGGTGCATGTTCTCGGCTTCCAGCTTGCGCGCGGTCGAGGTGATGGCGTGCAGCGGCCGCAGCGTCCGGCCCGCCGCCACCCAGCCGAGCAGCACGGCCAGCGCGGCGGCGATGACCAGCGCGATCGCCGACTGCATGAGCAGCGTGGACAGCGTGGACTCGCGGTAGTCGTCGAGCGAGGTGGAGACCAGCTGCATGGTCTGCGCGGGGTTGCCCGGCGGGCCGGCCGGCCGCCAGAACGGCACGTTCTGCTGCGTGACCACCCCCTGCCGCGCCACGGCGGCCGCGGCGAACCGGCCCGGCGCGGGCAGCGAACCGCTGACCAGCAGGTAGTTGACCACCACCAGGGCGATCCCGGCGAGCAGGAACAGCCCGCCGTACAGCGCCGTCAGCTTGACCCGCACCGACGGCCGCATCCTGGTCACGACGCGAACCGGTAACCCGCGCCGGGCACGGTCTCGATGAGCTGCGGCTCGCCGAGTTTGCGGCGCAGGGTCATCACCGCCACCCGGACCGCGTTGGTGAACGGGTCGGCGTGCTCGTCCCACGCCTTCTCCAGCAGGTCCTCGGCGCTGACCACCGCGCCCTCGGCCCGCATGAGCACCTCCAGCACGGCGAACTCCTTCGGCGACAGCGGGAGGAACCGGCCCTCCCGGGAGGCCTGGTGCCGGGGCAGGTCGAGCACCACCCCGGCCCGCCGGAGCACCGGCGGCAGCGCGGGCCGGACCCGCCGCGCGAGCGCCTGCACACGGGCGACCAGTTCGGCGAACGCGAACGGTTTGGTCAGGTAGTCGTCGGCGCCCAGCCCCAGCCCGGCGACCCGGTCGCCGACCTCGGCGGCCGCGGTGAGCATCAGCACCCGGGCTTCGCCCCCGGCGCGCAGGATCGCGCCGCACACCTCGTCGCCGTGCACCACCGGCAGGTCGCGGTCCAGCACGACCACGTCGTAGTCGTGCACCCCGACCCGTTCCAGCGCCTCGCCGCCGTCGTAGCAGACGTCGACCGCCATGGACAGCCGCCGCAACCCGTCCGCGCACGTGTCGGCCAGCAGTCGTTCGTCCTCGACGACCAGCACTCGCACAGCCCGCCTCCCGATGATGTCCGTCCCAGTGTCGGCCACGCCCACGTAAGCGGGAGATAAGCGAGTTCGCTTAACGGCCCCAGACCAGCGGTTCCGTAGAACTCCGCGGCAAGGCGGGTCTGGTTCGTCGGGGGCCGGATCCGCCCGGACCACACAGTCAGGGAGGAACGATGAAGGTGCGAATCGGGATCGCGGCGGCCGCCGGGGCCCTCGCCCTGCTCACCGCGGGCTGCGGGGGCGACGACGGCGGCAACAAGGTCGCCTCGGTGTCGTCCGGGGCGAAACCGGACGGCCAGGCGAACGAGGCGAAGACCGACGGCGGCGGGACCGACGAGGACAAGATGCGCGCGTTCGCCAAGTGCATGCGCGAGCACGGGGTCGACATGCCGGACCCCGAACCCGGCGAGAACGGGGGCGTCCGGATGAAGGCGCTCGGCGCCGACGTGGACAAGGCCAAGATGGACGAGGCGCACAACGCCTGCAAGACGCTGCTGCCGAACGGCGGCGAGCCGAGGAAGCTCGAGGGCAAGGAACTCGACGAGGCCCGCGCGCGGGCGAAGTGCATGCGGGACCACGGGGTCGACATGCCCGATCCCGATCCGAACGGCGCGGGCCGGACCATCAAGATCCCGGAGGGCGCCGACAAGTCCAAGATGGACGCCGCGATGAAGGAATGCGGCATGGGCGTGTCGGCTTCGCGCAAATGAGCGAAACACACGGCCGCCGCGGCCGCCGCACCAAGTGGTTCGTGGCCGCCGCGGTCACGATCGTCCTGCTCGGCGTCACGACCGTGGTCGTGCTGACCCGGACCTCGCCCGGTTCGGCCAGCGGCGCACCGCCCCCGCCGAAGGTCGAGACCGCGCCGGTGACCAGGACCGATCTCACCGATGCCGAAACCGCCTCGGGCACCCTCGGCTACGGCGTGGAACACGCGGTCGGCGGGCGCAAACCGGGCACCGTGACCTGGCTGCCGGAGCAGGGCGCGACCATCGAACGCGGCGGTACCGTGTTCGGCGTGGACGCCAGGCCGGTGCCGCTGTTCTACGGGAAGCTGCCGTTCTTCCGGGACCTGGCCGAGGGCGCGCCGGACGGGCCGGACGTCAAGGTGCTCGAGGAGAACCTGAAGGCGCTCGGGTTCACCGGGTTCGGCAAACCGGACGAGAAGTTCACCGCGGCCACCGCGACCGCGCTGAAGAAGTGGCAGAAAGCCTTGAAGCTGCCGGAAACCGGCACGCTCGCCCAGGGCGATGTCGTGGTCGAGCCGGGACCGATCCGGATCTCCGAGACCACCGCCCGGCTCGGCGCGCAGGCCACCGGGGACGTGCTGAAGGCGACCGGTACGGCCAAGGCGGTGACCGTCGAACTCGAAGCGACCAAACGGGATCTGGCCCAGCAGGGCGCGAAGGTCGACCTCGAGGTCACCGGCGGGAACTCGGGTACCGGCACGATCAGCTCGGTGGGCACGGACGCCCAGTCCGGCGGGGACGACGCCAAAGGTGGCGGCGGCGAGGAGAAGCCGAAGGTCAAGGTGACCATCACCCTGGACGATCCGCGGACCGCCGGTTCGCTCGATTCGGCGCCGGTGGACGTCAAGTTTCCCAAGGGCGAGCGGGAAGGTGTGCTCGCCGTGCCGGTCGGCGCGCTGCTGGCGCTGGCCGAGGGCGGCTACGCGGTCGAGGTGGCCGACGGCGGGCAGCGCCGGCTGCTGCCGGTCAAGACCGGGTTGTTCGCGAACGGCCAGGTCGAGGTCAGCGGCGACGGGCTGCGCGAAGGCATGCGGGTGGTGACGACGTCTTGAGTGAGGCGGCAGCACAACGCTCGCACAACGCTAATTGCCCGCCGAGCGAACCGCACGCGGAGCGAAGCGAGGCCGATTCAACACAGATCCCGGTGGTCGCCGTGCACCAGGCGAGCCGGTCCTATCCCGGTGGCGTGCACGCGTTGCGCGAGGTCTCACTGTCCATTGCGGACGGTGAGATGCTCGCGATCGTCGGGCCCTCGGGTTCCGGCAAGTCGACGCTGCTGCAGCTGATGGGCACGCTCGACCGGCCGACCGGGGGCCGGATCGAACTGCGCGGGCACGACGTGGCGAAGCTGTCCGACCGGGCGCTGTCCGCGCTGCGGTCGCGCTGGATCGGGTTCGTCTTCCAGCAGTTCTACCTGGACGCCGGGGTGAGCGCGGCGGGCAACGTGGAGACCGGGCTGCTCTACGCGGGCGTGCCGCGCCGGCGGCGCCGGACCCTGGCGTTCGCCGCGCTGGAGCGGGTCGGCCTCGGCCACCGGGCCGGGCACCTGCCCGGGGAGCTGTCCGGCGGGGAGCGCCAGCGGGTGGCCATCGCGCGGGCGGTGGTGAACCGGCCGTCGATCCTGCTCGCCGACGAGCCGACCGGGAACCTGGACACCGAGAACGGCGCCTCGGTGCTGGGCCTGCTCGGCGAACTGAGCGCGGACGGCACCACGGTCGTGATCATCACCCACGACCGGGACATCGCGGCCTCCGCGCCGCGCCGGATCGAGATGCTCGACGGCAGGCTCCGGCAGGACACGGGGGTCGCGGCGTGAGCAGACCGTACCAACCGCCAGCCGAGAACGCGGCGGAAGTAGCGAGCGCCTTGCACGCCGAGCGGAGCGAGGCCGATCAGCACCGCGTGACGTGCCCGCCGATTCCCAAACCGGCCCGCCTCGGGCCGCGGGACGTGTTCGCGCTCGGCGCGCACGGGATGCGGACCCGGCCGTTGCGCGCGGTGCTGTCCGCGCTCGGCATCGCCATCGGCATCGCCGCGATGGTCGCCGTGCTGGCCATCCCCGCGTCCAGCGCCCAGGCCCTGCACGACGAACTCGCCGCGCTCGGCACGAACCTGCTCCGCGCCGAACCGGGCAAGACCCTGCTGGGCGGGGACGCCGAACTGCCGCCGAGCGCGGTGCCGATGGCCCGGCGGATCGGGCCGGTCACCGCGAGCACCGGGATCGGGCACACCGGGGCGCACGTGCGGCGCACCGACAAGATCCCGGAGGACGACACGTCCGGGCTGGGCGTGTTCGCGGCGACCCCGGACCTGCTGGACGTGCTCGGCGGGCGCTTGCACGCGGGGCAGTTCCTGGACGCGGCCAAGCAGAACTTCCCGGCCGTGGTGCTCGGCTCGGTCGCCGCGAGCCGCCTCGGGATCGACCACCTCGACCCGGCGAAACCGCCGCAGGTGTGGATCGGCGACCGCTGGTTCACCGTCCTCGGGTTGCTCGATCCGATGCCGCTGGCGCCGGAGATCGAACGTTCGGTGCTGGTCGGCTGGGAAGCGGCGAAGGCGTACCTCGGCTTCGGCGGGCATCCGGCCACGGTGTACGTCCGGGCCGAGGAGTCCGAAGTGGACAGTGTGCGCGGGGTGCTCGCGCACACGCTGAACCCGCAGGCGCCGAACGAGGTCGACGTGTCCCGGCCCTCGGACGCGCTGGAGGCGCAGCGGATCACCGACGACTCCTTCTCCGCGCTGTTCCTCGGCCTCGGCGGCGTCGCGCTGCTCGTCGGCGGGGTCGGGGTGGCGAACACGATGGTGATCTCCGTGCTCGAGCGCCGCCGCGAGATCGGCCTGCGCCGGGCGCTCGGGGCGACCCGCCGCCAGGTGCGCGGGCAGTTCCTCGCCGAATCCGTGCTGCTGGCCGGGCTCGGCGGGCTGTTCGGCGTGCTCATCGGCACGGCGGTGACCGCGGGGTACGCGCTCAGCCAGGGCTGGCCCGCGATCCTGCCGATCGGCGCGCTGTTCGGCGGGGTCGGCGTCGCGGCCCTGGTCGGTGCGGTCGCGGGCGCCTACCCCGCGATGCGCGCCGCACGCCTCCCACCCACCCAGGCACTCGCCTGAACGGCGGCCCTGAAAGTCACCGAATCGCCCTAAAGTGACCTTCAGGGCAACTGGGGTCTGGAGGGACAAAGAATGTCGGAACAGAGAACCAGCCGCCGCGACTTCCTGCGGTGGCTCTCGATCAGCGGTGCCGGACTGGCCGCCGCGGGCGTGCTTCCCGGCGCGTTCGCCCACGCCGCCGAGCCGGACGTCACGGTGATCACGCACGCCACGCTGATCGACGGCACCGGCGCGCGGCCACTGCGGGACGCGACCGTGGTGCTGATCGGCGACCGGATCGTGTGGGCGGGCGCGCACCACGCGGCCCGGGTGCCCGAGGGCGCGCGGATCGTCGACGCGCGCGGCAAGTACGTCATCCCCGGGCTGTGGGACATGCACACGCACGGGACGGTGTACGAGGACATCTTCGTCCCGTTGTACCTGGTCAACGGGGTCACCGGCGTCCGGGAGATGTGGGGCTACCCCGAGGTGCAGGCGGTGCGGGAGCGGATCGACCGCGGCGAGTTGCTCGGCCCGCGGATCGTCATGGCCAGTTCGATCATCGACGGACCGATCACGCTGCTGGGGCCGCCGGTGGTCAAGGTCGGCACCGAGGCCGAAGCCCGCGAAGCCGTGCGGGCCGCCAAAGCCGCCAAGGCCGACTTCGTCAAGGTCTACTCCTACCTCGGCGCGAACGAGGTGCGCGCGATCGCCGACGAGACCCGGCGGCAGGGGATGCCGTTCGCGGGCCACGTCGCGTACCGCCTCTCCACCGCCGAGGCGAGCGACCTCGGCCAGCGCAGCTTCGAGCACTTCTTCGACGTGCCGATCTCGCTGTCCGCCCGCGAGGCGGAGTTCCGCCGGATCCTGGCCGGCACCCCGTACGACCCGGCCAACCCCCGGGCGTTCTTCAACCTTTCGCGCGAACTCGACCGGCAGGCGACGTTCTCGTTCAGCCCGGCCAAGGTCGAAGCGTTCGTCGCCCGCCAGAACCGCAACTCCAGCTGGCAGTCGCCGACCCTGGCCGTCAACCGGGTGATGTCGTCCCCGGCGGACACCTACGCGCACGACCCGCGGCTGCGGTACATGCCCGCGTGGATCCACGACTTCTGGCGGGAGGGCGTCAAAGGCGTGGCGCCGGTGACCCCCGAGCAGATCGCCCAGCAACGCGAATTCCTCGCCGCCCGGCTGCGGATGCTCGGCGCGCTGCACCACGCCGGGATCGGGGTGATCGGCGGGACCGACTGCCTGAACCCGTACGTCTTCCCGGGCTTCTCCAGCCACGACGAACTCGAACTGCTGGTCGAGGCGGGCCTGTCCCCGTTGCAAGCCATCCAGACGATGACCCGCGACGCGGCGCGCTACCTCGGGTTCGAGCGCACCATGGGCACGGTGACCGCGGGCAAGGTCGCCGATCTGGTCCTCCTGGACGCGAACCCGCTCGCCGACATCCGCAACACCCAGAAGATCCACGCCGTCGTCACCAAGGGCCGCCTGATCACCGCCGAGCAACGGCTGCGGATGCTCGCCGACGTCGAAGCCGCCGCGAACAAACCCCCGGCTCCTTCCGCCCTCACCCACCTCACCACCCTCCCCACCTGCTGCAACGGCGCTTGAAGTCCCCCAATGTGGCTTTCGGGACACTCAACGCCCCGAAAGCCGCATTGAGGTTTTCTCAGTGAGTTGGTGGTGCGGTCCCGCCGTCGCGAGTTGCACACTCAGGCACGCGAGTTACACGTTCGGGCACGCGAGTTGCACACTCAGGCACGCGACTTGTCAGTGTGGGACCTCGCAGGGCAAATGCGGGCTGCCGGACGCGGGGTGTGCGGTACCCGGCGGGGTTCCCGATCGCGGTGGGCGCCGGGAAGCCGACCGGTGTCGCGAGTCCCCCCGATTCGGACGTGCGAGTTCCCCGTTTCGGTCTACCGAGTTCCCCGTTTCGGTAGGCGAGTTCTCACCCGGGCACCCGGCGAGCACGGCGCGAAGCCGCACACTGAGAAAGCCACATTGGGAACCTTGAACGTCCCCAATGCCGCATTGGGGGACTATCCGTGTTGGATGGGTGGGTGGTGAGTAGGAGGGTGCTCGCGGTACTGGTCGCGGTGGAGATCGTGATCGTCGCCGTGGTGCTGGTGTGGAAGCGGCTCGACGGGCTCGATCTCGATGTCTACCGGCTCGGGGCGCAGGCGTTCTTCGAACACGGCGATCCCTACGGCCCGCTTCCGGCCACGCGGAACGGGACCTGGCTGCCGTTCACCTACCCGCCGTTCGCGGCGATCGCGTTCGCGCCGCTGCTCGTCGTCCAGCTCGACGTGGCGCTGGTGGCGCTGACGGTCATCTCGGTGATCGCGCTGGCGGCGGTGATCGCGCTGTGTGTCGGGTGGTACGAGCGGCGGGTGGCGGTCGCGGGCGCGGTCGTGCTCGGGGTGCAGGTCGGCGCGCTGATGAGCGAGCCGGTGCGCGCGACGCTCGGGTTCGGGCAGGTCAACCTGCTGCTGATGGTGCTGGTCGCGGTGGACGCGCTGGCCCCGATGCGCCGGTGGCCGCGCGGGGTGCTGATCGGGCTGGCGGCGGCGGTCAAGCTGACCCCCGCGGTGTTCGTGCTCTTCTTCCTGCTGCGCAAGGACTTCCGGGCCGCGGCGCGGTCGGTGGCGGTGTTCGCCGGATGCGCGGCGATCGCGTGGCTGATCGCGCCGCGGGCCTCGGGGGAGTACTGGACCCGGCTGATGTTCGCCGGGGAGCGGATCGGGGATCCGGGGTACATCGGCAACCAGTCGCTGCGCGGGCTGATCGCGCGGCTGGGGATCGGGTCCCAGTCCCTGGTGTGGGTGGTCGCCGCGGTCGTGGTGCTCGGGTTGGCGGTGTGGGTGATGCGGCGGGCGGTCCACGCGGGCCAGCCGGTGCTCGCCCTGCTGGCCTGCGCGCTCGGCGGGCTGCTGGTGTCGCCGGTGTCCTGGACGCACCACTGGGTGTGGGGCGGTCCGGTGCTCGGCGTGGTGTGCTGGCTCGCGGTGCGCGGCGGGCGAGCCCGGGCCGTGCCGCTGCTCGGGCTCGCCGCCGTGTCCGCGTTCGTGTTCCTGCGCAGCCCGCTGTGGGACTACCGGGACGTCTGGCCGATCAGGGAGAGTTACGTCCTGGTCGGCCTGGTGCTGCTCGGGATGCTCGGGTTACTGGCCAAGCCGCTCGACGACGAACTCCACGCACCGGGTGAGCGCGGTGACGTCGTCCGGGTCGATCGCGGGGAACAGGCCGACGCGTAGCTGGTTCCGGCCCAGCTTGCGGTACGGCTCCACGTCCACGATCCCGTTGGCGCGCAACACCTTCGCCACCGCCGCGGCGTCCACCTCGTCGGCGAAGTCGACCGTGCCGACCACCTGCGAGCGCAGCGCCGGATCGGTGACGAACGGGGTGGTGTAGGAGGTCTTCTCGGCCCATTCGTAGAGCCGGGTCGAGGAGTCCTTGGTGCGCGCGGTGGTCCAGGCCAGGCCGCCGTTCGAGAGCATCCACTCGATCTGGTCGGCCAGCAGGAACAGCGTCGCCACCGCCGGGGTGTTGTAGGTCTGGTCCTTGCGCGAGTTGTCCAGCGCGGTGGTCAGCGACAGGAACTCCGGCACCCAGCGGTCCGAACCGCCGATCTCGCCGACCCGCTCGATCGCGGCGGGCGACATGAGCGCCACCCACAGCCCGCCGTCCGAGGCGAACGACTTCTGCGGCGCGAAGTAGTACACGTCGAAGTCCTGGGCCTGGACCGGGAGCCCACCCGCGCCGGAGGTGGCGTCGATCGCGACCAGCGCGCCCTCGCTGCCCGCCGGGCGGCGCACCGGCACCGCGACCCCGGTCGAGGTCTCGTTGTGCGCCCAGCCGACCAGGTCGGCGCCCGCCTGGTAGGCGATCTCCGGCGCGCTGCCCGGCTCGGCCTTGACCACGATCGGGTCGGCCAGGAAGGGCGCGCCCTTGGTCACCGCGGCGAACTTCGAGGAGAACTCGCCGTAGGTGAAGTGCTGCGCGCGTTCGGTCACCAGACCGAAGGCGGCCGCGTCCCAGAACGCCGTCGTGCCGCCGTTGCCGAGCACGACCTCGTAGCCCTCCGGCAGGGAGAACAGCTCGGACAGCCCCGCCCGGACCCGCCCGACCAGCGACTTCACCGGCTTCTGGCGGTGGGAGGTGCCGAGCACGCTCGCGCCGTCGGACGCCAGGTGGGCCAGCTGCTCGGCCCGGACCTTGGAGGGTCCGCACCCGAAGCGGCCGTCGGCGGGCTTGAGGTCTGCGGGAATGGTCAGCTCAGCGACGTCGGTCATGTGCGCAGTCTCTCAAAGCCCGTCGGTCCAGGTGACGCCGGTCGTGACCAACCCGACACCCCGCCACCCGGTCGTGAGTGTTCGGTCCGGTGCTAACCGGCCCGGCCACGCACCCGAAAGTGCGTGCACTTTCGGGTCCTCGGCGGCACCTTCCACCACAGTGCCGTCCCGTGCAGGCCGGATGGGCGTTGGCAAGCGGTCACCGAGTGGGGTGGGTCGTGAGGGTTTAGGCCGGTTAGAACCGGCCATACCACTCACGACCCCGGGTCACTCGGTGCGCCAGCCGGTCTCGTCGACGCCGCCGGGGATCGGGGCGGCCGGGTCGTACGGGGTGCGGGTGAAGATGAAGGTCGCCAGGTCCAGGTGGTGCGGCGTGCCGTCGGCGGACCGGGCCACGCGCAGCGTCTCGCCCGCGTAGTAGCCGTCCAGCCCGATCCAGTCGTCGCCCCCGGCCGGGCGGAACCGGGACGCCCGCCCCTCGCCCTCGGCCGGGGACAGGTTCAGCCAGCCGTTCGGCAGCACGCGCAGGTGGAACGCGGTCGGCCCCCAGTGCCACAACCCGGTCAGCGCGAGCAATGCGGGGTCCACTTCGGACGGTCGCCACTCGGCGGGCAGCTGGGGCTCGTACTCGTCGGCGATCGTGATCAGGTCCATCGCCAGCGACAGGATCGCCACCCCGCTCGTGGTGTTCGCCAGGCACAGCGCGCCGGTCCCGGTCGCCTGGTCGACGAGCGTGCACGCGAGGAACCCCGGCATCGAACCGGTGTGCCCGGCCAGCCGCCGCCCGTTGTGCCGGATGAGCTGCAGGCCGAGCCCGTACCCGGCCTGCCACACGTCCCCGTCGTCGACGGTGGCCACCGCCCGCATCTCCGCGACGGTGTCCGGGTGCAGCACCTCGCCGGTGTGCCCGCCCACGAACGACGTCCACCGCGCGAGGTCGTTGACCGTGGACCACAGCTGCCCGGCGGGCGCCATCGCCCCGGCGTCCGGGGCCGGTTCCGGCAGCAGCACGTCGGCGAACGGGTGCACCGCCCAGCCCCGCGCGTGCCGCCCTTCCGGATGCGGGCTCGTGCGGTTCATCCCGAGCGGTTCGAGCACCTCGGCCCGCAGCGCCTCCAGCCACGTCATCCCGCGCAGCCGCGACACCAGTTCGCCGAGCACGCCGTAGCCGACGTTCGAGTAGTGGAACCGGCTCCCCGGCCGGAGCTTGAGCGAATCCGGGGTGAGGCTCGCGTCCAGCGCGGCCCAGTCGCCGCCCGGGCTGCGCTCCCACCACGAACCGGGCGATTCGGCCGTGATCCCGCCGGTGTGCGCGAGCAGCTGCGCGATGGTCAGCATGCCGAACCCGGTGCCCGGCACGTGCCGCTCGAGCGGATCGTTCAGTTCGAGCTTGCCCTCGTCGCGCAGGCGCAGCACCAGCGCGGCGACCATCGATTTGGTGATCGAGCCGAGCCGGTACTGGGTGTCGTCGTCGGGAGCCGTCCCGTCGACGAAACCGCGCGCGCCGGACCAGACCAGCGCGCCGTCCCGGACCACGCCGCCGACCAGCGACGGCGCTCGGCGGGTGGACTGCTCGGTGGCGAGCCGGCGGAGCAGGGCGAGCTCGGTGGTAGACAGCATGGTCAACATTCTGCTCCCGGCGCCCGGCGGTGACGACAACAGGCTCGCCCGCTACCGGGGCGCGAGCAGGTCGCGCAGGCCGCGTTCCAGGGAGGCCAGCAGCCGCCGGTTCGCCGCGGAGCGGGGGCGGGTGTGCAGCATGCGGTCGGAGAATCCGTCGGTGAGGCCCTGCACCAGGTCCGCGAGCTGGACGGCGGGCAGGTCGTCGCGGATCTCGCCCGTCCGCTGGGCGTGTTCGATGAACTCGACGGTCATCCGGTGCGCCCAGTCGTAGTCCGCGCGCAGCTTCGCCGCCCAGTCCGGCCGGGTCGCCGCCTGCGCGGTGAACGCGAGGATCACCACGAACTCGGCCCGGCTCTGCTCGTCCACCGGCAGCGCCGCGCGGACGTACCGCCAGAGCACGTCGATCAGCGGACCGGTCGTGGCCACCGTCGCCCAGCGTTCCAGCAGGTACTCGCCGGTGAGTTCGAACGCGAAGCCGAGCAGTTCCTCGCGCGTGGCGAAGTACTTCTGCACGGCGCCCGCGGAGATCCCGGCCTCGGCGGCCACCGTGCGGACGCTGACCGCGTCGATCCCGTCGCGCGCCACGAGCCGCAGCAGCGCCTCGGCGATGGCGCGGCGGCGCTCGGCTCGGTCGACAACCTTGGGCACGGTCTTTAGGATACACTCGTATCCGCAAAGTGGGGGGAATGCATGGGGAACACCGAGATCGCCAAGCGGAGGAGCGAGCAGAACCAGCTCGCGGCCGCGCTCACCAAGGGCCCGGCCGAGGTGCTGGACTTCTTCCTGCCGCTGTGGGCGGGCAGCCAGCTGGGCGCCACCGCGGCCGAGGTCGGCTCGCTCACCGCGCTGGAGACCCTGGTTTCGTTCGCGGTCCGGCCGGTCGCCGGGGCGCTGGCCGATCGCTACGACCGGGCCCGGGTGGCCGCGCTCGGCGCTGTCCTCTATGGACTGTCCTTCGCCGGGTACGCGGTGACGCCCGGGGTCGGATTCGCCTATCTCGCGGCGGCCTGCGGCGGCGCGGGCGGGGCGCTGTTCTGGGTCGCGCTGCGGGCCCGGGTCGGGGAGGGGCTGGCCGACGACAGCGGCGCCTTCGGCAAGCTCTTCGCGGCCGAAGGCGGTGGCACCTGGATCGCCTTCGTGGCGGCCATGTTCCTGGTGTCCAAAATAGACTATCGAGGCGTTTTCTGGCTGGGCGCCGCGGCGTGCGCGGTCGCGGCGATTGTCCTTTCCGGACGGTCGAGCAAGCCGCCGGAAAGGGTTGACGCGCCGCGGTTTTCCCAGCTGGGCAGGCGAATGCGCCCGATGCTCGCCCTGGTGGTGATCACCGCGCTGGCCGAAGGCGGCGTCGCGCTGTTGCTGCTCATGCACCTGCAACGCGGCCACCACCTGCAACTCGGCCAGATCGCCGCGGTGTTCCTGCCCGGGTTCATCGTGTACAGCACGCTGCCGGAGTTCCTGCACGGCGTGGTGCGCAGGCTCGGCCGCAGCCGGGTGCTCTCGCTCGCGATGCTGGCCAGCGCGGTGTTCGCCGCCGCGCTGGCGTTCGCGCCGAACCCCTGGGTGATCGCGGTGCTCTGGATACTCTCCGCGACCGCGTTCGCCGCGGCGATCCCGGTCGAACAGGCCATCGTCGCCGAGGCGGCCGGGGTGAGCCTGGGCCGCGGGATGGGGATCTACGAGAGCGCGACCCTGCTCGGCGCGACGATCGGGACCTTCGCCGCCGGGTGGCTCTACGGCCCGGGGGCCGGGTGGCAGCTCGCCTGCGCGGGCGCCGCGGCGCTCCTGGTGTTCGGTTCGATGATCGTCCGCCGGGCCGTGCGGAAGGTCGGAATCGCAGAGTTTCCCGTGGAACCAAACGATTTTCGCGAGAAATCGGTAACGGAACCGATCGGTGAAGAGACCGATTGCGCCGAACCGGTGAACGTTGCCGACCCCGCGGCACCCGAACGGCCCAACCCGGCGCCGCTGCGGAACTGGATCGGCCATCTCGGACTGTTCCTCATCGGACAGTTCGCGCTCGCGCTGTTCGGCTACTGCTGGCCGATCGAAGCGGCGTTCGGCGGCCCGCACCCGTGGGACTGGTACTGGAACTTCAGCGGGCACTGGCTCCTCAACGCCGACAAGATCTGGTGCGTGATCTTCGTGGTGGACACCCTCTGGACCTTCGGCGGCCTGCTGTTCGCGCGGGTGAAGCGGTCTTGAGCCTTGTTGACAAAATGTCTAACATGACGCCATGTCTCACACTTGGGTGACGGCCAGTGACGGTGTCCGCCTCTCGGTCCGCGTGACCGGGCCCGATGACGCGCCGACGATCGTCGCCGTGCACGGGTACCCGGACAACTCCTCGATGTGGGACGGCGTGGTGGCGGAGCTGACCAACCGCTTCCGCGTGGTCGTGTACGACGTGCGCGGCGCGGGTGAATCCGACAAGCCGAAGAAGCGCGCGGCCTACCACCTCGACCGGCTCGCCGCCGACCTCGCCGCGGTGGTGAACGAGGTCAGCCCGGAGCGCAAGGTCCACCTGCTCGCGCACGACTGGGGCTCGATCCAGACCTGGCACGCGGTGACCGGCGACTGGCTGCGCGGCCGGATCGCCTCGTACACCTCGATTTCCGGGCCGAGCCTGGACCACGCGGGCTACTGGTTCCGCGCGCAGCTGAGCAAGCCGACCCCGGCGCGCCTGCGGCACGCGGTGTCCCAGTTCCTGCACTCCGGTTACATCGCGTTCTTCCAGCTGCCGCTGATTCCCGAGCTGTTCTGGCGTTCCGGCCTGGTGCGGCGGATCATCGCGCGCGCCGAACCGGACGCGGCCGCCCCCGAACTGCCCGACGCGCTGCACGGGATGAAGCTCTACCGGGCCAACATGCTGCCCCGGCTGAGCCGCCCGGCGCCGCGGACCGCCGATATTCCGGTGCAGGTGCTCGCCCCCAACCGCGATCCGTTCGTGTCCACCCCGCTGCAGACCGAGATCGAGCGGTGGGTGCCGGATCTGCGGGTGCGCCGGATCATCGGCGGGCACTGGATCGTCCGCGGCAAGCCCGCGCTGATCGCGAACGCCGCCGCCGAACTGGCCGACCACGCCGAAGGCGGCCCCGAATCGCGTGCGCTGCGCCGCTCCCGGGTGAACGACGCGCCGCCGGGCCGCTTTCCCGGTCGGCTCGTCGTGATCACCGGGGCGGGCAGCGGCATCGGGCGCGCCACCGCGCTCGCGTTCGCCGCCGAAGGCGCCGACCTGGTGGTCACCGACATCAACGCACAAGCCGCCGCCGAGACCGCGAACCTGGTGCGCGCCAAGGGAGTCACCGCCGCCGAGTACACAGTGGACTCGTCCGACGGGGACGCGGTCGCGGAGTTCGCGAAGCGGGTCCGGGCCGAGCACGGGGTGCCGGACATCGTGGTGAACAACGCGGGGATCGGGATGTCCGGCCCGTTCCTGGACACCAGCCTGGCGGACTGGGAAAAGATCATCGACGTCAACCTGTGGGGCGTGATCCACGGCTGCCGGGCGTTCGCCGAACAGCTCGTCGAGCGCGGCGAGGGCGGGCAGATCGTGAACCTCGCGTCGATGGCGGCCTACCTGCCGTCGAAGATCCTGCCCGCGTATTCCACCACGAAGTCGGCGGTGCTCATGCTGTCCGAATGCCTGCGCGCCGAACTGGCCGAGCACGGTATCGGCGTCACCGCGATCTGCCCGGGAATCGTGCACACGAACATCACCAACACCACCCGGTTCGTCGGGGTGGACGCGGTCGAACAACGCCGTCGCCAGAAATCGAGCACCAGCCTGTACGCGAAACGCAAATTCGGGCCGGAAAAGGTCGCCCGGGACATTCTGCGCGCGGTCGAACGGAATTCCGCGCTCGCCCCGTCGACCCCGGAGGCCAAGGCGGCCCTCGTGCTTTCCCGCCTCACCCCGGGCGTGCTGCGCGCCGCCGCCCGCGTGAACATCGTCCCGCGGTGACCCGCAAACCACGCCGGATGTCGCGCGAGGCGCGGCGGGACGACCTGATCGCCGCCGCGCTCGACCTGTTCAGCACGCATCCGCCCGATCAGGTCTCGGTCGACGACCTCGTGCGCCGCGCGGACGTCTCCCGGCCGCTGTTCTACCGGTACTTCTCCAGCCTGCGCGAACTCCAGGTCGCCGCGCTGCGGTCGGTGACCGACGGCCTGATCGACCGCCTCGCGCACCGGGAGGACGGGCCGCCGCTGGACCGCCTGCGCGCGGCCGTGCGCGGCCTGATCGAGGTCGCCGGTGACTACCGCGCGGGCTACATCGCCTTGCTGCGCAGCGGTTCCGTGATCGCGACCTCGGAAACCAACGCGATCGTCGACCAGGTCCGCCACCGCGCGGTCGAACTCATCCTGGAGGCCACCGGGGTCACCGATCCGTCCCCGCTCCTCCTGCTGACCCTGCGCTGCTGGACCGCGGTGGTCGAAGGTTCCCTGCTCACCTGGCTGCAGGAAGGCACCCCGCCCCGGGAAGACCTGGACACCTGGCTGGTGGACCAGCTCGTCGCCATGGTCACCGCGACCGCCGCCCACGACCCCACGGTCGCCGAGCTCCTCGGAGCCGTCCAGGTTCCATGAGGGGACCCCTCCAGACGAAATCTGTCCGGAGGGGTCCCCTCATGGAAGTCCTTGGTGACTAGATCGAGTCCCAGCCCTCGACTTCCTGGGGGCTGCGCGGGCCCGGGCCCACGTACTTCGCCGACGGGCGGACCAGCCGACCGGTCTGCTTCTGCTCCAGGATGTGCGCCGCCCACCCGGCGGTCCGCGCCGAGGTGAACATCGCGGGCATCATGTGCGTCGGTACCTGGGCGAAGTCCAGGATGACCGCGGCCCAGAACTCGACGTTCGTCTCGATCGCGCGGTCCGGGCGGCGCTCGCGGAGTTCGGCCAGCGCGGCCTGCTCGAGCGCGGCGGCCACCTCGTACCGCTCGGCGCCCAGCTCGCGGCAGGTCCGCCGCAGCACGCGCGCCCGCGGGTCCTCGGCCCGGTACACCCGGTGCCCGAAGCCCATCAGGCGTTCCTTGCGGTCCAGGATGCCCTTCACGACCGCGGCCGCGTCACCGGTCCGCTCGGCCTCGGCGATCATCGGCAGCACCCGCGCCGGCGCGCCGCCGTGCAGCGGGCCGGACATCGCGCCGATCGCCCCGGACATCGCGGCGGCCACGTCGGCGCCGGTCGAGGCGATCACCCGGGCGGTGAACGTGGAGGCGTTGAGGCCGTGCTCGGCGGCGGAGACCCAGTAGGCGTCCACGGCCTTGACGTGCGCCGGGTCCGGTTCGCCACGCCAGCGGATCATGAAGCGCTCGGTGATCGAGGTCGCCTCGTCGACCCGGGTCTGCGGCACGGCCGGCTGCCCGATGCCGCGCGCGGACTGGGCCACATAGGACAGCGCCATCACCGAGGCGCGCGCGAGGTTCTCCCGCGCCTCGGCGTCGGAGATGTCCAGCAGCGGGCGGTAACCCCAGATCGGCGCGAGCATGGCCAGCGCGGCCTGCACGTCGACCCGGACGTCACCGGTGTGCACGGGCAGCGGGAACGGTTCGGCGGGCGGCAGCCCGTGCCCGAACCTCCCGTCCACGAGGAGTCCCCAGACATCGCCGAAGGTCACCTTGCCGGCGAGCTCCTCGATGTCCACGCCGCGGTAGCGCAGCGCGCCGCCGTCCCGGTCGGGTTCGGCGATTTCGGTGCGGAAGGCGACGACGCCTTCCAAGCCGGGCCGGAAACCGTCGTCCGGCTCGTCGGCTGGCTGAGTTGTCTGGCTGTTGGCCACGGGCGCTGACGTAGTCACTTGTGAGAGACCTTTCGGTGCGCGTTCCCCGACAGTTGGTCATCGCGCGGCTCGGGGTGAACACGCCTAGCCCTAGCGCGCCCCTTCGCACGGTGGGACAAACCTTGCTCCCTCAACCCGCTGGTAACAAGCGGAAGAAGCGGTGGTTTCGGTCACGATTACGAGAACGATTCAGTTGTCCTGGTTCTTCCTACGTAAATCCTATGTTTCCAGAGCCTGCGCCGCGCGCATTCGGGTGATAGACCTTTCGCATGCACCTCAGCCCGCAAGAACGGGACAAACTGCTCGTCCACGTGGCCGCGGACGTCGCCCGGCGGCGGCTGGATCGCGGTGTCCGGCTGAACTACCCCGAGGCCGTGGCCCTGATCACCGACCACGTGCTGGAAGGCGCGCGGGACGGGCGGACGGTCAGCGAACTGGTCGCGAGCGGGCGGACCGTGCTCTCCCGCGAGCAGGTGCTCGACGGAGTCCCCGAAATGGTGGATTCGGTGCAGGTCGAGGCGACCTTCCCGGACGGCACGAAACTCGTCACCGTGCATGACCCGATCGTGTGAGGTGCTCCATGCGTCCAGGCGAGATCCTTCCCGGCGACGAACCCGTCGAGCTGAATCCGGGGCGCCCGCGCCGCCGGCTGCGGGTGAGCAACACCGGCGACCGCCCGGTGCAGGTCGGTTCGCACTACCACTTCGCCGCGGTGAACCCGGCGCTCGACTTCGACCGCGAAGCCGCCCGCGGGCACCGGCTGGACGTGCCCGCGGGAACGTCCGTCCGGTTCGAACCGGGCATCGAGCGCGAGGTGGACCTGGTTCCGCTGGCCGGTCGCCGGGTCGTTCCCGGGCTGCGCGGGGAGGACGCATGACCGAGATCGACCGCGAGCGGTACGTCGAACTGTTCGGGCCGACCGTCGGCGACCGGATCCGGCTGGCCGACACCGATCTGCTGATCGAGGTCACCGAGGACCGCAGCCGCGGCGCGGGTTCCGGCGACGAGGCGCTGTTCGGCGGCGGCAAGGTGATCCGCGAGTCGATGGGCCAGGGCATGGCCACGCGCGAGGAGGGCGCCCCGGACCTGGTGATCACCGGGGTCGTGGTGCTGGACCACTGGGGCGTGGTGAAGGCGGACGTGGGCGTGCGCGACGGCCGGATCGTCGGCATCGGCAAGGCGGGCAACCCGGACACCATGGACGGGGTGGCCCCGGAGCTGGTGATCGGCCCGTCGACCGAGGTGCTCGCGGGCAACGGGAAGATCCTGACCGCCGGGGGCATCGACTGCCACGTGCACTTCATCTGCCCGCAACTCGTCGGCACCGCGCTGGCCGCCGGGCTGACCACGCTCGTCGGCGGCGGGACCGGTCCGGTCGAGGGGAGCAAGGCCACCACGGTCACGCCCGGGGCCTGGAACCTGGGCCGGATGCTGCAGGCCATGGACGCGCAGCCGGTGAACGTCCTGTTGCTGGGCAAGGGAAACACCGTGCGCTCCGAGGCGCTGCGCGAGCAGCTGCTGGCCGGGGCGGGCGGATTCAAACTGCACGAGGACTGGGGTTCGACCCCGGCCGCGATCGACGCCTGCCTCACCGTGGCCGAGCGGTCCGGCGTGCAGGTGGCGATCCACACCGACACGCTCAACGAGGCCGGCTACCTGGAGTCCACTTTGGACGCGATCGGTGGCCGGTCGATCAACGCCTACCACACCGAGGGCGCCGGGGGCGGGCACGCGCCGGACATCATCCGGGTCGCCGGGCAGCCCAACGTGCTGCCGTCCTCGACCAATCCGACCCGGCCGCACACCGCGAACACCCTGGACGAGCACCTGGACATGCTGATGGTCTGCCATCACCTCAACCCGTCCGTGCCCGAGGACCTGGCGTTCGCGGAGAGCCGGATCCGGCCGACCACGATCGCCGCCGAGGACGTGCTGCACGATCTGGGCGCGATCTCGATGATCAGCTCGGATTCCCAGGCGATGGGCCGGATCGGCGAGGTGATCATCCGGACCTGGCAGACCGCGCACGTGATGAAGCGCCGCCGCGGCGCGCTGCCCGGCGA
Source organism: Amycolatopsis anabasis (assembly GCF_009765355.1). Lineage (GTDB taxonomy): Bacteria > Actinomycetota > Actinomycetes > Mycobacteriales > Pseudonocardiaceae > Amycolatopsis > Amycolatopsis anabasis. The sequence continues at coordinate 86,867 of NZ_VTHK01000004.1, read as the reverse complement.
CGGCGCGGCGGACAACCTGCGCGCCCGCCGGTACGTCGCGAAGTACACGATCAACCCGGCGATCGCGCACGGGATGGACCACGAGATCGGTTCGGTGGAGGTCGGCAAGCTGGCCGATCTGGTGCTGTGGGAGCCGAAGTTCTTCGGGGTGCGCCCGCACGTCGTGCTCAAGGGCGGATTTCCGGTGTGGGCCGCGATGGGGGACGCGAACGCTTCGATCCCGACGCCGCAGCCGGTGCTGGCGCGCCCGATGTTCGGCGCGGCGCCGTCCGTGGTGACCGCGAGCAGCCTGCACTTCGTGGCGCCGGAGGCGGTCGGCACCGGGCTCGAGGACCGGTTCCGGATCGCGCGGCCGTTGGCGGCGGTTTCCGACACGCGCGGGGTGACCAAGGCCGACATGCTGCTCAACGACGCGTTGCCGGACATCCGGGTGGATCCGGACAGCTTCGCCGTGCACGTGGACGGCGAGCTGATCGAACCGCGACCGGTCACCGAACTGCCGATGGCCCAGCGGTACTTCCTGTTCTGATGGGCATCCCCGCGATCCTGCTCGCCGATTCCCGGTTCCCGGGCGGCGGGCACGTGCATTCCGGCGGACTGGAGGAGGCCGCCGCGCGCCGGCTGGTGACCAGCGAGCGGGATCTCCCCGGGTTCCTGCTCGGCCGGTTGCGGACGGCGGGCCTGCTGGCCGCCGTGTTCGCCGCGGCCGCCACCCATGCCGCGCTCCGGAAAGTCCACAGTGGATACTGGGCGGCGCTGGACGCCGAACTGGACGCGCGCACCCCGTCGGCCGCGCAGCGGGAGGCTTCCCGCGCGCAGGGAAGGGGCACCGCGCGGGCGGGCCGGATCGCCTGGTATTCGTCTACAGTGGACTCCCTGCTCGCCGTCACCCCGCGGCCGCATCATCCGGTGATCCTCGGCGCGCTGATCGGTGTCGCGGGCGGATCACCGCGCGAGGCCGCGCAGGCCGCCGGGTACCTGGCGGTCAGCGGCCCGGCGAGCGCCGCGGTGCGCCTGCTCGGCCTGGATCCCTTCGCCGTCAACGCGATCGTCGCCGCGCTGACCCCCGAACTCGACTCGATCGCGATCGCCGCGGAGTCCGTGGCGGGCTTGGCGCCCGCGCAGCTGCCCGCGCCGGGATCGCCCGCGCTCGACCTGCTCGCCGAAGCACATCAACGACATCACCAGGAAGAGGTGCGTCTCTTTGCCAGCTGAACACGGTCACGGTCATTTCCACGCGGTGAACTTCGACCCCACCGCCGCCGAACCCGACCGCTACGATCCCGCGCCGACGCACGGGCGGGCGTACCGGATCGGCATCGGCGGCCCGGTCGGCAGCGGTAAGACGGCCCTGGTCGCCGCGCTCTGCCGGGCGCTGGGCGACGAGATCAACCTGGCCGTGGTGACCAACGACATCTACACCACCGAGGACGCGGACTTCCTGCGCAAGGCCGGGGTGCTGGACACCGAACGGATCGAGGCCGTGCAGACCGGGGCGTGCCCGCACACCGCGATCCGCGACGACATCACCGCGAACCTGGACGCGGTGGAGCGCCTGGAGGAGAAGTTCCCCGGGCTGCAGCTGGTGATCATCGAAAGCGGCGGGGACAACCTCACCGCGGTGTTCAGCCGCGGCCTGGCCGACAGCCAGGTCTTCGTAGTCGACGTCGCGGGCGGCGACAAGGTGCCGCGCAAGGGCGGCCCGGGGGTCACCACCGCCGATCTCCTGGTGATCAACAAGATCGACATCGCGCATCTGGTCGGCGCCGATCTGAACGTGATGACCTCCGACGCGCACCACATGCGCGGTGAGCTGCCGGTGATCAAGCAGTCGCTTGTGGACACTCCGAACGCCCCGGATGTCGCGGACTGGGTGCGGTCCCTGGTCCCGGCGGGGTGAAGGCGCACGCCCGGCTGACCGCCGAGCTGGACGGCTCCGGCCGGACCGTCCTGCGCGAACTGCGCTCGATGGTGCCGCTCACCCTGCTGCCCAAGCGGAACCGGGCGGCCCCGGCCACCGTGCATCTGGTGAATTCCGCGACGGCCCCGCTCGGCGGTGATTCGCTCACCCTCACCGTGCGGGTGGGGCCGGGCGCGAATCTGCGCCTGTGCGGTGTCGCGGCGACCCTGGCGCTGCCCGGCCCGCACGCCGACGGGAGCCGTTCGGTCGTGTCGATCGAGGTGGGCGAGGGCGGAAACCTGGAATACCTGCCGGAACCCACGGTGGTCACCCGGCGGGCGCGGCACACCGCCGAGTTCGCGGCCACGCTCGACCGCGGCGCCCGGCTGCGTGCCCGCGAAGTGCTGGTCCTCGGCCGCAGCGGGGAACCGCCCGGGCGCCTGACCACCTCGCAGCGGGTGACCCGGGCGGGAATCCCGGTGCTGCACCAGACCCTGACCATCGGCGACCCGGTGCTGGACGCGAGCGCGGCGGGCCTGGCCGGGCGCCGGGTCCTCGCCACCGAACTGCTGCTGGCGGGCGAAGACCCGGTGCCCCCGGCGAGCGGCGAATGGTGGTCGGTCACCCCCCTCCCCGCCGGGGGCGCCCTGGCCACCGCCCTCGCCCCGGACGCCGTCACCGCCGCCCAGGACCTCGCCACCGCCCTCGCCTGCCATCGGGGGTCGTGAGTGTTCCGGCCGGTTGGTCATCGCCGCCCCCGCGGGGGCGCCTGTTGTGGGGTGAAAATTCGGGTGGGTCGCCTCGTTCGGCTGTGTCGAAAGTGCGCGCACTTTCGGGTCGTGTCGCGGCGGCACGACCCCACGATGGTCAGCAGGTCGTCTTGGCGGGTTTGCCGTCGAAGCGGTCGCCGAGCCAGTTGAGGGCGTTGGTGCCCCACACCGAAACGCCGACGATGTGCCCGGCGAGCGGGACCGGCTGCCATTCGAGCCGGGTGCCCAGTGCGCAGTAGCGCGCCTTGAGCTTTTCCGCGCCCGCAAAGGGAATCAGCTCGTCCAGCGTGCCGTGGTACAGGTAGATCGGCACGCCGGGTTTGCGGTCGCCGAGCCGGTTCTCGGCCAGGCGGGCCTGCCAGCGCGGATCCTTGATGATGTCCGGTTTCGTGGTGAGGTCGTTCAGCTTGGTGAAGGGGGCCGCGGTGCCGAGTTCGACCACGCAGGACTCCTTGACCTTCGCGACCAGGTCCTTGCCGCGCGCGTTGAGCACGTCGGTGAAGGGCAGTTCGGGGTACGCGGTCGAGTAGCCCACGGCGGCCCCGGCGACCAGGCCGAAGGCCGCGCCGCCGTCGTTGAACTTGGCGACCTCGTTGAGATCGGCGGGCACCCCGCCTTCGGAGACGCCGACCAGTTTGACGTCCGGCGCGTAGGCGGGCTGGAGTTCGCCGGCGGCCGCGGCGGCCTGGCCGCCCTGCGAGTAGCCGAAGGCGCCGACCGGGGAGGCCGGGGTCAGGCCGGTCTCGGGCAGCCGGGTCGCGGCGCGGGCGACGTCGAGCAGCGCGCGACCCTCGGACTGGGCGACGGCGTAGGTGTGCGTGCCCGGGGTGCCGAGGCCCTCGTAGTCGGTGACCGCGACGGCCCAGCCCTTCAGCATGGCCTGCACGAGGAAGGCGATCTCGATCTCGGTGCCGCTGCGCAGGTGGTACGACGGCGCGCATTGGTCGCCGAGGCCCTGGGTGCCCATGGCGTAGGCGACCAGCGGCCGCGGGCCCTTGCCGAGCCACGGTGTCGGCGGCACCAGGACCGTGCCGGAGACCGCGTTCGGTTCGCCGGTGGCCGAGGTCGAGCGGTGCAGCACCTGCCAGGTCTGGACCGGTGCGGGGAAGACCCGGAACGGTTCGGGGTGCCAGTCGACCTTGCGGCTGCGGAGAACGTCACCCGCTGCACCGGGCAGCGGATCGGGTGGGGTGTAGAAGGGGTCCTGCGACGGGACGGGCGGACGGGCGTCGGCCTGCGCGGTGGGCACCGCGCCCGCGGTGAGCAGCAGGAACGCTGTCACGAGCGGGACCAGAGCTCGGCGAAGCATCGTTGCCTCCGAGGTGGGATTGGTAACGGAGATTTTCACAAGGTAGGCCGGTTGGTAGGATCTGGCAATCCCAGTTACCAAAAAACGGGGTTGTCGAGGAGGTCGGGTGACGTCCGGTCGTAACTACGGCGGCGTCGCGCCCGAGCAGCGCCGTGCCGATCGGCGGGAGCGGCTGCTGCTCGCCGGGCTGGAGCTGTTCACGTCCCGCGGGTACCAGCGGACCAAGATCGCGCAGCTGTGCGCCGAGGCCGGGGTGTCCACGCGGAACTTCTACGAGGAGTTCAAGAGCAAGGAACAGGTGCTGCTCACCCTGCACGACCGCATCAACGCGATGGCGCTGGAGCGGGTGCGGGCGGCGCTGGACGAGCTCACCGAAGCCGAGGTGGTCACCCGGATCTCCACCCTGCTCGACGTGTTCGTGGCGAGCGTGACCTCCGATCCGCGACTGCCCCGGCTCAACTACGTGGAAGCGGTCGGGGTGAGCGCCGAGCTGGAGCGGCAGCACCAGGACTGGGTCACCCGCTGGGCCGACTTCATCGAAGCGGAGGCGCGAAACCTCGCGGCGCACGGCGTGGCCCCCGAGCGGGACTACCGGCTGACCGCGATCGCCCTGGTCGGCGCGATCACCGGGCTGCTCCGCGAATGGCAGGCGCACGACCCGCCCTACCCGGTCGCCGAGATCGCCGCCGAAATCCGCGCCCACATGCTCGCCGCCCTGACCCGCCCTGTGACGTCACGGGGGGCCGAGCCCTCCGGAACCCCCACGGTGCGAGCTCCTCACCCCGACGAGCGCTGAGCACGCCTCGAAGTGACCAGCGCCGGTCCCGCCTGCCCGAAAGTGCGCGCACTTTCGGGCCTCAGGTCGCGCGGTGGACGGTCGGGGTGGGGAGGAGGACCGGGGCGGAGCCCGGTTTCTGGCACTGGTCGTGGCAGGTGCTGTCCAATGTGCAGCACAGCGAGCAGATCGCGCCGCCGTGCTTCGGGCAGTCCGCGATGTCCGGCAGCTCGTACGCGTCGGAGCACACCGCGCATTCGTAGGTCGCGCGCAGGTCCTCGACGCCGGAATCCGGCCCGGCCAGCGTGTTCGGCCGCGCCAGGTAGTACTTGCTCTTGGTCAGCACCGCGAGCGTCGGCACCAGCGCGACCGCGACGACCATCGCCAGCAGCGGGCTGAACGCCGCCAGGAATCGCCCGAACGCCCCGAAGTACGCCGCGATCGACACCGCCGACGCGATCACCATCGACCCGAACCCGACCGGGTTGATCTTGTGCAGGTATGCCCGCTTGAACTCGATGTACCGCGGCGACAGCCCCAGCGGTTTGGCGATCACCAGATCCGCGCACACCGCCCCGATCCACGCGATCGCCACGTTCGAATAGAAGCCCAGGATCTTGTTCAGGAACGCGAACGCCCCGAACTCCATCAGCGCCAGCGCGATCCCGCAGTTCACCAGCACGTACCAGACCCGCCCCGGATGCCGGTGCAGCACGCGGGAGAAGAAGTTCGCGAACGACAGCGATCCCGAGTACGCGTTCGTCGTGTTGATCTTGATCTGGGACACCACCACGAACAGCGCCGCGAACGTCAGCGCGACCGGACCGAGCGCGGGCTTGACCGCCTCCAGGTACGGCGCGATCGGCTCCAGCGCGTGCGTCTTGCCCACCACCCCGAGCGCGAGGAACGCCAGCAGCGCGCCGCCGATCTGCTTCAGCGCGCCCAGGACCACCCAGCCCGGGCCCGCCGCGAGCACCGCCGCCCACCAGGCCCGCTTGTTCCCGTCGGTCTTCTCCGGCATGAACCGCAGGTAGTCGGCCTGCTCGCCGATCTGCCCGATCAGCGACAGCGCGACGCCCATGCCGAAGCCGAACCCGATCGCCGAGAACGACGACCCCGCGCCCTCGGTGCCGCCGAACGACGCGAACTCGGCGAACTTGCCGGGTTCGCGGATCGCGACGACCACGAACGGCAGGATCAGCCCGGCGATCCACAGCGGCTGGGTCCAGGTCTGCATCTTGGCCACCGCGCCCATGCCGTACAGCGCGAACGGCAGGACGAGCAAAGTGGACAGCAGATAGCCGACCGGCAGCGGGATGCCCAGCGCGAGTTCGAACGCCTGCCCCATGATCGAGCCCTCGAGCGAGAAGAAGATGACCGTGAAACTGGCGTAGACCAGTGAGGTCAGCGTCGAACCGAAGTAGCCGAATCCCGCGCCGCGGGTCAGCAGGTCCATGTCCACGCCGTACCGCGCGCACGCCGAGGCGATCGGCACGCCGGTCCCGAAGATGACCACCGCGGCCGCGAGGATGGCGAGCACGCCCGAGGTGAAACCGTAGGACAGCACGATGCTCGCGCCGATCGCGAAGTCGGCGAGGTAGGCGATGCCGCCGAGCGCGGTCGTGGCGACCACGAACGGCGACCACCGGCGGAAGGAATGGGCGGCGAACCGCAGCGAGTAGTCCTCGCGGTTCTCGTTCGCCGCGAGCGGCGCGTACCTGCGTTTCGGCGGCCGCGTGCCGACCGCGTCGGCGTTCTCCAGGGTGTCCGTCATGCTGCCTCCAGCTCTCCGGCAGGGGTGGGAGCAGCGCGACGCTAGGAACCGAAATTTTCACCTGGAACGGCCGCAGGTAAGCGCTGTGTAACTTCTGGCGGCTTCCGGTGCGTCAACAGGGTGGTGGTTGTCACCATCCAGGTGGTTCCCCCGCCGCTTCGCAGGCCCTACCGTCGGCTGGATAAGCCGGTAATCGGAGATCCCGGAGGCGGGCGCGGAGGTTGGCGATGACAGTGAGCCGGTCGGAGGCTGAGAACGCGAACGGTGTGTCCGATGTGGCCGTACGGCTACCGGGCATGCGGGTGGCCTATGACAGTGCCGCGTTCGACGAGTCGTCCCTGGCCGATACCTGGACCGAGCAGTTGCAGAACTGGCTCGACCACGCGATCTCCGCGGGCATCGCCGAACCGAACGCGATGGTCCTCGCCACCGCCGACCCCGAAGGGCACCCGTCCTCCCGCACGGTCCTGTGCAAGGGTCTGGACCAGCGCGGCGTGGTCTTCTACACCAACTACACCTCGAACAAGAGCCACGACCTGACCGTCACCCGGTACGCGTCGGTGACGTTCCCGTGGTACCCGCTGCACCGCCAGGTCAACGTCCGCGGCGAGGTGGAGAAGGTCGACGCGAAGGAGACCGCCGCCTACTGGGCCTCGCGCCCGCGCGGTTCGCAGATCGGCGCCTGGGCCTCGCCGCAGTCGCGGGTGGTCGACGGCCGCCGCGCCCTGGACAACGCGCTGCACGCCATCGAGCGCCGGTTCGCCGAAGCCGAGGAGATCCCGCCCCCGCCGCACTGGGGCGGGTGGCGGATCCGGCCCGACGTGGTCGAGTTCTGGCAGGGCAGGGAGGACCGCATGCACGACCGGCTCCGCTACGTGCGCAACGACGACGGCTGGCACATCGAACGCGTCGCCCCCTGACCTGCTCGCGCGGCGGCAGGAAGGGACCTTTACTCCGGTCTGGCGGGAGCGAGGGACCTTTACTCCGGTTATTCGAGAGCAAAGGTCCCTTCCTATCGCGCCCGGCGAGGAAAATCACGCGCCAGTGGATAGTTAGCGCCGCTAAGCTAGTTGGTCGTGGCTACCGAAGTCGACACGGAGAGTAAACCGAGACGCCGAGTCCTGGGGTCGATCGTGGCCGACACCCGGCCACTGCGGATCCCGGCGTTCCGGCGGCTCTGGGCGTCCACCGCGGTCACCGGCATCGGCAGCCAGCTCACCGCGGTCGCCGTGCCCAAGCAGGTCTTCGACATCACCGGCTCGTCGGCCTACGTCGGCCTGACCGGCATCGTCGCCCTGGTCCCGCTGCTCGTCTTCGGCCTCTGGGGCGGCGCGATCGCGGACACCGTCGACCGCCGCAAACTCCTCCTGGTCAGCAACGCCGGGGTCGCGGTGATCTCCGCGCTGCTCTGGCTGCAGGCGTTCCTCGGGATCAACTCGGTCTGGCTCGTCCTCGCGCTGCTCGGCCTCAACCAGGCGTTCTACGCGGTCAACATGCCGACCCGCGGCGCGGTCATCGCCCGCCTGGTCCCGGTGGAACTGCTCCCGTCGGCGAGCGCGCTGGGCAGCACGGTCATGGCGTTCGGCGCGGTGTTCGGCCCGATGGCCGCCGGCTCGCTGATGCCCGTGCTCGGACTGTCCACTCTGTACCTGATCGACACGTTCGCCCTGCTCGCCGCGCTCTACGCGGTCTGGCGGCTGCCCCCGCTCCCGCCGCTGTCCGGGCAGGTCCGCCGGGCCGGGCTGCGGGACGTGTTCGACGGTTTCCGCTACATGGCGACCCAGAAGGTCCTGCTCGCCTCGTTCATCCTGGACGTCATCGCGATGGTCGCGGGCATGCCCCGCGCCCTGTTCCCCGAGATGGCCGAGCGCACCTTCGGCGACCCGCACGGCGGCGGGCTCGCGCTGGGCTGGCTGTTCGCCGCGATCCCGGTCGGGTCGATGGTGATCGGCCTGTTCTCCGGCTGGGTGAGCCGCGTCAAGCGGCAGGGCGTCGCGGTGGCCGTGGCGATCTGCGCCTGGGGCGCGTCGGTGATCGGCTTCGGGCTGGCCGATTCACTGTGGCTCGCGGTCGTCTTCCTGGCCCTCGGCGGCGCGTCCGACATGGTGAGCGCCGTCTACCGCACGGCCATCCTGCAGACCGCCGCGACCGACGAGATGCGCGGCCGCATGCAGGGCGCGTTCACCGTGGTCGTCGCGGGCGGCCCGCGCCTGGCCGATCTCACGCACGGCTGGGCCGCCGCCGGGGTCGGCACCGCCGCCGCGGCCACCGGGGGCGGGGTGCTGGTGATTGTCCTAGTCATCGTCGCGGTGATCCTGCTGCCCGCGTTCTGGCGATACCGCGTTCCGGTTGGATAACCACTCGTTCGCACCCCAAACCGGTACTTTCACCGCGGACCGGGATCGGGCACACTCTCCCGGCATGGCTGAGGTGACGACACCACCGCACGAGGAAACCGGGGAGCCTGAGCTCAAGCGGGTCATGGGCCCCAAGCTGCTCATGCTGTTCGTGGTCGGGGACATCCTCGGCGCCAGCATCTACACGCTGACCGGCAAGGTCGCCGGGCACGTCGGCGGAGCGCTCTGGCTGCCGTTCCTGATCGCGTTCTTTGTCGCCTTCCTGACCGCGTTCAGCTATCTGGAACTGGTCGGGAAGTACCCGCGGGCGGCCGGCGCCGCGCTGTACGTCAACCGCGCGTTCGGCATCCAGTTCCTGACGTTCATCGTCGCCTTCGCGGTCATGTGCTCGGGCCTCACCTCGGCCGGGGTCGCCGCGCAGGGCTTCAGCGGGAAGTACCTGCAGGAGTTCGTGCACGCGCCCTCGCTGATCGTCGCGATCGTGTTCATCGCGGTCCTCGCGCTGATCAACTTCCGCGGGGTCAACGAATCGGTGAAGCTCAACGTGGTGCTCACCGCGATCGAGCTGAGCGGCCTGCTGATCGTCATCGCGATCGGCTTCTTCGCGGTGCTGGAAGGCCGGGGCGATCCGGGCCGCCTGCTGGAGTTCGACACCGAGGGCGGCGCGTTCTTCGGCGTCACCGCGGCGACCGCGCTCGCGTTCTACGCGATGGTCGGGTTCGAGGACTCGGTGAACATGGCCGAGGAGTGCAAGAACCCGGTCAAGATCTTCCCCAAGGCCATGCTCGGCGGAATCGTCATCTGCGGGATCATCTACCTGCTGGTCGCACTCGCCTCCTCGCTGCTGCTGCCGGTCGACAAGCTCTCGTCGACCACGGCCCCGCTGCTCGACGTGGTGAAGACCGGCGCGCCGGGCTTCCCGCCGCTGCTGTTCTCCGGGATCGCGCTGTTCGCCGTGATCAACTCGGCGCTGATCAACATGCTGATGGCCAGCCGTCTCGTCTACGGCATGGCGAACGAGAACATCATCCCGAAGCAGTTCGCCACCGTGCACCCGTTCCGCCGCACGCCGTGGATCGCGATCGTGTTCACCAGCCTGCTCGCGGTCGGCCTGGTCAGCGCGTTGAAGATCGAAAGCCTCGGCGGCACGACCTCGTTGCTGCTGCTGACCGTCTTCGCGCTGGTCAACATCTCGGTTCTGGTGCTGCGCAGGGAGAAGGTGGAGCACAAGCATTTCCGCGCGCCGACCTGGGTCCCGATCCTCGGCGCGATCTCGTGCGCGTTCTTCGCCAGCCCGGTCACCGGCCGCGACCCCAAGGAGTACGCCTACGCCGGGACCCTGCTCGGCATCGGCGTGGCGCTGTGGCTGCTCAACTGGGTCTTCCTGCGGGTCACGAAGTCGAAGAAGGAGCAACCCGCCTGAGCGCACGCAGTTCGACCGGGCTGTGCGCGGAGAACACGGTCACCTCGTCGCGGTGGTCCCGCACGAGTTCGGCCAGCCGCCGCTGGTTCTCCAGCCGCGGCCCGCGCACGGTCTGCACGAAGGTTTCGAACGCTGCCAGCCCGACCGGCCGGTGCGGCCGCACCGGATCCATCTGCCCGTGGAAGAAGTAGGAGTCCCCGGCGTTCAGCAGCCAGCCGTCGCCGCTGTCCACCGCGACCCCCGCATGCCCGCGCGTGTGCCCGGCGAGCGGCACGATCAGGATCTCCGGCGGCAGCCCCTTCAGGTCCCGAACCGCGTCGAACCCGAACCAGTCTTCGCCGAAATCCCCGTAGCTTTCCCACTTCGGCCCGTGCTCGAACTGGATCGGCCGGTACCTGGTGCGCTCCCGGAAATCCCGCGGCGAGGTGAGCGAGCGGAGTTCCTCGGCGTACACGTGCACGGTCGCGTGCGGGAAGTCGGCGAGCCCGCCCGCGTGGTCCAGGTCGAGGTGCGTGAGCACGATGTCCCGCACGTCCTCGGCCCGGTAGCCGAGCTTTTCCACTTGCCGGACAGCGGTTTCCGCCGCCGCGTTGACCGGATTGGTCAGCCGGAGGAAGGGTTTGCCCAGCCATTCGGCGGGCCGCCGGACGCCCTGCTCGCCCATCCCGGTGTCCACCAGCACCAGCCCGGAATCGTGCTCGATCAGCAGGCAGTGGCAGACCATCTCGGCCCGGTGCAGCGGGCCGCCGGTGCCGTCGATGAGCCGCCCGCCGAAGGGGCGCATGGTGCCGCAGTTGAGGTGGTGGATGCGCATCAGGCCGACTCCTTTTCGAGGGTGGTACGCAGGTGCTTGGCGACCGCTCGGAGTGGGGCGAGGTCGCGCTGGATCTTCGCCAGTAAGAGGGCGCCCTCGATCGAAGCGAGCGCGACCGTGCCCAGTTCTCTCGCCCGTGCCTTCTTGATTCCTTGCCTGGTAAGGAATTCCGCGATCACGGCATGCCAGGACGAGTAGCCGCTCACGCACGCCTCCCGGATCCGCTCGCTCCCCGCCGCGTCCAGCGCGACCGTCGCGAGCGGACACCCGCGCTGGAAGTCCGAGTCGATCAGGTTCTGCTCCAGTGCCGCGAACACCGCATCGAGGTCATCGTCGGCGAGCAGGGCTCGCAGCGCTTCGCACAGTTGCTCGCCGGACCTCGCGAGCGCCTCGGCGGCGAGCTGCTCCTTGCCGCCGGGGAAGTGGAAGTACAGCGACCCCTTGGGCGCGCCACCCGCGCTGACCAGCTGGTTCAACCCGGTGGCGTGGTAACCCTGGGTGTGGAAGAGATCGGCCGCGGTGTCGATCATCCGCTGCCGAGTGTCGGTCCGCCGAGCCATGCGCCGACGGTAGCCCAAACTATGACGACCGGTCTAGTTAAACCGGAATTCCCGGTTTTGTCGGCCCCGAATGTCATCATGGTGCGATCGTTCGGTTACGGGAGGTTACGAACGTGTCGACACGCACCACGCCGCCATTGGGCAAGGTTCGACTCGGTCGCAAGGTCCGGCGGCTCCGGGAACAAGCAGGCATGACCTTGGAGGAGGCGGCAGCGAAGCTGGATCTCACTCGCACAAGCCTGCACCGAGTGGAGAAAGGCGAGACCCATGCCAATGTCCATCTTCTCCGCTCGATGATGGACATCTACGACCAACGCGACGATTCACTGCTCGATCTGTCGCGCAAGGCGAAGAGGAAGGGATGGTGGCTGGACTTCGGACTCAAGGGAACGGGATACCTCGAACTGGAAACCGAGGCGAGCGCGGTGCGGACCTGGCAGCTCGCGTTCGTACCCGGGCTGCTTCAGGATGAGGACTATATGCGCACTCTGTTTCGCAGCATGGGCACTTATACCGAGCAGAAACGGGAGAATGAGATCAAGGCGCGCCTGTACCGGCGGCGGCGTTTACACGACACTGAGACTCCGATCCGACTGCACGCGATCATTGATGAATCGGTGCTGCGACGTCCGATCGGCGGGCCGGAGGTGATGCGTGCGCAACTGCACCACCTCATTGCCTGTGCTGAGTTGCCGACAGTCACGCTGCAAGTCATGCCCTACGGCATCGAATCGCATCAGGGGATGGATGGCGCTTTCGTCATTCTCAGCTTCGATGGTCCGGGCGGACCCGATCTGCTCTACCAGGAGAACGCAGCCGGTCAAACGCGAAACGAGAAACCCGAGGAGGTCAAGGCCGTGAGCGAGGTATTCGATCGGTTGCGCGCGGCAGCGTTGTCACCAGACGACGCAGTGGCGTTCATCGAAAAGGAGATCGTGGAACTGGAGCAAACCGCGCGATCATGGGCCTGAGCGTCCACTATGGACCAGAGATCGTTCTGGCGGGTGTGGGCGCATAAGGGAGCGGTCGCCGGTAGGTTGGCGGGTATGGCTGAACCCACCGGCGAACAGTTCGAATTGCTCCGCGGCGGTGCTCGCGCGGTCGTCACCGAGATCGGCGCGGGCCTGCGGGCCTTCGAGATCAACGGCGTGCCGTATGTCGAGGCGTTCGACTCCGACGTCAAACCGCCCAAGGCCGCCGGGCAGGTGCTGCTGCCCTGGCCGAACCGCACCAAGGCCGCCGAATGGGTCTACCAGGGCGAAAAGCAGCAGCTCGAGGTCACCGAACCCGCCCGCGGCAACGCCATCCACGGGCTGACCAGGCGCAAGGAGTGGCAACTCGTCGAGCACGCCGAATCGTCGATCACGTTCGAGATCGCCATCGACGGCGAACCGGGCTGGCCGGTGCCGCTGCACGCCTCGATCACCTACGAGGTCGCCCCGCGCGGGCTGACGGTGACGCACGAGATCCGCAACGACGGCGAGTCCGCGATCGGGGTCGGGGTGGGCACGCACCCCTACTTCCGCATCGGCGACCTGCCGACCGACGACCTCACGCTGACCCTGTCCGCGACCCGGGTGCGGCCGTTCGACGACTCGAACCAGTTGCCGTACGCGGACGAGCAGGACGTCGACGGCACCGGCTACGACTTCCGGTCGGGCAAGATCCTCGGCGGGAACGTCCTGGACACCACGTTCGGCGGGCTCGAAACGGGCGAGGACGGCTTGCACCACCACGTCCTTTCCCACGAGGGCAAATGGGTCGACGTGTGGACCGGCCCCGATTTCCGGTGGGTCCAGGTGTTCACCCCCGACGATCTGGTCGGCCGGGGGCGTGCGGTGGCGATCGAGCCGATGACGTGCCCGGCGGACGCGCTGAACTCGGGCACCGACCTGATCGACCTCGAACCCGGCGAGTCCTGGACCGGCAGCTGGGGCGTGCGCGTGCAACCTTGATCCAGAACCCGGGTTCACTCGTTCGGCGGCATTCGTTAGCGTGTCGAACCATGGTGAGCGCGATCATTGGTGGCTATGTGGTCCCCGTCGACGGCGATCCGATCGACGGCGGCACGGTGCTGATCTCCGACGACAAGATCGTCGAGGTCGGTGCGGAACGCGATGTGGACGTGCCGGAGGACGCCGAGCTGATCGACGCGGCCGGGGCGTGGGTGCTGCCCGGGTTCATCGACGCGCACGCGCATCTCGGGGTGCACGAGGACGGCGAAGGCTGGTCCGGCAACGACACCAACGAGATGACCGACCCGAACGGGGCGCGGTTCCGGGCGATCGACGGCATCGACCCATACGAGATCGGGTTCGACGACGCGCTCTCCGGTGGGGTCACCAGCGTGGTGATCAAACCGGGCTCCGGGAATCCGATCGGCGGGCAGACCGTCGGCGTGAAGACCTGGGGGCGCAGCGCGCTGGACATGGTGTTCGCCGAATCGGTGAGTGTGAAGAGCGCGCTCGGCGAGAACCCGAAGCGGGTGTACGGCGACAAGGACAAGACGCCGTCGACGCGGCTCGGGGTGGCGGCGATCATCCGGGAGGCGTTCACCAAGGCCCGCAACTACGCGGCCCAGCGGGACCACGCGCGCGCCGAGGGCAAGCCGTTCGACACGGACCTGACGCTGGAAGCCCTGACCAGGGTGCTCGACGGCGAGCTGTACTGGGATCAGCACACGCACCGCGCCGACGACATCGTGACCGCGATCCGGCTCTCCCAGGAGTTCGGCTACAAGCTGGTGGTCAACCACGGCACCGAGGGGCATCTCATCGCCGATCTGCTGGCCGAACACCAGGTCCCGGTGATCCTCGGGCCGCTGTTCACCAGCCGGGTCAAGGTCGAACTGCGGAACCGGACGCTGCGCTCGGCGGGCATCCTGGCGCGCGCCGGGGTCAAGCTGGCGATCACCACCGACCACCCGGTGGTCCCCATCAACTTCCTCGTCTACCAGGCGGCGCTCGCGGTCAAGGAGGGCCTGGACCCGGAAACCGCGCTGCGCGCCCTCACCGTGAACCCGGCCGCCATGCTCGGCCTCGACGACCGGATCGGCGCGCTCAAACCGGGCCTGGACGCGGACGTGGCGATCTGGTCCGGCGACCCGCTGGACGTGATGAACCGCGCGCTGCGCGTCTTCGTCCGGGGCCGCGAGGTGTACCACTTCGACGAGGCCACCGGCGAAGGCGTCGTCGCCACCCGCCGCTACACCGAACGCCGCTAGCGAAGCGCGTTCAGATCGATCTGGACCGGGAACGGATCGGTTGCGGTGAACATGCCGGTGGCTTCCGGGGCGTCGCGGTAGCCGAACTCCTCGGTGAGGTGGCAGGCGACGAGCGACACCGGCTTGTCGAGGTCGACTATCCAGTAATGCGGAATCCCCGCGTCGGCGTACTCACCGCGCTTATGCACCCGGTCGATACGGTGCGAGCCAGGTGACACGATCTCGACTACGACGAGTACCTCGTCGGCGCGAATTATGTCCCCGTCCGCGTCCACACGATCGAGGGCCTTGCGATTGACCACCACCAAGTCCGGTCGTCGGGAAAATCCCGGTTGATCCGGCGGATTCAGTTGAAGGTCGATGTCCAGGTCCTGGATGGGTTCAAGGTGATCAGGCACCTGTTGTGTCAGCTGTATGTACAGCCGCCCCGAGGCGATGTTGTGGCGCGGCTTGGGACTGGGCGACATCAACAGACTGCCTTCTATCAGTTCGGTGTATCCAGATCTGGGCTCACCGAGCTCTAGGTACTCTGCGATCGTCAGTGGTTCGTCGATCACTGGGAACCGCGGCTCGGGTGAGTGCTCGGGAAGAGCGGTCATAGCATCTCCTCACTTCGCCGCAAGTCTCCCATGATCGCGACTCGAGCCCCGAACCGAAATGCCGCGAATGCCGACTTCAGGCCGTTCAGCGCCATGAACGGCCCGTTCGTGGAGGTCGCGGGTTACGCGTTGCGGAGTTCGCGGGCGATGACCAGGCGTTGGATCTGGTTGGTGCCCTCGAAGATCTGGGGGACCTTCGCTTCCCGCATGTACCGCTCCACCGGGAAGTCCCGGGTGTACCCGGCGCCGCCGAGCACCTGCACGGCGTCCGTGGTCACCTTCATCGCGGCGTCCGTGGACACCAGTTTCGCGATCGACGCCTGCCGTTTGAACGGCATCCCGCGATCCCGGCGGCGGGCCGCGTCCAGGTAGGTGGCCCGCGCCGACTCGACGGCCGCGGCCATGTCGGCGAGCAGGAACTCCAAGCCCTGGAACTCGATGATCGGCTTGCCGAACTGGGTCCGCTCCTTCGCGTACGCCACGGCCTCGTCCAGGGCGGCCTGGGCCAGGCCGACCGCGCACGCGGCGATGCCGAGGCGTCCCGAGCTGAGCGACGACAGCGCGATCCGCAGGCCGTCGCCCTCCGCGCCGATCAGGCGGTCGGCGTCCACCCGGGCCGCGGAGAAGATCATCTGGGACGTGGTCGAGCCGGTCAGGCCCATCTTGCGTTCCGGCGGGGCGGCGGACAGGCCCGGGGTCTGGCTGTCGACCAGCAGGCACGAGATGGAGTCCTCGCCGGTGCGGACCATGGTCGTGTAGAAGTCCGCCTGGCCACCGTGCGTGATCCACGCCTTGGTGCCGTCGACGACGTACTGGTCGCCGTCCCGGCGGGCGCGGGTGGCCAGCGCCGCCGCGTCCGAGCCCGCCTGGCTCTCGGACAGGGCGTACGCGCCGAGCAGGTTGCCCTCCAGCATCGCCGGGAGCCAGCGGTCGCGCTGGGCGTCCGTGCCGTGGTGCGCCAGCGCGTGGCAGGACATGGTGTGCACCGACAGCCCCACGCCGACCGACATCCACGCGGCCGCGATCTCCTCCAGCACCTGCAGGTACACCTCGTACGGCACCTCGCCGCCGCCCCAGCGCTCCGAGTACGGCAGCCCGAGCAGGCCGGACTTGCCGAGCAGCCGGAACTGCTCCCGCGGGAACCGCTCCGCCTCCTCGTACTCCGCGGCCAGTGGCGCGAGCTCCTCGCGGGCGATCTCGGTGGCGAGCGCGAGCAGGTCCTTCGCTTCGGTGGTGGGCAGCAGCCGTTCCGCCGGCATGATTCCTCCGGAAAAGAAACCGTACTGAAAACAGTACTGTGGGCCGTTCGAGAGTACCCTAGACGGGCGGCGCGGGTCACGCGTCGAACCGAACGCATACGGTGGACCAATGGCCGAAGCCGACGCCCCCGCTCGCCGGGTCCCGCTGCGCGCCCCGGAAGGGCGCCGCCAGCCCACCGCCCGGCAGCGCGCGCTGCTGGCCGAACTCGAAGCCCTGTTCCTCGCCGAGGGCTTCGCCCAGTTCACCCTCGACGAGCTCGCCGCGCGCATGCGCTGCTCGAAGTCGACGCTCTACGCGCTCGCGCCGAGCAAGGAACAGCTCGCGGTGAAGGTGGTCGGGCACTTCTTCAAGACCGCCGCCGAGCAGATCGAGGCGCGCATCGAAGGCATCGAGGACGCGCGCAAGATCCTCGGCGAGTACCTGTCCGGGGTGTCGGACTTCCTGAACCGGGCCTCGCCCGCGTTCATGTCCGACATCGCGGACTTCGGCCCCGCCCGGGCCACCTACGAGATGAACAGCCGGGCGGCCGCGCGCCGGATCCGCGAATTCATCGCCAAGGGCGTGGCCGACGGGGTGTTCCGGGACGTGCGCGCCGGGCTGATCTCCGAGATGGCGAGCGTGCTCATCGAGGGCATCCAGACCGGCGTGATCGGCTCGCGGACCGGGGTGAGCGACGCGGAAGCGTTCACCGCCCTGGCCGATCTGCTCCTCGGCGGGCTAGCATCGCGCCCGTGATTGTGGTGGGTGGAGAGGCGCTGGTCGACCTCGTTCCGGGTGAGTCCACAGTGGACGGCGGGCTGCGGCCGCTGCTCCCTCGATTGGGTGGCGGGCCGTACAACGTCGCGCTGACCGCGGGGCGGCTGGGAATTCCTGTCCGGTTTCTGTCTCGTTTTTCCACCGACCAGTTCGGTGAGGCGCTGCTCGAGCGGTTACGTGAGTCCACAGTCGACACTTCGCTGGCGCAGCGCGGCGAGGAACCGACCACGCTCGCGGTGGTCACCCTCGACGAACGCGGCGCCGCGCACTACGCCTTCTACGTCGAGGGCACCGCGGACCGGATGGTCGCCGATCCCGGCCCCCTGCCGGACGAGGTCTCCGCGCTTTCCCTGGGTTCCCTGGGCATGGTGCTGGAGCCGTGCGCGACCAGCTACGAGGCCGTGCTGCGCCGCGAGTCCGCGCGGGGGGTGCTGACCGCGCTCGATCCGAACATCCGCGCCGACTTCATCGCCGATCCACGCGCCTACCGCGCCCGGTTCGAGTCCTGGCTGCCGGATGTCCGGCTGCTCAAGATCTCCGACGACGACGCCGAATGGCTCACCCGGGGCGCGGATGCCGAGACCGCCGCGAAATCGTGGCTCGACGCCGGGGTGGACGCGGTCGTGCTGACCAAGGGCGCCGAGGGACTCGTGGCGCTCACCGCGTCCGCCGACCCGGTGCGCGTACCGCCCGCGCGCGCCGAGCTGGTCGACACGATCGGGGCGGGGGACACCGTGCAGGGCGCGCTGCTGGCGTGGTTGCACAGCCGGGAAGTGGGCCAGCTCACCTCGCTCGATCGGGCGGACTGGGCCGCGGCGCTCGAATACGCCGCGAAGGCGGCGGCGATCACAGTTTCGCGCAGCGGCGCGGAACCCCCGACCGCGGCCGAACTGGAGAGCTACCCCGGGTGATCCACCGGCTACCCCGGACGCCGCGGAAGATCACCGGCACCGCCTGGTGTGTGAACCTGGTCCCAAACCCATAGCTGTGGGTAACTCAGCGGCTGCGCGGATACCCCTTGGTCGACTAACGTAAAGCTGAATTCATACCCCAGCGGGGCGGTGTGCGGCGAGACCCATGAGCGGTCGCGCGTGAACAAAGGGCGGCCTGCGGAACGTGCAGGCGCCGCCGACCCCGTGTGACCGTGAGAGGGACTTGCATGTCCGACGCGACGAGTGCGCAGGCCGGTGGTGAGACCGTCGCGCTGCGCCTGCCGAACGGCGAGCACGAGCTGAAGGTAGTACACGCCGTCGAGGGTGCTCCGGGGATCGAACTGGGGAAGCTGCTGGCGCAGACCGGGTACATCACGCTGGACCCCGGCTTCGTCAACACCGGCGCCGCCTCCTCGGCCATTACCTATATTGATGGCGATGCCGGAATTCTCCGGTATCGCGGTTATCCCATCGAGCAACTCGCTCAGCATTCGACGTTCATCGAGGTTTCCTATCTGCTGATCTACGGCCACCTGCCGAACCAGCAGCAGCTGGACGACTTCACCTCGAGGATCAACCGGCACACCCTGCTGCACGAGGACCTCAAGCGCTTCTTCGACGGCTTCCCGCGCGACGCGCACCCGATGCCGGTGCTGTCCAGCGCGGTGTCCGCACTGTCCACTTTCTACCAGGACTCGCTGAACCCGTTCGACGAACCGAACGTGGAGCTGTCCACCATCCGCCTGCTGGCCAAGGTGCCGACGCTGGCCGCCTACGCCTACAAGAAGTCGATCGGGCAGCCGTTCCTCTACCCGGACAACTCGCTCGGCCTGGTGGAGAACTTCCTGCGGCTGACCTTCGGCCTGCCGGCCGAGCCGTACGAGGTCGACCCCGAGGTGGCCAAGGCGCTCGACCTGCTGTTCATCCTGCACGCCGACCACGAGCAGAACTGCTCCACCTCGACCGTGCGGCTGGTCGGCTCGTCCGAGGCGAACCTGTTCGCCAGCATCTCGGCCGGGATCAACGCGCTCTTCGGCCCGCTGCACGGCGGCGCGAACGCGGCGGTGCTGGACATGCTCGAGGGCATCCGGGACAACGGCGGCGACGTGCAGGACTTCGTCAACCGGGTCAAGAACAAGGAAAAGGGTGTCCGCCTGATGGGCTTCGGGCACCGGGTCTACAAGAACTACGACCCGCGCGCGAAGATCATCAAGAAGACCGCGGACGACATCCTCACCAAGCTCGGCGCCGGTGACCAGTTGCTGGACATCGCGAAGAAACTGGAAGAGACCGCGCTTTCCGACGATTACTTCGTCGAGCGCAAGCTCTACCCGAACGTGGACTTCTACACCGGACTGATCTACCGGGCGCTCGGGTTCCCGACGAAGTACTTCACCGTCCTCTTCGCACTCGGCCGCCTGCCGGGCTGGATCGCGCACTGGCGCGAGATGATCCAGGACCCGGCCACCAAGATCGGCCGCCCGCGCCAGATCTACACCGGCGAGAAGGAACGGGACTACGCCCCCATCGCCGACCGCTGACCTCGAGTCGCCTTTGTCATGAGGGGACCCCTCCAGACAAAATTTGTCTGGAGGGGTCCCCTCATGACATCTCGGGATCTGGTCAGCCGCGGAGGGCGTCGAGGATTCGGATGCGGCTGCCGGTGCGCAGGACCGCGTTCTGGTAGATCTTGCCCGCGACGAAGGTGAGTGCGGCGACGGCGAGCAGGGTGAGCGCGATGGAGAGCGCGACCTCCCAGTCGGCGGCCGTGCCCGCGGCGATCCGGCCGGGCATCAGGATCGGCGAGAAGAGCGGGATCAGCGAGAGCACCTTCGTCGTGGCGCCGTCGGGGCTCTGCAGCATCACGTTGAACCCGACGATGAAACCGATCGTCAGGGTCATCGTCACCGGCGCGATCACGGTCTGGGTGTCCTCCTGCCGCGACACCAGCGAGCCCGCGCCCGCGTAGACCGTGGCGTAGAGGAAGAAACCCAGCAGGTACCAGACGACCGACCACAGCAGCGCGCCCGTCGCCACCCCGGAAAGGGTGAGCACACCGGTGGCCGAGGCCATCGCCAGCCCGGCCGCCGCGATGATCACCAGCTGCACCAGGCCGACCAGGCCGAGCCCGATCACCTTGCCCAGCATGAGCTGCCACGGGCGGACCGTGGACAGCAGGATTTCCACCACCCGGCTGGACTTCTCCTCGACCACGCCCTGGGCCACGTAGGCGCCGTAGGTCTGGATGCCGAAGAAGAGCAAGAAGATCGTGATCAGGCCGATCGCCAGGCGCTGACCGCGTTCGGGATTGGGCGGCTCCAGCTCGCTGACCTTGACCTGGGTGGCGCCGACCTCGGCCAGCACCTGGTTCGGGTCCTGATCGGCTTCCAGCAGCTTGGCGCGCAGGACCTCCTGCTGCGAGATTCCGTTGAGCACAGCCCGGATCTGTTTGTCCAAATCGGACTTCACCAGCACGCGGAGGTCGGCGGCGTTGCCGGAGACCAGCGCGTCGAGGTCGCCGTCGGCAACCTGCTTCCGGCCCTCGTCCGGATTGGACACCGGGCGGATGTCCACTTCCTTGCCGGCCTGCCCGGCGGCGGCCTGCAACTGGTCGGCGATCGCGGCGGTCTGCCCGGCGAGGCCGATCGTGGCGCGGTTCGCCTGGCCGAACAGGTTCGCCTGCAGGAGCAGGTAACCCATCAGCACGACCAGGATGACCGCGGTGCCGATCAGGAACGACCGGGTGCGCAGGCGGGTGTTCAGCTCACGGCGCGCGACCAGGCGGACGGCCTGGACGGGGCGCACCGAGCGCCGGTTCGGCGGAGTGGTCATCGGGTTCCCCCTGGCTTGTCGGTGACCGCGGTGCGGAACAGTTCGGTCAGGGTGGGGCGGCGGCGACTGAACTCGTTCACCGGCCCGGTCGACAGCGCGGCGGCGAGCACCGCCTGATCGTCCGCGCTCGGGTCGAGTTCGACGATCGTGCTGCCGGGTCGCTCGGACAGCACCCGCACCCCGGGCAGGCTCCGCGCCCAGCCTTCGGGCGCGTGCGGCGCCGAGACGACCAGTTGCACGCCCGCGTCGGCGGTCAGCTCGGCCACCGTGCCGCACGCCACCATCCGTCCACTTCGGATGATGCCGACCCGGTCGCAGAGCCGTTCCACGAGATCGAGCTGGTGGCTGGAGAACACCACCGGCACGCCGGTGGCCGCCTTCTCGCGCAGCACCTCGCTCATCACGTCGACCGCGATCGGGTCGAGGCCGGAGAACGGTTCGTCGAGCACCAGCACCGCCGGATCGTGCACCAGCGCGGCGGCGAGCTGCACGCGTTGCTGGTTGCCCAGGCTGAGTTTCTCCACCGGGTCGCCCCGGCGCTCGGCGAGGCCGAGCCGGGTGATCCAGTCCTCCGCGCTCTTGTGCGCCTGGTTCGCGGACAACCCGTGCAGCTCGGCGAGGTAGACGAGCTGGTCGAGCACCTTCATCTTCGGGTACAGCCCGCGTTCCTCGGGCATGTACCCGATGTGCGTGCGGGTCTCGTGCGTGATCGGATGGCCGTCGAACCGGACCTCGCCGGAGTCCGCGGCCAGAACCCCCAGCGCGATCCGCATGGTCGTGGTCTTCCCGGCGCCGTTGCTGCCCACGAAACCGAACAGCTCGCCGGGCCGCACGTCGAACGTGACGGCGTCGAGCGCGACGACGTCACCGTAGCGCTTGGAGATCGCGTCGATCTCCAAAGTGTTGTCAGGCAACAGAATTCCCCTCTTCGCTGAAGTCTGAAGGATCGTCGTCCGGCAAGGTCCAGCCCAGTACGATGGTCGGCCCGGAGGAGCCGAGCATGAGCAGCACGGCCATCATCAGGGCCCCGCGGAACGCGGCGTCGGCCTGGTTCGCGATCGCCAGCGTGTACAACATGGCGAACGCCATGAGGTACACGAGCACCTGGAAACTCAGGTGCGTCACCCGGTGCCGCATCTCCCGCTCGCGTTCGTCGAGCAGCACGGAGAACGCGCTGGACATCTTGCCGGTGAGGATGCGCAGCAACGCGAAACCGATCATCCACAGGATGAATCCGGTGAACCACAGCGCGAAGAAGATCCAGATGGTCTCCTCCGCCATGATCGCGGCGGCGACCAGCATCGGCGCGATCCCGACGAGCATCAGCAGCACCAGCGATCGGCGCCGTCGACGGGTTCGCCAGCCGGGCAGCATCCGGGCGCGTTTGGCTTCCGCCCGTTCCATCCGGGCGAGGAAAACGTCCCAGCGCGTGGCCAGGAAGCTTCGCACGGGACTCATTTCTCCCCCTCCTTGCGGTAGACCTGAGTGGACAGCGGCGTGAACGGCTCCCGGTTGAACACGGCCTCGACCGGCAGCCCGAACACAGCGCAGATGCGCAGGGCCAGGTCCAGGCTCGGGTAGTGGTCGCCCCGCTCCAGGGCGCCGATCGTCTGCGGATTCACCTCGACGGCCTCGGCCAGCGCGGCGCGGCTCATGCCCCGCTCGGCCCGGAGTACCTGGAGCCGGTTGTAGATGGGCAGCTCTTTGCCACGCCGGACCGGACTCATACAACCTACTGTTGCAAAAACCCAACGCCTCGTCAACTCGATACAACGCCCCCTCGCCGAAAGCGCTGCCACTTTCGGCGGCCGGGACAGCCCGGATCAGGGGGAGACGGCGACACCTTGGAGGGCGCGGTCGACCAGGTCGCGGACCCGGGGTTCGGCCGCGGCGGCGTCGGCGGGGACCAGGGCGAGCCGGGTGCGGCGGGTCAGCACGTCCGCGGCGTCCAGCGCGCCCTCGTGCCGCACCGCCCAGACGACCTCCGCCGCGGTGATCTCGCAGCCGGGGAACAGCGGTTCGGCCAGGGCCGGGTCCAGCTCACCGGCCGCGGCGACCCGGGGCGCCTCGGTGCCGTACTTCGCCACCAGCCGGGCCGGGGCGTCGATGGCGGCCAGCCGGGACCGCGGCGCCGCGCCGAGCAGGGGGAGCCGGTCGGTGGTGGACGGTCCGGCGGCCAGCCCGGCCGCGTCGACGGCGTCCGCGGCCATCCGGCGATACGTGGTGAGCTTGCCGCCGACCACGGTGATCACGCCGTTGGCCGCGGTCAGCACCGCGTGCTTGCGGGACAGGTCCGCGCTGGCCTCGTCCGCGCCCGAGTCGATGAGCGGGCGCAGTCCGGCGAACGAGCCGAGGACGTCCCGTTCGGTCAGCGGCCGGGCCAGCGCGGACGAGGCGACCGGCAGCAGGAAGTCCACATCGGACTGGGACACCGCGGGCACGTCCGGGATCTCCCCGCCCGCCGGTTCGTCGGTCAGGCCCAGGTAGACCCGCCCGTCCGGCTGGGGCAGCAGCAGGACGAACCGGTTGCTTTCGCCGGGCACCGGCACCATCACCGAGGAACCGGCCAGCCCGGTCGTCTCCGCCGACAGCACCAGATGGGAGCCGCGGGACGGGCGCAACCGCACCGAGGGCACGAGTTCGCCCGCCCACACCCCGGTCGCGTTGATCACCCGCCGAGCCAGGATGTCCGCGGATCGGCCGGTGAGCTCGTCGTGGACGCGCACCCGGTCGGCGTGCACCTCGGTGGCCGCGAGCCTGGTCAGGATCCGGGCGCCGCGGGCCGCGGCCGTCCGGGCCAGGGCCACCACCAGGCGCGCGTCATCGGTGAGCGCGCCGTCGAAGGAGAGCAGCGCGCCGCGCAGCCCGGCCCGCCGCAGGCCGGGGGCCAGCGCGAGCGCTTCGGCGGCGGGAATCGTGCGCGGGCGGGGCAGGACGTGCGAAGGCGTGCCCGCCGCGCGGCGCAACGCGTCACCCGCGTACAGCCCGGCTGCCACGAACGCCTGCCGCGGGCGGGAGGTTTCCGGGTAGAGCGGGATGAGCTGGGGCGCCGCCCTGGTCAGGTGCGGCGCGGTGCGGGTCATCAGGATCCCGCGCTCGACCGCGCTTTCGTGCGCCAGCGCGACATCGCCCTTCGCGAGGTAGCGCAGGCCGCCGTGCACCATCTTGCTGGACCAGCGGGAAGTGCCGAAAGCGAGGTCGTGGGCTTCGATCAGGGCCACGGACAGGCCCCGCGCGACGGCGTCCAACGCGATGCCCGCCCCGGTCACCCCGCCGCCCACGACCGCGAGGTCGACCCGTTCGCCGGCGGCCAGCTGGTCGAGTTCGCGAGCCCGGCGGCCCGCGTTGAGCGAACCGGGGATCACGACCGGTCCCCGGGCGTCAGCGCGGTTTCCAGCAGGTACTCGAATTCCGACAGCAGCTTCTCTTCGTCCACATCGGACGTTGCCGGGCGCAGTGAGAGCACAAAGGACTGTGCGACGAGCAGGATCGCCCGGACCTGGGCGGCCCGGTCGCCCTGCCGGATCGAACCGTCCCGTTTCCCCGCCTCCAGCGCGGCGGAGACGAACTGCTCGGCGATGAGCTGGGTGCGGCCGAGGCGTTCCACGATGTAGGGCAGGACCAGTTCGGCGTCGCGGTCCAGGACGGTGCGCATCAGCGGATCGTTGCCCAGCGCGCGGACCGTGGCGACCGAGCTGCGCACCAGCCGCTCACGGGCGTTCCCGGCCTCCGGGTCGACCACGCTGGTCCGCTGCAGCAGCGTGCCGAATTCGCGGGTCATCAGGGCCGCGAGCACGCTGCGCACGTCCGGGAAACGCCGGTACAGCGTCATCCGGCTGACCTTGGCGGTCCGGGCGATCTCGGCGAGCGTGGTGCGCCGGACGCCGACCGCGAGCACGCATTCCCGGGCCGCGTCGAGCAGCACGTCGTCGGCGACCCGGGT
Organism: Amycolatopsis anabasis; assembly: GCF_009765355.1. Taxonomy (GTDB): domain Bacteria; phylum Actinomycetota; class Actinomycetes; order Mycobacteriales; family Pseudonocardiaceae; genus Amycolatopsis; species Amycolatopsis anabasis. The sequence continues at coordinate 61,640 of NZ_VTHK01000004.1, read as the reverse complement.
GGCCGCCTGGCGGCTGCGGGTGTCCGCCAGTCCGCTGGGTTGCGCGTCCGGCGGGCTGTACCGCTTGCGCGTGGTGTGACGTTCGGGCCGCATGTGTCACACTGTAGTCGTGAGCGACATCGTTGACCACCGATTGCGTAGGTTCTGGACTTCAGAAGGCGGTGACGCGGCCCACCTTCCGGCCAAGGCGGTGCGCTGGCTCGCCGAGCGTATCGGGAATCTCGGTGGGGCCGCAGCGGTTGGACCGGACTCCGCCGTGGTTGTCCCGGATTCCGCAATACGTGCAGATGCACGTGCAGATTTGGCGTCCGTTGTGGGCGCGGATTTCGTGCTGACCGACCCGCTCGAACGGCTCGGCCGCACCGGCGGTCTGTCCTATCTCGACTTGGTGCGGCGGCGGTCGATCGGCGGCCGGACGCCCGGCGAACTCGCGATTCCGGACGCGGTCGTGGTGCCCGCCGATCCCGGCCAGGTTCAGCGCGTGCTCGAGGTCTGCGTTTCCCACGACGTCGCCGTGGTTCCGTTCGGCGGCGGCACCTCCGTGGTGGGCGGGGTCACCGCGCTGCGCGGCGACAAGCACGCGGTGATCGCGCTGGACCTGGCCCGGCTGGACGAACTGGTGTCGGTGGACCCGGTGTCGCGGATCGCGGTCCTCGGCGCCGGGGTGCGCGGGCCGGACGCCGAACGCCTGCTCGCCGCGCACGGACTGACGCTCGGTCATGTGCCGCAGTCGTTCGAGCGCGCGACGATCGGCGGGTTCGCGGCGACCCGGTCGGCGGGCCAGGCTTCGTCCGGGTACGGCCGGTTCGAGGACATGGTGTCCGGGGTCCGGGTGGCCACCCCGCGCGGGGACTGGCGGCTCGGCGTCGCGCCCGCGTCGGCGGCCGGGCCGGATCTGCGCCAGCTCGCGGTGGGCAGCGAGGGCACGCTCGGCGTGATCACCGAGGTCGCCCTGCGGGTGCGCCCGGTCCCGGCGGTCCGGCGGTTCGAGGGATTCGTGCTCGACGGCTGGGAGCGCGGTTCCTCGGCGATGCGGCGGCTCGCCCAGTCCGGCGCGCTCGCCGACGTGACCCGTCTGTCCGATGTGGACGAAACCGAGGTTTCGCTGGCGCTGAACGCGGGCTGGAAGACGCTGCTGCTGCGGCGTTATCTCGCCGCGCGGGGAGTGCGTACGCCGTGCCTGCTGGTGCTCGGCTGGGAGGGCGCGTCGAAGCGGGAGATCGCGTCGCGGCGCAAGAAGACCGTCGCGCTGCTGCGGGAGTTCGGCGCGGTCGGGCTCGGCTCGTCGCCCGGCGAGGCGTGGGAACGCGGGCGGTTCTCCGGGCCGCGGCAGCGGGACGCGCTGCTCGACGCCGGAGTGTGCGTGGAGACGCTGGAAACCGCCGCGCACTGGTCGAAGCTGGACCGGCTGCGCGACGAGGTCCGGTCCGCGCTGCGCGGCGCGCTGGGCACGCCGATCGTGATGTGCCACATCTCGCACGCCTACGAGACCGGGGCGTCGTTGTACTTCACCGTGCTGGCCGCGCGGGACGACGCCGACCCGATCGGGCAGTGGGAGCGCGCGAAACGGGCGGCCTGCGAGGCGATCACCGGCGGTCCACTGGGGACCATCTCGCACCACCACGCGGTCGGGGTCGACCACGCGCGGTACCTGCGCGCGGAAATCGGCGACCTCGGCGTCGACGTGCTGCGCGCGGCGAAGTCCGCGGTCGACCCGACCGGCATCCTCAACCCCGGCAAGCTCCTCCCCGCCGAAGATTCCTGAGCGTCGGCAGGAAGGGACCTTTACTCACGTACAACCGTAGTAAAGCTCCCTCGCTCCCGATTTCCAGGAGCGAAGGTCCCTTCCTGCCGGTCACCTCGCCGGACAGGGCGGGTCAAGAGCCGCGGCGCGGGTCGCGGCGGTGCTTGGTGTCGTCGTCGATGTCGATACGTTCCTTGCGGACCTCGCCGGAAACGGTCTGCTCCTCGGTGACCTGCTCGGTGCCGAGGCGCACCTTCTCCACCGGCCTGGTTTCCTTGCTCACCACCGGTTTCTCCGCGTGCAGCGTGACTTCCTGCTCGGCCTCGCCGATTTCGGCGCGCGTGCCGGCATCCGCCTCGGTGATCGGCTCCCGTTCCACGCGCACTTCCTCGTGCGTGACCGGGACGCTCACCTGCTGCTCCTCGGTCACCACGTACTTGCGCAGCCGGACGTGCCCGGTCTCCACCTGCTCGGTGCCGACCTTCAACTGCTCTTCGGAACGCGTCATGGCCTGCTGATCGGCCCGGTCCGGCTTGCCCGTGCCGCGGGGCCGGCCCCGGCCCTGAGCGGTCCGCATGCCCTGCCGCCCACCGGCGTGCGGCCCCGGCCTCGGCGCGTTCTCCACGGGCGGCGCGGTCCCGGGCGCGTTCTCCATTGTGGAGCGCGGCATCGGCATGCCGTAGTACTGGTAGAGTTCGGCGCTTTGGTTCTGGGAGAGGTGACCGTCGGCGTCGATGCGCGGCGCGTCGGAAACCTTGTCCTTGGGCACCTGGACGTGCAACCCGTCTTTCTGCACATCCGCGCCGCGCAGCGGGACGAAGCTTTCCTTCTGCCCGAACATGCCGGTTTTGACGGTGACCCATTCCGGGCGCCGGGTGTCGTCGGCGAGATAAACGGTGCCCACCTTGCCGATCTTGCTGCCTTCCGGATCCACGACGGTGTTGTCGATCAGATCCTCCGGACGGATCGTGCGGGTCATGGTTACCGCTTCCTTTCGCTTTCTCGGGTGCGATGGTCGTTCACCGGAGAACACCTTCACCATCGGCCGGACGCGGAGCGGGTGCAAACGTAGGGCCGCCCACGTGGGCGACCCTGATCGTGTCTGTTTGAAATCGGCGGAAGTGGTTAACCCCAGGTCGCCGGGGAAAATCAGCCGAATTCGACGACACTGCGCAGGACGTCCCCGCGGTGCATTCGCTCGAACGCGTGCTCGACGCCGTCCGCGGTGATCCGTTCGCTCACGAACTTGTCCAACGGCAGGCGGCCCTGCAGGTAGAGGTCGACCAGCATGGGGAAATCGCGCGAGGGCAGGCAGTCGCCGTACCAGGACGATTTCAGCGAACCGCCCCGGGAGAAGAAGTCGATCAGCGGCAGATCGTTCAGGCGCATCTCCGGGGTGGGGACGCCGACCAGCACGACGGTGCCCGCGAGATCGCGGGCGTAGAACGCCTGCCGCCAGGTCTCCGGGCGGCCGACCGCGTCGATCACCACGTCGGCGCCGAAGGAACCGGTCAGGTCGCGGATGCCGCCGACGATCTCGTCCTCGCCGCGACCGCGGGCGTTGAGCGTGTGCGTCGCACCGAATTCCTTGGCCCACTCCAGTTTCCGGTCGTCCACGTCGACCGCGATGATCGTGGTGGCCCCGGCGAGCCGGGCGCCCGCGATGGCCGCGTCGCCGACGCCGCCGCAGCCGATGACCGCGACCGAATCGCCCCGGCCCACCGCGCCGGTGTTCATCGCCGCGCCGATGCCCGCCATCACCCCGCAGCCGAGCAGCCCGGCGACCGCCGGCCGCGCCGCCGGGTCCACCTTCGTGCACTGTCCACTATGGACCAAGGTCTTCTCGAGGAACGCGCCGATGCCGAGTGCCGGGCTCAGCGCGGTGCCGTCGGCGAGCGTCATCGGCTGGGCGGCGTTGTGCGTGCTGAAGCAGTACCACGGTTTGCCGCGTTTGCACGCCCGGCACACGCCGCAGACCGCGCGCCAGTTGAGGACGACGAAGTCGCCGGGTTCGAGATCGGTGACGCCGCTGCCCACCCGCTCGACGACGCCCGCCGCCTCGTGGCCGAGCAGGAACGGGAACTGGTCGTTGATGCCGCCCTCGCGGTAGTGCAGGTCGGTGTGGCAGACCCCGCACGCCTGGACCGAGACGACCGCCTCACCGGGACCGGGGTCGGGCACGATCACCGTTTCCAGCGTGACCGGCTCACCCTTCGCGCGCGAAACGACGCCTTGGACCTCGTACGACATGGCCGACCACCTTCCCGTTCACGTGCGGTGCCTCCGCCCGCAGCTTGCCATGGATCATGGGGATATCGCGACATCCGCATGGGTGGGACGAGGTTTCCGGGCACCCGGGGGAACCGGGCGCGGCGGCGGGGACTCGAAGCAGGCAACCGGACTGAGGGGGTCGCCATGTCGACATTCGCCCGCTTCACCGTGGCCTTGGCCGCGCTCGCCCTGCTGTGCTCGTGCGCTTCGGGTAACGGCTCCGAGGGCGGGAAACCGCCGTCCGGCAAGGAAGAGCACACCCCCGCGCCCCCGGTCGTGCACACCGGGGCGCCCGCGGACCGGACCGTGCGCACCGCGGACGAACTGACCGCCGCGTTGCGGGAGGCCACCCCGGGCAGCGTGCTCGAACTCGCGGACGGCGTCTACACCGGGCAGTTCGCGATCTCCGCGGCCGGTACCGCGGACCAGCCGATCACGTTGCGCGGCAGCCGCAACGCGGTGATCGACGGCGGCGGGATCCGCAAGGGCCGCACGATCGAACTGACCGGCAGCCACTGGCGCCTGCAGGGGTTCACGATCCGTAACGGCCAGAAGGGCCTGATGGCACTCGGCGTGACCGGGGTCGAGGTTTCGGGCCTGGAGATCCACGACATCGGCGATGAGGCCGTGCACTTCCAGCACGGCAGCAGCGACAACGTCGTGCGCGATTCGGTCATCCACGACACCGGCAAGCGCCGCCCGGGTTTCGGCGAGGGCATCTACTTCGGTTCGGCGAAGAGCAACTGGCCGGATTCCCAGCCCGATCACAGCGACCGGAACAAGGCGATCGGCAACACGCTCGGCCCGAACATCGCCGCCGAGGCCATCGACATCAAGGAAGGCACCACCGGCGGCGAGGTGCGCGGCAACACGTTCCACGGCGCCGGGCAGACCGGGGAGAATTCCGGCGAAAGCTGGGTCAACGCCAAGGGGAACGGCTACACCATCGCGGACAACCGGGGCGCCGGCGCGCACCGCAGCGGGTACAAGACCCGGACCGAGGCCGAGGGATTCGGCTGCGCCAACACGTTCCGCGGCAACAGCGGGTCGGTGGCGCCGTTCACCGCCCCGGACGGCTGGGCCTTCGACGTCACCAACAACGGGCAGTGCGGCGGCAAACCGAACGTGGTGTGCGACGACAACACGGTCACCCCGGGCGGCGCCGGACTCAGCACCATCCCACCGATCCGCTGCCAGCCATAGCCCGCACTTCGTCGGCAAAGCGCACGGTCACGGGGTGATGAGGTAGGCGACGCCGCCGGGGCCGCCGCGGACCTTGCCGTCGGCGTCGTACCGCTTGGTGCGCTGCCAGATCTTCTCGAACTGGTCCCGTTTGTACACGTTCCGCACGCGGTCGTTGCTGCTGGACGCCGGGTCGTTCGCGATCACGTCGCCGTCCGGGGTGAAGCCGACGACCACCATGATGTGCCCGGCGGTGCCGTAACCGGCCCCGTCGAGTTCGCTGGCCAGGAACGACTGCGAGGTGATCACCGGGATGCCGCGGGCGATGTACTCCTCGAGTTCGGTCAGCGAATGCAACCGGGTGATGTGCCCGCGCAGGCCGTACCGCGCGGCGTAGGCGGTGTTGAACGGCCAGTTCCCGGTGCCCTGGTAGGCGTAGTCGTAGGTGTACCGGGCCGCGTAGGCGACGCTCGGATCCACGTAACCCGAAGGGATCCAGGACATGTCCTGCCCGCTCGGCCCCTTGCCCCAGTACTCGACGACCATCTCGGTGGAGGTGGGGCTGCACCAGTTCTCGCCCCCGCCGCCGTACTCCGGGAAGTGTCCTTTGTGGAGGTTCTGGGCGTGCCGCGGCACCGGGAGCTCCACCCCGGCGGCCTTGCCGGGCTTGCTGACCTCGACGTCGAACCGGTCGGGGAGCAGGGAAGTCATCGCGCCGATCGAGGTGAGCACCGGAGTGGCGCCGCTGCCCGCCTCCCGGTACAGGCTCACCCGGAGCCGGTAGGAACTGAAGCCGACACCCGCCTTCGCGACCAGCGTGTCCACGCTGACCTCGGCGTGCTGGTCGCTCTGCCCGTCCACGCTGGTGCGCTGGATGTCGGCGTCCCCGTGCGCCCACTGCCCCAGCACGTACCAGGCGGTCTCCTCCCCGCCCGCGGTCCGCGCCCGCGCCTCGACCTGCAGCCAGGTCTTCTCCGGCGTCGAAGCGTTCCAGGAGGCGATCAGCTCGCTCGCGTCGAAACCCGGGCGGTACTCGGGCGAGGTCCACTGCGCGTACTCGTAGGTGCGCGTGGTGCCCAGGCGGGGTTCGGTGCGCTGGATCGTGCCGATCGGCGCGTCGATGCGCAATCCCCGGCCGTCCGCGGCGACCCCGGCGAGGGTGCCGGTGCGGAACTCGGCGGTGGTGGCCCACTGGTGGTAGTCGATCGACTCGTCGTCGGCTCGGGCCGGATGCGCGCCGGCGGCGGGTGCGGTCACGGTGACCATCATCGCCGCAGACAGCAGGGTGATCAGTAAGCGGGCGCGCATGCGGACTCCATCCCTCGTGTTGCCAGGGATTTTTGCTCTTTTGCGCACTGGTGTAAACCACTGACCGGCCCCGAGGTGGTTACAGTACGGCCTGCGACTGGGTGACCTTGGCGACCAGCTTGCCCGCGTCGTCGTGGATTTCGGTCTCCACCACGATCACCCGGCGGCCGGGGTGCAGCGGCCGGGAGGTCGCCACCGCGTACCCGTCGCGGATCGCGCGCAGGAAGTTCGTCTTCGACTCGATCGTGGTCGTGCCCCGCGCGCCCTCGGGCAGGTTGAGGAACGCGCACACCGCGCCGTTCGCGTCGGCCAGCGACATCAGGACGCCGCCGTGCAGCACGCCGCCGAGCGTGCACAGCGAATCCGACCAGGCCACCCGGCTGCGCACGACCTCGGCCGAGTGCTCGAGCGCCTCGACGCCCAGCGCCTTGGTGAACGGCATGGTCCGGTGGAACAACTCGGTGCCCTCGGCGTCGGTCATGGCGGGTCTCCTCGGCTCGTCGATGATCGGCAAGCCTGCCCGAGGGCGCGCGTGCGGTCGATTACCTCCGGGGTAATGGCGGTCAGGCCAGCGGGTTCGGGAGCACGAGTTCGGTGTTGCGGTCCGGTGCCGAGCCCTGGCGGCCCAGGTCGGCGTGCAAATCGTTGTAGGACAGCTCGCGGTAGAGCGACGCAAGCGCTTGCGCGGAGGTGTCCCCGTAGTCCGCCGCGTACGGCGCCTCGGCCTCGACCAGCGTGGTGAACAGGGACAACGTGCCGTCCGCGTTGTCCGCGACCTCGATGACCCGCGCCTGCTGCGGGAAGTCGATGTGCGACGCGGTGTTGATCTCCCAGAAGCCCTGTTCGGGGGTTTTGCCCGGATGCGCGGTGATCTTGTTGAGGTGGGTGTGCCCGTTGACCCAGGCGAGCACGTTCGGGAACCGGTTGAGCAGCCCGACGAAGGTGTCGCCGTTCAGCCGCGGCTCCAGCGGGTGCCGCGAATCCGGCAGGACGTTGCCCATGGTGCCGCTGGTGTGGTGGCTGAACAGGATGAACAGCTCGTCGGTCACCTGGTGCGTGACCTTGTTGCCGAAGAAGTCGTAGTACCGCGAGCTGCCGCGCTGCAGGGTCTTCTCCACCCAGAGGAACTGGCCGAGGCCGATCGACCCGTCCGCGAACCCGGCCAGCGTGGTGGTGTCCAGGCTGATCCCGGTGATCCCCGGCGCGATCCGGAACGTGTAGTAGACGTTGCGGCCGTCGGCGTTGTTCCCGGTGAACCCGTGGCCTTCCGGTCCGGGGCCGGTGTGCGCGGCGTCGAGATGGGCCTGGACGAACTCCGCGGTGCTGAACGGGCGCCGCCGCTCGTCCGGGGTGACCTCGCGGATCGTGCCGGAGCCGCCGAACAGTTCGGCCACCGGCACGCTCCGGCCCGGGGTGTTGATCGCCTCGGCGAGTTTGCGGCTGGTGCTCTCGTCCTTGCCGATGATCTTGTAGCGGCCGGTGTACCAGTTCTCGATGCCCGGCAGATCGGGCAGCGAGCCGACGATGCTGTCGTCGTGGTTGCCGAACGTGCAGTACCACGGGATGTCCAGGCCGGGCGAGGTGAACTCCGCGGTCGCCGCGCCGAGCAGGCCGGGCAGCTGCGGGAAGCCCTTCTTCGTGTAGTCGTCGGCGAGCGGTTTGCCCGGGTTCCAGAACAGCGGGGAGCCGGAGTCCTGCACGCCCTGGTAGGTCGCGGGGTCGCCGGAGTTCGGGGTCACCGTGCCGCCGTTGAGGATGTCCAGGAACCAGCTCAGTTCCAGGTGCTCGTGGTTGTCGGTGTTGTCCCCGGTGGTCATCATGAAGTCGAACGGTTTGCCGGTGAACGGCCCGCCGCGCAACGCGTTCACCCGGCGCACGAGCGCCGTGGTCGCCACCGGTCCGAGCGTCTCTTGTGGACGGTGAGCCGAGCCGATCAGCGGGTGCAGGTATTCGAACCTGGCCGGGCTCTCGGCGTCGGTGATGTGCAGATCGGTGAACTGCACGAAGGACGCCCGAGCGGTGCGCCGGTCGTCGCGCCCGGCCTTGGCGGGGGCGAGTTCCTCCCGCACGACCAGCGGCCAGCCCGGGCCCGCGGTCAGCCGGGTGTACCTGCCGCCCGCGGTGACCGGCGCGGCGACCGCTTCGAGCGTGGTGCCCGCCGGGTCCACCGCACGCCGGGTGGTCTCGCGCAGCAGGCGTTCGACGGCGTTCGCGGTGGGCGTGCTCAGCAGCAGCCCGAGCCCGGAAACCCCGGCCACGGTCACGAATCCACGCCTGGTCCAGTCGGCCATCCAGCTACTCCCGCCTCGCTCGCGCTGCACGCCAGGTATGCACGGTGCCGCATGAGGTTAGCCGACCGATGAACGCGCGGGAACCCAAATGCGAAGGTTTGTCATGTTTGCCTACGACGAAAGTGTTGCCGGGTGGGGTGGGTCGTGAGTGGCCAGACCGGTTCCAACCGGCCAGGACACTCACGAGGTCAGCCCTTGAGGCCCGATTCGGTGACGCCGCGGACGAGGTAGCGCTGCAGGAAGACGAAGAGCAGCACGATCGGCAGGATCGAGATCGCGGCGGCCAGGAAGAGCAGGTTCGTCTTCGGGTTCTGCGAGGTCAGCAGGCCGGACAGGGCCACCTGCACGGTCCACGAGGACGGATCCTGCGCGATGATCAGCGGCCAGAGGAACGCGTTCCAGCTGCCGATGAAGTTGATGACGCCCAGCGCGGCGAAGAAGCCGCGCGAGTTGGGCGCCACGATCCGCCAGAACACGCCCCACCGGCTCAGCCCGTCGATCCGGCCCGCCTCCTCCAGCTCGGCCGGGAAGTCCAGGAAGTACTGGCGGAACAGGAATGTGGTGAACGCGCTGAACAGGCCCGGGATGATCAGCCCGCGCAGATCGGAGATCCAGCCCAGGCTCGACACCACGACGAAACTCGGCACGAACGTCACCGAGGTCGGGATCATCAGCGTGGCGATGACCGCGTAGAGCACCTTTTTCGAGTGCCGGTAAGGGATTCTCGCCAGGCCGTAGCCCGCCAGCGAGCAGAGCAGCAACTGGCCCGCGGTCTGCAGCACGGCCACCAGCGTCGAGTTCAGCAGGGACCGGGCGAGCGGCACGTCGTCACTGGCGAACAGCGCGCCCAGGTTCTCCCAGTGCGGCGAGGACGGGAAGAACGACCAGTCCGGCGAGCTGATCTCCTCCGGGGTGGCCAGCCCGTTGCGCAACAGCAGGTAGAACGGCAGGAGGAACAGCACCGCGGCGACGAGCAGCGCCGCCCAGCGCGACACCGCCTTCACGACGCGGTCCGGTTGAAGCGGAAGAGCTTGCCCTGCAACAGGGTCACCAGTGCGATCAGCAACGCCAGCACCACCGCGCCCGCGCTGCCGTGCCCGAGGTCCTGCCCGCCGGAGCCGAGCGAGGTGTAGTAGAGGTAGACCAGCGGCGGCCGCGCGAACGGCGGGTAGCCCCGCGAATCGCCGAGGATGTTGTAGAACTCGTCGAACGCCTGGTACGCGTTGATGAGGTTGAGCAGCAGCACGGCCACCGCGGTCGAGCGCAGTTGCGGCAACGTGATGTGCCGGAACACCTGCCAGCCCGGTTTCGCGCCGTCCAGCCAGGCGGCCTCGTACAGGTGCCGCGGAATCCGTTGCAGCGCCGCGATGAACAGGATCATGTAGAACCCGAGCTGCAGCCACAGCCGCGCGGTCACCAGCACGATCCAGTACAGCGGCGGGTGCACGGTCCCGGTCCACGCCACCGGATCGGCGTCGAACAGTCCCAGCACGGTGTTCGCCAGCCCGGTCCGCACCCCGGAGAACAGCGAGGTCTTCCACACCAGCGAAGCCACCACGTACGAACAGGCGAACGGCAGGAAGAACACCGAGCGGAAGAACGTGCGCGCGAACGACAACTGGTTCACCCCGACCGCCAGCGCCAGCGACAGCACGAACGTCAGCGGCACGACGATCAGCGCGAACACGCTGAACGTGCCCAGGCTGGACAGGAACGCCTCGTTGGTGAGCATCGAGACGTAGTTGTCCAGCCCGACGAACGAGGTCGGGGTGACCGTGTTGTGCGCGTCGAAGAAGCTGAGGTAGGCGCTCCAGCCGATCGGCAGGTACGCGAACACCGCCAGCCCGGCCAGGAACGGGCCGACGAACAGCCAGAACGCCCAGGTGGTGCGGCGGTTCATCAGCCGAACAGGCGTTTCGTCTCGGACTTCACGACCTCGACGGCCTTGCGGGTCTCGGCCACCGGATCCGCGCCCTCCTTCGCGATCCGGGCCAGCGCGTCGGCGAGCGCGGTGTTCGACTGCGCTGTCCACTGTGGACCACCAACCAGGTGGCTGTGCTCCCGCACGTACCGCACGGCGTCCGCGGCGGGGCCGGATTTCAGGCCCTCGGCGCGGTCGAGCAGGCTGGTGCGCGCCGGGAGGTGGAACCCGAACTTCGTGGCGAACTCCAGCTGATCGTCGGCCTGGTCGATCCACAGCCACTTCAGGAAGTCCTTGCCCGCGGCCACGTTCTTGCTCTTCGCGTTGACCGAGGCCCCGTACGCGCCGACCGGGACCGAGGGTTTCCCGTGGTCGTCGAGTTTCGGGAACGGGAGCACGCCGAAGTCGTCGCCGAGCGCGGCCCGCACCTTCGGCACGTTCCACAGCCCGGTCCACTGCATCGCGGCCAGGCCGCCGATGAACGCGCCGGGATCGGACCAGTCGGTCGGCGCGCCCAGCAGCAGCGCGTTGCCCGCGTTCAGCGCGCGCAGCCTGGCGAACGCGGTCGCGGCCCGCGGATCGTCGAAGCCGACCGCGCGGCCGTCCCCGGTCAGGTAATCCAGCCCCGCCGACCACAGCAGGGGACCCGCGAGCACGGCCACGCCGCCGTCGTTCCCGGCGAACAGGCCCTTGACCCCGCCCCGGGTGAGCCGGTTCGCCGCGTCGATCAGCTCGTCGACGGTCCGCGGCGGCGTCACGCCCGCGGCCTGGAGCAGGCTCTTGCGGTAGAAGAGGACCTGGGTGTCGATGGCCTGCGGGATGCCGTACACCTTGCCCTCGACCGTCTGCGCGGCCAGCGCCGCCGGGTGGAAGTCGTCCCGCACCGGCGCGATGAGGTCGTCCAGCGGCACGATCTGGTTCTGCCGCACCCAGTCGATCTTCAACTGGGCCTCGAACACGTCCGGCACCGCGCTGTTCTGCAACGCGGTGACGATCTTCGAGTCGTAGTCGCCGGGATTCCAGACGACGTCCACTTTGGTCTTCCGGTAGGCGGCGGCGTAGCGCCGGACCGCGTCCTGCACGCCGTCCTCGCCGTAGGCGTGGTACCACTGCTGCAACGCGCCCGAATCGCCGCGCCCGGTGTTCGAACCGCAGGCGGCCGCGAACGTCCCGGCCGCGGCCAGTCCCGCCAAGGAAAAGAACGCACGCCGACTACGCGGCGAACCGTTGATCATGCCCCCTAGCCTCCACTGTGCTCATCGCGGCTCTGCGCGCGACACGATCGCGCCGCCGGGGCTCGACTTCTGCGCCCGTCTCCCCGTGCGTTGTCCGGACGCCCCGCCGCCGCGATCGCGGGGCCTTCGGCCGAAGCGCGCTCTCGGGTCATTTCGGGTGCCGCCCGAGCCAGTTCGCCATGGCCTCCTCCCCGGCGCGCCAGGACATACCCGACGCGCCGAGAATTTTCCGGCTAGAGCTTGCTGATGTCGAGTTTTCCCTCGGAGTGGAACGCGCGCAGGCGCTTCTTGTCGAACTTGCCCACGCTGGTCTTGGGCACCTCGTCGATGAACGTCCAGTTCTCCGGCAGCTGCCACTTCGCGACCTTGTCCGCGAGGAATTCCCGCAGTTCGGCGGCGGTGACGCTCTGTCCTTCGCGCACGACCACGGCGACCAGCGGCCGCTCGTCCCACTTCTCGTCCGGCACGCCGATCACCGCGGCCTCGGCCACCGCCGGATGCGCCATCACGGCGTTCTCCAGGTCCACCGAGGAGATCCACTCGCCGCCGGACTTGATCACGTCCTTGGCCCGGTCGGTCAGCGTCAGGAAGCCGTCCGGGGTCACCTTGCCCACGTCCCCGGTGCGCAGCCAGCCGTCGTGGAACTTGTCCGGGTCGACGTTGTCGCCGTAGTAGGCCCCGGCGATCCACGGCCCGGAAACCTCCAGCTCACCGACGCTCTCGCCGTCCCACGGCGCCTCGGTGCCGTCGTCGGTGATCAGCCGGGCGCGCACCGAGGCGGGGAACCGGCCCTGCGTGTAGCGGTACTCCCACGCCTGCTCACCGGTGACCCCGCCGGGCGGGCGGGCCACGCTGCCCAGCGGCGAGGTCTCGGTCATGCCCCACGCGTGCAGGATCGGCACACCGTACTTCTCCTCGAACGCGTGCATCATCGACGGCGGCGCGGCCGAACCGCCGACCACGACCTCGCGCAGGTGCGAGATGTCCTGCGGGTTGGCCTCCAGGTGCTGCAGCAGGCCCTGCCAGATGGTCGGCACCGCACCGGCGAAGGTGGGCTTCTCCGCCTCGAGGATCCGCGCGATCGGCGCGGGCTGCAGGAACCGGTCCGGCATGATCAGCGAGGCGCCGACCATCAGCGCCGCGTACGGCAGGCCCCAGGACATCGCGTGGAACATCGGGACGATGACCAGCGCCTTGTCGTGCTGGGCCAGCCGCATGCTGTCGCTCATGCACACCTGCATCGAATGCAGCCAGATCGAGCGGTGCGAGTAGGCGACGCCCTTCGGGTCCCCGGTGGTGCCGGAGGTGTAGCACATCGCGGCGGCGGCCCGCTCGTCCACGACCGGCCAGTCGAAGGTGTCCGGCTGGGCCGCGAGCAGTTCGTCGTAGGAGTGCACCTCGACGCCCGCCGGGGCCTCCAGCGCGCTCGCGTCCCCGTTGGCCACGATCACGTGCCGGACCGTGTTGAGCTGCGGGAGCTGCTTGGCCAGCAGCGGCACCAGGGTGCCGTCCACCAGGATGACCTGGTCCTCGGCGTGGTTGGCGACGAAGACGAGCTGTTCGGGGAACAGCCGGATGTTCAGCGTGTGCAGCACCGCGCCCATCGCGGGGACCGCCGCGTAGGCCGCCATGTGCTCGGCGTTGTTCCACATGAACGTGCCGACCCGCTGGTCGCCGGTGACGCCGAGGCTGCGCAGGGCGTTTGCCAGCCTTGCCGCATGTTGCCCCAGTTCGCCGTAGTCCTCCCGGCGTGCGCCTTCACCGGTCCAGGTGACGACCTCGCTGTTCGCATGGACCGTGGTCCCGTGCCGCAGCAGATGCGCCAACGACAACTGCCCGTCCTGCATGGTGCTCAACATCGCGTCTCCCGCTGGTCCTCGTTCGACTGTGAACTGGGTTACGCGCGACTCTAGTGCTGGTAGAAGGCCTGGGGCAGGTGCAGAGTGCACAACCGTTCCGGCACGCGCCTGGGCCGGGTGCCGCGTAGCCGAATCGTTGCCCAGAAGTGCTCTACCGGGTAGTAAGTGCGTGTCGGTTTCGCGGCTTCGTCCCAGGTGGCGTTTACTGGGGCCGTGGTAACGAGGGCCTGGCCAGCGCTTGCTGTTGCAAGCACTCGGTTGAGCGGGCCGTCGCCGCGACAGCGGACCCTGAGAGGAAAGGACTAGTACGTTGGCTCTGCCTACGTTGACTCCGGAGCAGCGTGCGGAAGCCCTGGCCAAGGCGGCCGAGGCTCGCAAGGCGCGGTCGGAGCTGCTTGCGTCGATCAAGTCCGGCAAGGAGAGCATCGAAAAGGTGCTCAAGCAGGCGAAAGAGAACAAGACCATTGGCAAGACCAAGGTCACGCAGCTGCTGAAGGCCGTGCCGGGCCTTGGCGCGGTCAAGGTCGCCGCGCTGCTCGAGCAGGCCGGGATCGACCCGGACCGGCGTGCCGCCGGCCTCGGTGACCGGCAGCGCGAAGCCCTCATCAACGCGCTGAAGTAAGGGCTTGAACAGCCACGGTCAGGCCTCGTGAGTGGTCAGGACGGGTAACGCCGTCCTGACCACTCACGAGCGCGCGGACCAGGTATTCGTCAGGGCGATGAGCCCGTCGGCGAGCCCGCCGCGCCAGCAGGCGTAGTCGTGGCCGCCGTTGAACTCGGTGTAGTGCACCGGGTAGTTCTTCCTGCGCAGGACGTCACGAAGTTTCCGGGTGCGGTCGAGGATCACCCACTCCTGCAGCCCGACTTCCAGGTAGAAGCGCACTGGCCCGCGCGGGGCGTCCGCGAACTCTCCGGTCAGCCACTCGCCGGAGAACCAGTACGAACCGGACTGGCTGAGCACGTTGCCGAACCTTGCCGGTGCGCGGAGCCCGGTGAACGCCGCCGCCAGCCCGGACAGGCTCTGCCCGGCGACGATCGTGCGTGCCGGATCGCCGGTGGCGCCCAGTTCCGCTTCCGCCCACGGCGCCAGCTCCCCGGCGAGGAACTCGACGAACGCGTCCCGGCAGGTCAGCTCGGCCGACCGGGTCTCCGGACTCACCGAATCGGGGAGCGCGGCCACCATGCGCGGAATCCGGCCCGCGGCGATCAGGTTGTCCAGCGTGGCGGCGATGTCCCGGTCGCCGATCCAGCCGTCCCCGTCCAGCAGCACGAGCAGCGGGAGGCGTTCGCCTCGCTGGTGCCCGGGCGGGGTGTAGGCCCAGCACCGGCGGCCCGACGGCAGCGTGTGCTCGCCGAGTTCGCCCGCCGGGACGTCCGGGGACCGGCGCAGCCAGGGCTGTGCGGGCGCGTCCGGCAGCTCGGCCAGCGATTTCTCCGGAGGTCCCGAGGGCGCGGGCAGGTTCGCCCGGGCCAGCGGATCGGGGCCGGGCTTGCCCCCGGCGGGGGTGAGCTGGTAGCTGCCCCGCCAGTCGGCGCGGACCCGGACGGCCGCGTACCGGACATCGGTGCCCGGCACGGGTTCCAGTTCGCCCTCGGCGAGTTTGTTGGCGCGCAGGAAGACGGACCGCTCACCACGCCAGAGGAAGGTGAGGATCCGATCGTTGACGTCGTCCGCCGGTTCGATCAGCGGCGTGCCGTGCTCGGCGACCCGCCGCCAGAACTCCGCGACCCCGACCTCGCCCCGGGCCAGCCGCGTGATCGCCGGGCTTTCCGCCCACGGCACCGGGTACGGCCGCGGTTCCCGCGGCGGCTTGATGATCACCTGGGTCATTTTTCGCTCAGCAGGATCCAGAGCAGCAAGGGGCCGCCGAGCAGGCTGGTGACCACGCCGACCGGGACCTCCCCGCTCCCGGTCAGCACGCGGCCGACGGTGTCCGCGGTGACCGTGATCGCGGCGCCCACCAGGGCGGAGCCGAGGATCGGGACCCGCGCCGGTCCGGCCAGGCGGCCGGCGATGATCGGGGCCGCCATGGCGAGGAACGCGATCGGCCCGCTCACCCCGACCGCGAGCCCGGCCAGCAGCACGGACATCACCAGCACGCCGAGCCGCCAGGCGCCCAGGTGCAGCCCGAGCGTGCGGGCCACGTCGTCGCCGAAGCGGAGGACCGCGAGCTTGCGGCCGCACAGCAGCGCCACCGGCAGCAGCACGGCGAGGCCGATCGTGGCCGGGATCGCTTCGGCGTAACCGCGGTAGGAGAGGTCGCCGATGGTCCAGCCGAACACGGCCTGCGCGGTCGGCAGCCCCTGCAGCGAAAGGATCAGATCGGACACCGACTCCAGCGACACGGTGATCGCCAGCCCGACCACCAGCACCCGGTAGCCGCGGGTGCCGAGTCCGCCCGCGACCAGCAGGATCAGCATGGCCGCGCCGACCGCGCCGAGCGGTCCGAACCACCAGCCGGTGATCATCCCGGTGCCGCTGGCCAGGACGCCGAGCAGCACGGCCATCGCCGCGCCCTGGTTCACCCCGAGCAGGTCCGGGGTGGCCAGCCGGTTGCGGGCCAGCGTCTGGGACAGGCAGCCCGCGACGCCGAGCGCCGCCCCGGCCAGGATGCCGTCCGCGATCCGGGGCAGCCGCGATTCCTGGATCAACGCGATCAGTGCCGGATGGCCGAACCCGAACAGCGCGCCGACCGTGTCGCCGGGCGCGAACCCGGCGGTGGTGAGCACGATCGACACCGAGCCGAGCATCGCGAGCACGGCCGCCAGCACGAGCGCGGCCAGCCCGGCCCGCCGGGGCAGCAGCACCGAGAAACGCCCGCGCCGCAACAGAAACGAATCTGCGTTGAATCGACCTCGCTCCGCTCGGTGTGCATCCGCCGCCGCCGCGCGGTTCTTGTGCGGTGCAGGTAAGCGGGCGTCGTCGGCGCGCGGCGTCATCCGCCTTCTCCCGGGGCGCGGAGGGTCAGCAGCCCGCGGGACCGGGCGATCAGCACCAGGATCGGCGCGCCGACCAGGGCCAGGATCACCGCGACCGGCAGTTCGTACGGCGAGATGACGATCCGGGAGACCACATCCGAGACCAGCAGCAGCGCCGCCCCGGCGAGCGCGGAAAGGACCAGTTGCAACCCGAGCCGGGGCCCCGCGATGAACCGGGCGGCGAACGGCGCGAGCAGCCCGGCGAACGCGATCGGCCCGGTCAGCGCGACCGAGGCGCCGGTCAGCAGGGCCACCGCGAGCGCGGCCAGCACCCGGGTCCGCCCGGGCCGGTGCCCGAGCGCGATCGCCGTGTCGTCGCCGAGCGCGAGCGCGGCCAGCGGCCGCACCGAAACCGCGGCGATGAGCACCCCGGCGGCGACCACCGGCAGCAGCGCGAGCGCCTGCGCGAGCCGGATCCCGGACAGCGAACCGAGCACCCAGTTCCGGTAGGCGTCGTAGCTGTTCGCGTTGCGCAGCAACAGGTACGAGGTCAGCCCGCGCAGCGTCGCGCCGAGCGCCACCCCGGCGAGAACCAGCCGCAACGGCGAGACGGTCACCCGCGCGGCGTTCGCGATCACCAGGACCACCACGCTCGCGCCGATCGCCCCGGCGAACGCCCACACGAGGTAGGTCCACGATCCGGTCGCCCCGGCGAAGGTGAACCCGCACACCACGCCGAGCGCCGCCCCGGCGTTCACCCCGAGCAGTCCCGATTCGGCCAGCGGATTGCGGGTCACGGCCTGCAGTATCGCGCCGGAGATGCCGAGCGCGGCGCCGATCGCCGCGCCCGCGATGGTCCGCGGCACCCGCTGCCCGGAAACGTCGTTGCCCACGGTGGCATCCGTCACCCCGCCGAAGAGGTAGTCCAGCACCGCGTCCGGGCCATAATCGGCGCTGCCGAACAAGATTGATGCCGCGACGGCGAGCAGGAACAGGCACATCAGCCCGCCGAGCCACCAGCGCACCGGCGATCCGGCACGTGACATGAACATGAGGGCAGGCTAACCTAACTGCCTGTGTCAGTCAGAAGACTTCGCCCTGCCGCCGTCGCCCTCACCGCTTTCGTTCTCCTCGGATCGCTCGCCGGATGCGGTGGTTCCGGAGCGAACGAACCAGGCGCGACCTGGCAGGTGACCGACGCCAACGGGGTCCAGGTCGCCGTTCCGGCCACCCCGAAAGGCGTGCTCGCCCTGGGGGAGAACGACATCGACGCGGCGCTCGCGCTCGGCGTGCCGGTCGTCGGCACGCTCAAGGGCCGGGGCCAGGACGGCCCGCCGAGCTACCTCGCCGAGCAGGCGAAGGGCGTCCCGACCGTCGGCGAGCTGACCAAGCCCGACGCGGACGCGATCACCAAACTCATCGTGGACGGCAAGGCGGACCTGGTCCTGGTCAGCGGCCTGTCCGACGAGAAGGTCGTGGACGGCCTGCGCGGCAAGGGGGCGCCGGTGGTGGTCACCGCGACCGCGAAGGAACAGGACTGGAAGGTCTCCTTCAACCGGATCGCCGAGGCGGTCGGGAAGCAGGACAAGGCGCGCGAGATCCTCGGCGCGTACGACGCGAAAGTCGCCCAGATCAAGGGATCGCTCGGCCAGAACACCGGGGACACGGTGAGCATCGTGCGGTGGAACGCCAAGGGGCCCGGGCCGGTGGAGAAGGACCGCTTCGCGAGCCTGGTCGTCGCCGGGCTCGGCCTGGACCGGCCCGAGGCGCAGCAGCAGGTGACCGGCCAGGGCGGCAGCACCACGCTGAGCATCGAACAGCTCGCCAAGATCGACGCCGACTGGGTGTTCGTCGGCTCGCTGTCCGGGCCGGACCGGCAGGCGTTCGAGCAGGCCAAAACGCTGCCGCAGTACCAGGCGCTGACCGCGGTGAAGCAGAACCACGTGGTCGAGGTGGACGGGAGCAAGTGGACCTCGCGCGGCGGCCCGATCGCCGCGAACGGGGTGCTGGACGACGTGCGCAAGGCGTTGGCGACGTGACCGCCGACGTACTTTCTCCCGCGGAGGCGGCGAAATGACAGCTCTGGTCACCGGCGCGGCCCAGGGCATCGGGGCCGCGGTGGCCCGGGCGTTCGCCGCGACCGGGGTCCCGGTGGCGGGCGCCGACCTGCGCGAGGTCACCGCGGACGGGGTGCGCGGCTACCGGCTGGACGTCAGCGATCCGGCCGAGGTGGACCGGGTCGTGGCGCGGGTCGAAGACGAACTGGGCCCGATCGACGTGCTGGCCAATGTGGCCGGGGTGCTGCGCGTCGGCGCGGTGACCGACACCTCGGACGCGGACTGGCACGCGTTGTTCGCGGTCAACACGACCGGGGTCTTCACCGTCAGCCGGGCGGTCGCGCGCCGGATGATCCCGCGCCGCACCGGGACGATCGTCACGGTCAGTTCGAACGCGGCCGGGGTGCCGCGAATGGACATGGCCGCCTACGCCGCGTCGAAGGCCGCCGCGACGATGTTCACCAAATCGCTCGGGCTCGAACTCGCCCGGTACGGGATCCGGTGCAATGTGGTCGCGCCGGGGTCGACGGACACCCCGATGCAGCGCGCACTCTGGCCGGACGGCGATTCGGGACGCTCGGTGATCAGCGGGTCACCGGAAGCGTTCAAGGCCGGGATCCCGCTGGGCAGGCTGGCCGAACCGGAGGACATCGCGGACGCGGTGGTCTTCCTCGCCTCGGACAAAGCGAGGCATATCACCATGCACGACCTTTATGTCGACGGCGGGGCGACCCTGCGCGGTTGACAATGGAACTAGTTACGCGGGCAACCCGCGGGAGAGCTGAGGTGCGGTGACCGTGACAGACGACGTGAGGCCGTTCGTCCCGGCGCGGCTGCTGAGCCAGTACGTCCCGGGTGATTTCTTCCTCGCGACCGAGCAGCGCACGATCCTCGGCTCCGGGGCGGCGCAGACGTTCACCGACGTCGACGCGGTCCGGCTGAGCGAGCGGGTGTCGGCAGTCCTGGCCGAATCGGCGACCCCGTTCGCGGTCGGCGCGCTGCCGTTCGACACCACCGGGAAACCCGGGCACGTGGTCGTGCCGGAGTCGCTGCACATCGCCGGTCCCGCGCATCCCGAGGCCGCCGCACTGTCCACTGCGGACATTCCCGCGCCGATCGGGGTGGTCCCGGTGCCGGATCCGGGCAAGCACGCGGACGCGGTGGCCCATGCGGTGACCGCGCTGGAGCAGCGGCGCATGCGCAAGGTCGTCCTCGCCCGCGCGCTGGATCTGGAGTTCGCCGAAGACGTTGCCGCCCAAGCGATCCTGCACAACCTGCTGCGGGAAAACCCGCACGGCTACACGTTCGCGGCCGCGTTGCCCGGCGGGCGGACGCTGATGGGCGCCAGCCCGGAGCTGCTGCTTTCCCGACGCGGTGACCGGGTGGTGTCGCACCCGCACGCCGGATCCGCACCGCGATCCGCGGATCCGGTGCGGGACAAGGAGAACGGCCGCGCGCTCGAAGCTTCGCGCAAGGACCAGGCCGAGCACGCGGTGCTGATCGAAGCGCTGGTGGAGACCCTGCGCCCGTTCTGCCGGAAACTGGACGTGCCCGCCGGGCCGTCGCTGGTGTGCACGCCCGCCGTGTGGCACCTGCGCACGACCGTCACCGGTGAGCTGATCGACCGGGACGTGACCGCGCTGCGCCTGGCCGCCGCGCTGCACCCGACCCCGGCGATCTGCGGTTCGCCGACCGGGACCGCGCGGGAACTGGTCGGCGAGCTGGAGCCGTTCGACCGCGGCTACTACGCGGGAACGGTCGGCTGGGTGGACGCCGCGGGCGACGGGGAGTGGGTGGTCTCCATCCGCTGCGCCGAGGTGGCCGAGCAGGCGATGCGGCTCTACGCCGGCGGCGGGATCATGCCCGCGTCCGATCCGTGGTCCGAGGTCGCCGAGACCACCGCCAAGTTCCGGACGCTGCTGGGCGCCATGGGCCTGGAGCTGGAGGACTGACGTGTCCGACACTGGGGCTCCGGCGTGGCCGGAGGAGTTCGCCGCGCGCTATCGCGAACTCGGATACTGGACCGGGGAAACCTTCGGGGACATGCTCGCCGCGCGGGCACGGTCACACGCTTCGCATGTGGCCATTGTGGACGGTGACCGGCGCTGGACCTACGCCGAACTCGACGAGCGGGCGAACCGGGTGGCCGCCGGATTGCGCGAACGCGGCGTCGGCCACGGCGACCGGGTCGTCGTGCAGCTGCCGAACATCGCGGAATTCTTCGAGATCGTCTTCGGGTTGTTCAAGATCGGCGCGCTGCCGGTGTTCGCGCTGCCCGCGCACCGCGCGGCGGAGATCCGGTACTTCTGCGAGTTCACCGAGGCCGCGGCATACGTGATCGCCGACCGGCACGACGGATTCGATTACCGCACGATCGCCGGACAGGTCACCGTGCGCCACGTCTTCGTGGTCGGGGATCCCGGCGCGTTCACGCCGTTCGACTCGCTGCGGCGGGAACCGGCCGGGGAGATCGCCGGTCCGGTGGCGAGCGATCTCGCGTTCCTCCAGCTTTCCGGAGGCAGCACCGGGGTGCCGAAGCTCATCCCGCGCACGCACGACGACTACCTCTACAGCGTGCGCGCCAGCGCGGAGATCTGCGGACTGGACGAGCGCAGCGTCTACCTGGTCGCGCTGCCCGCCGCGCACAACTTCCCGCTCAGCTCGCCAGGCACGCTCGGCGTGCTGTACGCCGGGGGAACCGTGGTGCCGGCCCCGACTCCGGCCCCGGACGTGGCGTTCCGGCTCATCGAGGCCGAGCGCGTGACGATCACCGCGGTGGTGCCGCCGCTGGCGCTGGCCTGGCTGGACGCGGCGAAGCGGACCACGGCCGATCTGTCCTCTTTGGACGTCCTGCAGGTGGGTGGCGCGAAGTTCAGCGAGCAGGCCGCGCGGCGGGTCCGGCCGGAACTGGGCTGCCGGTTGCAGCAGGTCTTCGGGATGGCCGAGGGGCTGGTCAACTACACCCGCCTCGACGATCCCGAGGAGATCGTGACCGGCACGCAGGGGCGGCCGATCTCGCCGGACGACGAACTGCGGATCGTCGACGACGCCGACCGGGACGTCCCGCCCGGGGCGACCGGGCACCTGCTGACCCGGGGGCCGTACACGATCCGCGGTTACTACCGGGCCGCCGAGCACAACGCGCACGCGTTCACCGCCGACGGTTTCTACCGGACCGGGGACCTGGTGCGGCGGACGCCCGCGGGGTACCTGGTGGTCGAGGGGCGGGCGAAGGACCAGATCAACCGCGGTGGCGAGAAGATCGCCGCCGAGGAGGTGGAGAACCACCTGCTCGCGCACGAATCGGTGCACGACGTCGCGGTGGTGTCGATGCCCGACGAGTTCCTCGGCGAGCGCACCTGCGCGTTCGTGATCCCGCGGGGCACGCCGCCGAAGGTCAGTCAGCTCAAGGCTTTTCTGCGCGATCGCGGACTGGCCGGGTACAAGCTGCCGGACCGGGTCGAAGTGGTGGCGGAATTCCCGATGACCGGGGTGGGAAAGGTCAGCAAAGCGGAGCTGCGCGCGGAGATTTCGCGCGTGCTCGCGGAACGTTTGGCGAAGCGAACGGGGGCATGACAGTCATGGCGATTCCGGCGATAGCGCCGTACCGGGTGCCGGGCGAGGACGAACTGCCGGCCAGCCGGGTGACCTGGTCCCCGGCTCCGGAGCGGGCCGTGCTGCTCGTGCACGATATGCAGCGGTACTTCGTGGCGCCCTACCAGCGGGACGCGGAACCACTGTCCACTGTGGTCCCGAACATCGCGCTGCTGGCCGAGCGCGCGCACGCGCTGGGGATTCCGGTGGTGTATTCCGCGCAGCCGGGCGATCAGTCGCCCGAGGACCGGAGGCTGCTGAGCGACTTCTGGGGGCCGGGGCTGCGCGCGGCGCCGGAGGACGAGCCGATCATCGGCGAACTCGCCCCGGCCGACGGGGACGTGCGGCTGACGAAGTGGCGGTACAGCGCGTTCCAGCGGACCGAGTTGCGGGGGATGCTGCGGGACTGGGGCCGCGATCAGCTGCTGATCACCGGGATCTACGCGCACATGGGCTGCCTGATGACCGCGGCCGAGGCGTTCATGCAGGACGTGGAGGCGTTCCTGGTGGCCGACGCGGTCGCCGACTTTTCCCTGGAGGACCACCGGATGGCCCTGCGCTACGCGGCGTTGCGGTGTGCGGTGGTGGCGCCGACCGGCGGCGTGCTGGCCGCGCTGGAGAGGAGTGCGAGCGTATGTCCGCGGAACTGACCCGGGACCGGGTGCTCGCCGAGGTCGCCGACCTGCTCGACGTCGAGGTGGACGAACTGGACTTCGACGAGGACCTGGTGGACGCCGGGCTGGACTCGATCCGGATCATGTCGCTGGTGGAACGCTGGCGCACCGCGGGCGCCGGGATCGGTTTCGTCGACCTGGCCGAAACCCCCACCCTCACCGCCTGGCTGCGCACCCTGCGCCTCTAGCCCGGGGAAACCGGCAGGAAGGGACCTTTACTCCGGTAGATCGGGAGCGAGGGACCTTTACTCCGGTTAGACGTGAGCAAAGGTCCCTTCCTATCGGCGCACGGCGAAATCGCGGGGGCCGGGAAGTACCCAATGCGGCGTTGGGCACCTTCAACGTCCCCAATGCCGCATTGGTGTCCTCGCGGTACCGGCACTGAAGGCGGCATTGGGCGCGAGTTCCCCGTTTCGGACGTGCGAGTCCCTCATTTCGAGCTACCGAGTTCCCCGTTTCGGTAGGCGAACGTGCCCGAGTGTGCAAATCGCGTGCCCGAACGTGTAACTCGCGTGTCTGAGTGTGCAACTCGCGGCGGCGGGACGCACCGAAGGCCGTTCCCCCGGCCCGAGACGGGTTCAGGCGTCGGGCGAGGTCAGGTTCGCGGCGACCGCGCGCAGGGCTTGGGCGAGGTCGGCGCCGGAGGGGGCGCTCTCCGGATCGACGAGCCACTGGACCAGGACGCCGCTGAGCAGTGCCTGGTAGAGCGAGCCGATCCGGTTCGCTTCCGCCTCGTCGGCCACCGGGTCGAGCCGCTGGATGAGTTCGGCGAGCCCGGTGCGTGCCTCGCGCAGTCCCCGGGTGAGCAGCTCCCGGATCTCCGGCACGTGAGCGACCTGGGTGACCAGCTCCAGCTGGGTCGCCCAGAGCGCGCGGTGCTCGGTGAACGAGGCGATCAGCCGCGTCCAGACCGCTTCGAACCGGTCCAGCGGTGTCGCGCCGGGACCGAGGTCGGCTTCCAGGGCCCGCTGGATCTCGGCCCCGAGTTCCTCCACGGCTTCGAACAGGGCCGCGTTGAGCAGGGCTTCCGTGGTCCGGAAGTGATAGCCGATCGCCGCCAGGCTGGTGCCCGCGGCCGTCGCGATGTCGCGTGCGGTCGTGCGCGCGTACCCCTTCTCCGCCAGGCAGCGCTTGGCGCCGGAGAGCAGCGCCTCTCGATTTCCCATGCCGCTCAGCTTAGCCGAGGTTGGTAAGAATGTCTCAGACAAACCTCTTGCACAAGTGTCTAAGACGATTCTACAGTCGAGAGCATGAACGAGAACCGCGAAGTCCTGATCTCCGGCGCGAGCGTCGCCGGACCGGCGCTGGCGTACTGGCTGCGCCACTACGGTTTCCGCCCGACCGTGGTCGAGCGCGCGCCCGCCCCGCGCGACGGCGGCTACGCGGTCGACTTCCGCGGCGCCGCGCTCGAGGCCCTGTCCCGGATGGGCATCCTCGACGAGGTGCGCGAGCGGGCGACCGGCATGGGCGAGATGACCTACGTCGACGGGCGTGGCCGGAAGATCACCAGCCTGCCTTCGGTCGCGTTCAGCGGAGAGCTGGAGATCCTCCGCGGCGATCTGGTCGAAATCCTGCACCGGCGGACCGCCGGGGAGGCCGAGTACCTGTTCGGCGACTCGATCACCGGTATCGAGCAGGGCGCGGACGGGGTCCGGGTCACCTTCGAGCACGCCGAACCGCGCGTCTTCGACCTGGTGCTCGGCGCCGACGGGCTGCACTCGAACGTCCGGTCACTGGTCTTCGGGGAGGAGTCGAGGTTCCTGCGCCACCTCGGCCTCTACGTCTCGGTGTTCACCACGAAGAACCACCTCGGCCTCGACCACACCGGCGTGTTCCGCACCGTCCCGGGCAAGACCGCGGGCATGTACAGCGCGCGCGAGAACGCCGAGGCGAAGGCGATGTTCTACTTCACCGCCGGGGAACTGGCCTACGACCGCCGCGACACCGCGCGGCAGCGGGAAATCCTCGCCGAGGCCTACGCGGGGGAGGACTGGGAGATCCCCCGGCTGCTCGAAGGCCTGCGGGAGGCGCCGGACTTCTACTTCGACTCGGTCAGCCAGATCCACCTGGACCACTACTCGACCGGCCGGGTCGCGCTGGTCGGCGACGCGGGGTACTGCGCCTCGCCGCTGTCCGGCATGGGCACCAGCCTCGCGCTGGTCGGCGCGTACGTGCTGGCGGGCGAACTCGCCGCCGCCGCCGGTGACCACGCGGTGGCCTTCCCGCGGTACGAGGAGCAGATGCGGCCGTACGTCGCGGCCTGCCAGCAGCAGGCGATCGACGGCAGGAAGTGGTTCGTGCCCGGTTCCCGTGCGTGGCTGGCGATCCGCAACCTCAACTACCGCCTGATGAACCTCCTGCCCACCGGCGGCCTGATCGAGAAGATGGCGCTGAAAGCCGCCAACGCCATCACCCTCAAGCCCTACGCCTGACCCGGGGTCGTGAGTGTTTGGACCGGTTAGAACCGGCCGGAACACTCACGACTCCGGCGACCACCAGTGTTCGGTGACCTTGATCTCGTCTTCGGCGAGGACGGCGACCGCGGCCCGGTAGCCGTCGCCGGGGTCGAGGTCGGCGAGCCGGGTCCGGGCGGGGTCCAGGGCGCCGTCCGCCGAGGCGACCAGCCGGGCGGGCTCCCCGGGGCCGGACAGGGTGATGCTGTGCAACGGGATCTTCAGCCCCCGCCCGGTCGCCTTCATCAGCGCTTCCTTGCGGGTCCAGTACGTGAAGAACGTGCGGGCGCGCTCCTCCTGCGGGAGGTCCTTCAGCGCGGCGAACTCGGTGGCGTTGAGGGCGTACTCGATCAGCGAGTCCTCCGCGCGCCGGTTGGCCGTCTCCACGTCCAGCCCGACCGGGATGCCGTCGGTCAGCGCGACGCCGATGCGGTCGCCCGAATGCGAGATGGACAGCGCCAGCGAGGCGCCCGGAACCCGGGGCGGGCCGTGCGGTTTGCCGCAGTCGGCGCAGGTCGCGTCGAACTCGATCGAACCGGGCACCCGGCCGAGCCGCTCGGCGGCCAGCGTCTTGGCCAGGGTGCGGCCGGTCAGGAACCGGCGCTTGTCGATTTCGTTGCGGTACGCCTCATGCCGCCCCCGCTCCAGCGGATCCAGCAGGTCGAGGTACCTCGATTCGTTGGGCAGCGGGGTGGCCCACCACACCGAGCAGTCGATCACGAAGAACTCTCCGCCCCTTCTCTGCGGGCGCTCCCAGTACTTCCACCCGCATCGCTGCCCCCATCTTCGTCGATCAGCGTCGCTTCGTCGAACGGATCCTCGCCGGAGAGCACCCGGTCGACCTGCCGCCGGTCGATCTCGCCGGTCCAGGTGCCGATCAGCACGGTGGCCACCGAGTTCCCCGCGAAGTTGGTCAGCGCCCGCGCCTCGGACATGAACCGGTCGATGCCGACGATGAACCCGACCCCGTCCACCAGTTCCGGCCGGTGCGAGGACAGCCCGCCGGCCAGGGTCGCCAGGCCCGCGCCGGTGACCCCGGCGGCGCCCTTCGACGCGATGATCATGAACACCAGCAGGGAGATCTCCTCGCCGAGCGTCAGCGGTTTGTCCAGCGCCTCGGCGATGAAGATGGACGCCATGGTCAGGTAGATGGCGGTGCCGTCGAGGTTGAACGAGTAGCCGGTGGGCACGGTGATGCCGACGACCGGTTTGCTCACCCCGAGGTGTTCCATCTTCGCGATCAGCCGCGGCAGCGCCGATTCCGACGAGGACGTGGACAGGATCAGCAGGAACTCGCGGCCCAGGTAGGCGAACAGCTTGAAGATGTTCAGCCGGGCGATCAGCCAGGTCAGCGCGCCGAGCACGACGAAGACGAACAGGACGCAGGTCGCGTAGAAGCCGACCATGATGATCGCCAGGCTCTTCAGCGCCGCCCAGCCGGTGTCGCCGACCACCGCCGCGATCGCGCCGAACGCGCCGACCGGCGCCGCCCACATGATCATCGCGAGGATGCGGAACACCAGCCGCTGGATGTGCTCGACGCCCCGCCGGATCGGCTCGCCCTTCGGTCCGAGCTTCTGCAGCGCGAACCCGGCGAGCAGCGCCACCAGCAGCGTCTGCAGCACGTGCCCCTCGGTGAACGCGGACACCAGGGAGGTCGGGATGATGCCGAGCAGGAACTCGGTCGTCCCCTCGGGCTTGCCCACCTGCTTCTGCCCGGTCTTCGCGATGTCCGGCGTGATGTGCAGGCCCTCACCCGGGTGCAGCAGGTTGCCCACGATCAGCCCGATGATCAGCGCGACCGTGGACATCACCAGGAAGTAGCCGATGGCCAGGCCGCCGACCTTGCCGACCTTGGCGGCCCGGGTCACCGAGCCGACGCCGAGCACGATCGTGCAGAAGATGATCGGCGAGATCATCATCTTGATCAGGTTCACGAACCCGGTGCCCAGCGGTTTGAGGTCCTTGCCGAACTCCGGCCACACCAGGCCGACGACGATGCCGAGCACCACGGCCGCGACGACCGCGATGTACAGGTAGTGCGTCCGGTCCCGGCGGGCCGGTTTCACGCCTTCCCCCTGCTCAGTGACCATGCGCACTCCTCGGCTGTCGAAGATCTTGGGCGCCCGCAACCTACGGCAAGTTCGCCGACCAGTACAGCGTGGCTCCAGCGCGGTGTTAGGCTGGGTAAGCAAGCGCTTAGTAACCGCCGAGGCGCGGGAGCCCGCGCACAGGCGCCGTCAACGCAGTCGAGGAGCGTCGCGCATGGACTTCACCCTGAGCGTCGAAGAACGAGAGGTGCGTGACTGGGTGCGCACCTTCGTCCAGCGTGAGCTGGTGCCCCGCGAACCCGAGGTGCTCCGCCGCGAGCGCGACGGGAAGCCCGGGATCACCGGCGACGAGCTGGACGAGCTGAGGCTCAAGGCCAAGGAATCCGGGTTCTGGGGCGTGCAGACCCCGGAGGAGTACGGCGGCATGGGGCTGTCCGCGGTGATGACCGCGCTGCTCGAGGCCGAGCTCGGCAAGACCTTCGTGCCGTTCAGCTTCGGCGGATCGGCGGACAACATCCTGTTCCACGCCAACGAGGAGCAGAAGCAGCGCTACCTGCTCCCGACCATCTCCGGCGAGCGCAAGTCCTGCTTCGCGATCACCGAACCGGGCGCCGGATCGGACGCCAAGGCCATCCGGACCTCGGCGAAGAAGGACGGCGCCGACTGGGTCATCAACGGCGAGAAGACCTTCATCACCGGCGGCAACGAGGCCGACTTCACCATGGTCTTCGCGGTCACCGATCCGGAGAAGGGTGCCAACGGCGGCGTCACCTGCTTCCTGGTGGACCGGGACATGGGCTGGCGCTCGGAGTACATCGACACCATGGGCGAATGGGGTCCGGCGTCGCTGATCTTCGAGGACGTCCGGGTGCCGGAGAGCCAGATCCTGGGCGAGGTCGGCCAGGGTTTCGCGCTCGCCATGCAGTGGATCGGCCGCGGCCGCTACCTGCTGCCGGCGCGGGCGATCGGTTCGTGCGAGCGGCTGCTCACGATGGCCATCGAGCACGCCAACACCCGCGAGACCTTCGGCGCGCCGATCGCCGAGCGGCAGGCCATCCAGTGGATGATCGCCGACTCCGGGGTCGAACTGGAGGCGCTGCGCTGGCTGGTGCTGCACGCGGCCTGGCAGGTCGACCAGGGCCTGGACTCGCGGCACGCGCAGTCGATGGCCAAGCTCTACGGCGGCGTGAAGGCCAACGAGATCGTGGACCGGGTGCTGCAGATCCACGGCGGGATGGGGTACACCCGCGAGCTGCCGGTCGAGCGCTGGTACCGCGAGCTGCGGCTGCTGCGCATCTACGAGGGCACCGACGAGATCCAGCGCCGGACCATCGCGCGTAACCTGCTCAAGGGACACGTGAAGGTCGGCGGGGTGCTGGGTTGATCGAAGCGGCGCTGGGCGAGGTCGACGAGTGGACGCGGTCGTGGACGGCCGATGACGCCCTCGTCTACGCCCTCGGTGTGGGCGCGGACGAACTCAACTTCGCGACCGAGAACACCGCCGGGCTCGACCAGCAGGCGCTGCCGACCTACGCGATCGTGCTCGCGCAGTTCGGCGGCCCGAGCCTGCGCCTCGGCCCGATCGACCGCGGCCGGGTGCTGCACGCGGGCCAGTCGCTGACGCTGCACCGGCCGCTCCCGGCGGCCGGTGCGGTCACCGTGCGGCGCGAGATCACCGACGTGTACGACAAGGGTTCGGGTGCGCTCGTGCTGATCCGCACCCGGGCGCACGACGGGGACGGCCCGCTGTTCGAGACCGGGTACTCGATCTTCGTGCGGGGCGAGGGCGGGTTCGGCGGGGAACGCGGCCCGGCCGCCGTTTCGCCGATCCCGGACCGCGAGCCGGACGTGGAACCGGGTTTCCGGACCACACCGGACCAGGCGCTGCGGTACCGGCTCTCCGGCGACCGCAACCGGTTGCATTCGGACCCGGGCTACGCCGCGCGGTTCGGTTTCGAACGGCCGATCCTGCACGGGCTGGCGACGTTCGGGATCGCCGCCCGGTTGCTGATCGGCGAGTTCGCGGGCGGGGACGCGCACCGGGTGGCCGCGGTGGACGGGCGGTTCACCCGGCCGGTGCTGCCCGGTGCCGAACTGGCCGTGCCCGCGTGGCGGCTTGGCGAGGGGGACTTCGCCTTCCGCGTGCTCGTGGCCGGGGAAGCGGTCCTGGACCACGGGCGGTTCCGGCTGTTCTGAGTGTCCTAAGTGGACAACATGGGGTCACCCGGAAGGGTGGCGGGCACGACGAAGGCGTGCCCGCGGACTTCGCCGGAGTCCGCGGGCACGCGTACTCGCCTGGGAATCGGGGACTAACGCTCGGCCACGTCGCGGGTGCGCAAGGCGATGGGCACGCCGGCCAGGTCCTCTTCGTTGCAGAGCAACTTCAGGTCGTAATACGGCGAACCCTCGCGTTCGTCGTAGTCGAGGTGGATGGAAAGGACGTCGACCGGTTCGCCAAGCCATTCCTGGGCTGACCGTAGCCAGCCCGCGCAGCGTTCCAGGGCGGCAGAGAGATCGTCATCGCGGAATTCCACCGGGCGGTACGGTACATCCTGCACCTGATCCCGAGGGTGTTTCGGCGCCGGCAAGCCCGGTGCGAGACCCGAGTCGTCCAGTTCCAGATGGATCGTTTGCTCAGTCACCCTTCGAGGGTCCCTCAGCGGCGCGTTCTCGGCAAGGCGTACCACGGTTAAAGTCCTGCTAGGGCCGGTTGTTGCGAGTGCAACTAGGGCACTTTCGGGGGAGTTCGCGGCCGTCCCGGGACCAGTGCCCGGCACTGGTCCAGATCGGCCTGGTCCGGGGCATCCAGGCAGCCGAGCATGCGCAGGGCGAGCCCCGCGTAGTGCGCGGCGAGCTGGTCCAGCGTGAGCGGGCCGCGTGGCGAATACCACCTGGCCACGCCGTTGCACATCTCCAGCAGCGCCAGCCGGGTGACCGCGGGTTCACCCACCCGGAACACGCCCGCGGCGATGCCGTCGGCGATCGCGGACGCCCACAGCCGCTCGTAGTCGTCGCGCAGGCGCACGACCGCGCGCCGGGTGGGGGCGGACAGCACCCGGACCTCGTTGTCGACCACCCGCGTCTCGTCCGGCCGCACCGCGTGGGTCAGCACGTGCAGCGCGACCAGCCGGGCGAGCCGCCGCCGCGGATCGGCCACGCCCTCGGTCGCCCGGCCCGCCGACGCCAGCAGGCCGCGCAGCGAGTCGCGCATGATCCCGGCGAGCAGTTCCTCCTTGGTGCCCATGTAGTGGTACAGGCTCGCCGAGGACAATCTGGCCTCCTGCGCCAGATCCCGGATGCCCGTGCCGTGAAAACCCTTGGTGGCGAACAGTTTCACCGCCGCCCGGCGGACTCGTTCCCGGCTCTCTACCGCCATCGGCGCTCCACCCGGTCGTAGGTTCCGCTGAGGTGGTCGACGGCCTTGCGCAGTTCGCCCTTGGCCACGCGTTCGGACGGGGTCAGCGGCAGCTCGTCGACGTGGGCCCAGTAGCGGGGCACCTTGAAATAGGCCAGTTTGGCCGCGCAGAACTCGGCCAGGTCCTCCGGCGGCACGTCCTCGCGGTTCTTTTCGCCGGACAGCACGACGAAGGCCTTGATCTCCTCGCCGCGCAGCTCGTCCGGCACCCCGATCACCGCCGCCATCCGCACGTCCGGATGCAGCAGCAGGGCCCGTTCCACCTCGTCCGCGGACACGTTCTCGCCGCTGCGCCGGATCATGTCCTTGGTCCGGCCGAGGTAGAAGATCCGGCCCGATTCGTCCATCCGGGCCAGATCGCCGGTGTGGAACCAGCCCCCGGCGAACGCGCGCGCGGTCGCCTCCGGATCGTCGTGGTAGCCGTGCATCAGCCCGATCCCGCGCAGCACGAGTTCACCGGTTTCCCCGCGCGGCACCGGATTGCCGGACGCGTCGGCGATCATCGCCTCGCGGTGCGGGGAGGGGCGCCCGATGCAGCCGGTGCCCACGGTCTCGTCGTGGTCGGCCGGGGACATCCGGATGTCCCCGCCGGTCTCGGTCATCCCGAACGCCTCGAACCACGGCACTCCCCAGCGTTCCTCCAGCGTCGCGTGCAGTTCGCGGGGGATCGCCGACGCGCTGATCGCGCGCACCCGGTGCCGCCGGTCGTCCGGCGTTTCCGGCTGCCGCAGCAGGAGGGTGGGCATCAGGCCGAGGCAGTAGAACCAGGTGACCCCGTACTCGCGGACCTTGGCCCAGAACGTCGACGGGTGGAACCGGTCCAGCACCACCAGGGTCGCGCCGGAGGCGAGTCCCAATGCGACATTCCACTGTGGATCGATGTAGTGGAACGGTTGCGCGGTCAGCATGATGTCCTCGTCGGACACCGCGGGGAACTCGGTCGCCAGGCTCCGGGCCAGGGTGATCCAGTAGCGGTGGGTCAGCACGCAACCCTTCGGCGCGCCGGTGGTGCCGGAGGTGTACTGGATGTTCACCGGCCGCTCGCCTTCGGTCCAGAAAACCGTCCAGTCGGGCCGCGGACCGGCCTCGGCGAGCAGCTCGTCCGGGGTCAGCACCCGTTCCAGCCCGGTGTCCGGGGCGATCGAGGTGAGCAACCCGGTGAACTCCGGGGCGGCCACGGCGAACCGGGCGCCGGAATGCCGCAGCACATGGGTGCCGTCCAGTTCCCGGTAGTTGGTGTTGACCGGCACCAGCACCCCGCCGAGCTTGGCCAGCGCCAGCCAGAGCAAGGGGAACTCCGGTTCGTTGCGCAGCATCACCGCGACCCGGTCGCCCGGGCGCACGCCCAGCCCGCTGAGCGCGATGGCCAGTTCGCCGCTGCGCCGGTCGATCTCGGCGAAGGTGAACCGGGTCCCGGTGGTGTCGAAGATCCACGCGGTCTTGTCCGGCCACCGCCGCGCCGCCCGGGTGAGCAGCTCGATGAGGTCGTCGACCTCGTGCGGGGCGGTCATCCCCGGCTCCGGAAAGCTTCCAGGGACGCGGCCACCTCCGCGGAGTGCTCGGTGATCAGCGCGTGGCTGACCTCCAGCTCCAGCGCGGCGTCCAGGGCGCCGTCGATGCCCGCGTCCAGCGCGCGTTTGGCGAGGGTCGCGGCCGCGGGCGGGCGTTCGGCCAGCTTCTTCGCCCAGGCCAGCGCGTGGTCGCGCAGCTCACCCGCGGGCACGACCGCGTTCACCAGGCCGAGCCGGTGCGCGGTGGCCGCGTCGATCCGGTCGCCGAACAGCAGCAGCTCCTTGGCCTTGAGCGGGCCGACCAGCAGCGGCAGCAGCCGCGACGCCGCGCCGGTCACGCTCAGCCCCAGTCCCACCTCGGGGAACGCGAACTGGGCGTCCTCGGCGGCGAGCACCAGGTCGCAGCCGAGCGCGAACTCCGCCCCGGCGCCGATCGCGTAGCCGTGCACCGCCGCGAGCACCGGCTGCGGCAGCGCGCGCAACCGCCGGGTGACCTCCTGCAGCCGCTCGATCCGGGCCCGCGAGTCGCCCCGCGCGGGCGGCTCCTTGAGATCGTGCCCGGCGCAGAACGCGCGGCCGTTCCCGGTCAGCACCACCACCCGCGCGCCCCGCGCCGCGGCCTCGTCGAGCGCGCCCAGCAGATCGTCGACGAGCGCGGGGACCACCGCGTTCA
Source organism: Amycolatopsis anabasis (assembly GCF_009765355.1). Lineage (GTDB taxonomy): Bacteria > Actinomycetota > Actinomycetes > Mycobacteriales > Pseudonocardiaceae > Amycolatopsis > Amycolatopsis anabasis. Next base: position 28,482 of record NZ_VTHK01000004.1, on the reverse strand, counting down.
GCCGCTCCGGCCGGTTCAGCGCGATCACCGCGATCCCGTTGTCGTGCGTGCACTCCACGGTGGAAGCAGTCATGCCGCGAGCCTAGACGACCGATCGATCGATCGATAGTGTCTTGCGGTATGCGAGTCGATGCGGTCTTCGAGAACGCGCGGGTGCTGACCGGGTCCGGGGAGGCCCCGGAGACCTCCGCGCTCGCCGTGCTGCACGGCCGGATCGTGGCCCTGGGCGACGAGGCCCGGGCGCTGGTGGCGCGGCGGCGGGTGGATCTCGCGGGCGCCACCGTGGTGCCCGGCTTCCACGACGCGCACAACCACCTGGCCTGGTTCGGCATCGGGCTGGACGACGTGCCGCTCGGGGCCGAGCACCGCAAGAGCGTCGAGGACGTCTACGACGCGATCGCCGAGCGGGCCCGGCACACGCCCCGCGGCGAGTGGATCGTCGGCAGCGGTTACGACCAGAACGAACTGGCCGGCGGGCATCCCACCCGGTACGGCCTGGACCGGGCGGCGCCGGACCACCCGGTGCGGATCAAGCACACCTCGGGGCACATGAGCGTGGTGAACTCGCGCGTGCTCGAGCAGCTCGACCTGGCCAACGTGCCGGTCGGCGGGGACGTGGTGCTCGGCGAGGACGGCTCGCCGACCGGGCTGCTGCGGGAACAGGCGCAGCTGCTGCTGCGCCCGCTGATCTACCCGACGCCGATGGAGACCGTGGTCCGCGGCATCGACCGCGCCACCGAGCGGTACCTGTCCGAGGGCATCACCAGCGTGCAGGAGGCCGGGATCGGCGGCGGGCTGGTCGGCCAGACGCCGGTGGAGCTGGCGGCCTACCAGGTCGCCCGCGAGCGCGGGCTGCTGCGGGTGCGCAGCACGGTGATGGTGTCGGCGAGCGAGTTGCACGACCTCGACCACGCCCCCGGCGACCCGATGACCTTCGGCCTGGATCTGGGCCTGCGCACCGGGCTCGGCGACGACTGGCTGCGCGTCGGCCCGATCAAGATCTTCGCGGACGGCTCGCTGATCGGGCGCACCTCCGCGATGCACGAAGACTTCCCCGGGGAACCTGGAAACAAGGGGTATTTCCAGGTCCCCGAGGAGGAGCTGGCGCGCACGATCCGGCGCGCGCACGCGTCCGGCTGGCAGATCGCCACGCACGCGATCGGGGACCGGGCGATCACCGTCGTGCTCGACGCGTACGCCGCGGCGCTCGCGGAGTTCCCGCGCGCCGACCACCGGCACCGGATCGAGCACTGCGCGGTGCTGCCGCCGCACGACCTGTCGCGGGTGGCCGAACTGGGCCTGATCCCGGTGCCGCAGGGGCGGTTCCTCAACGAGATCGGCGACGGCATGCGGGCCGCGCTCGGGCCGGAACGGGAGGACTGGTGTTACCGGCAGCGGAGTTTCCTGGCGGCGGGCTGCGTGCTGCCGGGCAGCTCGGACCGGCCGGTGGTGCAGGGCGCGCCGCTGCTGGGCATCGCGGACCTGGTGCGGCGGCGGACCGCGAGCGGGTACCTGCTCGGCCCGGACGAACGGATCACCGCGGCGCAGGCCGTGCACGCGTACACCCAGGGGTCGGCCTACGCCGCGTTCCGGGAGCGGGACCTCGGCACGCTGGAACCGGGGAAGCTCGCGGACTTCGTCGCCCTGTCGGCGGATCCGACCGACGAGCGCACCCTGGACGAGGCTCGCGTGCTGGCGACGGTGGTGGGCGGGAACGTGGCGTACGAGGCGCCGGGGAGTTAGGAGGCTTCTGGACATGCCGGTACGCGAAGCCGAGGCGGGCGACCTCGAGGAGATCTGCGCGCTGATCGAGGAGCACGCCCGCTACGAGGGCAACGACACGCTCGTCCTCGACCGCGCCGAGATGGCCAAGTACCTGTTCGGCCCGGATCCCAAGGCGTGGGTGCTGATCGCCGAGCCGCCGGAGCGGCCGGGGACGGTCGCCGGGTTCGCGTTCTGCACGTGGAGCTTCTCCACCTGGGAGGCCAAACCGGGCATCTGGCTGGACGATCTGTACATCCGCCCGGATCACCGCCGGCACGGCCTCGGCGGGGAGCTGCTGGCGGCCCTGCGGGCGCGGACGGACGGCCGCGTCGAATGGGATATGCAGGCCGGAAACGAGAAGGCCGAGGCGTTCTACCGCCAGCTGGGTGCGGAGCCGGTCCCCGATTGGACCAGGTACCGCTGGCGCCCGTGACTGCTCGGGTACGCACTACTGCATCGGATACCGCGGGAGCCGTATCGTAGGCACCATGCCGGACAGCGCCAACCGAAGGTCCTCCTCGATCGAGGACTACATCCGGGCGATCTACGGCCTGGTGGAGCGGGGCGAAGAGGTCACCAACACCTCACTGGCCACCCGGTTGGAGGTGAGCCCGTCCTCGGCGTCGGGCATGGTCACCAAGCTGTCGCAGCTGGGCCTGGTGACGCATGTGCCGTACCGGGGGATCGAGCTGACCGGGGAGGGGCGGCAGCTGGCCCGGGGCGTGCTCCGGCGGCACCGGCTGATCGAGACCTATCTGGTCAAGGAGCTGGGCTACACCTGGGACGAGGTGCACGCCGAGGCCGACTCGCTGGAGCACGCGGTGTCGGACCGGCTGGTCGAGCGGATCGCCGCGAAGCTGGGCAACCCGGTGCGCGATCCGCACGGCGACCCGATCCCGGCCGAGGACGGCAGTATCGAGGAGGAGCCGACGCGCATCCTCGACGAGCTGCAGCCGGGCGCGGTCGGCGAGATCGTCCGGGTCTGGGACACCGATCCGGAGCTGCTGCGGTACCTCACCGAGCACGCCATCGGGCTCGGCGAGCGGATCGAGGTCGTCGAGCGGCAGCCGTTCGGCGGGCCGATCGTGGTGAAGGTCGGCTCCCCGCCGGACGCGGCGACCCACGCCCTCGGCAAGGAGATCGCCCAAGCCCTCTCCGTCGCCCTCCGCTGACCCAGCAGACCGTGCACATTGCCGGTTAAGTGCGGCGCATTGGCCACCGAGGTATCGCACTTGGCCGGCAAAGTGCGAACCCGCTGACCACGTGCGCTCGGGAGCGTAGGGCGGGGTGTCGTCGCGGGACGGATGTCGCTACCGGGCGTCACGCGCAACATGGGGACCGGAAAGTCCCTGGAAGCGCGAGGAGTGCGTGATGACCGATCGAAAGTTCCGGTTCGGGATCGTGGGCGGGGCGCCCGATCTGGCCGCGTGGACGGGGCTGGCGCGGCGGGCCGAGGAACTCGGGTACGACACGCTGCTCTCCCCGGATCCGCAGGTGGACGTCGACCCGTTCACCTTGCTGTCCGCCGCCTTCGCGGTCACCAGCACGTTGCGCGTCGGCACGTTCGTGGCGGTGGACGCGTTGCGCGACCGCCGCCACCTGGCCTGGCAGGCGCGGTCGCTGCACAAGCTGTCCGGCGGCCGGTTCGAACTCGGGCTCGGCACCGGGCGGCCGGAAGCCGAGCGGCAGGCGGCCGCGCTCGGCCGCGAATTCGGCGGCGGGGCCCGGCGGCGCGCCGCACTGGCGGAGACGATCGCCCACCTCAAGGAGACCGGCGACCGGCCGCCGCTGCTGCTGGCCGCCGGCGGGCCGAAGATGCGGGAACTGGCCGCCCGGGAGGCGGACACGGTGACCATGGCGTGGCTGCCGCGCACCACCACCGAGGAGGCTGCGTCCATTGTGGACGATTTCCGGGCGGCGGCCGGGGAACGGTGGCCCGAGATCGAGCTGGCCGTCAACCTTCTGGCCTATGGCGACGAACCCGCACCGTGGCTCGAGCGCTTCATCGGGACGAGCGTCCCCGAACTCGCCGCGGCGCACGCGGTCACCGTGCTCACGGGCACTCCGCGTCAGGCGGCGGAAACGCTCCGCGAGTGGCGGGAGCGCCTCGGGATTTCCTACGTCACAGTAAATTCCGGCTATCTCGAGCAGTTCGCGCCGGTCGTCGAAGAACTACGCGGGACGTGAGCACAAAGCCCCTTCCCCTCGCCGGTTCCCCGGGAATACGCTCAGCGGTCCGAAGTCCTTGGGAGCCAACATGACCGGTCATCGAACGACCAGCATCGACCGGGGGGTGGCGGAACGGGAGGTCGGGCGTTTGCTCGAAACCGGCCCGTTTTCCGTGGCGTTGCGTGCCGCGATCCGGGCCAGGGGGCTTGGCCTGGAACGCATTCGCTATCGGATCTTGCGCCGGGGGGTGTCGATCAGCCTGGCCACGCTCAGTCATTGGCAATCCGGCCGGTGCCGCCCGGACCGGCCGGATTCGCTGGCGGCACTGGGGTGCCTGGAAGAAGTCCTGGAAGTGCCGCCGGGATCCTTGGTGCGGCTGCTCGATCTAGAGTGAACTCAGCGCGGTCCGCAAATGTTCGAGCGAGTCCGCGATCCACGGCAGCGCAACGGGATCCGGGCTGCGCAGGGCGGTCCAGCGCTGCTCGGCGGTCGCGCCGTAGAGCAGGCTGGTGGCCACCCGGAACCGCAGCGCGGCGGGGTCGTCGCCGAACTCCACCCCGGCGAGCACGCCGACGCCGTGCCGGTCCAGCAGGCGTCCGGCCAGTTCCGCGCCGGTGCGTACGCCGAGTTCGGCCCGCCGGGAGCCGAGGTCGGGGTAGAGGTAGAAGCCGCCCCGCGGCGCCCGGCAGGACGCGCCCGCGGCGAGGAATTCCGCGTGCACCGCGGTGGCCACCCGCCGGTGCAGGCGCGCGCTCGCGAGCACGTGCGCGCGCACCTCCTCCGGCTCGCGCAACGCGTACGCGGTGACCTCCTGCATCGGCCCGGGCAGCGCCGACCACACCTCGCTGGCCACGCCGATCAACTCCGCGCGCAGTTCCCCGGAGTTCTCCGGCAGCCGGGCGAGCCCGATCCGGTAACCGCCGAGCGCGAGGTGCTTGCTCAGGCCGGTGGTGATGATCGTGCGCTCGGGCAGTTCGAGCGCGGGGCTGTGCACCGGTTCGCCGTCGTGGCGCAGATCCCGGTAGATCTCGTCGGAGATGATCACGAGGCCGTGCCGGTCGGCGACCGCGCACACCTGTTTCACCAGCTCGGCGGATGCCGCGGTGCCGGTCGGGTTGTCCGGGGTCGTCAGGATCAGCACGCCCGGTTCGGCCCCCGCCCGGCGCGCGGCGGTGAGTTCGGCGTCCAGCAGCCCGGGATCCGGGATGCCCCCGGCCTCCTCGGGAATCGGCACGCCCAGCACCCGTTTGCCCGCCAGCGCCGCCTGCGCCGCGTAGCTGACCCAGGACGGCTTCGGCAGCACCAGGTCGCCCGGAAGCACGGTGAGCAACGCGAAGAGCAGCGCCTTGCTGCCCGGGGCGAGCAGGATCCGGGTCGGCGAGGTCGGCAGGTCCCGCCGCGCGAAGTAGCCCGCCGCGGCTTCCCGCGCGTCCGCGGTGCCCGCGACCGGCGGGTACTCGTTGCGCTCGGCCGCCGCCGCGAGCCGGGCGCGCACCTCGGGCAGGACCGGCAGTCCCGCTTCACCGAACCCCAGGTGGAGCACCTTTTCCCCGGCCGCGCGCCGGGCCTGGAGCCGTTCGTTGATGGCCAGCGTCGCCGAGTGCCGGATCATCTTCCACCCCATTGAATGCATGATCGCTTGCATCCAAATTATATGACGCAAGTATATTTGCCCACTATCGGGGCATGGCTACGCTGGAGTAGTGCGAGCGGTGGTCTTCGACGAGTTCGGCGCGCGACCCCGGATCCGGACGGTTCCGGACCCGGTGCCCGCCCCGGACGGGGTGGTCATCGAGGTCGAGGCCACCGGGCTGTGCCGCAGTGACTGGCATACCTGGCGCGGCCACGATCCGGCCGTCACCGTGCCGCACGTCGCCGGGCACGAACTGGCCGGGCGGATCGCGGCGCTCGGCGCGGAAGTGCGCGGCTGGCGGCTCGGCGACCGGGTCACCGTGCCGTTCGTCTGCGCCTGCGGGGCCTGCGCCGAATGCGCGAGCGGGAACCAGCAGATCTGCGAGCGCCAGTTCCAGCCCGGTGCGACGCACTGGGGCTCGTTCGCCGAACTGGTCGCGATCGAGCACGCCTCGGCGAATCTTGTTGCCCTGCCCGAAGAACTCGGCTCGGTCGAGGCCGCGGCGCTGGGCTGCCGCTTCGGCACCGCGTTCCGGGCGCTGCTGCGGCAAGGCGAGTTGAGCGCGGGCCAGTGGGTCGCCGTGCACGGCTGCGGCGGCGCGGGGCTCTCCGCGGTCATGCTGGCCGTCGCCGCGGGTGCGCGGGTCGTCGCGGTCGACCTCTCGCCCGGCGCCCTCGCGCTGGCCGCCCGGGCGGGCGCGGAGGTGACCGTGGACGCCCGGGAGATCGCCGACACCGCGGCCGAAGTCCGCGCGCGCACCGGCGGCGGCGCGCGGATTTCGCTCGACTGCGCCGGGAGCCCGGCGACGTGCGCGGCGTCGGTGGCGAGCCTGCGCAACCGGGGGCGGCACGTCCAGGTGGGCCTGATGCCGCCGGCGCAAGGTTTTTCCCCGATTCCCATGGACCGGGTGATCGCGGGTGAACTGCATATTCTGGGCAGTCACGGCATCCAGGCACACGAGTATCCGGAGATGTTGCGCATGATCCTCGCATCGCGGCTCGACCTCGGCCTGCTGGTGGGCAAGCGGATCGGACTCGACGACGTGCCGGACGCCCTGGCGGCGATGAACGATCCGGTGCCGCCGCACGCCGGAGTCACCGTCGCCGAGCCGGTGGTCTCGTAGCATGGGCGCGGTGAACGGGAAGCCGGGCGGCTCGGCTCCCTCGACCTACGGCGAGCTGTGCGAACTGCTGCGCGCCCGGTTGCCCAAACTCGCGGCCGGGCAGCGGCGGATCGCGAACCTGCTGCTGGCCGATCCCGAAGGAACCGCGTTCCGCAGCATTTCCGAGACCGCGCGGCTGGCCGAGGTGCACGAGTCCTCGCTGGTGCGGTTCGCCGGATCGTTCGGGCTCAACGGGTACCCGGCGCTGGTGGAGCTGTGCCGGTTGCAGCTCGCCGAGCAGGCGCAGCTGGTGCGCCGGTTCGAGCAGGCCAGCCGGCACGAGGGCCCGGGCGGGCTGCTCGCCGCGGTCGTCCAGCACGACCAGCAGAATCTCGCGCGCACCTTCGCCCGCATCGATCCGGCCGACTGGCAGGAGATGGTCAAGCTGCTCGCCGAAGCGGACAGCATCCACGTCATCGGCCTGCGCAAGTGCTTCACGGTCTCCTACCTGCTGAGCTACCTGCTGCACCTGGTGCGGCCGCGGGTGCGCCAGCTCGTCCCCGCCGCCGGGTTGCTGGTGGACGATCTGCGCGACCTGGTCGAGGGGGACGTCCTGGTGGCGGTCTCGATCCACCGGTACGCCGCGGACACCGTGCGCGCCCTCGCCCACGCGAAGCGGCGGGGCGTGCGCACGATCGCGTTGACCGACAACGCCGCCTCCCCGCTGGCCGAGGCCGATCTGACGCTCTACGTGGAAACCGCCGGGGTGACGATCATGCGCTCGCTCACCGCGTTCACCGCGCTGGCCCAGGCGCTCGCCACCGATGTCGCGCTGCACCTGGGCACCCGGAGCCGGTCGGAACTGCTCACCGACGAACGCCTGCTCGAGGAGTTCGAGGTCTACACCGAGGGCAACGGGCGCGAGGCTTGAGCTACCGCAGGCGCCGGGCGCGGAGCACGGTGTCGCGGGTGTGGTGGGTGCCCGCCGGGGCGGGGGCGGTGCGCGGACGGGTTTCGTCGACCTCGACCACCCAGTCGTCGCCGAGGAGCCCGGCGACCTCGTGGGGTTCGTAGTAATCGCTCGGGTCGACGCCGAGTTCCTCCCGCGGCGGCAGTTCGGCGAGGTCGTGGCTGACGAACAGGAGCGTGCCGCCCGGGGCGACCGCGGCCAGCAGGCGGCGCAGCGCGGTGTGGCCCGGCCGACGCGGGAGCGGGAAGTACTGGACCGACACCAGATCGAACGCGCCCGCCGGTGGGGCCGTGGCGGTCAGATCGGCGCGGGTCCACGCCACCGCCTCGGTGCCGCCCGCGGCGCGGGCGGCGCGCTCCAGCGCGTCCCGGGAGATGTCGACCGCGGTGACGTGCCAGCCGTGCCGGGCCAGCCACAGCGCGTCGCCACCTTCGCCGCAGCCCACGTCCAGCGCCTGCCCCGGCGGCAGGCCGGTCACCTCGGTGACCAGCACGCCGTTCGGTTCGCCGCTGAAGAGTTGGTCGGTGCCGCCGTACCGGTCGTCCCAGAACTTCTCGTCCATACCTCCAAGGTGCGCCGCACGGGCGTAGGTTGACAAGGTTCTTTGCCGGAACAGCAAAAGTCTCTTGTGGACTATTGGAGGAGCGCGCGGCACTGGGCGGCGAACGTCCGCGCGCGGCGGGTGGGCCGCAGCGATTTCGCGGTGACCAGGCCGACCCGGATCGACGGGATGTCGTCGGCGATCTCCAGCGCGCGCACCTCGCCGCCGTCGTAGGTGACCGGGGTGGCGACCCGCTGGTTCAGGATGGTGAACCCCATTCCGGCGGCGACCAGCGCGCGCATGCCCTCGAAGCTGGTGGTGCGCACGACGTCCGGGATCCCGGGCAGCACGTCCCGCAGGATGGCCCGCACGAAGTCGCCGGGTTCGGGCAGGTCGAGCAGGACCAGCGGCCGTTTCGCGAGTTCGGCGATCGACGCGGCCCCGGCCCCGGCGAGCGGATCGTCCGCCGCGACCAGCGCGTACGGCCGGAGCTCGACCAGCGGTTCGAAGCGCAGATCGTCGGTCAGCCCGATGTCGTAGCTCAGCGCCAGCTCGCAGACCCCTTCGCGCAGATCGGTGACCAGCGGCCCGGTGTCCGCCTCGTGCACCCGCACCGCGAGGTCGGGATGCCGTTCGCGCAGGGCGCGCAGCACCGGCGGGATGAGGAACGGGACCAGGGTGATGAAGCAGCCGACCTCCAGCGTGCCGCCGATCTCGTCCTGCAGGCGGCGGCTGTCGCCGACCAGGTCCTCGGCCTGGCGGAGCACGGCGCGGGCGTCGGCGAGCAGCTGCCGCCCGGCCGGGGTCAGCGTGACGCCCTTCGCGTGGTGGCGCACGAAGAGCTGGCAGCCGAGGTGCCGTTCCAGCCGGATGATCGCCGAGGACAGCGCGGACTGGGTGGTGTGCAGGCGCTCGGCGGCCTCGGAAATCGTGCGGGCCTCGGCCGTCGCGACGAAGTACTCCAGCTGCACCAGGCTGAAGCCGGTCCGCCCCGCACGCGTCATCCGGGCGATTGTATCGCGCGACGCGATGCAGTCCAGCGACAAGTCGTGTTTGCGCGGGGATTGGTCCGTACCAGACACTGCCTGGAGTGGAGAGCGCGCCGAAGGTGAAGCTGCGCCCGGCCGGGGATCCGGAACTGCGCTCGGGTTTCCTGGCGGGAATGGCCCGGATGACGTCGGCGGTGACCGTGGTGACCACCGACGGCTCGGCGGGGCGGTTCGGCCAGACGGTCAGCGCGGTCACCTCGGTGTGCGCCGATCCGCCGGTGCTGCTGGCCTGCCTCTACCGGGACACCCCGGTCGCGCAGGCCGTCCGCGTCAACGGGTGCTTCGCGGTGAACTTGCTGTCCCCGGAGCACCTCGGCCTCGCGGAGAGCTTCGCCGGGCGCACCCCCGTTCCGGCCCGGTACCGCTTCGACGACGACTGGCGGGCGTTGCGCACCGGGAGCCCGATCCGCCACGACGTCCCGGCGGCGTTCGACTGCCAGGTCGCGGACGTCACGGCGGTGGGCACGCATCTCGTCGTTTACGGACAGGTCGTCGCGGTGCTTTCCGGGGAACAACCCGATCTCGCCTATCGCAACCGCGGCTATGTCCTCGCAGACAGGAGCTTGGTGTGAAGCAGTGCCTGACCGATCGGCAGCGCGAATTCGTGGCGATGGCCGCCGAACTGGCGGACCGGTTCGCCGAGCGGGCCGGTGACCACGACCGGGACAACGACTTCCCGCACGAGAACTACAAGGAAATGCGCGAGGCGGGTTTCCTGCGCATTTCCCTGCCCGAGGAGTTCGGCGGCGCGGGCGCGGGCATGGCGGAGATCCTGCCCGCGATCGAGCGGCTCGCGATGGGGGACGGCGCGACCGCGCTCGCGGTGACCATGCACATCTCGCCGCTGGGCCAGTGGTCCGCGGTCTGGCGGCGCACCGGGGATCCGAAGCTGGAGGGGTTCCTGCGCCTGGCCGCCGAGGACAAGCTCGTCTGGGCCGCGGTGACCAGCGAGATCGGCACCCCGAACCTGATGACCGACGCACGCACCACCGCGACCAAGGTCGACGGCGGCTACCTGCTCAACGGCCGCAAGAACTTCGGCACCAACACCGCGGTCGCCACGCACTGCTCGACGACCGCGCGCTACGAGGATCCCGAACTCGGTCCGCGGCTGATGCTGTTCCGGGTGGCGCTCGACGACGCCGCGGTCACCATCCACCAGACCTGGGACATGATGGGCATGCGGGCCACCCAGAGCAACGACGTCGAGTACTCCGACCTGTTCGTCCCGGACGACGCCCTGGTGCACAGCCTGCCGATCGGGCACCTCGATTCCCGGGTCGCGGAAACCGTGTTCGCCTGGGCGATGCCCGCGTTCGGCGCGGTGTACACCGGGGTCGCCGCGGGTGCGCTGGACTGGGCCACCCGGCAGGTGGTCCGCCGGGGCACCGCGAGTTCGGCGCGGGTGCAGGACACCATCGCCGAATGCGAGATCCTGCTCGAATCGTCCCGCGCGATGCTGCACCGGCACGCGGACGAGTTCGGCGCGGGCCGCGTGTTCACCGAACTGACCGTGCAGGAAGCGCTTTCGCGGTGCGCGCTGGTCAAATACGTGTGCACGAACAACGCGACCCAGATCTTCACGAAACTCGTGGACGCGGTCGGCGGCGCGTCCTACGTCCGCAAGCTGCCGTTCGAGCGGATGTGGCGGGACGTGCAGGCGGGCGCGTTCATGCCGTTCGCCAACTACGCGGCGCGGGAGCTGATCGGCGCGACCGCGCTGGGCATCGAACTCGCGCCGGTACACCAGGACCAGAGGGGATCAGCGAAGTGACTGTGGCGGACACCTACCGGAACACCGGGGACGGCAGGCTGCGCGTGCTGTTCTGCATCGGCGTGCGGGACCCGTTCTTCGCGGCCGACGAGGCCGAGCGCAGGGACGTGTTCACGGCGACCAAGGGCGCGTTCGCCGATTTGCGCGGACGGTTCGGCGTCGAGGTCCTGGGCACCCTCGACGACGACGAACTGGTGGTCGGCCCCGCCGACGGTTACCCGTGGACCGCGTACATCCTGGCCGACGTGCCGGACTACCGGACCGTGACCCAGGTGTGCGACATCGTCCGCGGCACCGAGCTGCCGGGCGGGAAGCTCTGGCGGTACCTGAAAATCGAGGCGCGCATCGGCCGCCCGCTGTTCTTCGGGAACGAGTGATGGCCGATTCGAAGGTCGCCCTGGTCACCGGGGCCGGGCGGGGCATCGGCGCGGCGATCGCGCGCGAACTGCACGGCCGCGGCACGCGGGTCGCGTTGCTGGACCGGGACGACGCGTCCGGTTTCGCCGCCGAGCTGGACGCTTCCGGGGAGACGGCGTTCGCGGTCACCGCGGACGTCCGTGCGCCGGAGGAGCTGCGCTCGGCGGTGCACGAGATCGCCGAACGCTGGCACTCGCCGGACATCCTGGTGAACAACGCGGCCCGGACCGCGCAGAAATCGGTGTGGGACATCGAGTGCGACGAGTGGGACGCGGTGCTGGAGACCAATCTGCGCAGCGTGTTCGCCGCCATCCGGCTGTGCGCGCCGGCGATGCGCGAGCGCGGCTGGGGCCGGATCGTGAACCTGGCCTCGCTCGCCGGGCAGCAGGGCGGCCTCGTCGCCGGGGCGCACTACGCGTCCTCGAAGGCCGGGATCCTGGTGCTGACCAAGATCTTCGCGCGCGAACTCGCCCCGTACGACGTCACCGTCAACGCGGTGGCGCCGGGCCCGGTCCGCACCCCGGTCATGGACGACATGGACGCCGGGGAACTGCGGCGCGCGATGTCCGCGATCCCGGTCGGCCGGTTCGGGCGCCCCGAGGAGGTCGCCGCGATCGTCGGCCACCTGTGCGGGGACGAAGCCGGATTCATCACCGGGTCCACAGTGGACATCAACGGCGGAGTCTTCATGCGCTAGTTGCGTTTCACGCAAGAGTGAGTTGCCGAGATTGCACTGGAGTTAATCGGTACCTTCGCCCACTCTGGACTTATGACCGAAACGACGAACCAGCCCGGTGACCTGCTCGCGGTGGTCAGCCAGAGCGGGCCCACCGTGACCTTCTTCGACGCCGTCACCCACGAGAAGCTCGACGTGCTCGAGGTCCCGCCCGAGCCGCACGAGCTCTGCTTCGACCCGGACCGGCGGGTGCTGTACTGCGTCAGCACCTACCATTCCGGCTACTACCACGACAACACCGGCCGCGCCCGCGAGCTCACCGTGATCGACGTGGCCACCCGCGAGGTCGCCGAGGTGATCGACCTCGGCCCCGAACACGGACCGCACGGCCTCGCGCTCGACCGCGCGCGGAACCGGCTCTACGTCAGCGTCGAGGCCAACGAAACCGAACCGGGCGGGGTGCTGGTCCTGGACACCGAACGCCGCGCCCCGATCGACCGGATCCCGACCGGGGCGCCCGGGCCGCACTGGTTCGCCATCACGCCCGACGGGCGCCGCGGGTACGCCACCAACAAGGAAGCGCCGTTCGTCTCGGTGGTGGATCTGGAAACCGGCACGATGACCGGCCGGATCGACGTGCCCGGCAGCGAGGGGCTCGACGTCTCGCCGGACGGCCGGTACGTGTACGTCGCCGCGCCGAAGGGAGATTTCGGCGGCGTTCCCGCGGCGCAGCCCGGCATCCGGGTGATCGAGGTGGCGACCGGGGAGATCGTCGGGCTCCTGCCGACCGAGCACGTCGTGTTCCCGGTGCACGTCACCGGCACCGGCCTGATCCTCGCGGGCGAACTGAGCATGGCGGGCGACGGCTCCGCGCTCGGCGAGCACGCGGACGGCGCGTTGCACGTCTACGCCCCGGAAACGCATCGGCACCTCGGCCGGGTGGCGGTCGGCCGGTTCCCGTTGACCATCACGTCCTCGCCGGACGGGCGGTTCGGATACGTCGCCAACGTCGACTCCTCCACGGTGTCCGTCGTGGATCTGACCCGACTCGAACCGGTGGCCGTCCTCGAGGTGGCACGAAGCGGTGAACCCGGCGCGCACGGCCTGGCGTATCTGCGCGCCGGGGACCTCGCCTGAGTAGAGTCAAAAGTCCTGGTCGCCCGGGTTCTGTGTACCTTTCGCCCGGCCAGGTCCGGGGCGCTACGGTCGTGGTCGATGGTGCGTGAGCGGTGAGGCGGACTCGCGGTGGACGGTGATCGGACAACCCAGGTCTGGGCTTCGATCGTCGACTGCGCCGCGCGCGAAGCCGTTCCCCTGTCCATCCGCCACGTCTGCCTCGCGTGCGCGAAGGCGATCTCCGCGAGCGGTGCCGGTGTTGTACTTCTGAGTAGCCTTGATACGCACGAACCGGTGCACGCCACCGACGTGCGCAGCGAGGAGTTGGAGGACTTGCAGGCCGCGGTAGGGGAAGGGCCGGGCGTCGACACCCTGTCGGCCGGAGCGCCGACCCTGGTCGACGACCTGGCGTCCCGGGACAGCCGGTCGCGGTGGCCGGTGTTCGCGGCCGAAGCGTGCCGGCTGGGGGTGCGGGGAATGTTCTCGTTACCGGTGGGCGCCGGTGCGATCCAGGTCGGCGTGCTCGACCTGTACCGCGACGGGGTGGGCGGGCTGACCGCCGGCGAACTGGCCGACGCCCTGGTCTACGTCGATGCGTTGCTGCTGCTCGCGCTGAACGGCCAGGCCGGGACCGAAGCGGCGGAGGGCATCCTCGCGGACGAATCGATGTTGCGCCGGGCGGAGGTGCACCAGGCGGCCGGCATGGTCTCGGTGCAGCTCGGCGTTCCGGTGGCCGATGCGCTCGTCCGCCTGCGCGCCTACGCCTACGCGCGCGATCTCCGCGTGGCGGAGGTCGCGCGCGCGGTGGTGCGGCGGACGCTGCGCTTCAGCCCGGACGGGGATCCCCCCGCCCCGGAGCAGGATCAGGGAGGAATGTCATGACCGGGTTGGATCGGCAGATCGCGCAGGCTTTCGTCGAATTGACCGACACCATCGTCACCGACTTCGACCTGATCGACTTCCTGCACCAGATCACCCTGCGCTGCACCGAGGTCCTCGCGGTCGACGCCGCCGGCCTGCTGCTGGCCGACCACCACGGCGCGCTGAACGTGGTCGCCGCGTCCAGCGAACAGGCCCGGCTGGCGGAACTTTTCCAGTTGCAGAACGACGAGGGCCCGAGCCTGGACTGCTTCCGCGCGGGGGAAGCGGTGCACGGCGCCGATCTGACCGTCGCCGCGGCGCGCTGGCCCCGGTTCGTGCCCGCCGCGATGGCCGCCGGGTTCGGCGCGGCGCACGCCCTGCCGCTGCGGCTGCGGGACGAGATCATCGGCGTGGTCAACCTGTTCTCGGCGGATTCCGGTGAACTGGACCGCGAACTGGCCGACGTGGGCCAGGCCCTGGCCGATGTGGCCACGATCGGCATCCTCGCCGAACGCGCCACCCGCCGGCGCGAGATGCTCTCCGAACAGCTGCAGGCCGCGCTGAACAGCCGGATCGTCGTGGAGCAGGCGAAGGGCGTGCTCGCCGAACGGTTCGGGGTCGGGGTGGCCGAGGCGTTCGATTCGATGCGCGGGTTCGCGCGGGACCACGGCCGCAAACTCCTGGTGGTGGCCCGGGCGGTGGTGGACAACGATCCCAGCGTGTCGGCGATGGACCCCCGTTCGATCAACCGGGAGTGACCGCCCCGAGCGCCCGCGCCACCGCGTCCCGGACCGCGGCTTCGCCGGGCGCGGGCAGCCCCTGCTCCTCGGCGACCTCCCGCAGCGAGGTCGTCCGGACATCGGACATGCCGCACGCGACGAAGTGGTCGAAGGCGCTCAGGTCGGGGTCGATGTTGAGGGAGAACCCGTGGCTGGTGACGCCGCGGCGGATCCGCATGCCGATGGCCGCCAGCTTGCGGTGGTCCGGGGTCCACACCCCGACCAGGCTGGACGACTTCGGCGGGGTGTCCCGGCGCACGGTGGAGCACGGTCCGCAGCGGCCGCCCGTGCCCGTCCAGCCGGGGCAGCTCCTCCGGCGGGGTGCGGTGGCTGTAGGTGACCACCGGCGGATGACTCAGCAGGAACAACCGGTCACCCGCCGTGCCCTCGGTTCGCTCGCGAACCCACTCCGCCATGTCCCGGGCGGCCTGCTCGTAGGGAACGCTGCCGAGGTCGACCCGGTGCAGGGGCTCCACAACTGGACAGTCTATATCCGGAAACCGTGGTTCTGTTACCCAACCGATGGGTGCTCGCCGGAGACCCGTTGCACGATCGCGGCGCCGCGGTGAACAGCCCCGCCTAGCTTGAAGGCAGCCCGAGAAGACGCCGCTGATGGGGAAGATCCTTGCCGAAAACGTTCACGCTCGCCGACTACCAGGTCGACCTCACCTACTTCAACCGGTTCTGCCAGGGCGACATCGCGATCACCGCCACCGCGACCGAGAACGTCGACCGCATCGCCCTGGACCCGCGCGGCCTGACCGTCCGCTCGGTCTCGGTCGACGGCAAGCTGGCGAGCCGGTTCTGGCCGTCCGGTGACGAGCTGGTGGTCGTGCCGCACCGGATCATCCACAAAGGACAGCGCTTCCACGTCCGCGTCGGCTGCGAAGGGCCGGTGACCAGGAGCGCCGCCGCGCTCCACCGCATCCTGCGCCGGTGGCCGCACCTGCGGCAGCGCGCGCTCTGAAGCGGCGGCGATTCGGCACGCTTTTCTCCCGGAAACCAGCCGAAAGTCAAGACGCGAACAATTTGTGCGATCGTGAATGAAACGCACGAAGATTCTGTGCCCTGGATGACAAAACTCGAGCGCGCCCGTGGTTCGCGCGTCCGGCCGCCGCTGATCGCCGGGCCGGGCCCGGCGATGCGCGGCCGATAGGCGGCTCGAGCAGCGAACCCCTCACCTGGCGACGAGTGCGCGGTCCTCCCATGCGGTGCGGAATGACAAATTTCGACGCGCTGTTCGCGTGGATATTTGGCCTGTCGAAATTTGTCATTGACAGTGTTATTCCGGCTGAATCATCCTTGTTTTCCAAGCCCTGCGGGACCGCAATCACCTAAGGGAAACCGGCGGTGATCGGGTTCGACCACGGGCGGTGCCGTTCACTGATCGGGGAGCACGACGTGGTGCAGAATCGCAAGCCGCGCACGAGCGAGCCGGCGGCCGGCCCGGTCACCACCGCGGCCCGCGAGCACCGCACCGGGGCGATCCTGACGGTGGTCGCGCTCGTCGCCTTCGTGACCACATTGGACAACACCATCATCGCGGCGGCGGCGCCCTCGATCGGCCGGGAACTCGGCCTTAGCCTGACCTTGCTGCAGTGGGCCGGTATCGCCTACATGCTGCCCTACGCCGGATTGCTGCTGGCCGCCGGCGCCCTGCTCGACCGGCTCGGGCGGCGTCGCCTGGTCCTGGCCGGCTGCGCGGTCTTCGCGGCGGGGGCACTGCTCGGGGGTTTCGCGAGCTCGGCGGAGGTGCTGCTGGCCGCGCGGGTGGCGCAGGGGGTGGCGGCGGCGTTCGTGGTCCCCGGTGCGCTCAGCCTCATCCGGACCGAACTCCCCGCCGGGCGGCGCCCGCTCGCCGTGGCGGTCTGGACCGCCGCACTGGCCGCGGCGCTCGCGCTCGGACCGTGGCTCGGTGGCGCGCTGGCCGAACACCTGCACTGGAGCTGGATCTTCTTCAGCAACCTGCCGTTCATCGCCGGGGCCGCGATCCTGCTGGCCCGCGCCACCCGGGCGGAGCCGCCCCGGACCGGGGTGCGGGTGCCCCTCGGCGGCGTGGTCTTGGTGACCGCCAGCCTGGTCCTGCTCACCGCCTCGGTGACGGCTTCGGCCGGAGCCGCGACGGCCCTGGCGCTGGGCGGGGCGGGAGTCCTGGGCCTGCTCGGCTTCGCGGTGACCGAGCGGCACGCCGCCGCACCGCTGATTCCCGCGCGGCTGCTCCGGAACCGGATCTTCGCCGGGGCGAACGCATTGGTGCTGCTCTGGGGGCTCGGCATCAGCGGGATCGTGTTCTTCACCCCGTTGGTGCACCAGGATTTCCTCGGCCTGGGCCCGGAAGCCGCCGGGCTGCCGCTGGTGCTGGTGGCGGCCGCGGTGGTGTGCGCGACCCCGTTCGTCCCGGTGGCCACCCGCGTGCTCGGGCCGCATCGCGTGGTGTGCCTCGGCCTGCTCCTCGTGGCCACCGGCCTCGCGGCGCTCGCCGCGGTGAACGCGCAGCAGGCGATCGAGCCGCGACTGGCCGGACTGGTCCTGGCCGGGGTGGGCTCGGCGTTCACCACGCCGATCACCACGCAGGCGCTCGAGCTGACCGGCGAGGGCGATTCGGGCGCCGCGTCCGGGGTGCTGACCGCGTCCCGCGAACTCGCCAGCGCGTTCGGCGTCGCGTTGATCGGACTGGTCATCACCGCGGTCCGAGCCGCCGACATCGCCGCCGGGGCGAGCCCCGGCCCGGCGCTGGCCGGTGGGTACACGGCCGGTCTCGTCGTCGCGGCACTGCTGCAGGCGGCCGGGGCGGCGCTCGCGCTCGTGGTGCTGCGTCCCCGGCCGCCGGAACTCTCCCGGCCGGTACCGGCCAAGGAATGCGAGGGAATATGAACCGGGTACCGGACGGCGAACCGCGGTGGCGGGCTTGGCTTGCCGAACGGCTGGGCGAGTTGTTGGATCGGCCGGTCGGGGAGCGGGAGTTCGATCGGCCGTTGCACGAGTTCGGGGTGTCTTCGCGGGATGCGACGGTGCTGGCGGCGGAGATCGGTGAGCTGGTCGGCCGGGACCTGCCGAGCACGCTGGTGTGGTCGGCGCCGACGATCGCGGAGTTGGCGCGGACGCTGGCCGCCGGAGCCGAATCCGTGGCGGCGGCGGATTCCGGTCCGGCCGATCCGGGTGAGCCGGTGGCGATCGTCGGGTTGGCTTGCCGGTTCCCCGGCGCGTCCACTGTGGACGAGTTTTGGTCGTTGCTCGCCGAGGGCGAATCGGCGATCGGGGAGATTCCGGACGGGCGTTGGGAGCAGTTCGCACCTGGTGCGGCCGATCGCGACCTGCCGCGCCACGGCGGGTTTCTCGGTGATGTGGCCGGATTCGATGCCGAGTTCTTCGGGATCAGTCCGGGTGAGGCGGAGGTGATGGATCCGCAGCAGCGGTTGCTGCTGGAGGTGACATGGGAGGCGCTGTCGCACGCGCGCATCCCGCCGGAGTCCTTGCGCGGCACCGACTGCGCGGTGTTCGTGGGTTTGTCGGCGACCGAGTACGCGCAGCTGACCATGACCGATCTGGACCGGATCGACACCTTCTCCAGCACGGGCGCGGCGGCTTCGCTGGCGGCCAACCGGGTGTCGTACGCGCTGGGGGTGCACGGCCCCAGCGTCACCGTCGACACGGCGTGCTCGTCCTCGCTGGTGGCGGTGCATCAGGCGGTGCGCGCCCTCGTCGACGGGGAGGCCTCGGCCGCGGTGGCGGCGGGGGTGAATGTGTTGCTGTCGCCGGGGATCACGGCGAACTTCGAGCTGGCGGGCCTGCTGGCGGGGGACGGTCGGTGCAAACCGTTCGACGCCGACGCGGACGGGATCACCCGGGGTGAGGGCTGCGGGGTGGTGGTGCTCAAGCGGCTGGCCGACGCGCAGCAGGCGGGCGATCGGATCCTCGGGGTGATCCGCGGGAGCGCGGTGAACTCCGATGGCCGGTCGAACGGGATCATGGCGCCGAATCCGGTGGCCCAGCAACGCGTGCTGGCCCGGGCGTATGCGAAGGCCGGGGTGCCGCCCCGGACGATCGACTACGTCGAGGCGCACGGGACGGGGACGCTGCTCGGCGATCCGATCGAGGCGGGGGCGCTGGCGGCGGTGCTGGGCGCGAACCGGGCACCGGACCGGCCGTTGCTGCTGGGGTCGGTGAAGAGCAATCTGGGGCATCTGGAGGGCGCGGCGGGCATCGCCGGGCTGATCAAGGTCGTGCTCGGGCTGTGGCATTCGCAGCTTCCCCGGAGCCGGAACTTCAGCACGCCCAGCCCGCACATCGACTTCGAAGCGGGCAGGTTGGCGGTGGTCACCGAAACCACCGAGTGGCCCCGGTATTCCGGGGTCGCGCGGGCGGGGGTGTCGTCGTTCGGCTTCGGCGGCACCAACGCGCATGTGGTGGTGGAGGAATGGCCACGCACCAGCACTTCCCGGCGTTCCCCGGTGCACCGCCCGGAGGTCATCGCGCTGTCGGCGAAGTCACCGGCCCGCCTGCGCGCCCGCGCCCGGGCGCTGGCGGATTGGGTCGACGACGGTGTCACCCTGCCCGAGCTGGCCGCGGCGGTGCTGCACGGCGACGACCCGGCTCCGGTGCGGGCCGCCATCCCGGCCCGGGACCACCGCGAGCTGCGCGAGCGGCTGCGTGCCCTGGCCGAGGGGCAGCCGGACCGGTCCGCGCCGACCGGTGGCGGGGACCCGGTGTTCGTGTTCTCCGGCTACGGCTCCCAGTGGCCCGCGATGGGGCGGCGGCTGCTGGCCGAGGAACCCGTGTTCGCCGCGGCGGTGCGGGACCTCGACGGCGCGTTCGCCGAACACGCCGGGGTCGAGCTGACCGCGCTGCTGGACGGCACGCGCGAGCCGGACACCTTCGCCACCCGGCAGCTGGCGATCTTCGGGATCCAGGTCGCGCTCGCCGAACTCTGGAAGAGCGTCGGCGTGCGCCCGGCGGCGGTGCTCGGGCATTCGATGGGCGAGGTGGCGGCGGCCGTCGTCGCGGGGGCGTTGGATCCGGTGTCCGGGGTGCGGGTGATGGCGCACCGGGCCGTGCTGCTGGAGGAACTCGACATCGCGGGTGCGGGTGCGATGGCGGTGGTGGAGTTGTCCCCGGTCGAGCTGGGCGAACTCGGCGAGCGGTTCCCCGAGGTCACCGTCGCGGTGTTCGCGTCGCCGACGCAGTGCACGGTCAGCGGCCCGGCCGGGCAGGTGGCCGAACTTGTGTCCCATGTGGACAGTTGTGGCGGGTTGGCGCGGATGCTGCCGCTCGGCGCGGCGGGCCACTCCGCCGCGGTCGACCCGTTGCTGGGCCGCTTCCGGGAAACGCTGGGGGAACTGCGGCCCGCACCGGCTACGACGTACTGCTACTCCAGTGTCCTGGACGATCCCCGGCAGCGACCGGCCTTCGACACCGAGTATTGGGCGGCGAACCTGCGCCGTCCGGTGCGGTTCACCCAGGCGCTGGCCGCCGCGATCGCCGACGGGCACCGCACCTTCCTCGAGATCGCCCCGCATCCGATCGCGCACACCGCCATCGAACAAACCGCCCATTCACTCGGGGTCACCGACCTCGCGGCGGTCGCGTCGCTGCGCCGCGACCTGGACGGCACCTCGGACGGCTTCTCGGGCGCGCTGGCCCAGCTGCACGTGCTCGGGCATCCCGAGGCGCTGCTCCGGCGTTATCCGGATCGGGTGGTGATCGACCTGCCACCACCGGTGTGGGAACACCGCCGGTACTGGGTCGAGTCGGCGCCGCCCCCGCGCTCCGGGCATCCGTTCCTCGGTGATCGGGTCGAGGTGCCGGGGACCGGGCAGCACGTGTGGCCCGGTGAGGTCGGCACCGCCGCGCATCCGTGGCTCGCGGAGCACGCCGCGCACGGCAGCCCGATCCTGCCCGGCGGCGGTTTCGTCGAACTGCTGCTGACCGCGGCCGGGCGACTTCTGCCCCGGCCGGAGCTGCGGGAGGTGGTGCTGCACCGGATCCTGCCGCTGGCCGACCACACCGAGATCTCCGTATCCGCCGACCCTCGCCCGGGGGACGCGGTGACGCTGTCGGTGTTCGCGCGGTCCGGCGGGGACTGGCTGCGGTACGCCGACGCCACCGCGGTCGCCGCGGGGGTTCCGCCCGTCACGATCCGGGAGGACGTGTCCGTCGAGGTCGAGGTTCCCCGCGATGGCAAGGGATTCACGCTGCACCCGGCACTCGGGGAGGCGTGCGTGCGGGCCCTGGTCACCGCCGATGACCGGGTATGGCTGCCGACCGGGTTCGGGCGGGTGAGCCTGTTCGGCGACCCCCGCCGAGCCACCCGCGCCGCCGCCTCGCGCGACACGGGATCGGCTTGGTTGCTCGACCCCGACGGGACAGTGCTGGCCGCCTTCGAGGGGGTCACCATGACCCCGGTGGGCCGGTCCGAGGTGCCCTTCGCCCCGGAACGACTGGCCTACCAAGCCGAATGGGTGCCGAGCGAACTGCCCGAGAAGACGGCCGGTGGCCGCGACTGGGTTCTGGTGCACGCCGGCGAGGTGGATCCCCGGCCGATCGCGGAGCTTCTCGCCGGACAGGGACACGTCGCGGTGCCGGTCCCGTGGGCCCGGCGCGGTGAGCTGGTGAAGGTCGCCGCGGAACAGGCGGCCCTCGGCGGTGTGGTGGTGCTACCCGGTTCGCCGGAGGAGCCCGGTGCGGCGCGGGAGCTGGTGCTCGCGGTCGCGGAGACCGTCCACGATCTGACCACTGTGGACGGTGAACCGCCCCGGTTGTGGCTGGCCACTGGGAAAGCCGCCGTGGTGCTGGACGGGGAGCCGGGCCACCCCGCCCTCGCCGCGCTGCGCGGCCTGATCCGGGTGCTCGCCTTCGAACACCCCGAACTACGAGCGAGCTGGATCGACCACGACGATCCCGCGGACCTGGCACGCGAACTGACCGCCGCCGCGGCCGACGACGAGGTGGCCTGGCGAAACGGCCACCGATACACCCGAATCCTCACCCGCGCCACCCTGCCTGCCCCCGAGCGGCCGGAGCCGATCGTGCGGGAGGGGGCATACCTGATCACCGGCGGGCTCGGCGGGCTCGGCCTCGCCGCGGCCCGGTGGCTCGCCGAACGCGGCGCGACCCGGATCGTGCTCTCCGGACGCCGCGGCCCCTCCGACGCGGCGAGCGTGGTGCTCGGAGAAATCCAAGCCCTGGGCGCGGACGTGGAAGTGGTGACCGGGGACATCGCCGAACCCGGAGTCGCGGTACGCATGGTGCGCTGGGCCACCGCGGATGGCACCCGGTTGCGGGGTGTCCTGCACGCCGCCGGGGTCCTCGCCGACGGCGCCGTGCTCTCCCTGAACCCCGCCGACCTCGCCGCGGTCTGGCGCGGCAAAGTCGAAGGCGCGCTGCGGCTGCACGAAGCGTGCGCGGGGATCGAACTGGACTGGTGGCTGGCGTATTCCTCGGGTGCCGCGTTGTTCGGTTCACCGGGCCAGGCCGCGTATGCGACCGCGAACGCGTGGCTGGACGCGTTCGCCGCCTGGCGACGCGGTCAGGGCCTGCCCGCCACCACCATCCAGTGGGGCGCATGGGCCGAGATCGGCGGCGCCGCGGGCCGCGACAACCCGATCCTCGAACCCATGCCACCCGAAGAAGGCATGGCCGCACTCGCCGCCGTGCTCGCCTCCCGCCGCGGTGAAACCGGAATCACCCGCATGAACGCCGCGAGCGTGCTCGACCTGTTCCCCCGGCTCGCCGAACGACCCTTCTTCGCGATGCTGGCCGAACGGCGGCCGGACGAAACCGGTCCCTGGGCGGGCATCGACGCCCTGCGCACGCTCGCCACCGAAGACCCGGAGCGGGCCGGAGCCACGATCGGCGACCACCTCCGATCGGTGGTCGCCGAGATGATGTGGCTGGACCCCGAACTCCTCGACCCGCACGCCCCGCTCACCTCGCTCGGGCTCGATTCCCTGCTGGCCATGCGCGCCCGCGCGGCCGTCGAACGGGACTTCGGCACCACCCTCCCGCTGCCGATGCTGCTGCGCGGCGCGAGCCTGGCCGATCTCGCCGACCACCTCGTCGACGAACTCCGCCCGGCCGGTGCGGCCGCGCCGGAACCGGGCCGCCGCCCGAACGGTCCGGGCACCCGCGACCTCGCCGAGCGCTGGGTCGCCCGGGCCTGGCGCCAGGTCCTCGGTCCCCGCGAGGTCGCGGTGGACGTGCCGTTCACCGAAATCGGCACGGACGGCGACGCCGAACGACTCGGCGAGATCGTCTCCGCGGAACTGGGCCGGCCGGTCTCCGCGGCGGAGCTGCTGGCCGTGCCCACCATCGCCGGGATGGCCGACCTGGTCCGCGCGGAGTTGGAGGGGCCGGGGCAGGGCCCGGTGCGGTTGCTCGGCGGCGACGGGCAGAGCCCGGCGGTGTTCCTGTTCCACGCGGCGGGCAGCCCGACCGCGGCCTACCGGCCGCTGGTGCGGCTGCTGGACGCGGACGTGACCTGTTACGGCCTGGAACGCCTCGACGACCTGGACACCGTGCGCGAGAAAGCCGCCCGGTACGTGGAACTGATCCGGCAGCGCCAACCCGAAGGCCCGTACCGGCTGGGCGGCTGGTCCTTCGGCGGCCTGCTCGCCTTCGAAACCGCGCAGCAGCTCACCGCCGCGGGCGCCGAGATCGAACTGCTCTTCCTGATCGACACCATCCTTCCGCTGCGCGGGGTCGAACCGTCCCCGGACGAGGCACTGCAGGGCAGGCTGCGCAAGTTCATCGCCTACATCGAACAGACCTACCAGGTGGACCTCGGACTACCCGAGCAGGAACTGGCCGCGCTCGGCGAAGACGAACGCAACGAGTTCGTCATGCGGCGGCTGCGCGAGCGGGTGACGGCCATGGGCGACGCGGTGCTCACCCACCAGCAAACGTCCTATGTGGACGCGCGGATCGCCGAGCGGTACACGCCGAGCACCTATGCCGGCCCGGTGCTGCTCTTCCGCGCCAAGGACCCGCACCCGCTCACCACCACCCTCGATCCCCGCTACCTGCGCACCGACGACGCGCTCGGCTGGGACGAACACTGCCCCCGGCTGGAGGTCGTGCGCGTGCACGGTGACCACATCACCGTCATCGACCCGCCGCACGTCGCGGTCATCGCGGACCGGCTTTCCGCACTGCTGCCGCACCCGATTCGAGGAGATGAAACGAAATGACCCGTACCCGACAGCGCCGTCGTGTACCGATCAGAGCACTCGTCGCCGCCCTGTTCACCGGTGTGCTGGTCCCGGCCACCGGGGACACCGCCGCGTCCGCGGCACCGGTGACGGCCGACGACGGGGCCAAGGTGACCAAGGAAACCTGGGTGGATCAGCGCACCCTGGACCTGGAAATCCAGTCGCCCGCGCTGGGGGCCAAGGCGTCCGTGCGGTTGCTGGTGCCATCGGGCTGGGCGAAGAATTCCGGCCAGTCCTGGCCGAACCTGTGGCTGCTGCACGGCTGCTGCGAGGTCGCCGACTACCAGTCCTGGACCAAGTTCACCGACGTCGAGCAGTTCACCGCCGACAAACCGGCGATGATCGTGATGCCCAGCGGCGGCAAGATCGGCATGTACAGCGAATGGTGGAACTACGGGTTGTTCGGCGTCCCGGACTGGCGCAAATTCCACCTCACCGAGGTCAAGCAGATCCTGGAACGCGGATACGGCGCGGGGGACCGGCGTTCGATCGCGGGACTTTCGATGGGCGGTTACGGCGCCATGGAATACGCCTCCCGCGTTCCCGGAATGTTCGGCGCGGCGGCCTCCTACAGCGGGGCGGTCGACGTGCTGGCCCCCGGTATTCCCGAGGTCACCCAGCTGAACATGATCAACCAGGGGTTCTTCGTGTGGGGTGTGCTGTGGGGTGACCCGTGGTCGCAGCGGGCGCGGTGGATGGACCACAACCCGGCCGACAAGGTCGACAAGCTGCGCGGGACCAAGCTTTACGTGTCCTCCGGAGACGGCAAGACCGGCCCGCTGGACGACCCCGCGGGCCCGCCTCCCGCGGGCGCCTTGCTGGAGGACGTCGCACTGGGGAATTCCCGGGGATTCGTCGGCAAACTCCAGCAGGGCGGAGTCCCGGTCACGGTGGATTTCTACGGTGCGGGCACGCACACCTGGCCGTACTGGCAATTCGCCCTGCACCGGTCGTGGCCGGTCCTGGCCAGCGGAATGGGCATCTGAACCGCACGGAAACAATTGTGATGTGAGGGACCTATGGAAACGACCTCCCGGCAGCGGCACCTGCTCGATGCGGAAAGCCTCGCCGTCGAAACCCTGCCCGCGGCCCTGGCGCGCTGGGCCGAAATCCGCGGTGACGAATGCGCGGTCACCTTCGTCGACTATTCGCGCAGCCTCGCCGGGGACGCCACCTCGTTGTCCTGGCGGGAGCTGAACGACCGGGTCGACGTGATCGCGGCGTGGTGCCGGCGCCGCGCTGGGCGGGGCGACCGGGCGGCCGTGCTGATCCCGCAGTCGATCGACTACGTGGCCGCGTTCCTCGGCGCCCTGCGGGCCGGGCTGATCGCCGTGCCCCTGTTCGAGCCGTCCCCGTTGCCGGGGCACACCGAACGGCTCGCCGCGGTGCTCGCGGACTGCGAGCCGGCCCTCGTGCTGACCGTCCGGGACCACGCGGACGCGGTGGAGGGTTTCCTCGCCGAGCATTCATCCTTGTCCGAGGCTCGGCTTGTCGCCGTGGACGTCCTGCCGCAACTGCCCGACGAGGACTACGAGCCCGCGCGGCTCACCCCGGACGATCTCGCGTACCTGCAGTACACCTCGGGGTCGACGCGGACCCCGGCCGGGGTGATGATCACCCACGGGAACGTGGTGGCGAACGCCCGGCAGGGCGTGGAAGCCTACGAAGGCGAGCCGGGCCGCAGCACCGTGGTCAGCTGGCTACCGCTGTTCCACGACATGGGGTTGGTGGTCGGCGTCGCCTCGCCGATCTTCGGTGGTTTGTCGGCCACCCTGATGGATCCGCTCGCGTTCATCGCGCAGCCGAAGCGGTGGCTCCGGCAACTCGCGGCCACCCCGGGGCCGGCGATCACCGCCGCGCCCAACTTCGCCTACGCCTACGTCGCCTCGCGCACCAAGGAGGAGGACAAGGCGGAACTGAGCCTGGGCCACGTCGTCACCCTCGGCGACGGCAGCGAGCCGGTGCTTCCGTCTACTTTGGACAAGTTCTACGCGAAGTTCGCGGACTGCGGCCTCGAACCGCGGATGCACCGCCACACCTACGGCCTCGCCGAGGCGGTCGTGATGGTCACCGTGTCCCCGGCGGGCTCGCCGCCCCGGCGGCAGGGTTTCGACCGGGTCAGCCTGGCCGCGGGCCGTGCCGTGCTGGTGGAACCGGGCACCGAGTCGAGTTCTACGCTGGTGTCCGCGGGGCAGCCGGTCGATCAGCTTCTCCGGATCGCCGATCCGCGCACCGGGATCGCGCTCCCGGACGGGGAGGTCGGCGAGATCTGGGCGAGCGGCCCGAACGTGGGCCAGGGATATTGGGGCAGCGAAGCCGAATCCGCCAGCGTGTTCGACGCCGAACTGTCCGATGCGGACGGTAACGCGATCCCGCCGTATCCCGGCCGGGACGGCTGGCTGCGCACCGGTGACCTGGGCGTGCTGGTGGACGGCGACCTGTTCATCACCGGGCGGCTCAAGGACCTGATCATCGTCGACGGGCAGAACCACTACCCGCAGGACGTCGAGTACACCGTCGAGCAGGCGCATCCGGCGGTCCGGCGCCACGCGGTCGCCGCGTTCTCGGTTCCCGGCCCGCGCGGGGAACAGGCCGTCGTCGTGGCCGAACGGGCCAAGCAGGTGGACGGCGGGCTCGACCGCGCCGAGGTGGCGGCCGCGGTCCGGTCGATCGTCTCCCGGCAGCACGGACTCTCGCTGCGCGACGTGCTGATGATCGGTCCCGGCGAACTCCCGCGCACCTCCAGCGGCAAGATCCAGCGGTCGGCCTGCCGGGTCCGCTACCTCGAAGGCGCGTTCACCCCGGTCGCGGACTGAACCGCCGTGGACGGCACCAAGGTGTCCACTGTGGACACCACCGAAACGTCCGCGCCACCGGCGTTCGCGCGCCTGCCGGTGCTGGGCATCGCGGCCGCGGTCGGCGCGGTCCTGCTGGCGGTCAGCGGCAGGTTCGGCTATTTCGGCGACGAGTTGTACTTCCTCGCCTCCGCCAAGCACCACCCGGCATGGGGTTACGCGGACAACCCGTGGCTGCTGCCGGAACTGGCCAGGCTGGCCGACGCGGTCTTCCCGAGTTCGGTGATCGGGTTGCGGTTGCTGCCGCTGCTGCTCACCTCCGCCGGGGTGGTGCTCGCCGCGTTGATCGCCCGGGAGTTCGGCGGCGGCACGCGGGCGCAGGTGCTGACCGCGGGCGCCTACGCGCTGTCGTTCCAGCTGCTCGCCTCCGGGCACGTGCTCGCCACCTCGACGGTCGACCCGTTCTGCTGGGTGCTGGTCAGCTGGCTGGTGGTGCGCTGGGTGCGGACCCGATCGGACCGGTTGTTGTTCTTCGCGGGGCTGGTCACCGCGGTCGCCATGCAGGGCAAGTTCCTGATCGCCTTCTTCTGGCTCGCCCTCGCCGCGGGCGCGCTGATCGCCGGGCCGCGGGCGTTGCTCCGCCGCCCCGCGTTGTGGGCGGGCGGTGCGGTGACCGTGCTGGCCACCGTGCCGACCCTGATCTGGCAGGCGCGGAACGGCTGGCCCTACCTGCTCATGCAGTCGGTGGTCGCCGAGCAGAACGACCGCCTCCTCGGCGGGCCCCTCGCCATGATCCCGCTGGCGGTGCTCACCTCCGGACTCCTCGTCGGCGTTTTCCTGACCTGCCACGGGTTCTCCGTGCTGCTGCGCGCCCCCGAACTCCGCGCGTACCGGTTCTTCGGCTGGGCCGCCGCCCTGGTCACCGTGATCTTCCTGCTCACCGCCGCGCGCTACTACTACCTCGCGGGTCTCTACGCGGTCCTGTTCGCCGCCTCCGCGGTCCGGATCGAGAAGCGCCGCCCCGCCGCCTGGTGGCGGTGGGTGCCGACGTGGCCGGTGTACGCGCTTTCCGTTCCCTTGGCGATCTACCTGGCCCTCCCGGTCCGCCCGGCCACCGGATTCACCGGCGTGCCGATCCTGGACCACGTCGCCGGCGGCAGCTACGGCTGGCCGGAACTGGTCGACACCGCGGCGGCGGCCTACCGCGAACTACCCCCGGACCACACCGTGCTGATGGGCGACACCTACTGGCAAGCCGCCGCCCTGGACTACTACGGCCCGGACCGCGGCCTGCCCACCGCCTACGGCCCCGAACGCGGCTACTGGTACGCGGGCACCCCGCCGAACGACACCCGCCAAGTCCTCTACGTCGGCGGCGATCCCACCTGGCTGCGCCAGTTCTTCGGCGAGGTGCGCCAAATGAGCACGGTCCGCCTGGACGTCACCGCCCAGATCGCCAACCAGAACGTCCCGATCTGGCTCTGCACCCACCCGCTGGATCCCTGGCCCCACCTCTGGAACCGGATGCACCGGCCGTAAGCCCCTGGGGGTCGTGAGTGTTCCGGCCGGTTCTATTGATGCGTAACTCAATTATGGCGTGGTCGTTGGTTATGGTGTGAAGGTGACTGTG
>NZ_VTHK01000039.1 GCF_009765355.1 Amycolatopsis anabasis | reverse complement strand
CGGTCGAGGAGGTGAACGGTGACAGCTGAAATCATCAGTGACCCGTGGGCGACGCTGGATGATCTGCTTGGGATCGAAGTCGTCGACGCGGCGGACGAGGGAATCGGGCCGCTGGCGTTCTACGGCCGGTGCTCGACCGAGGACAACCAGGATCCGGAGACTTCACGCGGGTGGCAGTTGGGCAACGCGCGGAAGTTCGTCGAGCCGCTCGGCGGGAGCGTAGCGGCCGAGTTCTTCGATATTGGTCAGTCTCGCTCAGTGCCGTGGGAGCGACGTGAGGCAGCCGGGCGGTTGCTGGCCGCGTTGAAGGACCCGAACCGTGGTTGGGATGCGGTTGTCGTAGGCGAAGGCACGCGGTGCTGGTTCGGTAACCAGTTCTCGCTCATCGCTCCGAGGTTCGCCGCGTACGGCGTGGATTTGTGGGTGCCCGAGCTGGGCGGAAAATTCGACGCCCGCAACCCGTCGCACAAGATGCTGATGAGCGTGCTCGGCGGCATGAGCGAGTCGGAGCGTCAGCACGTCCAGGCCAGGGTTCGCGCGGCGATGGACGCGCAGGTGATCAACGAGGGACGGCACCAGGGCGGCCGGGCGCCGTACGGGTATGTCGTGGTCGATGGCGGGCCGCATCCGAACCCGCGCAAGGCCGCAGAAGGTTTTCGGCTGCGGGTGCTGGCGATCGACGAGCTCGCCGCGGAGGTTGTTCGCCGGATCTTCGCCGCATACTTGGACGGGCGGGGTGATCGGGCGATCGCCAACGAGTTGAACCGCCTGGGCATCCCGTGCCCATCGGCGTACAAGCCGGAGCAGAACCCGCACCGGTTCGCCGACGGCTGGCAGGGCAGCACGGTTCGGTCCATTTTGGAGAATCCGCGCTATACCGGGTACGCGTTCTTCGGTCGGTGGACCAGACAGGAGATGCTGCTCGATCCGGACGACGTTGCGGCCGGGCACGTGGTTCGGTTCCGGAGGGCTGCGGCTGATCGGGTCGTGCGGTCACGTAAGCCCGCACACCCGAAGATCATCGAGGTGGAGGACTTCGTCGAGGTCCAGCTGCGGCGGCGGTCGCGGGCGGCGGGTGGGCTGCCTGCCGCCCGGAAGCTCGAACGCGGACCGAAGGCCACGAAACGCGCATACCCGCTGCGCGGGCGGGTTCGCTGCGGCTACTGCTTGCGGCGGATGGAGGGTACGCCTCGGGAGACCCGCACGTACTACCGGTGCGCCGCGCGCAGCCTGGTTCCCGGCTCACCCGCGTTGCAGGGCCATCCGAAGAACGTGTACCTGCCGGAGGTAGCCGTGCTGGATCCGCTCAACGACTGGCTTGGTGGCTTGTTCGACCGGGAGCACATTGATCGGACGGTTGATGCGCTCGTGGCATCCCAGCATCAGGCGAGTATCGCGCCGAATGCGCGGGAGGCCGCGCAGAAGCGGCTGGACGCCGCTGAGGCGAAGCTGCGACGGTTCAAGGCAGCGATTGAGGCTGGCGTGGATCCGGCCGCGCTGGTCGAATCGATCAACGACGCTCAGGCGCAGCGGGCGGCCACGAAGGCAGAACTGGACGGCATGCCCGCGCCGAACACGCTGGGCCGCGCGGAAGTGTTCGCCATGATCGATTCGCTCGGTGATGTTGGTTGTGCGCTGAAGCACGCCGAACCGGCGAAGTTGCAGGAGCTGTATGAAGCGCTGCGGCTGGAGATGGTCTACGACGCCGAAAACAGAGCGGTTGATGTGACCATCCAACCAGCACGTAGGGTTAGTGCTGGTGTCCGAGGGGGGGACTTTGGCCCGAAAACATGTGGTCCACCGCAAATCCCGCTCCCGATCACACTATTCTACTGGAGACCTCCAAAGGGAGGTTGCATGTCGGGGAACCTATCAGGCACCAGGTCGGGGGGGCAAAGCCGGGCAACGCCAATGTGTCCGGGGCAGTCAGAAGGTCAGTCATGGGTTCGAGTGGTTGCTGGAGCCAGGCGGCCGATCGGTTGCAGGTATGGCATGGGCCGGTCCGGACCGCGAACTGGTCCTGGTGGCCGTCTGGACCGGCCGATGCCTCCACCTGCCACCAGCGATTAGCCTGGCGACCTAGCAAAGTCCTGCTAGAGAGAAATCAAGTCAAGCAACCACCCGATCGTCAGTGCTCCGGTGGCTACGGCTACCGCGGTGATTGGGATCGCGCGGAGCGCTCGCGCCGCACCGTTCAAAAGCCACCCGACGACCCGGTGGGTCAGCGAGGCCACCCAGCTGACCGCGGCTCCGTAGTCGTACGCGAGCTGAGGCGGGTCGCGGTGACGTCGCCTGCTTGACTTGCTGAAGTAGTACTCCGGGAGGACCATCATCGCGGCGAGTGCGGCGACGGCCGCTTGGACAAAGCAGGCGCAGCACCCACGGCGCGATCCAGCGCGTCGTCAGGCAGCCGAGGGCGATTCCGATCGCTACCGGGCCTACGCCGGGAGGGATGACCGGGCCGACGATCACCGTTGGCTCGATTCATTTTCGCCGACCTCCGCCCGCGCCCGGTGGTTGTCACCGTAGGAGAACTTGCGCGCCTCGTCACTCCCGGCGAGCACCTTGTAGCCGTTGTCGCGAAGCCATTGCAGGGTTCATGGCACCATAAACCCCTCATCGTTGCGACGACCGCTGGAATCCGCCGTTGGGTGGTTAGGCGGAGGTGTCAGCAGCCGCCGGATCCTGGTCCCTTCGTGCTGCTGCTCATGGTGTTTCCGGCAGGCGCGATGTGTGCCGACCTCGGTTAGCCAGTGCCGGGTGGGTTTACATTCTGGCGGCGCCGGCTTTGATGGCCTCACGGATCCGGGAGTACGTGCCGCAGCGGCAGACGTTGCGGATCTCGTCGAGATCGTTGTCGTCGATCTCACGGCCTTCGGCGCGGGCCTGCTTCACTTTGGCGACGGCGGCCATGATCTGGCCCGGCTGGCAGTAGCCGCATTGCGCGACATCGTGGTCCAGCCACGCCTGCTGCATCGGGTGCAGGTCGGTTCCCACAGTGCCGGGTAGGCCTTCGATGGTGGTGATCTCGTCGTCGGCCTTGACGTCGGCGATCCGCACTGAGCAGGGGTTGAAGGCCTTGCCGTTGAAGTGCGAGGTGCAGGCCTTGCAGACGTTGATGCCGCAGCCGTACTTGGGCCCGCGCACGCCGAGGATGTCACGCAGGACCCACAACACGCGCAGGTCGTCGTCGACGTCGACGGTCACGGCCTTTCCGTTGAGGACGAAGGTGTGCTTGCTCATCGGTGGTTGCTCCTCAGTAGGTCCAGATCAGGCCGTCGGTCGGCGATTCGGGCACGGGTGGGACGAATGACTTGACCTCGAAACCGATCGGGTCGTCGTGGTTGATCGGGAACCGCGTCGGGACCTTCCCGGTGGCCCGGGCGTAGGCGCAGGCCACGGCGGCAACCGAACAGGCAACGCCGGCCTCGCCCGCGCCACCGGGCTGGTCGCCGTTGGACGGCATCGCGATTGCGGTGAAGTCAGGCGGGACGTTCCACTGGCGGGTGTAGAAATAGTTGTCCCAGCTCGCCTCGAGGAACTGCCCGTTTCTCAGGTGTACGCTACTGGTCAGCGCGAGCGCGAGACCGTCGGCGAAGCCGCCCATGAGCTGTGCTTCCAGGCCACGGGGGTTGATCACCAGCCCGGCGTCGAGGGCGATGACCGCTTTTGTGACCCGTGGGCCGGTCACCCCGTCGCGGACTTTCCGGTTCACCGTTTCGGGTCGGCAGTCGATCTCTACCAGGCACGCGCTCGCGCCTTTGTATTCCTTGTGGATTGCGATGCCTTGCGCGGTGCCTGCCGGCATTTTGCGGCCCCAGCCGCCGACCTCGGCGACTTTCCGGAGCACTCCTTTGGCCTTGTCGCTCTTCAGGAACTCCAGCCGGAAGGACAGCGGGTCCTTGTCCATTGTGTCGGCGAGCATGTCGACCACCAGTTCGCTGGCGCAGCGGACGTCGGGGGAGTAGATGTTGCGCATCGATCCGGTGTTGAAGCGCTGGTCGGTCTCCGTGAGCGTCTGGTCGACGACGCCGAAGTGGTAGGGCAGTTCCTGGCTCAGCGCGAAGGCGACCTCGGCGACAGCGAGGTTGCCGAGACCGGTCGGAAGTTTGGTCGCGACGGAGGTGAGCATCTCGCCGAGACCGTGCCGGAACGAAGTCTCGACCGAGGTGTGCCGCTGCTCGAAGGTGAGGACGTTACCGGCGAGCACGGTGGCCCGGATCCGGGAGGTGGCCATGGGATGCAGCCTGCCTTGGCGCGGCTCGTCGGCCCGGTGCCACATCAGCCGCACGGGCTTCCCGAACGCCTTCGACGCCTGGGCAGCCTCAATGGCGTGGTCGCCGAACAGCTTGTGCCCGAAGGAGCCGCCGCCGGTGATGACGTTCACCTTCACCTTGTGCTGGGGTAGGCCGACCGCCTGCGCGATCTCGCCTTGGGCGACGATAGGTACCTTCAGCCCGGCCCACACCTCGGCGCTGTCATCGCGGACGTCGGCGATCGCGCAGTAGGGCTCCAGCGCGGCGCTGGAGCGGAACATGAACTCGAAGTCCGCCTCGATGGTCTTGGCCAGTACCGGCACCTTGGGCACGGCGAGCGGCAGCTCGGCCTTACGCAGGCTTGCCAGGACCGACTCGTCGTCCTCACCCTCGACGCTGCCCGCGTCCCAGTCGACGTGCAACGCGCGCACGCCGTCGATGCACTGGCCGAACGTCCGGGCGCGGACCGCCACACCGGTCGGGATGATCGCGACGTCGGTGACACCAGGCAGCTTCAGCACGTCGACCTTGTTGCGGATCGCCTTCGGCCTGCCGTTCAGCGTCGGTGGGCGGCAGATCATCGTCGGCAGCGCACCAGGGACGTCCAGGTCCATCGTGAACTGCTTCCTGCCGGTGACGATGTCGAGCGCGTCCAACCGGTTCTGCGGCTTGCCCAGCACCGTGAAGTCGCCGGCCCCCTTGAGCTTGCTCGGGTCCAGCGACACCTGCCTGGTCTTGGCGGCCGCGGCCTTGGCGGCCAGCTGGCCGTAGGTCGCCGACGAGCCGTCGGGCGCGGTGATGACTCCGGCCTTGGCCGTCAGCCGCGCTACCGTCGAGCCCAGCAGGATTGATGCTGCTTCGAGCAGCTGCTGTTTCGCGATCGCCGCGGCCACCCGGATCGGCGTGAACGTCGAGATCGTGGTGTTGGATCCACCGGTGGCCTGGTTGAAGACGAGTTCGGGCCGGGCCGGGGCGAGCGTGATCCGCACCTTGTCGACCGGCAGATCCAGCTCCTCAGCGATGATCATCGCGGTGGAGGTGGTGATGCCCTGGCCGACTTCCGCACGGGGGATTTCGAACGACGCGGTGCCGTCCGGGTGCACCGTGACCGTGATGAGCTGTGATGTCGGCAGCCCGGCGTCGGTGAGCGCGTCGTTCAGGTCGTAGATCTCGGGCGGCTGCGGCAGCGAAGGCACCGCGGCCGATGCTGACGGGCCAAGTTCCACGTTCGTGGCGACGACCAGGGTCCCCGCCGCGACGACGTAGCCGAGGAAACCACGCCGGGACACCCCCTTCGACTCGTCGTCCAAGCCGGGGCCGAGGCCGGATCGGTGTAAGGCCATGCTGCTTCCCTTTCGTAGCCGGCGACGGAAGGATCGTTAGCGGTTCGGGATGCGGGGAGGAATTGCAGCGCCGTGGGGTCATCACAGTCCGAGTTGCGCCAGTCGGGCGCTGATTCGCGGGTCAGTGGAGACCACCGGCACCTCCGTCCGCACCCACGGGTCGCCGCCGAAGTACAGTTGGAAGATCCTCTCTGCGGTGCGGGTCGCGAGCGCCTGGGTGCTCAGCGTCGGGTTCGGCCCGCCCAGCGCGTTCGGCAGGGCGGAGTTGTCGGTGATGAACAGGCGATCGACCCAGCGGGCCTGGCCGTCGGCGTCCAGCACCGAGTCCTCGGCCGAGTGGCCCATCCGCATCGATGACTGGACGTGCAACGGGATGGACATCGCGTCCTGCCGGATCACGGTGTGCGCACCAGCTGCCCGCAGGATCTTCGCCGCCCAGCCGGACACGTAGTCGCGGTTGGCCACCGTGCGCGCGCTGCGTTTGCGCGACTGGACGATCACCTTCGGCACCGGGCCGTGCGCGTCGCCGGGCAGCCCGCTGAGCACGACCCGGTTCTGCGCCTCGACGTCGTCATCGGTGAGCACGGCGACCCACATGAAGTGGTCAATGCCGCTCATCATCAGGTCCTTCAGGTCTGGTCCGACCGTGCGGCCGGTCAGCCCGTCCCACTGTCCCGGGATTCCGCGGCCGTTGGTGTAGTGCCCGCGGATTCCGCTGTCGGAGGCGTTGAACAGGAACGCCTGCAGCGACGGTGCCGACTGAACCGACAGGTGCGCGCCACGCCCGGGGAAGTCGGCGCGGGCCGCCGACCCGGCGCCCTGGGTCGACTTGATGCTGTGTGGAAACACGCCGGTCACCGCGTCCAGGAAGTGGTCGGTGAGTCCACGTCCCACCCAGTCGTTCGGATTCGGCAGGCCGCTGTTGAACCACAGCCGCGGGTTCTCGATGCAGCCACCCGCCATCACCACGACCTTGGCGTCCTCGCGGTGGTGCTCCCCGGTGCGGTTGTCCCGCCAGGTCACCCCGGTCGCGGTGGTGCGGCCGTGCACACTCTCGGTGTGGATCTTGGTGACGAAGGCGTCGGCGATCAGGGTGGCGGGCCGCCCGCCGCGTGCCCACGCCTCGGCGGTGATCGCCATCGGTACGTAGCTGTTGTCGGTCGAGCGTTTGGCGATCAGGTTGCGTGGCGCGTCGATCGGCCGGATACAGCCGTGCGGGCAGTGTCCGCAGAAGGTGCATCCGGTCGCCAGCGGATGTGCCAGGAGGTTGGGGTCGCTGGTCCTGCCCGCGTTGCCGCCCGGCTGCAGGATCGCGTTCTCCTGCGGCCGGTAGGACTCCTCCTTGGTGGTCTTGGTGGTCTGCAGCGGCAGCCCGGCCGCTGCGCAGCCGTTGAACCACACCTCTTCCTTGGTGCCCATCGCCGCGGTCTGCACCGGCAGCGTCGCCTCGACCCACTCGTAGTACGGCACCATCTCGGAGTAGCCGAACGGGAACCGGTGCGCGACGTCGTACTTGTTCCGGTCGGGACCGTCGTAGTCGGCGAACACGCCAGGATACGCGCGCGGGCTGTTGCCGACGTAGATCTGGGTGGACCCACCGACTCCGGAAAGTTGCCATACGAAGGAGTTCTGCGCGTGCTCGCGAAACCACGCTGGCTGCGACCGGTCACTCGGACCGAAGCGCAGGTAGCCGATCAGCGGGTTGCTCGAGTCGTTCTCGAAGGTGCTCCAGCGCGAGCGCGGGTGGGCATTGCGCGGGCCGCCCTCGAGCAGCATCACGTCCAGCCCTTGCGCGGCCAGCTCTTTCGCCGTCGTCGGGCCGCCGCCCCCGGCGCCGATCACGATCACGTCGCGCATCAGTCGTGCACCTCCGTCCGTCCCTGCCAGTAGCCCTTGAAGTCGTTTTCTCCTTCGTGGCGGCCCTCGTAGCCGGTGAGCTGCCAGCCGACCGGGGGCCGGCTGATCGTCCGCGTCCGCGGGTCGAATACGTTCCACTCGGAGAAAGCGCCGAACGCGCTGAACCCGAGCAGCCCGGTCGCCAGGAACTTCATCAGCGCCGACACGCCGGCCCTGGTCGGTTCCGGGAAGTTCGTGTCGAGCAGGGCGGCCAAGTCGCTGTCGCTACGTTCGAGCAACTCGAACACGCGAGCCTTCTCGGCAAACGACAGCCGGGAGAACGGGGACAGGAAGGGCCCGTTCACCGACGCGGGGTTGACCTGGGTGGCGAGCAGGTTCAGCAGGCCGGCCACCGGGAATGCCAGCGGTAGTGGGTCCTGGGCCCCGACGACCGCGCCCAGGGCCGCGTCCAGCGCGCGCAGCTGGGGTGGCAGCAGCGTGGTCAGCGGGCCGAGCAGCGGCACGTCCAGCTCGGAGGTCGCGGTGGCCAGTGCCGAGGCCAGCGGCCGGCCGATCGCCTCGGGGAACGGGAGCAGCGTGTCCAGCAGGGACAACACGTAGTCCGTCGTCCCCGCCTCCAGTGCACCGGGCTCCTGGCGGGGGGTGCCCTGCGCGCGCGAGTAACCGTCCGGTCCGGGGACAACGAACGTGACCAGGCCGTTGATCGTGTCCCGGGACAACTCGGCGAGGACATCGCGGAGCAGGCCGACGACTGGGTCGGTAGGGGCCTGCGTGCCCGAGGATGCGGCCGCGGCGGGTTGTGGCGAGCCCAGCAGCGCGCCGCCGCCGACGGTAGCGGCGGCGCCGAGAAGCCCGATCCGCGCGAGGAACGCGCGCCTGCCGACAGGGTCGTAGGACATCTGAACCGGGCCTCCATACGTGGTGGGAGATATGGATCCGGGTGCCCGCGGAGAGCTCGACGGCTCGCCGTGCGCGCACTGTGGTCGCGGTTACATTAAGACCGACCGCTTGTACGGTCAAGTCGCCGGGCTTCCAGGGTGACGGGCGGGAGTGCGCTGCGTGGATTCCAGGCTCGATGCTCGGCCTGTTGGCTCTGGCCTGCGGGGATAGATGTCCCGTCGGGCAAGGTCCGGCGAGGTCGTGGCGCGTCGAGTTCGGAGCGGCCTGTCGTCGTGCCGTTCGCCGGGGACGTTCCGCAGCTTGCTGACCGGCCGTACGGTCTATACGATGATGGTGTCTTGAGAGGGGAGCCGCGATGACCGAGGCCGCGCGTGAGGTGCCACCCGCGACGTTGAAGCAGGTGGGCCATGTCGGCGTGATCACGCTGAACAGGCCGCGGTCGATGAACGCGATCAACGCCGCGATGTCGGTCGCGGTGCAGGAGGCGGTGGAGGAACTCGAGTCCGATCCAGGATTGCGGGTAGGTGTGTTGACGGGTGCCGGGCGAGCGTTCTGTGCGGGCGCGGACCTCAAGGAGGTCGCGGCCGGGCGCCCGCTGATCGCCCGCGAGCAACGCGAGCGCGGGTTCGGCGGCTTCATGAAGTCAGGGCTCACCAAGCCGTTGATCGCCGCGGTGAACGGGTACGCGCTGGGCGGCGGCACCGAGCTGGTGCTGGCCTGCGACCTCGCGGTGATGAGCGAGACCGCGACACTGGGGTTGCCCGAGGTCACCCGGGGAATCATCGCGGCGGGCGGCGGCCTGCTGCGGCTGGGCAAACGAGTGCCGCTGTCGATCGCGCTGGAGGCCGCCATGACCGGCGCGCCGATCACCGCGGACGCGGCACTGCGCTGGGGGCTGGTCAATCGTGTGGTACCACCGGCCGAAGTGCTCGACGCGGCGATCGAGTTGGCCGGCGTGATCGCCGCGAACGCGCCGCTCGCCGTGCAGGCCAGCAAGCGGCTGCTATATCAGGCGCGCGAGCTGGGCTCGGACTTCGAGCAGGCCGCGTGGGCGGCCAGTGACGCCGAGGCCAAGGCGATCATGCGCACCGCGGACGCGAAGGAAGGGCCCCGCGCGTTCGTGGAGAAGCGCGCGCCCCGTTGGGAGGGCCGATGAACAGGGCCGCGATCGCCGGTCTCGGGTTGACCGACGTCGGCAAGATCTACGACCGCAGCGCCACCGATCTCGCCGCGCGGGCAGTGCGGCTGGCCGTCGCGGACGCGGGCCTCGCGGTGACCGATCTGGACGGCCTGCTGGTCACCCCCGGCACGCGAGGCGCCCCCAGGCTGTCGTTGCAGAAGGTGTTGGGGCTACGGGACCTGCGGATGCTCGCCGAGATCGGTGCTCTCGGAGCCAGTCCGGCGGTGATGATCGCGCAGGCCGCCGCCGCGATCGCGGCGGGCGAGGCGTCCGCCGTGGCGTGCGTGTTCGCCGACACCCCGCTCAAGCCCAAGGGATCGGGGCGGGACGCGTTCGGCGCTCCGCGCTCCGGTCCGAAGGGGTTCGCCGGGTACCACGCGGGCATCGGCGCGATCACGCCCAACCTGTTCTACGCGCTGGCCGCGCGGCGGCACATGGTCACCTACGGCACCACGAGCGAACAGCTCGGTGCGATCGCCGTCGCCCAGCGCGCCTGGGCGGCGAACAATCCGGTGGCCTCGCACCGCGAGCCGATTTCCCTGGTACAGCACCAGGAATCGCCGCTGATCGTCGACCCGCTCCACCTGCTGGACATCTGCCTGGTGTCCAACGGCGCGGCCGCGGTGATCGTCACCAGTGCCGAGCGCGCCCGCGATCTGGCGCGGCCACCGGTCGAGGTGCTCGGGTGGGCGCAGGCGCACCCGGGGCAGGTGACACACCGCGACTCCGACTTCGGGCTGCGCACCGGGGCGGCGACCGCGGGACCGGCAGCGCTGCGCATGGCCGGCGTCGGAGTGTCCGATGTGGACATGGTGCAGCTGTACGACTGCTACACCTACACGGTGTTGGTGACCCTGGAGGACTACGGATTCTGCCCGAAGGGGGAGGGCGGCAAGTTCGTCGCGGACGGCCGCCTTGCCCCGGGCGGCGAGCTTCCGTGCAACACCGGCGGCGGCCAGCTGTCCGCGTTCTACCTGTCCGGCTTCACCCCCGTGGTGGAGGCCGTGCTCCAGGGCAGAGGGCAGGCCGATGCCCGCCAGGTCGCCAAGCGGGACGTGATCATGGTGAGTGGCAACGGTGGCGTGCTGGAGCACCACGCCACGCTGATTCTGAGCGGAGCGGGCGCATGAGCACCTGGCCACCGATCGAGCGGGACACCAAGAGCGCGGCCTTCTTCGACGCGGCCGCGGCGGGCACGCTCGTCATCAAGGGATGTACCCACTGTGGACAGACACTGTCACCCGAGGCGGCGGCGTGCACGGCTTGTGGCGGAACCGACCTGAACTGGGTCGACGCGGAGGGCACCGGCACCCTGATCTCCTGGACGGTCGTACACCGCGCGCCCAACCGGGCGTACACCGACCTCGTGCCGTACACGATCGGCATCGTCGAACTGGCCGAGGGCCCGTGGCTTTACGCGCGAATAGCGGGGGCCGAGCCGTCGGCCGGTCTGCCGCTGCGGGTGGACTTCGTGCACACCGAGGGCGCCGAGAGCCATCCGATCTTCCGGGAGGCGTCGTGACCGAACTGGATCTGGCCACCCTGCACGAGGCGATCGCCGACGCGCTGGCCGACGAGCCGTGTGTGCTCGCCGACCGGGTGCTGACCTGGCGTGCGGTGACCGACCGGACCCGGCGACTGGCCGCCGTGTTGCGCGCGCACGGGTTGGGCCGGCGCGAGGCGGGCGTGCCCGCGTGGCAGACCGGGCAACACCATCTCGGCATTTACCTGCACAACGGCGTCGAGTACCTGGAGGCGCTGCTCGGCGCGCACAAGGCGTCGGTCGCGCCGTTCAACGTCAACTATCGCTACACCGCCGACGAGCTGGCCTACCTGCTGCGGGACGCGCGGCCGTCCGCGCTGGTGTACGCCGCGCGGTTCGCACCGGTGCTGGCCGACGCTCTGTCCACTGTGGACATGGAGCCGCTGCTGCTGCAGGTGGACGACGGCAGCGGGAACCCGTTGCCGGACAACGCGATCGGCTACGAGGCCGCGCTGGCGGACGCCGATCCGGACGCCGGGATTCCCCGGGCATGCGCGGACGATCGCTACCTGCAGTACACCGGCGGCACCACCGGCATGCCGAAGGGTGTGATCTGGCGGATCGGCGACCTGGTCGCCGGCCCGATGGGCGTGCGCGTCGGGAGCGTGCCGGAAGCGGTGGCCAGGGCCGTCCGGACACGTGGCCGGGTGCTCCCGGCGCCGCCGCTGATGCACGGCGCCGGCACCGGGATCGCGCTCGGCGGCTGGCTTTCCGGTGCGACCGTGGTGATCCAGCCGCGGCCGGAGCGGTTCGACGCGGCGACCGTGCTGGACACGTGCGCCGAGCACGCGGTGACCACGCTGGCGATCGTGGGTGACGCGTTCGGCGCGCCGCTGGTCGCCGAGCTGGGGGCGCGCCCACGGGCGCTGGCCCTGCGGCTGATCGTCAACAGCGGGGCGGCGCTGCGCGACGAGCTGAAGGACCTGCTGCGTGAGCTGATCCCCGGTGTGCGGATCTCCGATGTGCTCGGCTCGTCGGAGACCGGCCTGCACGCCCAGCGCGACAGCGGGAATCGCTTCTCCGGCAAGGGCAACGCGGCCGTTCTGGACGAGACGCGCACCCGGGTGCTGGACCCCGGCGAGGAGGAGATCGGATGGCTGGCCAACAGCGGCCACATCCCGATGGGCTATCTGGGTGACCAGGAGAAGACGGCGGCCACGTTCGTCACCGTCGACGGTCGCCGCTACTCCGTCCCGGGGGAACGGGCCCGCCTGCTGGCCGACGGTGCGATCGAGTTCCTCGGCCGGGATGCGACCACGATCAACACCGGCGGTGAGAAGGTGTTCGCCGACGAGGTGGAGGCGGTGATCCGAGCGATCCCGGGGGTCGCCGACGTGATCGTCGTCGGGCGGCCGAGCGAGCGCTGGGGCCAGGAGGTCGTCGCGCTTTACCAGTCCACTATGGACGATCTGACCGGTGGGCGGCTGACCGACGGCTGCCGGGTGCATCTGGCCGGGTACAAGGTGCCCAAGCGGTTCATCAGGGTGGACGCGGTACGGCGGCATCCCAACGGCAAGGCGGACTACGCGTGGGCGCGTGCCGCCGCGATGGAGGTGAGTGACGAATGAGCCCGTGGAACACGCCGGAGCGGCTCGACCTGCGCTGGATGGTCGCGGACTTCACCGTGAACGAGATCGCCCCGAACATCGCCCGGTGGGAGGATGACGGCGAGATTCCCCGTGACCTGCACGAGAAGGCCGGCGCGCTCGGGCTGCTGGAGCTGGGCTTCCCGGAGAGCGCGGGCGGCGCCGGCGACCTGATCGACTTCCTGATCGTCAACGAGGAGATGGCGCACCACGGCGCCAGCTCCGGGCTGCTCGTCTCGCTGATGTCGCACAGCATCGCTGCCCCGCACATCGCCGCCGCCGGCGATCCGGGGCAGATCGAACGGTTCGTCACGCCGGCACTGGCCGGCACGAAGATCGGGAGCCTGGCGGTCACCGAGCCCGGCGGCGGCTCCGACGTCGCGGCGCTGTCCACCCGCGCGGTCCGGGACGGGGACCACTATGTGGTCAACGGGGCGAAGACGTTCATCACCTCGGGGTGCCGGGCCGACTTCGTCACCACGGCTGTACGCACGGGTGACCACCCGCATCGCGGGATCTCCCTTCTGGTGGTGGAGAAGGGAACACCAGGGTTCGACGTGACCGGCAGGCTGGACAAGCTCGGTGCCCGCTGCTCCGACACGGCCGAGTTGTCCTATGTGGACGTCAAGGTGCCGATGGCGAACCTGGTGGGCGAGGAGGGTTCCGGCTTCGCCTCGCTGATGCGGCGATTCGACAGCGAGCGGCTGACGCTGGCCGTGCAAAGCTGTGGGATCGCCCAGCGCTGCCTGGACCTCGCGATCGAATGGGCGCGTCAGCGCGTCACGTTCGGACGGCCGCTCGCCACTCGGCAGGTGATCAGGCACAAGCTCGCCGAGATGGCGCGGCAGGTGTCCGCCGCTCGCGCGTTCGTCCACGACGTCGCCGCGCGCTACACGGCGGGCGAGCGCGTGGGCGCCGAGATCGCGATGGCCAAGAACACGGCGAGCTTCGCGTGCAATCACGTCGCGGCGGAGGCGGTGCAGATCTTCGGCGGGATGGGCTGCATGCGCGAGTCCGAGGTGGAGCGGCACTACCGGGACGCCCGGATCATGGGCATCGGCGGTGGGTCGAACGAGGTCATGAACGAGATCATCGCCAAGAGTCTTGGCCTGGACGAGGAGGTGGCCGTCTGATGCGCGTGCTGGTCGATCGGAGCAAGTGCACCGGTCTCGGGATCTGCGAGTCGCTGGCGCCCGAGCACTTCGAGGTGAACGACGACGGCGACCTGGTGCTGCTCGACGAGAACGTGGACGAGCGGGCGATGGCCGACGTGGAACAGGCCGTGGCGAGCTGCCCCACCGAGGCGTTGCGGCTGGAGCGTTGACGTGGACCGGCTCGTCGTGGTCGGTGCGTCGCTGGCCGGCCTGCGGGCAGTGGAGGCCGCGCGCAAGGCCGGGTT
Organism: Amycolatopsis anabasis; assembly: GCF_009765355.1. GTDB lineage: Bacteria > Actinomycetota > Actinomycetes > Mycobacteriales > Pseudonocardiaceae > Amycolatopsis > Amycolatopsis anabasis. The sequence goes on along the minus strand of NZ_VTHK01000039.1, from coordinate 70,203 downwards.
CGACGGCACGATCACGCTGATCGGTGCCGAGCCGCACCTGCCGTACGACCGGCCGCCGCTGTCCAAAGCGTTCCTCGAGTCGGTCGAGGAACCCAGGGTGACGCAGTACCGCGACGAGGCGAAGCTGCGCGACGAGCTGCGGATCGACCTCCGGCTCGGCACACCGGCGTCCGCGGTGGACACCGAGGCGCGCGCCGTCCGGGTCGGCGAGGAGGCCGTCCGGTACGACGCGCTGGTGATCGCGACGGGTGCGCAGGCGAGGACGCTGCCCGGCTGTGCGCGTCCGTTGCGGACGGTGGACGACGCGCGGGCGATCCGTGCCGCGCTGGTCGATGCCCGGCGAGTCGTGGTGATCGGCGCCGGGTTCATCGGCTCCGAGGTGGCCTCGAGTGCCCGCGCGCGCGGTCTGGAGGTGACCGTCGTGGAGGCGGCGCCGACGCCGCTGGTGCGCGCGGTCGGCGCGCTCATGGGCGATCGGTACGCCGCGCTGCATGCTCGAGGTGGCGCGGATCTTCGTTGTGGCACCGGCGTTTCCGCGATCGAGGACGGCCGGGTGGTGCTGGCCGACGGCACCGTGCTGAACGCGGACCTCGTGGTGGCCGGTGTCGGCGCGGTTCCCGCCACCGACTGGCTGGATGGCTCGGCGGTGCGGCTCGCCGACGGCGTGGTGTGCGACGAGACGCTGTGCACGGGTGTGCCCGGCGTCTACGCGGCGGGCGACGTGGCGCGCTGGCACAACCCGCTGTTCGACCGGTCGATGCGGCTGGAGCACTGGACGAGTGCTGCCGAGCAGGGCGCCGTCGCCGCGCGCAACGCGCTGGACCCGGACAACGCCACCGCCTACCAGACGGTGCCGTACTTCTGGTCCGACGCCTACGGGAGCAGGCTGCAGTTCGTGGGCGTTCTCGGGCCGGACGAGGTGCGGGTCGTCGAGGAGGACGGCACCGGCTTCACCGCGGTGTACCGGGAGGGCGATCGGTGCGTCGGCGCGCTCACCCTCGACCGCCCTCGGCACATCATGAAGCTGCGCAGGTTGATCGGGGTGCGGGGCTCGTGGTCGGACGCCGTAGCGCTCATCGCTTGACTGACCGCCCGTACGGTCATATTCTGACGGTATGAAGCTGCCCGACCTAGGCAACCCGGACTTCTACGTCGACGGGTTCCCGCACGAGCTGTTCGTCCGCCTCCGCCGGGAGGAGCCGGTCGCCTGGTGCGACGAGCCGGCGTCCGGGGATTTTCCGGGAGGCACGGGGTTCTGGGTGCTGACCAAGCACGCCGACGTGTCCTTCGCGGGCAAGAACCCGCAGATCTTCAGCTCGCACGCGGGCGGGACGTTCATCCGCGACTTGGGCGACAAGTTGTTGCGCGAGCAGCAGCGCGCGATGCTGAGCACCGATCCGCCGGAGCACGCCACGCTGCGGAAGATCGTCAGCAGGGCGTTCACCCCGCGCATGGTGGCCGGTATGCGGGCCTCGATGGAGGCCCACGCGGACAACGTTGTCGACGCGCTCGGTGACGGCGGCGATCTCGACCTGGTGGACCGGTTCTCCGCCGAGATGCCGATTCTCGTGCTCGCCGACATCCTCGGCATGCCGTCCGAGGACCGGCGCCTGCTCTATGACTGGACCAACCGGATGGTCGGCGGCGGCGACCCGACGGCCGGGGCGGATCCCAAGGCGTACGCGTCGGCGTTCATCGAGCTGTTCGGGTACGCGGCCGAGCTCACCAAGGCCAAGCGAGCCAACCCCGGCGATGACGTGTGGAGCATGGTGGTCAACGCCGAGGTCGATGGTGAGCGGCTGTCCGACGAGGACCTGAACCGCTTCTTCCAGTTGCTCGTGATCGCGGGCAACGAGACCACGCGAAACCTGCTCACCGGCAGCGTTCTGCTGCTGTCGCAACACCCCGGGCAATGGCGCGAGTTGCGCGCGAACCCGGACCTGCTGAACCCCGCGATCGAGGAGGTGCTGCGGTTCCACTCTCCGGTCACGCAGTTCCGCCGTACCGCCGTGCAAGATGTCGAGATCCGCGGAACGCGAATCAAGTCCGGCGACAAGGTCGTGCTCTGCTACGCCTCGGCCAATCGCGACGAGGACGTGTTCGCCGATCCGGGCACCTTCGACATCACCCGCACCGAGAATCCGCATCTGGCCTTCGGTTCCGGGCAGCACTTCTGCCTCGGCAACGCGGTCGCACGGCTCGAGGCACGGGTGATCCTGCCGAAGTTGTTCGAGCGTTTCCGCACGATCGAGGTCACCGGGCCGCCGGTCCGTCAGCGCGCGAACTTCATCAACGGGATCACCGAACTTCCGGTGCGCCTGTCCACCAGGGCGCCCGCGCGGGTCTGAGGGGCGACGCGACCGGCGGAGCGATCACCTGCCGCCGTGTTTGGCGAGCCACGCGGTGGCGTTGGCCATCCAGTCCGGGTGGCAGATCAACTCGGCCTGCGCCCGCGCCTCGGTGTCGACGGCCGCTTCGAAATCGGTCGCCAGGGACTGGCGCAGCGTCCGCTTGATCGATCGGCTGGCGTGTCCGGGTACGGCCGCGATCCGCTTCGCCAACTCGATCGCCGTCTCCTGGGCGTCCTCCACGACCCGGGACACGATGCCCAGCCGCAGCGCCTCGTCGGCGTCCACCACGTCGGCGGTCAGCAGCAGTTCCAGTGCGCGGGCGTACCCGGCGGCCCGCGGCAGCGAGTGCGACAGCCCGGCGTCCGGGCCCATCGCCATGCGGGCGAAGGTCGCCGAGAACAACGCCGAACGTGACGCGATGCGGATGTCGCAGCCCATCGCGTAGCCGAATCCGCCGCCCGTCGCCGGGCCGTTGACCGCCGCGATCGTGGGCTGTGGCAACCAGTCCAGCAGGATCGAGGCGCGCATCAGATCGCGCATCCACGCCGTCTGGGACTCGACGTCGATGGGCGCCATCTCTTCCAGCGCGCCCAGGTCCATTCCGGTGCAGAACCCGCGTCCGGCACCGGTGAGCACCACCGCGCGGGTGGATTCGTCGTTGGCCAGCACCTCGAACGCCTCCACCAGCGGTCCGATGGTGGACGGCCGCATCGCGTTGAGCCGGTGCGGACGGTCGAGCATGACGACGGCCACGCCCTCGCAGGGACGGTGGATCCGAATCGGGGGAGTGTGCATGCGACGAGGTTAGCATTGTTGCTGACCGGCCGTACGGTCTATCATCGTTGTCATGACGGCACACGTACGCGCAATGGCCGCGGTCCTGCGCACGGCGGACGGACCGTTCGAGCTGGACGATGTCCTGCTCGACCCACCGGGGCACGGTGAGATCGTGGTGCGTGTCGCCGGGGTCGGCTTCTGCCACACGGACATGCTGCCCCGCACGCCGGTGGTGCGCCCGCCGATCGTCGCCGGGCACGAGGCATCCGGCGTGGTGGAGGCCGTCGGCGCTGGGGTGGCGGGTCTGCTCGAAGGCGACCACGTGGTGCTCACGTTCGACTCGTGCGGTGACTGCGTCAACTGCCTCGCCGCGCAACCCGCGTACTGCGACGAGTTCTGGCCCCGCAACATGTCCGGGTTCCGCGCGGACCGGCCGACCACCGTGCGCGACTCGGCGGGCGAACCCGTGCAGGGGCGGTGGTTCGGGCAGAGCTCGTTCGCCACGAAGACCGTCGTCGCGGCCCGCAACGCGATCAAGGTCGACCCCGACCTGCCGCTGGACAAGCTCGGTCCGCTGTCCTGTGGCGTGTTGACCGGCGCGGGCGCGGTGTTCCATTCCCTCGCCGTGCGACCGGGATCGAGCATCGCGGTGTTCGGCACCGGCACGGTCGGGCTGTGCGCCGTGATGGCCGCGACGGTGGCCGGGGCCGCGACGATCGTCGCGGTGGACGTCCATCCCGACCGGCTCCGGCTGGCCGCCGAACTCGGTGCCACGCACACGATCGACGGCCGCGACGGCGATCTCGCCGGCCGGTTGCGTGCGGCCGTGCCTGGCGGGCTGGACTGCACGCTGGACACCACCGGCCGACCGGAGGTGATCTCCTCGGCGGTCGACGCGTTGCGGATGCGCGGCGTGTGCGGCCTGGTCGGCACCCCGCACGGCAAGCTCGCGCTGCGGGCCGAGCAGTTCGCGCTCGGCCGCACCGTGAAGGGGATCCTGGAGGGCGACGCGGTGCCGAAGTCGTTGATCCCCAAGCTGATCGCGTTGTGGCGGCAGGGCCGGTTCCCGTTCGACCGGCTGATCACCACCTTCGGACTGGAGAAGATCAACGAGGCCGAGCAGGCTATGAAGTCGGGAACCGTGGTCAAGCCGGTGCTGCTGCCCAGCGAGGAGTCCTGATGTACGAGTACCCGTCCCTGTTCATCGACGGCGACTGGCGCACACCGTCCACGCCGCTGCGGATCGCGGTGCGCTCGGCGGCGACCGAGGAACTGCTCGGCCACGTCGCGGCCGGTGACGAAGCGGACATCGACCACGCCGTCGCGGCCGCGCGCCGGGCCTTCGACGATCCGGCGGGCTGGGCGAGTTGGACACCGAAGGAGCGCGCGGACGCGCTGGAGCGGTTCGCCGGCGAACTGGCCGCGCGCGGTGAGGAGATCGTCCGCAGAGTGAGCAGCCAGAACGGCATGCCGGTCCGCGTCGGCAAGCACACGGAGGGGGCGGTGCCGGCCACACTCGTGCGGTACTACGCCGGGCTCATGGCGAACGCGGCCGCAGAGGAGCGGCGGCGATCGCTGGTGGCGGGCGGCACGCTGGTCCGGCGCGATCCGATCGGTGTGGTGGGCGCGATCGTGCCGTGGAACTTCCCGCAGACGCTGACCTTCTTCAAGCTCGCGCCCGCACTCGCCGCCGGGTGCACGGTCGTGCTCAAGCCGTCGTCGGAGACGGTGCTGGACGCGATGGCGGTCGCCGAGGCGGCCGTCGCGGCGGGACTCCCGCCCGGCGTGCTCAACATCGTGCCGGGGTCGGGCCGGGGCGCCGGCGCGCACCTGGTCGCGCACCCGGACGTGGACAAGATCGCCTTCACCGGCTCCACCGCGGCCGGCCGCTCGATCGCCGAGACCTGCGGGCGACTGCTGCGCCCGGTCACCCTCGAGCTGGGCGGCAAGTCGGCGGCGATCATCCTCGACGACGCCGACCTGGACGCGGTGCTGAAGCAGGCGTTCGCCACCAGCCTGCTCAACCAGGGGCAGAGCTGCTACATCACCACCCGGATCCTCGCCCCGCGCGCCCGCTACGACGAGGTGGTCGACGCGTTCACCGCCCTCGCGTCCGCGCTGCGCATCGGCGACCCGCTGGACCCCACGACCGCGATCGGCCCGCTGGCCACCCAGGCGCAGCGCGACAGTGTCGAGGCCTACCTCGCCAAGGCGGTCGCCGAAGGCGGGCGGATCACCACCGGAGGACGGCGCCCGGCCGGATTCGACCGCGGCTGGTACCTGGAGCCGACGATCGTGACCGACGTCCGCAACGACCACACGATCGCCCGCGAGGAGATCTTCGGGCCGGTGCTGGCGATGATCCCCCACGACGGCGACGACGACGCGGTGCGAATGGCCAACGACACCGACTACGGACTCGGCGGCACCGTGTGGACCGAGGATCTCGATCGCGGCACCGCGATCGCCCGCCGCGTGCGCACCGGAACGATCGGCGTCAACGGCTACACGATGGACCCGGGCGCACCGTTCGGCGGCGTCAAAGCCAGCGGTCTCGGACGCGAACTGGGACCCGAAGGGCTGACCGCGTACCAGCAAGTCAAATCAATCTATGTACCGTAGACCGCGCGTACGGTTAGCCTGATGCCAGGAGGTGGGTCGTGGCCAGACCGGCGGGCAGGCGAGACGAGATCCACGCGACGTTCATCCGGCACGTCGCCGAGCGAGGGTACGAACTGACCAACCTCGGGGACATCGCGGGCGAGCTGGGCATGTCGAAGGGCACGATCGTGCACCACTTCGGCACCAAGGCACAGATGCTGCGCGAGCTCGAAGAGAATTACATGCGCCGCCAGCTGAGCGCGGTGCGCCGGATGTGGGAGCGGCTCGAGGCGCCACAGGAGCGCATCGCGGCGATCGTGTACGCATCGGCGCTGCTGCACGTGGTGGACCGGGACGCGACCGTGGCCACCCAGCGCGAGGTCGTGCAACTCGCCGACGATCCGCAGATGCGCGAGGTGCGCAAGCTGCGCACCGAGATGCAGGAGCTGACAGTCGCCGAGCTGCGCCGCGGTATCGAGTCCGGAGTGTTCCGCGAGGTCGACGTGGAGCTGACGACGCTGCAGATCTGGGGCTCGCTGCAGTGGATGTGGGTGTGGTTCGACCCCGAGGGAGCGTTACGCCCCGAGCAGGTCGGCGCGTCCTTCGTCGACCTCGTCCTGGGCGGACTGCTGCTGGACCGGCTACCGGTCGCCCGGTTGGCCGACCCGAAGGGCCCGATCGTCACCGCCGTACGCGAGTGCCTCGAAGAGTCCACCGAGGTCCAGGGCACCTGAGTCGAGCGCCACCACGTTCCGTAGAGGCTGGCTCCAGCGCTCGTCCGGGGCACAGTCGCACCGTCGGCCACCCGCGGCCATGACCGGGGTGCCCGTCGCGGTGAGGACGATGTCCGCTCGGTGTTAGGTGCGATCCGGGCGATCACCGGTCCCGACGTGAGCGTGTGCCAAGGCCGGTTGCCGTCACCGACAGGGCACGAACGAACCGCTCTGGTTGACTCCGACTTCAAGGCTTGACTGTACGTGCGGTCGGCCGCATAGTGTGAACTGGGTCGCAGAAGCCCCACCGAGCTGAGGAGGCCGAGGATGGCCGAGCCGCGCACCTTGCCCGAGGCGTTCCAGCGGACCGTCGCGGTCCGTCCGGAGGCTATGGCGCTGCGCACGCCGGACGGCAGCGTGAACCTGACCTGGCGCCAGTACGCCGACCACGTGCGACGGATCGCGGGCGGCCTTGCCGCACTGGGCCTCGGGCGCGGCGACACGTTCGCGCAGATGTTGACCAACCGGCCGGAGTTCAACCTGACCGAAGGCCGCGGCCTCGCACCTCGGCGCGACCACCTTCTCGATCTACAACACCAGTTCGGTGGATCAGATCAGGTATCTCCTGGACCACGCGGATACCAAGATCATGGTGACCGAGCGCAGGTTCGCCGACAGGATCAGAGATTCCGGCGCTCGGCTGGCGCACCTGCTGGTGGTCGAGGACGGTGACGTCGACGAGCTCGGACCCGCCGCCGGATTCGACTTCGAGAGTGCGTGGCGGGCGGTGGCCCCCGAAGACGTGCTGTGCCTGATCTACACGTCCGGAACGACGGGCCCGCCCAAGGGCGTGGAGCACACCCACCGCGGAGCGCTGGCCCTGGCCGCGGCGGTGGACAGCGCGTTCCCGATGACCGGTGACGACGTCGGCATCTCCTACCTGCCGTCCTCGCACGCGGCCGACCGGTTTCTCACCCACTACTTCACGATGCTGCATGGCGCGGAGATCACGACGATCGCCGACCTCCGGCAGTTGGCGCCGACGCTGGCGACAGTGCGGCCGACGATCTTCGCGGCGGTGCCCCGGGTGTGGGAGAAGCTCAAGTTCGGCATCGAGACACAGGTGCAGGCCGATGAGCAGGTGGCGGCCGGTTTCGCGGCGGATGTGCCGCAGGTCGTCGACGCCATCCGCGCGAAGATCGGCTTCGACCGGTTGAAGTGGGCGTTGTCCGGTGCGGCCGCCATTCCGCCGCACGTCTACGCGTTCATGCGGAAGCTCGGCGTGCCGGTGAGCGAGGTGTGGGGCATGTCCGAATGCGGCCTCGCCACCGGTACGTCCCCCGCGGAGGCCAAGCAGGCCACCGTCGGCAAGCCGTTCCCCGGTCTCGAGACGCGCGTGCTGGACGACGGCGAGTTGCTGGTGCGCGGACCGTGGCTGATGCGGGGTTACCGGAACGACCCGGAGAAGACCGCGGAGACCATCGATCCCGAGGGCTGGCTGCGCACCGGCGACATCGTCACAGTCGACGACGACGGCTATCTCATGATCGTTGACCGGAAGAAGGAGCTGATCATCAACGCCGGCGGCAAGAACATGTCGCCGAGCAACATCGAGCACGCGATCTCGGAGGGCTCGATGCTGATCGGGCCGGTGATGGCGGTCGGAGACGGCAGGCCGTACAACGTCGCGCTGATCACCCTCGATCCCGACGCCGCCACCGCGTTCGCCGCGCGCATCGGCGTGGACGCCGATCCCGCCGTGCTGTGCAAGGACGCGCGGGTACGCACGGAGATCCAGGCCAGTGTGGACGCTGGCAACCAGAAGCTGTCCCGCGTCGAGCAGATCAAGAGGTTCGCAGTTCTCCCGACGTACTGGGAGCCCGGCGGCGACGAGATGACCCCGACGTCGAAGCTCAAGCGCAAGCCGATCAGCCGGAAGTATGCGGCGGAAATCGAGGACCTCTATGCGCAGCCGTAACGTACGGCGGCTGTGCGCCGCGCTGGTGTCCCTGCTGTCCGTGGCCGTGCTGCTGTCGGGCAACGGTGTGGCAGTCGCCGACGACGGCCCACCGCTGCACACACCCGTCGACGTGCTCGATGCGGCAGTGAAGTGCGATCCGAGCGCCACCGACCGCAAGACGGTGGTGCTGGTACCGGGCACCTTCAGCGAGGCGACGGAGGTATGGTCCTGGAACTACCGGCGTGCGCTGCCAGCCGCCGGCTTCGCGGTCTGCACGGTGAGGTTGCCCGGCCGGTCGGTGACCAGCATCTACCATGCGGCCGACTACATGGTCTACGCGATCCGCAAGGCCCGGGACCTCTCCAGGCAGAAAGTCTCGGTGATCGGACACAGCCAGGGCGGGTCGCATCCGTTGTGGGCCATGAAGTTCTGGCCGGACGTGCGCGCGGCCGTGGACGACTACATCGGGCTCGCGCCGGGTGTGAACGGAACCCAGCTCGGCAACATCCTGTGCGCGGTCGGGGCGTGCGCCGACATCACCTGGCAGGTCGGCTTCGGCTCTACCTACCTCGACCGCCTGCATCAGGGCGGGCTGCCGCCCGGCGTGTCGTACACCAACGTGTGGACACAGCTCGACGAGATCGTGTTTCCGCAACCCGCCGCGAGCAACATCCCGGGCGGCAGCAACGTGTCAGTGCAGTCGATCTGTCCGGGCAGGATCGTCGAGCACATGGCGATCATCGCCGACAGCGTGGCCTATGCCCTCGCGATGGACGCCCTGACTCATCCGGGCCCCGCCGATCCGCGTCGCATCGGCAACCGGCTCGCGTTGTGCGCGACACCCTTCCTGCCACGGATCGATCTCACCGGCCTGGTCGGCTTCCTCGGAGGTGGAGCAGCCGGTGCCGTGGACTGGCTCACCCGGCCACTCACCACCTCCGAGCCTCCACTGCCGGACTACGCGCGCTGACCCCGGAAAGGCTTTGCCGCGCATGCCGGTCCCGGCGACCACGTGCGCGCCTGCCTCGGCGAAGGCGAGGGTGATGGCGCGGCGGGCATCGGCCCCGAAAGTGCGCCGAGAATTGCCCGGTTGGGTTATGCCCGCACCGCTTCCCCCAACAGGGCGCTGTTGTCCGCGCTCCGGTGATTCCGATGCTCACCGCGCTTACGTTCGCGTCGGCATCGGCCCCGAGATACCTGGAGGAACAGATGGCCGCGGACGAAATTCCGGAGCGCCTGACGCTGGCCGAATTCGGTCTGTGGAAAGACGGGCCGCCGCACGGGATCTTCCGCGATCTCCGCGCGAGGTGCCCGGTGCACTGGTCGCCTGACATTCCCGTGCTGCCCGAGGAAGAGGGTTTCTGGTCGTTGACCAAGGCGGACGACATCGCCGCGGTGAGCAGGAACTGGAAGACCTTCTCCTCGGAGCGGTGGGGCATCGACATCACCAACCACCAGATCCCGCTGGAGTTCGCGCGCGCCGAGTTCATCGGCATGGACCCGCCCAAGCACGACCGGATCAAGCAGCTTTTCCTCAAGGGCTTCACCGCCGAGAAGATCGCCGAGCACGAGGGATGGATCCGCGCGATCGTCGTCTCCGTGCTCGACCGCCTCGACGGCCAGGAGACCTGCGACCTGGTGAGCGCTGTCTCCCAGCCGATTGTCGCGCGGGTGATCCACCGGCTTCTCGGCATCCCCGAAGCCGAGGACGTCAAGTGGGCCGACTACATGAAGCGGTACATGGGGCGGGACGACCCGGACCTGAACCCCGGCGGGATCGACGCCTACGTCAACGAGCTTCTGCCGACGCTGATGGCGGAGGTCTCCGAGATGATCGCGGCGCGGCGGGAGAACCCGACCGACGACCTGATCAGCATCCTCGTGCACGCCGAGATCGACGGCCAGACGCTCTCGGCCGAGGAGATCATGTACGGCACCCTGCTGCTCATCGGTGCGGGCAACGACAGCACTATGGCGACGTATGTGAGCGCCGTGAAGGCACTGATCGAGAACCCGGACGAACGCCAGAAGGTGCTCGACGACCTGTCTCTGGTCCCGAGCGTGGTGGAGGAAGCGCTGCGGATGTTCCCGGCGTTCTCGATGATGCGCCGGACAGCCACGAAGGACGTCGAGATCCGCGGCCAGCTGATCAAAGAGGACGACAAGGTCGTCATGTGGTACCCGTCCGCCAACCGCGACGAGGAGAAGTACGAAGACCCCGACCGCTTCGACGTGACCCGCAACCCAGAACACCAGGCTTTCGGAGCCGGCGGAAGGCACTTCTGCCTGGGCAACGCGCTCGCCAGGCTCGAACTGCGGCTGATGCTCGAAGAGACGCTGAAGCGCTATCCGGAGATGGAAATCGTCGGCGACGCGCCGCACGCCGAGTCGTTCTTCATCAACCAGGTCAAGGCATTGCCCGTCCGTTTGGGCCCGCGTGCCGACTGACCCGCACGCAGCACCGCCGTCGCCACTTATTCGGGCAACGGCGGTGCCTGTTTCAACCAGCGATCCGGATAAGCTTGCGACTGACGAACTCCTCGGCGCCGAGCCTGCCGAGTTCACGACCGAACCCGGACAACTTGACCCCGAACGGAGTGTCGTTCGCGACCACGACCGCCTCCTACTCGGACTGCACCTGGTACACGTTCGCGAACGGCCCGAAGAATTCTTCCTTGCCCGCCTCGTTGCCGGGATCGATGTCGATCAGGACGGTCGGCTCGAAGAAGGCCCGTCCCGCTTGCCGCCCAACACGACCCGTGCTCCGCCGCCGACCGCACGGCGCAGCTGATCCTCCAGCCCCACGGCGGCGCCCACTGAGGACACCGGACCGATCACCGTGTCCTCGGCAGTCGGCGACGAGGGTTTGAGCTGACCCAGTGTCAAGGTGACCTTCTCGAGGAACGCGTCGTAGAGATCGTCGGTGCTCAGTAAGATGAACGGGTCCGCGCCGCCCAGTTCGAGCACCGCCTTCTTGAGGTGACGTCCGGCAGTCGCCGCGACGTGCGCCCCCGCCTTCTCCGAGGGCCGTCGTCGTCGAATGATCCCCGCTGGCGCGGGAGTGACGTTCCTCGCCGACGCACTCGGGCTCTGACGATCACCGGCCGCGGTGTGGTCGCGCGGCTGTCCTTCCCAGCAGGCTCAACCCAGCGAACCCGGCGTGCCAGGACCACTCACAACATCGTCGCCCTTTTTGCCCGCCGAGACGCCCACCGGGATGCGCGTGTGCCGCCGGACGCCCCGGATGGGGTGTTCACGTGTCCTCGAGGCCGTCGAGCAGGCCGCCTTGCTGACTGATGCGAACGGTTTGGCCGGGAGCTTTGTATGCACTGTCCGGACCGAGGTCACCGGCTGGACCTCCCCCTGATGGGCTGTCCATGAGGCGTGTCGAGCCGCGCCACCAGGGAGCGGGGCGAAGGTACCTCCTGGACTGCTGTCAGCACGACCGAGGAAGGCTCTCATGAGCGCATATGCCGTGATCGATCCCAGCACGGGGGAGAAGGTCAAGGAGTATCCGACGACCAGCGACGCCGAGCTGCGTGCAGCCGTTGAACGCGCGGCCGGTGCGTACCGCGGCTGGGGCCGCTCGTCGTCTCCGGCCGATCGTGCGGCGTTGGTGCGCCGGGTCGGGGAACTCCACACTGAGCGGCGTGCCGAGCTGGCCCGGATCATCGGGCGTGAGATGGGCAAGCCGGTCGCGCAGGCGCTCGGCGAGGTGGAATTTTGCGCGGCGATCTACGCGTACTACGCGGACAACGCCGAGCAGATGCTGGCGGACGAGCCGATCGAGCTGCTCGCGGGCGAGGGTTCGGCGGTCGTCCGGCGCTCGCCGGTCGGCGTGTTGCTCGGAGTCATGCCGTGGAACTACCCGTACTACCAGGTGGCGCGGTTCGTCGCGCCGAACCTGGTGCTCGGCAACACCGTCTTGCTCAAGCACGCGGCCCAGTGCCCGGAGTCGAGCGCGGCCTTGGCCCGGTTGTTCGCCGATGCGGGTTTCCCCGAAGGTGCTTACGAAAACCTTTACGCCACCTACGGACAGCTGGAGTGGGTCATCGCCGACTTGCGCGTGATGGGCGCTTCGGTCACCGGCTCGGAGCGCGCGGGCGCTTCCGTCGCGGAGATCGCTGGCCGCCACCTGAAGAAGGTCGTGCTCGAACTCGGCGGAGCGGATCCGTTCATCGTGCTGAGTACCGACGACCTCGACGCGACGGTGGAGGCCGCGCTGGCCGTGCGCTTCTACGAGAACGCCGGGCAGATTTGCTGCGGCGCCAAGCGGTTCATCATCGTGGATGAGCTCTACGACGCCTTTCTCGAGAAGATGACCGCGGCGCTGGCGCAGCTGAAACCTGGCGATCCGCAGGCCGAGGACACGGCGCTGGGGCCGGTGTCGTCGAAGGCCGCGGCGGAGCATTTGGAGGATCAGCTGCGGCGTGCCGTCGAGGGCGGCGCCAAGGTCGCTTTGGGTGGCAGCCGGGACGGCGCGTTCTTCGAGCCCACGGTCCTGGTGGATATCAGCCCGGAGAACGAAGCCGCGAAAGAGGAGTTCTTCGGCCCCTTCGCGCACGTCTACCGCGTCGGTTCCGAGGAAGAGGCGATCGAGATGGCCAACGACAGCCCGTACGGGCTCGGCGCGTATCTGTTCACGACCGATTCCGCGCAGGCGGAGCGTGTCGCGGACCGCATCGAGGCCGGGATGGTGTACGTCAACATCGTCGGCGCGGAAAGTCCGGAGTTGCCCTTCGGCGGCATCAAGCGATCCGGCTTCGGCCGGGAACTCGGGCGCTACGGCGTCGACGAATTCGCCAACCGGAAACTGATCCGCATCGGCGGCTGAACCCGCTTCCGAGCCGGTGCCGATCGCCGCCATCCCGTGCCTGCCGGATGGCGGTGATCGGCGTTTCCCAGGCGGGCCCCGGGCATCCCCCGGCCGGGCAGAGAAGCGGCCACGTGGCCGCCCGTACCGGGGCGGGTCGGCGAGGCTCTGCGCATGGTGACGCGAAAGATCAACCCCAGCACCCTCCCGAAGCCGCACGGGCACGCCCAGATCATCGTGGCGAGCGGCGGGACCCTCGTCTTCACCTCCGGCCAGGTCGCCATCGACCCGGACGAGAAGCTGATCGGCGACGGACCCGACTACCGCGCCCAAGCACGTCAGACGGCGGAGAACGTCTACGCGGCGGTGGCCGCGGCCGGGCTCACCCCGGCGGACATCGTCCGCCTCACCATCTACGTCGTCGACCCCGCCCCGGAAAACCTCGAAGAGCTGTACGTGGGGCTCGGCGAGGCCGGCGCGGCGGCCGGGGCGAAATCCACCGCGATGACGTTGATCGGCGTCACCGGCCTGTCCTTCCCCGGCGCGGTGGTCGAAATGGACGCTACCGCGATCGGCGAGTAACGAGAACGGAACACGACAGTGACGTCGCCGCGCTGAGCATGCCGAGCCCGAGCCGGTAGAACCGGGTTGCGTCGCGCGCGGCTCGTCACGGTCCATGGACGAGCACTTCGTCCACTTCGGACGATTTGGCGAGCGCAAGAACGTTTTCGCCCGTTTCCCGCACTCCGGACATCCCCCAGCCGGGTACCGGTTTCGGCGGACGTGGCCGATCGCCGTACCGCGGCCTACAGTCCGGCGCACTTTGGCCCTGTCCGGCCATTTCCGAGAGAGACCGGTGGTAGTCCCGAGATCGGAGATCCCGTCGTGAACAGTCCTTCCGCCCGCAAACAGCCGTCACCACCCGCCCCGTTCCCCGAACCTTCGGCGCGTCTCGAGGGAAACCTCGGCACCGGAGGTCTCGTCCTCACCGCACTGGCCCTCAACGCCCCGCTGGCGTTGATGGCAGGCTTCCTCCCGGTCGAGATCGGCCTCGGGCTCGGCGCCGCCACGCCCGTGGTGTACCTGGTGGTCATGCTGCTCATGCTCCTTTTCGCCGTGGGGGTCGTGACCATGGCGCGGCACCTGAAGCAGCCCGGCGCGTTCTACACCTACATCACGGCGGGGCTGGGGCGGATGACCGGTCTCGGCGCGGGTTTCGTCGCGCTCACCGGCTACGTCCTGCTGGGTGCCGGTTCGTACGTGTTCACCGGGATCCTGACCGGTGAGCTCGTGCACGGCTTCCTGCACGGGCCCGACCTGCCGTGGTGGGTCTGGGCGGCCGTGGTGTGGGCCGTGGTCTCGGCGCTGAGCCTGTTCAACATCGACGTGTCCACGACGGTGCTCGGAGTGTTCCTGTGCGTCGAGGTGGTGATCGTGCTGCTCTGGGACGCCCTGGTCTTCGGTGACGGTGGCCCGCAGGGCCGGGGGCTGGACCTGACCGCGCAACTGGGCAGCGGGTCGGTCGGTACCGCGTTGCTGTTCGGGGTCGCGAGCCTGGCCGGCTTCGAGTCGCTCCAGGTGTTCCGCGCGGAAACGCGGAATCCACTTCGGACGATCCCGCGGGCGAGCTACCTGACCGTCGCCCTGCTCGGCGGCTTCTACGCGGTCGGCTCGTGGGCCTACCTGGTGGCTTTCGGCACCGACGCGGCGGTGGCGAGCGCGGCCGCTCCGGCGGAGAGTTTTCTCGGCAGTCTCGCCCAGTACGCCGGGACAGCGGTCCGGGACATCGCCAACGTCATGCTCGTGACCAGCGCGGTGGCGTCGCTGCTGGCCGTCCAGAACATCGCGTCCCGCTATGTCTTCGCCCTGGGGCGGGACGGTGTGCTGCCCGCTTGGCTCGGGCGGGTCCACCGCAGGCACCACGCCCCGACACGGGCGGCCGGGACCATCGCACTCGCGGTGTTCGTGGTCATGGTGCTCGCGGCGGTCCTGCGCCTGGACCCGGTGGCCTCGTACGTGGCGATGTCCGGGCTCGGCCTGTGGGCGCTGATCGCGTTGATGTTCGTCACCGCGCTCGCGATCGTGGTCTACTTCCGGCGGAACCGGGGGCTGGAGAACTCGTTCTGGAAGTCCCGGGTGGCGCCGGTCCTCGCCTTCCTCGGCTTCGGCTTCGTCGTGGCCGAGGCGACCATGCACAGCGACGTGCTGATGGGCGGCAGCCGTGCGCTCGCGACCTGGTGCGTCGTGGTCGTCGTGGCCATCGGCGCCGGGGGCATGGTGTACGCCCGCTGGCTGCGGCAGCGTCGGCCGCGGACCTGGCTGCGCATCGGCGCACAGGACGACCCCGAACTCGAACCGGTCGAGTAGCGAGCAGCCGGTGAGACGGCTGGCGGACGGGCACAGCTTGTCCGCCAGCCGCCGCCGTTTCGATCACCGCACGTCCGCTCGGCGGCTCGGAATCGCGCCGTATCGAAACCCTGGAGGCACGATGATGCAGCCGTGCATGTGCCTGTGCACACCCCTCGGGCACAGCCCCACTGTCTGCGCGGTCAGCGCCGCGCCGGGGATGTCCGTTCCCTGGCCGGATTCGCCGGACGAGCGGGGAGTCCCGAGCTGCCCGCCCTGCCGGGCCGCCCTGCGCCGCTCGCGGTACCACGAGCCCACGGCGTCCGCCCGGACGACAGCCACCGGCTGACCTGCGTATCTACTGTGGACGCCCGTTGCCCGGCGCCGCGGACCGGCTCGGCCCCCGCGCGGGTTAGGAGTGTGATTTTCTCACTGTGGACGGAGCTGGACACCTGGTGCCCGATCGAGTGCGGCCCGGTTCCCCTGCTGGTGGCGATCCCGGAACGGCGGAACTAGCATGATCTTCGCCCCGGTCGTCGACGCCCGCAGGAAACCGATGGCTCCACCGTCAGGGAGAACGCCGACCACCGTGCCGGCGGATCTCACGAGCTTCGTGGGCCGTCGGCACGACGTCGTCGCGGTCCGGCAGTTGCTCGCCACCGCCCGCCTGGTCACCCTCAGCGGGATCGGCGGGGTGGGCAAGACCCGCCTCGCCTACCGCGTGGCCGCCGACGCCAGGCGAGCCTTCCCCGACGGAGTCTGCCTGGTCGAGCTGGCGGCGCTGGAGGATCCGGCTCTGCTGCCGCACACCGTGCTGGACGCGCTGGCCGTTCGCGAGCAATCGAGTCGTGAACCCGTCGAGGTACTGTGCGAGCATCTTCGTGCCTCCCGGACGCTGGTGGTCCTCGACAACTGCGAGCATCTGGTGGCCGCGGTCGCCGACTTGGCGGACGCGGTGCTGCGAGCGGCACCTGACGTGCGGATCCTCGCCACCAGCAGGCAGTCGCTCCAGATCACCGGTGAGCACGTCTACGCCGTCGCGCCGTTGCCCGTGCCGGATGCCGACGAGCCGTTCCGGCCGGGCACCGCGACCCAGTACCCGGCGGTCGCGCTGCTGGTGGAACGGGCCGCGGCCGCGGTGCCCGGGTTCGCGCTGACCGCGGACAACGAGGCGGCGGTCGTTCGCCTGTGCCGACGGCTGGAAGGGATTCCCCTGGCGATCGAGCTGGCCGCGGTGCGGTTGCGGGTGCTTTCGGTCGACGACCTCCTGCGCCGTCTCGACGACCGGTTCGCGTTGCTGCGGGAGAGGACCCGGAACCTGCCGGAGCGGCACCAGACATTGCAGGCGCTCATCGACTGGAGTCACGACCTGTGCACGCCGGCCGAGCGGGCGCTGTGGGCGAGGGCGTCCGTCTTCGCCGGTGGATGCGGCATCGAAGCGCTCGAAGCGGTGTGCGCGGACGAAAGCCTGCCGGCGGAGGTCGTGCTCGACACTGTCGCCGGGTTGCTGGACAAGTCGATCTTCACCCGGGAGGCGCACACCGGACACGCTCGCTTTCGCATGCTCGAAACCGTCCGGGCCTACGGGCAGGCCCAGCTCGCCGCGGCCGGTGAGGAGGCGGTGCTGGAGCGGCGGCACCGGGATTGGTGCCTGCGGCTCTTCGAGGTGGCGGGCGACGAATGGGTCGGGCCCCGGCAGCAGGAGTGGACGGACCGGCTCTTGCTGGAGCACGCGAATCTGCGGCGCGCGCTGGAGTATTCCGTTTCGCAGCCCGGTGAAGCGCGCGTCGCCCTGCGCCTGTCCGCGATGCCGTGGTTCTGGGGCGCGATCGCGTCGCTGGCCGAGGGCAAGCTCTGGCTGGACCGCGCGCTGGCGCTCGACGGCGAACCGAGCCACGAGCGGGCGTGGGCGCTCGCGACCGTCGGGTACCTCGCCGCCTTCCTCGGCGACGGGAACGCGCTCGCGACGTTCCCGGAGCGGGCCCATGACCTGGCCCGGCAACTCGACGACACGGCGGCGCTCGCGTACGCCACGCACGTGATGGGCATGCGCCAAGCGCTCAGCCCCGACCCCGCCAGCGCCATCCCGCTGTTCACCGAGGCACTGGAGCTGTACGAGCGGGCCGAGGTGCAGCCCCAGTACTCGGACAGCCTCCGGATCGAACTGGGGGCTACGTACATCTTCGCGGGAGACGTCGACGCGGCCGCGCTCGTCCTCGACGAGTTGTTCGAACACTGCTCCGCGAACGGCGACCAGTGGAACCTCTCCTACGCGTTGTGGGGGAAGGGTTTCGTGGAACTGCTCCGAGGAGAGCACGACCGGGCGGAAGCCGATCTGTGCGAGGCACTGAAGATCAAACGCGTCGTCCATGACACCTTGGGCATGGCTTTCGCGCTCGAAGTGCTGGCGTGGACGGCGGTGGTCAAAAGCGAGACCAAGCGGGCGGCAATCTTGTTCGGGGGAGCCGAAAAGCTGTGGCAGGGCATCGGCGCACGACAATTCGACGGGCAGCGGAAGAAATACGAATCCCTCGCGCGGAAACAAGCAGGCGACGCGGCGTTCGACGCGGCGTTCGAACAGGGCATCGCGCTGCCCGTCGAAGAACTGCTCGCGCTCGCCTTGCGCGAACGTGTCCAGAAGGCACCGGAATCCGCGCCGCGCGCGGCCGCGCTGACGCGGCGTCAACGCGAGGTCGCCGAACTGGTCGCCGCTGGACTGTCGAACAAGGAAATCGCCAAAAAACTGGTGATCTCCCTGCGCACCGCGGAGGGACATGTGGAAAGCATTCTGACGAAACTCGATTTCACCACGCGGACCCAGATCGCGAGCTGGTTCGTGCGCCAATCGGCGAACACCTAGCCGATCATCCCCCAGCCGGGCAGAACGGCCCGCGCACCACCGGGATCGCGGTGTGCCGCCGATGATGCTGACCGTATGACTTTGACGAACCGCGAGGGTGGTTCCGTTCTGGTGATCGGCGCCGGTCTTTCCGGCCTCACCGCCGCCAAAGCGCTCGCCGAGGCCGGTACGGACGTCACCGTTCTCGAAGCGCGCGATCGTGTCGGCGGACGCACTTACAGTGTGCGCGAAGGCTTTACCGACGGACAGCACTGCGACCTCGGGGCGGAGCTCATCCCGCCGGACTACCGGACACTGGCCGGTCTCTGCGAGGAGATCGGTGTACCCCTGTCGGAGGAGATCTGGTTCGAGCGCCCGGACACGTCGCCGGAGGAGACTCCGCTGGAAGGTTACCTCGCCGAAGGACGGATCATCGTCGGCGGCGAATTGCTCACCGGGAAGCGATTCACCGCGGTTGCCGACGAGATCCGCGCCGCGCTCCGGGAATCGCCACCGGTGGCGCACGAGGTGATCGAGCAGTGGTCACGCCGGGCGCGGTTGTCCGCCGCGGCCCGAGGCGCGCTGGCCGGGATCGCGCGGATGCCGGTGCAGTCCGACCCGTTCCAGGTCGACGCCCACTACCTCACCTCGGGCCATGTCGGTGCCATCCGCCGCGTCGTGGGCGGGAGCCAGCGGCTGGCCGATCGGCTCGCTCGCGAGGTGAAGGTCCGCCTGCGGGCACCCGTGCGGGCGATCCGCCTGCCGGGCGGCCGGGTCCACGTCGAGCTGGAGGACGGTGAGCAACTCGCCGCGGACCGGGTCGTCGTGACCGTGCCGCCCTTCGTCCTGCCAACCATCGGGTTCGACCCGCCGCTCCCGGCGTCGCACCTGGGCGCGCTCACGTCGTTGCAACGGTGCGCGGGCGGCAAGGTGGTCGGGCAGTACGCGGAAGGTGACGCCGTGCGCGAGGCGATCGCCCACGCCGTCTTCTCCGACGGCCCGGTCAACACGATCTGGGTGAGCAACCCCTACGTGACCACCGGCCCGGCGGTCGTGAGCGGCTTCCTCTGCGGCACCCAGCGGCATCTGCTCGAGTCCGCCGACAGGGCGGTCGGCGCGCTGGACGTCCTGGTCCGCACGGCAGTTGGTGGCCCGGTCACCCGGCTCGCGAACCGGTGCAAGAACTGGACATCGGACCCACTCGCGCTGGGCATGGGCGCCATGCCCAGCTTCGGCGTCCGCGCCCCGCTCGCCGCGCTGTTCACGACCCTCCAGCGCCGCGTGCACTTCGCCGGCGACTACACCGACGTCGGCTTCTGCGGAACCATGGAGGGCGCGATCCGCTCCGGCCTGCGGGCTGCCGACCAGGTTCTCCGCCAGCCCCTCCGGTTTTCGCCGGACGCCATCGATTCGGAGTTGGTCCGAGCATGAGCACGATCGTCATCGGCGCGGGCCTGGCCGGTCTCGCCGCGGCACGCAAACTACGCCGCGCCGGCCAGGACGTGGTCGTCCTCGAAGCACAGTCGCACGTCGGAGGCCGCACACGGACGGTGCGCGACCGGTTGCGGCACGGACAGCCCGCAGACCTCGGCGGCTCCTTCATCGACGTCGGTCAGGACAAGATCCTGCGGGCCTGTGCCGAACTCGGGATCTGCCTGACACCCCGGCTGTCGCTGTTCCCGTCCGATCCGGACGGACGGCGCACGGCCGCGTCCCCGTTGCGCGTCACCATGGTGCTGGACGGACGGCTCCTTCCCGAACCGGAACGCGACAAGATCGCCGACGAAGTCCGCGCGGCGATCGACGCGAGCCCGCCGTCGCCCGCCGAAACCCTCTCGGCGTGGGCGGCGCGCGCGGGCCTGTCCCCGGCGGCCCGGCGGATATTCTGCGCGCAGGCCGGATACAACCCCGTGCACGAGGCCGCTCAGGTCCCGATGTCGATGGTGGAACCGCCGCACGTGGGCAAGATCTGCTGGATGCTCGCCGACGGCACCGACTCCCTCGCTACGGCGATGGCCACGGGACTTGACGTCCGCTTGGGACAGCCGGTCCGGCTCGTTCGCCGTGAGCGTGGCCGGTTGACGGTGGAGACCGATCACGACGCCTTCACCGCGCGCGATGTCATCGTCGCGACCCCGGTGACTCCCACGCTGCGGATCGGCTTCGACCCGGTACTGCCCGAATGGAAGATCAACGCGCTCCTGGCCACGCCGATGAGTCAAGGGGGCAAGGCGATCGCGCAATACACGCACGGCTCCGAGATCGTCGCGCGCCTGGGCCTGGCGGCGGCGAGCGACGGACCGATCGCCCTGCTCTGGGCCCGGCCGCCCGGCCCGGCGGACACCGTCGTGGTGCATGGCCTGGTCCCGGACCGGGGGGACGGCGCGCTGCGCGACGAGGAGTCCTTGCTCGAAACCATGGACAAGCTGGTGCGTGCGGCGACAGGAACCGATCCCGAACGCCTCGGCGGCATCGTCCAGGACTGGACCCGCGAGGAGTACGCCGGCGGCGTGGTGTCGATGCCGTGGGGCGATCACCCCCGGCTGCCCCGTCTGCTCGCCCAGCGGGTCGGCCCGATTCACTTCGCGGGCGAGCACACCGCGGACCTGTGGGAGACGAGCATGGACGGTGCCCTGCGCTCCGGGGAACGCGCGGCGGACGAGGTCACGCGACGGTGAACAGGTACCGGTACACGTAGTTCCCCGGGTGTAGCGCACGTCACGGGCGATCAGGCTGCACAGCACAGATCACGCCATGCCGAACGGGAGGTGCCGGAAGAGGGAACCGTGTGTGAACCTCTTTCGCGTCTTTGGCCGGAGCAGGACCGGCGGGTGGCTCGGTGTGACCGTTCGACGAAGAGCGGAGGTGCCCTGATGACAGTGGTGGCAGTGGAGAGGATCGCTCCCCCCGGTGGGGTCCGGACCGTCCTGGAGGACCGGTGCCAGTTACAGCGGGTGCTGGTCGTCGAGGAACACGAACTGCTGCAGGCGGGATTGCGTGCCGTGTTGCTGGACGAGCCGTGGGTGGCGTCGTGCCTCGGGGCGGGTACGGCGGAGATGGCATGGCAGGTGGCGCGGCGGCACCAGCCGCAGCTCGTGCTGGTGAGCACGTCGCTGGGCGGCCGGTCGGGCCTGCAGCTGTGCCGGGAGTTCAAAGCCCGGATGCCGCACATGCGGGTCGTGCTGATGTCGGGAGAGGGACGGGTGTCGGCGGCGCTGGCGCTGGTGCACGGCGCCGTGGCGGCGTTGCCGAAACAACTGCCGACCGCGGCGCTCGTCGCGGCGGTGAAGCGCGTCGCGGAGGGCGCGCGAGTCTTCCCCAAGGAAACCGTGCCCATGCCGGTCCAGCTCTCGAAACGCGAACTGGACGTCTTGCGTCACCTCGTCTCGGGCTTGAGCAATCCGGAAGTGGCGGCGTCGCTGAACCTGTCCCGGCACACGGTCAAACAGCACACGAGCGCGGTGTACCGCAAGCTCGGCGTCCGCAACCGTGCCCAGGCCGCCAGCCGCGCGCAGGAGCTGGGACTGGTCGCGTGAAGCACAGTGCAACGAATCGACAAGGAGAAACCGTGATGGCGCTGAAGATCACCGTCGATCTTGAAAACTGCAAGGGATACGCCTGCTGCATGATGGAATCGCCGAACCTCTTCGACATCGACGACGCGTCCGGCAAGGCGATCTTGCTGCAGGAGCACCCCGCGGACGAGCAGCGCGACGAGGCCGAGCGCGCGGTGCGTTCCTGCCCGGCCAACGTGATCGTGCTCGAGAACGGCTGAAGCGATGCGCCAGGTCGTGATAGTGGGCGCCTCGCTGGCCGCGGTCCACGCGATCGAAGGGTTGCGGGGCAACGGTTTCCAGGGCGACATCACGCTCGTCGGTGCCGAGACGGAGCTGCCGTACGACCGGCCGCCCTTGTCGAAGGAAGCGTTGCTGGCGGGGCCGGATCGGGAAAAACTCAGGCTGAAGGAGCCGGACTGGTATGCGGCCCATGGCGTCCGGCTGTGCCTCGGCACCGCCGCGGCAGGGCTGGACACCACGGCACGCGAGGTGGTTCTCGAAGATGACCGCAGGTTGACCTACGACGGTCTCGTCATCGCGACCGGCTCCGCGGCTCGCTCGCTCGGCAGCCTGGCAGGGCTCGGGCGTGTGCACGCGCTGAGGTCCATTTCGGACACCGCCCGGCTGCGCGAGGAACTGGTGCCCGGCAGGCATCTCGTGGTGATCGGTGCCGGATTCATCGGGCTGGAGGTGGCGGCGACCGCGCGTCGGCTCGGGCTGGACGTGTCCGTGGTGGAGCTTGCGCCGGTCCCACTGACACGTGTCCTCGGTGACGAGGCCGGTGGCTGGTTCCGGGACTACCACGCGGAAAACGGCGTCGAGCTGTACTGCGGCACGGCGCTGGACCACGTCGAAGAATCCGACGGCGGTACCAAGCTGACCCTGCGGGACGGCACGGTGCTCGCCGCGGATGTGGTGGTGGCCGGGGTCGGCGCCGCTCCTGCGACGGGCTGGCTCGAAGGCAGCGGGGTGCGGGTGTCCGACGGGGTGGTGTGCGACAGCAGCCTGCGGACGTCGGTTCCCGGTGTTGTGGCGGCGGGTGACGTCGCGCGCTGGCACAACCCGTTGTTCGGTGAACAGCTGCGGGTCGAGCAGTGGCTCAACGCGGTCGAGCAGGGGAGCCACGCGGCGCGGAGCCTGCTCGGCGAGACCGGGGCGTTCGCGCCCGTGCCGTACTTCTGGTCCGATCAGTTCGAGGCGAAGGTGCGGTTCGTGGGCCGCGCCGACGGAGCGGACCGCGTCGAGGTCAGGCAGACCGGTGACGCGTCGATGACGGCCTTGTTCGGCCGCGACGGTGTGCTCCGCGGCGCGCTCTGCGTCAACGCGCCGCGGTCGCTGGCGCGTTACCGGCAGGCCGTCCTGAATCAGGTTCCGTGGGTCGACGCCGCGGGAGTGGCCTGATATGTGGCAGCGAGAATTTCGCTTACGTCCCAGCGATATCGACGGTCTGGGCCATCTCACCGCGACGGCATACCTGGCGTTGTTCGAGGAGACCCGTGCGGCCTGGATGCTGGAGGCGTTCGATCTGGCCTATCCGGCCTACGTGGTGGCGACCCAGCGCATCGACTATCTGCACGAGGTCAGGCGCGATGACGGCGCTGTCACCGTCGAGCTGGCTGTGCGGGCGATCGGGACATCCAGCTTCGAGGTGGTGGAGACCTTGTCGGTCGCTTCGCGCCCGTGCGCCCGTTCGACGGCCACGCTCGTGATGTGGGATGTGGACCGTCGCCGACCACGGCCGATTGCTCAGGAAGAACGCCCGGCGTTCGAGTCGATCCTCGTGCGGCCACCCGTGAACCTTCGGAACCCAGGAGAGAACCCGTGACCAAGACGGTACTGCAGCGGAAACTCGTGTCCACTTTGGAGTTCATGCTGCACGAATGGCTCGGCGTGACGGCATTGTTCGAGCGGCCTCACTACGCGGAGCACTCCGCGGAAACCGTCGACGACTTGCTGCGCGCGGCCTCGGAGATCGCCGCCGACTGCTTCGAACCGGCGGCGCGCGTGAGCGACCTGGAAGAACCGTTCGTGGACGACGGCAGGGTGCTCCTGCCGAAGGCCACGCACGAGGCGTGGGAGGCCTACCGTTCCTTCGGCTTCCTCTCCGCCGCGCACGACGCCGAACACGGCGGAATGCAGCTGCCCCGGACCGTCGACCTGGCCACCCGCCTGATTTTCACCGCGTCCGGCCCCAACCTCATTCCCTCGATGCTGACCGACGCCAACGCATCACTTCTCCTGGCGCACGGAACTGAGACACAGCAACGGGTTTTCGCGCTCCCGGAGCTGGCCGGCCGATGGACCGGCACGATGTGCCTTTCGGAGCCCCAAGCCGGTTCGTCGCTGTCGGACATCACCACCCGTGCCGTCCCGGACGGCGCCGGGCACGAGACGGACCCGCTCGGCCCGCGCTACCGGATCACCGGGAACAAGATGTGGATCAGCTCGGCCGAGCACGAGCTCACCGAGAACATCGTCCACCTCGTCCTCGCCAAGATCCCGGGAGCGGACGGAGCCGTCGATCCCAGCACGCGCGGGATCTCGCTGTTCATTGTCCCGAAGGTCCTGGTGAACGAGAACGCCGCACCGACCGAGCGCAACGACGTGGCGCTGATCGGCCTGAACCACAAACTCGGCAACCGGGGAATCCCGAACGCGGCGCTGGCCTTCGGCGACGGCACGTACGAGCCGCGTGGCGGGAAGGGGGCGATCGGGTACCTCGTCGGGCGGCCCGGTGACGGCCTGCGCCAGATGTTCCACATGATGAACGCCGCGCGGATCGAAATCGGGCTCGGCGCCGCGGCGGTCGGTTTGGCCGCCTACGCCGTGTCGCTGGACTACGCCAAGGAACGGCGCCAGGGCAGGCACCTGACCGCTCAGGGCAAGGACGCGACGCGGCCGCAGGTGCCCATCATCGAGCACGCCGACGTGAAGCGGATGCTGCTCGCCCAGAAAGCCTACTCCGAGGGAGCCGTCGCGCTCGGGCTGTTCGCGGCTCGCCTCCTGGACGACCAGCGGACCGGATCGGCCGAGGAAGCACGCTCGGCCGGAATGCTGCTGGAACTGCTGACACCGGTCGTGAAGAGCTGGCCGAGCGAATGGTGCCTGGAAGCGAACAACCTCGCGATCCAGGTGCTCGGCGGCGCCGGGTACACCCGGGACTTCCCCGTGGAGATGTACTGGCGTGACCAGCGGATCAACATGATCCACGAGGGTACGCACGGAATCCAGGCGCTCGACCTGCTCGGCCGCAAGGTCCGCGTCGGCGACGGGGCCAACCTGGCGGAGCTGGGGAGGAAGGTGCGGGCCACGGCCGACGCGGCCCGCCAGGCGGGTTTCCCCGGCCACGCGGACGACCTCGCCGCCGGATGGCAGCGAGTGCGCACGGTCACCGACGACGCCTGGTCCACTTCGGACCCGGTGGACGCGCTCGCGAACGCGACACCGTACCTGCAGGGGTTCGGTCATGTCGTGCTCGCCTGGATCCTGCTGGACCTGGCCGTCGCGGCAGCGGGAAGTTCCCACGCCGAAGCGCCGGGGAAGATCGCCGCCATGCGGTATTTCTACGCCTACGAACTCCCGAAGGTGAGTGCCTGGTTCGACGTCGTCGCGCGGCGGGAACCGCTGTGCCGTGACGTGACGGTCGCCGAACTCTGACGGTGGAGCACGCAGAAACGAAATTGTCGAAGTACCCAAGGAGTCACGATGACCGAGAAGATCGCCGAGCCCTCCGCCGCCGTTCCCGACGGCGAGGAGTTCGAAGTGGCCGAGGACCTGCTGGTCGAAGAGGTCTCGATCGACGGGATGTGCGGTGTCTACTGACAGAGCCCCGTTCGACCTCGACGCACCCTGGCGCCTGGACGAACGGGTCGCCGTCCGGCCCGAGCGGTTCGGGGCGTTGCTCTACCACTTCGGCACCCGCCGCCTGTCGTTCCTCAAGAGCCCGGCGCTGCTGGCCGTCGTCCGGTCGCTGGCCGAGCACCCGACCGCCCGCGCCGCGTGCGACGGCGCCGGGATCCGGTCGCCGGAGCTGGCGCGCTACCGCGCCGCGCTGGCCGCACTGGCCGCGTCGCGGATGATCCAGCCGAGGAGGTCCTGATGTCCCTTGTGGACGAATTCCAGTACGGGCTCGAGGCGCCCATCTGCCTCACCTGGGAACTGACCTACGCCTGCAACCTCTCTTGTGTGCACTGCCTTTCCTCCTCGGGACGGCGGGATCCGCGCGAGCTGAGCACCGCCGAGTGCCGGGCGCTGATCGACGAGTTCGAGCGGATGGGGGTCTTCTACGTCAACATCGGGGGCGGCGAGCCCACCGTGCGCCCGGACTTCTGGGAGCTCGTCGGCTACGCCACCGAGCACCACGTCGGGGTCAAGTTCTCCACCAACGGCATCAAGATCACGCCCGGGGTGGCACGCCGCCTGGCGGCGAGCGACTACGTCGACGTCCAGATCTCGCTCGACGGCGCCACCGCCGCGGTCAACGACCACGTCCGCGGCCCGGGTTCGTATGCCACGGCGATCCGGGCGATGGAGCACCTCGCCGAGGCCGGTTTCGCGAACTTCAAGGTCTCCGTGGTGGTCACCCGGCACAACGCCGGGCAGCTCGACGAGTTCAAGGCCATCGCCGATCGGTACGGTGCCCAGCTGCGGATCACCCGGTTGCGCCCGTCCGGCCGCGGCGCGGACGTCTGGGACGAGCTGCACCCGACCGCCGCGCAGCAGCGGGAGCTCTACGACTGGCTGGTGGCGCGCGGCGAGAACGTGCTCACCGGCGACTCGTTCTTCCACCTCGCAGGCTATGGCGACGGCGGGCTGCCCGGCCTGAACCTGTGCGGGGCCGGGCGGGTGGTGTGCCTGGTGGACCCGGTCGGCGACGTCTACGCCTGCCCGTTCGCCATCCATGAGACCTTCCTCGCGGGCAATGTTCGCGACGGCGGTTTCGCCCGGGTGTGGCGGGAATCGGAGCTGTTCACGGAGTTACGCAGCCCGCAGAGCGGCGGCGCGTGCACATCGTGTTCGGCGTTCGACGCGTGCCGGGGTGGCTGTATGGCGGCGAAGTTCTTCACCGGACTTCCGCTGGACGGCCCGGATCCCGAATGCGTCCGCGGTTTCGGCGAGGCCGCACTCGCCTCGGTCACCGCGGGGAGCGTTCCGAAGCCGTCGCTGGATCACTCCCACCGGCGGCGCCCGGTCCCGGTGACCATCGGGATGCGGCGCCCGCCGGAGCGGGCCTGCGACGAGAACCCCCTGGCCGGGTTCACCCCGCGGGGGCGCTGAACCATGCGGCTGGCGGACCTGTCCTGGCCGGAGGTGGCGGATCGGGCGGCATCCGGAGCGATTCTGGCCGTGCCGGTCGGCGCCACCGAACAACACGGCCCGCATCTGCCGCTGACCACCGACACCGACGTCGCGTTCGTCCTGTGCGAACGGCTCGCCGCCGAACGCCCGGATGTCCTGATCGCCCCGCCGGTGGCGTACGGCTCCAGCGGCGAGCACGCCGGGTTCGCCGGGACGCTGTCGATCGGGCAGGAGGCGACCGAGCTTCTGCTCGTGGAGCTGGGCCGGTCCGCGGCCGAGACGTTCCGGCGGCTGTTGTTCGTTTCCGCGCACGGCGGCAACGCGGGGCCGGTCGCGCGCGCCGTGGCCCGGCTGCGGGCGGAGTCGAGGAACGTCGAGGTCTTCCAGCCACGGTGGACAGGGGACCCGCACGCCGGTCGGCCGGAAACGGCGCTGCAGCTGGCGGTGCGGCCGGGAAGTGTCCGGATGGAGCGGGCGGTGGCGGGGGACCGGCGTCCGCTCGGTGAGTTGCTACCGCTGCTGCGGGATGGCGGGGTGCGGGCGGTGACGGCCACCGGCGTGCTGGGCGACCCCACCCGCGCGACCGCGGACGAGGGCGCGAGGCTGCTGGCTCGCCTGGTCGCCGAGCTGGTGTCCCAAGTGGACGGTTGGGGTTCGCGATGAGTGCGCGGACGGCCCTGGTCACGGGCGCGGCCCGCGGGATCGGCGCCGCGACCGTGTCGCGCCTGGCGAGCCAAGGGTACGCGGTACTCGCCGTCGACCGGGCTGCCGACGATCCCGTGCTCCCGTACGCGCTGGGGAGCGAAGCCGAGCTGTCCGCCGTCGTCGAGGCGGTGCGCGGGCGCGGCGGCGAGGCCGAAGCGTACGTCGCCGACGTCCG
Organism: Amycolatopsis anabasis; assembly: GCF_009765355.1. Lineage (GTDB taxonomy): Bacteria > Actinomycetota > Actinomycetes > Mycobacteriales > Pseudonocardiaceae > Amycolatopsis > Amycolatopsis anabasis. The sequence goes on along the minus strand of NZ_VTHK01000039.1, from coordinate 42,068 downwards.
GGATCCCGCCGCGCTCGCCGCGGCGGTGGCCGACGCCGAACGCCGGTGGGGCGGGCTCGACGTCGCGATCGGGGCCGCGGGGGTGATCGCCGGTGGCGCCCCGCTCTGGGAAATGCCGCCGGACCGGGACCGCGCCGTGCTCGAGGTCAACCTGCACGGCGTCGTCAACCTCGCCCGAGCCGCCGTGCCCGCGCTGCTGCGCCGCCCGCGGCCGCGAACCGGGCGGTTCCTCGCCGTCGCCTCGGCCGCGGCCACCCGCGGCCTGCCGATGCTCGCCGCCTACTGCGCCGCGAAGGCCGGCGTCGCCGGACTCGTCCGCGCCCTCGGCGCCGAACTCGGTGACACGGGCGTGACCGCCAACGCGATCAGCCCCGGCTCGACCGACACCCCGATCCTGGCGGAGAGCGCCCGGCTCTACGGGCTGCCCGAAGCGGCCGTGTTCGCCGTCCAGCAACCGGTCCGCCGACTGCTCGGCCCCGGCGAAGTGGCCGCGGTGCTGGCATTCCTCGCCGGCCCGGACAGCGGAGCGATGACCGGTGCGGTCGTGCCGGTGGACGGAGGGCTGGCCCTGTGACGCCCGTGCCGGCAGGCTTCCGGATCGACCTCGACAAGAACACCCGGCAGGTGGCCGACGGGCTGGTGTTCGGGGGCTCCCCGGCGCGTGTGGTGCGGCTGACCGCGGCCGGCCGGGCGGCCTGGCGCGAACTCGCCGGCGGGCCGGTCACCTCCCATGCCGGGGGAGTGCTTGCCCGGCGGCTCACCGACGCCGGGCTCGCCCACCCGGTGCCGCCCGAGCCGGACACACCCGCGGAGGTGACGATCGTGGTGCCGGTCCGCGACCGGGCCGAGCTGCTCACGCGCTGCCTCGCCGGGCTCGACGGCCGGCACCCCGTGCTCGTCGTCGACGACGGCTCCGCCGATCCCGCCGCGATCGCGGCCGTCGCCGCCACGCATGGGGCGAAGCTGGTGCGCCGGGACGTCAACGGTGGCCCTGGGGCGGCGCGAAACACCGCGCTGGACCACGTTTCCACCGATCTGGTGGCCTTTGTGGACAGTGACTGCGTGCCGACCGAAGGCTGGGCCGACCGGCTCGCCGCGCACTTCGCCGATCCGCTCGTCGCCGCGGTCGCGCCCCGGGTGCGGGCCCTGGCCCCGGACACCTGGGCGGGGCGGTACACACGGGCGGCGAGCAGCCTCGACCTCGGCGACCGGCCCGCCCGGGTCGCGCCAGGGACCCGGGTGCCGTACGTGCCGACCGCCGCGCTGGTGGCCCGCCGGGCCGCGCTGAGGGACGCCGGCGCGTTCGACCCGGCGTTGCGTGTCGGCGAGGACGTCGACCTCGTCTGGCGGCTGCACGCCGCCGGCCGGGTGATCCGGTACGTCCCGGACGTCCACGTCCACCACCATGAACCGGCGACCTGGAAGGGGATCCTCGGCCGCCGGGCCCGCTACGGCACGTCGGCCGCGCCACTCGCACTGCGGCACCCGGACGTGATGGCGCCGCTGGTGCTGCACCCGTGGCCCGCGCTGACCGTCGGAGCGTCGCTGGCCCGCCGCCCGCTGCTCGCCGCGCTGGCGTTCGGCGGCTCGGTCGGCGGCATGGTCCGCACCCTGCGCGCGCACGACGTCCCGGCCGACGGCGTCGTGCGCGCGATGGCCACCGCCGTCCACCAGACCTGGCTCGGCTGCGGCCGTTACGGCACCCAGTTCGCGGCGCCGTTGCTGGTGTCACTGCTGGTGCCACGGGGGTGGGGGCGCCGCGCGGCCGTGGCGTCCCTGCTGCTCGGCCCCCCGTTGACCGCGTGGGTGCGGAGCAGGCCCGGACTGGATCCCGTCCGCTACACCGCGGCCGCGATCGCCGACGACCTCGCCTACGGTGCCGGCGTCTGGGCCGGATGTTTGACCCACCGCACCATCGCACCGGTCCGGCCGGCCTTCGTCCGGCGCCCGCTGCGTTTCGACCCGAAGGGAAAACGATGAACGCCTGGTTCGAGTCCGTCACCGAAGCCCAGCGGCGCGCGAAGAAGCGGATCCCCGGTTCCGTCTACTCCGCGCTGATCGCGGGCTCGGAGAAGGGCCTCACGGTCGCCGACAACCAGGCCGCGTTCGACGAGCTGGGGCTCGCGCCGCGCACGGCCGGACTGTCCGGCGAGCGCGAGCTGGGCACGCACGTGCTCGGCCGCGACGTCGCACTGCCGGTGCTGATCTCGCCCACCGGCGTGCAGGCCGTGCACCCCGACGGTGAGGTCGCGGTCGCCAGGGCCGCTGCCGCGCGCGGGACGTCGATGGGCCTGAGCTCCTTTGGCAGCAAGCCGATCGAGGACGTGGTCGCGGCGAACCCGAACACGTACTTCCAGATCTACTGGACCGGCACGCGCGACGACATCCAGCGGCGGCTCGAACGCGCCCGCGCCGCCGGGGCGGCCGGGATCATCCTCACCCTCGACTGGTCGTTCTCACACAGCCGTGACTGGGGCAGCCCGCGTATCCCCGAGCGGCTCACCTTCCGCGAGCTGCTGCGGTTCGCGCCGGAGGGGCTGACGCGGCCGCGGTGGCTGCTGGACTACGCGAGGACCCGGCGGCTGCCCGACCTGAGCGTGCCGAACATGGCTGTGCCAGGGGAAGCGGCGCCGACCTTCTTCGGCGCGTACGGCCAGTGGATGCAAACGCCGCCGCCGTCCTGGGACGACGTCCGCTGGCTGCGCGCGCAGTGGGACGGGCCGTTCCTGCTCAAGGGCGTCATCCGGGTCGACGAGGCCCGTCGCGCGGTCGACGCCGGCGTCAGCGCGATCTCGGTGTCCAACCACGGCGGCAACAACCTCGACGGCACCCCGGCCACGATCCGGGCGCTGCCGGCGATCGCCGACGCCGTCGGCGACCAGGTGGAAGTGTTGCTGGACGGCGGGATCCGGCGGGGCAGCGACGTCGTCAAGGCGCTCGCCCTTGGTGCCCGCGCCGTGCTCATCGGACGCGCGTACCTGTGGGGCCTGGCGGCCAACGGCCAGGCGGGAGTGGAGAACGTCCTCGACGTGCTGCGCTCCGGAATCGACTCGACACTGCTGGCGCTCGGGAAGGGCGGCGTGCACGAGCTGACCCGCGAGGACGTGCTCGTCCCAGCGGGGTTCACGGCCGAACTCGGCGCGGAAAGTTCGTGACGGATCCCCCACCCGGGCGCCGTTCGGGCCACGGATCGGCGGGGCTGGGGAATCCGGGGCACCATTCCGTTCGTCGAGATAAGCAAGCGCTTAGTTGTGTAGCAAGGAGAATCGATGCCCGAGGCCGTGATCGTCGCCGCCGCACGCTCGCCGATCGGCCGGGCGAGCAAGGGGTCGCTCGTCGAAATGCGTCCCGACGACCTGACCGTCCACATTGTTCAGGCGGCGCTGGCCCAGGTCCCGGAACTCGATCCGGCGGACATCGACGACCTGGTGCTGGGCTGCGGACAGCCCGCGGGCGAGTCCGGGTTCAACCTGGCCCGGGCCGTCGCGGTGCTGGCCGGCCTGGACTCGGTGCCCGGGACCACGGTCAACCGCTACTGCTCTTCGAGCCTGCAAAGCACGCGGATGGCGCTGCACGCGATCAAGGCGGGAGAGGGCGACGTGTTCGTCTCCGCCGGGGTCGAGACGGTCAGCCGGTACGTCAAGGGCAACGCCGACGGCTGGCCGGACACCATGAACCCGAAGTTCGCCGACGCCCAGGCGCGCACGGAGGAGTCCGCCGGAGGCGGCCGGACCTGGGGTGATCCTCGCGCCGGAGGCGCACTGCCCGACGTCTACATCGCGATGGGGCAGACCGCGGAAAACGTCGCCCAGCTCAAGGGAATCAGCCGCGAGGAGCAGGACGCCTTCGCCGTGCGGTCGCAGAACAGGGCGGAACAAGCCATCGCGGACGGCTTCTGGACACGCGACATCACTCCGGTGACGCTGCCCGACGGGACGGTCGTCGACGCGGACGACGGCCCGCGCGCGGGCGTCACCATGGAGGCGGTCGCCGGGCTGAAGCCGGTCTTCCGCCCGGACGGCACGGTCACGGCGGGCAACTGCTGCCCGCTCAACGACGGCGCCGCGGCCGTCGTGGTCATGTCCGACACGAAGGCGAAACAGCTCGGCATCACGCCGCTGGCGCGCGTCGTCAGCACCGGCGTCACCGGGCTGTCGCCGGAAATCATGGGCCTCGGCCCGGTCGAGGCGTCGAAGCAGGCCCTCGGCCGGGCCGGTCTCACCATCGGCGACATCGACCTCGTGGAGATCAACGAAGCCTTCGCCGCGCAGGTGATCCCGTCGGCCCGGGAGCTGGGCGTCGACTTCGACCGGCTCAATGTCAACGGTGGCGCGATCGCCGTCGGTCACCCGTTCGGCATGACCGGTGCCAGGATCACGACGACCCTGGTCAACTCGTTGCGGTACCACGACAAGCAGTTCGGCCTGGAGACCATGTGCGTCGGCGGCGGCCAGGGCATGGCCATGGTTCTGGAGCGCCTGTCATGACCGGGCGCTTCGCGGGTAAGACGGCCATCGTGACCGGGGCCAGCCGCGGGATCGGACTCGCAGTCGCTGAACGACTCGTGGCCGACGGCGCGAAAGTCGTTATCACCGCCCGAAAACAAGACGCACTGGACGAAGCCGTCGCCGGGCTCGGCGGACCGGAGCACGCACTGGGGTTGGCCGGCCACGCGGCCGACGCCGACCATCAGGCCGAGGTCGTCGAGCGGGCGGTCGCCGCCTTCGGCAGCGCCGACCTGCTGGTGAACAACACCGGCATCAACCCGGTGTACGGCCCGCTGGCCGGACTGGACCTCGATGTGGCCCGGAAGATCTTCGAGGTCAACTGCCTCTCGGCGCTGTCCTGGGTGCAGCAGGTCCACCGGGCGTGGATGTCCGGCCACGGCGGCGCGGTGGTGAACGTATCCTCGGTCGCCGGGATTCAAACCGCACCGGGCATCGGCTTCTACGGCGCCAGCAAAGCGATGCTCATCCACCTCACCCAAGAGCTGGCGGTCGAGCTCGGTCCGGACGTCCGGGTCAACGCCGTCGCGCCGGCCGTCGTCAAGACCAAGTTCGCCACGAAGCTCTACGAGGGCCGCGAAGCCGAAGTCGCCGCGGCCTACCCGCTCAAGCGCCTCGGTGTCCCGGAGGACATCGGGAGTGTCGTGGCCTTCCTCCTTTCCGAAGACGCTGCCTGGATCACCGGGCAACTCCTGGTCGTCGACGGCGGCGCAACCCTCGTCGGAGGCGCGTGATGCCGCCCACCGCTACGAAATGGAGCGAACCCATGACCTTCACCCGGACAGCCATCGTCACCGGGGCGGCTCGCGGCATCGGCGCCGCCGTGGCGAAGCGCCTGGCCGCCGACGGATTCTCCGTGGCCGTCGTCGATCTGGACGAGGCCGCGGGAAAGCCGGTCGCCGAAGAGATCGAGGCCAAGGGCGGCCGGGCGATCGCCGTCGGCCTGGACGTGAACGACGAGCCCGGCGTGCGGACCGCCGTGGAGCGGATCGCCGGAGAACTGGGTGATCCGGTCGTGCTGGTCAACAACGCCGGCGTCATCCGCGACAACCTGCTGTTCAAGATGACCAGCGAGGACTGGGACGCGGTGATGAACGTGCACCTGCGGGGCTCGTTCCTGATGACCCGCGCGGCGCAGGGCTTCATGACGAAGACCGGCTGGGGCCGGATCGTCAACCTGTCCAGCACGTCGGCGCTGGGCAACAAGGGCCAGGCCAACTACTCCGCGGCGAAAGCCGGACTGCAGGGTTTCACCAAAACCCTCGCCATCGAGTTGGGCAGGTTCGGGGTGACGGCCAACGCGATCGCACCGGGGTTCGTCGAGACGGAGATGACGGCGGCCACCGCGGCGCGGATAGGCGTCCCGTTCGAGGAGTTCAAGACGGCCGTCGCGGCGGAGATCCCGGTGTCCCGCACCGGGATTCCGGACGACATCGCGCACGCCGTGTCGTTCTTCGTCAGTGAAGGCGCCGGGTTCGTTTCCGGCCAGGTGCTCTACGTCGCCGGAGGGCCGAAGGCGTGAAGATCTACCGGAGCATCGACGAGCTGCGGCAGGCGGTCGGTACCCACCTCGGCCACTCCGGCTGGCATACGGTCACCCAGCACCAGATCGACACTTTCGCCGAGGCCACCGGCGACCACCAGTGGATCCACGTCGACCCCGCACGAGCGCGCCGAGGTCCCTTCGGCAGCACCATCGCGCACGGCTACCTGACGTTGTCCTTGGTGCCGATGCTGGCCTGGGAGGTCTACCGGGTCGTGGGCCTGACGATGGGCGTCAACTACGGCTCCGACAAGGTCCGCTTCCCGTCACCGGTGCCGGTCGGCTCGAAGGTGCGGGCCGGCGTCGAACTGCTGTCCGTGGCGGAAGGCGGTGGCGGCTACCGGTCCACCACCCGGGTCACCGTCGAGGTCGAAGGCAGCGAGAAACCGGCGTGCGTGGCCGAGACCGTCAGCCTGCTGGTGCCGTGATGCCCGGGAATCCGCCCGGACTCGACCTCGACCGGCTCGGCCGCTGGTTCGCCACCACGATCCCGGGCGCGGGCGGGCGGTTGTCCGCCACGGTGATCGCCGGTGGAAAGTCCAATTTGACCTACGCCGTCATGGACGGGACCGGCGAGTGGATCGTCCGCCGTCCGCCCCTGGGGCACGTGCTGGCCACCGCGCACGACATGGCGCGTGAGTACCGTGTGCTGTCCGCACTACGGGACACCGCCGTGCCCGTGCCGGCGACCTACGCGTTGTGCCAGGACGACGACGTGCTGGGTGCGCCGTTCTACGTGATGGAACGTGTCACGGGAACGCCCTATCGGCGGGCAGCCGAGCTCGAACGCCTTGGCGCGCACCGGACCCGGATCATCTCGCAGGGACTGGTCGACACGCTGGCGACGCTGCACGCGGTCGACCCGGCCGAGGCAGGGCTGGCGGACTTCGGGCGCGCGGAGGGCTTTCTTGAGCGGCAGGTGCGTCGCTGGAAGACCCAGCTGGACGCTTCCCGCACCCGGGACCTGCCCGCCGCCGACGAGCTGCACGCCCTGCTTGCCGCCGACGTCCCGGCGGAGACGGCGGCGGGAATCGTGCACGGCGACTTCCGGCTCGACAACCTGCTGGTGGACGACTCCGACGTCACGACGGCGGTGCTCGACTGGGAGATGGCCACGCTGGGCGACCCGCTGACCGACCTGGCGCTCATGGTCTTCTACCACCGGCTGGGGAATCTGCTCCGCAGCGAGGCGGTCACCGACGTCGCCGCGGCGCCGGGTTTCCTGTCCGAAGAGGACATCATCCACCGCTACGCCGCGCGCAGCGAGCGCGACCTGTCACGGTTCGGGTTCTACCTCGGGCTCGCGGCCTTCAAACTGGCCGCGATCGGTGAGGGCATCCACTACCGCCACCTGCACGGCAAGACCGTCGGCGCGGGCTTCGACAAGATAGGCGACACCGTTCCTCTCCTGCTCGACGCCGGCCTCACCGCCCTCAAGGAGAACCGCTGATGGACTTCTCGTTCGACGCCAAATCCGAAGAGCTGCGAGCCGTCCTCCTCGAGTTCATGGACAGCCACGTCCACCCGGCCGAACCGGTTTTCGCCGAACAGTTGGCCGCGCTGGAGAACCGGTGGGCGTGGGACTCGACGCCGGTGCTGGCCGAACTCCGTGCCGAGGCCCGGCGGCGCGGCCTGTGGAACCTGTTCCTGCCCGGTGAGCACGGCGGTGGCCTGACGAACCTGCAGTACGCGCCGCTGGCCGAGATCACCGGCCGCAGCGGACACCTGGCGCCCGCGGTGCTGAACTGCGCGGCCCCGGACACCGGGAACATCGAAGTGCTCTCGATGTTCGGCACCGACGCCCAGCGCGAGCGGTGGCTGAAACCCCTGCTGGACGGGGAAATCCGTTCGTCGTTCGCGATGACCGAGCCGGACGTGGCCTCGTCGGACGCGACGAACATCGCCACCCGGATCGAGCGCGACGGGGATTCCTATGTCGTCAACGGCCGCAAGTGGTGGATCACCGGGGCGATGAACCCGAACGCGCGGATCTTCATCGTGATGGGCAAGACCGACCCTGGCGCGGACCGGCACCGGCAGCAGTCCATGATCCTCGTCCCGCGCGACACTCCCGGGCTGGCGATCGAACGCGCCATGGAAGTCTTCGGCTACGACGACCACGACCACGGCGGCCACGCCGAGCTGACCTTCACCGACGTCCGGGTGCCCGCCGAGAACCTCATCGGCGGCGAGGGGGACGGGTTCGCCATCGCGCAGGCACGGCTCGGCCCCGGCCGGATCCACCACTGCATGCGCTCGATCGGCGTCGCGGAGCGAGCCGTCGAGCTGATGTGCGCCCGCGCGGACGAACGGGTCGCGTTCGGCAAGCCGCTCGCCGACCAGGGCGTCGTCCGCGACTGGATCGCCGAAGCGCGCGTGCGGATCGAGCAACTGCGTCTACTGGTGCTCAAGACGGCCTGGCTGATGGACACCGTCGGGAACAAGGGCGCGCACACCGAGATCCAGGCGATCAAGATCGCCACGCCGGTCACCGTGCAGTGGATCCTCGACAAGGCCATCCAGGTCCACGGTGCCGGCGGGCTGTCCCAGGACTTCCCGCTCGCAGCGGCTTACGCCGGTATTCGCACCCTGCGATTCGCCGACGGGCCCGACGAGACGCACAAGAGCGCACTGGCCCGCGCCGAGCTGCGCCGCCAGCGCGCCTCATGGACGAAGCCACAATGACCAGCCCGGGCGGTGCGGTCAGCTGAGGTCGAAACCGTGGTACCGGGCGGCCGCGACACCTTCGGAGACCTGCTTGTACAGGCCCACTCCGCCCACGAAGGGCATGAAGACTCGTTCCTTCCCCGGGATATTGGCGCCCAGGTACCAGGACGCGGCTCGCGGCATCAGGGTCAGGTTCGCCAGATCGTTCGTGGTCGTGACCCAGTTGTCCTCGTTCTCGGGCAGCGCTTCCATCCGGGTCCGGTCGTGGTCCTTCAGGTAGGCCAGCGCGGTTCCGATCCACTCGACGTGCTGTTCGATCGAGGTCAGCATGTTCGACAGCACGGACGGGCTTTGCGGACCGCACACCAGGAACAGATTCGGGAAACCGGCCGACATCAGGCCGAGGTACGTACGCGGCCCGCGGGCCCATTTCTCCCGCAGGGTGCGTCCGCCACTGCGGATGTCGATCGCGTCGAGGGCGCCGGTCATCGCGTCGAAGCCCGTCGCCAGGATGACCACGTCGAGGTCGTGCTCGGTGTCGCCGGCGACGATGCCGCGCCGGGTGAACCACCGGATCGGTTGCTCGGTGAGGTCGACCAGCGACACGTTCGGCCGGTTGAAGACCTCGTAGTAGCCGGTGTCCACGCACATCCGCTTGCTGGCGATCGGGTACGTGCGCGGTGACAGCTTCTCCGCCAGCTCCGGATCCCGCACCTTCGCGCGGATTCGGCTTCGGACGTATTCGGCGGCGGTTTCGTTCGCCGTGAGGTCGGTCAGGATGTCCGGGAATGAGCGGTCGAAGCACAGGCCGCCGGTTTCCCAGCGACGGTCGAATTCCGCGTGCACCGCGGCAGGATCGGTGTCCAGCAGCGGGATCTGCCCGTTGTGGCACTGGAATCCGTCGGGGGAGAGGCGGTTGGCCTTCCGGATTTCCCGGTAGCGGCCGCGAGCTTCGGCCAGGCGCGGCTGCGCCGGGCCGTTGTGCGCCGGAACGGCGAAGCAGGGCGTCCGCTGGAAAACGGTGAGTTCCCCGACGACGGGGGCGATCGCGGTGATCGTCTGCAGCCCCGACGACCCGGTGCCGATGACCGCGACCCGTTTGCCTGTCAGGTCGACGTCTTCGGACGGCCAATTCGACGTCCGGTGCAGTTCCCCGGCGAACTCGGCGAGCCCGGGGAAATCCGGACGCGACGGCATCGACAGGCAGCCGGTCGCGGCGATCACGTGCCGGGCGGTCCGCACGGAGCCGTCGTCCCCGGTCACTGTCCACTCGCGACGGTCCTCCGACCAGTCCAGCGCGGTGATCCGGACGCCGAACGTGATGTCCTTCCGCAGGTCGAACCGGTCGGCCACGTGCCGTGCGTAGGCGTGCAGTTCCGGTTGCGCGGCATAACGCTCGCTCCACTCCCATTCCTGTTCGAGGTCCGGGTCGAAGGAGTAGGAGTACTCGACGGATTCGATGTCGCAGCGCGCGCCGGGGTAGCGGTTCCAGTACCAGGTGCCGCCGACGTCGGCGCCCGCCTCGACGACGTGCGCGTCGAATCCGCGCCCGCGCAGGAGGTGCAGCTGGTACAGGCCGGCGAATCCGGCTCCGATGATCAGTGCGTCGTGGTCAGGCACGGGCGAGGTCCTTGTCGTCGGCGGAAAGGAAGTCGTTCACGTATCCGGCGACCAGGCGCAGGCCCTCGTCGTAGCCGGGAAGGATGTTCGCCATCTGGAAGAACCCGTGCATCTGCCCCTTGGCTTCCGCCAGCACCACGGGCACGCCCGCGGCCCGCAGCGCGTCGGCATACGCGACGCCTTCGTCGCGCAGCGGGTCGTATTCGGCCACGTAGATCAGCGCGGGCGGCAACCCGGCCAGGCTCTCCGCGCGTAGTGGCGACGCGGCGGGCTGCCGGCGTGCCGTCTCGTCGGGAAGGTAGTGGTGCCAGTACCAGGCCATGGTGTCCCGGTCGAGGAAGCGCTGGTTCTCGGGATCCACATAGGACGGACGAGTGAGATCGCAGTCCGTCACCGGGTAGACCAGCACCTGGCGGTCGATCCGCGGACCCGCCGCGTCTCGCGCACGCTGCGTCAGCACCGCGGCGATGTTGCCGCCCGCGCTGTCGCCCGCGACAAGCAGCGGCGCGCCGGACGGGGCGAGTTCGGTGGCGTGGTCCGCCGCCCAGCGCAGCGCGAGCCAGCTGTCCTCGATTGCCGTGGGAAAAGGATGTTCGGGTGCTTTGCGGTAGTTCACGAGCACGACGGTGCTCCGGGTCGCGTTCGTCAGGTCGCGGCCGACGTGGTCGTACTGGAGGTCGATGTCGCCGCCGACCCAGCCACCGCCGTGGAAGTAGACGATCGTGGCCCGGGCAGGGGCCGCCGGGCGGAGGATCCGGACCCGGAAGTCCCCGTCCGCGGCGGTGAGCCGGAAGTCGCGGACGGCGCCGACTTCCGGGCCGGGGCCGGTGAGCCCGGCCAGCACCGGGTCGCCCAGCCGGACGATCGAGGGCGTCCAGTCTTCGATTGGGGGCATTCCGGCCGTGGCGAGTTCCGCCAGGAACGCCTCGGAAGCCGGTTCCAGTGGCATGACACCTTCTTTCTGCCGGGAGAGACGGGGCGGCGGACGGGAAACCCTTGCCCGGCCGGGGGAGCTGGGCCGGGCTCACCGCCGACGTCAGATTTCTTCGGAAACGACCTCGACGACGGGACCGGCGGGCCGGTTCTCGACGAGCTGGGACAGCTCGGTGAAGTAGGTGTCCGGATCCACCGCGCCCTCCGGCCCGTGCACGCCGGGCTTGTCGACCAGACCGCGGGCCATCATCAGCGTCGCGACGGCGAGGGGGTAACCGGTCATCTCGCCCATGTTCGCGTTGGGCAGCACGATCGGCTGCGCGCCGACCCGGATTCCCTTGCCGTCCTTGGTTCCTTCGGCCACGGCGAAGAGGTTCGGCAGCGTCGGCGCCGGTCCGGCGGCCTTGCCTCCGGTGGCGGGCTCGCGCAGGATCTGTTTGGCGGCACCGGTGACGTCCAGTTCGCCGTTGCGCACGCGTGCGGCGACGCGGAGCATGCCTTCCATCAAGCCTCGACGGGCCACCATCAGGTTGAGCGAGTCGCGCACCTCGGGCCGGACGCGCGGGAGGGTGAGCGGCTCGGGGTGCCCGCAGACCCAGACGGCGTCCGCGCCGCGGCCGGGGTAGGCGAGCGTGAGTTCTTCGAGCGCGTAGGCGTCGACGAGTCCGCCGTCGCGCCAGGTCTTGATCGGCTCGGTGCAGTTGTGGACCCAGTGTTCCAGTGCGGCGTTCGGTTTCGGGTCGGGGTCCTCGGCGGTGGGGTAGGGCAGGGCCCCGGCGCGCCAGGCGGTGTAGACCCGGTCGACCGTGTCGCACTGGTTCATCGCCAGCAGTGCGAGCAGGTTGCTCGTGCCGGGGCTGGCGCCCATCCCGATCACCGCGGTGACGTCGGCGGCGCGGGCGGCGTCGTCGAGGCCGAGCATGTCGAGGGTGGGTTCCCAGTCGTCGCAGATGTCGAGGTAGTTCGTCCGGGTCGCGATGGCGGCGGTGAGGACTTCGCGGCCGAAGCGGTAGAACGGGCCTGCGGTGTTGAGGACGATGTCGACGCGGGTCAGCGCGTCGTGGAGGGCGCCGGCGTCGGCGATGTCGAGGTCCAGGGGCTGGGCTTTCGGCCCGAGTTCGGCGGCGAGCTGGGTGGCGCGTTGCTGGTCGCGGTCGGCGACGAGCAGCAGTTCCACGTCGTCGGCGTTCGCGAGGGCACGGCATGCGTAGGCGCCCATCTCGCCGGCGCCGCCGGTCACGAGGATCCGCCTGCGCCCGCGGCGGCCTGTGGAGGAGTTCGTCATGCGTCTCATCGTCGGCCGGGCAGCGGGCCGCGTCGGCGGGCGCGCGTGTTCCACACCCACCCGGGGGATCACGGACCGTATGTCTACAATGGACTGAGATCCCGAGCGTGGTTCAGCCGGAGTACGTCGCGGACGGGGCGATCACGGCGCGGCCTCGGACGTCACCCGCTTCCAGCCGCCGGTAGGCGGTCAGCGCGTCGTCGAGGTCGAACACTTCGATTTCCGGGGTGAGCAGGCCGCGCGCCGCGAGGTCGAACAGTTCGACGAGTTCGGCGCGGGTGCCCCAGTAGGTCGTCTGGACGCTGACCTCGGGCGGCAGCGAGGTGAAGGACACCGGGAACGAGCCCCCGGCGATGCCGACTATGGTCACGTCGCCGAGCGGACGGGCGGATTTCGCGGCGGTGGCGATGGTTTCGTCGGAACCGACGAAGTCGAGGGCGAGGTCGACGCCGCGGCCCGAGGTGAAGTCCCGGATGAGGGCGACGGTGTCGCTGCCAGGTGCCAGGACGAGGTCCGCACCGCTTCGGGCGGCCAGCCTGCCCGCCGATTCCCGCGGCTCGACGACGACCACGCGGGCGCCGGTGAGCGTCTTGAGCAGTTGCACGCCGAGGTGCCCGAGACCGCCGGCACCGATCACCAGTGCGATGGCGTCGGGCGTGAGTTTGGGCAGTGAACGCCGGATCGCGTGGTACGGGGTCAATGCCGCGTCGGTGATCGGCGCCGCGTGGACCGGGTCGAGCCCGTCGGGGAGCGGGACGAGGAAGCGTTCGGCGGGGACGAGCAGGTAGTCCGCCATCCCGCCGTCGAGGCCGAGTCCGCCGCCTCCGCCGGGGACCGGTGCCGCTGCGGGGTCCTCGCAGTAGATGTCCACTCCGGCGCGGCAGCGGGCACAGCGGCCACAGCCCCACGCACCGACCACCGCGACCGGCTGCCCGGGTTCCCAGCCGCGGACCCCGTCACCGAGCGTGTGCACCCAGCCCGCGTTCTCGTGGCCGAGCGTGAACGGCGGTTCCCAGGCTTCGGAACCGGTGCCGAATTCGCGCATCAGGTGGAGGTCGGAGTGACAGGCGCCCGCGCCGCCGACCTGGATCAGCACCTGACCGGGACCGGGTTCGGGAATCGGGATCTCGGTGCGCACCGGATCCGACTTCCACGCGTTCAGCCGCACTGCGCGCATCGTGTCCACGTCTGCCGCCTTTCGTTGGGGTGCGTCGAACCTAACGCGGCCCTCGGCTCGTGCCCGGGGCGAAGGCTATTCCTCCGCCAGCCGGGGGTGTGCCGGATTTCGCCGGGGCTCGCAGGCGGCTGGCCCGGTTAGGGTTCGCCATCGTCCGGCCCGCATCGCACGCAGGGAGTCCTCGAACCATGGCCACTTATGACGTGTCAGACCGCGCTGCTCTCGTTACCGGTGCCGGCTCGGGAATCGGCGCCGCGGTCGCCAGGCTGCTGGCCGCGAACGGCGCCGCGGTGCTCGTGCACGACTTGTCGGAAACGGCCGCGGCCGCGGTGACCGCCGAGATCGCCGAAGCCGGGGGCACGGCTCGGATGTTCGTCGGCGACGTCGCCGACCCGGTGTCGCACGAGGACGCGGTCCGGGTGGCGAGCGAGCTCGGGTCGTTGCGGATCGCGGTCAACAACGCCGGCGTCGTCGGGATGGATGCGCCGCTGGCCGAGCTGCCCGTCGGCGAATGGCAGCGGGTGACCCGGATCGACCTCGACGGCGTCTATTACGGAATGCGGGCGCAAATCCCGGCGATGCGCGGCGGCGGCTCGATCGTCAATCTGGCTTCGGTGCTGGGATCGGTCGGCTTCCCCGAAACGGGTCCGTACGTGGCCGCGAAACACGGCGTCGTCGGGCTGACGAAGAGCGCCGCGCTCGAATACGCGGTCAAGGGGATTCGCGTCAACGCGGTCGGGCCGGGATTCATCGCCACGCCGCTGCTCGCGGGCATGGACGACGAGACCGAGCGGTTTCTTGCCGGCCGACATCCGCTTGGCCGGCTGGGCACGCCCGAGGAAGTCGCGCATCTGGTGGCGTTCCTGGCCTCCGACGCGGCGTCGTTCATCACCGGCAGCTGCCATTCCGTCGACGGCGGCTATACGGCCCAGTAACCGGCCCGGACGTGAGCGGTCCGGGCCGGTCGAACGACTTCGCCCACGGGCACGAAGCCGTTCAGCTCGCCGCCAGGCCGAAGCCCGGGATCAGGAGACCGGGCCTTCGTGGATGATCAGCAGATCCTCGACCGACTCCACGGCAGGCTCGACGAACTCCAGGAACACCGAGAAGAAGTCCTGGGGCTCGATGACACCCTCCGGCGCGTGCACGCCGGGCTCGGTGATGCGGCCCTCGCGGAGCAGTTCGAGTCCGACGGCCAGCGCCGCGCCGGTGCCGCCGCCCATCTTGCCCGGCGGCATCGAGGCAGGCTCGACCGAGACCGCGAGCGGTTCGCCGTCGCGTTCGCCCCGGACCATGGCCCACACCTGGTGGAGCGGGTCGCGGGTCCGCGGCACGCCTTCGGGCGGGCCGGGCATGTGCTCGAGCCGGCTGGCGCCCTCGGAGAGGGTCACGCGGCCCGCGTCGTAGTCCGCCGCGACGGCGCGGGCGTGGTCGAAGACCCAGACCGGACCGGACGTGAGGTTGGTCGAGTTGACGACCGTCGGGAAGTAGCGAGGCAGCGTGATCGCCTCCGGGTGCCCGACTGTGTAAGCCTGTACCCGCCCCTTGCCCGGGTACAGCAGCTCGACGGGAGCGAGGGGCTCGATGTCCTTCTCCGCGCCGTCGCGGTAGGCGCGGATCGAGCCGCTGATCTGGATCAGCCAGTGCTCGACGGCCGCGCCGGCGCCTCCTGCCGGCGGGTACGCGGGCTCGTCCTCCAGCACGGCGCCCCGCATCGACCAGCCGGTGAAGATCTCGGTGACCTTGTCGAGCCGGCGAGCGGCCGACGCCGCGGCGAGGTTGGAGATGCCGGGGCTGCCGCCGATGCCCTTCACGACGCGCAGGCCCTTCTCGCGCGCCTTGGCATCGAACTCGAACGCCTCGACGGTGGATTCCCAGTCGTCGTCGATGTCCAGGTAATCGCAGCCGCATTCGACGGCGGCCTCGACGATCGGCCTCGCGAACTTCGAGAACGGGCCCATGGTGTTGAGGACGACATCGCAGTCCGCGAACGTCTGCCGCAGTGCAGCCGGGTCGGTGGCGTCCAGGTGCACCGGGGCGCATGGCCCGCCGACCTCGTCGGCCACCTGCTGGGCGCGCGCCACGTCGATGTCGGCGATCAGCAGTTTGCGGGCCGAGCCGAGCTTGGCGATGCCGCGCACGGCCCAGCGGCCCATCGCGCCTGCTCCGCCGACGATGACCACGGTGCCAAGCGGCGGGTTCCGGTCAGACACGGATACTCCTTCGGATCTGGTTGCGGTTCAGAAACTGGTCGGCTCGATCGAGGGTGCGGTCCGCGAGCCATCCCAGGCGCAGCGTCACCGGGTTCACGACACCGGGAGCGAACCGACGTGACTTGCGCCAGACGGCGGCCAGATCGTCGTGCATGCCCTTGTCGCAGAGCCGGTCGGCGAGCAGGGTGCCGAGGTACGGCGCCTGCGGGAGCCCGTGCCCGTTGCAGGCCAGCGAGTAGTGGACGCGGGGGCTCGCCTGTCCTGCGACCGCCATGTTGGAGGGCGTGAGCCCGATCCAGCCGCCCCAGGCGCGCGCCGGGGGGATGTCGGCCAAAGTGGGGAAACGCTCCCGGAAGCCGCGCATCAGGTCGTCGACTACCGCCTGGTCGGGCATCCGGTCGGCGCGCGGCCGACGGGCCGTCTGCAGGCTGCGGGTGGTGAAAACGATGGTGCCGCGGTTCGTGAGCCGGAAGCTCTGCATCACGAAGTGGTTCGTCGTGATGGGGACGCGACTCGTCCACCCTGCCTCGTCCAGCTGCCCGGAGGTGACCGGCCCGGTCTCGACGGCCGTCACCCACACCGGCGTGCTGAGGTTGCGCGGCGCGATCGGCAGCTCGTTGGCGAATGCGTTGGTGGTGAGGATCGCCTGGCTGGCGCGGATTCTCCCGCCCGGAAGGTCGATCCGGACGCCGTCGCCCGCGTCGACGACACCGGTGACCGGACTCCGCTCGAACACGCGGACGTTCGAGGCACGAACGGTCTCGCGGACGCCGAGGGCGAGCTGTCCCGGGTTGACGGTGCCGCCGACTTTGATGTGCATACCGCCCGGGAACGCCGGGGGGATGCCCAGCCGCTCGGCGTCGCCCACGACCGACCGGCGGCCCGGCTTGGCACGCGCCGTCATGCGGCGGAAGGCCGCGACGTTACCGGTCGGGCGGTAGCCGCACTCGATGGCATGGCCGTCGATGAGTTCCTCGGTGAAACTCACCGCGTTGGTGGCGAACCGGTACAACCCGCGAACGCGGTCGCCGTAGAAGGTCTTCAGGATCCGGGGGTCGCTGCCCAGCGTCGGCGTGATGTACCCGGCGTTGCGTGCGCTGGCTCCCCAGCCGCAGAGGTCGGCCTCGACGAGCACGACGTCCCGGCCGTGTTCGGCGAGCCGGAGCGCGGCCGCCATCCCGCCGAGCCCGCCGCCGAGCACAGCGACGTCGCAGGTCACCTCACCGGACAGGGCCGGTTCGAGCGTCGTCGGCCGGTCGACCCACCCGGTGCCCGAGAGATAAGTGACGGACGATCCGCCCGCGTTGTCCATTGTGGTCACTCGATTCGCTCGCCTCCGCGCGATTGGTCAGCTGTCGAGAATTTCGGTGACGACCTCGTACACCTCGACGCCGGGCGCGGGAGGCTCGGGCGCGAACCGCGCGAGATCGGTGAAGAAGACCTTCGGGTCGATCGCGCCCTCCGGACCGTGCACGCCCGGTTTGCCGACCTGGCCGCGAGCGGACATGAGAGCGGCCACGGCCAGCGGGATGCCGGTCATCTCGCCCATGTTTCCCTCCGGCTGCACCAGCGCCTGCGCGCCGACGCGGATCCGGGAACCGTCCTTGGCGCCCTCCGCGACGGCGAAGATGTTGCTGGGCAGGCTCGGCGACGGCCCGGCGGCCTTGCCGCTGAGGTTCGGCTGCCGAAGCAGCTCGTCGGAGGCCTGCCGGACGTTCAGCTCCCCGGCGCGGACGCGCTCGGCGATGCGGGTGATCCCGTCCATGAGGCCCCGGCGCGCGCTCATCACGTTGAGGGACTCCCGCACCTCGGGCCGGACCCTCGGCAGGGTCAGCGGTTCGGGGTGGCCGCACACCCAGACCGGGGCCTCGCCCCAGCCGGGATACGCCAGCGTCAGCTCTTCGAGTGCGTGCGCGTCCACGAGGCTGCCGTCGCGCCAGATCTTGATCGGCTCGGTGCAGTTGTGCACCCAGTGCTCGATGGCGGCGGTCGCCTCGGGAAACTCCTGCCCGGCGGTGGGCCGGGGGAAGTGCGCCGCGGAGGCGCGCCACGACGTGTAGACCCGGTCGACGGTGTCGCACTCGGCCATCGCCAGCACTGCGAGCAGATTGCTCGTGCCGGGGCTGGCGCCCATGCCGATGACGGCCGTGACGCCGGCCGCGCGGGCGGCGTCGTCCAGCTCGAGCATCTCCAGGGTGGGTTCCCAGTCGTCGCAGATGTCGAGGTAGTCGGTGCCCGCGGCGATGGCGCCGCTGAGCACCTCGCGGCCGAACCGGTAGAACGGGCCCGCGCAGTTGAGCACGAGGTCGACGTCGGCCAGCGCCTTCGCCAGCGCCGTGGAGTCCGAGATGTCGAGCGCGAGCGCCGTCGCCTTCGGCCCGAGCTTGGCGGCGAGCCTGGCCGCCTTCTCTTCGTCTCGGTCGGCGACGACCAGGCCGGCGATCTCGGCGGCGTCGGCGAGCACACCGCACGCGTACGCCCCCATTTCGCCGGCACCGCCGGTCACCAGCACGCGCTTCGGTCCACGCTCAGAAACTGTCGAAGTCATGCCCGCATCCTGGCCGCGAAGCGGATCGGCGAACGGTCACGAGGGAGGCAGTGTGCCCAGCTGGGGGAGTCCGCCGCTGGGCGGAGTTTCCTTTGTCCGGCATACCGTTTCGCCGCCGCCCCGGCTAGAAGGTCACCACACCGCGGATCAGCTCGCCGGCGAGGAGGTCGTCGTAACCCTGGTTGACCTCGTCGAGCCGGTACTCGCGAGTCACCAGCTCGTCCAGCTTGAGCTTGCCCGTCTCGTAGAGGCCGAGCAGCCGTGGGACGTCGCTTTGCGGGTTGAACTGACCGAAGATGCAGCCCTTGACCGTCTTCTGGAACATCGCCAGCTGTGCGGCGGGGAGCTGGATGTTCAGGTCGTCCCACGGGCCCATGGCCGTGATCGCGATGGTGCCGGCCTTGCCGACGACGGTGAAGGCCGCCGTGACGACCTCCGGGCTCACGTCGCCGACGATCACCATGGCCGACTCGGCGCCCTGGCCGTGGGTCATCTCCCACACCGCCTCCAACGCCTGATCCGCGTCGGCGAACGCGTGGGTCGCTCCCAGCTTGAGCGCGGTGTCGCGCTTGAACTCGACCGGATCGACAACGACGACGTACTTGGCCCCGGCCACGGCCGCGCCCTGCACCGCGTTCATGCCGACGCCGCCCGCGCCGTAGATCACCGTCGTGTCACCCGCGCGTACGCCGGCCACGTTGACCGCGGTGCCCCAGCCGGTCGGGACGCCGCAAGAGGTAAGCACTGCGCGGTCGAGCGGGAGGGAGCCGTCGATCTTGATGACGGAGTGCTGCGACAGCGTGCCGTACCGCGAGAAGCTGCCGACCGAGCACATGCCGCCCGCGTCCTCGCCGTTCATCTTGAACCGGAAGGTGCCGTCCGGGAGCTGCCCGTCGAGCAGGTTCTCGCCGAGATCGCACAGGTTCTGCCTGCCGCTCCGGCAGCATCGGCACTCGCCGCAGCTCGGGATGAAGCTCGCCAGCACGTGGTCGCCGGGCTTGACCTTGGTGACGCCCGCGCCGACCTCCTCGACGACGCCGGCCCCCTCGTGGCCGCCGACGATCGGGAGCCGGGACGGGAAATCGCCCTTGAGCAGGTGCAGGTCGGAGTGGCAGAGGCCCGCGGCGACATAGCGGACGAGAACCTCGCCCTCCTTCGGGCCGTCCAGGTCGAGTTCGACGATCTCGAATGGCTTGCCGACCTCGGTCAGCACCGCGGCAGTTGTCTTCATCGGGTTTCCTCGGATTGACTCGGTCGCAGGTGAGGGGAACGAGCGCGAACCTAAGGTCGGCCTGGCCAGGTCTCCGGTCTCGCCGTCGAGGGAGTGCCCGGGTGGGGGAGCGGTCAGGCCGAGCAGGCGGACGACGAGTTCGACGGTTCGCCAGCGGACCCGCCCGGTTGGGCAGGTCCGCGGCTCGGGTCAGGCGTTGGTGCGGGCGACCTTCGTCGAGGCGAAGAATCCGAGACTTCCCAGGCCGGCTTTTTCGGCCTCGTTGAGGTTTTCCACGGCCGCGGCGAGCAGCCGAGCCTGGTGACCGGCCGACTGCATCGCGCCAAGCGTGGCGCGGCACCCTTCGGCGTAGACGCCGAGCGTGGCGGTCTCGGTCTCGTGCTGGTCGCTCGCGATGGCCCCCACGCCCTCCTTGCCAGTAGCGGCCAGGGCGTGAAACGCCAGCTCGCTGATCGCGTTCAGGGTCTCCGGGTCGACGCCTTGGTCGAGCGCGTAGGTGGAGGCCTCGACGTACGCGCTCAGTGCGGCGGAATAGAACCCGCCGATGATCGCGGTGTCGAGAACGCTCGCCGCCTTCACGTTGTCGGAGACGAACATGGAGTACGGCCCTGGTGCCATCAGGGTTTGCTCGTGCTCCGCCCACGCCTCGGCCGAGCCGGAGTAGAGGACCATGCCCTCCTTGGTGCCGACCTGCTGCGGGTAGCAGAGCACCGCGCCGTCGAGGTAGTGGACGCCGCGCGCCTCGGCCCAGGCTTTCAGCTCTTCGGCTTCGGCTGGCGTGCCGGTGCCGACGTTGACCAGAGTGGTGCCGGTCCAGTCGGCAACAGCCGCGAGAGCCTCGCGCGTGGTCGCATAGGTCGAGGTGACGGCCACGACGAGCTTCGACGAACGTACGGCCTCGTCGACGTCGGACAATGCGCTCACCCCGCCACCCGCGAGCGCCTCGGCCTTGGCCTGAGTGCGGTTCCACGCGGCGGTCCGGTGACCCTTGGCGGCGAAGTTGCGGGCGAGGGCGGATCCCAGCAGCCCGCAGCCGAGCACGGCCACGTCGTAGGTCTTCGTCGCTGAGGTGGTGTCGGTCATGGATTCTCCGCATTCTTTCGGTTTGGCGGGACGGGTCAGGCCGTGCGGGGACCAAGGCGGACGGGGAGCGACTGGCGCTGGTTGGCGAAGAACGACGCGGTGAACGGCGCGTCGCCCGCGATCTCCATCCGCGGGTAGCGCTTGAGCGTCTCGGCGACCATCAGCCGCAGTTCGAGCCGGGCCAGCGCGTTGCCGAGACAGAAATGCCGGCCGCCCGCCCCGAACGCCTGGTGCTCCGGGTTGCGAGTGACGTCGAAGCGGTCGGGATCCTCGTAGCGGTCCTCGTCGCGGTTCGCCGAGGGATACCACAGGACGACCGAGTCGCCTTCCTTGATCTGCGCATCCCCGATCTCGACGTCCTTCGTCGCCGTGCGGCGCATCATCGAGAACGCTGGGAACATCCGCAGCGCTTCTTCGACGACACTGGGCACCAGCGACATGTCGTCGAGGACCTTCTGGCGCTCCTCGGGGTTCCGCATCAGCGCGATCATCGCGCTCGTGTACGTCGCCATCGTGCTGTCGTTGCCCGCGGCGAAGAGCAGCAGCATGCCCGCGACGATCTCGTCGTCGGAAAGCTTGTCGCCCTCGACCTCGGCGCCGACCAAAATGCTGATGAGGTCGTCGCCCGGGTTGGCCTTGCGGTCTTCGACCAGCACCACGCACTGCTCGATCAGGTCGGGGATGAAGACGGTGAGCCACTCCTCGAGCCCGCCGGGGTTGAAATGCGGGTCGTCGAGGGCGATGTAGCGGCTGATGTTGTGGATCCAGCGGGCGTCGTCCTCCTCGGGGATGCCCATGAACCCGTGGATGACGCGGGCGACGATCGGCTTCGACACGTCGTTGACCAGGTCGCAGGTTTCCCTGCCGTCGAGCCGATCGAGCACGTTCTTGACCGCCTCGACGACCCGGTCCTCCTCGGCCGCGATGCGCTCCTGGGTGAAGCCCGCGAGGAAAAGCTGCTTGAGCCGGTCGTGCCGCGGCGGGTCGAGGTTGATCATGTCCATTTTGGACAGTTCTTTGAGGTCCTCGGGCATGCCCTCCCAGGTCAGGTCGACCGCCCCCGCCCGGTGGGAGGAGAACGTCTTCCAGTCGCGGCTGACGCGCGCGATGTCTTCGGCCTTGGTGATCGACCAGAAGCCGGGCGCCTCGGGCATCGCGGCGATGCCCGCCGAATGGTGCACCGGGCACTTGCCGCGCAGCTCGGCGAAAACCTCGTGCGGCGGGCCCGCGGCCCACAGCTCCATGTCCGCGACCGTGAAGCCGGGGTCGTCGATCGTGCTCATCGTTCCTCCTCCAGTGACGTAGCTAACCGTTTTGGTGCAGGAGAACGTAGGTGGCGGAAACCGGTCGAACCGGCGGCGAGAGCGCGATCGGCCCAGTTGGGGGAGGGCGCCCCGGCGCTTCAGACTTTTTCGCCGTCCCACGCCGCTTCGGTGATGCCGCGTGCGCGCACCTCGTCCTTGTTGACGCGCTGGGTCGGCGTCTTCGGCAGTTCTTCGACCACCTCGATGAAACGGGGGACGGCGTGCTTGGGAAGGTCGGCGGCGAGGAAGTCGCGCAGCGCCGCCGGATCGACGACGCCCGCGTCCTGTGCGACGACCAGGAGCGCGAGATCCTCCTCGCCGAGTTCCGAGGGCACGCCGATGGCGGCTGCTTCGCGCACGTCCTCGTGCTTGTTGGCCGCGCACTCGACTTCCCACGCCGACACGTTTTCGCCGCGGCGGCGGATCGAGTCCTTCAGTCGTCCGATGTAGTAGAGGAAGCCGTCCTCGTCCGCGCGCATCCGGTCGCCGGTGTGGAACCACAGGTTCCGCCAGGCACTGACGGTCGCTTCCGGCTTGTTCCAGTAGCCGGCCATGACGGTGTGCGGTTCGCGGGGCCGCAGGATCAGCTCGCCGATCTCGCCGGCCGGCACGGGCCGGTCCTGGTCGTCGACCAGCCGCACCTCCAGCTCGGGGGTCGGCAGGCCCACCGAGCCGACCCGGCTGTGCTCCGGCGTGTTCTGGGTGATGCACAGCGCCTCGGTCATGCCGTACATCTCGATCAGCCGGACGCCGAACCGTTCCTCGAAATCGCTCTGCAGCGCTGCCGGGGCGCCGCCGCCGGTCCCGATGACGGCCGGATGGTCGCGGTCGGCGGCGCTGGGTTCCGCGGAGTTCAGCATCGAGAGCATGGTGCCGAGGTAGGCGAAGTACGACGCGTCGGCGGCGCGCACCTCGTCCCAGAACCGGCTCACGCTGAATCGCTTGCCGAGCGCCAGCCGCCCGCCGGTGAGCAGGGCCGCGAGGACGTACGACCGGGCGTCGGAGTGGAACAACGGCTCGGGCGTGTAGGCCGTCTGTCCCGCCCGCATGCCGAGGCCCGCCGCGCCCCGGCGGGCCCAGGTGATCTGGTAGGCGTGCGGAAGCAGCACTCCTTTGGACGGCCCGGTCGTGCCGGACGTGTAGATCATCGTCGCGACGTCGCTTTCGAGCGGCGGCTCGACGGCCCGGTCGCGCCCCAGCTTCCTCAGCTCACCGAAGGTCAGGTGCCGGGTGCTCGGCCCGAACGGGAGCTCGCCGTCGTCCGGGTCGATCAGTACGGCGAACTCGGGAGGCTCGGGAACGACTTCGGCGACCGCGCGCAGGTACGCCGGGAGCCCGATCATCACCCGCGGGCCGCAGTCCCGGACGAGGTACTCCAGGAACGCGCCGCGGGCCTCCGGGTTGATCGGGACGTCGATCATCCGGGCGCAGTCGACCCCCAGCCAGGCGACCACGGTCTCGAGCCGGTTGTCCGAAACGATCAGGCCGCGGTCGCCGCGGTCGAGGCCGAGCGCCCGCAGCCCGGCGGCGATCGCCTTGACGGACTCGAACAGCTCCGCTCGCGAGCACTCCTCGCCGTCGATCAGCAGGACGGGAGCATCCGGCGTCTGTTCGGCCTGCTCCTTCAGCACGGCGAAAACGGTGGCTTCACCCACGGTGGAGTCCTTCCCAGCGGTATCGATCGGCGGTGCGCGGCGCGATGGCCCACAACGCAGCAAACCGCTCAGTTCGCGCGCGAGGACAGGCCGAGGCCCAAGCGGCACCCGGCTGGGGGAGAGCCGGACCGGAACGGGTGTCATCCCCCAGCCGGGCGCACTGTCTCCGCGTCGGAGTCTTCGCCAAGGGCGCTGCCAGCACGATCGCCCGGTGCGGAGTGACGAGAGCGTGCGCGAGCAGCAGTGTGAAGTCGTCGTCATCGGTGCCGGCGCCGCCGGACTGGTCGCCGGATCGACGCTGGCGGAATCGGCCGACGTCGTGGTGCTCGAAGCCGCGGCGAGGCCCGGTGGCCGCGTCGAATCCGTCCGGCACGGGGACTACTGGCTCAACCTCGGCACCCAGTTCACCGAAGGCGGCGGGCCGCTGTTCGAGGTGATGGACCGCTACCGGATCGAGCGGGGCTCGCTCGCCGGCCGGAAGGCGGCGCTGTACCTCAAGGGCCGGATGGTGACCACCGACAGCCCGTCGCTGCTCCTGCTGCGTTCTCGCATGTCGCTCGCCGCCAAGGTGGAGCTGGCGCGGGTCGGCTTGCGGACCAAGTACGCGTACGCCCGGCTCTTCGGGAAGAACGCCAAGGCCGCACGCGCGATGCGGGCCCGCCTCGAATCCCGGTCCGGGGCGGAGGCCCTGATGGCGGGCGTCCGGTCACGTGAGATGACCGCGCTCTTCACCGCCTGGTCCGGCCAGTGGATTGGCTGCGATCCGGAGGAAACCGCGGCGACACAGCTCGCCGTTTCCATCGGAACCGCATTGGAGAAGGCCGCGAAGGTACCGAACTTCGCGCTGCCCGTCGGTGGGAACCAGGCTTTCACCGATGCGCTCGCGGAAGATCTCGGCGACCGGCTGCGGCTGGGCGCCGAGGTGCGGCGGCTCACCTGGACCGATCGCAGCGTGACCGTCGAGTACGCCGACGAGCACGGTCCGGTGCGGCTGACGGCGAAGCGTGCCATCGTCGCGACCCCTGCCGACCGCGCCCTCGCGATCATGCCCGACCTGCCGGACGCCCAGCGCTCGGCGTTGTCCGACATCGAGTACGGCCGGTACATCCTCGCCGGCGTCTTCACCAAGGAGCAGGGCACGCAGCGGTGGGACGACTACTACGGCGTCTCGACGCCGGAGCTGTCTTTCCAGATGGTGTTCAACCATGCTGCGCCGCAGCGTGCCGAAGGCCCTCGCAAACCGGGCGGCGCGCTGGTTTTGCTGTCCGGCGGTTCCTCCGCCGACGCGCTGTGCCGGCTCTCCGACGAAGAGATCGAGGGCGCGTTCCTCCGCGACCTGATCGGGATGTTCCCGGAACTCGACGGCGAGATCGACCGCGTCGTGGTCAAGCGGCAGCCTCGGGTGGTCTCCTACTGGGGACCGGGCAAGCGCGATGCGTCGCAGAAAACCCTGCGTGCTCCGGTCGGCCCGATCTGGTTCGCCGGCGACTACCTCGGCGATCCCTCGCTGGCCACCGCGGCGGCCTCGGGGCAGCGGGCGGCGCGAAAGGCCTTGCAAAGCCTGGAGCCGTGACCAGCGCGGCGCGCCGCGACGACCACACCGCCGCGGCGCGGTGACCGCGGCGGTCTTGCCTGGCGACGACGTGGGGCCGGTCAGAGCCCCATGTCGTGGGCGAACGAGGAGAGGCCGAAGCGGCTGTTCGGCGAGGCAACCGGCTCCGTGGTGCGTTACGCGTCAACGCACCACGGCAGGTGTGCGCAACGAGGCGCACACCTGCCGAATCATCGGGGCCTCGCGGACTCCCGTATCACTGCGCGGAGTAGCCACCGTCGACCACAAGCACCTGGCCGGTCATGAAGTCCGAGGCAGGAGAGGCGAGGAAGATCGCCGGGCCGGCGTACTCCTCGGGCTGCGCGGCGCGGCCCATCGGGGTCTTCTTCCGGACGTAGGAAGCGAGAGCTTCGTCCTCTTTGAGGTTGCCGATCATCGCGGTGTCCACGAAACCCGGCGCGATCGCGTTGACCTGGACTCCGGCCCTGGCCCACTCCAGCGCCACCGCCTTGGTGACCCCGAGGAGTCCGTGCTTGGCGGCGATGTACGCGCTGTTGTCGAGCATGCCGACGAGGCCGAGGACGGAGGCGATGTTGATGACCTTGCCGCCGCCGTCCTTGAGGTACTGCGCCGCCGCCTTGGTCATCACCCAGCAGGACTGCAGGTTGAGCTCGACGACGCGCTGGAAGACCGCGAGGTCGGTTTTCTCGATGGAGGAGTCGTGGTCGTCCGCGGCGTTGTTGACGAGGATATCGAGACCGCCCAGGGTTTCCGCGGCGGAGTGGATGGCGGCCTCGGCGGATTCCGGCGTACGAAGGTCCGTGGCCAGGATGTCGATCTTGCCGGGGGCGTCGGCGGCGAGCGACGCCGTCTCCTTGAGGGCCTCCTCGGTGCGCGCGGCGGCGACCACGTGCGCGCCTGCCCCGGCGAAGGCGAGGGCGATGGCGCGGCCGATACCGCGGCTGGCTCCCGTGACGAGCGCGCGTTTGCCGGTGATGTCGAAAACGTCGGTGGTCGGTGAAGTCATGCGCCGAGGATGTCGGCATCCGCGGGCATCGGCCCCGAACGCGCGGCGAGAAATGCCCGGTTGGGTTATGCCCGGGCGCGCCGCAGCCCGGATACGCCCAGCAGGGTGCCATTGGGGCCCACATGCCTACCGCGATGTACTTGGTTGGTCGTGCGATGGAGTGGGCGCACGAGGCGGGAGACGAGTTGCTGCTGGCGTGGAACTTGTTCCCGCGTAGCCAGGCTGGACTCGCTGGGTGATGGCGTCGCGAGGGCGCTCGACTCGGGGCGGCCGAATCGGCTTGCGTGGCTCTACCGGGATCTCGGTATCCAGATGTGGTACCACGACGAGAAAGAGGCGGTCACCGTGACCACCTCTCTACATGTGTGTCTGAGGGGACTTTGGCCCGAAAACATGCTGTGGACCGCGATTCTGTGCTCGGACGCACAATCTGCTGCAAACCTCGCATTGGGAGGCTGCATGGTCGGGAAGCTACCAGGCGCCAGTCCGGGGGACAAAGGAGGCGGCGTGTTGTGGGAGAGAGAGGCCGCGCCCTAGACGACCTATTCCGGGGGTTAGTGGTCGTAGGCGGTGAGGGACCGGTGGACGGGAGCGCCGGTTTTGCCGTTGTGCCAGATGGCGGTGGTGAGCGCGAGGATGCGCTGGAGCACGCGCACGATCACTCCGGTCGGGGTGTGGCCGCCATGGCGTTCCAGGTCGAGCTGTCCCTTGAAGGTCTGGTTGATCGATTCGATGGTCTGACGCAGCGGCTTGAACAATCGGGCACCGGGCCGTTCGGTCTCGCCTTTGCGGGCCGGACGCGGCAGGTCCAGGCCCTCCTGGGCGAGGACGGCTTCGAACTCGGCGCCGTAATAGTTCTTGTCGGCGATCAGGATCTGGCCCGGGCGGTCCCGGACAAGGTCAGGGTCGGCGGTGAGGATCCCGAGCAGGGTCTGGCGTTCGTCGGCTTTCGCGCCGGTCAACGTGAACCCGACCGGGAGCCCGCCCAGGG
Organism: Amycolatopsis anabasis; assembly: GCF_009765355.1. Lineage (GTDB taxonomy): Bacteria > Actinomycetota > Actinomycetes > Mycobacteriales > Pseudonocardiaceae > Amycolatopsis > Amycolatopsis anabasis. The sequence goes on along the minus strand of NZ_VTHK01000039.1, from coordinate 14,734 downwards.
TGCACACCAGGTGCAGGCGCAGTCCCCAGAAGTAGCGGGAGTGGGAGGCGCAGTAGCCGTACTCGGCCCACCCGGCCATATCCGAACGGCGCACCGTTTCCTTCGAACGACCGCACTCGACCGGGGTGGAGTCGACCACCCACACGTCATCGGTCCACAAGGTCGTGTCCACGGCCAGCGTCCTGATCACCGTCGTGATCAGCCCAGTGGCCCGCCGCAGTCGCTTGTTGTAACCGGACTGGCCAGGCAGATACCGAAACAGGTGCCCCAGATGCTGATGGGCATGCCGCAGCCAGCGGGCCTCGGAGGTAAACCCGAGCAACGCCTGCATCACCGCCAGCGTCACCAACTCCGCATCGGTCAGCTTCGGGCTGATACCCACCCGTGGCCGCCACGGCGCCAGACACGGCGAGGCCTTCAGCAGATCATCGGTCTTCACGTAGAGTGCGGTCGCGAGGGTGTCCAGGTTGTTCGTCACACAACGATCATGGACACCCTCGCCTACATCTCCACCGCCACACCCCTTGGAATAGGCCGTCTAGGCGTCGCAGCGGTGGACTGGGAGCTGTACGCCGACACGGCGCGGTCACAGCGTCTGGTGCTGCTCGGCTTCGGCGGTCTTGTTGGCGATTGTTCTGGCTGAACTGGACGGGTTGTCAACGCCGAACCTGCTCGAACCCGCCGACGTGTACGCCCTGATCGATTCTCTGGATGACGTCGGCCTATCAGCAGCACGTGCCTTGGTGCCATTCCTGCGGGTGACTCGCGGGCGTGACCAGCGGATTGGGCTTCACTTGGGCTATTCGCCTGAATGAGTGAACCGCCTGTTGGTAGCGGAATGTCGGCGGGCTGTTCCCTACAGTGGCGGCCAGGTGCAGTCGTGGCGCGGGGAGGTGCTGTGCGGGACCACGGTGTGGCCGGGGTTGGTTCACCTGTGCCCGGCGAGCCACCCGTGGTGGCGGCCGCCCGAGATGTTCGGGCGGGACGGTGTCCTGTGGACGACTTGTATGCCGCATTCGTCGAGGCGACGGTGTATGCCCAGCGGCCGGAGCGGCCCGGTGTGCTGGTGGCCGATGTTCCCGGCCGAGGGCTATGGACGGTGGTGTTCTCGCGGTTGGAGCGTCTGGCCGCTTATGCCGGGGAGTGCGAGTACCTGTCCACGACCGGGGCGGATTTTCTGGACCTGGTGCCGGACGGGGTCGCGGTGATGGTTGATCCGGATGACGAGCACCGGTTCCCGGTCCTGGCCGAGCTCATGAGCAAGCTGGATCGACGCGGCGACGTACGCACCCCGTTTGTGAAGGGGAGGCCTCGATGAGTCTGGATGGCCCGGGATTCCATGTGGAGATCGAGGTATTGGAGACTGCCTCGAAGAACATGAGTGACATCGCCCGTGACCAAGACAGTTTCGAACTGCGGGAGCTCTGCGGAGACCCGGCGCTATATGGACATGATGGCGTCCACGCGGCGCTCGCGGAATTTTGCGGGGGCTGGAGTGTGGGCTTGGACGCGCTGTCGGATCGAGCGCAGCGGATGGGTGACTCGCTCGGGGCAGCGGCGAAGGCGTACCGCGAGGCGGAGCGAACCCGCAAGGATGCGCTGACCACCGATCCCGGTGTCGAGGCAGTGGACTCCTCCTCACAAGTCCCGCAGGTGGGCGGGGTATGAGCGCCGAACTCGGCCAGTCCAGCGACCCGAAGGCCCTGATACCGGGCAACCCGGAAGCCGTCTTCGAGAACGCTCGCGTCCTTCGTGCACGGGCACGCTCGGCAACAGCCACCGGGGAGGCGCTTAAGCGCATCGATACCGGTGGCTGGCAGGGGCAGGCGTCGAACAAATGGCACGACGAACACCAGACCGAGGTCCCCCGATGGTTGCAGGGCGGCGACTCACTGGATGCTGGGGCGGCCGTGCTGGAGGACCATGCTCATTGCCTTTCGTGGGCCCAGGGTCAGGCAGCCGAGGCGGTCCGGCTGTGGCAGCAGGGTGAGACCGCGACCCAGCAGGCCAAGGCCGCCCATGAGCACGCTGTCGTGGAAGCGAACGCGCAGACCCAGGCCAACGCCGGCCGCGGTGATCCCACCGTGGTCCAGCCACCGACTTTCACCGATCCCGGAGAAACTCAACGGCAGGCCGCCCGGGACATGCTCAACCGAGCTCGCCAGCAACTGGCCGAAGTGGGTGACCGCACTACCGCGACATTGCATGCCGAAGCCGGCCTCGCATCCCAGGACTCCCAGAAGCAGGCGGACGCGAACTTCTTCGGCGGCATCTGGGACAGCATCAGCGGCCTCGGCGAGGGCATCGCGAACCTCATCACCGACCCAGGCGGCACGGTGGCCGCCATGGCCAGCGCCGTCACACATCCGGTCGATACGCTCAAGGACATCGTCGCCTGGGACGATTGGGCCAACGGCCGCGGAGACCGGGCGCTTGGCAAGATCACCGGTGACATGCTGCTGGGCGTCGCGAGCTTCGGCGTCGGCAAAGTTGCCAAGGACGATCTTGCTCGTTAACCACAACACTTATGCTGCGCTGATCAGGCATGTTAGCTGTTCAGGACGTCGTCGAATCAGGCTCGAGGGCGAGTCTTGTCTTCTGCGACCCGTCTAGCTGGCGTAGAGGAACACCCAGAAGCAAATGGGGCGACGGTTCACCGCGGCGGTCGCCGTCACCAACAAAAGGCAGCGCGCCGCTCTCGACGTGGACGTTGTCCGCTGGCCAGCGGTCTCACATGGCTGGGGCGGCGACTATTCCCATTGCGGCGACCGCGTCACCGTGACGGCCGCGGACTGGAACACGACCCTGGCCCTGGGCAAGACCGTCACGACCGGCTTCAACGGCGACTTCGACCACGGCGACCCGCCGCCGGGCGGCCTCACGCTCAACGGCGCCCGCTGCGACGCTGGCTGACCGCCGGGCAGAATGGGCGGATGGATTCGTTCGACCTGGGACGGCTGAGTGACTATGACTTCGAAGTGGTCTGCCGGGATCTGTTCGAGGAGATCCTGGGCCTGAAGATCGAGATCTTGGCCCGCGGCGCCGACCGCGGGATCGACCTCCGGCACATGACCGGCGACGTCGGCGACGTGGTGATCCAGTGCAAGCACTGGACCCGCAGCGGCCGGGCCAAGCTGCTCGCCCACATGCGCGACAAGGAACGCGCCAAGATCACGGAGCTGCGGCCAGCCCGGTACATACTCGCCACGAGCGTCGAACTGACCGCGGACGCGAAGGACACCCTTCTCAAGGACCTGGCGCCGTACGTCCACAACACGGGCGACCTGTACGGCGCGGAACAGCTCACCGAGGAGCTGCGCAAGCGCCCGGCACTCGTGCAGCGCCATCTCCGGCTGTGGCTGACCAGTACCGCTGTCCTGCAGGCGGTGCTGAACCAGGACACACTGATTCGGTCGGAAGACCTGGTCAGTGAGCTCGACGACGCCGCGACGACGTTCGTCCCGACCCCCACCTTCGACGTGGCCCGGGATCTTCTTGAGCGGGAGTCGGTCTGCCTGCTCGCGGGCATCCCGGGCATCGGCAAGTCGACGATCGCGAAGATGCTCGCCCGCCTCCATCTGGAAAAGGGTTACCAGGTGGTGGACGTGACGCAGGAAATCGGCGAAATCGACAAAATGTGGCTCCCCAAAACTCCGCAGCTGTTCTTCTACGACGATTTCTTGGGCGAAATCGCCCTCGACCACCACCTCGGGAAGAACGAGGACCGCCGGCTGCTCGGGGTCCTGCGCCGGATCCGGAAGACGCCGGGGAAACTGCTGGTTCTCACCACACGCGAGTACATCCTCCGGGAGGCCAAGCACCGCCACGAGACCCTGGACGACGGCGACCTCGAACCGCTGACGTGCGATGTCGGGACGGATGCTTACAGCGTGGAGATCCGCGCCAGCATCCTGTACAACCACGTCTACTACTCCGAGATCTCGGCCGCTGAGAAGCGGAAGTTCGCCGTCCCGTCGCAGTGGCGCGATCTCCTCTGGCACCGCAACTTCAGTCCCCGGCTCGTGGCGAACACCCTGCGCCTCGCCGGCCGCGACGGCACCGAGGAAGTAGCCGAAGCCCTGCTCCTCAACTTCGAGAACCCGGAGCGAATCTGGGCACGCGTCATCGAACAGCAGCTCGACGCTTCCGCCGTCCACCTGCTTGAGGTGCTGTTCACCTTCGGCCGGGCCACGGAACTCGACGATCTCCACGACGCCTGGCGCAGCTATCGAATCGCCCTTAGACAATCGGACGACCGCCGGCAGTTCCACGACGCGGTGAAAGTGCTCGACGGCTCGATGATCGAAACCTTGCGCCGGTTCGACCCGACCGGGTTCGAGTCTGAAGCCGCACCCGTCATCGCAACCTTCCACAACCCATCCATTCGTGACTATCTGCTGAGCCGTGTCCAATCGAAGCTGGTCTCCTTCGACAAGCTGCTCGGGACTATCACCGACGCTTCACGTCTTCACCACCTGGTCTCACTTGCTTCCCTTCGCCCCCAGAGCGTCCTGCGGGACGCGTTGCGCACCCGCGCCGACGACCTGACGGACTTGTTCCTCCGCGAATACGCAGAAACCGAGAGACCGTCCTTCGAGGAGGCGCTGGAAGACGACTGGGGCGACGAAGACGAGGACGGCAGCTGGACGAACGACCTGGACCACTACCTGAAGGTCGCGATCGTCATCGACTCCCCCGTCCTGGCCGGATTCGTCGCGGACAAGATCGAGAACGCGGATTCCGTCCGGATCGGCGACTGCGAACCGAGTCATCTCGCCACCCTCGCAGCCCACCTCGCGGCGACCGAGCTGATCCCGGGGGAGCAACGCCTTCGGCTGGGGCACAAGCTGCTCGACGAGGCGATTGCCGATCGGTGGCGCGCGCAAGGCCAGCTGGGGTATCTGTGGTCGGACCTCACCGAGTTGGCGGAGCTGCTGACCGACCTGAAGGTACCGGGAGCGCCCGAGCGCCTGCAGACGATCCACGAGGACATGACCGACGTGGTGCACGGCGAACTCCGTGCATGGCTGGCCGACGAGCTGGCACAGAGGGCATACACAGCCCGTTACGGCAACTGGTGGGATCTGGCGGAGGTCTTGTCGTTCATCGAGCCTGAAGACCTGCCCGAAGACCTGCGTCCCGCGTACGTCATTGCGACGACCGCGGCCCAGGCAGGCATTTCGGCCGGGACCCCGACGCCGAAAGCTGGAGAGGCGCCGTTGACGAACAGGCCGCCCGTTCATGTCGCCGAGCCGTCTCTCGACGAGACGCTTCGCAGCCTGCTCGAAAACCTCGACTAACTCAGGACTTCCCGCATGAAGTCCACCAGCCAGTGCTGCCCCGGGCTGCGGGGTGCGCGGGTGCCGCGTGTAGACCGACACCTGGGCCGGCTCGACCTCGAACGGCAGCTCGAACAGCTGGACCCGGTGCTCGGCCGCGAACATCGCGGCCACCAGTCGGCGGGACCATCGCCACCAGCTCGCTGTCCTGGACCAGGTACGGCAGCGCCGCGAACCGCGTGACCTTCAAGACTACGTGATCGAGGAGGACGTTGGCCAGGAGGTCGTGACGGGAACGATCTTGCTCGTTAACCACACGTCTCTACATGACGTCGTGAAGAGAGTTTCTTGGATGGCAGTCCAAACCTGCTGATCTTCGTCGGCGCGCTATGTTCGCCGCACGAACTTAGCCAGCCTGACCGACGCGTCGACAACGAGCCAGATGCTCAGCAAGGTCGCCAGAATCACGATCCCGAATTCCAGCCCGCCGAGCATCCGGTCGGACGATTTGAGAAGGGCCGGAAAACGTGCCCACCAATAGACCGCGAGAACCAGGACAGCGACGACGACACGGACGACCAAGGATGGAATCGGCGTGCCGACCACGTCGCCGGAGTCGATGTCGGCCCTCGACGACTCCTGGAACTTTTTTGCGCTCAACTCGAAGCTGTTGTTCGGTCCATCTTGGATCTTCCATGCCTCGTAGGACTCGACGACGGCGCTGTAGTGATCACTTGTCTTCTTGGTGCCGACAATTTCGATGTGAGCGAGAGCCTCGAGCATCTTGTCTCGCAGCCTCATGTGGTCGTCGACGGTCTCGCAGCGCGGGATCTTCGCCAAGCAGGCGAAGCCGCGCGCATAGGCATCGCGCATGAGGTCCTGATGTTTTGCTCGTTTGGCTTGGTAAGCAGTCACCATTGGTGCGACCAGGGTGCCAGTAAGGCCGACGGTCGCGCCGAGGAGCGCTGCGGTCGCCGCGTCCACCCTCGCTCCCTTCCGTCGATCAACGGGGTGATGGTTAGTCGCAAGACGACGGTCTTACGTTTCATTGGCTAGAGCCATCGGTTACTAGCAACACGAGTCGCTGTGCGCATGGCAGCGAACGCCACGAACGCTGTCACGAAAGTTGTCACAAAATTGGCCGTCACAACCAGTCCCTCGAGCCGTCACGCTAGCTGTGACGGTTGCCAGTGTGTGTTGACCTGGGGAAACGTCATTTGTGACGGCTGTGGCGGATGCCTCGGGACCCGTCACAAGCAGGCTTGAGCGGCCGTCTGTGGCCATTTTCGAGGCGTGTCAGACGAGCCGTCACACTCCGGCGACTGCGCGGCAGCCCGTGAGTTGGGCTATACGGCGTCGGCTACGGCGTTGATCACGTCCTTGGCGTCCATGATCTTCGAGAACAGCGCGTCGGCCATCTGGATACCTTCCTGGATCACGGCGATCGCCGGATCGACATTCTGGTTCGCCGAGCCGGTCATCAAGGCGGCAAGGCTCGCGCGTGCCTGCTGCAAGCCTTGCTGCGCTAATGCCGCGCCGTCGTCCGGCCCTTGTTCAAGCGCCTGCGCCACTGCGCGAACGGCGGCCTTGAGTTCCTCGACGCCGCTCACGTGTCCCACTCACCAGCGCGCAACACGAGTGCTTGGGCCAGGTCCGTGAGCTGATCGGCGAGGCGGCGTATGTCGTCGGCTTGTCCGGGGCCGGGATAGAACAGGTCCGTGTACAGGTGGCGCAGGCGGATCTCCGCCCGGCGGGCCGCGTCGAGCAGTTCTCGATCCGTCAACCTCCGTCGCCGCCGCAGTACGGAGATGCCCGCGCTCACGTCGTCGATCTGCTGGGCGAGACGTTCCACCAAGCGCTCGATCGCGGCCAACCGCTCCGACACGTCGTCCGCGACCGGCGGGAGTTCCTCGGCTGGCGAGGGGATGCGGCTCAAGCACACTTCGCACGGTGCCCCGGTCACCCGCAGGAGCCCCTCGAGGTCGCCACGTAAGAAGTGTGCCTTGCAGAGCGCGGTCAACTCCTCGGGGATGGGCTCGTCGGTGGGCACGGGGAACAGGTGCACGACTCGCTTGGTCTCGCCGACCGTGCCCGGCAATGGCCTCGCGATGAACAACCCTTGGCGGCTCACCGGACACCGCTCCCAGAGGTGGAACCGGTAGACGCGGAAACCATCGGGGTGGAGTCCGCGCCTACCGGGGGTGAGGCCCGGCCGTCCCGCTGAGAGGCGGATGCCACAAGGAGGAGGCGTGGCGACGGGACGGCCGGGGGCTTGTGCGGCTGAAACAACCGGCGGAGTCGGCTCGGCTTGCGGTGACGGTGCGGGCGCATCCGCGCCTCAACGAGGGGCCTCGAGGCAATCGCCCGCAGGTAGACGGAGCAGCGCGGGCACCGCGTGCCCGGCGGAAGCAAGGTGGAGCCGATCAAGACTTGGTGCCCGCAGATCGCGTCATAGCGTCCGTGCCCATCGTGCAGGCCGCGGGCGAAGTTCTCGTCTCTCACCGCGTGGTCGAGCCCGTCGATCACGCACCGGTACCACTGGACGTAGACCTGTCGAACAGGACGCGGCAGTAGTGAGTTGTGCTTGCCGCCGGTCACGCTCGCTCCTCTGATCGCCGGATGTGTCGAAATCATCCAATCCGGAGTGTGCGGGTATACCCAGGGCGGAAACGGCGGAGTTTTGTCACAGGGACGTCGCAGTCCACGCATCTAACTGCTAATACTGGTGCTAGGCTGATGTTCCAGTCGGTATGGATGAGGTGTTCGGTGGTCAGCTTTCGACGACGGACAGAGCTAGTTTCAGCTCGCAAGGCGGCTGGACTGACTCAGGAGAAGCTCGCGGAGGTCATGCGCGTCGATCGGTCCACGGTGATCCGTTGGGAAGCCGGTGACTACGCGCCGCTTCCGTTCCAGTGGCCGAAGCTGGCGAAGGTGCTCGGGCGGTCGACGGACGAGCTGCGGCGGCTCATCGAGGTGCTCCCGGCTCCGGCGCCGAAGATGGAGGGCTGGTCCGAGCTTGAGCCTGCGTTCGGCTGGCTGGACCGGCATGTCGGTTGGAGTCCAGGTACGACCCGCGGACGGGTCCAAGCCCGGGTGCCAGTGGATCGGCGCGCCCGGCTGGCGGTCGGTCGAGGGCGCCTTGCCGAAGCGTTGGCGGATTACTACGGCCAACCGCCTTCTGGGCATTCGATGTACCGGGCTCGCTTTGGGGACGCTGCGGTGCAGACCAGCATCCTGACTCGTCCAGAGTGGACGGACTTGGCGTGTCCGTTGGCTCCTGAATGCGATCGGCTCGCGTTGTTGCCCGACGTCGAACGGCCGGGCCACGGCGTCGACGAGAGCGCCGCGGTTCGGCGGCTGGCGGAAGCTGCGGCGGATGACGTGCGGATCGCGGACGTGCCGATCTACCGGCTATTGGAGCTTGAGGCCGGACGCGGGGCCGTCGTGGGCAAGGTCGGGTTGGTCCCGTTCGTTCAGTACGCCTTGAGCGTGGATCTGCTGGAGCGCGAGCTGGGCGATAGCTTGGTGGCCGGGAGGCGCCTGCGGCCTGGGGATGTGCCGTTGCGGGACAAGTACTTGCCGGACTTCGCGGCGGTGCTCGATCTGGCCGGGCGGTTGTGCGCGGGTGGGGTTCTGGCGTTGACGGCGATCGCGCGGCCTGCCGATCCGTACTGCGGTGGGGCGGACTACCTGTTGCTCGTCCAGGAGCGTTCTGGACGCGTGCTTAACGCGGCGGGCAGGTTGGCGGTCATCCCCAAGGCGTTCCATCGGCCCTTGGTGGATCACCGCGCGGACGCGCGGATCGGGGCGACGCTGCGGCGCGAACTGGAGAAGGAGCTGTTCGGGCGCGCTGACGTCGACAACACTGCGGGCGGACAGCGCGCGGCCGACCCGATGCACCCGAGCAGGCTGTCGGCGCCGATGCGTTGGCTGGCCGAGCAACCTGGACGGTTGCGGATGGAGTGCACCGGGTTCGGTTTCAACCTGGTCAGCGGAAATTATGAGTTCGCCAGTTTGGTTGTGATCGAGGACGACGAATTTTGGTCGCGGTTCGGTGGTGACATTGAAGCGAATTGGGAATCGGCTGATCTGCGGCGATATTCGACCCTTGACAGCGATCTGATCAGCGGATTGATTGTGGATGAAGCCTGGAGCAATGAAGGGCTGTTTGCCCTGCTTCAGGGGTTGGGTCGACTTGGCCAAATAGGCCGGGATCGAGTGAAGATTCCCGCCGTGGAGTTAGGTTGCTGAAGGCCAGCGGACGGTCATGACGACGGAATCGGACAAAGCTTCCCAGGAATGATCAATTCCCGGTCCCCACATGACATAGTCGCCTTGGCGCGTCATGGTCTTGGTGCCGCCGGTGACGTCGACGCGAAACTCGCCGGAGATGAGGAGGACGAGTGTGGTGCGTTGGTCGTCGGAGGTCCATTCGGGTCGCTTGTCGCCTGCGGGGTGGTTGGCCCACTTGACTTCTACGTCCTTGGACGAGCGCACACCCTGCGACGGGTCGATGAAGTGGCCGATCAGCCAGCCGCGCGTGTCGGTCGCGTCCTCGTTGGCGTTTCCGGCAGTCCACCCGTCACTCACTGGCTGATCTCCCATTCGATTCGTGGTAAATTCACGCGCGCTCCGCCGATTTCCGCGAGGCGTCGAAGTCCTTGCATCATGGCGAACAGTCCTTCATTGCTCCACGCTACATCACCCAGTAAGTCCGTGACGAGTTCCGGATCGAGAGTTGAATACTGGTGAAGCGTGGACGATTCCCAGTTGGCTTCAATCACGCCGCCGAATCGTGTCCAGAATTCTTCGTCGTCGATCACGATAAGACTGGCGAATTCGTAGTTCCCGCTCACCAGGTTCAGGCCGAAACCGGTGCACTCCATCCGGAGACGTCCGGGTTCGGCGAGTAGCCAGCGCATGGGTTCGGAAAGCCTGCTCGGGTGCATCGGGTCGGCCGCGACCATCTCGTTGAGAGTGCTGTCGACGTCGGGACGTCCGAAGAGTTCTTCCTCCATCTCCCGCCGGAGCGTTGCGCCGACCTGGCCGTCTCGGCGGAGGTCGTTGAGCGGCTGGTGGAAGCACTTGGGGATGACGGCCAGGCGGCGAGCGGCGTTGAGAACCTGGCTGGAACGCTCCTGGACGAGCAGGACGTAGTCCGCCGCTCCGCGGTACGGGTCGGCCGGGCGAGCGATCGCGGTGAGTGCGAGGGCGCCGCCAGCGCAGAGCCGCGCGCCGGTATCCAGCACGGAGCGCAGGTCGGGCAGATAGCGGTCACGCAGAGGCAACGACGGCGAACCGCTGGCGATGGCGTCGACGAGTTCGCTCTCGAGCAGGTCCATGGTCAGGGCGTAGTGCACGAAGTGCGTGATGCCGAACGACCCGCCGAGGTGGTGTTCACGGATGTTGGTCTGCGCGAGGCGGTAGATCGGGCCGTTCACGAGCCGGGTGTTCATGGACAGCGTCTCGGCCAACCGCTGAACAGCGACGTCCGCAGCGTGCTCGTCGAGTTCGAGGTCAGCTTCTGGGGCGCGGGTCGCGACGGTGAGCCGGTCGTACTGCGGCCGGAGTTCGCAGTCCAGGTCGAGCCAATTCGGGCAGGTCAGGACGCTGGTGTTCACGGCAAGCTCGCCACAGTGGCCGCCGTACAGGCCGTGGTCGTCGAGGTGGTTGCCGTAGTAGGCGGTCAGCGCGTCCAAAACATCACGCTGGCTGACCCATGTTCGCCGGGTTGCGCGGTCGTGAAGAGCGTGGGGGTCGACCATTGTGACTCGGGACGCGACGGTGCGACGGCTGGTGCCTGGGGACCAGTGCGCATGCCGGTCGAGCCATTCGAGAGCTGCGCCGATGTGCGGGTCAGCGGCAAGTCGGCGGTCGGCTTCCGAGGTGTCCGGCGCCGTGCTGGACTCTGCCGACCCGTCGATGAGTTCATCGAATCGGGCGCGCTCGGCGTCGGATGCGCGCTGGAGAGCGGTGTCCAGGACCTGTTGCATCTCGGACTGAGGGCGTAGTCCTGGCTTCTGGTGCCAGGACGCCACGGTGCGCGCGCCGATTCCGAGCTTTTCCGCGAATTTCTCGTTGCTCAGCCGTAAGGCGGCTTGAAGCGCTGAAGCTGATCGCCCAGTCCATTCGCCTGCGCGGCTCATCGGCGCTCCGCAATGCGGGAATGCACTGGATATGCGGTGCTTGTGCACTGCTCCTGCACTGGTTGTGCATGGGATCGGGCGCCGATTCGGCCTTGAATCTCAGGTATGGAAATTACCTGGTTCACCAGCCCGAATCGCCCGCGGCTAACGCTTCGAGCGGACATGCTCGACCACGGTCGCGAGGTTCGACTGAACGTCTTCCAGCCGCTCGGTGATCTCGAGCAGGCGTTGCTCGAGCGCGTCCAGCCGGGACCACAGTTCGTGGCCGTCGTCGGCCGGCTCGTCCGGGTGCGGCGGTGTGCGGTTTTGCAGTACCGCCAAGAGGTGTTGCGGGTGCCAGCCGAGCGTCGTCGAGAGCGCTTCGAGCGTACGAGCGCTCCGGCGCCGCTCCACGGTGTGGTGCTGCAGCTCGCGCACGATCGCCTGCGAGACGTGCGATCGCTCGGCCAGCTCGCGTTGCCGCCAGCCGAGTTCGTTCACGCGCATGTCGATCGCCTTCGCGACCGCCGCCCAATCTTCCGACACGTATTCCTCCGCGCTCCGCCTCAGCGCCGAGATTAGCGGTTCGTTGAGCTTTCACCACGTCGCCTAGCGCATTGCCAGCGGCGCGTCGGACAAACGCGCTCTCGGCAGCGCTGAAATCAACAACATAGTATTGAAATCATCAGATTGGTCTTCCTTATGAACACGCAAACGACTTTCCACACCATTCAGCAAGCCGCCTGGATTCTGGGCGTCTCCCGCTCGGCCGTGAGCCGGGCGATCCGGACGGGAGAGCTGCGGGCGACCCGCTGCCGCTCCGGTCTGCGGGTGTCGTCGATCGAGCTGGCTCGGCTGCTCGGCACCCAGAAGCAGGACGGAGGTGCGGCATGTACGCCGATGACCTCTGGCTGATCGGTATCGCGTGGCGGCTGGACCGCCTGCGGTGGGTTCCCTCGCACGTCCTGACCGATGTCGTGACCAGCGAAGGCGCTTGTATGTGGCCGTCGCCGGGCAGCGAACCGCCGGAAGCACGGACCGACAGCGAGTTGGCGAAGCGGTTGTGCGGCGGCTGCCCGGCCCAGGACGAGTGCCTCGAGCTGGAGCTGCGCACGGCGGGCGCGGCGACGGTTGGCGTCTGGGGCGGGATGACCGACGACGACCGTCGGGCGCTTCACCCGCACTGGCTGCGACGCGGCGAGCGAGCCGAGCGGGGGCCGCGATGAACGGCATCAGCGTGACGCCGACGCAGATCATCGCCGGAGTGGGCGTGCTGCTCGTGCTGTTCTGGGTATGGCGGGCCGGTGCTCGCCGGGCGAAGGCCGCCGCGGAAGCGGCGCGTAGTGGAGCGCGACTGGTCTCGCTGGTCGGCCGTGTGCTGTTCAACGCCGCGTTGATCGTGGCCGTTCAGTGGGTCGTCATCACACATCCGGGCAATCGGTGGTTGCTGCTCGCGGTGCTCGGGCTCCCCGCTCTGTTCGCGTCCTACGCGCTGACCAGGGCGATGACCGTGACCACGGTCGACAGCTCGAAGCGGGGTGGTCGCCGATGACGCGGGCGCAACGGCTGGCCCAGGACGCAGCCGAGGCCGCGGAGCTGCGGGCGTACCAGACCGATCCGGACGTCGTGGCGCTGCGGATCGAGCGGGTTCGTCGGCAGGTCGATTGGATGTGCTGGACCGGGATCGTGCTCGGGCTGGCTTTCACGATGACCAACGTCCAGACCTTCGCGTCAGCTGGGACACGGCCGTGGTCGTTGCCCTGGCTCGCCGCGTGGGTGCTGGACCCGACAGTTTCGCTTGTGCTGCTGGCGATTCTTCGCGCCGAGCAGGTGACTGCGCGGTACCAGGTTCGGACCGGTGCCTGGGTCCGGCGGGCGAAGTGGTTCACGTTGGCTGCTACGTACGTCATGAACACGTGGGCGTCCTATGCGGATGGCGAGCCTGCGGCGATCGTGCTGCACTCCGTGCCGCCGCTGGTCGTGTTCGCCGCGGTTGAGGCGATCACCGATCTGCGGGACAAGCTGACCGATGCCGTGATGGTAGCGGCCGGTGAACGGCGAAGCGTTCACGGCGAGTCCGTGAACGCGGGGCGTCGGAAGCTGTTCGCGGACTACCTGGCTGACGCTCGGGCGAGTTGGACACCGGACGTCGCGATCACGCCAGCGTGGGTTCGGCAGGTGACGGGGTGCTCGCGCGGGCTGTCTCCCAAGCTGGCCCGGGCGTTGCTCGCGGAGGTGGCCGATGACTGAGTCGGACGCCTTGCCGGTGAAGGCCGATCCGGTGCTGGACGGCGAGTTGATCGACGACACATTGCCGCAACCACGTCGGCGAGAGCGGCGGCGGAACCGCTTCGTGTTGTGGTGGCTGCACTCGCCGCGGGTGCCGTTGTGGCTGAAGAGCAAGCCACAGGCCGTTCAGGCTGCGAAGGACGCCGTGGTGTGGGTAGTGCTGTCGCCCTTGCGGTTCCTCGGCGCGGTTGTGCGCGGTGTCGTGGTCGGCGCGCGGTGGTGGCGCGGCTGGGTCACCGTGCGGGACTACCGCACAGCGGCTGAGGAGTCGGAGAAGCTCGCCGACAAGTTCACGGAGATCCGAGCGCTCACGCTGTTCCGGTGGAAGGTGACGGGCGTAGTGCTCGCCCTCGCGGCCGTGGCGGTCGCGGTGGTGAACTTGGTGTACGGGAACGATCCACTGTGGATCGGCGGAGCCGCCGCGTCCGTGGCGCTGGCGATTCTGGGCCGCCGCAAGGACGGCAGCCCAGGGCGGAAACCCGCGCTCGCCGGGCCGCGCACGTTGACCTGGACGATGGACCCGCAAGTTTTGGTGGACGCGTTCCGGGACGCGAAGCTGATCGGCAAGGACGAGTCGCTCCGACTGGTCGAACGGGCGACTCGAGTCGGCGACGGGTGGGCCGTCACGGTCGACTTGCCCGCGACGCGCAAGGCAGCCGACGTCGTGAAGAACCGCGAAGCGCTCGCGTCGGCGTTGGCGGTCGATGAGGTCCAGCTCATTGTCGAACGGGTGCGCGGAAACGGCGGGCATGCGGGGCGTGTGTCGATGTGGGTGGCCGATGAAGACCCGTACGCCTCGCCGCCGCTGCGGACACCGCTCCTCGGCGTGACGCGGTGGGACGCGTGGCGACCGGTGCCGTTCGGCCGGGACGCGCGGGACCGGCGGATTGACCTGCCGCTGGTGTGGACGTCGCTGCTCGTCGGGGCGATTCCTCGGCAGGGCAAGACGTTCGCGGCGCGGCTCGCGGCGGCCGGGTTGATCCTGGACGCGTGGGTTCGGCTGTACGTGGCGGATTTCAAGGCCGGGAAGGACTGGGATGC
>NZ_VTHK01000038.1 GCF_009765355.1 Amycolatopsis anabasis | reverse complement strand
CAGGGCCACCGCCACGCGGCGGCCCTGCTCACCAAACCCTCACAACGTTAAAACACCAGGCCGGTTAGAACCGGCCCAAACCCTCACGACCCCCGGCCCATGCCTGGTACGAGGTCCACGCGTGCAGGGTGCTCGTGCTTTCGAAGCGCCGGGGCAGGCCGGTGATCGGATCGGTGAATTCCAGCACCTTGGCGAGCAGTTGCAGCGGCCGCCGGAAATCGTCGAGCGCGGTTTCGGTGAGCTTCGGGTAGAAGGTGTCCCCGAGAATGGGGATGCCGAGATTGCTCATGTGCAACCGGAGCTGGTGAGTGCGCCCGGTCGCGGGCAGCAGGCGGTAGCGGCCGAGGCCGTCCGCGTGCTCGAGGAGTTCGATCCGGGTCTCGCTGTTCGGCGGTCCGGGCACCTCGCGCGCGGTGATGATCCCGCGGTGCTTGACGATCCGGCTGCGGACCGTGCGCGGCAGTTCGAGGTCCGGGTCGAACCGGGCGACGGCCTCGTATTCCTTCCGGACCCGCCGGTCGCGGAAGAGGGTCTGGTAGGCGCCCCGGTGCTCGGGCCGGGTGACGAACATGATCAGCCCCGCGGTGACCCGGTCCAGCCGGTGCGCCGGGCTGAGCTCGGGCAGCCCCAGGTCCCGGCGCAGGCGCACGAGCGCGGTCTCCCGCACGTGCTGCCCGCGCGGGATGGTGGCCAGGAAGTGCGGTTTGTCCACCACGACCAGGGTTTCGTCGCGGTGCACGATGCCGATCTCGAACGGGACGGGCACCTCGTCGGGCAGGTCGCGGTGGAACCAGACGTACGAGTTCGGGACGAACGGCGTGTCCACGGTGATCGGCCCGTCCGGCCCGACGATCCGGCCCTCGTCGAGCATGGCGTCGACGCGCTCGGGGCTCAGCCGGGTCAGCTTGACCACCAGGAAGTCCCGGATGGTCGCCCAGGGCCCCGCGGCCGGCATCCGGAGCCGGGCAGGATCGAGCCCGTCCCTGGGCGGGATCGGGGCCTTGGGCTTACGACTCACTTACCCAGGCTAACTCAATCCACCAGGCGGACTTCCACGGTGTCGCTGTACTTGGTCCGCCGCGTGATGCGGGAATCGGCGCCGATATCCAGCAGGATGCACCGATCGCTCGGCGCCCAGTATCCGGTGCGCACGAAATAGACTTCCATCTTCATCAGGCGCTCGGACGGCTTTTTCCGGCTTATCTCTTCCCAGCCCCACCGGCGCCCGCTCACTTCGGCACCATTTCGCCGGACGAACATCCGGGGATTGCCGATTTCCTTGCAGTACATTCCGCCGTCGGCCACCGAGAGCAGTCCCTCGATCCGGTAGGCCTTGTTGTCGTTGAACAGGGCCACCTGCCCGGAGATCTCGAAGGTCACCTGACCGTTCTTGTCGCCCGGGATCGTCCAATGCAGACTGAATTCCTTGGGGTCCGCGTCGCTCATGTCGCCCGTCGTCCCGCCGCTGGAGACCGCTCCGGCGAAAGGGCAACCGAAGAAGCGGTTCTGGTCACCCGGGTCGTGATCGTGGCCAATTTCATTGGGCGCCCTCGCTTTCCGGCTCGACGTGAGGAGGCAGGTTGTCAATACACAAGATTATTCGAGTGAAGCCTTTTCACGGCAGGGCCTGGGTTTTTCCACTCGAAGAGGTGAGCAGGGGATTACCAGGGGTGAACCCGGTCGCGTGAGGGCTAGGCCTTCAGGGCGGCGAGCGTCAGCGTGGCGGCGGAGATCAGGCCGGTCGCCGATCGCACGTGGTTCCACGCCGTCCAGCCGGAGAGGTACTCGCGCCACCGGGCGGCGGCCTCGGGGGCGGCCGGGTCCAGCGCGGCGAGCGCGTTGTTCCGGGGCACGTGGTAGACGACCGTCAGCACCAGGTTGCCCGCCAGGTAGACCGCGGCGCCGATCAGCAGCAGCGCGGACCCGCCCCGGCTCCCGTTCAGCACGGCGCCCACGAGCACCACGGCGCACAGCGCGGAGGTGCCGAGGAACGCCAGCATGAACGGCGCCCGGACCGCCGAGGCGTTGATCGACTGCATGGCCTCGATGGCCTGTGCGGCCGGGAGTTTCCCGAGCCCGTGCAGCACGAACGAGGAGAAGGCGAAGAAGGCCCCGCCCAGCAGCCCGCAGCCGAGCGCGGTCACCAGTGTCACGGTGTGCAGCCAAGTACTCATCCCGGTTCTCCTCTCCCGCATACCCGGAAAGGCAACCGCACCGCGGTGAGACAGTCCATGGTCGAAAGGCGCGGCTTTGTGCGCGAGCGTCTACCCTGGCATCCCGTGGACTCGCTCGCCGGACTCCTCGACGGTCCCCGCGCGCGGGGCGCGTTCCTGTTGCGCTCGATCCTGGAGCCGCCCTGGTCGATGCGGATCCAGGACGAGGCGCCGCTCACCCTGGTCGCGTGCGTGCGCGGCGCGGCCTGCGTGGTGCCGGCCGGCGGCGAGGTCTCCCGGCTCGGTCCCGGGGACATCGCGATCCTGCGCGGTCCCGGGCACTACCTCGTCGCCGACGACCCGGCTACCGAACCGCAGGTCGTCATCCACCCCGGGCAGCGCTGCACCACGCTCGACGGCGAGGACCTGCGCGAGCTGATGAGCCGGGGCGTGCGTTCCTGGGGCAACCGCCCGGACGGCTCGACCGTCCTGCTCACCGGCACCTACCAGCTCGAAGGCGAGATCAGCCGCCGCCTGCTCGCCGCGCTGCCCGGACTGCTCGTCGTGGCGGGGGAGTCCTGGGACAACCCGCTCGTCGGCTACCTCGCCGAGGAGATCGTCAAGGACGAACCCGGCCAGGAAGCCGTGCTCGACCGGCTGCTCGATCTGCTGCTCATCGCGGTCCTGCGCAACTGGTTCGCCCGCCCGGAGGCCGACGTGCCCGGGTGGTACCGCGCGCACGGCGATCCGATCGTCGGGCCCGCCCTGCGGTTGCTGCAGAACAATCCCGCGCATCCGTGGACGGTGGCTTCCCTGGCCACCGCCACCGGGGTCTCCCGCGCGGCCCTGGCCCGGCGGTTCACCGCACTGGTCGGGGAACCGCCGATGGCGTTCCTCACCGAATGGCGGCTCGCCCTGGCCGCCGACCTGCTCCGCGAACCCGGGGCGACCGTCGGCGCGGTGGCCCGCCAGGTCGGTTACGGTAGCTCCTTCGCGTTGAGCACCGCGTTCAAACGGGTCCGCGGGATCACGCCCCGCGAACATCGCGCGCTCGTTTAGACCGTCACCATCAGTTCCTCGGGGCCGCGCAGGTTGATGCGGCCGTTCCACCGCACGCTCTCCAGCGCCAGTTCGGGGAAGCGCTCGACCAGGCGGCCGATCGCGACCCGGCCCTCCAGCCGCGCCAGCGCCGCGCCCAGGCAGTGGTGCACCCCGGCGCCGAACGACGAGTGCTGCCGGGCGTTCGGGCGGTCCAGGCGCAGTGCGTCGGCGTCGTCGCCCCAGAACTTCGGGTCGCGGTTGGCCGAGGCGAGGCTGGCGATCACGAAGCTGCCCGCCGGGATCTCGAACTCCCGCACGTGGTACGGCTCGAGGGTGATCCGCCGGCTCATCTGCACCGGGCTGTCGTAGCGCAGCAGTTCGTCGACGGCGTTCGCGGTCAGTTCGGGGCGCTCCCGGAGCAGGGCGAGCTGATCGGGGTTGCGCAGCAGCGCGAGGGTGCCGCCGGCGATCAGGTTCACCGTGGTCTCGTGGCCCGCGACGTACAGCAGCAGGAGCTGGGAGACCAGTTCGGCGTCGCTGAGCATGTCGCCGTCGTCCTCGGCGGCGATCAGCGCGGTGAGCAGATCCTCGTCCGGGTTGCGGCGCTTCCAGTCGATCACCTCTTCGCCGATGGTCACCAGTTCCCGGTCCGCCTCGGCGATCCGGGCCATCAGTTCGGGATCGACGACCGGTTCGACCGAGCGGACCATGACACCGGTCAGCTCGCGCAGCCGGACGTGGTCGATCGGCGGCATGCCGAGCATTTCCGAGATCACCGCGAACGGCAGCGGGAACGCGAGTTCCGCGACCAGGTCGACCCGCCCGGCCGCGGCGATCCGGTCGAGCGCGTCGTCGACGAGCCGGACGATCCGCGGTTCCAGGGCTTCCACGGCACGCGGGGTGAAGGCCTTGGCGACCAGTTTGCGCAGCCGGGTGTGGTCCGGCGGGTCCTGATCGAGCATGGACAGGGTGTTGAGCCGCGGGCCGGCGTCGCCGTAAACGGACTCGCGCAGGTCGCGCAGCGGGCCCGGCGCCGCGTGCCGGGTGTTGACCGAATGCCCGGAGCGCAGGAGCGCGGACACGTCGTCGTGCTCGGCGAGCACCCAGAAGCCGAGCGGATGTTCGTGCACCGGCGAGGACGCGCGGAGTGCCGCGTAGTGGGGGTAGGGGTCGTCGGTGAATCCGTCGGCGAACGGGTTGAACTCGAACGTGCTGACCGCGCTGTCAGTCATGCGCTTCACCTACTCCGCGTCTGTCACATACACGGTGTATGTCGATAGGGTCAGCGTATGTCGGGTGTCAAGAGCCGCCGGGAGCAGTACTCCGAGGCCACGCGCGCCGCGTTGCTGGAGACCGCGACCGCGCTGTTCGCCGAGCGGGGGTTCGCCGGCACCGCCCTGGAGGACGTCGCGTCGGCCACGCAGGTCACCCGCGGCGCGGTGTACCACCACTTCGCCGGCAAGCGGGACCTGTTCGAGGCCGTGCTGGCCGATCTCGAAATGCGGGCGATGGAACGGATCGCGACGGCGGCCGCGAGCGCGACCGACGCGTGGGAATCGGCGCTGCTGGGCCTGGACGCTTTCCTCGAGCAGTGCAGTGAACCGGTTTACGGCCGCCTGGTCTGGCAGGAGGGTCCGGTGGCGCTCGGCTGGCGCCGCTGGAAGGAGTGCGAGGAGAAGTACGCCTACGGGCTCACCGAGCAGTTCGTGCGCTCGCTCATGGCGTCCGGGTACATCGAACCGACCGCGCCCGAAGTCACCGTGCGGTTCGTCTTCGCCTTGCTCGGCGCGATCGGCAGCCTGCTCGCCGACGCCGGCCGTGCCGAGAAACCCCGGGTCCGCGCGGAATGCGCGGTCCTGATCCGCCGGATGCTCGGCGGGTTGCGCCCTCCGGACGCCTCGTAGGCACGTTCCCTACTAACGGCGCTACCGGCGAACCGTGGGAAACCAACAAGATCGGCGCTGAGCATCGATTCTCCGCGTGCTCACCGTCCCTGTCCCCACGGGTGAGCGGAGCAGTTCCATGCTGCCTCGACTGCGTTTCCTCGCCGCGCTCTTCGCCGGTCTGGCCTTCCTCGCGCTGGTTTCCGCGCCGGGCGCCGGAGCCGGGCGCACCGAAGTGCGGGAGGTGTTCTCGCCGGACGGATCGATCTCCCGGATCCGGGTGCCCGTTCCGGACCAGCCGCCCGCGCCCGAAACCGAGGTGCGCGCCGACGTGGTGCCGATCCAGCAGACCGGCCCGTCGGACAAGCGGTTCGATCTGGTGTTCGTCGGTGACGGTTACACCGCGGACCAGTTGGCGACCTACCACCAGCACGCGGTGAACCGCTGGAACGAGCTGATCCAGATCGAACCGTACAAGTCGCTGAAGGACTCGTTCAACGTCTGGCAGGTCAACGTCGTCTCGCCACAGTCCGGTGTGGACAATGACCCGACCCAGGGGGTGCGCAAGGACACCGCGCTGGACATGTACTTCTGGTGTGGAAACACCGAACGACTGCTGTGCGTCAACGAGACCAAGGCGAACCAGTACGCGCGGCAGGCCCCCGGTGTCGATCAGGTGCTGGCGCTGGCGAACAGCACGAAGTACGGGGGAGCGGGCGGCGGTGTGGCGACCTCCTCGGGCGGCAACGCGAGGTCCGGCCAGATCGTGGCGCACGAACTGGGCCATTCGGTCGGCGGGCTCGCCGACGAGTACGACTATCCGGACGACCTCTACACCGGACCGGAACCGTCCGAGGTCAACGTGTCCACCTACACCGAGGACGCGATGCGGGACCGCGAGGCCAAGTGGTACCGCTATCTGGGCAAGGAATCGCCGGACGGCGGCGTCGTCGGGACCTACGAGGGCGCGTACTACCACAAGCGCGGGGTCTACCGGCCGACCGACAACTCGCTGATGCGCTCGCTGGGCCGCCCGTTCAACCTCCCCAGCCTGGACGTGATGCGCGAGGCGATCCTGCGTAAGACTGGTGAGTCCACTGGACGCTGACAGAAATTGTCCCACTAAATTGGTCTACACCTCTTCAAAATTGGTCCAGACCGACCTACGCTAGGCCGCACGGCCGTTGTTCCCCTGCCTCGAACGGCCGCACCCTGCTCCGCATTGGAGAACGTCGATGCTGACGACCTGGCGGATCGTCGCGCTCGCGGCTTGGCTGGGCCTGGGTACGGGCCTGGTTCCGGCCGGACCGGCGGCGGCTCAAGAACCATCCCCGGCGGCGGGTTCCCTGCGCGCCGCGCCCTATTACATGCCCCTGGACAACAAGCCGCAGGACCTCGGTGAGGCCATCGCGGCGAGCGGGCAGAAGAGCTACATCTTCGCCTTCGTGCTGGCGCCGGACGGCGGTGGCTGCACTCCGGTCTGGGACGGCAAGGCCACCCAGCCGGTGCGCACCGACACCGCGGTGGCGGCCAAGGTCGACCAGGTGCGCCGCGCCGGCGGTGACCTGTCGGTTTCCTTCGGCGGCTACAACGGGCGCGAACTCGGCGCGGCGTGCCCGGACGCGACTTCGCTGGCCGCCGCTTACCAGCAGGTGATCGACAAGTACGCGCTCACCCACATCGATCTGGACATCGAAGGCGACGACCTCGGTGACGTGGCCGGGGAAACCCGGCGGTTCCAGGCGGTGAAGGCGTTGCAGCAGAAGAACCCGAACCTGCACGTCTCGCTCACCCTGCCCACCACCACGGTCGGCCTGAGCGACCTCGGCCGCGCCGAGATCCAGCGCGCCCGGGACCTCGGAGCGCAGATCGACCTCTACAAGATCATGGCCTTCGACTACGGCGGCCCGGCGGCGAACATGGCCGGCGACGTGCGCCGGGTGATGGAACTGGTGCACGGTCAGCTGGCCCGGCTGCGGCCGGATCTCGACGGCGCCGGGGTCTACCGGCGGACCGGCCTGATCCTGATGAACGGCCACACCGACCAGCCCAGCGAACTGTTCACTGTGGACACTTTCCGGAACCTGCTCGGCTACGCCCGGGACCACCAACTGGGGCGCCTGTCCTACTGGTCGCTCAACCGGGACCGGGTGTGCGTCGGCAACGTCGGCTGGGTGGACGGCAAGTGCAGCAGCGTTTCCCAGCAGCCGTACGACTTCACCAAGATCGTCGCCCAGTTTCAGTGATCAAGAGGAGGTCGCGATGTCCGTCACAGGAAAGCTGCGAGCCGTGCTCGCCGGTGGCGCCGCCGCGCTGCTGGCCGCCGCGGTGCTGCCCGCCGCCGCTGCCGAGTCCGGTGTGGACAGATCCGCGGCCGCTGGGCGCGGTGCGCCGTACTTGTACCTGGGCTGGGGGAACCCGCCGGACCCGGCCACGGTGATGAACGCCAGCGGGGTCAAGTGGTTCACGCTGGCCTTCGTGCTCTCCTCCGGTGGCTGCAATCCGGCGTGGGACGGCACCCGCCCGCTGGCCGGTGGCGCCGACGCGGACGCGATCAACAAGATCCGCGGCGCCGGTGGGGACGTCGTGCCGTCGTTCGGCGGGTGGAGCGGCAACAAGCTCGGCCCGAACTGCTCGACGCCCGAGGCGCTGGCGGGCGCCTACCAGCAGGTGATCGACGCGTACCAGTTGAAGGCGATCGACATCGACATCGAGAACACCGACGAGTTCGAGAACGAGGCCGTGCAGGATCGCATCCTCAACGCGTTGAAGATCGTCAAGCAGAAGAACTCCGGCATCCAGACGATCGTCACCTTCGGCACCACGACCTCCGGCCCGAACTCCTGGGGCAACCGGTTGGTCGACCGCGCGAAGGAACTGCGGGCCGGGATCGACGTGTTCACCCTGATGCCGTTCGACTTCGGCAGCAAGGACATCTACGGCGACACGGTTCGCGCGGTGACCGGGCTGAAGGACAAGCTGAAGTCCGCGTTCGGCTGGTCGGACGCCGAAGCGTTCGGCCACGCGGGGATCTCCGGGATGAACGGCCTGTCCGATCAGCAGGAGATGACCACCGTGGAAACCTGGACCAAGATCCGGGACTGGGCGAATTCCAACGGCCTGGGCCGCCTGGCGTTCTGGTCGGCCAACCGGGACCGCGGCTGCCCGGGTGGCGGCGTGACCTCGCAGTGCAGCGGCATCGACCAGCCCGACTGGGCCTTCTCCAAGGTCACCGCGGGCTTCTGACCCGTGCTGGAGCTGTCATGAGGGGACCCCTCCAGGCAAAATTCGTCTGGAGGGGTCCCCTCATGACAATTATCGGTTGGCTCCGAGGTAGCCGAGCATCTGCTGGATCTCGGCGGAGCGGGAACGGTCGATCCTCGTCGCCAGCTCCTTCGCCGCCGTGAACGCCCCTCTGGCGACTTCCATGCGGGCGATCTGCACGGCGTCGTCCTGGTGGGCGATCATCGTGTTCAGGAACCTGCGGTCGAAATCGGCGCCGGTCGCCTTCTCCAGCGCGGCCACCTCGTCCGGGGACGTCTCCGGCATCCCGCCGTGGCTGTCGTGCGCGTGCGGGGGCGCGACCGGTGGCTTGTTCCAGGAACGAAGCCAACCGGCCATGGTCTGGATTTCGGAGATCTGCGTCGTTTCGATCGCGGCGGCCAGCATCTTCACGTCCTCGCGCGCCGACCGGTCCCGCGCCAGGCGCACCAGGGTGACGCCCTGGTTGTGGTGCGGGATCATCATCTGCAGGAACATGACGTCGGTCTGCTCGACGCCGGGGGGCGGTGCGTCGTTCGCCGGGGCGCACCCGGCGAACGCCAACGCGCAGAGCCCGGCGCCGAGCAGGACGTTGAGCCGTTTCGCCACGACGGGTCCTAGACCAGCCGCCAGAGCGCCGGGGCGTTCGGTGGTTCCCAGCCCGGGATCGCGGTGTGCGCCTGGACGGCTTCGTAGGTCCGGCCGTCGAAGGTCAGCCGGTGGCCGACCGGGTAGGTGGGACCTTCCGCCCACACCGAACCGGGCTGCGCGGCCGGGGCGACCTCGGGTGCTGCGGGGGTCGGAGCCGCCTGCTCACCGGTGGACAACTGGGTGCCGCCGCCGAAGTCGACGTCGGAACAGGTGTAGAACGCCTCCGCGCTGCCCACCACGCGCTGCCAGATCGAGTAGAGCAGGTGCCGCCCGGTGCGCGGCGGAATGCTGATCGTCCACTTGGTGAACGTGGTCGGGTTCTGGTTCTTGAAGGTCTGAATAGGCACCAGATCGGACCACTTCAACGGCTGGTTCGGGTTCCAGCCGTCCCGGGTGATGTAGTACTCGAAGTTGCTGTTCGCATGCGGTGCGGTCGCGTGATAAGTGACGGTCAGCGGACCGGGAGCGATTCGTTTCGCCGGCCAGTCCGTACGGGCCAGATCGAGCCCGCGGTATTTGTCGCGGCCCGCGCTGCACAGTTTCCCGTCCGGAATGATTTCCCGGTGCCGCCCGCCCGCGTCGAGGCGGGACACCTCGTTCCAGTCGTAGAACGCCTGCGTGCCGGCCGCGGCCACGGCCGCCTTGCAGGCGTTGGACTTGGGGCTCTCCGGGTTCTCCTGTTTGCAGACATAGACCCGGCTGGGCGGGTCCGACAACGTGCCGTGCGCAGTTGCCGGGCTCGCCGGCAATACCAGTAACGAAATTGGTGCGCTTATCGCGGCGGCCGCCGCCAGCATGCTCTTGCGCCGAAATTTCACGGAACTCTCCTTGCAGGGGAGGGAAGTTCGGAAAATGCCTCAATCAGCACTTCTATTGTGCCAGAGAAACCGCGCGGTAAACAGGGTTCAGGCATAAGGTTCGGTGATGCGAAAGTTGATGTCGGCGGTTTACCCGACGCCGGGCGCCCGTACGGTCCCGGTCACCCGGCGGTGCCGACCGGTCACCCGGCGGGAGGAGCCCGCCGGGCGACGGATGGCCCGGCGGTGACCCGGCTGCGATGCTCGAGCAAATATCCCATATCGCTCAGTGGCGACTATTCCTCAACTGGGACGCGCCGAGGTTAATGATTCTTAAGGAAATTAACCCCGTTTACGACCGCCTGGCCTAATATTTGGGCGAGATGTAGGCGGCTATGCCTCCGTTTGGGGTTCACACGGATGTAGCCTTGCCCTTTTTGTTGGCTGCTCGGTAACGTCCTGCCCGCGAAGCGATTCGGCGAAGAAATCGAGGTTTCTGGGGAACCTGTGATTTCAGGGGGAGTCGGCAAGATCGGATCTTTGCCGAAGTTCCCCCGTGCCGGGGAGGGAATATGTCGGGGATTTAGCCGGCCATGCGCCGTGCCAACATAAAGCCAGGTCAGAGCCGTGCCACGGGGTCCGGATCCGGGCTGGCGACACCGTCCTGCGCGCGGACGCGGTCGACGGGTAATTAGTTAGTTCATTTCCGCTGTTTTGTCTGGTTCTTTCGCACCGTGCCGGTTTCTGGCGCGTTGGCGACGGCGGCATTGCGGCAGACAAGTGCGCCGATTTATGCCGCCCTGCGAGCAAGGAGGAAAATATGACGGAGGTAACGTCGGACGCCGGTAGCCCGGGGTCCGGTGTTCTCACCGCCGAGTCAGCCGAAACCGATTCCGCGGATACTCCGCGCGTTGCGGTGCTCCCGCAGTACTTCGAGAACACCTGCGACCGTCGGCCGGATGCCGTCGGCGTGCTCTGCGGGGACGCCCAGCTCACCTACGCGCAACTCGACCGCCGGGCCAACCGGCTGGCGAACCTGCTGGTCGAGCGCGGGATCCGGCCCGGCGAGCCGGTCGGCATCCTGCTGGAGCGCTCGCTGGACACCTACGTGGCGCTGCTCGGCGTGCTGAAATCGGGCGCCGCCTACGTGCCGCTCGACCCGTCGTTCCCCGCCGATCGGCTGGCCTTCATCGCCACCGACGCCGGCCTGCGCGATCTGGTCACGACCTCGGCGTCCCGCGAACGCGTGGCCGGGCTCGGCTGCCCGGTGCTCGAGCTGGACCAGGCGGACCTGGACGCGCAGTCCGCCGACCGGCCCCGGCGCGGGATCGATCCCGAGGCGCCCTGTTACGTCATCTACACCTCCGGCTCGACCGGAAAGCCCAAGGGCGTGGCCATTTCGCACCACAGCATCGTGAACTTCCTGCGCGTCGCGACGCCCATCTACGGCGTGACCGCCGAGGACCGCGTGTACCAGGGCATGTCGATCAGCTTCGACTTCCACCTGGAGGAGATGTGGCCGGCCTGGGTCGCCGGCGCCACGCTGGTCGCCGGGCCCACCGACGCCCGCCGCTTCGGCGAAGGGCTCACCGACTTCCTCACCGAGCACCGGATCACCGTGTTCTGCAGCGTGCCCACGCTGCTCACCACGATCGAGAACGATCCGCCCTCGGTCCGCTGCCTGCTGGTGAGCGGCGAACCGATGCCCGAGGACCTGGTGCGCCGCTGGTCCCGCCCCGGGCGGCGGATCCTCAACTGCTACGGCCCCACCGAGACGACCGTCTCGTCGAGCTGCTGCGAACTGCTGCCGGACCGCCCGGTGACCCTGGGGACCCCGTTCCCGACCTACCGCTTCTACGTCCTCGACGAAGAACTGCGCGAGGTGCCCCCGGGCGGGACCGGGGAGATCTGCATCGGCGGCCCGGGCGTCGCCATCGGTTACCTCAACCGGCCCGAGCTCACCGCGGAGCGGTTCGTGCCCAATCCGGTCGAGCGCGACCGTGCGGAGGTGCCGCGCGTCTACCGCACCGGCGATCTCGGCCGGTGCACGTCGACGGGCGAGTACGAGTACCTGGGCCGGATGGACACCCAGGTCAAGATTCGCGGGTACCGCATCGAACTCGGCGAGATCGAACAGGCCATCCGCGAGGACCACGAGGTGGAGAACGCGGTCGTCACCACGGTGGAGAACGACGGCGTGGTCCAGGATCTGGTCGGTTACGTCACCCTGATGCCCAACGGGAACGGCAACGGCGACGGCCACACCAACGGCAATGGCAACGGGAACGGGAACGGCGACCGGCACGGCGCGCTGCGGGACCGCCTGCACTCCTCGCTGCGCCGGCGGCTCGCCCCGTACATGGTCCCGTCCTTCATCGAGGTGCTGGAGAAGTTCCCGCTGCTGGCCGCGGACAAGGTGAACCGCGCGGCACTGCCCGCGCCGACCTCCCCGCCGCTGGGGTCCGGCTCGGGTCCGCACGTTCCGGCGGAAACCCCGCTGGAGAACGATCTGGCCGAGGTCTGGTCCGAACTGCTCGGCATCGCCGAGGTTTCCGTCGAGGCCGATTTCTTCTGCGATCTGGGCGGCCATTCGCTCGCCGCCGCCCGGGTCATCTCCCAGCTGCGGAAACGTCCGGGCATGTCCGGCCTCGCCATGGGCGATCTGTACGCGCATCCGACGATCCGCGACCTGGCCGATTACGTCGAGCACGAGCTGGCGGAAGAGGAGGAGCAGGCCGAAAGCACCGAATGGCCCGAGCCGTTGCGCCATTCCACGGCGCGGTTCCGGGCCTGCGGTGCGGTCCAGCTGTTCCTGCTGTACTCGTGGCTGCTCCTGCTCGGCCTGCCCGCGCTGGTGCTCGGGTACGCGATCCAGCTCAAGATCCACGTCTGGCCGATCGAAGTGCCCGAGACCGGGGTGTTCAGCGTGCTCGCGAACATCGGGCTGGTCCCGCTCGCCGCGATCTGCGTGGCCTGGTTCGCGCTCACCTTGTTCCTGCTGCCCATCATCGGGGCCCGGGCGCTCATGCGGGGCATCCGGCCGGGCTGGCATCCGATGTGGGGCGCCACCTACCTGCGGTTCTGGTTCTACGCGCGGATCGTGTCGCTCGCGCCGGTCACCCTGCTCACCAGCACGCCGCTGCTGCCGCGCTACCTGCGGCTGCTCGGCGCGCGGATCGGGCGGGACTGCCACATCGCGACGCAGTTCATCGGCCTGCCGAAGTTCGTGGAGATCGGGGACGGGACGAGCCTCGGCGTCCTGTCGCGCGTGCAGCCCTACGTCGTCCAGGACGGGTGGCTGCGCATCGAGCCGATCCGCATCGGTTCCGGTTGTTTCGTCGGCGCCAGCAGCGTCGTGCTGGCCGGTGCGGAACTCGGCGACAACGCCGCGGTGGGACACCAGTCGCTGGTGCACGCCGACCAGACCATCCCGGCCGGCGAGTACTGGGCCGGGTCGCCGAGCAAACGGTTGCGCACGCGTCCCGCCTTGCTGCAGGCCATGGCCGAGCGGCCCGACGACGGTCGCTGGCGGTTCTCCGTCGTCCTGGGTTACCTCGGTGGCGCGCTGCTCCTCCGGCTGCTGCCGTTCCTGCTGCCGATCCCCGGTTTGCTGCTGGTGCTCTGGGGCGCCAAGACCGGTGGCATCGGCCTGGCCCTTGGCTCGGTCGCGCTCGCCGGCCCGTTGCAGGTGTTCCTCACCTGCGTGCTGCTGGTCGGAGGCAAACGCCTGGTGCTGAACTCGGTGGACCCGGGGATCTACCCGTGGCGCAGCGGATTCGGCGTGCGGCAGTGGTTCACCGGCCACCTGCTGCAGATGACGTTCGGCATGCTCGCCACCGTCTACTGCACGCTCTACGCGATCCCGTTCCTGCGCGGTCTGGGCATGAAGCTCGGCCGCTGGGCCGAGGTCGCCCCGCCCGCCTACCTCGACCCCGATATGTGCGTGGTGGGCAGCAAGAGCTTCCTGGCCGGTGGGGTCGTGCTCGCGCCGCCGGTGTACCACCACGGCCAGATCGCGGTGGCCCCGGCCGAGATGGCGGACTTCAGCTTCCTCGGCAACGAGGCCCTGTTGCCGTGCGGCAGCCGGATCAGCCAGAACAGCCTGCTCGGCGTGCTCTCCGTGCCGCCGGAGAAGCCGGTCGATCCGGAGACCACCTGGCTGGGTTCGCCGTCGTTCTTCCTGCCCCGCCGGGAGGAGAGCCAGAAGTTCCCGGCCAAGTACATCGACGCGCCGACGCCCGCGCTGATCGGCGGGCGGCTGCTCATCGAGTTCGTCCGGATGGCGTTGCCGGAAATCATCCTGCTGCTCGGCGGGACCCTCGGTTTCCTGGCCATGGCCGGACTGGCGACCGTGCTGCCCGCGTGGGCCCTCGTGCTGCTGATTCCGTTGCTGTGGTGGGGAATGGGCCTGTTCGACACGTGTCAGGTGATCCTGCTGAAGTGGGCGGTCATGGGCCGCTACCGGCCCCGCACCGAACCCTACTGGGGCCTGTGGGTGCGCGGCACCGAGTTCATCACCGGCATGTTCCAGACGGTGGCCGCGCGGGGATTCCTGGCCCAGTTCTGGGGCACCCCGTTCGCCGCGCCGGTGATGCGCCTGTTCGGCACCCGCGTCGGCAAGCGGGTGTGGCTCAACGACACCGCGATGACCGAGTTCGACCTGGTGGAGATCGGCGACGACGCGATGATCGGGGAGAACGCCGACCTGCAGACGCATCTCTTCGAGGACCGGGTGATGAAGATGTCCCTGGTCAAGGTCGAGGACGGGGCCACCGTCGGCACGCGCGCGGTGGTGCTCTACGACGCCGAGGTCGGGCCCGGCGCGTACCTGGACGCCTATTCGCTGGTGATGAAGGGCGAGGTGCTGCCCGGCAACAGCCGCTGGCGCGGCATTCCCGCCCGTCCACTGTAGACATTCCACGCCGAGGAGGGAAACCATGCTGGATCCGACCGAAACCACTTACCCCGCCGACTACCTCGAGTTCCGCCGAAGAGTCGTGCGCGGCGTCCGCTTCGACCGGCTGGACCTGACGATCATGCACGGCGACGGCAACGTGATCGCCGTCGTCGACGAGGTCCGCAGCAATCTGTCCGATGTGGACGTCGATGGCGTGCTGGCGAAGGAGGTGTGCACCTCGTTCCGTTCGCCCCGGGTGGACGGGATCTCGTTCCTGCGCACGACCGGCGACCGGGTGCGGATGAACTACTTCGAACGGGACGGGACGAACTCCCAGATGTGCGGCAACGCGCTGCGCTGTTCGGCGCGCTACTGCGTGGAACGGGGCTACCTGGACGAGAGCGGGTTCATCCTGACCGGCGACGGCCCGAAGTGGGTGTCCACAGTGGCCGGACTCACCCAGGTGGCGCTCGGCGCCGGCCGCGAGTTCACCCGGGTCGCCGACGACCAGTACTTCGTCTTCAGCGGGCTCGCGCATCTCGTGGTGCTGACCGGGAACCTGGACGCGGTGGACGTCCAGGCCCGCGGCGCCGAACTGCGGTACGACCGCGAGCTGTGCCTGCGCCTGCGCCACCCCGAAGGGCTGCACGTCGACTTCATGCGGCGCGACGACGACGGGATCCGCATCCGCACCTACGAGGTGGGCGTCGAGGCCGAGACCCTGGCCTGCGGAACCGGGGCCGTGGGTTCCGCCTATGTCGCCCACCGGATCTGGGACCTGCCCTATCCGATCCGCGTGCGCACCCCGGGCGGCGAGCTGACCGTCGATTCGGGTGCGCACGGCCTGCTGCTCAGCGGGACGGTCGGCTATCTGTTCTCCGGCGCCCACGTCGGAGTCTGAATTCAATCCGTCGCCTATCAGGAGAGTCGAAATGACCACATTGGATGAGATCGGCAGTGGCCTGCGGCCACGGGTCGAGGGGGCGTTGCCGGGGCCGCTGTCCGCGGAGTTCCTGGCGCGCCAGCAGCGGTGGGAGTCGAACGCGCGGGTGTATTCGCGGCATCTGCCGATCGCGATCGCGGAAGGTTCGGGGAGTTATGTGCGGGATGTGGACGGGAACGTGTTCCTGGATTTCCTGTCCGGTGCTGGTGTGCTGTCGCTGGGCCATAATCATCCGGAGCTGGCCAAGGCCGCGGCGGGGCAGCTGGACCTGCTGACCCATGCGCTGGATTTCCCCACACCGGCGAAGGACGCGTTCGTCGAGGCGCAGTTGTCCATGCTGCCGCCGAAGCTGCGGTCGCGGATGAAGCTGCACTTCTGCGGCCCGACCGGGGCGAACGCGGTGGACGCGGCGATCAAACTGTGCAAGACCGCCACCGGCCGGGGTGACCTGATCTCGTTCCAGGGCGGGTTCCACGGCTCCAGCCACGCGGCGATGGCGTTGACCGGGCTGGTCGCCCAGAAGCAGCCGGTGCCCTCGGGGATGCCGGGCGTGCACTTCTTCCCGTACTCGTCCTGTTCCCGTTGCCCGGTGGGGTTGTCCCCGGACAGCTGCGCCACGAACTGCGTGAGTTACCTCGAGCGGGCGTTGCACGATCCGAACGGGGGCGTGCCGCGCCCGGCGGCGGTGATCCTGGAGATGGTGCAGGGCGAGGGCGGCGTGATCCCCGCCCGCCGCGACTTCGTGCGGCGCGTGCGCGAGCTGACCAAACCGCTGGACATCCCGCTGATCGTGGACGAGGTGCAGACCGGCTGCGGGCGCACCGGAACCTGGTTCGCGTTCGAGCAGTACGACATCGAACCGGATGTGATCGTCGCGTCGAAGGCGTTGTCCGGCATCGGGCTGCCCGTCTCGCTGATCATCTACGACCAGCACCTGGACACCTGGTCGCCGGGCGCGCACACCGGGACGTTCCGCGGCAACCAGCTCGCGTTCGCCGCGGGCACGGAGGCGGTGCGGATCGTCAACCGGGACGACGTCCTCGGCAACGTCCGCCGCCGGGGAGAGCAGCTCGCCGAGCGGCTCGCCCCGCTGCGCAACCACCCGTGGGTGCGGGAAGTGCGGGGACTCGGGTTGATGTGGGGGATCGAGCTGGCCAATCCGCGTTACGGCGAACCCGCGGCCACCCTGGCGACCGCGGTGCAGGCCTGCGCGTTGCGGAACGGGCTGATCATCGAGCTCGGCGGGCGGGAGGACTGCGTGCTGCGCCTGATGCCCCCGCTCAACATCACCGCCGAGGACCTGGACGCCGCCTGCGACATCCTGCTGGACGCCATCGACGAAAGCTGCCCGTAGCACCCTCGAACGCGACGGCCGATTGCCGCCAGAAACGGCCGCGGCGCGCTGACATCCTCGGAGAGGTAGTCAAGTTTTCAAGTACCCAGAGATGAGGAAGCAGTGTCCGCACGTTTCGAGTCCAAAGTGGTCCTGGTGACCGGCGGCAACTCCGGGATGGGGAAGGCGGTCGCGGAACGGCTGGCCGCCGAGGGTGCCGCGGTGGTGCTCGCGGCCCGCCGCAAGGACGTGGGCGAGGAGGTGGCCGAGGGTATCCGGGCCGCGGGTGGCCGCGCGTTGTTCGTCGCCGCCGACCTGACCGTGGAAAGCGACGCGGCCGAGGTGGTCGCGGCCGCGGTCCGGGAGTTCGGCCGGTTGGACGGCGCGTTCAACAACGCCGGTGGCGTGAACGCGTTCGGGCCGGTGCAGGAGATCGAGGCCGCCGGATGGCACGCCGAGCTGGAGCAGAACCTGACCAGTGTGTTCTACGGTTTGAAGTACCAGGTTCCGGCGATCCTGGCTTCCGGTGGCGGGGCGATCGTGAACAACGCGTCCAACCTCGGCGCGGTCGGGATGGGATCGGTGTCGCCGTACGTGGCGGCCAAGCACGGTGTGGTCGGCCTGACCCGGGCGATCGCGCTGGAGAACGCCGCGCGGGGCCTGCGGGTCAACGCGATGCTCACCGGTGGCGTGGACACCCCGTTGTTCCGCGACACCATGGGGGTGACCGAGGAGGCCCGGGCGCGGATCGCCGCCCTGCACCCGATGGGCCGCATCTCCGAACCGGAGGAAATCGCCGCCTTCGCCGCCTTCCTGCTCAGCGACGAGTCCAGCTTCATCACCGGAGCCGCCCTAGCCATCGACGGCGGCTTCACCACCCAGTAGCCCAGCAAGCGAACTACACACTCAAGCAAGCGAGATACACACTCAGGCACGCGAACTACACACTCGGGAACCCGAACTACACACTCGGGAAACCCGCGGGTTCGAACCGCTTGCGGCACAACGGAATCCGGCCCGGCGGAGGGGTGGCCGCCGGGCCGGAGGGGGAGGCGAGTGGCGTCAGTACCCCCCGCCGCCACTGCCCGTGCTGCTGCTCGGGGCCGTGCTGGGCGCCGAGTTGGGCGCCGAACTCGGCGCCGGGTTCGCGGGCTGCTGCTGCGGCGCGGCCTGCGACTTGCAGCCGTTCGGCTCGATCGCGAACCAGGTGCCGCCCACGCCGTGTCCCTTGGCCTCACCGGGTTTGGTGTCCTTGGCGAACCGGTAGACCGGCCAGCCGCCGACGGTGACCTGCTCGCCGCCGTCGTCGCGCTTGACCTTGCCGACCAGCTTCGGGTCGACGCCCTCCAACTGCACGTCGCCTTCGCTCATCATCGGCGGCCACTGCTTCGCGCAGTCGCCGTCGCAGGTCGCCTTGGACGGTTTCTTGCTGTCCTTGGCGAACAAGTACAGCGACATCCCGTTCTGGTCGGTCAGGATCGGGCCGACGCCCTCGGCCTGGCCCGCGACCAGTTTGGCCCCCGCCGCCGGAGCGGCGGGCGCGGGCGCGGCCGCCGCCTGACCGGCCTTGCCGCCCTTCGCGGTCACCGCGTACCAGGTGCCGCCGACCGATTGTCCTTTGGCCTCACCGGGTTTGGCGTCCTTGGCGAACCGGTAGACCGGCCAGCCCCCGATGGTCACCTGCTCGCTGCCGTCGTCGCGCTTGACCTTGCCGACCGCGGTGTTCTCGATGCCCTTGAGCTCCATGCTGCCTTCGCTCAGCACCGGCGGCCACTGGGTGGCGCAGTCACCGTTGCAATTGGACTTCGGCGGCTTCGCGGTGTCCTTGTCGAAGCGGTACAACGTGAAACCGGCCTGATCGGTGACCACCTCGCCGACGCCGTCGACCTGTGCGGCGGTGAGGCCGGAGGCGCCGGTGGCCTGCTGGACGCGGGCGACATCCGGCACGGCGGTCGGTTGCTGCGGCGCGCCGCCGCCCTCCGGGCCACCCGCGCAGGCGCCGAGCAGCAGGAGGCCGAGCGCCGAAGCGGCGGAAACGGCGAGATGCTTGCGAGCCATGGATTTCTCCCTGTGTTCTGGGATTCACCGCGACCCTCGCGGCGATCGACACCCAGCACACGTATCCCGGCGGCTCACCGGTTCAGACTTTTTTCGAAGAGCGCTAGTTCGCCACGGTGACCAGGGTGGTGCCGTTCTCGGCACGCACCTCGAGCCGCTGGATGTTGGCTAGGTTGAGCGCGGTCGCCCCGGAGACCCGCAGCGGTTCGGGGGAGCCGGGCACGCCGTACCCCTTGGCGGGAATCGTCCAGCCGGCCAGGATCTGGGGGCTGTCGCCGAGCCACGGCACCGCGATCAGGGCGCAGCCGATCGGGCCGGTGACCCCGCTGAGTTCGAGCTCCGCCTGCGTGCCCCAGTCCCGGGCCCGCAGCACGACCTTCGCGGTGACCGGGGTCCCGGCGTCGGTCCGGCCGAGGGGCCGGGCGCCGTCGCCGAGCCCGGACGCCGAACCGGTCCGGACCACCGGGGTCTCCGCGGGCGCGGCCACCGGCGCGGCGTCACCCGGGGAACCGCCGGACAGGAAGAACGACAGGCTCAGGATCGAACCCGCCAGAAACACCAGCACCGCCGCGGCCGCCGCCCAGCGCGAGACGCGCCGCCGTTTCCGGGCCACCGCCGCGGCCTCGGCGAGCAGCCCGTCCAGCACGCGGGGACCCGGCGGTGGGGCCGGGGCGGCGGGCCAGGTGCGCCGGACCTCGTCGAGCAGTTCCGGGAGTTCGTGCAGTTCCAGCAGCTCGAGCTGGCAGTGGGCGCAGTCCAGCAGATGCGCCTCGAACGCCGCGTTCTCCGGTTCGTCGAGCGCGCCGAGGACGTAGGCGGCGACGTCGGTGTGGCTGACTTGGGCCATCACGACTTCACCCCCTGTCCCGCAGCGCGCGGCGCAGCGCGCGCACGGCGTGGTAGATCCTGGACTTGACCGTACCCGGCGGCACGCCCAGGGTGGCGGCCACCTCGTTCACGGTTCGATCACGCAGGTAGGTCTGCAGCACGGCTTCCCGATGTTCCGGGGACAGGCCCTGCAACGCCTCGTAGACGATCATCGCGGCGAGCGTCTTGTCCGACTCGTCGGGCACGCCGATGGATTCCGCGTCCGCTTCCTCGACCTCCTGCGGCCGGGCCCGGCGGCTGCGCCAGCCGTCGATCACGATGCGTCGCGCCACCGTGTACAGCCAGGCACGCAACATCTCCGGCTGCCGGTCGAGCTTGTCCGCGTTGCGCCAGGCGCGGATCAGGGTCTCCTGCACCACGTCCTCGGCCCAGTGCCGGTCGTGCCCGGTCAGCTTGAGGGTGTAGGCCATGAGCGCCTGACCGAACTCGTGGTACAGCGCCGATGCCAAAGCGTCCGGACCGTGCGCCTCGGCACGGTGATCTACGACGGGTTGCAGCGTACGACTGTGGCGGCCCACGGGGGACATCCTTGTGGGGGAACGGGTTGCCCGTCTAGTACCAATATCGGATCGGTCCGGGTGAGATTTTTTGAACCGCTCCGAACCTGGCGACGTATCCCCCGGTGAAGGCCCCGTAACCCGTCGCGTCTCCCCCAACGCGACCGCGAAAAGTCCACTGTGGATGTGTATGTCCATAGTGGATTTATTGCGCCCTTTTTCGTGGACAGGAAGTCATGACGCACGCACCCCGCCCCCTCATCGCCCTCGCCGCCGGGCTCGCGACCCTGTTCCTGGTCGCGGGCTGTGATGGCGGCGGTTACGGATCGTCCGGAACCGGCGGCCATTCTCCCGGCCAAGCCGTGGCGAACACCGCCGCCGAAGATCAATCCGGATTGAACGCCGTTCGCGCGTTCGATATCGGCCGGCTCGTGGTGGACGCCAAGGGACTCACCGTCTACCGCTTCGACAAGGACACCGCGAAACCGCCGAAATCGAACTGCGAAGGCGATTGCGCGGTGGCCTGGCCACCGGTGCTGGCCACCAGCGATCTCAAGCTCAACGGCATCGACGGGAACCTGGTCGGTTCGGTCAGCCGGTCGGACGGCACCGAACAGGTCACGCTCGCCGGCTGGCCGCTGTACCGGCACAACACCGATCAGATGCCGGGCGAAACCAGCGGTCAGGGCGCGGACGGCGCCTGGTACCCGATCACTCCGGAAGGCAAGAAGGTCCAGTCTGCCGAGAGTCCGGGGGATTCCGGTGAGTTCGGACTCTGACCCCCCGCCGTTTCGATCTTTGGCGCGTGCGTTCGCCCTGCTCTTCGTCGTGTTCTTCGGGGTGGCCGGTCCCGCGGTCGCCACCGCCCAGCCGCGGTTCGGGCCGCTCGGCCCGGCCGACGTCGAACTGCTCAGCAAGGTCCGGCAGGCCGGTCTGTGGGAGATGCCCGCGGGCGACTGGGCCCGGACCCGGGCCGCGAGCCCGATGGTCCGGCAGGTCGGCATGACGATCATGGTCGACCACGGCCGCCTGGACAGCGCGGTCCGCGAACTCGCCGCCGAACTCGGCGTCGGCCTGCCCGAACAGCCCAACGCCGATCAGCAGAGCTGGCTGAACGAGATGCGGAACGCCACCTCGGGCGCCGAGTTCGACCAGATCTTCGTCAACCGGCTGCGCGCGGCCCACGGCCAGGTCTTCTCGGTGATCGCGCAGGTGCGCGCGGGCACCCGCAACGAGCGGATCCGGTCGTTCGCCACCACGTCGAACCAGGCGGTGCTCCGGCACATCACGCTGCTGGAGAGCACCGGGCTGGTCGACCATGGCCGCCTGCCCGAGCCCGCGACGTCCACCACCGCCAAAGCCGGTCTCGACCTGGACGCGGCCGATTTCCTCGTCCTCGCGGTGCTGGTTCCGCTGGAGATCGTGGCCACCGTGTTCGTGCTGGCCATGGTCCGCAACCCGCCGAAGAAGGGAAAGCGCCGCGCCGCGGTCGGCGCCGTCCCGCTGTTCGCCAAGAAGACCTGATCAGGAGAAAGCGATGGTTGACCACTGGTCCCAGGCGCTGGTGCTCGCGCAAACCGCGGACACCGGGGTCCGGGGCATCGCCGCCCTGTCCGCGCGGGTGGCCTACGCGTTCATGTGCCTGACCCTGACCTGGGGCGTGCTCACCGCGACCGGCTGGGCGCGCCGCCTCGGCGAGCGGAAGGCCCTGCGCAGCGGGCACCTCGCGCTCGCCGTGCTGACCCTGTCCTTCGGCGTGATCCACGCGCTCGCCTTCACCTTCCTGTCCGCCAACGCGTTCGACCTCGCGCATCTGATCGTGCCGCTGCTGCCGGGCAGCCTGGTGCGGCATTCGCTGGGCATCGTCGGGCTGGAGGTGATGCTGGCGATCGCGATCACCGCCGGGCTGCACCGCTGGACGGCGTACCGGCGCTGGCTGTGGCTGCACCGGCTGGCCTACCCCGCGGTCGGGATCACCGCGCTGCATTCGCTGTTCGGCGCGATGGCCAACGGGCACCTCGCGCTGCTGTGGCTGGCCGGGATCACCCTGCTGGTGCCCGCGATGACGTTGTCGCTGCTGCGTTTCCTGCCGGTCCGCATGCTGGAGCGGGTCGGCCTCATCGAGGAGAACGTGTGAGTTTCGGGTGGTTCCGCGGCGGGCCGCGGATGAGTGTGGACAACGACCGCTGCGAGCTTTACGGCATCTGCCAGGCCGAGGCGCCGACCCTGTTCGACCTCGGCGCCGATGGCCGGTTGCGGTACACCCGCCAGCTCGAGGCCGACGACCTCGAGCCCGCCATCGCGGCGGCGCGGCTGTGCCCGATGCGCGCGATCGTCCTGCAGGGATGGCCGAAATGAGCGAGGCCGAGCGGATCGTGATCGCCGGTGCGGGGGTCGCCGGTTTGCGCGCGGCGGAACGGCTGCGCGAACTGGGTTACGAAGACGAGCTGGTGATCATCGGGGACGAGCCGCGGCGCCCGTACCACCGGCCCGCGGTCAACAAGCACGTGCTTTCGGGGGCGGCCCGGTCGCACGACGTGACCCTGAGTTCGTACGTCGACCTGGACGCGCGCTGGCGGCTGGGCACCCGGGCGACCCGGCTGGAGGCCGACCGGCGGGTGATCCACCTGCCCGGCGGGGAGGAGATCCGGTACGACGGCCTGATCGTGGCCACCGGCGTGGTGCCGCGGCACCTGCCCGGTGCGCCCCGGCACGATCCGCGGGTCCGCGTGCTGCGCACCGTCGACGACGCGCACGCCGTGCGCCGCGCGCTGGCGGCGAGCGACAAACCCGCGGTGGTGATCGGCAGCGGGCTGGTCGGCTGCGAGTTCGCGGCGAGCATGCGGCAGATGGGCCGGGACGTGACCGTGGTCGGGCACGCCCGCGCGCCGCTGTACCGGTTCGGGCCGAACATCTCCGCGGCGATGACCGATTTGCACACCCGCCACCGCGCGGGGCTGGAGATGGGCACCGAGGTGCGGCACTGGATCACCACCCGCGAGTCGGTCGGGCTGCACCTGGCCAACAGCAAACTCCTGGTGGCCGGGTGCGTGGTGCTCGCCATCGGCAGCGTGCCCGCGGTGGACTGGCTGCGCGGGTCCGGGCTGGTGCTGGAGGACGGCGTGCTGTGCGACGCGTCGCTGTTCGCCATCGGGGTGGCCGACGTGGTGGCGGCCGGGGACGTGGCGCGCTGGCCGAACCTGCGGTTCGACGAGGTGCCGCGGCGGGTCGAGCACTGGATCAACGCGGTCGAGATGGGCCGGGCGGCCGCGGAGAACCTGCTGGCCGGGCGCTCGAGCGCGACCCCGTTCGCGCCGGTGCCCCGGGCGTGGTCGGGCCAGTACCAGGTGCGCGTGCAGATGGTCGGCATGCCTTCGCTCGGCGAGGACACCGTCACGCTGGCCGAGGGCGTCACCGGGTTCATCCGGTCCGGCCGGTTGATCGGCATCTGCGGCTGGGACCGGCCGCGCGAGATGCTGAAGTGGACCGAGGAGCTCACCGAGCGGCTGCCGGTGCGCACTCCGGCCAAACGGCGCCCGCTGTCCCCGGTCGCGGGGGAGGGCGCGAGTTCGACCGGCACCTACCGGCTGGTCCGCACCGCGGCTTCCACCCCGGGACATGCCTGGCTGTCCGGCGGATAGGGCGGTGGGCTCTCGGTTCGGCGCGGGAACAACGCGATCCCGGCGGCGATCAGCGCCGCGCCCAGGAGGTGCCAGACCGAGAGCCGCTCGCCGAGGAACACGATGGCGGTGAGCACCCCGAACACCGGGATGAGGTTCAGGACCATCCCGGCGACGCCGATCGGCACGGCCGTGATCGCGCGGTTGTACAGCAGGAAACTGGCCGCGTACCCGACCACGCCCATGAGCACCGCGGCGACCCAGAACCTCGGTTCGGCGGCGGGCGGGAACGGTTCCGCCCCGGTCGTCCACACGACGACGGCGACCGGGGTGGCCAGCAGCAGGGCGAAGGTGAACTGGTACGTGGTCATCGACACCGCGTCCAGTTCCCGCGCCAGCCCCCGCGCGGGCAGCGAGTACAGCGCCGCGCAGAAGGCGCCGACGACCACCAGCACGTCCCCGAGGTTCCCGCCGAAGTCGGCGCCCACGCCCTGCAGCGCGAGCACACCGACCAGGGAGAGCGCGAGCCCGGCGACCGCGCGGCGGTCCAGCCGTTCGCGGAGGAACACCGCGGCGAGCAGGACCACGAAACAGGATTCGGTCGCGTTCAGCAGCGAGGCGTTCGTCGCGGTGGTGTACCGCAGGCCGAGGGTGAGGAACGCGTAGGCGAGGCCGGGTTCGAGCAGCCCGAGCAACGCGAGCCGGGAAATCCGCCGGGGCGGGCGGATCCCGGTCGCGAGCGCGAGCGGCCACAGCAGCAGGTTGGCCCCGATCAGGCCGGTCATCAGCAGTGTGACCGGGGGCAGCCCGTCGAGTGCGTATTTGGCCGAGGTGGCCTGGCTGCCCCAGCACAGGGCGGCCACCACCAGCAGGAGGTACGGACTATGTCGGTATCTCACGGCGAGACTTCGGCCGCCTCTCCGTGCGCCAGGATCCGGTTCAGCAGCGCGTCCACGTCCCGGGGCGTGGTGGTGGGGTTCAGCATGGTCAGCTTGAGGTACACGGCTTCGCGGCCGGACGGGTCGGTCATCGTGGTGCGCCCGATGACGCCCAGGCCGGAGGCGAGCAGGGCGCGGCGCAGGCGGGCGTTGACCGCGCAGACGTCCCCGTCCTCGGCCGGGAGGTAGCGGAAGACCACAGTGGACAGCACCGGATCGGCGCGCAGTTCCAGGCGCGGCTGGGCGCGGATGATTTCCGCGGCGTGCACCGCGAGGTCGTGGCAGCGGTCGACCAGTTCGCCCAGTCCGGCCTTGCCCAGCGACCGCAGGGTCACCGCGATCTTGACGGCGTCCGCGCGGCGGGTGGTGCGCAGCGAGGAACCGAGCCGACTGGTGTAGCCCGCGTTCTCGTCGTCGGTGCTGTTCAGGTAGGCGACCGTGCGGTCGAGCGGGGCGAACGCGGTGCGCTGCCGGGTGAGGAACGCCCCGGCGGCGACCGGCTGCCAGCCGAACTTGTGCAGGTCGAGCCCGACCGAATCGGCGAGGTCGAGCCCGTCGAGCAGGTGCGCGAGCCGCGCCGAGAACAACGCCCCGCCACCGTAGGCGGCGTCCACGTGGAACCAGGCGCGGTGCTTGCGGGCGATCGCCGCCACCTCGCGGATCGGGTCGATGCCGCCGAGGTCGGTGGTGCCCGCGGTGGCCACGATCGCGACCGGAACCTCGTGCCGCGCCCGGATTCCGGCGAGTTCCTCGGCCAGCGCGGCGGGGATCATCCGGTGCGCGTGGTCGACGGCGACCGGCACGACGGCGTCCTCGCCCAGCCCGAGGAAACCGGCCGAGCGCGCGATCGAGAAGTGCGCGACCGCCGAGCACAGGATCCGCAGCCGTCCCGCGGCGGCCGCCGGAACACCGGCGCGCGCGGCCTGGACCCCGTACCGCTCGGCCAGGACGTGGTCCCGGGCCAGCAGCAGGCCCATCAGATTCGATTCGGTGCCCCCGGCGGTGATCACGCCGCCCGCGCCCGGGCCGAAGCCGACGAGGCGGGCGAGCGCGAGCACGAGTTCGGTCTCCAGCACGCTCGCCAGCGGCGCCTGGTCCCACGAATCCAGCGACGGGTTCACCGCCGCCACCGCGGTGTCCGCGGCCACCGCGACCGCGAGCGGCGGGCAGTGCAGGTGGGCCGCGCAGGCGGGATCGGCCGGATCGGCGGCGCCCGCGGCGAGCTGGCCGACCAGCTGGGCGAGCACGGTTTCCGGTTCGCTGCCGGTTTCCGGCAGCAGATCGCCGAGTTCGGCCCGCCACCGCGCCCCGAGCTCCCGGGGATCACCGGCGGGGATCGGTCCGCCCCGCTCCTTCGCCCCGGCGGCGAGCGCGTCCAGCGTGACCCCGAGGAACTCTTCCAGCGCCGTCGCGCCCAGCGGCCCACCGGCGAGTGCCACATCCATAGCGAACTCCCGTAAATTCGAAAAGACTTACTCGCCGACCGGGAATATTTCATTCCTCGCGCTCGGCATGACATAACTGGTTAAAATTGCGCGGACCGATTGCGGTGCTGCGTCGAACCGTCGTCTCCGGCGTGGGCCCAGCGCGACTGTACCCCGGTAATCCAGGGTCTGACCAGTAGCGTCATGCGCGCGTAACACGGATCACTCCACGCGTTTTCCAAGGTCATTACTCGCTTTTTTATGGATTTTTGACCTTGTTTCGGCGCGGTGTGGCCCGGCGTGAAAATAACCTGAAAGAAATTATCCGGACGGCTTTACGGGACAGTTTCGCGGCTTAGGATGTCAGGAATTCCGCAACGCTTCGAGGATGTCGGCGGGCTCGGATCGGGTGGTGTAGTCCGGGTGCACGTCGATCCACCGCAGAACCCGTTCGGCGTCCACGATCAGCGTGGTCGGCATGGGCAGCCCGGTGGTGCCGTCCGCGTTGCCGGTGGTGATGTCGATGCCGAGCGACCGCTGCGCCGCGCGGGCCTCTTCGGTGGGGCCGGTCAGGATGCCCAGTTCCCGGGCCATGGCGTTGCCGGGGTCGGAGAGCACCGGGTAGCTCAGCTCGTTCTTCTCCCGCGTGCTCAGCGAGCCGTCCGGCTTCTGCGGGCTGAGGGCGACCAGTGCTGCCCCGCGCCCGGTCAGTTCCGGCAGGAGCTGTTGCTGGTAGGTCCGCAGGGTCAGGTTGCAGTAGGGGCACCAGTCGCCGCGGTAGAAGACGAGCACCGCGGGCCGGGGGCCGATCGCGGCGAACAGGCCGATCGGCGCGCCGTGCGGGTCGAGCAACTCGTGGTCGGTGAGTTTCGTACCCGGGATGGCGACCCCGGCGGGGACTCCGGCGGCCGCGAGTCCGTGCTGTTCCCGGCTGAAGGCGGCGTGCGCCTCCGGCGGGAGGTGATCGGCGATGCCCTGCTGGAGTTCGGTGATCCGGTCGGCGAGCGGTCCGGTCATGAGACGTCCTCTCCTGATGTTTGGACTGTGCGGTCCAGTCTGGTCACGGTCGGATTGGACTGTCAAGTCCAAACGATTAGGCTGGCGCCATGAGTGCCGGGAGCTGGACCGCGAAGGGGCGCGCGACGCGCGAGCGGATCGTCGAATCCGCCGCCGAGCTGATGTTCCGCCGGGGCGTGGCGGGGACCAGCCTGGACGACATCCGGGCCGCGACCGGGGTCAGCAAGTCGCAGCTCTACCACTACTTCGCGGACAAGACCGAGCTCGTGCACGCGGTGGTCACCCGGCAGGCCCGGGCGGTGCTGGCGGCGCAGCAGGCGCTGTTCCCCGCGCTCGATTCGTGGGACGCCCTCCACGCGTGGCGCGACGCGCTGGTCAAGCTCCAGCGGCAGCGCCACTGCGAAGGCGGCTGCCCGATCGGATCGCTGACCAGCGAACTGGCCGACGTGGACGAACCCGCCCGGATCGCCCTCGCCGACGGCTTCGACCGCTGGGAAACCTGGATCCGCGAAGGACTCGCCGCGATGCGCGACCGCGGCGAACTCCGTCCCGACGCCGATCCGGACACCCTCGCCCTGGCCACCCTCGCCTCCCTGCAGGGCGGCCTCCTGCTCACCCAGGCCCGCCGCACCACGAAACCCCTCGAAGCCGCCCTGGACGCCGCCTTCGCCCACCTCCGCGCCCACCGCCCGGCCTGACGAGTCGCACACTCGGGCAAGCGAACTACACACTCAGGTAAGCGAACTGCACACTCGGGGTCCACAGTGGACAAACCGGCCGATGTCGCAGTGGCCGGGGTTCCGAAACGGGGAACTCGGGCTACCGAAACGGGGAACACACGCGACCGGAACGGGGGAGACTCGCGGGCGGGCGCGCACCCGAACGTGCAACTCGTGTACCTGAGTGTGTAACTCGCGTGCTTGAGTGTGTAACTCGCTTGCGCGGACGTGCGACTCGCGTGCGGGAGGGTGGGCTCGGGTTTTACCTCTCCTAATGGGGGTGTACCTGTGCTAAAACGGGTGGGATGATTCCGGACGGGTAAGGGGGTCCATGGCGGAGGATGAATCGCCCGGGGCCTTCTACCTGCCGCTCGGGGACGGGCGGTTCCGGGCGACGGAGGCCACGGCGAGCCCGTGGGACGAGAAGGCCCAGCACGGTGGACCACCGGCGGCGTTGCTCGCCACGGTCTGCGCGGATCTCGCGGCCACGCCGGACCTCCGGGTGGCCCGGTTCGCCGTCGACATGCTCGGCCCGATCCCGCGCGGGGACGTGCGCGTGACGGCTTCGGTCCTGCGGCCGGGGCGCCGGATCCAGCTCGTGGAAGCCGCGCTGGAGGCGAACGGGCGCACCGCGGCCGTCGGCCGCGCGTGGCTGATCAACGCCCGGGCGCGTCCACCGGCGACACCGGGCACCGCCGAGGACGCGGTGCCCGAGCTGCCGGGTCCGGCCGAACAGCGGTTCTTCCCGGGGATCGAGCGCTGGGGTTACGGGGAGGCCGTGGAATGGCGGTTCGCCGGCGGCGGGTACGACCGGCTCGGCCCGGCGGAGGTGTGGACGCGGGTGCGCATCCCGCTGATCGAAGGGAATCCGCTGACCGGTCTGCAACGGCTGCTGATCACCGCCGACGCGGCGAACGGGGTGAGCGCCGAGCTGCCGCTGGACGACTGGCTGTTCATCCCGCCGTCGTTGACCGTCACCGTGCACCGGTTTCCGGCCGGGGCATGGACGTTCCTGCGTGCCCGCACCTGGATCGGCGCGGACGGCGTCGGCATGACCCACGGCCGCCTCGGTGATCCGGACGGGACCACGGGATTCGTCGAACAGCCGCTGCTCGTCGAACCACGGGCCGGCCCGGAAACCACGCCGTGATTCGCCGGATACTCTCGGCGAACAAAATATCGGGAAAGCTCCCCCAAGTAGCTCTATCCAGCCACCTTGACCGCGCTGTAATCTAATTGGCTCTAGGCGGGAATTGCTGGGGTGGCTGGGGGCGAAACCCGCGTGCCGATTGCGGTCTTCGACAAGGGGATTGGCATGATCAGGGTACTCCTGTGCGCCGGCCACGAGCTGGTCCGGGCCGGTCTGGCCGCGCTTCTCGGTAGCGAGCGGGACATTACCGTGGTCAGTCAGGTCGGCGAGGGGCCGGCGGTGATAACCGAGGTGGATCGGCTCCGCCCGGACGTGATGATCATGGATATCCAGCCGCGAAACGAAGAACGCGCGCAGGTTATGCGCGTACTCGCCAACGGCCGCCCGGAACCGATTGTTCCGGTCATCGCGCTGACCAACGATATCGAGGTTGCGACATTGCTGACCGCATTGTCACTCGGCGCGCGCGGCCTGGTTTACGTGGACGACACGCAAGAACATATCGTCAATGCGGTGCGCGCGGTGGCCGACGGCCTCGCATTCGTGACCCCGGTGATCACCGCGCCATTGCTCGACGAACTGTCCCGGCACGTGCTCGTACCGGCCACCGGGAACGGGGAACTGTCGAAACTGACCAACCGGGAACTGTCCGTGCTCCGCTCGCTGGCCGCCGGGCGCACCACCGCGGAAATCGCGCGGGACCTGCACGTCACCAAGGCGACGGTGAAGTCGCACGTTTCCCATCTCCTGCTGAAACTGCAGCTCACCGAACGCGTGCAGGCGGTCGTGGTCGCCTACCAGTCCGGGCTGGTGGACCCGACCACGCTCCCGCGGCCCCGCCGCCCGACACCGTAACCCGGCATGGGCGTACCGGAATGCCGCAGACTCGGCACT
The DNA here is from genome assembly GCF_009765355.1 of Amycolatopsis anabasis. Classification (GTDB taxonomy): domain Bacteria; phylum Actinomycetota; class Actinomycetes; order Mycobacteriales; family Pseudonocardiaceae; genus Amycolatopsis; species Amycolatopsis anabasis. The sequence goes on along the minus strand of NZ_VTHK01000038.1, from coordinate 57,311 downwards.
GCCCGACCGGCGGTCGCCGCCGGTAATCTCGCTTTCCGTGGTCAATCGAATTGAGAACGTGCAATTCCGGGGAATATTCGATTCCCGCAGAAACGTGACCGTGGAGGCCGAGATCCGGTTCGCCGACGGCGCGACAGGGGTGGCCTCCGCACCGATCGCGATCGCGCCCGGGCGCCGGGAACGGGCGCGGGCGGACGTGACGCGGCTCGGCGCGCTGGACGAGGCGCCCGCGTTCGCCGAACTCCGCGACCGGATCACCGGCACGTCCGCCGGAACCCAGCGGGACTTCGACGAATTCCTCGAGGAGTTCTCCGCGGTCGGGGCGAACGTGCTGGTGGCCCTGTCGGTCGCGTTCGCGCGGGCGCGCTGCGCCGCGCTCGGGACGCCGTTGAGCGCGTACATCGCGGCCGACGCCGGGATAAGCCCGCGACTGCCGGTGCCGCTGGTGAACGTGTTCAGCGGCGGGATCCACGGCGGCGACCCGTTCATGCCCTTCCAGGAGATCATGGTGGCGCCGATGTCCGGCTCGCTGCACGATCGGCTGCGGGTGGCGCTCGCGGTGTACGAGGAGCTCGAAGCCCAGGCGCGCCTGCACCACGGCGGCTGCGGCTACTCCTCGGCGGGCGGGCTGCGGGTGCGCGGCATGGTGTTCGAGGACGCGCTGGCAGAGATCACCGCGGTGATCGACCGCCGGTTCTCGCGGGACGACGTGGGTATCGGCATCGACGTCGCCGCGGAACACCTGCGCCGCGGAACCGGCCGCCGGGGGACGGAATACGCGATCGGGGACGAACTGCTCACCGAACGTCAGCTCGGTGAGCTGCTCACCGGGCTGGTCGCGAAACACCCCATCCGGTACCTGGAAGACCCGTACGATCCCGCGGATGTCGCGTCCTGGAAGGACTTCGCCGGGCAGCGACCGGACGGTCTGTATCTCTGCGGGGACGATCTCTTCGTCACCGACGAACGGCGCATGACGGGTGAACTGGCCAACTGCACGGTCATCAAGCTGACCCAGTGCGGCACCCTCACCCGCGGTATCCGGGCCGCGCTCGCCGCTCGCGCCGAAGGCATGGCGCTGTGCGTTTCGCATCGCAGCGGGGAAACCGAGGACTGCGGGGTCTGCGATCTCGCCGTCGGCCTGGCTTCGGAGTTCATCAAGGTCGGCGGACCGAGCGCGGATCGGATGGCCAAGTACAACCAGCTCATCCGGCTCGAAGCCGGTCTCGACGGCGTTCGCCGCGCGCCCTGACAGTCCACAGTAGACATCCACCATCGACGAACCGCCGCGGGCCCGCCTCCACGATCGAAGGAAAACAATATGCGTCGCTTGGGCGAAGACAAGGTTAACGGCGATCAAAGATAGTGAACGTGTTGATGTTGTAGCTGGGGAGGAGCCGGTCGATGCTCGGGACACCGGAGGCGACGAGACAGCGGCGCGGCCCCGTTCCCTTGCAGGCAATACGCCCTGCTGCCAAGCCGCGACCGGTCGTGTCCACGCTGCTGATCGCGGGTTCGGACCTGGGCCGGTGCGCGGCGCTGGCGGCGTTGCTGACCGATGTGCTGGACGTCCGGGTCGCCTCCACCGAAGAGGAGGCCACCCGCCGCATCATCGAACGACGTCCCGGTGCGGTGCTGGTCGACGACCGGCTCGCCGAACCGGAAACCGACCTCTTCCGCGCGGTGTCGGGGGAGCACGGTGACCGCGGGTTCCCGGTCGTCGTCGACGCGGGGCACCGGGACCGCCTGCCGCACCACTTCGACGGCGTTCCGGCGTGCCAGGTGGTGTTCCGGCGGGACGTGGTGGATCTCGCGGCGACGATCGCCGCACTGGTGTCGCCGCGCCGCCGGGCGCGCCTGATCTCCGGGGCGCGGAACGTGCACGTGCGGCACGCGGTCGATCTGGTGGCGCGGCGGTACACCGAACGGCTCACGATCGGCACGATCGCCCGCCGGACCGGACTTTCCGACACCTACCTGTCCCATCTTTTCAAGGCACAGACCGAAATGACGGTCCGGGAGTACGTCACCCGGGTGCATCTGGAGGTGGCCAAATGCCTGCTCGGCTCGAGCGACGACACGCTCGAACTCGTCGCCGCCAAGGCCGGGTTCGCGGACGCCTCGCACCTGAGCCGGGTGTTCCGGCGGCACACCGGTCGCACCCCGGCCGAATACCGGCGATGAGGTGAGCGCGGTGCACGCGGTGGGAGTGGTGCACGGCCGGTTCCAGCCGTTGCACATCGGACATCTGGAGTACCTGCTGGCCGGGAAGGCCGCCTGCGGCAAGCTGATCGTCGGCATCACCAACCCGGACACCACGGCGATCGTCGAGGAGCCGACCCAGCCGGACCGGCACCTGTCGTCGTCGAACCCGTTCACCTACTACGAACGCCTGCTCATGGTGGAGGCCGCGCTGCTGGGCGCGGGCGTGCCGCTGACCGATTTCCGGATCGTTCCCTTTCCGCACAGCAGGCCGGAGCTGCTCCGGTTCTACGTGCCGGCGGACGCGGTGCACTTCCTCACGGTCTACGACGACTGGGGCGACGAGAAACTCCGGCGCCTCGGCGAGGTCGGCTGCAAGACCGAGGTGCTGTGGCGGCGCACGGAGAAGGTGACCTCCGGAACCGAGATCCGGCGGCGCATCGCCACCGGCGGCGACTGGACGGATCTCGTCCCCGACGGCGTGGCGGCCGTCCTCAACGGACTCCCCGGCACGCGGCGACTGCGAGGCGACGATGCCTGAACGCTCCGGAAAGGTCTACGTCATCGCGTTGTGCGGGGGAGCCGACCGGCCGATCGCCCGGCTGGGCGACCGGACCCCGTTCCAAGCGGCGGCGACCCCGAACCTGGACCACCTCGCCCGGCAGGGCTGCACCGGGCTGCTGACCGTGATCGAACCGGGCATCACCCCGGAATCGGATTCGGGGGCGATGGCCCTGCTCGGCTTCGATCCGCGGAAGTACTACACCGGTCGCGGCCCGCTGGAGGGGTTCGGTTCGGACTTCTGGGACCCGGAGGGGTCCTGTGTGGCCTTCCGGGTCAACTTCGCCAGCCAGGACCCGGACAGCGGGCGGCTGGACCGGCGGACCTCGCGGGACCTGACCGACGACGAACTCCAGGCCCTCGCCGGAGAACTGCGGGCCGGGGTCGAACTGCCCGGCGACCTCCGGTTCGGGCTGAAGGCGTACGGCCGCCACCGGGGAATCGTCGCCCTGACCAGCCGGACGCTCGCCCTGAGCGGCGAGGTGGCCAACACCGACCCCGGATTCGTCCGGCGTGGACCGTTCGGCGTGCCGACCGGCGGGCCGGTGAGTTCCGCACTGGCCTGCACCGCGCTCGACGACCGCGAGGAGTCCCTGCGCACCGCGGAACTGGTGAACGAACTGGTCGCCCAGACCGGCCGGATCCTGCGGGCCAGCGAGGTCAACCGGTGCCGGATCGCGGACGGCAAGCGCCCGGCGAACCTGCTGCTGTTCCGGGACGCGGGGGACACCCTGCCCCGGCTGCCGGGCCTCGCCGCCGGATTCCGCCTGCGGTTCTTCGGGCAGATCCCGGCCGAGCGCGCACTGTCCCGCTTGCTCGGCGCCGAGTTCACCCACACCGCGCCGCGGCCGGACGAGGATCTCACCCTGTACTACGGACAACTGGCCGGAGAACTCGCATCGGCGCCGGAGAACCTGGTGTTCGTGCACGTCAAGGGCCCGGACGAACCGGGCCACGACGGTCTGCCGCACGACAAGGTCGAGGCCATCGAGGCGATCGACCGCGACCTGATCGGACCGCTCGCCGCGCGGCTGGGCCCGGCCGACACGCTCGTGGTCACCTGCGACCACTCGACCCCCTGCGAACTCGGCATCCACAGCGACGACCGGGTGCCCGCGGTCGTCACCGGCGCGGGCGTACCGCGGGACGAGACCGAACGGTTCGACGAGGCCACCGCCGCGCGCGGCGGCCTGCCGGTCGACCGCGCGGACGGGCTGCTGACCTGGCTGACCGGAAACCCATCGGATTAGGAGGGCCCATGTCGCGAGCGCGACGGTTCAAGGAACTGCTCAACGCACCGGAGATCCTGGTGGTGCCGAGCGCCTACGACGCGCTGTCCGCGCGCGTGATCGACCAGGCCGGTTTCGAGGCGATCCACATGACCGGATCGGGCAGCTCGGCGAGCATCCTGGGCTTCCCGGACCTCGGTTTCACCCAGATCCCGGAAATGGCCGAACACGCGAAGAACATCGTGCTGTGCACCAATCTCCCGGTGATCTGCGACGCGGACGCCGGATACGGCAACGCGATGAACACCTGGCGGACCATGCGGGAGTTCGAACGCGCCGGGATCGTCGGCTTCCACCTGGAGGACCAGGTGAACCCCAAGCGGTGCGGCCACCTCGAGGGCAAGCGGCTGATCTCGGTCGAGGAGATGACCGGGAAGATCGAGGCCTGTGTGGACGCCCGGGAGGATCCGGACTTCACGCTGATCGCGCGCACCGACGCGCGCGAGGCGCTCGGAATGGACGAGGCCATCCGCCGCGCCAAGATCTACCTGTCCGCGGGCGCCGACTGCATCTTCCTGGAGGCGCCGCTGAGCGTGGACGAGCTGAAACGGGTGCGCGACGAGATCGACGCGCCGCTGCTGGCGAACATGGTCGAGGGCGGCAAGACCCCGTGGCTCACCTCGTCCGAACTCGAGGCCATCGGCTACAACGTGGTGATCTACCCGCTTTCCGGCTGGATGGCCGCGGCTTCGGTGCTGCGCCAGGTGATGCGCGAGCTGAAGGAGACCGGGACCACGCAGAACTACTGGAAGCGGATGGGTCTGCAGATGACGTTCGAGGAGCTGTTCGAGGTCTTCGACTACAGCAGGTTCGCCGAACTGGAGAAGCGGTTCGTCCGCGGTGACGAGTAGGAGCTGATGGCGGTGCAGGTCCGGAATCCGTACACCGGCGAGGAACTCGGCACGGTCCCCGAGCAGTCCGCGGACGAGGTGACCGGCGTGCTGGCGGCGCTCGCGGGCGACCGGCGGGTGCTCGCCCCGCCGGATCGCGCGGCGGTGCTGGCTAAGGCGGCCGCGTTGCTGGCGCAGCGCCGCGACCGGATCTCGGACCTGATCACCGGCGAGTCCGGGGTGTGCAAGAAGGAGACGCTGCGCGAGGTCGACCGGGCGGCGGGGAACCTCCGGGTCGCCGCGGTCGAGGCCGAACGGATCACCGGCGAGACGATCCCGCTGTCCTCGGGGGGCAAGGAGAAACTCGCGGTGACCGTGCAGGAACCGGTCGGCGTGGTAGCCGCGATCACCCCGTTCAACCGGCCGCTCAACCAGGTGGTCGTCAAACTGGCCCCGGCGCTCGCGGCGGGGAACCGGGTGGTGCTCAAACCGTCCGAGAAGACCCCGCTCACCGCACTGTCCTTTGTGGACCTTCTGCGCGAGGCCGGGCTGCCGCCGGAGAACGTCGCGGTGGTCACCGGCGATCCGGCGGAGGTCGGCGGCACGATCGCGGCGAGCCCGTGCACGGATATGGTCACCTTCACCGGCGGGGTGACCGCCGGGCACGCGGTGGCCCGGGCGGCGGCGGGCAAGCCGGTGCTGCTCGAGCTCGGCGGGAACGATCCGCTGATCGTGTTCGCCGACGCCGATCTGGCCACCGCCGCGAAACTCGCCGTGGACGGGGGTTTCGCCACCGCGGGGCAGTCCTGCCGGGGCGTCAAGCGGGTGCTCGCGCACGGGAGCGTCGCCGACGAGCTGGTGGCCCGGATGGTCGAACTCGCGAAGACCAAGCGGTACGGGGACCCCCGGGATCCGGCGACCGACCTCGGGCCGCTGATCAGCGCCGAGGCCGCCGAACTGGTGGAACGCCGCATCTCCGACGCGGTGGCCCGCGGCGCGAAACTGCGGCACGGCGGTTCCCGCGACGGAGCGCTCGTCGAACCGGCCGTGCTCGACGAGGTCCCCGTGGACGCGGAACTGGTGCGCGAGGAGACCTTCGGCCCGGTCGCGCCGGTCCTGCGGTTCGACACCCCGGACGAGGCGGTCGCGATCGCCAACTCCACGCGGTACGGGTTGCAGGCGGGCATCCTCACCCGGGACGTGGACCTCTTCCTCGGCGTGGCGCGCCGGTTGCGGGTGGGCACGGTCAACCTGGCCGAGGGGCCGCATTTCGATTCACCGCACATCCCGTTCGGCGGTGTCAAGCACAGCGGGGTGGGGCGGGAAGGCATTCGGTTTTCCATCCGGGCGATGACGGTGACCAAAACGCTGACCATGCCGTATCGCCTCGTCGGGGAAGGGTGACTGGGGAATGGACATCTTCGAAAAGGTCACGAACCGCAGGGAGGGGCTGGCCGTGCTCGCCGAGCGCACGCACGGCCAGGTCACCTTCCCCAAGCTGCGGGGTGACGTGGGCAGCCACATGGATTTCGGCGGTGACCGGCATCTGGTGTGGAGCCTCAACAACTACCTCGGCCTGGCCAACCACCCCGAGGTCCGGGAGGCGGACACCGCCGCGGCGGCCGAATTCGGCCTGGCCGCGCCGATGGGGTCGCGCATGATGTCCGGGGAGACCGCGGAACTGGCGGCGCTGGAGGCCGAACTCGCCGATTTCGTGGGCAAACCGGACGCCTTCTTCCTCAACTTCGGGTACCAGGGCATGGTGTCGCTCCTGGACGTGCTGCTGACCCGGCACGACTGGGTGGTCTACGACGCGCACTGCCATTCCTGCATCATCGACGGGATCCGGTTGAGCGGCGCGCACGCGCGATCGTTCCCGCACAACGACATCGACCGGCTCGGCCGCGTCCTGGACCAGGTCGACCGCAAACGCGCGCCGGACGAGGCGGTGCTGGTGATCACCGAGGGCGTGTTCGGGATGTCCGGCAACCAGGGGCGGCTGCGGGAAATCGTCGCGCTGAAAGCGAAGCACGACTTCCGCTTGCTGGTGGACGACGCGCACGGGTTCGGGGTGATGGGGCCGACCGGTCGCGGGACGCCCGAGGAGCAGGGGGTGACCGACGGGGTCGACCTGCATTTCGCGACGTTCGCCAAGGCGGGCGCGAGCATCGGCGCCTTCGTGGCCGCGCCCCGCGAGCTGGTCTGGCATCTGCGCTACACCATGCGGTCCCAGGTGTTCTCCAAAGGGCTTCCGGCGCCGATCGTGGTCGGCAACCGCAAGCGGCTCGAGCTCATGCGCACCCGGCCGGAGCTGCGGGCGGCGTGCTGGACGATCGCGAAGGCGTTGCAGGACGGCTTGCGGGCCCAGGGCCTGGACCTCGGCGACACGTCGAGTCCGGTCACCCCGGTGTTCCTGCGCATGCCCGAGGACGAGGCGATCGCCTACCTCGCCCTGCTGCGCGACGAGTACCGCATCTTCTGCTCCGGGGTGACCTATCCGGTGGTGCCCCAGGGCGTGATCCAGCTGCGGCTCATCCCGACCGCGCGCCACACCACCGACGACGTGACCCGGACGGTGTCGGCGCTGCCGGAAGCATACGAACGAGTGCGAGGGGAAGCACGGTGACGGATTCGACCTATCTGGAACGGACCGGGGTGATCTTCCGGGCCGTGATCAACGATCTGAAGCGCGATCCGGCCTCGGCCGCGCGCGATCTCGAAGTGCCGGTGGAGGTGGTGGAGGACATCCTCGGCGGCCGCCGCGCCATCCCGCCGGAGGTGCTGGAGCGCGCGGTGCGGGTGTGGCCGGTCAACGAGCGGGACTTCTTCCCGATCCACGACGACGCCCCGGAAGGCGTCCGGATCATGCGGGCGGCCGAATCGGCGGCCACCACCCGGATACTGCGCCGCGGCGGGCGGGACTACTACGAGTACCGGGACACCGCGATGAGCCGGGTGTCGATGTTCCGGCCGGAATGGATCCGGATGATCCAGCCGGTCGAGGACGACGATCCGGACAACCCCGGGGTGGAGTGGAACAACGGCCACTTCCTGAACCAGTTCACCTATTTCGTCGGATCGGTGAACTACTACTACGAATGGAACGGCGTGCGGCACTGCATGCCGATGGAGACCGGGGACTCGGTGTCCGGCCTGCCCTACGCGCCGCACAGCTTCGCGGCGCGAAACGGGGAACCGGCGCTGATCCTCGCGCTCACCTACGGCGGCCGGTTGCTCGGCGACGCGCAGCACGAACTGTCCGCGCTCGGGGCCGATCTGGCCGCCGGGTACGCGTTCGACGCATCCTCGCCCGCGGCTTCCTCCGCGGCCCTGCTGCGCGTCCACCTGGACAACACGAGTTGCTCGCCGGAGGAACTCGCCCGCCGCACCGGCATCCCGGTGCCCCGCCTGGCCGAGCTGACCTCGGGTTCGGCCGAGGCGAGCGCGGCCGAGCGGGCCGGGATCGCCCGGGCCCTGCGGGTGAACGAGCGCGATCTGCTGCCGATCGTGCCGGACGAGGTGGACGGCGTGCGGATCGTGCGCGGGGCGGACGCGCCGAGCTGGCACTATCCCGACGATTCGGCCGCGGACTACCGGATCAAGGAACTCGCCGGGACGCTGGTGTGCCCGAACTCGCGCGGCCTGGAGATCGAGGTGCTCGGCGAGGGGCGCACCCCGTTGCGCAGCGGGCTGCACACCTACCTGTACAACCTGGGTCCGTCCGCTGTGGACTTCAGCTGGGAACACGACGGCCGGTCGCTGAGCCGGAACCTCGGACCCGACGATTCCGCCTACCTCAAACCGTTCGTCCCGCACCGGTTCGCGGTGACCGCGCCGGACGCGCCGGGCCGCCTGCTGGTCCTGCGGATCGGCGGCAAGGTCAGCGGCGACGCCCTGCTCGAAGCCTCGGCGCTGGGCCCGGCTTCCCTGCGCCGCCTGGTGACCGATTCGGACCAGTGGTACGACCCGCGGGGCCGGAACCCGGCGCGGGCCTTCGCAGGAAAAGGAGGGGACTGATGCTCCCGAGCAAGGCCAAACGGCTGCGCGACGAACTCGCCGCCGGGAAGACGATCGTCGCGGCGGGCGCGCACGACGGCCTGAGCGCGCGGCTGGTCGAGGCGGCCGGTTTCGACGCGGTGTGGGCGTCCAGTTTCGAGATCTCCACGAGCCACGCGGTGCCGGACGCGAGCATCGTCACCATGTCGGAGTACCTGGACGCGGCCCGCAGCATGAACCAGTCGGTGCGGATCCCGATCATCGCCGACTGCGACAACGGATTCGGCAACAGCACCAACGTGTCCTACATGGTCCGCCGGTACGAGGCCGAGGGGATCGCCGCGGTCTGCATCGAGGACAAGCGCTTCCCCAAGCTGAACAGCTTCATCGGCGAAGGGCAGGCCCTGGAGACGATCGAGGAGTTCACCGACAAGATCCGCGCCGGCAAGCGCAGCCAGCAGACCGAGGAGTTCCTGCTGATCGCGCGGACCGAGGCGCTGATCTCCGGCCAGGGCGTGGACGAGGCGCTGCGGCGTGCCGAGTCCTATGTGGACGCCGGGGCGGACGCGGTGCTGGTGCACTCGAAGTCGCGGACCGCGGACGAGGTGCTGTCGATGGTCGGGAAGTGGGACGGCCGCGCCCCGATCGTCGTGGTGCCCACCACCTATTACGAGTCCACTGTGGAGGAACTGGTCGCCGAAGGCGTGCAGGTGGTGATCTTCGCCAACCACGCCATCCGGGCCGCCGTGCGGGCGATGGGCAGCACCCTGGCCGAGGTCCGCCGCCGCGGCACCACGGCGTCGGTGGAAGACCGGATCGCGACGCTGCAGGAGCTGTTCGACTTGCAGGGCATGGGCGATGTCGGTCAGCTGTCCGTCTAGCGCGCTGGGCGAGGTGTGGTTCGGCCGGGGGCGCCTGGACGACCTCCCCGGCTATCTCGCCCGCCGCGCGGTGACCTCGTGCCTGCTGGTCACCGGCGGGCGGTCCTTCCAGGACTCCGGCGCCGAGGCGCGGCTGGACCGGGTGCTGCACGGGATCCGGGTGGTCCACCGGGGCGGCGTGCCGCCCAACCCGCCCGCCGAGTACGTCGCGGAAGGGGTGGGCGTGCTGCGGCGGTCCGCGGTGGACGCGGTGATCGCGGTGGGCGGCGGGAGCGTGCTGGACGCCGGGAAGCTGATCGCCGGGCTGGCCGCCCAGCCCGGCCCGCCCGGCGACTACTTGGTTGTCCGACGTTCGCTTCTTGTCCCGGCCCGGCGGGCGACGCTCGTGCTCGTGCCGACCACCGGCGGCAGCGGCAGCGAGGCCACCTCGATCGCCGTGGTGACCGTGCGGGGGCGCAAGACCTCGCTGCAGCACGAGGTGCTCCGGGCCGATCTGTCCGTAGTGGACCCGGAGCTGAGCTGGGCCGCGCCGCCCGCGCTGACCGCGAGCTGCGGGCTGGACGCGCTCAGCCACGCCGTCGAGTCGTACTGGAGCGTCGCGGCGACCGAGACGTCCCGTTCCCGCGCGGCGACCGCGATCCCGCTGGCCGCCCGCAACCTGGTCGCCGCCAGCACCGCGCCCAGCCCGGACGCGCGGGCGGCGATGAGCCGCGCCGCGCTGTTCGCGGGGCAGGCGATCGAGGCGACCCAGACGACCGCCGCGCACGCCCTTTCCTACGCGATGACCACGACCTACGGCGTGCCGCACGGCCACGCGTGCGCGCTGTTCCTCGGCGCCTTCCTGGAATACAACGCCGGGGTCACCGACGCGGACGTGGCCGACGAGCGCGGCGCCGAGTTCGTGCGGGCGCGGATCCGCGAGGTGCTGAGCCTGCTCGGCGTCGCCTCCGCCGCGGACGGCCGCGCGCTCGTCGAGGGCATGCTCCGCCGGACCGGGCTCGGCCACCGGCTGTCCGCGTTCGGCGTGCGCGCCCGGGACCTGGCGGATCTCGCGGACGCGGGCCTGCGCTCGCCCCGGATCGCCAACAACCCCCGGCGCGTCGGCCGGAACACCCTGCTGGGCCTGCTGTCCGGCCTGCTCTAAAAGGAGGGACGCGATGACCGCACCGGTCGTGCTCTACACCGATCCGCCGTGGGCGCTGCACAACGGCTCGGCCGATCCCAGTACGGCGACCATCGAGGACGAGGTCTTCGGTTCCGCGGTCCGCCTCCGGCTCGGCGAGGTGGCGGACGGCCGCTACGTCACCGCCGGGGACGCGGTGCGGGAAGCGGTGCGCGGGGTTTCCGCGCTCGCGGTCTACCGCTGCCGCGTGACCCCGGAACTGCTGGACGCGGCCGGGCCCGGGCTGCGCGTGGTCGCGCGGCAGGGCGTGGGCACCGACAACCTGGACATCCCCGCGCTGCGCGAACGCGGCATCCACGCCTTCCACGTCCCGGACTACTGCGTGGACGAGGTCGCCACGCACACTCTCGCGCTGCTGCTCGCCCTGGAACGCCGGATCATCCCGCAGCACAACGGGTTGTCCGGCGGCCGGTTCGACATCTACGCGGGCGGGGTGCCGCGGCGGTTGCGGCGGCGCACCGCCGGGATCGTCGGGTTCGGGCGGATCGGCAAGGCGGTGGCGCAACGGCTCCGGGTGTTCTACCGCGAGGTGCTCACCTACGACCCGTACCTGCATCCCGATCTCGTCGAGGGCTACGGCGTGCGCGCGGTGGGCTTCGAGGAACTGCTCGCCACCGCCGACGTGGTGACGCTGCACTGCCCGCTCACCGACGAGACCCGGCGCATCGTCGACCGCACGGCGCTGGCGCGCATGAAACCCGGCGCGCTGGTGGTGAACGCGGCCCGCGGCGCGCTGGTCGACCCCGAACCGCTGTTCCACGCGCTGTCCGAAGGGCGGCTCGGCGGTGCGGCGCTGGACGTGTTCTCCCCGGAGAACCCGCACGAGGATCCCTGGTTCGCCAAGGTCGCCGGGCTGGGCAACGTCGTGGTGACCTCGCACCGCGCCTTCCTGTCCGCCGAATCGGAGGCCAGTTCGCGCCGCCGGGTCGCCGAGGGCGTCCGGCAGGTGCTGGAAACCGGGAAACCCACGCTTTTCGGCTCCCTGACCGGATAGGAAGGACGGAGCAGATGATCCCTGGAAAGCCCAGCCGCACCGCGGAGGTCGCCGCCGCCGTGCGCGCGGTGGAGGCGGTGCGCCCCGCCCCCGACCGCCTGCTGCACGATCCGTACGCGCGCCATTTCATCACCAGCCCGCACTGGCGGGCGCTGTACCGGTTCCCGTTCGTGGCCACCCGCGCGCTCGACTGGTACGACAAGCGCTTTCCCGGGGTGATCAGCTGGGTCGTGCTGCGCGCGGTGTTCGTCGACGAGATCATCGCGCGCGAGGCCGAACGCGGGCTGGAGCAGATCGTGTTCGTGGGCGCGGGGTACGACACCTCGGCACTGCGGCTGCGGCTGCCCGAGCCGGTCGGCGTGTTCGAGGTCGACCACCCGTCCACGCAACGGTTGAAGAAGTCCACTTTGGAGCGTCACGGCCTGGGCTCGGACACCCGGCGGATCACGTTCGTGCCGTGCGATCTGAGCCGGGACGACATGGCTTCCGGGCTGCGGGAGGCGGGTTTCGATCCGGCGCGCAAATCCTTGTTCATCTGGCTGGCGGTGGTGATGTTCCTCGACGAGGAGTCGGCGACCGGCACGTTCCGCCAGATCTCCGAGCTGCTGTCCGACGGCGGGCTGCTGATCCACGACTACATCGCGCGCAACACGCGGGAGTATCCGGGCGGCGAGGCGGCGACCACCTGGACCGCGGCCCGGGGCGAACCGTACTACTCGATGTGGAACGCCACCGAGGTCGAGGACCTGCTGGGCGCGCAGGGGCTCAAGGTCTCCGAGCACCTCACCATGCCGGAACTGGGCCGCCGCTACGGCAGCGCGAAACCGGCCGCCAAACGCGCCGAGGAATGGATTTCCGTGGTGCTGGCGGAGAAGCGCGGTGCCTGAGGAACTCCCGGTCGGCGTGGTCGGGGCCGGGCCGTCCGGGGTCACCGTCGCCGCGTCGCTGCGGCGCGCGGGGTATCCGGTGGAGGTGCTGGAACGGCATTCGGCGATCGGTGGCATCTGGGACCTGGACAACCCCGGGACCCCGATGTACGAGACCGCGCACTACATCTCCTCGCGCACGCTGTCCGGGTATCCCGGTTTCCCGATGCCGTCCGATTACCCGGACTATCCGCGCCACGACCAGATCCTGGCGTATGTCCGGTCCTATGCCGACCACGCCGGCGTCACCCCGTTCGTGCGGTTCGGGCACGAGGTGGTCAAGGCGGAACGGCGGCCCGCGGGGGACTGGCAGCTCGCGGTCCGGACTCCGGACGGCGAGCGGGAACGGCGGTACCGGGCGCTGGTGCTGGCCACCGGGCACCAGTGGGAACCGCGGCTGCCGGACTGGCCCGGTTCCTTCGACGGCGAGCTGTACCACGCCAAGTTCTACCGGGGGCCGCACCAGCTGCGCGGGAAGCGGGTGCTGGTGGTGGGGGCCGGGAACTCCGGGGTGGACATCGCGAGCGACGCCGCCCGGGACGCGCGCGCCGCGACGATCAGCCTGCGGCGCGGGTACTGGATCATCCCGAAGCACCTGTTCGGGCGCCCGGTCGACGTGATCGCGCACGGCGGCCCGCACCTGCCGAAACGGCTCGAACAGGCGGTGTTCGCGTTCCTGCTGCGGACCTTCGCCGGGGACCCGAGCCGGTTCGGCCTGCCCGCGCCCGATCACCGGGTGCTGGACAGCCATCCGATCGTGAACAGCACGCTGGTGCACCACCTCGCGCACGGGGACGTCGACGTGGCGCCGGACGTGCGCGCGCTCGACGGCGAGTACGTGGAATTCATCGACGGGCGGCGGAGTCCGTTCGACACGATCATCGCGGCCACCGGGTACCGGGTGCACTTCCCGTTCCTGGACCCGGGTTTGTTCCGCTGGCACCAGCACGTTCCGGACCTCTGGCTCAGGGTGGTGGATCCGGAGTTGTCCGGTTTGTTCGTGGTCGGCATGTTCGAGACCAATGCGGCCGCGGCGCCGCTGCTGGCGCGGCAGGGTGAGCTGGTGGCCGCCGTGCTGCGGGCCCAGGACACCGGGCGCTCGGACCTGAAGTCCCTGGTGCGGGCCCGCCCGCGGCTGTCCGGCGGCCTGCACTACCTGAACACCGACCGGCACGCCCTGGCCGTCGAAGCCCGAGCGTACGAAAAGGAGGTGTCCCGGGCCCTGCATGCCCTAACGTCGGGGTGATGATCAGACCGATGGCCGTCGCGTTCGGCCTGTCCACCGGGCCGGTCGTCGGCTTGGGCTTCGCGCGGTTCGCCTACGCGCTGGTGCTCCCGGCGATGCGGGACGAACTGGGCTGGTCGTTCGGCACGGCCGGGCAGCAGAACACCGCGAACGCCGTGGGCCATCTGGCCGGGGCGGTGATCGCGGCGCCGATCGCGCGCCGGATCGGGGAGCGGCGGGCGTTCCTCGGCGGCCTGGTCGTCACCGCGCTCGCCCTGCTCGGCACCGCGGCGCTGTCGGACACCCTCGGCCTGCTCGTGCTGCGGGTGATTTCGGGAACCGGCGGGTCGGTGTGCTTCGTGGTGGGCGGTGGGCTCACCTCGCGGGCCGGGCTGGGCCTTTCCGGGCGGCGGGCCACCGTGCTGCTGGGCGTCTACTTCGCGGGCAGCGGCGCCGGGGTGGTGCTCTCCGGGCTGGTCGTCCCGGTGGTGGAGGCGGCCTGGGGCTGGCGCGCGGCGTGGCTGCTGATGGGCGGGCTGGGGCTGCTGGTCCTGTTCGCCGCCGTACCCGCCGCGCGGGCGGTGCCGCCGGAGGAGAAGCCCGCCGCGACCCGGGCGCGCCGCGGCTGGCCGGTCGGGCGGCTCGCCGCCCTGCTTGCCGCGTATGGCTTGTTCGGCACCGGATACATCGCCTACATGACGTTCATCGTCGCGTACCTGAAGCAGGCGGGCGCCGGTGCGGGCGAGGTGACCGCGTTCTGGACCGTGCTCGGCCTCGCCGCCGTGGCCGGGGGATTCCTCTGGGGCGCGGTGCTTTCCTCGGTGAACGGCGGCGTGGGCACCGCGCTGGTGCTCGTGGTGCTGGCCGCGGGCGCGCTGGTGCCGCTGCTGTCGACCGGCGCGGTGGCCGCCTTCTGCTCGGCCGCGCTGTTCGGGGTGGCCTTCCTGAACGTGATGACCGCGGTGACCACGACCGCCCGGAACCTGCTCCCGCCCGCGCGATGGACCCCGGCCATCGCCGGGCTGACCGTCGCGTTCGCGCTCGGCCAGTGCGTCGGCCCGTTCGTCTCGGGTCTCGTTTCGGACGGACCGGGCGGGATCAAGGCGGGGCTCGCGCTCGGTTTCGCCCTGATCGTCCTCGCCGCCCTGGTCGCCCTCACCCAACCCCGCCGGACCGCGTGACCAGCGTGCGAGTCGCACGTTCAGGTAAGCGAGTTACACGTTCAGGCACGCGAGTTGCACGCTCGGGCCGGAGGGTTCAGCCGACCGCGACGGGCAGGCGGTCTTCCGTCCGGGCGTGCAGCAGGCGGCGCATGACCACGATGCCCAGCAGCGGGCCGGGGACGAGCAGCAGGAAGGCGACCGTCCAGCCCGCCACCGCCTGGATCGCGGGGACGATCCAGATGGTGATGCCGGTGACGCCGAAGCCCAGGGCCATCTGCAGGGTCAGCGCGGTGCCCACGTAGGACTGGTCGGCGAGTTCGGTGACCAGGGTGGAGAACTGCACCGAATCGCCGACCACGCTGAACCCCCACACCAGCCCGATCAGCACGACCGGCCAGACGCCGAGTTCGGCGCCGAGCCCGATGGTGGCCGCGCAGGTCGCCGACACCGCCAGCATCCCGATGGCCACCTTCTCCCGGCCGTAGCGGTCGCCGAGCACGCCGCCGACCCAGTTGGCGAGGCCGCCGATGCCGATGACCGCGAAGGTCAGGTAAGCCGCCGCGGGCAGGGGCGTCCGGCCGAACCGGGCGAAGGTGTCGTGGCTGAACAGCAGGAACCACGACCACATCGCGTACAGCTCCCACATGTGGCACAGGTACCCGAGCGTCGCCAGCCGGACGCCGCGGTTGCGGACGACCGCGCCCAGTTGCCGCGGATCGAGCCGGGCGGCGGGGAACGGGTACGGGCCCTCGCGCACGCCCGCCAGCATCCCGAACGCGCCGAGCACGGTGAGGATCGAGGTACCGATGATCACCGTGCGCCACGCCAGCCCACCCAGCCCGTTGACCAGGTGCGGGACCGCCGAACTGAAGGTCAGCGCGCCGACCATCAGCCCGATCGCGCCGCCCCGGCCCCGCTGGTACCAGGTCGACGCGAGCTTCAACGCCGGCGGGTACACCCCGGCGATGAAGAAACCGGTCGCGAACCGGGTGGCGAGCCCGGCGCCGAATCCGGGTGCGGCGAGCAGCACGGTGTTCGCGGCCGCCGCGCCGAGCGCGCTGGCGAAGATCAGGCGGCGGGGCGGGACGATGTCGGAAACGCTGAGCAGCCCGGAAACGACCGCGCCGAGGCAGAATCCGAGCTGGACCGCCACGGTCAGCGCGCCCCCGGCCGCCGTGGACAGTCCCCATTCGGCGCGCAGTTGCGGCAGGACCGCGGCCGCCGAGAACCAGGTGCTCTTCAGCAGCAGCAACATGAGCACGAGCACCACCATGCTGCGCATCCGCGCGCTCACCGCACATACCCCCTCGGTGACGGTTCCCCCGTCACGCTAGTGCAAGAGATTTGGGCAAAGGTCTAGAAGATCGGGCGCAGAGCGCGACAAGGAACCCGCAGGGGCGGACCACAACGCTCGACGCGCCGCCGCGCGAGGCACGAAGATGGATGCTTCGCATTCGTCGGCTGGGGGAAGGGGAAGCGGTGACCGAGGAGAAGCTGCCCGCGCGCACGTTCGTCACGGCGCTGCACGAATACGGCGTGCGCCGGGTGACCGGGGTCCCCTGCGGTCACCTGAAGGGACCGTGGTCGGAGTTCGACCGGCTCGGCGAGCTGACCCCGGCGGCGAACGAGGGCGCCGCGCTGGCGCTCGCGGCGGGCTGGGAACTGGCGGGCACGCCCGCGGCCGTGCTGTGCCAGAACTCCGGCTTCGGCAACCTGGTGAACCCGTTGGCGTCCCTGCTGCTGCCGTGCCGGATCCCGGTGTTCGTGGCGATGACGTTGCGCGGCTGGCCGGATCCGGAGTCCGACGAACCGCAGCACGCGGCGATGGGCGCCGCGTCGGAGTCGCTGCTGGACGAACTGGGCGTCCCGTACACCGTGCTGCGCCCGGGCGGTTTCGCGGAAGCGCTCGAGCGGGCCGGGCGGGCGCGGAAAGCCGGGCTGCCGTTCTTCACCCTGATTCCGCGCGGTTCGGTCGGCGCCGCGGATCCGGCGCCGGTGACCGAACGGGCGGGGGACGCCCTGACCCGGCCGATCGTGGTCGCCGCCCTGCTCGCCGAACTCGGGGACGAACTCCTGGTCACCACGACCGGTTACCTCTCCCGCCAGGCGAATCACGAACTCGACCGGCCGGGGACGTTCTACATGCAGGGGTCGATGGGGCACGCGGCCGCGATCGGGCTCGGCCTGGCCACCGCGAACCCGGACCGCCGCGTGGTGGTGCTCGACGGGGACGGCGCCTTCCTCATGCACCTGGGCACCGGTACGACCGTTTCCGCTGCGGGCGCGCGGAACCTGGTGCACGTCGTGGTGGACAACGGCTGCTACGAGTCCACCGGCTGCCAGGCCACCACTTCGTCCACTGTGGACTGGACCGCGCTCGGCACCGGGCTCGGCTACGCCGCGGTGCTCACCTGCCGCCGCCGGGAACCGCTGACCGGGCAGCTCCGCCGGGCGTTGCGGGCGCCGGGGCCGGTGCTGTGCGTGCTGGACGTGGCGCCGACCCCGGATGAGGTGCATCCGCGGGCGACCGCGTCGGCCGGTCTGGACGAGCTCACCGAACGGTTCCGCAAGGCCGCCGGTTCGTAATACCGTCGCGGGCGTGCGGAAGATCGGCTACGCGTGGTGGCTGGTGGGCACGCTGGGCATCACCACGATCATCTCGTACGGCACCTCGCAGTACCTGTTCGGCGTGCTGATCGCGCACTGGCAACGGGATCTCGGCGCGGGCCGGGCGGCGGTGGCCGGGGTGTACTCGCTCGGCCTGCTCGCCAGCGGGGTGTTCGGCCTGGCCGCGGGGCGGCTGCTGGACCGGTACGGGCCGCGCGTGCCGATGGCGTTGGGGTCCGCGGCCTCGGGCGCCGCGCTGCTCGCGATGAGCACCGTCCACAGCGCGGGCTGGCTCTACCCGCTGTGGGCCGGGCTGCACGCGCTCGGCATGGGACTGACCTACTACCCGGTGTCCTTCGCCGTGGTGACGACGTGGTGCCCCGGGCACCGGGAATCCGCGCTGAGCGTGCTGACCTTCGTCGGCGGCACCTCGTCGCTGGTGTTCACGCCGCTCGCCGGCTGGCTGGTGCAGGAGACCGGCTGGCGGGAAACCCTGGTGGTGATGGGCCTGATCCAGCTGTGCGTCGCGCTGCCGCTGCACGCCCTCGTGCTGCGCAACGGTCCGGCGGACCGGGACCGGCCGGACCGCCCGGCGGACGGGGACCGCCCCGCGCGGGTGTCGCGCGCGGTGCGCCTGCGTTCCTTCTGGGCGCTGACCATCGGCGGCGCGCTGGTCATGCTGGCCGCGCACGTCGTGTTCGTCTACCTGGTGCCGTATCTGGGTGAGCGCGGCGTCGCCCCGCTCACGGCCGCGGCGATCGGCGGCCTGATCGGGGTGTCCAGCCCGCCCAGCCGCCTCGCGCTCGGACTGCTCAGCCGGGTGCTGAGCCCGGTCCGGTTGCTGGTGCTGGTACTCGTGTTTTCCGGGCTGGGGGTGGTGCTGCTGGTGCTGACCGTGCGCCCGGTGCTGCTCGCGATCGGGGTGATCATGTTCGGGGCCGGGTACGGCGCGCAGGCCCCGCTTCGCGCCCTGGTGTTGTCCCACCAGGTGGATCCGTCGGTCTACGGCACGTTGAGCGGGCTGCAGAACCTGCCCGCGGCGGCCTTCGGCGCGGGCGGGCCGATGATCGCGGGCCTGCTGTACGACCGGGGCGGGCACGAGTGGATCTTCGCGGGCACCGCGGCCGCCCTGCTGCTCGCCGCCGCGTGTTCGGCCGTGCGCACTCGTTCAAGAGTCTGATGTGGACTCCTGGGCCCGCCGGAGGACCCCGATCGCCGTGCGGATGTGCGCCTCGACCGCACGCGCGGCCTTGGCCGCGTCGCCTTCGGCGATCGCGGCGGCGAGTTTGCCGTGGCCGGGGAATTCGCTGTGCGCGCGGTGCACGTCCGCCATCACCGTCCGGACCCCCGACTCGAGCGCGTGGCTCAGGCTTTCCCACAGGTCGATGAGCACCTGGTTGTGCGTGGCCGCGATGACCGCGCGGTGGAAATCGGTGTCGGCGCGGATGAACGCGCCGAGGTCGCCGCTTTCCCGGGCACTGTCCTGGGCGGACAGTGCGCGCTCGATGCGCGCGATGTCCTCGTCGGTTCGCCGCCGGGCCGCGTGCCGGGCGGCGTCGCGTTCGATGCTGTCCCGGACCTCGAGCACTTCCAGCGCGGTGGCCCGGCGCGTGCGGCGCAGGAGCGCCGCGGACAGGCCGCTGTTCGCGCGGACGTACGTCCCGTCGCCGCGGCGCGCTTCCAGCAGCCCCGCGTGTTCCAGCGCGCGCACGGCCTCGCGGACCGTGCTCCGGCCGACGCCCAGTTGCTCGACCAGTTGTGGTTCCGGCGGAATCCGGGTGCCCACCGGCCATTCGCCGCTTTCGATCAACCCCTCGAACTGAGCCATGACCGTGTCGGCCAGCCGCGCGACATCGACGCTGCGCAGAGGCATGGGAATCTCCCTTCGACACCAGGTGCAAAAACATCTAACATCAGATGTCCGGATGTCGCAAATGTCCTGATGCCGTCGGGCGCGTGCGGTAGCTGTTCTGTTATCGGGACTCAAAACCCGGGCAATGGCAACGGAAAGGCCGGATCGATCCGGCGTCCCGGCGGGGCGAGCCGGGACCAGTCCAGCCGTGCCCCGGCGCAGTGCAGCGCCCCGAGTTGCGTGCGCAGTCGCAGCGCCGCGTCGCCGCCCCGCCGCATGGTGGACAGAATCACGGCATCGCGGCGCGCGGCCGTGACATTTTCCCGGAGCGGGTATGCCAGGAGCGGATGTGGTGAAATTTCGACGAAAAGCGCGTGACCGTCGGCAATTGCCGCCGAAACGGCCCCGGTGAAACGAACCGGCCGCCGCAGGTTGTCCGACCAGTACTCGGCGTCGAACCGGGCCCGTTCCCGCGGATCATCGAGAACCGTGGTGTAGCACGGGATCGCCGGTTCCGCCGGGGCCAGCCCGGCCAGGGACGCGGTCAGCTCGTCGATGATCGGGGCGACCTGGGGGGAATGGGAGGCGACCTCCACGGTCACCGCGCGGGCCATCAGCTCGCGCGCCGCCCAGCCCGCCACCAGATCGGCCACCCGCCCGGGCGCCCCGGCAACCACGCAGGCCACCGGGGAGGAGTACGCGGCGACCACGACGTCCGCGATCCCGGCCTCGTCCAGTTCGGCCCGCACCGCGTCGCCGGGCAGCGCGACCATCGCCATCGCCCCGTCGCCCGCGAGCCGGGCCATCAACCGGGACCGGCGGCAGATGACGGCCACCCCCTGGGCGAGGGTCAGCGCCCCGGCGACGACCGCGGCCGCCACCTCGCCCATGGAGTGCCCGATCACCGCCGCCGGTTCCGGCCCGTACGCGCGCCACGTCTCGGCGAGCGCGACCTGCATCGCGAACAGCGCGGGTTGCACCCGTTCGACCCCGGTGACCGGCTGCTCCCCGGAAATCGCCGCCCGCACCGAGAACCCCGCCTCGGCGGCCATGATCGGTTCGATCGCGCCGATCCGCTCGGCGAACACCGGCTCGTGCCGCAGCAGCGCCCGGCCCATCCCGGGCCACTGCGAGCCGTGACCGGAGAACACCCAGACCGGCTCGCCGTTCGTCGTCGCGGAGCCGAGCGTGGTGCCGGTGCCGGGTTCCAGGGTGGTCAGCGACCGCAGCCGCGAAACGAGCTGCTCGTGCGACGAGGCGACCGCCACCGCGCGTTCACGCAGGAGGAGCGAGCCTTGGACAAGGGTGTGCGCGAGATCGGCCAGCGGCACGTCCGCCCCGGCGTCTTCCAGCCAGTCCGCGAGTTTCCCCGCGGTGGCCGCGAGTTCTTCCGGAGCGTGCGCGGAAAGCGGGAACAGCAGGTTCGCCACGTCACGACCTGCCCAGGTACTCGGCGGCCAGCG
Source organism: Amycolatopsis anabasis (assembly GCF_009765355.1). GTDB lineage: Bacteria > Actinomycetota > Actinomycetes > Mycobacteriales > Pseudonocardiaceae > Amycolatopsis > Amycolatopsis anabasis. The sequence continues at coordinate 36,139 of NZ_VTHK01000038.1, read as the reverse complement.
CCTTCTTGTCGATCTTCCCGACCGCGGTGAGCGGCATCTCGGTGACGATCTCCAGGCGGTCCGGGTGCTTGTACGCGGCGACCCCGCGTTCGCGCAGGAACGCGGCGATCGCCTTCGGGCCGGGCGCGGGGCCCGAGCAGACGAGGAACGCCACCGCGCGTTCGCCGAAGGTCGGATCGGGCTCGGGCAGCAGCGCCGCCGCCCGCACCTCGGGATGGGCCAGCAGATGCCCCTCGACCTCGGTCGCGTCGATCTTCTCGCCGCCCCGGTTGATCTGGTCCTTCGCCCGCCCGACCACGTTGACGTGCCCGCTGGGCAGCACCCGGACCAGGTCGCCGGTGCGGTAGAACCCGTCGGTGGTGAAACTCCGCCCGTTCTGCTCGGGCGCCGCGTAGTACCCGCGCAGCGTGTACGGGCCCCGGGTGAGCAGCTCGCCGACCTCGCCCGCGGCCACCGGCCGGTCGTCGGGGCCGACGACCCGGATCTCGTCGTCCGGCGAGATCGGCCGGCCCTGGGTGGTGTGCACCAGCTCGTCCGGATCGTCCAGGCGGGTCAGGCAGAGCAGGCCCTCGGACATCCCGAACACCTGCTGCAGGCGGCAGTCCAGGGTCCGGGTGATCGCCTCGGCGAGATCGTCGGCGAGCCGCGCGCTGCCGACCTGCAGCACCCGCAGGCTGGACAGGTCCGCGTCGCCGGTTTCGAGTTCGGTGAGCCAGTAGGGGACCAGCGGCGGGTTGATCGCCGCGATGGTCACCCGTTCGCGTTCGATGAGGTCGAACGTGGTCTTCGGGCCGGGGCTCGGCGCGAGGACGACCCGGCCACCGGCCTCGAGCGTGCCGAGCATGCCCGGGCAGCTCATGGTGAAGTTGAAGCCGATCGGCAGCACCGCCAGGAACACCGAATCGGCGTCCAGGCCGCAGATCTCGGCGGCGGCCCGCGCGTTGTAGGCGTAGTCGTCGTGCGTGCGCGGGATCAGCTTCGGCGTGCCGGTGGTTCCCCCGGACAGCAGGAGCAGGGCCAGCTCCTCGGACGCGGGTGGATCGGCCTGCCCGATCCCGGGTTCGGCCGGGGTGGCCATCAGCTCGGCGAGCGACCGGAAATCCGCGCGCCCACCGGTGTCCCCGGCGACGATCACGTGTTTGAGCCCGGGTGCGGCGTCGGCGATCTCCGCGGCGAGTTCGCGGTAGTCGAAGCGCGCGTGCCGGGCCGCGACCACGTATCCGGCGGCGTCGGCGAGGGAGACCAGGTGCGCGATCTCGCTGCGCCGGTGGCCGGGCATCGCGTGCACCGGTACCACGCCGAGGCGGGTCAGCGCGAACCACAGGACCACGAACTCGGCGCAGTTGGGCAGTTGCACCACCACCCGGTCGCCGCGGCGCAGGCCGAGCCGGGACAGCCCGGTGCACAGCCGGTCGACGCTCGCGTCCAGCTCGTCGAAGGTCCACCGCCGGTCCCCGTCGACCAGGGCCGTGCGCCCGCGGAACCGGTTCGCCCAGCCGGTGAGCCGTTCGCCGAAGGTCAGCCCCTGCCAGTACCCGGCGGCGCGGTAACGCTGTGCGAGTTCCGGTGGCCACCGCGCCCAGAGTTCGCCGGGGCGGAGGGTTTCCTGCGTCATCAACGTTCCTTTCGCCGTCACGCGTTCTGCTTGCTCAGCACCAGTTCGTGGACCTCGGCGAACGACTCCACCTCGTTGATCTCGGTCTCGCCGATCTTGACGCCGAACCGCTTCTCGATCCGCGCCGCCACGTCCAGCAGCATCAGCGAGTCGACGCCGAGTTCGTTCCCGAAGTGCGTGTGGTCGGCCACCTCTTCCACGTCCAGTTCGAGGACCCCGGCCACGAGCGCGCGCAGGTCCTCCTTCGCCACGGCCACCTGGTTGTTCGTCATTGGATGCGTTCCCCTTGTCGTTGAGCCATTTCCGGTCGGGCCTCGTCAGGGCCCGGTGAACAGCAGCGCCGCCGCGGTCTCCCCGGGCACTTCGCACGAGGCGGCGAGCAGGGCGCCGGGTTCGGCGGCGAGATCGAACCGGGCGACCGCGGCCGCGCACTGCAGCACGCCGAGCGCCCCGGACTGGCGGCCCGCCCAGGACGCCAGCTCCGCCACCGGTTCGGCGGAAACCGCCGCCGCGTCGGCGCCCCGGTGGTAGGCGCCGATCCGCAGGCGGGCCTTCACCCCGCGGTCGCGGGCGTGCTCGTCCGATTCGACGACCACCGCGGCCGCCCCGTCCGGCCAGGACGGTTCGCCCGCCTCGCGCAGGAGCCGGTCCACGTAGTCGTTGCTCGGTTCCGCGCCCGCCACGACCGCGACGTCCGCCCGGCCGGACGCGACGAGGACGCGCGCCCAGTGCAGGGCGTCCAGCCCGCTGGTCGGGCCGTTGCACAGGGTCACGCACGGCCCCCGCAACCCGTGTTCGATGGCGATCCACCCGGCGATCGCGTTGCTGGAGGTGTGCGGCAGCCCGGTCGAGCTGAGCCCGGTCGCGGTCTCCTCGGCGATGGTGTCCACAAAGGAGCAGACGCTGTCCAGGTTGCCGAGATTCGTGCTCACCACGGTCGCCGTGCGCTCACCCGGCCCGGCGAAACCGTTCTCCCGCAGGAAACCCGCGTCGCGCAGGGCCGCCTCGGCCGCGCGCAGCGCCAGCCGCGAAGCCCGGTCGCGATGCCGCATCTCCTTGCCGCGCAAGCCCTTCTCCGGATCGAATCCGCCCGGATGCCGGGTGTAGGGCAGCAGCAGGTCGGCGACGTCCCGCAGGCCGTCCACGGCCAGCCCCACCCCGGTGACGCACACCCCCATCACGAGACCCCCTCCAGCACGGCGACCGCGTTGATGCCGCTCAGGCCGAACGCGTCGACCTGTGCGGTGGACACGCTCGCCTGCCGCGGCTTGTCCCGCACCAGGTCCATCCCGGCGACCTCGTCCATCGGATCGTCCAGCCCGATGATCGGCGGGACCCGTTCGCGCCGGATGGACAGCACGGCCATCAGCAAGCTGAGCAGCCCGGAACCGCCGAGGGTGTGCCCGGTCATCGATTTGATCGCGGTCAGCACCGGCCGGGCGCTCGCCGGTTCGAACACGTTGCGCAGCACGGCCGCCTCGACCTGGTCGTTGAGCACCGTGCCGGTGCCGTGCAGCATCACCAGGTCGATGTCGGCCGGGGTGACCCCCGCGCGCCGGTGGGCGTCCCGCACGGCCCGTTCCACGCTGTCCACCGCGGGCTGCGTGGGGTGGGCGCCGTCGCAGTTCACGCTCACCCCGCGGACCCGGGCGCGCACGCGGCGGTCGTGGGCGCCCGGCCGTTCGACCACGACCGCGACCGCGCCCTCGCCCATCACCATCCCGCGGCGCTCCTTGTCGAATGGCCGGACCGCGGACGGTGGTCGCCCGTACTGGATCCGGTCGAAGATGCCGAAACTGCTCTCGGTGATGGAATCCGTTCCGGCGACGATCACCGTGTCCGCCGCACCCGCCTCGACGAGGTCCTGCGCGAGCCCGAGCGTGTAGAGCGAGGCCGCGCACGCGTTGGCGAAGGTGAAGACGTCCGTGCTGCCGAACTCCTCGCGCAGCGCGGCGCCGAAGTGCAGATCCGCGAACCCGGCCTCGGCCTGCCCGCGCCACCACAGTTCCGCGGTCCGCTGCTCGCGGTGCGTGGTGCCGATGAGCACCGGGTACCGCGCGGCCTCGCCGAGCAGCCCCGCGTCGGCCAGCGCCTGCCGGACGGCGGTGACCAGCCACCTCGTCGCGCGCCGCGGTTCGTCCCGGCCGTCCTCGGCGCGGTCGTCGATCTCGTAGGCGGCCTCGGCCCGGTACCGCGTGCGGTCGAAGGCCCGGACCGGCCCCACCCCGCTGGTTCCCGCGCACAGCGCGTCGTGGATGTCCTCCGGGGTGCCGCCGATGGACGCGACCGCGCCGATGCCCGTGATGTCGAGCGTCAACCTTCCTCCTTGGAAAACCGCGGAAATCCGCTACCGGAACCGTTTGACGTCGGTGAAGGAGACGTCCAGCCGCGGTTGCCCGCCGGTCGCGAGGTCGGCGAGCACCTCCCCGATTCCGGTGGCGTGCTTGAAACCGTGCGCGTTGTCCCCGCTGGCCACGACGATGTTCGGCGCCTCCGGCAGCGCGCCGAGGACGAACTGGCCGTCGGGGGAGAGGGTGAGCATGCACACCGCGACCCGCGCCGGGGCCGGTGCCAGCCCCGGCAGGTGCCCGGGGAGCACCTCGCTCAACTTCGCCCAGTCCGCCTCGCGCACCGAACGGTCGCTGTCCTCCGGATCCAGCGGCACCGCGGTGCCGTCGAACTGCTCCAGCCCCAGCTTCACGTCGTACCCGGATTCGGCGCCGCAGCCCCACAACACCGTGCCCTCGGCGATTTCCCGCATGAACACCGGGAAATCGGGCAGTGCGTAGGACACCGACTCGTCGGCCGGGCGGAACCAGGTGACCGGCATCCGGACCACCCGCAGCCCGGGCACCGGCACCAGCGACGACAGCCACGACCCCGCGGCGACCACGACCCGGGTGACGCGCAGGCTCCGCACCGGGGTGTGGATCCACACCCCGGTCGCGTCCGGCTCCAGGCCGGTGACCCGGGTGTCGGTGAAGATCCGCGCCCCGGCGGCCTCCGCGGCCCGCAGCGCGCCGCGGATCGCGGCCTCCGGCCGGACGATGCCCGCCGACGGTTCCCAGACCCCGATGTCGTCCGGCCCGAGCCGGTCGTGCTGCGGGAACCGGGCGCGCAGGGCCGGCGCGGTCAGGGTTTCCGTCTCGATCCCGTGTTCGGCGGCCGCGGCCAGGGTGCCGCCGACGATCTGGCCCCGCGGGCTGCCGATCAGCAGGCCGCCGGACTGGGTGAGCAGGGGCTCGCCCGCGTCGCGTTCCAGCTCGCGCCACAGCTCGCAGGACCGGCGCGCGAGCGGGACGAGCCCGCTGTGTTCCAGGCAGGTGACCCGGAACATCCGGCTGCCCCCGTGCGACGAGCCGAGCGCGTGCCCGCGCCCGAACCGTTCGATGCCGATCGGGCGGATCCCGCGTTTGGCCAGCCGCCACAGGGCGGCCGAACCCCACGCGCCGAGCCCGATGACGGCGACCTCGGCTTCCGGCTCGGCCATCTAGAACCCCGGGGCGACTTCGGCGGCGAACAGTTCGACCGCGCGGGCGGCGTCGCGGTGGGGCAGGTAACCGGCGTTGAGGTGCAGGCTGACCGTGAGGTCGTCGCCGTAGGCCCCCTGGATGGCCCGCAGCTGCTCGGCCACCTGCGCCGGTGTCCCGGCGAGGACCTTGTTGTCCCGCAACGACTTCGCGAAGTCGTACTGCTGCACCTTCTCGATCAGCTTCTCGTAGCCCTGGTAGGCGTCCGACTGGGTCGCCGCCCAGGAGGCGATCGCCCCGGACATCAGGTCCACGTAGTTGTTCTCGAACTTCTCGCCCCAGGCGAGTGCCTGGGCGCGATCGTCGGAGAGGTAGCAGGTGTACTTGATCTGGATGCGCGCGTCGGCGAGCGAACGGCCCGCGTCGGCCCAGGCCTTGCGGTACGCGGCGAGCATGTCGAGCAGGGTGCCGTGGCTGACGATCGACGGGACGACCTGGAGGTGGTGGCCCGCCGTCCCGGCGGCCGCGCACGATTCGGGGCTCGACGCCGAGGCGACGAAGATGGGCGGATGCGGCCGTTGCACCGGCCGGGGGAGCAGGGTGACCGGGCCGAACGAGTGGAACTCGCCCTCCCATTTCACGTTCTCCTCCGACCAGAGCCGCCGGCACGCTTCGATGCCCTCGGTGAACCGGCGGCGGCTCTCGGACATCGGAATGCCGAACCAGTCGAATTCGTCCGGCAGGAAACCGCGGCCGAAACCGGCGTCCAGCCGCCCGCCGGACAGGTTGTCCAGCATCGCGAGTTTGCCCGCGAGTTTCAGCGGGTGCGTGAACGCGGGAATCACCGCGCCGGTGGTGATCCGGATCCGTTCGGTCCGGGCGGCGACCGCCGCCAGCAGGGTCACCGGATCGGGGCTGTAACCGCCGTAGGGGGAGCCGTAGTGCTCGACGGTCTGCACATGTTCGAAACCGAGCCGGTCGGCGAGCGCCGACAGGTCGATGACCTCCCGGTAATAGTCGGTGGCCGTTTTCTTTTCGGGCGCGAAGACCGGGAAGAAGTTGAGTCCGAAGTCCATTTTGTCCCCATGTGGTGGTGGAGTGGCAGTCAGTCGGCGAAATGGTCAGGCAGGGGGTTCGATTTGGCGTCCGCCCAGGCCCCAGCGATGCTCGGGAACGGAATCGAGGGCAACCCAGACGTGTTCGCGGATGTCCTCGCCGAAGGTTTCCACCACGGCGTCGGTGATTCCGCTGATCAGTTTTCGTTCGCTTTCCGGGGTGAGTCGCTTTTCGAGAATATGAACGTGGATGAAAGGCATCGAAAGTCCTTAGCCGCGGGCCAGCGAGGAGCGGCGGCCGAACACCTCGTGGAGGCTGGCGTCCAGCGCCGAGCAGAGCAGGGAGACCTGGGTCTCGGAAAGGCCGGGGTGGCAGGGCAGGTTGACGTGCTCGGAGAACCAGAGCTTCTCCGCGACCGGGCATTCACCCGGACCGTGGCCCCGGGCCTGCCATTCCGGGGTGAGGTGCAGCGGGAAGTAGCGCAGCTGGACCTCGATGCCGCGCCGGTCCAGTGCGGTGATCAGGGCGTGCCGGGCGTCCGCGCCGTCGGTCACGAAGCAGGTGTAGAGGTGGTAGGCGTGCTCGTCCCCGGCCGCGACGACCGGGAGGCGGATTTCCGGGTACCGGCCGAGCACCTCGTCCAGCCGGGCCGCGATCGCGCGGCGGCGCCGCACCAGCCCGGCCATCTTGTCCAGCTGCACGATCCCGGTGGCGCAGGCGGGTTCGGACAGCGTCGCGTTCGTGCCCGCGCCCAGGATCGCGGTGTAGGACTCGCGGTAGATCGCCGACGAGAACTTCATCCAGGGCAGCACGTCCGGTGGCGCGCCGAGGGCGGGGTTGACCGGACCGGCCGTCATGTCCACCTCGTTGGACCTGATCCGGTCCGCCCGCGCCGCCCAGTCGTCCCGGTCGAAGGTGAGCATTCCGCCTTCGCCGAGGGTGGTCATGTTCTTCGAGGAGTGGAAGCTGAAGCAGCCGATGTCGCCCAGCGAACCGGGGCGCCGGCCCTGGTAGCCGGAACCGAGCGCGTGCGCGGCGTCCTCCAGCACCAGCAGGCCGTGCCGCCGCGCGATCGCGACGATCTCCCGCATCCGGGCGGGATTTCCGGCGTAATGCACCAGAATGACCGCTTTGGTCCGCGGTGTGATGAGGGCTTCCAGTTTGTCCGGATCCAGGTTCAGGGTGTCCGGGTCGATATCGCAGAACCGGACCGCCACGTTCATCGCGAGCAGCGGCTGAATGGATGCCTGAAATGTCTGGCAGGTGGCCACGACCTCGTCGCCCGGTCGCAGGTTCAACAACCTGATCGCTATTTCCAGCGCCACCGTGCCGCTGGTCACCGAAAGGGCGTGCCGGGTGCCGATATGCTCGCGAAATCTCCGTTCGAATTCATCTCGCCATTGCCCGGAGGACAGCGGTTCGTCACTTCTGACCACCTTGGAAAGCGCGTCGAGATCGTCGTTGTCGACGACCGATCCCCGGCGCGCGAACGGCACCTGGTATCGAACTTTTTCGCGCTCTTGTATTTCCGTCACGCGCAGAACCCCCACGTCGCCATAAAGACTTTGGTATGACCTGAAACCCAGGATGCTCGCCCGGCCGGAATTGCCATCGGCTGCGAGCCGGTCAGTGCTGATTGGCGTTCGTGATCGAAGGTAACATCAGATCGCTGGTCAGTACAACATCCCATGTTTGACAGATCATTTGTCTGAATGCGCCGTTCGGCGGTACCCAGCCGGTTAGGCCGTGCGGGTCATGCTGAACGCGGCAGCGAAAGTGCGCGCACCTTCGGGCATCGTGCGTGGCCAGAGGTTCTAAACGGTTCTAATACTCACGACCTCAGGCGGTGCGGGGCATGCTGAACGCGGCGACGACCGCGGCCGTGGCGACGCAGCACGCGGAGAAGATGAACGCGGCCGAGTAGCCGTGTGCGAGCGCGGCGGGGGACTCACCGGCGGAAACCGCCGCGGCGAGCGTGGTGATCACCGCGAGGCCGACCGCGCCGCTGGTCTGCCGGATGGTGTTCAGCAGGCCCGCGGCCACGCCGTTCTGGGTCGCGGGAACGCCGCTCGTCGCGGCGACGGTGATCGGCGTGAACGCGGACGAGGTCCCGAACCCGAACACCAGCCCGGGCAACGCGACGGAAAACAGGTACGTGGCCTGCGCGTCGGCGAGGGCCACCGCCATCCAGGCGAAGCCCAGGGCGCCCACCACGAGGCAGCCGATCGCGGCGCGCCGCGCGCCGAACCGGACGGTGAGCGCCCCGGCGGACCGGGCGCCCGCGAACATCGCGACCCCCATCGGCAGGAAGCCCACTCCCGCCTGCAGGGGGGTGAACCCGTGGACGTACTGCAGATCGAACGAAATCAGCAGCGGACCGGCGAAGAAACCCAGTCCCAGCAGGAACATCACCACGTTGCCGCTGCTCACCGAGCGCACCCGGAAGATGGCCGGCGGCATCAGCGGATCGGCGGCCCACCGGGCCTGGTGCAGCAGGAAGATTCCCAGCAGCACCACCCCGGCCGCCAGCGCGCCCAGCACCTGGGCGCTTCCCCAGCCCGCGGCCGAGGACTCCATCACCGCATACACCACGCCGACCAGGCCCGCGGTGGCCAGCACCGCGCCCACCAGATCGAGCCGTCCGCGCTTGCCCGACCGGTCGTGCCGGGGCAGGACCGTCACGACACCGATCAGGGCGACCACGCCCACCGGAACGTTCACGAAGAACACCCAGCGCCAGCCCAGCCACTGGGTGAGCACCCCGCCGAGGACCGGACCGGCCGCGGCGGCGACCGCGCCGACCGCGCTCCAGGTGCTCAGCACCCGGGCGCGCCGCGCACCTTCGGTGAAGGTCGAGGTGAGTACGGACAAAGTGGACGGAATCAGCAGGGCCCCACCCAGGCCCTGCACCGCGCGGGCGGCCAGCAACATCCAGGGCGACACCGCGAGTCCCCCGGCCAGGCTGGCCAGGGTGAACAGGCTCATCCCGGCGAACAGCACGCGCCGGCGCCCGAACACGTCCGCGCATCGCCCGCCCAGCAACAGGAATCCGGCGAACGCGAGGGTGTAGGCGTTGACCACCCACGGCAGCGCGGCGGGCGAGAAGCCGAGTTCGGTGCGGACATCGGGCAGGGCGACCGAAACGATCGTCGCGTCCAGGATGACGACGAACGAACCGAGGCACGCCAGGGCCAGCACGAGCCGTTCGTGCCGAGGCATCCGGTCGGCGGGTACGGCCGTCTGGGTGATCGTGCTCATGGGCCCGATCTTGCCTACTCAACTTGGGTTGAGGTCAAATGAGACAATGGACGATCTGGTCTCCGTCGGCGAGGTCGCCGACTTCTTCGATCTTCCCGCCTCGACACTGCGCTACTGGGAGCGCCGCGGGCTCATCAAGCCGCACCGGATCGGCGGCCGCCGGCACTTCGATTCCGAACAGCTCTACCGGGTCGCGCTGATCCGCCGGTGGCGCGACACCGGACTGATGAGCCTGGACGACATCGCCGCGATGCTCGCCGGGCGCACCGAAGAACACGACTGGCGCGACACGGTCACCGCGCGGATGGCCACCATCGCGTCGCACATCGACCGGCTGAACACCGCGCACGACTATCTGAAGTACATTCTGCGCTGCAGTTGCGCCGCGCCCGCCGCCGAGTGCGGGACGCTCCGCTCGGAGGTTTCCATCCCGGCCACCGAGCATTGATCTGTGTTTTCAAACATCAGACGTTCGACAGAGTGGCCTATCTGTTGTTAGGCTGAGGGCACCCCGGAAGACGCGGCGGGGCGGGCAGCAGGGCAGCTGGTGCGCTGGGGGCCCGGCCGTGGGGGATCGAGCGCCGGATTCGGGCGCGAGCAAGCACATTCGAGCACCCGTGCGGGGGCGGACCACCACCCATGCCCGCCTCGCGCCACGGGCCCGCATCGCACACCCTTCGACAGCTCGTCGAGGTCCCAGCGCGCCGACCCGAACTGGCAGGGAAGGAAGGCGAAACGTGACCAGCACGGAAAAGCCGGAACTCGAACTCTCGGTGGCGGACCCGCTCCTCGCGATGCCGGACGAAACGGTGGCGCTGGACCACTTCCCGGGGCTGCGCGAGTTCCGCGAACGCCTGGGCAACACTCCGCTGGTGGAAGTGCCCGGGCCGGAAGGCGGGGCGAAGGTCCTGGCCAAGTACGAATTCGCGAACCCGTTCGGTTCGGTCAAGGACCGGGCCGCCTACTCGCTGCTCTGCAGCGCGATCAACGAGCAGGCCGACCGCCTGGACCGGCTCAGCATCGTGGACGCGTCGTCGGGGAACATGGGCCGCGCGCTCAGCGGGCTCGGCCAGGCCGCGGGGATTCCGATCCACCTCGTTTCGCCGAGCGTGATCCCGCCCAGCCTGCTGCGCGGCGCCCGCGAGGCCGGGGCGGTCGTCGACCTGGTCGACGCGACCAAGGGGCTGATCGGCCTGATCAAGCACGCCGAGCAGCTCAAGCGGGACAACCCCGAGGTGACGGTGCTGGCCCAGCTGCGCAACATGGCGAACGTGGCCGTGCACGAGTTCATGACCGGCCGCGAGATCGCCGAGCAGCTCGCCGGGAAGCGCCCGTCGGCCTGGGTCGCCTCGGTCGGCAGCGGTGGCACGATCGCCGGCGTCGCGCGGGCGCTGCGCCAGCGGTTCGACGAGGTGATGGTCGCCGGGGTCACCCCGCTGGAACTTCCTTATGGCACAACGAAACCGCCGAACGGTGACCCGAAGATGGCCGGGGCCGCCGGGCTGGGTTACGGGTACCGGCAGCCGTTCGTGGAGACGCTGGTGCCCGATGCCAAGCACTTCCAGGTCTCCTACCCCGAGGCGCTGCGGGGCATGCGCGACTACCGCCGCCAGACCGGCACGTCGATCGGCGCGTCCTCGGCGGCCAACTGGCTCACCGCGTTCAAGGTCGCGCAGACCCTCGGCCCGGACGAGTTCGTGGTCACCCTCTTCGGGGACGCCGGGCCGGAGGAGGACTGGCGAAAAGTGGAGAATCTGGACGATTGAAATGGGGAACGTCGGAATTCTGTTCCGCCTCCGCGAGGACATGGAAACGGCGTTCGAACGTGATCCGTCCCTGAATTCGCGCTGGGAAGCGCTGCTGCACCCGACCCTGCCATCGGTCTGGATCCACCGGGTCGCCCACCAGCTGTGCCTGCGCGGGCACCGCATGAGCGCGCGGGCGCTGGCGAACTTCGCGAAGTTCCTGACCGGAGTGGACATCCATCCCGGCGCGCGGATCGGGCGGCGGTTCTTCATCGACCACGGGAACGGGGTCGTGGTCGGGGAGACCGCGGTGATCGGGGACGACGTCACGCTCTACCACCAGGTGACCCTGGGCGCGGTGGGGTGGTGGCGGGACAACCACCGGCCGGTCGGGGAGGCGCGCCATCCCCGGATCGGGAACCGCGTGGTGATCGGCGCCAAGGCCACCGTGCTCGGCCCGCTGGTCATCGGGGACGACGTCGTCGTGCCCGCGCACAGTCTGGTCCTTTCCGATATCGCGGCACGGCGACCCCGTGACGTGGAAGCCAGTTGACTAGGAGGAAGCTGTGGAAAGCATCCGGTTCACCCGCGAGGAACTGCTGGCGCGGGTCGCCCGGTTCGACGAGCTCAAGGGAACCGACGGCGGCGCCCCGGACACCGTGCTCGCGAACTGCGTGCGGACCATGTACAACGTCATCGGTTTCCGCCCGCCGGAGAAGCAGGGCGCCGACGGCCAGGAGATCATCTCGCCGATCGGCTCGAAGAGTTCGGGGAACGCCCCGATCGACATCGCCGAGGGATTCAACCTCGCCTACATCCGGACAAAGCCCGGCAACGGCACGATTCTGCACAACCACAACACCAACGAGACGTTCATCCCGCTGAGCGGGACCTGGCGGTTCCGCTGCAACGACGAGGACGATCTCTACGTCGACCTCGGGCCGCGGGACATCGTGTCGTTCCCGCCGGGACTGCAGCGCCGGTTCACCAACATCGCCAGCGACAGCGGCCGCGACGACGAGGAGAGCCTGATGATCGTCATCGTCGCCGGTGACCGCCCGGAGTCGCACATCTCCCCCGAGGTGCTCAGCGCGGCCCGCGCCGAAGGCCGCTACACGCCCGCCTCCTTCGCCTGACAGGAGCTTGCCGAAATGACAGCAGCAATGGATTCGCCCGCCCGGGTGGACCTCTGGATCGACCCGATCTGCCCGTGGGCCTGGGTCACCTCGCGGTGGCTGGTCGAGGTGCGCGAAGTCCGCGACATCGAACTGACCTTCCACCTGATGAGCCTGAGCGTGCTCAACGAGGGCACCACCTTGCCGGAGGTGTACGAAACCCTGATGGCCAAGGGCTGGAGCCTGTCCCGGGTCGCGGCCGCGGCCGTGGCCGAACACGGCGACACCGCCCTCGACAAGCTGTACACCGCCATGGGCAACCGGGTGCACAACGGCGGCGAGCAGGATTACGACCGGGTCATCGTGGCGGCGCTCGCCGAGACCGGACTGCCCGCGGGGCTGCGCGACGCGGCCGGGGATGCCGGTTACGACGAGCGGATCCGCGCGAGCCACGAGGAGGGGATGAAACCGGTCGGGCTCGACGTCGGCACCCCGGTGGTGCACATCGACGGGACCGCCTGCTTCGGTCCGGTGCTCTCCCGCATCCCGCGGGGCGAAGCGGCGGGCCGGATCTTCGACGGCGCCCGGCTGCTCAGCGGGTACCCGCATTTCTTCGAACTCAAGCGGACTCGAACGGAGGAACCCGAGTTCGGCTGACGGTTTCGCGGAAAGGAACACCGGCCAACACGCCGACGCCAAGGCGTGTTGGCCGGTGTATCGGCGGGTCGGTTCCTCCCAACCGACCAAGTCGACCGGATGCGCAGGTCCGATCGAGTGTGGTAGCTCAACCCGGGTTGAGGTCAACCGTTTCGCGCGAAATGGCAGATTCGCGGGAATCAGCGACAGGTCAGTTCGGCCAGCAGTGGCACCAGCTCGGCCGGTGCGGGCATGTCGGCCAGTTCGGCCTGCACCGACCAGGCCGCCACCCGTAGCGAGGGATCCTCCAGAACGGTCCGGATCGTCGCCGCGTCGACCTCGTCGTCCCGGCACAGCAGGCCGCAGCCGCGTGCCCGCACCGCTTCGGCGTTGAGGCCGCGGTCCGCGCCCTCCGGCAGCACGAGCTGGGGGACACCGGCGTCCAGTGAGCCCAGGGTGGTGCCCGCGCCGCCGTGGTGGATCGCGGCCGAGCAGGTGCGCAGGAGCGCGCGCCAGGGCAGGCACCCGCCCGCGTGCACGTTGGCGGGCAGCGGCCCCAGCGCGCCGATGTCCTGCCCGCCCAGGGCGAGCACGAAGTCGGCGTCCACTGTGGACGCCTCGGCGACGAGCCGTTTCAGCGGGGTGATCCCGGAAGCCTTCAGCACCATGGTGCCGAGGGTGACCGCGACCCGCGGCCGGTCCGGGATCTCGCGCAGCCAGTCCGGCAGGACCGCGCCGCCGTCATAGGGCACCGGCCGCATCGGCCAGCCGAATTCGGGCTCGTCGAGCATGCTCGCCGGGGCCAGGTCGAGGTGTTTGATCCGCCGGGGGAGGCCGACCCCGAATTCGGCGAACGCGTCGTAGTGCTCGGCCATGGTCTCCGGCAGGCCCGCGGTGCGCAGGAAGCCGAACCCGTGCACGACCGCGGGAACGTCCAGGATCGACGCGACGAGGAGGCCCTCCACCTGCAGCGGGCTGTACACGACGAGATCGGGCCGGACGGATCGGGCCACGGCCAGGAACCGCGGCAGGAACGGGGTGCCGAACCGGCTGGACAGCGCGGTGTTCTCGTGCACGTTGACGATCGGCCCGCCCAGCCGCGCCACCAGTTCGGGATGCCGCCGCTGGGTCTCCCGGACGTGCGCGATCAGTTCCTCGATCGGCGCGACCTCCAGCACTTCCAGGCCCGCGCGTTCGACCGCCAGGCCGTCGCCACAGGTCGTGAAGGTAACCTCGTGCCCGGCCGCGCGCATCGCCCACGCCAGCGGCACCATCGGAAAGGCGAACCCGGCTCCCGGAGTGGAGATGAAGAGTACGCGCAACGTCCCTTCCCCTTCACTGCGCACTATGCTTAGCCTTACCTTGCCTCCTGAAGTCGGGTTGAGGTCAAATGGAACAATGGACGCACTTGTCTCGATCGGCGAAGTCGCCGACCGCTTCGAACTGGCGATCTCGACGCTGCACTACTGGGAACGCCGGGGTCTCATCGTGCCGCACCGCCGTTCCGGGCGGCGCTACTTCGACCAGGACCAGCTCTACCGCATCGCGCTGATCAAACTGTGGCAGGGCACCGGGCTGATGAGCCTGGACGAGATCGCCACCGTGCTCGCCGGACGGACCGAGACGCACGACTGGCGCGACACGGTGACCGGCCGGATCGCCGCGCTGGAAGAGCAGATGGCGCAGTTGCAGTCCGCGCACGCGTACCTGCGCCACCTGCTCCAGTGCCCGCGGGAGAACGCTTTCGAGCAGTGCCCGGGGTTCCGCGCCAACGTGGCGATGCCCGCGGAGTTCACCGCCGCCTGACGCCCCGGAGCGTCAGCTGAGTACCGGTGGCACGAACTGGCAGCGCGGTGGCTTGGCGTTGCCCGGATCGAGCGCGTTGAGCACCAGCTGACCGGTGATCGGGTCGTACGGAATGCCGAGGTGGTCGGTGAAGTCCAGGCCGCAGACGTCCTGCAGCAGGATGTTCCGGACGTTCGGCGCGGGCTTGAGGAACGCGTTCTGGTACGGCGTGACCACCTCGTCGAACCGGGTCTGGATCACCGTGTACTCGATGCCGGGGACGGTGTCGCCGCCGGCGTTCAGCTCGCGCAGGAACGCCGAATGCTTCTCCTGGTCGTTGCAGGCCGCGCAGACCGCGCCGAGGAGATCGCGCACCGGTGGAATCGCGTTGACCGCGGTGAGCAGGCCCCAGAAATCCGTGCCGTAGTTCGACGGCGACAACCCGATCAGCCGGCCGATCTTCCGGTCCCCGCCGAAATGCTTGATCCAGTAGCGGATGTTCATCCCGCCCTGGGAATGGCCGACGACATCGAGTTTCCGCGCACCGGTCGCTCGCAGGATCTTGTCGCCGAAAACCGCGAGCTGCCCCGCGGTACCGGCGACCGGGCCGACCGTCTGCAGGAAACTGCCCGGGGATCCGCCGAAATTGCCGGCGAAGACGCAGTAGCCCGCGTCCGCGAGCCGCTGGGACAGGCCCGCCCAGTTCTCGTAGGCGTTGGCCGTGGTGCCGTTGGACAGCAGGACGGGATTCGGGTGCGCGGCACTGGGTTTGCAGTCCCACCGGTTCGCACCAGGAGGCGCCAGGGTGGGATTGGGGAGCGAGTAGAGGGCCGCCGCGATGATGTTGGGCTGGACCGGGCCGGTCGGCTCCCGCGCCCCCGATTCGGCCGCCGCGGCGGTACCGCCCGCCACCAGCGCACCCGTGGCCACCGCGGCGATCACCCCGTGCGCCCAGTTTCGAACCCCCATGCGCCCACCTCCTTGTGGAACGACTCGGTGTGACTCGTGTCACTCGCGGTGACCAACGCCTGAGTGGCCGGATGGTTACGCGGACAGAAGCGGAGTCCGGTTCCGCTTGGCGGGACGCGGGGGTGTCAAGAGACGTTGGAATGGCCTGGGGTCGGCTTGCTCGGTAAAGAGGTGGCGGTATGTCACATAACGTCCGACATACGACAAAGGGCGGGTGTCGAGTGAGGTTTTAATGTGAAGAACCATCAAGGGAACTGGTACGCAGCTAACGAAAGAATGTTTGCGCCACCGACTTTAGGCGCAACCCGGTGGCCTAAAGACGACAGTGTCGTTCATCCATTCGGCTGGTATTGGCGAGATGATTCCTTAAGGCTCGCCAAACCGGCCCGAAGTGCGGTACGGTACCGGAGGTGCCGTGCTCCCAGTGACCCCCAGGCTGGTCGAGCACGGCACCTTCTCTTACTCTGCACCTGTGGATGATGGTCTGGTTTCTATCGGCGCGGTGGCCAAGCGTTTCGGCATTCAGCCTTCGGCCTTGCGTTACTACGAGGAGCAAGGACTTCTGCGCCCCGCGGCCCGGCGAGCCGGGCGCCGTTACTACGGACCGGAGGAGCTTCGCCGGCTCGCGCTAATCCAGATCTACACCAACACCGGGTTGATGAGCCTCGCGCAGGTCAAGGAGATCCTTGCCGCCACGACGAAATCCCAGAAGTTCCAAGAGATACTGCGCAGTCATGTGGAACTTCTGAACCAGCAGATCGCCCGGGCCGAGCACGCCCGGGAAACCCTGGAGCACCACCTCACCTGTGGTTACGAATACCCGATGCGCTGCCCCTGGCTGCTCGAGCATCTGCAGGGCGTTCTGGATCGCGGCGACGCCGGGAACGCTTGACCGCGGACGCTCGGTTTCTGTCCGAATGGCTGCCCCCGCCGGGCACGTTCCTCTTCCATTTAGCGGGGCTGTCGTTGTTTACGGTAGCTACATTCTTCCGCGTGGCCGGTTCTGCCGCGCGGTCAGCGGCCGACGAACTCGTCGGCCCACGCCGCGGCGGCCGAGAAGAACTCGTTGGCGTTGGGCGCGTAGTTGAAGGAATGCCCGAATTCGCCCGGCAGCAGGTAGGTGCGCAACCGCGCGGCCGGGGAGTAATACGGGGCCTCGGCGGCGCGGACGGTTTCCGCCGACGTGCAGTCGATGGCCAGCAACGGGTCGCAGAGCAAGGGGTCGCGGCTGATCGCGAGCAGCACCGGGACGCCGATCAGCAAGGTGTACGGGGTGAACACGCTGACGCCGAGCCCATCGGGGGCCTCGGTCGCGGCGAACACGTCCTTGGTCGCCTCGTCCAGTGCGATCGCCTCCGGCGAAGCTTTCCCCGGCAGGAAGAAGTCGGCGTTCCGGGTGCCCGGCCGGGTGGTCAGGTAGACCGGATCGAGGTACTTCCGGGAGAGAACGGGATCCAGCGCGGCCGGGTAGAAGGTTGTGAAGAGGGCGGCCACGGGCAACGGGTTGATCCGGTGCGCGATGCCGGTGAGGAGCACGCCGTCCACCTTCCCGAAGGTGGCGGCTTCCAGGACGCTGATCGCGGAGCCGAGGGAATGCCCGACGATGATCACCTTGTCGAACCGCGGCCCGAACGCCCCGTTCCGGAGCTTCGAGATCACCTGGTGCATCACCTCGGCCTGGATCAGCGCGGTGAGGGTGACCCCGGGCGGGACCGAACTGCGCCCGGAGCCGAGCCGGTCGACGGTCAGCGTGGCGTAACCGGCGGCGTTCTGGCTCTTCCGGTAGGAGTGGACGCCGGGCGTGGTGGGCGGATCCCAGTACGTGCCGTTGTAGGTGGCGCCCGGGATCAGCAGTTGCACGGTGTGCGTCGGTCGCGGTGGTACGCACAGCTTCCCGAACACGGTGCCCGGCAGGAGCAGGCCGACGGTCACCGGGATGTTCAGTTCGCGGCAGGTGGCGGTGGTCGCCTGTGCTTGCGCGGGCGTGAATGCCGCGCCGATCATGCCGGTGACCAGCGCGAAAGAAAGCAGCCGACGACGGAATGAGAAACGTTTTCGCAAAGAAAGTTCCTCCAATGTCTCTATGTTGACGGTACTTTTCGAAGATCGAATTACTCCGGGTGGAACAATGCCGACTACAAGACACCCAACGGGTAGTCTTCCGACATCGCACAATTGGGTGACAGTAGTGGATCTCTACGCTGGGTAGTATTTCCCGCCTATTCGAACCAGATGAGGTGCGCGGTGACCGACAGGCTGAGCTGGGCCCCGAGCGAGATCGATCCGACTGTTCCGAGTATTGCTCGTGTTTACGACTACGTGCTCGGGGGCGGGCACAACTTCGAGGCGGACCGGCAGCTCGCTCGCTACATGGAAGAGAACCTGCCCGGGGTGCATGACATGGCCAGGCTGAATCGGTCCTTCCTGCGCCGGGCCGTCCGTTTCATGGTCGACTCCGGGGTGCGGCAGTTCCTCGACATCGGCTCCGGTATTCCTACCGTGGGCAACGTGCACGAGATCGCGCAGGGCATCGATCCGGCATGCCGCGTGGTCTATGTCGACAAAGAACCGATCGCGACAACCCATGCCAAGGCGCTGCTGCGGGAAAACGATCGGGCGGATGCCTTTCAGGCCGACGTGCGCGCGCCGGATGATCTGCTGGGCCGCCCCGAGATCGCGCGCTTGCTGGATTTCGACGAACCGATCGGCCTGCTCAATCTCCTGCTCTGGCATCTTGTTCCGGATGCCGATGATCCGCTTTCCCTCTGCGCCCGGTATCGTGACGTGCTGGCGCCCGGCAGCTTTCTGGCCATCTCGCACGCCACCATGGACAGCGATTCGGACGCGCTCAGAACGTCGATGGACAACTACCAGCGGAGCGTGCGGACAACGGTGTTCTTCCGGAACAAGCAGGAGATCCGCGAGTTCTTCGACGGCTTCGAACTGGTCGAGCCGGGGGTGGTGAACTTCGCGGCTTGGCGCCCGGAGGGGCCGGGGGACTTCTCCGACAACGCGTTGGCCAACGCGGTCTGCTATGTGGGTGTCGGCCGCAAACCGTGAGCACGAATCTGCGAGGTGAACGGGCGGCGAACGGCGCCGTCGCGTTGCCCAGCGCGGCGCGGATGCGGGACTACCTGCTCGGCGACGGCCACAACCTCGAGGTCGACCGCCACCTCGCGGACGATCTCGAGTCGGTGGTGCCGGACATCCGGCGGGTCTGCCAGCTGCACCGGACCTTCCTGCGCGGTGCGATGCTGTTCCTGCTGCGCTCCGGAATCCGCCAGTTCCTGGACGTGGGCTCGAGCCTGCCGACCGTGGGCAACGCGCGGCAGATCGCCCTGCGCGCCGACGCCGGTTGCCGGGTCGTCCAGGTGGACCGCTCCGCGTTTCAACTGGGCGAGGGCGCCGTGGTGATCCGGGCCGGCGTGGGCGATGTCGAGGACGTGTTCACCCATCCGGCCACCGAGCGGCTGCTCGACCCGCGGGAGCCGCTCGGCCTGCTGCTGGACGACGTGCTGCATTTCATCCCGGATTCCGGCGAGCCCGCCGCGATCCTGATCGACTACCGGCGGCGGCTGGCCCCCGGCAGCTACCTGGTGCTCACGCACGTCACCGCCGACCACCGTCCCGAACAGACGGACGCCTGGGTGAAGGTCATGGCGCGCAGCCAGAACCAGCTGCACCCGCGCACGCGGGCCGAGGTGCTCCGCCTGCTCGCCGGTTTCGACCTCGAGGGGCCGGGCGTCGCGGACCTCACCGAATGGATCACCGAGCGGCGGCTCGACCCGGTGGAGCGATCCGCCGCCACCGCGGTTTACGGCGCGATCGGGCGCAAACCGTGAGCGGCCTGGCGAGGAAGCTGTCCTCCAGTCACTGCGATCCCGACGCGTGGCGCAGGCGGCTCGTCCGGAAATGGGCCTACCAGCTCAGCATGTCGGGGTACGTGCCGCTGTCCCATGCCGAGCTCGAAGAACGGCTGCTCGGTTTCGTCGATCGCCTGAGGACGACCCTGGGCCGCGAGCCGTTCTCCGCCGATCCCGCGACGCAGGTCGGCGCGGAACTGGTGGCCCTGCATTGCATCGGCCGCACCAGCCTGCGCTGCACGGTCGACGTTCTGGGGAAGAACCTGTTGTCCGCCAAGGAATTGCAGCGGATCGATCGGCTCGATGAACGAGTAGTCGAGACCCTCGGCGCGCTGGCGTCCGGCTACACGGAGGCGCTGCGGCAGTCCGTGTTCGCCCAGCAGGAGAGCGTCAACGGCGCCCTGGCCGAAACGGTCCGGCTGGCCACCGCGAGCTTGAAGGCGAGCGAGGCCCGGTTCGACGAGCTGTTCACGTACTCGGCGAGCGGGGTCGCGATCACCGATCTGGACGGCCGGTTCCTGCGCGTCAACGAGGCCTTCGCGCGGATCGTGGACCGACCGGCCGAGGAACTGCCCGAGCGCACCCTGTTCGAGCTGGTCCGCCCGGACGAGGTAACCGCGCTGCGCCACGACTACCAGGGCGTGCTCCGCGGCGAAGCCGATCTGTTCCCGCAGTTGCGGCACCTGATGCGGGCACCGGACGAAACCGTGCTCGCCTCGCTCACCGTCTCGGTGTTGCGCGACGCCGGCGGGCGCCCGGAACGGTTCGTGACGGTCGTGGAGGACGACACCGAAATCACGTTGCTCCGGGACCGGTTGAGCCACCAGGCGTTGCACGACATGCTGACCGGGCTGCCGAATCGCCAGTTCTTCACCACCCAACTGGAGAAGGCGGTCCGGCACCGGGCCGGAATCACGGTGTACCACCTGGATCTCGACGCGTTCTCGGTGATCACCGACGGCCTCGGCCGGCCGGTCGGCGACCGCCTGCTGCGCACCGCGGCCGAACGCATCACCGACGTCTTCGCCGGTGAGAACGCGATGGTCGCGCGGATCGGCGCGGACGAATTCGGTGTGGTGGTGGCGAACTCGCCGACGACGCCGGATGTGGTGACGATGATCGGCCGGATCAACGAGGCCCTCGCCGAACCGGTCTACGTCGACGGGCACGGCGTCTCGACCTCGGCGAGCGTCGGGGTCGTGCACCAGCCGCCGGTGGAGACCGGCGCGAACGAACTGCTCCGCGCCGCGGACGCGACGCTGCGCCGGGCGCGGGCCATCGGCCGCCGCCAGTGGAGCCTGTTCGACGCGGGGCAGGACGCCCGGGACCGCGAAACCTTCGGCCTGGCCGCGAACATGCCGGGTGCGTGGGAGGACGGCGAGGTGCGCGCGGTCGCCCAGCCGGTCGTCCGGCTGTCCGACGACCGGATCGTCGGGCTCGAGATGGTGCTGCGCTGGGAACACGACGGGCTGGGCGTGCTCGGGCACGACCGCTGCGTGGAACTCGCCGGGAAGACCGGGCTGATCATCCCGCTCGGGATGTGGCTGCTGCGTTCGGCCTGCGAACTGGCGCAGGATCTCGGCGAGTTGACGGTGAGCACCGCGCTCACCCCGGATCAGGCGCACGATCCCGATCTGGTCGGCGCGGTACTGCGGGTACTCGACGAAACCGGGCTGGAACCCGGCCGGTTGCGGCTCGGCCTGCCGCTGGCCGCCCTGGCCGCCGAACGCGGCGAGGCGGTGGACAACCTGAAGGTGCTCGCCGAGGTCGGCATCGGCACCATGGTCGACGATTTCGACGGCGGACCCAGCGAACTGGCGCGGCTGGACGACCTCCCGGTGGGCGCCGTGCGGTTCAACCGCCGCGCGGTGACCTGCCAGGCACGCGGACTGGGACGCCGGTTCGGCGTCGACCGGGCGATCGTAAGCGTGTTGGCCACCGTACGCGAGGCGGGGCTGCTGTCCGTGATCGACGGCGTGGAAACCGCGACCCAAGCCCACTGGTGGCACCACAGCGGCGCCAACCTAGCCCTAGGCCCCCACTACACCACCCGCCCCCTCCCCTGGTCCTAAACGCCTGACGCACCTGCCTGCATACGATCCGGCGCTGGTGAACGCCCAACCGGACCACGCTGGGTCGCCAGAAGCTCGCACCGTGGGGGTGTGGGGGGGTCGCCCCCCCCACAGTGAAACGAGCCCCGGGGAGGTCGGCCGACAGGCCGCCCGAACAAGTAGGGCGCCGCGCTCGACCAGCCTGGGGGTCACTGGGAGCACGGCGCCGAGGTCACTATACCTCGCCGCCGGGAACGGCGGCCAGCAGGCTCCGGGTATACGCGTGACGGGGTTCGTACCGCACGTCGCCGACTTCCCCGGCCTGGGGCTGGATCCCGCCGAGCGCGATCTGACGGGCGTCAAGATCGGTTACCTGGAGCCGGACCTGTACGAGCCGGACGCGGCCTGGTTGCTCGCGCTCACCCCGGAGTTGCTCTAGCGCACCACGATCCGGTGGATCTTGACCGGTTTCGCGGGCAGGCCGTCCTGCTCGCCGTTGTCGCCGGGGATGATCCCGTTCGCGACGATCCGGTCGAGCACCTCCATACCGCGGGTGACCTGGCCGAGCACGGTGTACATCGGCTTGATGTTCGCGAACGAGTGCACGATGAAGAACTGGCTGCCGTTGGTGCCGGGGCCCTGGTTGCCCATCGCGATGGTGCCGCGCGGGTAGGTTTCCTTGCCGGTCACCTCGTCGGCGAACTTGTAGCCGGGGCCGCCCTTCTCCACCGAGTGGATGTCGCCGCACTGCAGCACGCCGAGCCGGGCGGAGTTGGTCAGCCGGAAGCACTGCGTGCGGTGGTAGAACCGGTGGCGCGCGAGGTGCACCAGGTTGTGCACCGCGCAGGGCGCGTTGGCGCGGTCCAGTTTCAGCCGGACGTCGCCGTAGTTGGTTTCGATGGTCGCCCGGACGGTGCCGCGGTTGAACGCCCACGGCAGCGGCGGGTGGACCGGTTTCGCGGCCGGGTTCTCCGGCGTGGGGGTGAACTCGCACCGGGTGAGGTACGGCCGGCCTTGGGCCGACGGCTGTTCGGCCGCCTGGGCCGCACCGACCGGCACGGTGAGCGCGAGGGCCGCGGTTGCGGTGAGGATGGACCAGCGCAGTTTCATGGGGTCAACCTAGCCATCCGGCGGCCCGGGGCAAAGGGCCGATCGTCGCTCACGGCCGGATCAGCTTCACGAACAGCGCGCTCGCATCCATTGTGGACCCTCCGCCTTGCATCTGGGCCCGGAACCGCCTGCGGGAGAACGGATCGAGGGCGTCGTAGAGCAGGTGGACTTCCTCGAAGCTGTACTCGGGGTCGGTGAAACCCATCCGCTGGGCGAGTTCGTCCAGCGGCGGGGGCGGCGTCATCGCTTCGGGGACGGGCACGGAGAACGCGAGTGTCCCGCCGGGCCGGAGGACCCGGTATGCCTCGGCGAGCACCCGGAACGGCGCGACCATGACGTGCAGTGCGAGCCCGCACAACACCACGTCGAACGATTCGCCGGCCAGTTCGACCTGGGCGGCGTTCGTGGCGTCGATCCCGACGACCGCCCCTTCGGCGCCGACGCGTTCGAGTGCGGGGAGCCGGACCGAACCCTGGCTGCTGCCGAGGTCCAGGACCCGGTCCCCGCCGGCCACACCCGCCCAGGCGACGAGCCGCCGCCCGAATGTGTCGTAGAACGGCATGACCGCAACGGATTCATTCACGATCACCGATGCTGCCTAGTGGTTCACCGCCCGGGCAACCGGTTTTCCCCGTGTCCGGAATACCGGCCTACAAGCCGAGGTCCTTCGGGATCAGCGGGGTGGTCGGCCCGGGCGGCGCGTCCTCGGCGGCGTCCACCTTCTTGGGGCGGCGGTCCCGGAAGATCCACCCGCCCAGCACCCCGGCGATGAACCCGAAGAGGTGCGATTGCCAGCCGATCCCTTCTTCAGCGGGGATGAGCACGGAGAACTGGTAGGCGAAGCACAGGGCCATCACCAGCCCGATCACGATGTCGATCCGGTGGCGGTCGAACACGCCGCGCACGATGATGTACCCGAAGTACCCGAACACGACCCCGCTGGCCCCGGCCCCGACCGAGTTCGGCGCCTGCGTGAACCACGCGCCGATCCCGCTGCCCACCACGATCAGCGCGGTCAGCATCAGGAACTTGCGCACCCCCCGGTAGGCGGCGAGGAAGCCGAAGATGAACAGCGGCCCGGAGTTCCCCTCGATGTGCCCCCAGCTGAAGTGCAGGAAGGGCGCGCTGAAGATTTCCGGCAGCGACCCCACGTCGCGCGGCCGGATCCCGTAGTCGAGGCTGAGGTCGTAGTCGCTCGCCCAGTTCACGATCTGCACGGTCCAGATGACCACCAGGAACCCGACCATCACCCAGAGTGCCTTCCGCGCCTCCGCGAGAATGGTCTCCGCGTCCCGTGCCCCCGCGACCGGGTGTCTTTCGCTGCCGATGCTCATTCGCGTCCATCCCCCATCCAGGCGGCGCCTCCGCGCGCCGCGAGCGGAGAATATCGCCACCGCGCACCCGCACGCACGCACCGGACGCCGCATGGATTCGTGGGTCGTGAGTGCTCCGGCCGGTTCTAACCGGCCGGAACACTCACGACCCCCAGTACTTGGTTCCCTTACAAGAGACGGTGACCGGCCTGGGCGTGCAGGCGCCGCCTGGCTGCCACCCCGATGCTCGTCGCACTGTGTCGGCTAAGAGGAACCGCAACGAGGCCGTGCTCGTCGGGGTGCCCCGGAGGGGCACCTACCGAAATGGGGAACTCGGCCTACCGAAACGAGGGACTCGCACGTCCGAAACGGGGGACACGCGCCAGCGGGTACCCGGAGGACACCAATGTGGCTTTCGGGGCGTTGAAGGTACCGAACGCCGCATTGGGTACCTCCGAGCACCACCACCCGCCCGGTTTCGCACTGTGTCGGCCAAGTGCGGCTCGTCGAACGGGAACGCCAGGTCACAAGTAGGTGACCAAATGAGAGACCGCTTTAACCGGCCCAAACACTCACGACCCCGGGACTAGGTGGCGGAGGTTTTGGCTTTGTGCCGTGATTCGCGGGCGGGCCACCAGTTGTTCCGGCCCAGCAGGGCCGCGGTCGCCGGGACGGTCAGCGTGCGCACCAGGAAGGTGTCCAGCAGCAGCCCCGCGCCGATGGTGAACCCGATCTGCGCGAGCGTGGTCACGTTTCCGGCCAGCATGGCGAACATGCTCGCCGCGAAGATGACGCCCGCGGAGGTGATCACGCCGCCGGTCGCGCCGACCGCGCGGATCACCCCGGACCGGGTGCCGCGTGCCGATTCGTCGCGGATCCGGGTGATCAGCAGCAGGTTGTAGTCGGCGCCGACGGCCACCAGGGCGATGAACGAGATCGGGGCCACCGACCAGTGCAGGTCCTGGTGCAGCAGGTGCTGCCAGACGGCCACGGACAGGCCGAGCGCGGAACCGTAGGACAGCACCACCGAGATCAGCAGGTAGAGCGGCGCGACGAAACTGCGCAGGAGCAGCAGCAGGATCACGAAGATCGTGCCGAGCGCCATCAGCGCGACCAGCAGGAAATCGGACTTCACCAGATCGTCCAGGTCCGCGTTGGTCGCCGCCATCCCGGTCGCCGAGATCGCGCTGCCGGAGATCGGCGTGCCGTGCGACGCCTGCTCCGCGGCCGCGCGGACCGCCCGCGCGCGGTCGATCGCCTCGGCGCCGAAGGGATCGGTGTCGCCGAGCACGATCATCCGCGCGGTCTTCCCGTCCGGCGAGACGAAGTAGCCGCTGGCGAGCGCGAGCCGGGAATCGTTGAACGCCCGCGCCGGCAGGTAGAACCCGCCGATGGTCGGGTCCTTGGCGCCGGTGCCGACCTCGAGCAGGAAGTCCGCCGCTTGCCGCAGCCCGCCTTCGAGCTGCTTGGTCGAATCGGCGAGCGTGGCCGTGCCGCCCGCCACCTGCCCCGCGCCGTCGACGGCCTTGCCCGTCCCGTCCGCCAGCCGGTTCGCGCCGTCGTGCGCCTGCCCGGCGCCCTGGGACAGCTCGCCGAGCTTCTGCGCGAAGGTCCGCTGCGCCGAGGTCAGCCGGCCCATACCGTCGCGTGCGGTGGTCAGCCCGGCGCGCAGCTGCCCGAGCCCGCCCTCGAGCTGGGTGTTCCCGTCGGCGAGCCGCTGGGCGCCCTCGGCGAGCTGGCGCAGCCCGGACAGCAACTGGTCGCGGTTCGCGTGGTAGACCGCGCCGAGCCCTTCCCGGACCTTCCGGCAGATCGGGTCGACCGTACACAGTGGACTCGCGTTCAGCCCGTCCAGCGCCAGCTTCAGACTGTCCGCTGTGGACACCGCCTGCTGGTAGGCGAAGTTCAGCGTCCCGGACAGCTGCCGCGCGCCGTCGGCGAGCTGGGCCGACGCCTCGTGCAGCCGTTTCGCGCCGTCGGCCGCGGTCCCGACGCCGCCGTCGGCGGCCTCCAGGCCGGACAGCAGCTTCCCGGCGCCGTCCACCGCGGCCCGGGAGCCCTCGGCGAGTTTCCCGGTCCCCGCGGCCAGTCCGCCCGCCCCGGTGGCCAGTTCCTTCGCGCCCCCGGCGAGGCTTTGCGCGCCCTGGGCCAGCTGATCGGCCTTGCCCTGGCCGTCGGCGAGCTGCTTGGCCGCCGAATCGAGCTGCTTGCCGACCTCACCCGACTGGTACCCCACCGACGCCTCGGCGATCGTGGTGCCCAGCGGCCGGGTGGCGCCGCGGACCATGCTCACCCCGGGCACCTTGGACACCGCGTCCGCCATGTTCTCCAGCGCCGCGAGGTCCGCCGGATTGCGCAGATCGTGGTTCGCGCGCACGAGCAGGTAGTCGGGCAGCAGTTCGTTGGCCGGGAAGTGGTCGCGCAGGCTCGCGTAGCCGATGTTGCTGTCGGTGGTGTCCGGCTGCACCCCGCGCTCGTCGAAACCGAGGCGCATCCCGGGCAGGAAGGCGACCAGCGCCAGCAGGATCACCAGGCTCAGCGCCAGGACGGGCACCGGTCTGCGGACCACGCGGGCGCCGACCGCGCGCCAGCCCCGCGCGCTCGGCGCCCGCCGCGGTTCGGCGAAGCCGCGGCGCGCGGCCAGGGAGAGCAGCGCCGGGGTCATGGTGAGCGACACCAGCAGGGTGACGAGGACGCTGATCGACACCCCGGGCCCGGTGGTGCGGAAGATGCCGATCTTGGCCAGGAACAGGCAGGCGCAGGCCGCCGCGACGGTCGCGGCGGACGCGACGATCACCGCGGCCACGCGCGAGGTCGCGGTGGCGATCGCGGTCTGCGCCTCGGTTCCGGATCTGCGGTGTTCGTGGAAGCGGCTGATCAGGAACACCGCGTAATCCGTGCCCGCGCCGAGCACGATCGCGGTGGTCAGGGCGGTGGTGAAGGTGGACACCGGCAGGAACCGCTCGCCCGTCCACGCCATCACCGCCCGCGAGATGGCGAGGGAGACCCCGATCGCCAGTAGCGGGATCACCGCGGTGATCGGGGACCGGTAGATCAGCAGCAGGATGATCGCGATCAGCACCACGGTGGCGATCGTGATGCCGGTGATACTCGCGTCGGTTTCGTGCAGTTCGTCGGAGATGGTCGCGGACGGGCCGGTCACCTGCACCTTGAGGTTGTCCGAATGCACCTGCTTGGCGGCGTGGTCGCGGACCGCCTGCACGGCCCGGGACACCTCCGGCGTGCCCACGTTGCCGTGCAGCCCGACCGGCAGGTAGATCGCCTTGCCGTCCTTGCTGTTCACCGCGTCCGCCAGGCCCGGCCGGGACTTGGTGTCCTGCACCGAGGCGACGTGCTCGGTGTCCGCGCGCAGCCGGTCGGCGAGCAGGCCGTAGTAGCTCCGGTCGGCGTCGGTGAGGCCCTTCTCGTTGGACAGCACCACGAACGCCAGCGCTTGCGAGCCCCGGTCGCCGAACGCGTCGGACATCACCTCGGTGGCCTGCACGGAACCGGCCGTGGTGGGCACGAACGGGGCCGATTTCTCGGCGATGACCTGTTCGATCTGCGGGACGGCGAGGTTCAGCCCCGCGGCGACGGCCACCCAGAACATGACCACGAGGGCCGCGTACCGGGTCACGAAGCGGCCGAGCCGGGTGAAGACGCCGAACTCCCGATGACTCACACCCGTAGTAAACAACGTGTAAGACGCTTGTATACGTGACGTGAGCCACAGCGCGCGGGGAGATAGGGTCTACGGGTGGGTAATCGAGAGCGGTTGCTGGAGGCGGCGCGCAGGCTGCTGGAAGACAAGGGCTACGCGGACATCACCGCGCGCGACCTGGTGGGCGCCTCGAAGACCAACCTCGCCTCGATCGGCTACCACTTCGGCTCCAAGGACGCCCTGCTCGCCGAGGCGATCGGCGCGGCCTTCACCGACTGGTGCGACCGCTTCACCGAGATCGCCCTGCGGACCGACGCGACGACCCCGTTCGACCGCCTGGTGGCCAGCCTGGTCGCCTACGCGGACAGCATGGCGCAGCGGCGCAAGCTGAGCCTGGCGTTCCTCGACGCCGCCGCGCGGGCGGCCCGGGACGAGGAGTTGCGCGAACTCGCCGCCGGTCAGTACCAGCGGATGCGGGAGCAGATCGCGGCCGTGGCCGCCGAGTTCGTCGGGGAACCGGATCCGGGGGATCCGACCTTCTCCGGGGTGGCGAGCCTGATCCTCGCGCTCGTCGACGGGCTCGCCCTGCAATGGCTGCTGGACTCCGCGAACGCGCCCACCGGGGAACAGGTCGCGGCCGGATTGCGGGGACTGCTCGTTGCCGCCGGGCTGGCAACTGGCACGGGCCAAGAATAAGCTGCCAGAAACTGCATTTTTGCCCGGGTTTCCGCGTCCGGTGCCGTAGTTCACAATATGAGCCTGTTGCGTGTTTTCGGGCTGGCTGAATAGCCTATCGGTGGTCTTAACGGGTCAGCGCCGCCCTGCTTGCTCTTTGTTTCAATTCATCTCCTTTTGTAAACGCAAGATGAATGGCGTGGGAATGAAGTTCACTGAGTTATCCGATCATGACGTCCGCCCTGGACTGCTGACCGAGTGGCGACCGCGCCTCGGTCCCAGTGCCCTGCACTGGATACCCGACTCGCGGCCGCCTTCCTATGTGCAGGAAGCACATGTGCGGAGTTCCCTGGTGTCCGAACGGGCCGGTCGCCGCTCGCCGTCATGGCTGGCGACCGCGTTCGAATTGCCCGGAGAACTCGACACGAATGCGCTGAAAACTGCCTTGCTCGCCTGGATCGATCGGCATGAGGCGCTGCGCAGCGGATTGTTCTGCACCGAGGGAAAGATGGCTCGGATCACCCTCAATCCGGGGTCGGTGGCACTGCACGGTAAAGTCGCCGGTGATTTCGCGCACGGCGCCGAACTCGCCGGGTACCTCGAGGATCTCTTCGACGCGGAGACGGATCCGCTGGCGTGGCCGTCCTACGTGTTCGCCACGGTCACCCATGCCGATTCGACCACCCTGTACCTCGGCCTCGATCACTCCAATGTGGACGGATACTCGATCTCGCTGATCGCGCACGAGATCCGCGAGCTGTACGCGGCAGCGGTCGCGGGCGGCGCGGCGGAACTGGCCGAGGTCGGGAGTTACGTCGACTTCGCCAGCCTGGAACGCGAGGACGCGGTCCGGGTGCACAGCGACCACGAGACGGTGTGCCGGTGGCGCGAATTCGTGTCGTCGAACGGGGGTGAGCTGCCGGGTTTCCCGGCGCCGGTGGGCGCCGACGATCCGGCGGCCGTCACGAAGCAGAGCGGCGGCTTCGACTGGCTGCTCGACGTGGCGGAGGCGAAGGCGTTCGACACCGCCTGCCGCAAGAGCGGCGGCAACTTCCAGGCGGGGGTGCTGGCCTGCCTGGCGATCGCCGGCCACGAGGACACCGGCCGCCGCGAATTCCGGGCGCTCGCCCCGTTCCACACCCGGAACCAGGCGCGGTGGGCGCATTCGCTCGGCTGGTACGTCGGGCTGGCGCCGCTCGACTTCCGGGTCACCTCCGGAGGTTTCCACCACGTGATGCGGGACGCGGCGGCGGCCGCGGAGCAGGCCCGGCCGATGGCCGCGGTCCCGTTCGCGCGGGTCACCGAACTGCTCGGCGTCCCGCTCGATCCCCGGTTCGTGGTGTCGTACATGGACCTGCGCCACGCGCCGGGCGCGAAGCAGTGGCCCGAGTGGAAGGCCGCGGCCCTGCGCAGCCGCACCCCGCACGCGGACGAGGTCTACCTGTGGGTGAACCGCTCCTTCGAGGGCGTCTACCTGGCCTCCCGCTACCCGGGGACCGAACTCGGCCGGACCGCCGTGCCGCGCTACGTGGAGCGGGTGCGCCGGATCATGCGGCAGGTCGCCGCGAAAGGCAGTTACGCGGTGGCCGGGCTCGCCGCCCACACCGCGAGCTAGAAAGGGAATCCCTGCCATGTTGATGACCTCGATCCTCGACTACGCGCCGGAACCCGGTGAGGTGGTCGAATTCCGGCTGCCGGATGCGGCCGTCGAAACCGCCGCCGATGCCCCGGAACACCCGGCGCCGCCGTCGTACGTCCAGGAGAACCACATCTGGCGGCGCCTGGCGAACCAGGCGGTGGGCAAGGCGCAGTCGCCGTGGCTGGCCACGGTGTTCGACCTGCCGGGAAGGCTCCAGCCGGAGGCGATGGCGGCCGCGCTGGAGAAGTGGATCCGGCGGCACTCCACGCTGCTCACCTGGTTCTCGCAGCAGGAGGGCAAGCTGCAGCGGCACGCGGTGCCCGAGGAGCTCCTGTCGCTGAACGCGGTCTCCGTGGGGGCGCACGAGACGCCCGCCGCGGTCCGGGAGCACCTGCTCGACCGGTTCGACGCGGGCACCGATCCGCTGCGGTGGCCGCCGTTCGTCGCGGGCGCCGTGCTCCGGGACTCGTCGTCCACTGTGTACTTCGCGGTCGACCACGCGCACACCGACGGCTACTCGGTCCTGCTGGTCTTCCACGAGCTGCGCGCGTTGTACCAGGCCGAACTGGCCGGGGTCGAGGCGAAGCTGCCCGAGGTCGGCAGCTATGTCGACGCCTGCGCGCTGGACCGGGAACGGGCCGCCGAGATCACCGCCGAATCCCCTGAGGTCGGCCGCTGGCTGGACTTCTGGCTGGCCGGGCCGCCGCCGGCCTTCCCGCTGGACCTGGGCGTCGAGGACGGCAAGTCCTACCCGAGCGTGCCGATCCACCTGGACCTGTTCGACGCGGACGAGGCCGACGCGTTCTCCCGGGTGTGCAAGGCGCACGGCGCCGGGTTCTCCGCGGGGCTGCTCGCCGCGCTCGGCATCACCGCCTACGAGCTGGCCGGGCACGAGTCCTACCGCGGGCTGACGGTCGTGCACACCCGCGACGAACCGCGCTGGCAGGCGACCCAGGGCTGGTTCATCAACCTGGCGCCGGTCGCCTTCCCGGTCGCCGGGCGGGCCAGCTTCAGCGAGGTCGTCGGCGGGGCGCAGCACGCGTTCACCGAGGCGCAGGCGCTGGCCGGGGTCTCGCTGCTGCGGGTCGCCGAGCTGATGTCGGGCCTGACCGTGCAGGCCGATCCGAGCGCGGTGCCGCCCATGGTGTCCTATCTGGACTGCCGCCACGCGCCGGGTTCGCGGGACTGGGACGAGGCCGACTGCCAGGCGCTGGTCGGCCCGGGCGACAGCCGGGACGTGCCGATCTGGGTGAACCGCCAGTGGGAGCGGACCTACCTGAAGACCCGGCATCCGGACACCGAGGTCGCCCGGTCCACCGTGCCGCACTTCCTGAACCACCTGCGCCAGGTCCTGCAGGACCTCGCGCGCACCGGTCAGTACCGGATCGGCGAGCGGCTGACCGCCGCGAATCCGGCGTAGGCATGCGGTTTTCCACCCTCGATCGGCTGCCCGTCGAGCCGGGCCGGGTTGTCGAGTTCACCCCGGCCCGCTCGACGCTGGCGGCCGCGGACCGGGCGGCGCCCTCGCCGGTGCCGCCGTCGTTCAACCAGCGGTTCCACCTGGAGACCGCGCGCCGCCAGGGCCCGGGACACTGGCTCGCCTGCGCGTTCGACCTGCCCGGGCCGGTGGACGTCGAGGCGCTGCGGTCGGCGTTCGTGCGCTGGGTGCGCCGCCACGAGACGCTGCGCAGCGGTTTCCGGGCCGGGGAGCGGTTCGTGGTGGCGCCGGAGGATTTCGACCTGGTGGCCGCCGATCCGGTGCCCGCGCCGGACCCGCGGGCGCTC
Source organism: Amycolatopsis anabasis (assembly GCF_009765355.1). Taxonomy (GTDB): domain Bacteria; phylum Actinomycetota; class Actinomycetes; order Mycobacteriales; family Pseudonocardiaceae; genus Amycolatopsis; species Amycolatopsis anabasis. The sequence goes on along the minus strand of NZ_VTHK01000038.1, from coordinate 4,393 downwards.
CTGCGCGAGCGGATCGGCGCGGTGTGCGACCCGCTGTCCTGGCCGTCGTCGCTGTTCACCGTGGTGCTGCACGCGCGCGGCGGCACGGTGTTCTGCGCGTTCGACCACTGCGACGCGGACGGGTACTCGCTCGCGCTCGCGGTGCACGAACTGCGCGAGCTGTACCGCGGCGCCGAACTGCCCCCGGTCGGCAGTTTCGTCGATTACTGCGCTGGGGAACAGGCGTCCGAAGTGCCGCCGGACCGGCGGGCCGCCGCCACGGCGCGCTGGTCGGAGTTCCTCACCGCGTGCGGGGGCACCAGCCCGGCGTTTCCGTTGGCACTGGGGGTAACGCCGGGTCAGCGCCCACCGCAGCGCATGCGCTGCCAGCAGGTGCTCGACGCGCGCGGCGCGGCCGCGTTCGAGCGGGAATGCCGGGCCGCCGGGGGCAGCGTCTTCGCCGGGGTGCTGGCCGCGCTCGCCGGCGCCGTGCACCGGCTCGGCGGGGGCGAACAGGTCCGGGTCTGCGCGCCGCTGCACACCCGGAACGAGCCGCGCTGGGAACACGCGATCGGCTGGTTCACCACGGTCGCCCCGCTCGAACTCAAGGTCCACAGTGGATTCGCCGATACTGTTCGTGACGCCCGTGCGGCGTTCCGCGAGGCGCTGGCGTACGCGGACGTGCCGGTGCCGGTGGCACTGTCCGGAGTGGACTTCCGGCGCGACCGGGACGACGTGTTCATGCTGTCCTACATCGACTACCGCCGGTTCCCCGGCGCCGAGCACCACGTCCCGGCCGCCGCGTACCACCTGAGCAGCGTCACCACGGCCGACGACGCGCAGTTCTGGGTTTCCCGCACGGACGAGGGCCTCTTCCTGCGCGCACGCCATCCCGCCACCGCGGTCGCCGACCGCACGATCGAGAGTTTCGCGGACGCCTTCGCCGAGGTGCTGACCTCGGCCGTGGCGGTCGCGGCCTGAGGAGGAGCTGGTTTTGCGCAAGTGGGCACGGCGTGGACTGATCGTGGTTGTCCTGCTGTGGACCCTGGTGGTGGCGCTGCTCGCGGTGGGCGTCCTGCTGCCGGGGACACCGGTGCTCGGCGAGTTCGGGTCGGATCTCGTCGGGACCTACGTGTTCTACGCGGTCTTGGCCGCGGTCCTCGGGCTGCTCGGCTCGGTGCTGCTGTGGTGGACCGGCGCGCGGCGGACCGGCGGCGCCGCGCTGGGCCTCGGCGCGTTCGGCGTGGCGGGCACCGTGGTGGTCCTGGTCGCCCAGCTGAGTTTCGCTTCGGACCAGGGGGTGTCGGTGTCCTGGTGGCAGGGGCTGACCGAACCGGGGCAGCCGGACGTGCACGCGGACAAGACGGTCCGGTACGCCGAGGTCGGCGGGGTCGGGCTCGACCTGAGCGTCTGGCTGCCGCCGCGACCGGCGACCGGCCCCCGGCCCGCCGTGGTCCTGGTGCACGGCGGCGGTTTCGTCACCGGGAAGCGCGACGAGCAGGCCGGGGTCGACCGGTGGCTGGCGGATCGCGGCTACCCGGTGTTCGACGTCGACTACCGGCTCGCGCCGCCGCCGCGCTGGCAGGACGCGTCCCAGGACGTCGCCTGCGCGCTGTCCTGGGTGGCCGGGCACGCCGCCGAGTACGCGGTCGATCCGGCCCGGCTGGCCATCTCCGGCGGATCGGCGGGCGGCAGCCTTTCGCTCAACGTCGCCTACGGCCTCGCCGAGCACTCGCTGGCCAGCAGTTGCGGTGGAAACCCGCCGGTGCCCGCGGTGGCCGCCGGTTTCTACCCGGCGGCGGACGTCACCGGGGTCTACGACGACCGCGGCCCGGACGACTTCGCGATCCGCGCGGGCAACGAATACGTCGGCGGCTCGCCCGAGCAGTTCCCCGGCCGGTACGCCGAAGCTTCCGCGCTCACCAAGGTGCGGCCCGGGCTGATGCCGACCCTGCTGGTCACCGGGGCCAGTGACCACCTGGTCCGGGAGAACCGGGTCACCGCGGTCGCCGATCGCCTGCAGGCGGCCCGGGTCCCGCACCGGATGGTCGTCATGCCCTACGGCGAGCACGCGTTCGACCGGTCGTACGGGGGAGTGGGCGGCCAGGTCGGACGGCACGTGCTCGGCCAGTTCCTCGACCAGTACCTACCCACGCAGTGAACGAAGAGAGAGGCCGCATGGAAGCACAGGGGATATTCGGCAGGATCGGCCGCGGGGTCGTCCGCCACGCGTGGTGGGTGATCGCCGTCTGGGTGGTGCTCGGGGCGGTGGTCCTGCTGCTTTCGCCCGCGATGCCCAAGAGCGTTTCGGAGAGCGACTCGCTGCCGCAGGGTTCGGAGTCGGTCCAGGCGGCGAAGCTCGGCACCGACGCGTTCCCCGCCGCGTTCAGCCCCTCGGTGATCATGGTCTTCCAGCGCGCGGACGGGAAACCGCTGAGCGGCGCCGATTCCGCGCGGATCGCCGGGATCGCGCCGCAGGTGCAGGGCAAGAACATTCCGGGCGTGCAGGCCGTGCTGCCCGGGCCGCCGTCGCCGAACAAGCTGGTGCAGACCATCGGCGTCAAACTGCCGAAGCTGAGCCCGTCGAACCAGGCCGAGGTCCGCGATTCGGTCAAGGCCCTGCGCGCGGAGCTGCCGGAACTCACCGCCGGGACCGGGCTCAAGGTCGGCACGACCGGGGTCGCCGCGCAGAACGTGGACACCCAGGAGGCGTCCAGCCACGGCGAGGCGTTGATCGGCATCGCCACCGTCCTGCTCATCCTCGTGCTGCTGCTGATCATCTTCCGCAGCCCGATCATCGCGCTGTTCCCGATCGTGGTGATCGGGATCGTGTCGCAGATCGCGAACGGGCTGATCGCGTGCGTGGCCACCTGGTTCGGGCTGAAGACCGACAGTTCGGTGACCTCGCTGCTGATCGTGGTGCTGTTCGGGATCGGCACCGACTACATTCTCTTCCTGATGTTCCGGTACCGGGAACGGTTGCGGGCCGGGGAGGAACCGAAGCAGGCCATGGTGAGCGCGGTGTCCCGGGTCGGCGAGGCCATCGCCTCGGCGGGCGGGGTGGTGATCATCGCGTTCCTGGCGATGACGCTGTCCTCGTTCGGGCTCTTCCGCGCGATGGGGCCGTCGCTGGCGATCGCCGTCGCGGTGACCGTGCTGGCCGGGCTGACCCTCGTTCCGGCGGTGGTGTCGCTGATCGGCACCAAGGTGTTCTGGCCGTCGAAGTCGTGGCGGCGGCAGGCGGAGGCGGCCCGGTTCGGGGCGCTGGGCAAGGCGGTGGGCCGCCGTCCGGCGGTGTTCGCGGTGGCTTCCGGGGTGGTGATGGTCGCGCTGGGCCTCGGCGCGCTGCACTACCAGCCGAACTTCGACCTCGCGTCGAACTCGTTGCCCACGAACGCCGAATCGCAGGTCGCGATGAAGGACCTGCAGAAGGGCCTGCCCGCCGGGATGGCCAGCCCGACGAACGTGTACCTGCGCGCCGACGCCCCGCTGGATCCGGGGGCGCTGGCCGGGTACCGGACGGCACTGTCGCAAGTGGACGGTGTCGGCCAGGTCGCCGGGCCGGAGGTGAGCAAGGACGGTCGCACGGCGAGCTACACGCTCACGCTGCGCCCGGATCCCGCGTCCACCGAGGCGATCGATCTGGTCTCCGGTCCGCTGCGCGACAAGGCGCACACCGCTGCCCCGCCGGGGAGCACCGCGCTGGTCGGCGGGACCACGGCGGTGTTCGCCGACATCGGCTCGGTGATGAGCGACGACTACAAGCTGGTGTTCCCGGTGGCCGCGGTGCTCATCGCGATTCTGCTCGGATTGCTGCTGCGCAGTGTCGTGGCGCCCTGGTACGTGATGGTCTCGGTGGGCCTGGGCTTCGCCGCGACGCTGGGCGCGACCACGTTCCTGTTCCAGGACTTCGCGGGCAAGTCCGGGCTGATCTTCATGATGCCGCTGATCATCTACATGTTCGTGGTCGCGCTCGGCACCGACTACAACATCCTCATGGTGGCCCGGCTGCGGGAGGAAACCGCCGAAGGCCACGGGCCGGGGGAGGCGACCGCGCTGGCGATCCGGCACACCGGGCCCACGATCGGCGCGGCGGGCGTGATCCTCGCCGGTTCGTTCGCGGCGCTCACCCTGGCCGGTTCCCCGCTGCTCGCGGAGATGGGGTTCGCGCTGGCCGCCGGCATCCTGATCGCGGCGTTCGTGATGGCGCTGTTCTTCACCCCGAGCCTGACCGCGCTGATCGGGAAACCCGCGTGGTGGCCTGGAAAGGTGGCTCCGCGGGCCGAGCACGCCGACGAAACGGCACCGGAACGAGTGCTGCACCGCACCTAGTGACGGGGTCGTGAGTGTTCCGGCCGGTTAGAACCGGCCGGGTAACTAGTCAGGTCCGCTGTCGGGTGGTGGTCGTCGTGCT
>NZ_VTHK01000037.1 GCF_009765355.1 Amycolatopsis anabasis | reverse complement strand
TCACCACCCCCACCGGCGGCACCTACACCAGCCAACCCGAACCACTCCACGAACCCCGGCCCACGAGCCTGCTCACCCCAAGGGCGTGTTAGACAAAGACAAGGTGTGTAAGCCGTGGCCCTGACAGGGTGTCGGGGAGTTGATCTCCTCGCCACCCGGAAGGGTATGACACTGTGACCAAAGCAGGAACCAACGACAACCAGCACCCCCGCGACCGCAACGGCACCTTCGAGCCCGCCATCGTGCGCAAGCGGCAACGCCGTCTCGACGGGCTCAACGACGCGATCATCTCGCGGTATGCCCGCGGGATGACCGTGTGCGATATCCAGGTCCGCCGCACCGACATCTACGGTGTCGAGGTCACCGAGTGGGGAGAACAGGCCACTCGGCTCGAGCTGGGCGGTGCTGTTCGTGGACACACCCCGTTCACGCACCGCGTGTGCTATTTCGCGGGTTGAGTATCGAGCAGCGCGATTACCTGGGACAGGGTGAGGTCGTGGGCGGCCAGGCGAGTTTCGGCCAGGGAGCGGAGTTCGTCCTTGGCGCGTTTCCAGCGGGCGTCGAGTTGGGCCGGGTCGGCGAAGGCGAAGCCGCCGAGGAGCAGGCCGCGGACGGTGTCCATGACCGTGTAGACGTAGTTCAGGATCTCCTGGCGGATGGGGCGGTCGACCGGGAACGTGTTGACGAAACCGATCAGCGAGCTGGTAGCCGTGGGTTCGACCACGGCGATCTGCTCGCGCAGCTCGGGGTCGGTGCGGGCGGCGAGCCACAGCTCCACGGTGGCGGTGAACACCGGGCCGTTGTGGATCTCCCAAATCAGCTCGAGCAGGGCGCCCAGTGGATCGTCGGCCAGGGGCACCCGGGTGACCTCCTGGAGGGCCTGGTCGGCGCGGATCAGCGCGAGATGGCGGAGTGCGGCGGTGACCAGATCGGCCTTGGTCTGGAAATGATGGGCCTGCGCACCCCGGGTGACCCCGGCGCGGGCGACGACCCGGGCCGTGGTCATCCCCGAATAGCCGTACTCCACCAGGCAGTCGATCGTGGCGTCGAGCAGCTTGCGCTGGGTCTCGGCGCTGCGTTCGTCCTGCGTGCGACGGGTTCGCTGTCCCATCCCGCCGAATATACCAGCAGAGTTGCAGGTAAGTTGAAGAATTTGAAGCCCGCCAGGACAGCAAAAGGGGCCGGTATCGGCGAGGAATGGCTCGCTGATACCGGCCGTATGGTATGTCAGACGAAGGCGCTCTGGCCGGTGATCGCCTTGCCGACGATCAGGGTGTTCATCTCGCGCGTGCCTTCGAAGGAATAGATGGCCTCCGCGTCGGCGAAGAAGCGGGCGATGTCGTAGTCCAGGACGATCCCGTTGCCGCCGAAGATCTCCCGGCTCCAGGCGACCACCTCGCGCATGCGGGAGGTGACGAACGCCTTCGCGAGCGAGGAATGCTCGTCGCGGAAGACCCCGGCGTCCTGCAGGCGGGCGAGCTGGACGAGCATGCCCCAGCTGGCGGTGATGTTGCCGAGGCTCTTCACCAGCAGATCCTGCACCAGCTGGAACTTGGCGATCGGGCGACCGAACTGCTTGCGTTGCTTGGCGTAGTCCAGCGCGAGCTGGTAGGCGCCGATCATGACGCCGAGGGCCTGCCAGGCGACACCACCGCGGGTGGCGCGCAGGATGTCGGCGACATCGCGGAAGGAATGGATTTCCTGCAACCGGTTCGACTCGGGAACCCGGACGTCGGTCAGGGTGATCTCGGCGTTCTCCACGATCCGGAACGCGATCTTGTTCTCGATCTTCACCGGCACGAAGCCCGGCGTGCCCTTCTCGACGACGAACCCCTTGACGTTGTCGTCGGCCTCGTCGCGGGCCCAGACGACGACCAGATCGGCGAAGGTGGCGTTGCCGATCCACTTCTTGGCGCCGTTGAGGATCCAGGTGTCCCCTTCGCGGCGGGCGGTGGTGCGCATGCCACCGGCCACATCGGACCCACCGAGCGGCTCGGTCATCGCGAACGCGCCGATCTTGTCCATCGCGGCCATGGCGGGCAGCCAGCGGTCCCGCTGCTCCTGGTCGCCACCGCGGTAGACGCTGTACATCGCGAGTCCGTTGTGGACACCGAAGAAGGTGGCCACGGACGGGTCGACGCGGCTGTACTCGGCGGCCAGCATGCCGGTCAGCAGGTGGCTCGCGGCGGGCAGGTGCTCGCCGTACCCCTCGTACGGCAGGCCGGCGAGGCCGAGTTCGCGGAACTTGCCGATCAGTTCCCGGGGGAACTCGCCCCTGGCCCAGTACTCGTTGACCAGCGGCTTGATCTCGGCATCGAGGAAATCGCGGGCTTTGAACAGCAGCTTGCGTTCCTCTTCGGACAGCAGGTCTTCGTACCCGTAGAAATCGGTGGTCATTTCGTCTCTCCTCGTGCGGACAGGATTGCCAGTTGGATGCGGTCGCGTTCCGCGGCGAGCCCGGGCTGGTCGCCGTATGCCTTCTCGACCGCGGTGATGAGTTGTTCGGTGGCCTCCGGGCTGTTGCCGGGCTCGCCGAGGGCCAGGCGGCGCATCGATGAACCGATGTGCGTGGCGAGGTGGCGGAACCCGCCCGGCCCGCCACCGAGATGCGAACCGAGGAACGGGCCGACCGCCGCCCAGCGCAGGCCCAGCGAGTTCACCACCACGGTGTCCAGTTCGGCCGGATCCACGACCCCCTGCTCGACCAGGTAAGCCGCCTCGCGCTGCAACGCGCTCTGCAGCCGGTTGCCGACGAAACCGGGGATCTCCTTGCGTTCCACCACCGGAACGCGGCCGAGCGAACGGTAGAACTCGACGGCACGGGTCACCGCGTCCGCCGAGGTCCGCTCCCCCGGCACCACTTCGACCAGCGGCACGATGTGCGGCGGGTTGAACGGGTGCCCGATGAGGACACGCGAGGGGTCGGCCAGCTCACCGGTGAACGCGGTCGACGGGATCGCCGACGAAGAGCTCAGCAGCAACGCGTGCGCCGGGGCCTCCCGGACCAGCGTGGCGAACAGGTCCCGTTTGAAGTCGAGCTTCTCCGGACCGTTCTCCTGGACCACATCGGCCTCGCGCACGGCTTCCGCGACATCCGCGGCGAGCGTCACCCGGGCGGACAGTTCGGCGGCGTCCCGGCCGAGCTGCGGTGCGAATTCCGCGATCGCGTCCCGCACGGCTTCGGCCAGATCCGGCCGCGGATCGGCGACCCGGACCCGCAGATCGTGCGCGGCGAACAGGGCCGCCCAGGACAACCCGATCGTTCCGGCGCCGATCACCGCCACCGTTTTCGGTGTGTACATCAGGACTCCTTCAAATAGTTGTGAACCGGGTTCACAGGCGCGAGGGTGAGATCGGTGAGGATGTGGCTGGCCGAGACCACCTCGCGCACCGGCAGATCGGCCAGCGGTGCGAGCACGTGCTCGAACAGCTGCAACCGCGCGGGCCCGGTCCAGGCCTGCTTCACCACCACGTCGGTGATCTCGGTGCGCACCAGCTCGGCCACCCGGGGTGTGCCGTCGTAGCCAGGAACCAGCTTGAGCATGAAGGTCGGCACGGTGATCTGCGCCTTCGCCGCCTCCGGGTCCAGCGGGTAGTGCTTGTAGCCCATGGTCGCGGTGGCGACCCGCAGCGAGCCGTAGTCGAGCGTGCCCACCAGCACGTCGTGGTCGACGTACAGCCGGGGCGCGCCGACCGTTTTCGGAAAGGCACTTACCTCGCGGCCGGACGCGGTGGCCGGGAAGTTGTCCAGGTACATCGCGTGCAGGTACTCGCCGCGCTCGTCGCCGAACCGCACCGGAATCGCCTGCCCGGCCTCGGTGTAGGGCCCGTAACCGCTCACGTCGCCCATCCGCATGACCTCGAAGCGCACCAGCGGTTCGTCGATCTCCAGCGGCTCCGGCACCACCGCGCGCAGGGCGTCGGCGTCGGTGCGGTAGACGATGTTGAGGTACTCGCGGTCGGTGAACCGGGGCTTGATCGGCGGGTAGGCCGGGTTCATCAGCGGGGTGCTGACGTGCCGGACGACTTCTTCGGAACGCATGGTCCTCACTTCCCCCGCCACACCGGGTCGCGGCGCTCGGCGAAGGCCCGCATGCCCTCGCGCACGTCCCGCGAACCCATCAACCCGGCCAGTTCCCGTTCCTGCGCGGCGAAGGCGGCCGATTCCGGGGTGCCCTCGGCGGCCCGGACGATCTTCTTCACCGCGCCCAGCGCGAGCGGCGCGTTCGCGGCGAGCTGGTCGGCGAGTCGCAGCGCGGCGCTGGCCGCCTCGCCCGCCGGGACCAGCCGGTTGACCAGGCCGAGCCGGGCGGCCCGCGCACCGGTGATCGGTTCGCCGGTGAGCAGCAACTCCATCGCCAGGTGGTACGGGATGCGCTTGGGCAGCCGGATCGCCCCGCCGCCCGCGGCGACCAGACCGCGTTTGACCTCGGGCAGGCCGAACTTCGCGTCCTCGGCGGCCACGATCAGATCGCAGCCGAGCGCCAGCTCGAACCCGCCGCCCATCGCCCAGCCCTCGACCGCGGCGATCAGCGGTTTCGCGGTCTCGGCCCGGGCAAGGCCGCCGAAGCCGCGCCCGGGAACGTTCGGGGACTCGCCCGCCAGCGCGGCCTTGAGGTCCATCCCCGCGCTGAACGTGCCCTCGGCGCCGGTCAGCACCCCGGCGCGCAGCGCGGGATCGGCCTCCAGCTGGTCCACGGCGGCGGACAGTCCGGTGGCCACGGCCGCGTTGACCGCGTTGCGGGCCTGCGGCCGGTCGATGGTGATGAGCAGCGCGCAACCGACGACCTCGGTGCGCACTTCCCTCGTGGTGATCATGACTTGCTTCCTTCCCGGAGTTCGGCGAAGACCTCTTCGGTGTCCTGGCCGGGGCGCGGCGCCAGCCGCCGGATCGAGCCGGGCGTGGCGGAGAACCGCACCGGGATGCCGACCGTGCGGATCGGGCCCTCGGTCGGGTGCTCGACCACGTCGAGCAGGTGGCCTTCGGCGACGTACGGGTCCTCGTCGGCGCGGTCCAGTTCCAGCACCGGCGCCATCGGGATGCTGTGCTTGGCGCACACCTCGGCCCATTCGTCGGTGGTCAGCGCGGGCGCGCAGTCCGCGATCAGCTCGGCCAGCGCGTCGTTGTCGGCGCGGTCGATGACCTCGCCGTTCACCCGCGGGTCCGCGGCCAGGTCCGGGCGCCCCGCGGCGGCGAAGAAGTCCCGGAAGTTCTGCGGGTTGTACGGGATCACGCAGGCCAGCCCGTCCTTGGTGGCGACCGCGCGGTGGCCCGGCGACAGCGACAGCGGGAACCCGGACGGCCCGAGCGGCGGCTCGAACACCCGCCCGGCGAGGTGTTCGACCAGGTTGAACGCGATGAGCGTGTCGGTCATCGGGACCTCGACGTACTGCCCCGCACCGGTCTTGTTCCGGTGCACCAGCGCGGCGAGGACCGAGTAGACGATGGTCAGCGAGGAGACCTTGTCGCCCAGGATCGTCGGCAGGTAGACCGGTTTGCCCAGGGCCCGGTTCGCCACGTCGACCAGGCCGGAGGACGCCTGGATGGTCTCGTCGTAGGCGGCGTGCCCGGCGCGGTCGGAGTCACCGCGGAAGCCCTGCGCGTGCGCGTAGACCAGTCCGGGGTTGCGCTCGGCGAGGTCGTCGTAGCTCAGCCGGAGCCTGGACAGGGCGCCCGGGCGCATGTTGGTGATCAGCACGTCTGCGGCGCCGATGAGCTCGAGCGCGCGCTGGTGGTCGGTTTCGTCCTTGAGGTTCAGCGCGACGCTGCGCTTGTTGCGGTTGACGTTGAGGCTGAGCGCGGTCATCCCCGGGGAGCGGTGGTAGCTGCCGTTGCGGACGGTGTCCGAAGGCGACTCGATCTTCACCACGTCCGCGCCGAGGTCGCCCAGGATCTGCGCCGCGTACGGGCCCATCACCACGGTCGACAGGTCGATCACGCGGACCCCGTCCAGCGGGCCGGCGGTGGTTTCCGTCATTCGTTCTCATCCCCTTTTCGACTCTCTTCGCTCTACTTCCAAGCTAGGACGAGCCGAGGAGAATGGGAATGATCAATGGGCGAACAATGGTATGACCGCAGCGGTCACACCATTCTTGGAATTCCCGGAATTAATCGGTCAGCGGATCGGCGAAGACATCTTTCGCCTGCCCGACCAAGTCCGCCAGGTCACCGCCTGGCTGGGCCCGGTCCCGGCGCCACACCAGCGCGGTCGCCAGTTCCGGGCTGAAGTCCTCGAACGGCAGCACCACCACGTCCTCCCGGTCGTACCGCCGCCGGACGATCTCCGGATCGAGAATCGTGACCGAGAACGCGATTCCACTGGAAACGAGTTCGGCAATTCCGGAATAGTCGGCGTTGTCGACCCTGATGCGTTTCTTCACCCCGGCGGAATTGAGCCGGGCGTCGAGTTCCTCGAACGAGGCGGGTGCGGTGTAGATCGGCGAGGAGATAAAGGACAGATCGGCGAGTTCGGACAATCGGACGGAATCCCGCCCGGCGAAGCGCTCGGCGGGCAGGGCCGCGCCGAGCCGTTCGGTCATGACCTCCATCAGCTCGAGTTCCGGATCGGTGATCGGCAGCCGGGCCAGGGTGAGCGCGAGCCGCCCGTCGCGCACCGCGGCCGTGAGATCGGGCGACGGACCGGGCCACCGCTTGAGCTCGAAGGTGTCCCGGCACCGCTGGCGCAGGGCCTCGAGGCGCTCGCGCAGTTTCGGATGCACCGCTGCCGGAACGCCGACGAACACCGTGCTGCGCTGCGGCCGGACCGCCTCGCGCAGTTTCCACGGGATCGCGTTCACCCGTTCGAGGACGTCCCGGGCCAGCGGCAGCAGCGCGGCGCCCGCCGGGGTCAGCGCGACGCGATGCGTGCTGCGCTCGAACAGCGGCTGGCCCAGCTCGTGTTCCAGGTCCTTGATCCGCTGGCTCAGCGGCGACGCGGCCATGTGCAACCTGCGCGCGGCCTGCGAGAAGTTCAGCTCTTCCGCGACCGCCACGAAGTAGCGCAGGTGCAGCATCTCCACACCGGCACCCTACCCAGCGCATGCGGCCATCCGGAGTAGCGCCGGTAACGGCCGGTGCGCCTTTCCGGACCGTCACCGCCGCCGTGTCCGATTCAGGCAATCGGCGCAGTCCGCTACGGGAAAGACATGGTCCCTCCGGCGAGGTTCACTCAGAAGCTCGTATGAAGGGAGCCAACCATGCCCGAACAGGCCAACGCGGAGTTCTGGAAGGACCTCAAGCCGATCCAGAACTCGTTCAAACCCGACGCGCAGCCCGAGGTCTACCTGTCCCAGGTGGCCACCGACGACGACCGGTACTACGCGCCGTTCACCGACACCGTCGGCTCGCGTCCACTGTGGATCAACGTCAAGGACAACTCGTGGTCGGACATCCTGCGGGCCAAGGAGGCCGGCCTGGTCAACCGGCACTACCACCCGCACGAGGTGTTCGCGTACACGATCTCCGGGAAGTGGGGCTACCTCGAACGCCCGTGGACCGCGTCGGCGGGTGATTTCGTCTACGAAGCGCCCGGCGAGGGCCACACCCTGGTCGCCTACGACACCCCGGAGCCGATGAAGGCCCTGTTCATCGTCAAGGGACCGCTGATCTGGCTGGACGAGAACGGCGAAACCACGGGCTACTTCGACGTGCACGACTACATCGCCATGTGCCGCGAGCACTACGACCGGGTCGGCATCGGCGCCGACTACGTCAACTCGCTGTTCCGCTGACCGACCGCTTCCTCCCACCGACGTGAGGTCCCATGCCCGGCATCAAGGCGCCCGAGGCGGCCACCCGCCGCTATGAGGGCCTGCTGCTCCTGATCCTGTTCCTCTCCTTCGGGTTCGTCTTCTTCGACCGGCAGGCGCTGTCCTTCCTGGCCCCGTTCATCGGCAAGGACTTCGAGCTGACCAACACCCAGCTCGGCACGCTGTCCGGGGTGCTGGCGCTCACCTGGGCGCTGTCCGGGTTGTTCGCGGGTCGCCTGTCGGACAGGCTCGGCAGCCGCAAGCCGATCCTGATCGGCGCGGTCCTGCTGTTCTCGGCGTTCTCCGCGATTTCCGGGCTGATGAGCGGATTCCTCGGCCTGCTGGCCGCCCGCGCGCTGATGGGCATCGCCGAGGGGGCGGTGCTCCCGGTCGCCCAGTCGCTGATGGTCGAGGCGTCCGCCGAACACCGCCGGGGCCTGAACATGGGGCTGGTGCAGGGGTCCTCGGCCGGGTTGCTCGGCGGCATCCTGTCCCCGCTGGTCGTGGTGTGGACCGCCGAGCACTTCGGCTGGCGGGTCGCCTTCTACGTGACGATCGTGCCCGGGCTGCTGCTCGCCGCGTGGATCTGGAAATCGGTGCGGGAGGTGCCGCCCGGCGGTCCGGTCCGGACGGTCGAGGAACCGGTGGCGGAGCCGAAACCCACGCTGCGGCAGGTGTTGCGGGAACGCAACATCGTGCTGTGCGTGCTGATCGCCTGCTGCTACCTCACCTGGTTCGTCGTGATCATCACGTTCACCCCGACCTACCTGACCGAGGTCAAGGGGTTCAGCCCGGGCACCATGAGCGCGGTCATGACGTGTTTCGGGGTGGCGTGGGTGCTCTGGGGCTTCCTCACCCCGGCCGTTTCGGACCGGATCGGCCGCCGGAGCACGCTGATCGTGTTCACCGCGATCGCCGCGGTGTGCCCGCTCGCGGTGGTGGTCGTGCCGAATCCGGTGGTGCTCGGGCTGGTCGTCGTGCTCAGCTACACCGGGCTCGGCTGCTTCACCCTGTTCATGGCCACGATTCCGGCGGAGACGGTCCCGCGCGGCGCGCTGGCCACCACGCTCGGGCTGGTCATGGGCGTCGGCGAACTCGCGGGTGGTTTCCTCGGCCCGTTGATCGCCGGGCGCGCGTCGGACGCCTGGGGCCTGCAGGCCGCGATGTACATCGCCGCGGGCGGGGCCGTGGTGGTCGTCCTGCTGTCGCTCGGCTTGCGGGAGACCGCGCCCGCGGTGCTGCGCAGAAGGGAAGTGACGGTATGAGGGCCGCGGTCTGGTACGGGGCCCGGGACGTCCGGATCACCGACGTGGACCTGCCCGCGCCCGGGCCCGGCGAGGTCCGCGTCGAGGTGGCCTACTGCGGGATCTGCGGCAGCGACCTGCACGAGTACCGCGACGGGCCGCACGCGATCCCGGTTTCCGCGCCGCATCCCGCCTCGGGGGTGACCGCGCCGCTGGTGCTCGGCCACGAGTTCTGCGGCACGGTCGCCGAAGTCGGCCCCGGGGTGACCGGGCCGGCGCCCGGCGATCCGGTCGCCGTGGAGCCGAACTACCGGTGCGGCGCCTGTCCCCGCTGCGAGGCCGGGGAGTACAACATCTGCCGCCACTTCGGTTTCGCCGGGTTGATGGGCCACGGCGGCCTGGCCGAGTACGCGACGGTCCCGGCGTACATGCTGCATCCGTTGCCGCCCTCGGTTTCCCTGGAACAGGCGGCGGTGTTCGAACCGGCGGCGGTCGCGCTGCACGCGCTGCGGCGGTCCGGCGCGGGGCGCGGTGACACGGTCCTGGTGCTCGGCCTGGGTCCGATCGGCCTGCTGATCGTCCTGCTCGCGGCCGAACTCGGGGTGGGCCGGATCATCGCCGCCGACGTGGCCGCCAACCGGCTGGCGCTGGCGGGCGAACTCGGCGCGACCGATCTCGTCGACGCGGCCGAACCCGGCGTCGGCGGGCGGGTCCGCGCGCTGACCCGCGGGCAGGGGGCCGATCTCGCGTTCGAGGTCGTCGGCGCCGAGGCCACCCTGCGCACCTGCCAGGCCGCGACCCGCCGGGGCGGGAAGATCATCCTGGTCGGGCTCGGCGGCGAGGTCTCCCTCGACGCCTTCTCCCTGGTCAACGACGAGCAGTCGATCGTGACCAGCGTCGGTTACCGGTACTGCCACCCGGAGCTGATCCGGCTGGCCGGGCGGGTCGATCTGACGCCGATCGTCACGTCCGTGATCGCGCTCGACGACGTGGTGACCGCGGGGTTCGATGCGCTGCTCGGCAGCGCGGACCAGATCAAGGTGCTGGTGCGGCCGAGGGGAGCCGCCGGATGAGGTTCGCGGGCAGTTCGGTGTTCGTCACCGGCGGGACGTCCGGGATCGGGGCGGCCACCGCGCTGGCCTTCGCCGCCGACGGCGCCGAGGTCGTCGCGCTCGGCCTGCGGCCGGAGGATCCCGGCGAGTTGCCGCGCCACGACCGGATCGAAGTGGTCGAGCAGGACGTCACCGACCGCGGCGGTTTCGCCCGCCGGATCGCTTCCGCGGACCGGCTGGACTGCCTGGTCAACTGCGCGGGAATCAGCCGGGACCGCGAGGAGTACGACCTCGCCGCCTGGGACCGGGTGCTCGCGGTGAACCTCTCCTCGGTCCTGGTGGCGAGCGAGGCGGCCCGGCCGCGGCTGGCCGAATCCGGCGGCGCGATCGTGAACGTTTCCTCCATGTTCGCGTTCTTCGGCAGCGCGGACCGGCCCGCCTACAGCGCGAGCAAGGGCGGGGTCTCGCAGCTGACCCGCTCGCTGGCCGCGGAGTACGCGCGCGAGGGCATCCGGGTGAACGCGGTGGCGCCCGGATTCGTGGTGACCCGGCTCGCCCGCGGGGTGCTCGACGATCCGGCGGCCTCGGCGGCGGTGCTGGCGCGGATCCCGCTCGGCCGGTTCGGGCGACCGGACGAGGTGGCCTCGGTGATCACGTTCCTGTGCTCGCGCGCGGCCGCGTATGTCACCGGGGCGATCGTGCCGGTCGACGGCGGCCACTTGGCGGTATGAGCGAACTGTCGGTGGGGTGCGCTAAACAGGATTCGTGAGTTCCTTCCGCGAAAATCAGGTCCAGCTCGGCTCGTCCTCGTTGCACGTGGTGGAGGCGGGCGATCCGGACGCGCCCGCGTTGCTGTTCCTGCACGGCTGGCCCGAGTCCGCGCATTCCTGGGCCGCGGTGCAGCGGCTCGCGGCCGCCGAGTTCCGCGCGGTGGCCTTCGATCTGCCCGGCATCGGCGGCTCCACCGGCGCGGCCACCGACGGATCGAAGGCCGCGCTCGCGCGGGTCGTGCACGAGGTGATCCGGGCCTTGGCGCTGCGCGATGTCGTGCTGGTGGGGCAGGACGTCGGCGGCATGATCGCCTACTCGTACCTGCGCGAGTTCGGCGACCTCCGCAAGGCGGTCATCATGGACGTGGTCGTCCCCGGCCTCGATCCGTGGGAACGCGTGGTGCGCAATCCGTACATCTGGCACTTCGGGATGCATGCCGTTCCCGAGCTGCCGGAACGACTGGTTCAGGGGAGGCAACGGGACTACTTCGGCTACTTCTTCGACATCCTGTCGGTCGACGGGGCCACCGCGATCCCGGCGGAGTCGCGGGAGATCTACGCGCGGGCGTACGCCTCCGACGCGGCGCTGACCGCGGGGTTCAACTGGTACCGCACGTTTCCACTGGACGCCGAACGCAACGCCGCCATGACCCCGCCGGTCACCACTCCCCTGCTCTACCTGCGCGGCGACACGACGAGCGGACAGCTCGGCGATTACGTCGACGGCCTGCGCGCCGCCGGAATCCAGCACGTCGAAGCCGCCCTGATACCCGACGCCGGACACTACGCCCAGGAGGAGGCCCCCGATGCGACCTGGAAACTGATCGCCGACTTCGCGCGCTCCTAGGCTCGGAGGCGAGTGTTCCGACGACACCTCGCACGTGCTCAGCTTTCGAGGATGACGGTTTGCCCCTCGGAGGTGATCTTCCATTGCCACGACAACGGCGTGGGGCTGCCGTTGTCCTTCCACCACCGGTAGGCCGCGGTGGCGGCGTCCCAGAGGCGGCGCGGCCCGGCCTGCCGGACTAGGTAGGTTCCGTCCTGAGCCTCGGCGGGCGTGATGCTCGCCCACGAGTCGGAGACCGGATCGTGCAGCGACCACACTTCGAACGGCCGTTCGTCGGTGGCGTCCTCGACGTCGTACCGGCACGAGGGCAGCGCCACGGCCAGCGCCCAGCGGGCGGACGAGTCGTCGAGCAAGTCGCTCGGACAAGTATCGGTCACCTGCTGGTCAACGCCGTCACCGTCGGCGTCCCACCGAAAGTCCGAGCCCATCGGCGGGGTGCGCTGGGACCGCAGCTCCATGAACCCGACGCCGATCGGCAGGGCCCGGCCGGTGGCGGTCCCGTCGTCGCCGACGATGAACCGCACCAGCGGCCCGGAGGCGAGGTCGGCCCGGACCGGCGCGAGGATCACTCCACCCGGCCGGGTCTGCTCCACCCACGCATACGGCACCCGGCCGAGGTGCACGGCCGCGGTCGCCATGACGCGGTCATACGGCCCGCCAGCGGGGTTGCCGTTCGCGCCGTCGCCGAGCACGGTCCGCACGTGCGAGTACCCGGAATCGGTGAGCCGCCGCCGTGCCCCGACCATCAGGTGGTCGTCGACCTCGACCGTGGTCACCCATCCGCTGGCGCGGACGAGTTCGGCGAGCAGCGCGGCGTTGTAACCGGTTCCGGTGCCGATCTCCAGCACCCGGTGCCCCACACCCACGTCGAGCGCGTCGAGCATGGCGGCGACCACCGAGGGCATCGACGCCGAGCAGGTCGGGATTTTCCCTGCCCGCGGCCACTGCGCGCGGCCGTCGTCGAACTGGGTCACGACCACCCGGTCCGAATTCACCACCGCGAGCCAGCGCGTCGCGTCGGTGCCGCGGTCGATCGGCTGGTAGACGCCGCTCTCCTTGACCCATGCCTGGTCCGGGATGAACCATTCACGCGCCACCCGCTCGAAGATCGGCCGGAGCGCGGCCGGGAGATCCCCGGCCGCTTCCAAGTCACGCGTAAGCGAGTCGACGCCGGTCACTTCTTGTCGCCGCTAACCTGGTCACCGCCCGCGGAGCCTTGGCCGTAATGATCGGTCTGGGAGTCGTCATCGCCATCGTGCCTGCCGCTGGGAATCGTGAGCACCATTGCTCCTCCGGTAATCGTTGTTGACTCTACGAACCGCGCGCTCAGCGCGGAACTCTTCGCACTCACACACTCGAGAAACCACGCTCGGCACGCGCGTGCTCAGGAGTAATCTCGGAGCCACTGACAGTGAACTGAACGGTTTGGGAGTCCACAGAGTGTCCACAACCGTGCCGGGCTCCCGGCTGCGGGCCGAACGTGAGGGCGCGGGCCTGTCGCTGACCGAGATGGCGAAGAAGATCAAGTTCTCGAAGTCGCTGCTCGGCATGGTCGAGACAGGCCAGCGCACGGCGTCGTTGGAACTGATCGCGGCATACCAGAAGGTGCTGGGAGTCGACATGTGGCGCAAGGACATCACGCACAAGAAACTCCTGATCCTCACGAAGGCGAGCCGCGCGACCTTGCTGGCCGGTGTCGAGCGCGGCGACCCGGGCGCACTGCGCAACACCCCGACGGCCCACCGGACCGACGTGAGCTTGGGCAATGTCGTCTCGGAGAAGGCGGCCGAGTGGTTCCGCAAGTGGGCCGTCGAGGGCGACACGGCCACGCTCCGGACCAACTCGCTGAGCGTTGTCGCCAAGCTCCCCGGCAAGCACAACGCCGACCTGGTGGTTCAGGTGTTGGAGAACGATCCCAAGGTCCGCCGCCTGATCGTGGCGAGTGAGATTTCCCGGCTGACCCAGCTCGAATGGAAAGTTGCGCTGCAGGGCGCCGACGACCCGACTACGCTCCCCGAGCCCCGCAAGCTCGCGGTCAAGCTCGCGAAGGGCGCAACCAATCCGAAGGGCACCGAGTCCCGCTGGGCGTGCTCCTATCTGCTGGCGCGGTTGGTGTCCGTTCTAGGGCGCTGATGCTTCAGCTCCGCAGGTCGCCGCGGCAGAGGCGGGCCACCACCTCGGTCAGCAGGTTCACCCCGGCGCAGATGTCCTCGTCGTGCGTGAACTCGTGTTCGTTGTGCGAGATGCCTTCCACGCTGGGCACGAACAGCATGACGGTCGGCACGATGTCCTTGAGGTTCGTCGAGTCGTGCCCGGCGAGGGTCAGCATCGGGCGGTGGGAGAGGCCGAGCGCTTCGGCCGCTTCCCGCGCGAGTTCGACGCCTTCGGGCTGGTACGGGTTCACCGGCCAGAAGTGCGCGCTCTTCTTGACGATCTTGACGTTCGTCGAGGCTTCGATGGCGGCGAACTCGCGGTTGAGGATCGCGTCCGCCTCCTGCAGCACTTCGAGGCTTTCCGAGCGGAGGTCCAGGTGCAGTTCGGCCTCCCGCGCCACGACGACCGGCGAATTGGGGTGCACGAACAACTGTCCGGCCGAGGTGTGCAGGGGCGTGTCGGGGAACCGGTCGACCAGTTCGCGGACCGCGACGATCACCCGCGCGGCGCCCAGCAGCGCGTCCTGCCGGTCGGCCATGACCGTCGACCCGGTGTGTGACTGGGCGCCCACCACCGAGATCTGGTACTTGTGCGCGGCCCAGTTGGATTCCACGAGCCCGATCTGGATGCCTTCCTTGTCCAGGACGCGACCCTGTTCGATGTGGATCTCGGCGGCGAAGGCCGCGCGGGGGCCGTCCTGCTCGCCGAGGAAACCGATGCGCGCCAAGGCTTCCTCGACGCTCACGCCGTCCAGATCGGTGACCGCCAAGGCTTCTTCGAGCGGCATCTTCCCGGTGTACACGGCACTGCCCATCATGCTGGGCTTGAACCGGGATCCCTCCTCGTTGAACCAGTTCACCACGGCCGCGTTGAACGGCGGCGTCTCACCGCTCGAGGCGAAGCGCTCGTGCACGCGTTGCACGGCGTGCGCGGCGGCGAGCACCCCGTAGGCGCCGTCGTACCGGCCACCCCGGGGCTGGGAGTCCAAATGCGACCCGACGAGCACGAAGGGCGCACCCGGCGTCCATTCCCGGAGGCCGAACAGGTTGCCGATCCGGTCGACGGTGGTGGTGAACCCGCGGGTGGTCAGCCAGTCGACCAGCCACTCCCTGGTCTGCCGGTCGGCCTCGGTCGCGGCCTGCCGTTCGACCCCGCCCGCCTCGGTCGCGCCGAGGGCGGACAGGGCGTGGAAGTCGTCCAGGACCGCGCGGTCTGCGGCGTTCATCGGTCTCCTCTTCGTCAGTTTCGAATACCCGCTTCGCCGATGCTCAAGCGCGGGAAGAACAAGCCCGAGACCCCGGTGGTCAGGGCGATCACGATGAAGATCACCGCGGCGGTCCAGATCTGGTTCCCGCTGGCGGCGAAGAGCGCGGTGGCGATCAGCGGGACGCATCCGCTGAGCACGGCGGCCGCGTTGGAGGCGATGGCGACCCCGCTGTACCGCAACGCGGGCGGGAACAACCCCGCGAGCACGGTTCCGCAGGCGCCGTAGGAGAACGACAGGGCGCCCACGCCGATCGTCATCGCGAGGATCACCAGGACCGGCGCCCTCGACTCGATCAGCCAGAAGACCGGGAACGCGAGGATCGCGGTCGCCAGGCCGCCGCCGGCCACCACGCGGGTGGCGCCGAACCGCTCGGTCAGCCGACCGGCCACGACGATCACGAAGATCTCGCCGACCGCGGCGACGAGCGTGCCGGAAAGCAGCAGCGTCCGGTCGAGATGCAGCACCCGGGTCCCGTAACTGATGACGAACGTGGTGACCAGGTAGAAGCCGCCCATGCCGAGGAAGGCCACCCCGGCCCCGACCAGCACCTGGCGCCACGACTCGCGGAAGACCCGGGTGAGCGGGGCGTGCGCGACCTCGTTGTGCTCCACCAGTTCCCGGAACGCGGGCGACTCCTCCAGCTGCCGCCGGATGAACACGGCGATCAGCAGCAACGGGATCGCCGCGAGGAACGGCAGCCGCCAGCCCCACGCGTCGAAGCTCTCCCGGGACAGCAGCGACACCAGCGCGAAGGCGCCCGAGGACAGCAGGGTCCCGATCGGCGAGCCGATCTGCGGCAGCGCCGCGAACCGGCCGCGCTTGGCGGGCGGCGCGTGCTCGACCGCGATGATGATCGCGCCGCTCCACTCCCCGCCGAGGGCCAGGCCCTGCACGATCCGCAACAGCGTCAGCAGGATGGGCGCCGCCACCCCGATGGTGAACTGGTTGGGCAGCACGCCGATCAGCCCGGTGGTCACGCCGATGAGCACGACGGTGATGAGCAGGGTTCTGCGGCGGCCCACCCGGTCGCCCATCCGGCCGAAGATCAGCCCACCCAGCGGGCGGGCGATGAACCCGACGGCGAGGGTCGCGAACGAGGCCATCGCCGCGGTGACCGGATCGTCGGACGCGAAGTACTGGACGTTGAACACCAGCGCGGTGGCGGTGGTGAACAGGAAGAAGTCGTACCACTCCAGCGCGTTGCCGACGAGCGCCGCGAAGGTGACCTTGGTGGCCGTCCGGTCGTCGAGCACCTGCGATCCGGCAGCGGTGGGTGCGATTCCTGTCATGGCGCGGAATCGTAAGTCGTGCGCTTGCATACCGTCACTCGTCAACCGCCGCCGGATCGCGTCCGGGGATTGTGCGGATGCACAGTGCCACCTAGGGTCCGCCACATGCGGAACCTGGCACTGATGCGCCAGACCTCCCTGCCGCGCTGGAAGGCGCTGCTGGCGGAGCTGGCCCGGCGCGAACACCTGCTGCTCGAGGGCGTGATGGCGCATTTCGAGGGCGGCTCGCGGCACTACGCGGGGCTGGTGGACGCCGAAGACTTCCGGAATTCCAGCGTCGACGCGCTGCGCTACCTGCTCGGCCAGCTCGCGGACGGCCGGGCGCCGCGGGAACTCGCCGATCTGCCGCGCCAGATCGGCATCCACCGCGCCGCGCAGGGCGTGCCCCTGGAAAACGTCGTCGCGACCGTCCGCGAGGACTTCACGATCCTCTGGTCGACGTTGTTGCGGGTTTCCCGGTCGGCCGATATGCCGGTGCTCATCTCGCACGTCGACGACCTGTGGCGGGTGGTCGACGACTTCGCGTCCGAGATCCACGTGAGCTACCTGCGGGAAAGCGCCGCCCGGGCGAACCTCGACCTGGGCCGTCAGCGTGCCATGATCTCCGCGCTGTTCAGCTCCACCGAACCGCACGCCGGCCTGCTCCGGCAGATCGCGGGCACCCTGGGCGTCCCGGAAGACGGCGCGTTCGACGTCATCGCCACCGACCACGCGGACCGGGAGCGGCTGGACGCCTTCCTCGCGCGGGCGGGCGCACGGGTTTTCACCGGCGACTTCGAGGACTCGCTGGTCGCCTTCTGGACACCCGCCCCCGGCGTCGACCGGCACCTGGCGGCGGTGCGGTGCGGCCGCGCACCACGGGCCGGGACGCTCGCCGAGGTGCCCGTCCGCGCCCGGTCGGCCGTGCGGATCCTGCGCGCACTGCCACCGGCCGCGACCGGACCGGCGACCATGGCGGAAGCCTGGCCGAGGCTGGCGGCGGCCCGGCTGGCCGAGGTCAGCCCGGAATTCCCGGCGCACCGGCTGGACGAGATCCCCGAGGCCGAGCGCGATCGCCTGCTGGAGACCGCGCGGGAGTTCCTGGACACCGGTTCGATCGCGACGACCGCGGAACGACTGTTCTGCCACCGCAACACCGTGCTGAACCGGCTCCGCCGCCTGCGCGAGCTGATCGCGCTCGACCTGACCATCCCCCGGCAGGCCGCCCTGGCGCTCGTTCTACTCAGTCGAATGGATTGACCATTGGCAGAGATACCGGTTTACCCTGCCGGTACCAGGGGGCGTAGGACCGGCAAGGAGGCCGTGATGCCCACACAGCCCGTCGCCATGATCTCCAGCGTGTCGACGGAATCGGTACCGCCCGCGGAACGCGTCGACTTCTGGGAGGACTACAACCGGCAGGCGCTGGTCGGGCTGACCTGTTCCTCCTATTCCGAACGGGGCCTGCTCGCGCGCCAGACGAACCTCCGCTCGGGGGCCCTGCGGATCGCCGAGATCACCGGCAACGAGCACGTCATCGAACGCACCCCGGGGATCTGCCGCCGCCTGCCGAAGGAGTCGGTGTTCGCGAGCCTGGTGCTCGGCGGGGACGCGGTCTTCTTCCATCCCGACGGGGTGCTCCCGGCCCCGGCGGGGAGCCTGGTGCTCTACGAGACCGACCACCCGTACCTCTTCGGTTTCTCCTCGCCGATGCGCCAGCTCCTGGTGGACATCCCGCGCCCGGTGTTCACCGAGCGCTGCCTGCCCGGCGGGATCCGGGCGCCGATGGTCCTCGGTGGACGGTCGGCCGCCGAGGACGCCCTGGTGTCCGCGCTGCGGTCGGTGGCGGACGGGCTCGTCGCGCGGCACGACCACGCCGACGGTGAACGCGCCGAGCAGACCGTGCTGGACCTGATCCGTTCCCTGGCCGGGGGCCGGTTCGACGGGCAGCCCGCCCAGTTGGCGATCGCGAAGGACTACATCGAGCGGCACCTGTCCGATCCGGGCCTGTCCGCCGAACGCGTCGCCGCGGCGGCCGGGGTGTCGGCGCGGCATCTGCGCCGCCTGTTCGCCCCGGACGGTATGACCCCTTCCCGCTACCTCCTCCAGCGCCGCCTCGAACTGGCACGCGACCGGCTGCGCGATGCCACCTCCGCCACCGACACCATCGCCGACATCGCCTACCGCTGCGGTTTCGCCAGCCAGTCCCACTTCACCCGCGTCTTCCGCGACCACTTCGGACAGACCCCCGGCGAGGCGCGCGGGTAACCCGGCGAGTTTCACACTCACGCAAGCGAGTTACACACTCGGGCACACGAGTTCGCATTCGGTGCTCGAACGAGCCGCCCACCGCCGGGCTGGGGAATCTCACCGCCTAGTCGCCAGAGTGTCGGGGGCTTCCCGGGGCGGTGCTCGGAAGTACCCAATGCGGCGCTGGGTACCCCCAACGTCCCCAATGCCGCATTGGTGTCCTCGCGGTACCGAAGGCCGCATTCACGCGCGCTACTCGGAAAACGCGGCGTACACCGAGCGTTCATCGGAACGAGATCCGTGGTGTGGGGGCGATCACGACGCGGGTAAATCCTGTGTTGCGAAGCCTACTGCCACCCCGGACAGAATGGTACGGTCGTACCGTATTTTTGCCGATCACGTGGCGGTACGGATGAGCAGTCGGCTGGACGAAGCCCTGGCGCAGACCAAACCACTCGGTTCCCGTGCGCGGCGCCGGTGGTGGCTGCCCGCGTTGATCGTGCTCGCGTGGCTCGCGTTCGGCGTGGTGGCCGGCGGGATGCCGGGCAAGCTTTCCCAGGTCCAGCACAACGACGGCATCTCGTTCCTGCCCGCCGGAGCCGAGGCGACCGAGGTCGCGCGGCTGCAGGAGAAGTTCGCCGGAGGCAAGATCCTGCCCGCGGTCGTGATCTTCAGCCGGACCGGCGGGCTCACCCCGGCCGATCAGGCGGCGATCGCCGATCGGGCAGCCGCGGTCGCGAAACTGCCGGGTTTGACCGGCGAGGTGAGCCCGCCGCTGCCCTCGGGGGACGGCAAGGCCGCCCAGCTGATCGCACCGGTGTCCGGTGTGGACGGTTTCGAGGCGGGCCGGACCGTGCAGCGGATGCGGGAAACCCTGAACACCGGCCTGCCCGCGGGGCTCACCGTCAACGTCACCGGTCCCGGCGGGTTCAACGCCGACCTCGGCGAGGTGTTCGCGGGGATCGACGGGCGCCTGCTGGTGATCACCGCGGCGATCGTGGTGGTGATCCTGATCCTGGTCTACCGCAGCCCGCTGCTGCCGATCGTCGTCCTGATCAGCGCCGGGCTCGCGCTGATCGCCGCCTCCGCGGTGATCGAGCCGCTCGCCGCGCACGACGTCCTCACGCTCAACGGGCAGACCCAGGGCATCCTGTTCATCCTGGTGTTCGGCGCCTCCACCGACTACGCCCTGCTGCTGGTCGCCCGCTACCGCGAGGAACTCTTGCGCCAACCGGGCACCGCCGCGGCGGTCGCCGCCGCCGTGCGGGCCTCGTTCGAATCCATCGCCGCCTCGGCGGGCACCGTGATCCTCGGCCTGCTGTGCATGCTGTTCAGCGAACTGTCCTCGAACAAGGGGCTCGGCCCGGTCGCGGCCCTGGGCATCGCCGCCTCCTTCTTGGCCTCCCTCACCTTCCTGCCCGCCGCGCTCGCCCTGCTCGGCCGCGCCGCCTTCTGGCCGATCCGGCCGAGCGCGCCGAAGAAGAACGGTCTGTGGCAACGGGTCTCGGCGCTCGTCGGCCGCCGGTTCCGTCCGGTGTGGATAGTGACCGCGCTGGCCCTGGCGGTGCTCGCCGCGTTCGCGCCGACGCTGAAGTCGAACGGCGTGAGCCAGGCCGACGTCTTCCTGGACCGGGTCGACGCGGTCGCGGGCCAGGACGTGCTCACCGAGCACTTCCCCGGCGGGCTCGGCGATCCGGCGGTCGTGGTGACGAACGCGGCGGCGGCGAACGCGGTCACCGAGGCGGCCCGCACGACCGAGGGCATCGCCGCGGTGCGGACCGCGCCCGCGGTCGTCGACGGGAAGGCCGAGATCGAAGCGACCCTGTCCGCACCCGCCGATTCGACCGCGGCGACCGAAACCGTGCAGCGCCTGCGGTCCGCGGTGCATGCGGTGCCCGGCGCCGACGCGAAGGTCGGCGGGCAGACCGCGACCCAGCTCGAGGTGCGCGACGCCGCGGAACGCGACCGCGGCCTGATCATCCCGATCGTGCTGGTGGTCATCCTCGGCGTGCTCGCGCTGCTGCTGCGATCGCTGCTGGCGCCGCTGCTGCTGATCGCGACGGTGGTGCTGTCCTTCGCCGCCACCCTGGGCGTCGGCGCGCTCGTGTTCAACCACGTCTTCGACTTCCCGGGCTCGGATCCCTCGGTACCGCTCTACGCGTTCGTCTTCCTGGTGGCCCTGGGCATCGACTACAACATCTT
The DNA here is from genome assembly GCF_009765355.1 of Amycolatopsis anabasis. Taxonomy (GTDB): domain Bacteria; phylum Actinomycetota; class Actinomycetes; order Mycobacteriales; family Pseudonocardiaceae; genus Amycolatopsis; species Amycolatopsis anabasis. The sequence goes on along the minus strand of NZ_VTHK01000037.1, from coordinate 70,069 downwards.
CCTGATGACCCGGGTGCGCGAGGAATCCCTGCGCGACGGCACCCGCGCGGGCACCCTGCACGCGCTCGGGGTGACCGGCGGGGTGATCACCTCGGCCGGGGTGGTGCTGGCCGCCACGTTCGCCGCGCTGTCCGTGCTGCCGATCCTGTTCATGGCGCAGATCGCGTTCCTGGTGGCCTTCGGCGTCCTGCTGGACACGCTCATCGTCCGTTCACTGCTGGTCCCCGCGCTGACCGTCCACATCGGCCGGTCCGTGTGGTGGCCCGGCGAACTCAGGCACGGAAGGAGTTGATCGCGATGCCCCGCCGCGAATACGCAGGGCCAGGACCGCGGCCGCCAAAGCCACGATCGCCGCGGCCAGCACGGTAGCCCGGAACCCGGACATGAACGCGGCGTGCGCCAGCTCGCCCGCGGGTCCGCGCCCCTGAGTGACCTCGTCCACTGTGGATGACAGTTCGGGCGGGAGGGACGCGCCCACCCGCCAGGACATCACCACGCCCAGGCTCGCGATGCCGAGCACGCCACCGAGCTGGGTGGCCACCTGCTGCAGGGCCGAGGCCGAGCCGGACATGTCCACGGGCGCTCCGGCCACGATCACCTGGGTCGCCGCGATCAGCGCGATCCCGGTGCCCAGGCCGAGCACCAGCGCCCACGGCAATACGCTCAGCTGCGAGGAATCCGGTGCCAGGCCGCGGAAACCGAGCATGCCCGCCGCCACCAGGAGCAGCCCCGCCGCCGCGGGCCAGCGCGGGCCGAACCGCCCGGTGAGCACCCCGCCGAGTGGCGCGCTGAGCACCACCACCGCGGTCACCGGCAGCAACCACTCCCCCGCCCCGATGGGATCCAGCCCGCGGACGTTCTGCAGGTACAGCGTGAGGAAGAACAGCAGGCCGAACAAGGAGAAGTAGCTGCCCGCGGTCAGCGCGGCGCCCAGTGCCACGCCCCGCATCCGGACGAGTTCGAGCAGCCGCCCGGGCCCGCCCGCGCTGCGCGATTCGGCCACGGCCACCCGGGCCAGCACCGCGGTCAGGAGCGAAAGCGGCACGTTGATCAGGAAAACCGCCTGCCAGCCGAACCGGGCGACGATGAACCCGGCCACGATCGGCCCGGCGGCGACCGACACCGCCGCCGAACCTCCCCAGACGCCCAGCGCCAGCTCGAGCCGTTCGCGGGGGAACGCGCCGCGCAGCAGGGCCAGCGCCGCGGGCTGCAGCAGGGCCCCGGCCAAGCCCTGTGCCGCGCGCAGCACGACCAGTTGCCACCCGCTCTCCGCGCCCGCGATGAGCAAGGACACCAGGCCGAAACCCAGTACCCCGGCGAGAAAAGTGGCGCGGCGGCCGACCCGGTCCGCCAACCGGCCCGCCGGGAACAGGGCGACGGCCAGGGCGAGCAGGTAGGCGTTGGCGATCCACTGCAGTTCGCTCATGGACGCCCCGACCGAACGCGCGATATCCGGGCCGGCGATGGTCAGCGCGGTGCCGTCCAGGCCGACCATCATGCCGCCGACGCACACCGTGGCCAGGGTCCACCATGGACGCTGGACGGATCGTAAATTCTTGGTCATGATTCCTGCCTGTGCCCGATGACGGGGAACTGAATTCTCGGCGAAGCCGTTCGACTTTTCGCGGACGGCGGCACGCAAGCACGATAATTGCTCCCACCGAGCATACTCAACAGGACGGCGGCTGATGTATCTGCGCGATGACATCGAGGTAACCGGCGAACGATTCGTCGAACAACACATTGTCGATATCGAAGTGCGCTCGGTCGCCCTCGGCCGGACCGTGGTGGTCCGCCTGTTGACGCCGCGGGAGTGGTCGGTCGATCCCGGCCGGAAATGGCCGGTGCTGTATCTCCTGCACGGTGGCGACGACGATCCGACCGGGTTCACCACGCATACCGATGTCGTCGAGCGCGCGGTCGCCGACGATCTGCTGGTCGTGCTGCCCCCGGGCGGGCGCGCCGGTTTCTACACCGCCTGGCGCCGCCCGGACTCGCACGGCACGACCCCGGACTGGGAGCGGTTCCACCTCACCGAGCTGCGCGAACTGCTGGAGCGGCGCTACGGCGCGAGCGACGTGCGGGCCGTGGCCGGGGTCTCGATGGGCGGCTACGGCGCGGTCACCTACGCCGCCAAACATCCCGGCCTGTTCACCGCGGCCGCGTCCTACAGCGGGATGCTGCACGTCACCCGCCCTTTTGCCGCCTTGCTGCTGCGGTACTACCTGCGCAGCGTCGGTGAGCGGCTGAACGCCATGTGGGGCCCGCGCTGGACTCAGCGCGCCCGCTGGAAGCGCAATGATCCGGTGCACCTGGCCGAGCGCCTGGCAGGCACTCCGCTGTACCTGGCCGCCGGGGACGGCGCCCGGGTGGCCGGCGACGCGCGGGCCCCCGGCGAGAAGCTCATCGAGCGGCTGGTGGCCCCGGCCACCCGTGAACTGGCCGACCGGATGGCCGCCCTCGGCGAGCCGCCGCGGACCAGTTTCGGGCCGGGCGTGCACTACTGGCCCTCCTGGCAACGCGAACTCGAGCGGTCGTGGCCGTTTCTCGTCGGCGCGCTCAAAGACACTTTGGCATTCTGAGGCCGACCGGTTGACGGATTTCGTACCACCGGATGCACAACCGCGCTCAAGTGTGCCGCTTCACAGCCGGACTTATTGCCGCTGCCAAGTTCAGCGAGGTAACGTCCGCCATACCCCACTTTCGAGTGGTTCGCGAAGTGGCAGCCACCCGAGAATTCCTGTCAGGGAATTCACGGGGTGCCAGTAAACACTTTTGACGTGACGAACCGCATTTCTGAATCTTCTCGAATCCCTGCACCCTGCAGAAGAATCCGGATGGTACTGGCATGGCTTTCGGAGTTGACTACGAGCCGTTGACCGACTCGCTCGCGCGGCTGGCCGAGGACGAGCGACCGGCGTTCACCTTCATCGACTACGGCACCGATCGAGACGGGGTCGAGCACACGATCAGCTGGGCCGAGCTGAACCGCCGGGCGAAGGCGGTGGCGGCCACCCTCGCCGAACTCACCGAGCCCGGCGAACGCGTAGCCGTGCTCTGTCCGCAGAACCTGGACTACGTGGTGGGTTTCTTCGCCACGCTCTACTCGGGAACGATCGGGGTCCCGCTGTTCGCGCCCGAAGTGAGCGCGCACGGGCAACGCCTGGTCGGTGCGCTGGCCGACGCCGATCCGGAGGTCTGGCTGACCTCGACCGAAGCCCTGGGGAGCATCCACGAACTGCGCGACGGGCAGCCCGTCCCGCGCCCGAAGCACGTCGTCGCGGTGGACACTGTGGACAGTGCGCGGGCCGATGGCTTCCAGCACGTGCCGCTTTCCCCCGAGCAGCCCGCCTATCTGCAGTACACCTCCGGCTCGACCCGCAGCCCGGCGGGCGCGGTGATCACCCACCGCGCGGTCGCGGTGAACGCGGCGCAGATCCAGCTCGCCTACCAGGTCGGCGCGCACAGCACCTGCGTCGGCTGGCTCCCGTTCTTCCACGACATGGGCCTGGTGCAGCTCATCTGCCTGCCCGTGCACGCGGGGTGCCGATCGGTGTTCACCACGCCGTTCTCCTTCACCCGCAAGCCGGTGCGCTGGCTGCGCCTGCTCGGCGGTTACCCGAACACCATCTCGGCGGCGCCCAACTTCGCGTTCGAGTACGCCGCGGCGAAGCTGACCGACGCCGACCGCGCCGCGCTCGACCTGTCCGGGGTGCGCACCGCGATCAACGGCAGCGAACCGGTGCGCGCCACCACGATCGCCGGTTTCCAGGCCGCCTGCGGGCCGCTCGGATTCGCGCCGGAGGCGCACAAACCGTCCTACGGGCTGGCCGAGGCGACCGTGTTCGTCAGCGCCACCCCCGGCGACGCCGCGCCGCGCATCCTGACCGTGGACCGGGAACGCCTCGGCGCGGGCGAAGCCGTCGAGGTGCCCGCCGACGACGACAAGGCGCTCGCCCTGGTCACCGCGGGCCGCCCGGTCGGCCAGCTGGTGCGGATCGCCGACATCGAGACGCGCGAGGCCCTGCCCGACGGGCGGGTCGGTGAGATCTGGGTGCACGGCCCGAACGTGGCGAGCGGTTACTGGCGGCAGCCGGAACGCTCGGCCGAGACCTTCGCCGGCGAACTGGCCAACGCGGGTGCGGACACCCCGGCGACCGGCTGGCTGCGCACCGGCGACCTCGGGGTCGTCCACGACGGCGACCTGTTCATCACCGGCCGCCTCAAGGATCTGATCATCATCGACGGCAAGAACCACTACCCGCAGGACATCGAGGCGACCGCCCAGGAGGCGCATCCGGCCATCCGCCGGGACCGGCTCGCGGTGTTCAGCATCGAACGCGACGGCCACGAGGGACCGGTCGTGGTGGCCGAGTTCTCCCAGCACGTGCCCGAAGAGCAGCGGGACGCCGAGGAGGTCGGCCGGGCCGTGCGGGCCGCCGTCGCGCAGCACCACGACCTGCGGCTGCTGGACTTCGTGCTGGTGCGGCCGGGAACCGTGCAGCGCACCTCCAGCGGCAAGATCGCCCGCTCGGCGACCCGCAAGCGGTACCTCGACGGCAGCCTGACCAGAGAGGCGGGATAGCGAGATGAGACCCGAGGAACTGCGCCGCTGGCTGGTCGAGCAGATCGCCACCACCTGCGGGCTGGCTCCGTCCGATGTGGACACCGCACGCCCACTGCGCGAATACGGGCTGACCTCGCGGGAGGCGGTGCTGCTCGGCGGCGAGCTGGAGGACCTGCTGGACCGCGAGCTGCCCACCGCCCTGGTCTGGCACCACCCGACCATCGACGCGCTGGTCACCGCGCTGCTCGGCGAATCCGCCGAACCCGAACGTGCGACTCGCGTGCCGGAACGTGTAACTCACTTGCCCGAGTGCGCGACTCGCGTGCCGGAAAGTGAAACTCGCGAGCCGATCGCGGTGATCGGGCTGGGGTGCCGGTTGCCGGGCGGGGTGCGCGGGCCCGATGACTTCTGGCGGTTGCTGATCGGCGGCGAATCCGGGGTTTCCGAGGTGCCGGAAGGGCGCTGGGAGCAGTTCGGGCACGATTCGCCGGATCAGGCCGAACGGCTGGGGCGGTTGCGGCGCTGGGGCGGTTTCCTCGACGACATCGCCCGCTTCGACGCCGAGTTCTTCGGCATCACGCCGCGTGAGGCGGCCGCGATGGACCCGCAGCAGCGGCTGCTGCTCGAGGTCGCCTGGGAGGCGCTGGAGCACGCCGGGGTCGCGTCCGAAACCTTGCGCGGCAGCCGGACCGGGGTCTTCGTCGGCATCAGCGGCAACGAGTACAGCCACCTCACCCTGGACGACGTGACCCGGATCGACGCGTGGAGCGGGACCGGTTCGGCGCTGAGCATCGCGGCGAACCGGCTGTCCTACGTGTTCGATCTGCGCGGTCCGAGCGTGGCGGTGGACAGCGCGTGCTCGTCCTCGCTGACCGCGGTGCACCTGGCCGTGCAGAGCCTGCGCGGCGGGGAGAGCGAGGTCGCGCTCGCCGCCGGGGCGAACCTGCTGCTCGGCCCGGGCATCATGGTGAACTTCGACGAGATGGGCGTGATCTCGCAGGACGGGCGGTGCAAGGCGTTCGACGCGGCCGCCGACGGGATCGCCCGTGCCGAGGGCGCCGGGGTCGTGGTGCTCAAACCGCTGTCCGCCGCGGTGCGCGACGGCGACCGGGTGCTGGCCGTGCTGCGCGGTTCCGCGGTGAACTCCGACGGCCGGTCCAACGGGCTCACCGCGCCCAATCCCGAGGCGCAGCAAGCCTTGCTGCGCACCGCGTACCAGAGCGCCGGGGTCGATCCCGCCGAGGTGGACTACGTCGAGGCGCACGGCACCGGCACGCTGCTCGGCGACCCGATCGAGGCAACCGCGCTGGGCAAGGTGCTGGGTAACGATCGGAACGGGCAGCCGTTGCTGATCGGTTCGGTGAAGTCGAACCTCGGCCACCTGGAAGCCGCGGCCGGGATCACCGGCCTGATCAAGGTCGTGCTGGCGCTGGCGAACCGGCGCATCCCGGCCAGCCTGCACTTCACCGAACCCAATCCGCACATCCCGTTCGACGAGCTGCGCCTCGCGGTCGCGGCCGAGCAGCAGCCGTGGCCCGGGCACGGCCGCCCGGCCCGCGCGGGGGTTTCCGGGTTCGGCTTCGGCGGCACCAACGCGCATGTGGTCGTCGAACAGGCCCCGGCCGCCGAACCGGTCGAGGAACGCGAGCCGGGGCACGGGTTGTTCCTGCTCGCCGACGCCTCCCCGGAACGGATCCGCCGCCGCGCGACCGTGCTCGCCGACTGGCTGAGCGGTCCCGGCGAGCACAGCGCACTGTCCGATGTGGAGCACACCCTGGCGCGCCGGGCGTCCGGCCGCCACCGCGCCGTGATCGCCGCGGGCACGCGCGACGACCTGGTGTCCGGGCTGCGCGCGCTCGCCGCGGGCACCACCCGGCCCGAGGTGGTCACCGGGGTGCGCGACCGGATCGGCGCGGGCCCGGTGTGGGTGTTCTCCGGGCAGGGCTCCCAGTGGACCGGCATGTGCCGCGGCCTGCTCGCCGCCGAACCGGCCTTCGCCGACGCGGTGGCCGAGGTCGACGCCGCGCTGCGCCCGGAGATCGGCTGGTCCCTGCGGGAGATCCTGGACGGCGGCGTCGAGCCCGCCGCGTTCGCCGATCTGCAGCCGTACCTCTTCGGCGTGCAGGTGGCGCTGGCGAAGCTGTGGCTGCACCACGGGGTCACCCCCGCGGCGGTGATCGGGCATTCGCTCGGCGAGGTGGCCGCCGCGGTCATCGGCGGTGCGGTGTCCCTGGCCGACGGCGCGAAGATCGCGGTCCGCCGCTCGCGCCTGCTCGCCGAAACCGCGGGCCGCGGCGCGATGGCGGTCCTGGAGCTGTCCGCCGAGGACGTGACCGCGCTGCTGCGCGACTACCCGGACGTGGACATCGCGGTGCTCAACGCGCCGGTGCAGACCGTCGTCGCCGGGCAGCACGAGCAGGTGCGCGCGCTGGCCGCCGCGGTCGAGGCGCGCGGGCTGCTGGCGCGGCTGATCAAGTCCGAGGTCGCCGGGCACTCCCGGCTGGTGGAGAACGCGGCGAACGCACTGCGCGGCGAACTGTCCGATGTGGACGCACAGGCGTCCGGGATCCCGATGTATCTCGGCGCCGCCGAGGATCCGCGGGCCGAGGTCGTGCTCGGCCCGGACTACTGGGTGCGCAACGTCCGCCGCACGGTCCGGTTCGCCGACGCCGTCACCGCGGCGCTCGAGGACGGGTTCACCACGTTCCTGGAGATCTCGCCGCATCCGGTGCTGTTCCACGCGGTCACCGAAACCGCCGCGACCACCGGCGCCGAGGTGCACGTGCTCGGCACCCTGCGGCGGGACGAGGACGAACCGCGGCGGTTCCACGCCAACCGGGGTCGTTTGGTCGCGCTGAGCGGTGCACCGCACGCGACGGCGGGCCGGTTGCTGGACCTGCCGACCACGCCGTGGCAGGGCCAGGCGCACTGGACGCGCCCGGCCGCCCGGCGCACCGCGCCCGGAACGCATCCGCTGCTCGGCACGCACAGCGAGGTGCCCGGTCAGGGCACGCACGTCTGGCTCGCCGAACTGGGCACGCTCGCCCAGCCGTGGCTGGCCGAGCACCGGATCGACGACCGGCCGATCCTGGCCGGGGCCTGCTACGTCGAGATGGCGCTGATCGCCGCGTCGACCGCGCTCGGCCGCGAACCGCACCGGCTCGCGCTGCGCGATCTCTCGCTGCACCAGCCCCTGCCGCTGGCCGAGCAGACCCCGGTCACCACCACCTTCACGCCCGAAGGCGACGGCGGCCGGGTCGACGTGCACACCAAGGGCGCCGACGGCACGTGGACCCTGCACTGCACGGTCGCGGTGGCCGAAGCCGAGGAGGCCGAGTCGAGTTGGCGTCCCGGTGACGGCGATCCCGGCCGGAGCCTGCCGCCGTCGCGGTTGTACGAGCGGCTGCGCTCGCTCGGCGTCGGCTACGGCCCGGCGTTCACCGGCCTGACCGAGATCCGGGCGACCGATGCGGCGGCGGTTGCCGCGGTCTCGGTGCCCGAGGAAGCGCCGCGCGGCGGATACCTGCTGCATCCGGTGCTGCTGGACTGCTGCCTGCAGTCGTTCGCGGCCACGCTGTCCGACGACTCCGGCGACGGCGCCTTCTACATGCCGGTCGAATTCGGCTCGGTGCGGTTGTTCGGTGACCCGGGCGAGGGCGTGACGGGACACGTTTCCCTGCGGCAGAACGATTCCGACCGCGGTGGCCTGTTCGGCGAGCTGCGGTTGACCGATCCGGACGGGCGCGTGCTGCTGGAGATCACCGAGATCTTCGTCCGCCGGATGGTGCGGGGCGAACTCGCCACCCCGTTGCGCGAACGGCTGCTCGAACGCGTGTGGCGGCAGGAGGATCCGCCACCCGCCCAGGAGGCCGCCGAGACTCTGGTGATCGCCCCCGCCGGGCATCCGCTGGCCGATCGGATCGCCGCCGGGCTGGGCGCGCGGGTGCTGCCCGGCGCCGATCTGGACGTCATCCGCGCCACGCTGATCTCGGACCGGCCCTCGGCGGTCGCGTTCCTGGTCGCCGAAGCCGACGAACCCTCCGGCCTGGCCGCCGGGCAACGGGCCCTGCTCGACACGGTCGACCTGGTGCGCGCGCTGGTCGATCTGCCGGGTGTGCCGCCCCGGCTGTGGCTGGTCACCTCCTCGGCCGCGACCGTGCTGCCCGGCGATCCCGGCCGCCCCGGTCAGGCGGCCCTGCGCGGGCTGATCCGGGTGCTGTCCTACGAGCACCCGGCGCTGCGGGCGAGCTGGCTCGACGTCGAGGCGTCCGATGTGGACCGAGCCGCCGCCGAAGTGGTGGGCGAACTGGCCGCCGCACCGGCCGACGACGAGGTCGCCTGGCGGGACGGCCGCCGGTTCACCGGACGGCTCGCCTACACCACCGCGCCCGCGCCGGAGACCGAGCGGGTGGTCCGCTCGGACGGCGGTTACGTGATCACCGGCGGGCTCACCGGTCTCGGCCTGCTGGTCGCGGGCTGGCTCGCCGACCGCGGCGCCGCCAAGATCGTCCTCAACGGACGGTCCGCGCCGAAACCCGCGGCGCAGGCGGTGATCGAGGAACTGCGCGCGGGCGGCACCGCGATCGAGGTGGTGCTCGGTGACATCGCCGAACCCGGCGTCGCCCCGAAGCTGCTCGCCGAGGCCGCGCGGGACGCGGTGCCGCGCGGGGTGGTGCACGCGGCCGCCGTGTTCGACGACCGCACGGTGTCCCGGTTGGACGACGAGACCGTGCGGCGCACCTGGCGGCCCAAGGCGGTCGGCGCGTGGCGGCTGCACGAGGCCACCGCGGAGCTGGAGCTGGACTGGTGGCTCGGCTTCTCGTCCGCGACCGCGCTGCACGGGCTGCCCGGTCAGCCCGCGTATGCCTCCGCCAACGCGTACCTGGACGCCGTGGTGGCCCTGCGCCGCGCGTCCGGGCTGCCCGCCGCGGCGGTGAACTGGGGAACCTGGGCCGAGGTCGGCGCCGCCGCCGGATTGGAGGTGCCATGGTTGCGCCCGATCAGCCCGGACGAGGGGCTCGGACTGCTCGGTGACGTGCTGGCCTCCGGTGGCGGCGCGCTCGGGGCAGTCCGGCTGGACATCCCCCGGCTGCTCGACGCGTTCGCCGATCTGGCCGACGTCCCGTTCTTCGCGGACCTGTTCGCCGGTTACGCACGGGCCGACGACGGCGCGGGCGACTGGCCCGGCCTGGCGGCGGTGCGCGGCCGGGAACCCGCGGAGATCCGGGCGCTCGCGAGTGCCCAGCTCCGCGCGCGGGTCGCGTCGGTGACCGGGTTCTCCGCGGACTCGTTGCCCGACGACACCGCGCTCACCAGCCTCGGCGTCGACTCGCTGCTCGCGGTGCGGATCCGCAACGCGCTACAGCACGACTTCGAGGTCGCGCTGCCGGTTTCGCTGCTGCTGCGCGGCGGCAGCCTCGCCGAACTGGAACGCTGGCTGTTCTCCGAGCTGGCCGTCACTTCCGAGGTGCCCCGGCAGCGGCGCAGCGCGCAGGAGCTGGTGCGGCCGCGGGACGCCGCCGAGCGGCTGGTCGTCGCGGCCTGGGAAGAAGTGCTCGGCGTGCCGGTCGGCGTGACGAGCGAGTTCGCCGCGCTGGGCGGGGACGAGGTCCAGGCCGAACTGGTGACGTCGCTGCTGAGCGGGCGCAGCGGGCACGCGTTGCGCACGGCCGAACTGTTCGCGCAGCCCACGCCGGAGCTGATGGCCCAGGTGATCCGCGAGGCGGACCGCGCCCAGGCCGGTCCGGTGCGGGTGCTGCGGGAAAGCGGGCAGGCGCGGCCGTTGTTCTTCTTCCACCCCGGTGGCGGGGACACCGCGGTGTTCCGCCAGCTCGTCGATCTGCTCGATCCGGACGTCCCGGCCTACGGCTTCGACCGGACCGACACCTCGGCGACCGTGGAGGAACGGGTCCGGGGCTGGTTGCCCGAGCTGCGCCGCCACCAGCCGCACGGCCCGTACCGGTTGTCCGGCTGGTCCTTCGGCGGCTTCCTGGCCTTCGAGGCCGCGCAGCAGCTGACCGCCGCGGGGGAGCAGGTCGAACTGCTCGCGCTGGTCGATCCGATCCTGCCGCTGCCCATGCCGCAGGAGGCCGGACTGTCCGAAGTGGAGCTTCTGGAACGGAGGTTCGAGCGGTACGCCGAGTTCCTGAAGACCAGTTACGGCAAGGCGGTCGAGCTGCCGTATGCCGAGATGGCCCGGCTGGACGACGAGGCGCAGGCGGATCTGCTGGCCGACACGATCCTGGCGGCCGGGGTGGTGGACGAGCGGGTCGGCGAGGCGATCCTGGCCCACCAGCGCGCGTCCTTCCTGGACGCCCGGCTGCTGGAGCGGTACCGGCCGGACCGGTATGCCGGGCGCACGGTGTTCTACAGCGCCGCGTCCCCGGTGCCCGGCGGCCTGCGGGACCAGCGCTTCGACCGGGAGGATCCGGCGCGCGGCTGGGACGAGGTGTGCACCGATCTCGAACTGGTCACCGTGCCGGGCCACCATCTGTCCCTTTTGGACCCACCGAACGTGGAGGTCATCGCCGACCACCTCAACCGGACGCTCCGGACGGCCCTGTCCAAGCCCTACGCGCGCTGATCGTGGGAACTCCGGGTGAGCCACCAGATCTCGGCGATGTCGGCCGGGTCCCGGAGATCGGCGCCGGTCAGTTCGGTGAAGTGCGCGAGCCGGTGCCGCAGGGTGTTGGCGTGGACGTGCAGCGACGCGGCCGTTTCGTCCACCCGCATCCCGTGCTCGAGGTAGCGGCGCACCGACTGCCAGATGTCCTGCCCGTACCCGCCCTTGGCGCGCAGCGGCGCCAGCAGCCGGTCGGTGAGGATGCGGGTCATCTCGTCGTCGGTCGCCGCGACCCCGGCCAGGCGCAGCGTCTCCATCGAATGCGCGCCGGGCAGGCTCAGCCGCAGCGCCGCGGCGAGCGCCCGGCCCGCGGCGAGGTAGGACCCGGGCAGTTCGTCCACGCCCCGCCACGGCCCGACGCCGAACGTGCCGAACCCCGGGTCGACGTCGATCGGCCCGGAAAGCAGCCCGAGGACGTCCTGGTGCACCACGACCGCGACCAGGCCGCCCTCGGGCATGCTCTCGCGCAGTGCGGAAACGGTCGCGCCCGGCGCGAGGCGTCCGCGCAGCGCGCCGTACTTCCCGTCCGGCGCCAGGCCGAGTTGCAGCAGGTGCTGCTGTCCCGCGACCCCCGCGGCCGGCTGGACCAGCAGCGCGCGCAGGGCGTCGCCGATGCGCTGCTCGTCCTCGCGAGCGCTGCGCAGTTCCACCTCGCGGTGGGCGGTGGCCGCGGCGACGGTCACCCGGTCCAGCCACTGCCACAGCAGCTGCATGGTGTGCAGCAACGATTCCGGGTCCGCGCCGCGGCGGCGGGCCTGCCCGGCGACGGTGTCCCAGAAGCCCTGCGCGGCGATCCGGTACGCGGCCAGCACGGCGGCGATGCTGATCCCCCGCCGCGCGCGGTCGGCGGCGAACGCGTTGATCTCGCGCAGTTCCGCCTCGTCCGGCAACCGCCCGGCCCGCAGCTGGCCGAGGGCGGCGACCACGATGCTGCGGTTGCCCGCGCGCTGATCGGCGTCGGGCAGGCCGCGGTACTCCGGCACCTCCGCGCGGACCCGGGCCACCTGGTCGGCCACGATCGCGTCGAGGCGTTCGGGGTGGGCGAGGAGATCGTCGAAAACGGACTGCACCACCGTCATCGCCATTGGGGATTCCTCCAACGAAAGCGCCTCGGAACTGGCCGGGAGTCCAGCCTGTGCCGATATCCATTGTGGCGAAGTCCGACGCTGGTGAACATTGGGGAAATCACACCGAGGTGCAAGGGAGGGGCCGATGCAGCCCACACCACTGGCCACCCGCCTCGCCCAGCTCGCCGAGGCCGATCCCGACCGCCCGGCGGTGACCTGCGGCGACCGCACGCTGACCCGGCGGGAACTGGACCGGCACACCAACTCCCTGGCCCGCGAGTACGCCGCGCGCGGGGTCACCGAGGGCCGGCTGGTGACCATCGGCCTGCCCAACGGCGTCGAGTTCGTGCTCGCCGCGATCGCGGCGTGGAAGCTGGGCGCGACCCCGCAACCGGTGTCCTTCCGGCTGCCCGCCGCCGAACTGGCAGCCGTGGTGCGGGTCGCCGACCCCGCGCTGGTGGTCGGACTGGAACTGGCAGGCCGAGCCTGCGTGCCTGCCGGATTCGCGCCCGCGGCCGCCGACGATCCCCTGCCGCCGCGGATCGCCCCGGCGTGGAAGGCGCCGACCTCCGGCGGCAGCACCGGGCGCCCCAAGGTCATCCTGGCCGGTCAGCCCGCGGCCGCGGAAACCCTTGGCGTGTACAGCGCGCTGTTCCGGATGACTCCGGACGGCGTGCACCTGGCCGCGGGTCCGCTCTACCACAACGCGCCGTTCATGCTGTCCGCTTCGGCGCTGTTCGCCGGGAACCACGTGGTGGTGCTGCCGAAGTTCGACCCGGGCGAGTTGCTGCGGAGCATCGACCGGCACCGCGTCGACTGGGTTTTCCTGGTGCCCACGATGATGCACCGGGTGTGGCGGCTGCCCGCGGCCGAACGCGCCGCCGCGGACCTGTCCAGCCTGAAGGTCGTGCTGCACGGCGCGTCCCCGTGCCCGCCCTGGCTCAAGCACGCGTGGCTGGACTGGCTCGGCCCGGACCGGGTGTTCGAGCTGTACGCCAGCACCGAGGCGCAGGCCGGATGCCTGATCAGCGGGCGGGAATGGCTGGCGCACCCGGGTAGCGTGGGCCGGGTGGCCGCGGGCGAGATCCGGATCCTCGACGCGGACCACCACGACGTGCCCGCCGGGGAAATCGGCGAGATCTGGATGCGCGCGGGCGAAGACGCCCCGGCGACCTACGAGTACCTCGGCGGAACGGCCGAAACCCTGCCCGGTGGCTGGGAATCCCAGGGCGACCTCGGCCGCCTGGACGCCGACGGTTACCTGTACCTGGCCGACCGGAAACCGGACATGATCCTGGTCGGCGGGTCCAATGTGTACCCGGCCGAAGTCGAGGCGGCGCTCGAGGAACATCCCGCGGTGCTGAGCAGTTGCGTGGTCGGGTTGCCCGACGACGAATACGGGAACCGGGTGCACGCGGTCGTCCAGGCGAGCGGAGTGTCCGAAGAGGACGTTATGGAGCACCTGCGGTCGCGGCTGGTGACCTACAAGCTGCCGCGCGCCATCGAGTTCGTCGACTACCCGCTGCGCGACGACGCGGGCAAGGTGCGGCGCGCCCAGGTGCGGGCCGAGCGGCTGACGGGCGCCGGGCGGTGAGCGTCCCGGCCCCGAGAAGCCCCGGCTTGCGGGTGGTTTCGCGTACGGTGCTCGGCCCGCGGCTGGTGGAGTACGAACTCGACTCGCCGGTCCTCGGCGAGCGCACCATGGCCCGGATCCTCTTCCCCGCCGACTACGCGGCGAATCCCGCGACCCGGTACCCCGTGCTGTACCTGCTGCACGGCGGTGGCGACGATTTCCGGTCCTGGACCGACAAGGGCGAAGCCACCGAGTCCACTGCGGACCTGCCGCTGATCGTGGTGATGCCGGAGGCCCGCAACGGTTTCTACTCGGACTGGGTGAAGGCCGGTGCGCACGGCAGAACCCCCTGGGAGAGCCACCACGTCGGCGAGCTGATCCCGTGGGTCGATCGGACGTTCCGCACGATCGCCGACCGCGGCGGGCGGGCGCTCGCCGGGCTGTCGATGGGCGGGTTCGGCGCGATGTCCTACGCGGCACGGCATCCGGACCTGTTCACCGCGGCGGCGAGTTTCTCCGGGGTGCTGGACACCAACCGGCACACCTGGATCCCCGGGATCGCGGCGCAGCGCGACGGCGGGCCGCCGGACGCGATCTGGGGCAGCCGGCTGACCCGGGAGATGCGCTGGCGCGCGCACAATCCGTGGGACCTCGCGGCCAACCTGCGCGGTATGTGGCTGTCCGTGCGCACCGGGACCGGTGTGCCGTCCGATTTGGACAAACATCCGAAGCTGGACCTGATCGAGGCGATCGTGTGCCACTGGTCGGTGCGGCTGCACCGGAAGTTCACCGAACTCGGCATCGAGCACGACTGGTACTGCGGTCGGGGCACGCACGACTGGCCGTACTGGGCGCGGGATCTGCGGGTGACCCTGCCCTCGCTGATGAAGACCTTCGCCGATCCCCCGCCCGCACCGAATCCGCTCTCCTACACCTCGGCCGAACCGGAATACAGCGTCGCGGGCTGGACCGTCCGCAGTAGACGGATGCGGGAGGCCTTCTCCACGTTGTCCAGCGCGCATCGCGCCGGGTTCTCGCTGACCGGCGTGGGCATGGCCGATGTGCGCACGGCGACCTGGTACGAGCCGGGGCGCGCGTACCGGGTGTGGATGGCGGGCCCGTTCGAGCACCGCACGATGGCGTTGAAGGCGGACGGAGTCGGCAGCCTGACGATGAACGTGCGGCTCGGCCCGTTCGGGCTGGGCGGGCACACCGTGCACGTGGCCATCGCCGAGGACTGTGCATGACGACCGCGCTCGAGGAACCGACGACCTTCGTCCGGCCGCGGTGGATCGGCGCGCTGTCCGGCGCGGTCCTGGGCATGTCGCTGGCGGTGCTCACCCCGATCCAGGTGCTGCTGCCGTTGCAGATCGAGGCGATCGATCCGGCCGCCAAGGTGGTCAACCTGGGCTGGATCACCACGGCCGCGGCGATCGTGTCCATTGTGGTCTGCCCGATCGCCGGTGCACTGTCGGACCGCACGACGTCCCGGTTCGGGCGGCGGCGGCCGTGGGTCCTGGGCAGCGGGCTGGTGTGCGCGGCGGGCCTGGTGACGCTCGGGCTCCAGGGCGCGATCATCGGGGTCGCGCTGGCGTGGATGCTCGTGCAGGCCGGGACGAACGCGATGTACGCGGCGCTGACCGCGTCGGTGCCGGACCGGGTCCCGGTGCCGCAGCGGGGCCTGGTGTCCGCGTTCGTCGGGCTCCCGGCGCCGCTCGCGCTGATCCTCGGCTCGTTCCTGGTGAGCAAGGTGGTGACCGGCCGGTTCGCCGGGTACCTGCTGCTCGCCCTGCTCCTGCTCGCGTTGATCCTGCCGTTCGTGCTGGACCGTTCGGACACCCCGGTGCCCACGCGCCCGGCGACCCCGCTTTCCGCCCAGCTGCGCGGAATGGCGCGGGCGCTGTTCGCGACCCGGGACCTGATGTGGGCGTTCGGCTGCCGGTTCGCGATCCAGCTCGCGAACGCGATCGGCACCTTGTACCTGCTGTACTACCTGCGCGATGTGGTGCGCGATCCCGATCCGGCGGGCGCGGTGTTCGTGCTCATTCTGCTGTACACCGCGGGAATCCTGGTCACCAGCGTGCTCGCCGGGCGGTGGTCGGACCGGATCGGGCGGCGCAAACCGTTCGTCATCGCGTCCTCGGTGGTGGTCGCGGTGGCGATGGGCGTGCTCGCGCTCGGCGAGACGTGGACCGCGACGCTGGCGGCCGCCGCGATCCTGGGCGTCGGCTACGGTGTCTACCTCGCGGTGGACAACGCGCTGATCACCCAGGTCCTGCCGTCCGCGGGCGACCGCGCGCGGGACCTCGGCGTGGTGAACCTGGCGAACACCGCACCGCAGGCGATCGCCCCCGCGGTCGCCGGTGGCGTCCTCGGCCTGCTCGGCGGCTACACCTGGCTGTACCTGCTCGCCGGAGTCTGCGCCCTCGTCGGCGCCGCCCTCATCCACCCGGTCCGCTCGGTCCGCTGAGGAGTCCTACCCGCGAGGGAGGCGGCGAGGCGGCTCTTCTGGTGGAATCGGGGCAAGATCCGCGAATCGGAGGTGCGCATGGGGGACTTCGGGGTGATCGGGCGGCGCGCGGTGCTGGTGGGGACGGCGGCCGCCGCGGCGGGGGCGGCGATCGGCGTGCCCGCGCTGGCGGCGCCGGGTACGGGTGTTCCGGCGCGGGTCGACCTGCCCAGGCCGACCGGCCCGCACGCGGTGGGCACGCGGGCGCTGCATCTGGTCGACCGCGACCGGGCGGATCCGTGGTACCCGGACCGGCGGCGCGAAGTCATGGTCCAGCTCTGGTACCCGTCCTGGCCGCTGCCCGGCGCGCCGAAGGCCGGGTACCTCCCGCTTTCGGTGGCGCGGCTGTATCTGGCGCAGTTCGATTTGGGTGACCTGCCGGAGGACGTGTTCACCCGGCTTCGCGGCCACGCCGTCGACTGCGCACCGCCCGCCCCCGGCCCGCGCGGGCGGCCACTGGTCCTGCTCTCCCACGGCCACGGGCAGTACCGCACCGCGCTGACCGGCCTCGCCGAGGAGCTGGCCAGCCGGGGCATGGTGGTCGCCTCCATCGACCACCCCTCGGACGCCGTCGGGGTGGAGTTCCCGGACGGCCGGGTCACGCCCTACCGGGAACCGGGGGAAGGCGAGATCCCCCGGTACCTGGACACCCGGACCGAGGACAGCGTGTTCGTGCTCGATCAGCTCCTCGGACCGGATTCCGAGCTGCGCGGCCGGATCGATCCGTCCCGGGTGGGCATGTTCGGCCATTCCCTCGGCGGTGCGACCGCCGCCGAGGTGATGCGCGTCGACCCGCGCGTGCGCGTGGGCGCCAACCTCGACGGGTCCCAGTTCGGCCGGGTGGTGGAGACCGGGCTGGATCGCCCGTTCCTGCTCTGGCAGATGTCGGCGATTCCCGGCGGGATGCCCGGCTGGGCGCAACTGTGGGCCGGACTGCGCGGCTGGCGGCGGCATCTGCTGCTGGACCGGGCCGGGCACATGACCTGCACGGACCTGACCGCGCTCATCGATCCGCTGGAACTCGCCCGCCGCCTGCCGCCCGAGGACTTCGCCTTCGGCTTCGGCTCGCTCCCCGGCGGCTATTCCCTCGAGGTGAACCGCGCGTACGTGTCCGCGTTGTTCACCCGGCACCTGCTGAACCGGCCGGATCCGCTCCTGGAAGGTCCGTCGCGCCGATTCCCCGAGGTGTCGTTCGTCGGTCGCTGAACGGGAAACCCACCCGGCCGGTCCGGGACCTCGGTCCCTGTCTTCCGGGACGGGATCCGGGCACGGTCGGAGGCATGACTCCCACTTTCGTCTTCGTCCACGGTTCGAACGGAAACTCCCGCATGTGGGCGAGCCTGCAGCGCGAACTGGCGTTGCGCGGCCACCGCTCGCTCGCCGTCGACCTGCCCGGGCACGGCCGGGGCGCCGGTTTCACCGCGGCCTACCAGGCGCCCCAGGATCTCGTGGCCTTCGCCACCGCGCCCTCGCCGCTGGCCGGGGTGACCTACGCCGAGGGTGTGGAGCACGTGATCGACACCGTGCGCCGGGTGCGCGCGTACGGGCCGGTGATCCTGGTGGGCGCCAGCCGGGGCGGGGTGGTGCTGAACGGGGTCGGCAACGCGATTCCCGATCTGCTCGACCGGATCGTCTACATCTCCGCCTGGTGCTGCGCGGAAAAGACGGTCGCCCAGTACCTGCTGGGTCCGGAATGGGCGGCGAGCGCGCTCAACGAAGTGCACGGCCTCATGATCGGCGACCCCGCGGCGCTCGGCGCGGTGCGGATGAACTGGCGCTCCGCGGATCCCGAACTGCTCACCGCGCTGAAGCGGGCGCTGCTCGCCGACGGCACCGACCAGCAGTTCCTCGGTTTCCTGAGCAGTTGCGAGCCGGACGACATCCTGGACTTCGGCGCGGACCTCGTCGATCCGGACACCTGGGGCCGGGTCCCGCACAGCTACCTCCGCCTGACCGAGGACCTGGCGATGCCGCTGGCGCTGCAGGACCTGCTCATCGAACGGGCCGACGCGATGACCCCGGACAACCCGTTCGACGTGCATTCGGTCGCCTGCAGCCATGCCGGTTTCGCGCTTCCCCAGCACGTGGGCAAGGTCGCGGCGATTCTGGACGGGGTCATTCCCGCCAGGTGACGGTCCGGTCGAACCGCCCGGCGAGGTAGTCGTCGCCGGAAAGCGCCCGCAGCCGCCAGGGACGCAGGCGCAGTGCGGCGAACGCGGGCGAGGTCGGCGTGTCCCAGCCCGGCACGCCGATCCCGCCCGGGTCGTAGCCGAGGGGTTCCGGGGTTTGCTTGAGCAGGTTCCACACCTTGGTGCGGGTTTCGTCGTCGGTCAGCAGTTCGGCGTGGCATTCGGCGGTCGCGTTGTCGTGGCTCGGCGCCCAGTAGCCGACCGAGACGTACGGACTGTGCGCGAGATGCGCGCGCTTGACCGGAGTCGGCGCGGTGCCGATCCAGCCGACCAGCGATTCGCCGTCCCACTGCCAGATCGGGTGCAACACCCGGGAACGCGGCCGGTTCGACCGGTCCACGGTGGTCACGTTCGCCCACACGACGCGGTGCGCTATGTCTACAAAGGACGGTGCCACCTCGGCAAGAGTCGTCATGCCTCCCACCCTAGCCAAAGCGCGGCCACCCGAGCGGGCACCCGAAGTTCCGGACGCGCGAGTTCCCCGTTCCGGTAGTCGAACTACACACTCGGGCGAGCGAACTACACATTCGGAGCCACCCCGTGCCCCCTGACGGGAACCGCGCACTCGGCTGCCTGAATGCGCAGTTCGCGGTCCCGAACGTGAAACTCGCTTACCCGAGTGTGCGACTCGCGGCAGTCACGGCCCACAGGGTGGCTGGTAGGCGACGCCGGGGAAGTACTGGGACCATTCCTCCGGGGTGATCCGGGGGTGGGCGAGGTCGCACACCCGGGCCGCCACTCGGTCCGGGTCCGGGTCCCACACCGCCGGGGCGAAATCGACCGACGTGGCGAGCAGCCGTCCATCGGGGCTGAACGTGGCGTTGATCGCCGGTCCGACGCTGCCCGCGAACACCCCGAGCGGCACCGGCGCCCGCGGGTCGGACACGTCCCACAGCCGCGCGGTCCGGTCGGCGCTGCCGCTGGTGAACCGGCGACCGTCCGGGCTGAACGCCAAGCCGTACACGAAGTTCGTGTGCCCGGTGAGCAATCCGAGTGCCTGCGGCCGGGCCGGATCGCCGAGATCCCACAGCCGCACCCCGTTCTCCCGGGTCCCCGTCGCCAGCACCCGGCCGTCCGGGCGGAACGCCAGCGACCCCTCGGGCAGGCGGGCCAGTTCCCGCGGCGCACGTGGATCGGCGACGTCCCAGATCCGGGTGGTGCGGTCGGCGCTCGAGGTCGCCAGCAGGCGGCCGTCCGGACTGAAACTCGCCTGGTGGACCGGTTCCGGGTGCGCGGTGATCGTCGCCAACTCCACCGGGTTCCGGAGATCGGTGACGTCCCACAGCCGCGCCGCGCGCGCGGCCGTCGCGGTGGCCAGCCACCGGCCGTCCGGGCTGAATTCCACCCACTGCAGTTCGCCGTCGAGACGGGGGAGCACGCCGAACGGCGCGGGCGCGCGCGGATCCGCCACGTCCCACAGCCGGACGGTCCCGTCGTAGGCCGCGGTCGCCAGGGTGCGGCCGTCGGGGCTGAACGCGACGTGCCAGACGACCTGGGAATGTCCGGTGATGATCGCCAGCAGCCGGGGGTGCAGGGGATCCGCGGCGACGTCCCACAACCGCGCGGTGTTGTCGTGGCCGCCGGTGGCCAGCACCTTGCCGTCCGGGCGGTACGCGACCCATTTGATCCCGTCGCCGTGCTCGTGCAGGTTCAGCTCGGACAGCACGTCCAGCCGGACGGTGGTGTCGCCGGTGGAGGACAGGGTCCGCCCGTCCGGGCTGAACGCCACCGCGTTGACCGAATCGGTGTGGCCGAGCAGCCGCGCCGCCTGCCGCGGCGCGCGCCGATCCGCCACATCCCAGAGCCGCGCGGAATTGTCGCTGCCCGCGGTGGCGACGAACCGGCCGTCCGGGCTGAACGTCACGCCGTAGATCGGGTGGGTGTGCCCGGTGAGCACGCTCAGCAGCGCGGGCGCACGCGGCTCGGTGACCTCCCACAACCGCGCGGTGCGGTCGTGACTGCTGGTGGCGAGCGTGCGGCCGTCGGGGCTGAACGCGACGCCGGAAACCGGGGCGGTGTGCCCGGTGAGCACCGCGATCTCGCGCGGGGAGCGGAGATCGGCGACCTCCCACAACCGCGCGCCGAAGTCCCCCGCGGTCGCCAGGATCCGGCCGTCCGGGCTGAACGCCACCGCCCCCACGGTGCCCGCGTACGCACCGAACGCGGTGATCTCCCGCCCGTCCGCGACCGACCACAACCGGGTGGTGCGGTCGGCGCTGACGCTCGCCAGCACGCTGCCGTCCGGGCTGAACGCGGCCGCGTAGACATAAGAGGTGTGCCCGTTCAAGGTCACCAGTTCGCGGGCTCGCGCCGGATCGGTGACATCCCAGAGGCGCACGGTGTGGTCGCGGCTCATCGTGGCGAGGGTCCGGCCGTCCGGGCTGAACACGGCGCTGAACACCACATCGGAATGCCCGCGCAACACCGCCAGTTCGCGAGTGTGGCGCGGATCGGCCACGTCCCACAGCCGCGCGGTGCGATCCGCCGAGGTGGACGCCATGACCCGGCTGTCCCGGGAAAACGCGACCCCGCCGACGGTCTCGGTGTGCCCGGTCAGCCGAGTCGAGTACGGACTGTGAAAGGCGCCGAGCAGCCCGTCGCGGGCCTCCGGGAGCGGGTTCATCCGGTACGCGGCCAGGCTGAGCTGGGTGGACAGCGCCGGATTGGCCGCGCGCAGCCCGGCGGCGTCGCTCACCGCCTTGCGCACCAGCGCGATGTTCCGCTGTTCGGTCGCGGTGTCCTCGGCGCGGACCGCGTAGACCGTGGCGGCCACCGCCACCACCAGCAGGACGCTGAGCAACGCGACCAGTTGCCGCAGCCGCCGGGTGCGGCGGCGGGCCGCGGCGCGTTCGGCGGCTTCGGCCGCCAGGCTGGCGTCCAGGAACTCGCGTTCGCGTGCGGTGAGCGCGGATTCGTGCGCGTCGGCCCAGCCCTGCGCCCGGGCGAGCCGGACGCCGCGGTACAGCGAGCCCGGATCTCGATCGAGTGATTCCCACGCGTCCGTGGCCTCGGTGAGCTGGCGGTGGACGCGCAGGCCCTCCCGATCGTCGGCGAGCCATTCGCGGAGCCGGGGCCAGCTGCGGATGAGCGCCTCGTGCGCGATGTCGATGCCCTCGTTGTCCAGCGCGAGCAGGCGGGCGTGCGCGAGTTCTTCCAGCACCACGCCGGTGTCGGGATCGGATTCGTCCAGCTCCCGGCGGCTGATCCGGCGCTTGGTGTCCTCGGTCCCCTCCCCCAGCGCGGTCAGCCGCAGGAAGATCTGCCGGGCCACCTGGCGCTGGCCCTCGTCCAGTCCGGTGTAGACGTTCTCCGCACTGCGCGCGATCGCGTCCTGGATGCCGCCCGCCGCCTCGTACCCGGCGACGGTCAGGGTCAACCCCTGCCTTCGCCGCCAGGTTTCCAGCATCGCGTGCGAGACCAGCGGGAGCACGGCGGGCTGCCCGGTCGCGTCGGAGATCAGCCGCGACACCAGGGCCGTCTCCACCCGGCAGCCGGTGCGCAGGGCGGGTTCGGTGATCGCGGCCCGCAGTTCGTCCGGGCTCATCGGGCCGATCAGCACCTGCGCGTCGCGCAGGGCGTCGACCAGGCCCGGATGGCGTCCGCAGTGCCCGTAGAAATCCGCGCGCACGCCGAGCACCACCCGGGCCCGCCCGTTCGCGGCGGCGAGGAGTCCGTCGATGAACCGGTTCCGCTCCTCGGGGTCGGGGCACAGCGTGAAGACTTCTTCGAACTGATCGACGACGAGAAGTTGGTCATTCTCCAACGCGTCACCGTTGAGTTCGGACAGTCGATTTCCGTGCTTGGCCATGGGATGCGGTCCCGGCGTGAGCACCGCGGCCGACCGGCGCCCGTCCCCGGTCAGCTCGGCCACCAGGCCCGCCCGCAGCAACGACGACTTCCCCGATCCGGAGGCGCCGAAGACCCCGACGAACCGCCGCTCGCGCACCCGGGCCAGCAGCTCGGCGAGCACCTTCTCGCGCCCGAAGAACCGGTCGGCGTCGGCCGGTTGGAACGGGGCGAGGCCGAGGTAGGGAGCCCGGGTTTCCTCGTCGGCCTCGGGTTCCCGGGCCGCCAGTTCGGCGGCCGTGGCCCGCCAGCGGGCCTCCCATTCGGCGGTGTCGCCGAGGCAGGCGTCCACATAGGCCAGGGTCAGCGGCAGGCTCGGCAGCTTCCGGCCGCCCGCGGCGTCGGACAGCGCGGCCGCCGAGTATCCGGCGAGCTTGCCCAGCTCGCGGTAGGTCGGGCTACCCGCTTTCTCCCGGAGCGAACGTAGTCCGGCGGCGAATCGCAACAGGACGTCATCGCCCGGTTCCAGCGGGCGCTCACGTCGAGGCATGTGTATCTACCCCCTCTTGCCGAGCCTCATTTTTGTGCGGTCGTTGTTCAACGTCCAGCTCGCGACACTGAACAACCGATCTGCGATAGAACGGCCAAGCGGTGCGTCGACGCCAGCGCATCGCCGAAGGCGGGGAGAAGTCGTGACGGTACAGGCAGTGCGAAAAGAAGTGTCGGTGATGCTCGTCGACGATCATCCGGTGGTCCGGGGCGGCCTGCGCGCCCTGCTTTCCTCGGTCGGCGGGATCCACGTGGTGGCCGAGGCGACGACCGGTGCGGAGGCCCTGCGCGAAGCCGTCACGCACCGGCCCGACGTCATCCTGATGGACCTGCAGCTGCCGGATCTGAACGGCATCGCGGTCACCCGTCAGGTGCTCAAGAGCGCACCCGGTACGGCCGTGCTCGTGCTCACCATGTTCGAGGACGACGAGTCCGTGGTCGCCGCGATGCGCGCCGGAGCGCGCGGATACCTGCTCAAGGGCGCCTCGCAGGACGACATCGTGCGGGCCGTGCACGGCGTCGCGCGCGGCGCGGCGATCTTCGGCCAGAACATCGCCCACCGGGTGATCGGCCTGCTCGCCGAACCGCAGCGGCTGGAGGCCTTCCCGGAACTCACCACCCGGGAACGCGAGGTGCTCGACCTGATCGCCGCGGGCCTCGGCAACGCGTCCATCGCGCAGCGGCTGCACCTTTCCCCGAAGACGGTCAGCAATCACATTTCGGCGATCTTCGTCAAGCTGCGCGTGGCGGACCGCGCGGAGGCGGTCGCGCGGGCCCGGGCCGCCGGTCTGGGCCGCGCCGGTTAATGACTTGACCGCGACGCCAAGCTAGCGGTTCACTACGATAGTAGTACATGACGATCAGCTGAGGGGGCTCGCTGATGTTGTTGTCCGAGAACAGTGCTGATACCAGATACAAGGCCTTGGTGTTGCGGCTGAACGCGGCGCTCAACGCCAAGGACCTCGCGGCGATCGACGACTGCGTGACCCCGGATTTCGTGGAGCTGCGCGCCGGTGCGCGTTCGGGCCCGGAAGGCCTGCGGGATTGGCTCCGCGAGGTGTACCGGACGGTCCGCGAACCGCGCTGGCAGGTGCTCGGCCTGGTCGCCGAGGGCACCACGGTCGTCCTGCGCGTGCTCTTCACCGGCATCGACGCGTCGGGCGCGCCGATCAGCGTGGAGCAGGCGCACTTCTACGAGGTGCGGGACGAGCGGTTGGCCATTCACCATGTGATCCAGCACTGCGAAGACGAATGCGGGGAGCTGACCGGATCCGGCAAACGCCCGGCGGCGAGCGTCGCATGAACTACGCTGCCCTCTCGGTACCAGACGGGAGGACGGACTTGCCGCCGGTGAACCAGCAACGCCGCGACTCGCTGGCCGACGCGGGCATCGAACTGCTCGCCGAACAGGGCGCGCACGGGTTGTCCCACCGTGCCGTCGACGATCGGGCGAGGGTGCCCAAGGGCACCACGTCCAACTACTTCCGCTCGCGTGATGCGCTGCTGGCCGCGGCGGCCGAGCGCATCATCGAGCTGCATTTCGCCTGGCTGGACGAAATCCGCGCCCGGCACCGGGGCGAACTCGACCGGGAACGGCTGATCGAGATCATGGCCGAGGTCGTCGAGCAGGCGCTCGGCCACTACCGCCCGCGTTATCTCGCGATGTTCGAACTCTCCCTGGAAAGCACTCGCCGACCGCAGCTCGCCGAGGCCCTGGGCCGGATCGCGGACACCTCCCTGCAGCTGACCCACGGCGCGCACCTCGGCTCCGGCGTCGAACCGACCCGGCTGGACATCGCGCTCCTGCACGTCTTCTACAACGGCATGCTGTTCAGCTCCCTGGTCATCCCGAAAACCCTGGGCAAGGGCAGCCCGAGGACACTGGTCCGCACGATGCTCGACCGCGTGCTGCCCCCGGAGAAACCCGCCCGGCGCGGGCGGAAGGCGGGCTGACCCGTTCCCGGTCCGGCTGGGAGCGCGGTCCCAGGCGCACCGGGAGGTTTTCCCGATCAAGGTCACCTCGCGCGGGACGACAAACCCGCGCGCGCCGGGGACCATGTAGCGGTGCCGCCGATCGATCGACAGCGGGTGATCACCTGCCTGGCCTGGGTGCTGCTCGCCCTCGCCGGGCTGGAGGCCGCCACGGCCACCGTGCTGGCGTTGATCGTCGATCCGGCCGTGGTGCGGACCCCGCCCGTGTTCGACGCGACGAACGTGGCCATCGGGATCACCTGCGTGGCGAGCGGCGCGCTGGTGGCGTGGCAACGCCGGCGCAACCCGATCGGGTGGCTCCTGATCGGGTCCGGGGTGGTCACCGCGGTGGTGCCGCTGGCCACCGCGGGGACGCGCTGGCCGCTGACCTGGGCCACCGCGCTGGGTATCGCGCTGGCGCTGGTGTTCTTCCCGAACGGGCGGCTGGCAGGGTGGGGCTGGCGGGCCCTGGCCCCGGCGGTCGCCCTGGCCCAGCTCACCGGTTACCTCACCACGACGTCCTGGAACCGGCTCACGCCGTGGTCGACGCTGGTCTGGTTCGGGCTGCACGCCGCCGTGCTGGGCTCGCTGATCCTGCGCTACCGCCGGGGCGACGAGGTGCTGCGCCGCCAGGTGCTCTGGCTCCTGCTCGCCGCCGCGCTCGGGATCGTCATGCTCGTCCCGTGGGGGCTGTCCCCGGTGCGCTCGCTGCTGATGCTCCCGGCGGTGCCGCTGTTCCCGGCGGCGATCGCGGTGGCGATCCTGCGCTACCGGCTGGTGGACATCCGGCTCGTGGTCTCCCGCGTGCTGCTCTACCTGACGCTCGTGCTCGGCCTGATAATTGTCTACATCGGACTGTTCCGATTGCTGGAAGTAGTGCTGCGCGAGAATGTCGGGGCGACGGGGGCCGCGGTGCTGACCGTGATCGTCGCGCTCGCCGGGCATCCGGTCCGGGTGCGGCTCCGGCGGTTCCTCGACCGCACCCTGCGCGGGCCGCAGGTCGATCCGGTGCGCGCGCTCAACCACCTCCACGCCGGGCTGGACGCGGAGACCGGTTCGCTGGACGCCCTGCTGACCACGATCCGCGGCGCGCTGCACCTGCCGTTCGCGGCGTTCCGGTTACGCGGTCAGGAGATCGCCGCGTCGGGTTCGGCGACCGGCGCGCTCGAGGTCGTGGCCCTGCCGACCGCCGGGGTGGCCGACGGGGAGCTGGTGATCGGGGTGCGGGCCGGGGAGCACCGGCTCGGCGCGTCGGAACTGCGGGTGCTCTCGGTGCTCGCGATCCCGCTCGGCGCGACCCTGCGGGCGACCATGCTGTCCGAGGAGCTTTCCCGGTCCCGGGGCCGGATCGTGGCCGGGCGGGAAGAGGAGCGGCGGCGGCTGCGGCGGGATCTGCACGACGGGCTCGGGCCGACGCTGAGCGGCGTCGGGTACGCCATCGACGCGGTCCGCAACCTGATCCGCACCGATCCCGATTCGGCGGCCGAACTGCTCGACCGGCTGCGCGGCGACATCGGCGGCGCGGTCGCGGAGATCCGCCGCCTCGTCGAGGGATTGCGCCCGCCCGCGCTGGACGAACTCGGCCTGATCGGCGCGCTGCACCGGGAGGCCTCCCGGCTGTCCTATCGCGACGGTGGAAATCCCTTGTCGGTCACCGTGGACACGCGCGGGAAACTGCCGGAGCTACCGGCGGCGGTGGAGGTCGCGGCGTACCGGATCGCGACCGAGGCGATGACCAACGCCGCGCGGCATTCCACTGCCGAACGGGTACGGGTGCTGGTCACGGTCGGCGAGGAACTCCGCCTCCGGATCACCGACAACGGTTGCCGGGGCGCCGACTGGACGCCGGGGGTCGGCATGTCGTCGATGTCCGAACGGGCCGCCGAGGTCGGTGGCCGCTGCACCGCGGGCCCGACACCCGACGGCGGCCGGGTGGAGGCTTTTCTTCCCCTGCACACACATTAGTGTTACCAGCGAGTTCCCCGTTGCGGTCTACCGAGTTCCCCATTTCGGTAGGCGAGTTCCCACCCCGGCGCCCCACGAGCACGGCGAGAAGCCGCGCACTGAGAAGAAATCTTCATTGGGTGCCAACGCACGAACACGGCCTAGTCGCCGAGCATCCCGCGCCGGTGTGCGTCGTCGATGAGCGCCGCGGCCACCGGACCGAGCGATGGCCAGAACTCTTCGATCACCGACATCAGGCGGCGTTCCTGCTCGACGGTCACCCCGCGCGCGGACCACACCGCCCCGTTCCCGGCCCAGTGCAGCAGCAACGGCTGGATGCGGTCGACGGCCCGCGCGAACCGGGCCTCCGGGGTCCGCGCGTCCTCGAACTCCTCCCACAGGCGCAGCAGTTCCGCGCCCTGGGTTTCGGGCAGGCGGCCGAACAGCCGCGCGGCGGCGCGGTGCTCGGCGGCGGCCACCTCCACCCGGGCCTGCTCGTCGTAGATCGGCACGTCTCCGGCGTCCACCTCGACGAGATCGTGGATGGCCAGCATGGTCAGCACGCGCGCGAGTTCGACCTCCGGCGCGTGCTCCCTGGCCAGGGCGATCGCGGTGAGAGCGAGGTGCCAGCTGTGCTCGGCGCTGGTTTCCCCGCGACTGTCGTCCAGCAACCGGTTCAACCTGGCGACCCCGGTCAGGGCGTGCGAGGTGACCAGGAAGTCGAACTGGCGGCGCGTGGATTCGGGAATCGGCAAGGCGGACAGGTCGGGGAGCATCTTCGTCCTTTCCCGGCTCGCTTGACTTCGACCTAGGTCGAAGTTTCAGCATGGACTCATGGCACAACAGGGAAACCTCTCCGAGTCGCGGGTTCTGATCTTAGGGCGCAAGCAGGAAGTGCTGGACGGCATCCTGCGGCAGTTGCGAGAACTCGGGATGGACGTGCGCGGGTCCACTTCCCCGGAGCACGCGGACACCGAGTTCGACGCGCACGAGTTCGACCTGATCGTGTTCGGTTCGGGTGCGGTCGGCCCGCTCAGCGAACGGCTGCGCCGCGAGTTCTCCCGGCGCAACCCCGCGGTGCGCTTCCTCGACGCGTTCGCGCCGGTGGCGATTCGTCAGATCACCGCGGCCGCGTCCGGGCGGCGCGAACTGCTCGAGGAGTTCACGACCGCGGCCGACGAATCCGGCGTCCGGATCGGCGGGACGCTCCGCGCCGCGTCCACCGTGGGGGTCGCGGTGTACCGGGTCGCCGAGGACGGGCTCGTGCGCCAGGAACTGAACCGGTCCCCGGCGCGAGCCGGGCGGTACGAATTCCGGGTCGCCGCCGATGCGCTGGCGGGCGGGCACATGCTGGTGGTGAACGTCGGCGAGGACGAGTTCCACCTGCACCGGATCGCTTCGTGACCGTTCACCGGCGCCGGGAGAACCAGGTGCCCTTTCCCCGCGACGCCTCGCCCACGTCGGCGAGCACGCAGGAGATGTTGTCCGGGCCGCCGCCCTCGTTGGCCAGTTCGATGAGCCGGCGCACGGCGGCGTCGGGGTCCTCGATCTCCGCCAGGGCCTCGCCGACGGCTTCGACCGGCACCACATCGGTCAGGCCGTCCGAGCAGAGCAGGTACCGGTCGCCCGCTGCCACCTGGTGCAGGAACAGGTCCGGCTCGACCTCGGTGTCGGCCTGCAGGGCCCGCACCAGCACCGAGCGCCGGGGGTGCTCGGCGGCCTGTTCCGGGGTGAGGCGGCCGCTGTCCACCAGGGCCTGGATCATCGTGTGATCCCGGGTGATCTGGTGCAGGGTGTCGTCGCGCAGGAGGTAGCCGCGGGAGTCGCCGAGGTGGACGACCCCGAACTCCCGGCCGTTCCACAGCAGCGCGGTGAGGGTCGTCCCCATGCCGGTGAGCCCGGCGTCCTGCGAGATCAGGTCGATCAGCCGGCGCGCGGCCTCGGCGACCGCACCCGCGAGGGTCGCGAGCAGATCGATGTCCCCCAACTCGGCCGGCAGGTTCGCGTCCAGTTCGGCGAGTACGGACGCGGTCGTGCCGCTGGCGACTTCCCCGTGCGCGTGACCGCCCATTCCATCGGCGACGGCGAGCAGGCGGGAACTCGCGTACACCGCGTCCTCGTTGTTCGACCGCCGGAGACCGGGATCAGATCCCACCGCATACCGCAACACCAGACCACCATTGTGTGCCATTCACCCAGTGAACCATTGGTTGACTGTGTTCACAAGCATTTTGCCTGTGGACTGATCACACGAGCTGCCGTAGTGTGAACACGGTGAGCCAAGACGCGACTGTGAACGCGGGTGACATCGCCCGCCTCGTCGACGTGGGGCGCGCGGCGGTGAGCAACTGGCGCCGCCGCCATGAAGACTTCCCGCGGCCGGTGGGCGGCACCGCGTCCAGTCCGCTGTTCTCCCTGCGCGAGGTCGAAGACTGGCTCAGCCGCAACGGAAAGCGGTTCCGGATCTCGGTCGCCGATCGCACCTGGCAGCGGCTGCGGGCCGGCGGCGACGATCTGAACCTCGGTCGCCTGGTGGTGGGCGCGGGGGTCCAGCTGCTGCGGCAGCAGCACGGTTCGGACAAGGTCGTCGACCTGGTGCCCGGCTTGCCCGCCGAGCCGCCGACGGATCCCGGGCTACTCACCGAACTGGTCGAGGAGCGCGGATTCCCGAGCGCGTTCGAGGCTTTGTGCCAACGCTACGTGCAGGCCCATTCGCGACGACTGGACGTGACCTCCGAGGACCTGTCGGCCTGGGTGACGCGCCTAGTCTACCAGGGGGAAGGCACGGTTCTCGATCCGGCGTGCGGGCTGGGCAACCTGCTGCGCGCCGGCCC
Source organism: Amycolatopsis anabasis (assembly GCF_009765355.1). Lineage (GTDB taxonomy): Bacteria > Actinomycetota > Actinomycetes > Mycobacteriales > Pseudonocardiaceae > Amycolatopsis > Amycolatopsis anabasis. Next base: position 40,458 of record NZ_VTHK01000037.1, on the reverse strand, counting down.
GGCGGAACGGGTGCTCGGCCAGGACGTCGACGAGACCGCCGCCGCGATCACCGCGATCCGGCTGCTGCTGCACGGGGTGGACACCCGGATCGTCGCCGGGGATTCCCTGCGCTGGGACGGCTTCCCGGGCGAGCTGGCCGACGCGGTGGTCTGCCATCCCCCGTTCAACGAGCGGGCGTGGGGGTACGCGGAACTGACCAGCGATCCGCGCTGGGAGTACGGATTGCCGCCGCGCGGCGAGTCCGAGCTCGCCTGGGTCCAGCACTGCCTCGCGCACGTGAAGCCCGGTGGCCAGGTCGCGATCCTGATGCCGACGGCGGCCGCGAGCCGGCGGCCCGGCAAGCGGATCCGCGGCAACCTGCTGCGCTCGGGCGCGCTGCGTGCGGTGGTGACCCTGGCCGAGGGCGGCCCCGATCTCTGGCTGCTGCGCCGCCCGAAACCGGGTGAGAAGGCGCCTTCGCTGCTGTGGCTGATGGAGGCGGACGACGATCTGCCCGAGGTGGAGAAGTGGTGGTTCTACCACCAGATGGATCCCAACGCCGAATCACCGCACACCGTCCGGATCATCGACGTGCTCGACGACGACGTCGACCTCAGCCCGGCCCGGCGGCGCCTCGCCCAGGGCGGCCGCGATTTCGCCGCCGAGTTCACCGGCGTGCTGGAAAACCTGCGCAAGGCCTCCCTCGACCCGCCCGATCTGGAGTTGCTCGCCGAACCGCGCGCGCATCCGGTCACCACGATCGGCGAGCTGGCCAAGGCCGGGCTGCTCGCCATCCACCACGCCCCCGCCAAGAACGCCGACGCCGAACCGGTGCCGGTGCTGCCCGGCGATGTGGTCGCCTCCCCCACCGGGCAGGCCGAGGTGGTCAGCGACGCGGGTGTGCTGGATCCGCCGCTCGCCCGCTACCGGGTCGATCCGGAGCACCTCGACCCGGACTTCCTGGCCGGGGTGCTGCGTTCGGCGGTGCCGCGCACGCAGCCGGGATCCAGCCGGATCGACGCGCGGCGCGCGCAGGTCCCCCGGCTGTCGCTGGCCGAGCAGCAAGCCTACGGCCGGGCGTTCCGGGAGCTGGCCGCCTGGGAGGAGCGGTTGCGGGAGACTGCGGCGCTGGGCGAATCACTGGTACGGCTAGGCTTCGACGGACTCGTCGAGGGTCACCTTCGGCCGGAAAGTTAGCGTCGAGAGGTGGGGAATGCTCATAGCCGACCGGTATGAGCTCGAGGAACTACCCCTGGGGCAGGGTGGGATGGGCGCGGTGCACCGCGCGCACGACAAGCACCTGGATCGCCGGGTGGCGGTCAAGTTCCTCCACCTTCCCGGCGGGCGGGACGTCGAACTGGAGCAGCGGTTCATCCGGGAGGCGCGGATCCTGGCGCGCCTGGAACACGCGGGCGCGCCGACCCTTTACGACTTCGGCATGTTCGACCAGCGGTTGTACCAGGTGATGCAGTTCATCGACGGCGTCACCGTGTCCGATGTGGTCGGCGAGTACGGGCCGCTGCCGGTGCCGTGGGCCGCGTCGATCGCCGCGCAGGCGTGCGCCGTGCTCGCCGCCGCGCACGCGCTGTCCATCTGCCACCGCGATCTCAAGCCGACCAACCTCATGCTCTGCCCGGACGGCAGCGTGAAGGTGCTCGACTTCGGGCTGGCCATGTTGCGCGAATCCGATGTCGCCCAGTTCACCCGCGCGGGCCAGATCCTCGGCACCCCGGCGTACATGGCGCCGGAACAGATCCAGCGCGGAGTCGCCGAACCGCGCAGCGATCTCTACGCCCTCGGCTGCGTGCTGCACGAGATGCTCACCGGGCGCCAGCTGTTCACCGGGCCCACGGCGTATGCGGTGTTCGAAAAGCAGGTGCGGGAACGGCCCGCCCCGGTGCCCGGGGTGCCCGCCGAACTCGACCGGCTCCTCCAGGACCTGCTGGAGAAGGAACCGGACCACCGCCCCGCCGACGCGAGTGTCCTTTTCGGACGACTCCAGCCGTTCGCGCACGAACTCCCCATGCTGCCCGGATTCCTGACCCCGCCGTCGGTGGCCAGCCCGGTACGCATGTACGCGCGCATGGTCGGGCGGGTTCTCGCCGACGAGGCGTAGGAAAGCGCCGTCGTCCGTCGTAACCGCGACCGCCGTCCGCCGCAGTGACGCGGCCCGCGGTTCGCGGCATCGTGGGGAACCATGACGCACACGCTGTCCCGAAGAAGCCTGTTGATCGCCGGCGCCACCCTCGCGACTGGGATACGGCCGCCGGCCGCCGTCGCGGACCGGCCCGATCCCCCGGTCGTGACCGACTGGAACCGCACCCTGCTGCGGATCGTCCGCACCCCCGGTGCTCAGCCCACGACCGTGCACGCCACCCGCGGTTTCGCGATGACGCACGGCGCCCTGCACGACGCCGTCGCCGCCACCACCGGGTGGGGCGCGCCGTATCTGTCCACTTCGGACAGTGCGCGGGGAGCGTCACCGGTGGCCGCGGCGGCACAGGCCGCCCACGACATCCTGATCGCGCTGTACCCGGCCATGGCCGCCGACCTGGACCGGCAGCTCGCCGCCGACCTCGGCCGCGTGCCCGACCCGGATGCCCGCGAGGCCGGTGTGCGCGCCGGTCGGCGGGCCGCGAGCCGGATGCTGGTATGCCGTGCGGGCGACGGCTCGGCGGCAACCCCGCCCGCCTTGCCGCCGGGGACCGAACCCGGGCAGTACCGGCCGACTCCGCCCGGCTTCGCACCGGCCGTGTTCACCCACTGGGCGGCCGTCACGCCGTTCGTTCTCGGCCGCGCCGACCGGTTCCGCCCCGCCCCTTATCCGGCGTTGACGAGCCGCCGCTACGCCGAGGCGATCGGCGAGGTCGAGCGCCTCGGCCGGGACACCAGCACCGCACGCACCGCCGACCAGACGCTCCAGGCTCGCTTCTGGGGCGCGCCCATCTGGAACTACTGGAACGAGATCGCCCAAAGCGTCGCCCTCGACCGGCGCAGCGACCTGGTCACCACCGCCGCGGTGTTCGCCCGGCTCAACCTCACCTTCGCCGACACGGCCATCGCGTACTACGACGGCAAGTACCACCACCGGATCTGGCGGCCGATCACCGCGATCCGGCTGGGCGGCACCGACACCAATCCGGACACCCCCGGCGACCCGGCGTGGAACAGCCTGGGCACCACCCCGCCGGACCCGTCCTATCCCGGCGGGCACAGCACCATGGCACGAGCCGGGGCCGCCGTGCTGCGCGACGCCTACGGGCCCGTGCACCGGGTGACCGTCACCTCCGAGGCGCAGCCCGGCACGACACGCACCTTCCGCCGGTTCGGCGACATCGCCGCCGAAGCGGGGCTGAGCCGCCTGTTCGCCGGGGTGCACACCCGCCTCGACCACGACGCCGGAGCCCTGCTGGGCGAAAACGTGGCCCGGTTCGTGCTCGACCGGACCGGTTGCCGCGATCGGCTCACGGCTTCGGGATCATCGCGGTGATACCACCTCTGCGGGCGTCGCTACTGGTGCACGCAGGTGATCAGGCTCAGGGTGCTGTCACATCCGAGGCTCAGGAAGCTGACGTCCTTCGGAGCCTCGGCGTCGGGGAACGCCCTTTCCACCGGAAGCGCTTGCAGATCGAGGATGTGCATGGTGGCGATTCCTCACTCCTGGTAGGGGAACACGGCAAGATCCAACTCCGACGCTAGGTCCTCCGCTGTGCGCCACCAAGTGCCCTCGGGTACCCCTTCCCCGCCCCAGAACCGCCGACGCGGCGGCAGGAAGGGAGGTTTGCTGCCCGGAAACGTGAGCGAGGGACCTTTACTCTCGAAATACGTGAGTAAAGGTCCCTTCCTGCCGCCGCGTCGCGGGATCAGGCGAAGAGGATCATGGTGGTGTAGGCGGCGCCGCCGATCAGGATCGTGGAGAGCAGGCCCAGCAGCAGGGCGCGTCCACCGGTGCGCACCAGGCGGCCGAGGCGGACCGCGCAGCCGAGCCCGAACAAGGCGCCGGCCAGCAGCAGGGTGCACGCCGTCTTCGCGACGTCGAGCACGCCGCCCGGCACCACCCCGGAACTGCGGACCAGCACCATGCCGAGGAAACCGAGCACGAACAACGGCACCAGCGCCGTCCGGCGGGCTTCGGTGTTCTTCGTACGACGGGACCGTTCGTACACGCTCACCGCCGCCACCATCGGCGCGAGCAGGACCACCCGGCTGAGCTTGACCACGACCGCGACGGCCACGGCCGCCGTCCCGGCGGGTGAGGCGGCGGCGACCACCTGCGCCACTTCGTGCACGCTCATCCCGGCCCAGGTCCCCAGCTCCGGTCCGGCGAGACCGAGCCAGCCGCCGAGCAGCGGCACCGCCGCGATCGCGAGGCTGCCGTAGCAGGTCACCAGCGCGACCCCGGTGGCCACGTCCGAATCGTCCCGTTCGACCACCCCTTCCATCGCCGCGATGGCCGAGGCGCCGCAGATGGAGAAGCCGGTGGCGACCAGCATCGCCAGGCCGCGCGGCACCCCGATCAACCGGCCGAGGCCGAGCGTGCCGAGGAACGTGATCGCGACGGTGAGCACCACCGCGAGCAGGATTCCCGCGCCGAGGTCGAGCACCGCGGGCAGCGCGAGTTGCAGCCCGAGCAACACGACCCCGGCCCGGAGCAACCCCTTCGTCACCCGCCCGATGGCCTCCCGGGTCTCGTCGGAGAGCACCGGAAGCGAACCGGTCAGCACCCCCAGCAGAACGGCCGCGGTGAGCGCGCTGACCACCGGCGCCGCCAGGCTGACCAGGTACGCCACCGCCACGCCGAGTGCGGTCACCGCGAGACCGGGGAACAACGGACGCAACTGAATGGTCTTCACAATTACCGAGCGTCGCGAAATTCGGCGCCGTTCGGTAGCCACCAGTACGTTGCCAGGTCATACCCTAGGGCTATGACTCCGCCCGATCTCGAATCGCTGCGCCTGCTCGTCCTCGTCGGCGAACTGGGCAGCATCGGCCAGGCCGCGGCCGAACTCGGCATCGCGCAGCCCTCCGCCAGCAAGCGTCTGTCCACTGTGGAGCGCAGGCTCGGGCTGGTGCTGGTGGACCGCACACGCCGGGGCTCCGCCCTCACCCCGGACGGGCGCGCGGTGGCCGGTTGGGCCCATCGCGTGCTCGCCGAACTGGACGGGCTGCTCACCGGCGCCGAGGCGCTGCGCGCGCACCGCGAGGCCGAGTTGCGCATCGCCGCGAGCATGACGCTGGCCGAGCACCTGGTGCCCGGCTGGATCGGCGAGCTCAAACGCGTCCACCCCGAGCTCTACGTCGGGCTCCAGGTCACCAACTCGGATCGGGTGGCCGAGCTGGTCCGCGCCGGCGAGGTCGACCTCGGTTTCGTCGAATCCCCCGGTCCCCTGGCCGGGTTGGCCAGCCGCCGGGTGGCCACCGATCACCTGGTCGTCGTCGTGCCCGCCCACCATCCCTGGGCACGGCGACGGCGCCCGCTGACCGTGGCCGAACTCGCGGCGACCCCGCTGGTGGTGCGCGAACCGGGCTCGGGAACCCGGGAAACCGTGGACGCCGCCCTGCGCGACGCGGGCGCCGAAACCGCCGATCCGCTGCTCGAACTCGGCTCGGCGGCCGCCGTGCGCAACGCGGTGATCACCGGCGCGGGCCCGGCCGTGATCAGCGAACTGGCCGTCGCCGGGGATCTCGCCGACCACACGCTGGTGCAGGTCCCCGTGGACGGGCTCGACCTGGGCCGCGTGCTCCGCGCGGTCTGGCCCGCCGGACGCCGCCTGGTCGGCCCCGCCGCGGCCCTGCTCAGCGGGGTCAGCCGCGGCAAGCGCTGACCGGACTACGTCCCTGGTGGGCGCCAAGCGCGGCGGTGGGGCCGTTCCGCGATCTGGGCGCGCTGGCCCGGATCGTGGCACCGCCTCATAGTGGCGGGGAATGACACCGTCGCGAAGGAGATCAGGTGAGCGCTGCCCCGGAGACCGGCGGGCTGCGGCCGGGACTGGCGAAACGGCACATGAACCTGATCGCGCTCGGCGGGGTCATCGGCGCCGGGCTTTTCGTCGGCAGCGGTGTGGTGATCTCCTCGACCGGCCCGGCCGCGGTGGTCTCGTTCCTGATCGCCGGGATCCTGACCGTGCTGATCATGCGGATGCTCGCGGAGATGACCGTCGCCCGCCCGGCACTCGGCTCGTTCTACGCCTACGCCCGCGAGGCCCTCGGCGATCGCGCGGGCTTCGCGGTCGGCTGGATGTACTGGTACTTCTTCGTCATCGTGGTCGCCGTCGAAGCGGTCGCCGGGGGACGCATCCTGCGGCTGTGGCTGCCGGGCGTGCCGTTGTGGGTGCTCAGCCTCGGCCTGCTCCTGCTGCTCACCGCGACCAACCTGGTCTCCGCGCGGTCCTACGGCGAGTTCGAGTACTGGTTCTCCTCGATCAAGGTCGTCGCGATCGTGGTGTTCCTCGCCGTCGGCGTCCTCTACCTGTTCGGCGTCTGGCCGGGCGCCCGCGGCGGCCTGGGCAACCTGGTGGACCACGGCGGATTCGCCCCGCTCGGTATCGGCGCGGTGCTCGCCGCGGTCGTGCCGTGCATCGGCTTCTACACCGGGGCCGAGATCGTGACGATCGCCGCGGCCGAATCCGCCGAACCCCGGCAGGCGGTCGCGCGGGCGATGCGGTCGATCATCCTGCGCGTGGTCGCTTTCTACGTCGGCTCGGTGTTCCTCGTGGTCGCGATCGAACCGTGGAACTCGGAGGCGATCGCGGTCAGCCCGTACGCCGCGGTGCTGGCGGTGCTCGGCATCCCGGCGGTCGGCACGATCATGAACGCGATCGTGCTCACCGCGGTGCTGTCCTGCCTCAACTCCGCCCTCTACACCTCGTCGCGCATGCTGTTCGCGCTCACCCGCACCGGCGACGCGCCACGCGCGTTCACCAGGCTGTCCGGCAAAGGGGTGCCGCGCCGCGCGATCCTGGCCGGAACGGTCGCCGGGTTCGGGTCGGTGGTCGCCGCATACGTCTCGCCCGATCTCGTCTTCGGCTTCCTGGTGAACTCCTACGGCGCGGTCGCGCTGTTCGTGTACCTCGCGATCGCGGTCGCGCAGGTCCGGCTGCGGCGGCGGATCGAACGGGAGGAGCCGGGCGAGATCACCCTGAAGATGTGGCTATTCCCCGGATTGAGTTACGCCACCATCATTGCCCTGGCCGCGGTCCTGGCGGCCATGGCGATCCTGCCCGCGAGCAGGTCACAGTTCTGGCTCAGCGCGATCACCCTGGCCGTGATCTTGGCCGTTTTCGAGGTGCGCAAACGATATCGGCACGACCGGGTGTCACCCACGGGCATGGTCCACAGTAGCCGTTAGGGGCAACCGCGGCGCCGCCGGGCACGCACCGTGCTGAACTTCGAGGATGACTCAACCAGCCATTTCCCGAACCCGCCGAGTGCTCGTCGCACTCGCGGTGTGCTGCGCCATGATCGGTCTCGCCCCGGCCGCCTCGGCGACCGAATCAGCCGTCGACAAGACCAATGTGAAGGTCCACGCCAAGCTCGACAAGAATCAGGTCAAGGTCGGGGAGAAGGTGAAGCTCAAGGGCAGCTTGGAGATCGATGCGCCCGCCCGCTCCGGGAGCGACGGCCTCGAGCTCCTTCTCGTGCAGAAGCTCCAGGCGGGTGTGTGGGTGAACATCGCCGATACCTCGTGCCGCCCCAACGGCAACTACTCGCTCAACCTGAGCTTCAGCGTGTCCGCGCAGCTCAGCCTGCGCGTCTATTACCCCGGAACCAGCATCTACGCGGCGGCGTCCTCGGAGGTGTTCGGGCTCGTCGTGCTCTAGGCGGTACGGCCGGGGATACGGTGGTCCCATGACCATCGAGTCCCCGGCCACCCCGTTCGACCACCAGCATTTCGCGAATCCGGATCCCACCTTCGCACGGCTGCGCGAGGAAGGTCCGGTCCACCGGATCCAGACGCCGGACGGCTACCCGATCTGGCTCGTCACCCGGGAAGCCGACGTCCGCGCCGCGCTCGCCGATCCCCGCCTGGCCCTGGGCAAGGCGCACGCGGGGGACGGCTACACCGGGTTCAGCCTGCCCCCGGCGCTCGACGCGAACCTGCTCAACCGGGACGGCGCGGACCACATCCGCCTGCGGAAGCTGGCCGCGGCGCCGTTCTCCGCCCGCCGCGCCGAAGCCCTGCGCGAGCGCGTGCACACCATCGCCGACGAACTCGCCGACGCCATCGCCGAACGAGGAAACGCCGACCTGATCGCCGAGTTCGCCTTGCCGCTGCCCTTGTCCGTGGTCGGCGAGCTGCTCGGGATTCCCGACGCCGATCGCCGCTCGTTCGCCGAGTGGACGAGCTCGCTGCTCACCCCCGCCCATCGGGGCCAGGTGGCCGAATCGGTCCGCGAGATCCACCACCTGCTGCTGCGCCTGATCGAGTCCCGGCGGGCCGAACCCGGTGACGACCTGCTCTCCGCGTGGATCACGGCGCGCGACGAGGCAGACCGGCTCAGCGAAGACGAGCTGATCTCGCTGGCGTTCCTGGTGCTGTGGGCGGGCATCGAGAACGTCACGCACGTGATCGGCCACGGCACCCTGCTCCTGCTGCGCGAACCGGAAACCGCGCGAGCCCTGCGCGACGATCCCGCCGGGCTGGCGACCGCGGTCGAGGAGATGCTGCGCTACACCGTGCCGCCGGTGGTCTCGATTCGCCGGTTCGCCCGGGCCGAACTGGAGATCGGCGGGGTCACGATCCCCGCCGGGCACACGGTGATGCTCGGCCTCGCCTCCGCGAACCGCGATCCCGCGCGCTTCACCGACCCGGAACGCTTCGATCCGGCGCGCACCGAGAACCCGCATCTCGCGTTCGGGCACGGCCCGCACTACTGCCTCGGCGCGCCGCTGGCCCGGATCGAGTTGACCACCGCCTTCGACGTGCTGCTGCGGCGGTTCCCGGCACTCGCGCTCGCCGTGCCGGAAGCCGACCTGCGGTGGCGGCCGTCGTTCCGGATGCGGGCCCTGGTCGAGTTGCCCGTCACCGTGTGAGCCGGGCGAGCACCGCTTCGGCCATCGCGGCCGGGTCACCGTTTTCCGGGCGCAGCACCAGATCCGGCCGCTCCGGAGCCTCGTAGGGGTCGTCGACGCCGGTGAACCCGGTGATCTCGCCCGCCCGCGCCTTCGCGTACATCCCCTTCGGATCGCGCTGCTCGCACAGCTCTATCGGCGTGTCGACAAATACCTCCACAAAGGACAGTCCGGCCCGCTCGTGCGCCGCGCGGACCCGGTCGCGGTCCGCGCGGTACGGGCTGATCAGCGACACCACCGCGACCACCCCGGCGTCGGCGAACAGCCGCGCCACCTCGCCGACCCGGCGCACGTTCTCCGCGCGGTCCGCGGCGCTGAACCCGAGATCGGCGTTGAGGCCGTGCCGGAGGTTGTCCCCGTCGAGCAGGTAGGCGGGCCGCCCGGCGGCCACCAACCGGCGCTCGAGTTCCACCGCGACCGTGGACTTGCCCGAGGCGGAGAGCCCGGTGAGCCAGATGGTCAGCCCGCGCGAGGCGCGCTCCTCCCGGCCCACCGCGGCCGCGTGCCAGACGACGTTGGCCGAGGGGCCGGTGATCATGCCCGCGGCGACGGTGTTGTTGGTGACGTCGTCGACCAGGATGAAACTGCCGGTGTCCCGGTTGCGGCGATAGGGATCGAACGGCAACGTCTGCTGGGTGCGCAGCCGGATCCGGCCGATCTCGTTGAGCGCCAACGCGTTCGCCGATTCGTCCCGGTGCAGGGTGTTCACGTCCAGCCGGTAGTCCACCGTCTGGATCCGCGCGGGTGCGGCCCGGGTGGTGTGGCGGATCGTGTACTTCGCGCCCTCGGTGAGCTGGGCGGTCTCGGTGAACCAGCAGACCATCGCGTCCAGGTCCTGCCCGAGGTGCGGCCGGTTGTTCGGGCGGCAGATCAGATCACCGCGGCCGACGTCCAGATCGTCGGTGAGCTGGAGGGTGACCGCCTGGGGCGGGAACGCCTCGTCGATCCGGACCCCGCCGGGGCCCCAGATCGCCCGCACGGTGGTGGTGAAACCGGACGGCAGCACGACGACTTCGTCCCCGGGTTTGAACACCCCGCCCGCGACGGTGCCCGCGTAGCCGCGGTAGTCGTCGCGCGGCCGGATCACGTACTGGACCGGGAACCGCGCGTCGATCAGGTTGCGGTCGGAGGCGACGTGCACCTCCTCGAGCTGGTGCAGCAGCGGCGGGCCCTCGTACCACGGCATGCTCGTGCCGCGGTGCACGATGTTGTCGCCGTGCAGCGCGGAAACCGGGACGAAGCTCAGATCGTGCACGTCCAGTTTCATGGCGAAGCGCCGGAAGTCCTCGCGGATCTCCTCGAACCGCTCGGCCGACCAGTCCACCAGGTCCATCTTGTTGACGCACAGCACCATGTGCGGGATGCCGAGCAGGCTGGCCAGGAACGCGTGCCGCCGGGACTGCTCCAGCACGCCCTTGCGCGCGTCGACCAGGATCAGCGCGAGGTCCGCTGTGGACGCCCCGGTGACCATGTTGCGGGTGTACTGGATGTGGCCCGGGGTGTCCGCGATGATGAACTTCCGCCGGGGCGTGGCGAAGTACCGGTGGGCAACGTCGATCGTGATGCCCTGCTCGCGCTCGGCGCGCAGCCCGTCGGTGAGCAGGGCGAGGTCGGGGTACTCGGCGCCGCGCTCGCGGCTGGTCCGCTCGATCGCGGCGAGCTGGTCGGAGAAAAGGGTTTTGGAGTCGAAGAGCAGCCTGCCGATGAGCGTGGACTTGCCGTCGTCGACGCTTCCCGCGGTGGCGAGCCGGAGCAACTGGGTCACTAGAAGTACCCCTCTCTCTTCCGATCCTCCATACCCGCCTCGGAGATCCGGTCGTCCGCGCGGGTCGCGCCACGCTCGGTGACCCGGGTGGCCGCGACCTCGGCGGCCACCGCTTCCGGTGTGGTGGCCACGGATTCGACGCAGCCGGTGCAGGTCGCGTCGCCGACGGTCCGGAACCGGACCTGGGCCTCGAACGGCTCCTCGCCGGGCAGCAGGGTCGTGAACCGGGTGTGCGCGAGCAGCATGCCGTCGCGCTGGAAGACCTGGCGGCGGTGGGCGTAGTAGATCGACGGCAGCTCAATGCGTTCGTCCACAATGTACTGCCAGATGTCGAGTTCGGTCCAGTTCGACAGCGGGAACACGCGGATGTGCTCGCCCTTGCGGTGCCGCCCGTTGTACAGCTTCCACAGTTCCGGCCGCTGCGCGCGCGGATCCCACTGGCCGAACTCGTCGCGGAAGCTGAACACCCGCTCCTTCGCGCGCGCTTTCTCCTCGTCCCGGCGCGCACCGCCGAACACCGCGTCGAACCGGTGCTCGCTGATTGTCCGAAGTAACGTTGTGGTCTGCAACCGGTTGCGGCTCGCGCGCGGTCCCGTCTCCTCGGTCACCCGGCCCGCGTCGATGTCGTCCTGCACGCTGCTCACCAGCAGGCGCACGCCCAGGCGCCGCACGGTTTCGTCGCGGAACGCGAGCACCTCGTCGAAGTTGTGCCCGGTGTCGACGTGCAGCACGCCGAACGGCAGCGGTGCGGGCCAGAACGCCTTGGCGGCCAGGTGCAGCATCACCACCGAATCCTTGCCGCCGGAGAACAGCAGGACCGGCCGCTCGAACGTCGCGGCGACCTCGCGGAAGATGTGCACGGCCTCGGCTTCCAGGGCCCGCAGATGGGTCAGTTCGTATGTCGTGGTCACGATGAACCCGCCCTTCGGATGCCAGCGAAAGTAGAACAAGTTCTTGCGCTTGGTCAACCCGCGGCGCAGGCTTGACCGCATGGACCTGGCCACGTTCGAAGATCTCCGCCGCCTGAAGTACCGCTACCTCCGCACGCTGGATCTGAAGGATTGGGAGCCGTTCGCCGAGACGCTGACCGAGGACGCGACCGCCTGCTACGGCGGCGAACGGCTGACGTTCTCCGGGCGCGCCGAGATCGTCGGCTTCATGCGGAACTCGCTGGGCCCCGGGGTGATCACCGTGCACCACTGCCACCACCCGGAACTCGAGGTGGACGGCGACCAGGCCACCGGGATCTGGGCGCTGGACGACACCGTGATCGTCCCCGAGCACCGGCTCGTGCTGCGCGGCGCCGCGTTCTACGAGGACGCCTACCGCCGCGGTGCCGACGGCGCCTGGCGGATCGCGCGCACCGGCTACCGGCGGACCTACGAGGCCACGCTCTCCCTCGACGACCTGCCGAGTTTCCGCCTCACCGCGAACCGCTGGGCAGACGGCTAGGAAGCCTTCCGGCCACCGGATTCCGCGGTGATCCGATCGGCGGCCTCGACCAGTGCCGCGCCCCGGCGCGCGATCTCCGCCCCGGTGATCGCCTCGCCCACCGACAACGTGAGCACCAGGTGCTGGGCGCCGTCCGGGGCGAAGGTCGGCGCGGCGATCAGGTTCACCGGATGCTTGCGGCGGGCGGAAAGATCGGCGTCGAGGTAGACCCGTTCCCCCAGGCTGGACACCATCTCGCCGACCAACTCCCGGACCTCGTCGGGCAGGTCGTACGCGGCCACCCCGGCCATCAGCGAATGCAGGCGCAGCCCGGCGGGGGTCAGGCTCTCCACCAGGTAACCCCGCTCGCGGCATTCCGCGACGACGCGGCGCAGGCGCGCCCGGTCCAGCCGCACCGGCAGCGTCGGCGGCCGGTCCAGCCAGCGCTCGAGCGCGGTATCGGGGCCCCACAACACGTACATCAGCCCGACCGGCGGCGCGAACGGGTACCGCTGGCCGATCTTGACCGCCCTGGACCCGGCGCGTTCCAGGATCACGATCTGGTCGCCGACCACCGCGGACGCGGTGCACGTGGTCCGGTACCGCGCGCTCAGCTCGCCGAGCACCCGCCGCGCGATCTCGCCCGCGGCGAAGTCGTCCTGGGCGGCGCGCCCGGCGGCCATCAGCGCGGGCCCCAGCCGGTAGGCCTTGGTCCGCGGATCGCAGGACAGGTACCCGGCGTCGGTCAGTTCGGTGAGGATGCCCAGGCAGGTGGGTTTGGCCAGGTCCAGCTCCCGTGCGAGCTCGGACAGGCCGAAGCGTTCGCCCTGCCGGGCGACCAGGAAGTCGAGCACCTGGATCACCCGCTGGGTCGGCGGCGATCGGCGGGCAGGCGGCATTGACCAATCCTTAGAACGAGTTCTACTCTCGGTCAGCACGGATTGTACCCCGTTGGTCCATATTTGTACCGTTAAGGAGCCGCCGGTGATCACCCAGCCATTCGCGGACGCGGTCGTCGAGGCCGAGCAGGTCATCACCGGCGCCCCGCACGTGCAGAGCGAGCAGGACCTGCGCGAGGGATACGACTACCTCGCGGGCAGCATCCGGGCCTCCCTCCAGATGGCCTGGGCGTACGAACGCGACTTCCCCTACTTCGTCCAGTCCACCGGGCCGTACACCAAGATGGGCCTGGACAACCCGGACACCCTGTACTTCCACGCGTACCTGCGCGAGGACGCGGAATACGTGGTGACCGGCCGGCGCGGCACCACCACCGATCTCAGTTTCCAGGTGCTGAACGGGGACTACTCCCCGGTCGACGTGCCGGACAGCCTGACCGCGTTCGACGACCGCGAGATCGAGATCGCCGAGGACGGCACGTTCGAACTGCGGTTCGGCCCGAAGAAGGCGAATCCGGGGCGGAACTACTTCACCCTCGGCCCGGGTTCGGCGATGCTCGTCGTGCGCGAGGTGTACAGCGACTGGACCGCCGAACGCCGCGGCATGATCCGCATCCACCGCGCGGACACGATCGGCGCGGCCCCGCCGACGCCCGCCCCGGACGCGCTCGCCAAACGCTACGGCGTGGCCGGGAAGATCCTGCTCAGCAGGCTCAAGACGTTTCTCGCCTTCCCGGAGTGGTTCTACCTCAAGCTGCCGGTGAACACGATGACCGAACCGCGCTCCACACCGGGCGGGCTCACCACCCAGTTCTCCTCGGTCGGCCACTACGACCTCGACGACGACCAGGCGCTGGTGATCACCGTGCCCGCCTCGGACGCGCCCTACCAGGGCTTCCAGCTCGGCAGCATGTGGTACCTCTCGCTCGACTACATCAACCACCAGACCAGCCTCACCGCCGACCAGTCGCGGATCGACCCGGACGGCAAGATCCGGTTCGTGGTCAGCGAACGCGATCCCGGCCTGGCCAACTGGCTGGAGCGCACCGGCCACCGTCGCGGGTACCTGCAGATCCGCTGGCAACGGCTGTCCCGGGACCTCAAACCCGAGGACGGCCCGGAAGTGGAGATCGTCGGCGTGGACGAACTCCCCGACCGGCTGCCGTACTACGAGCAGGCCCGGGTGACGCCCGCGGAATGGGCCGAGCGGATCGCCACCCGGCAGGCCGCGGTCGCGGCCCGGATGCTGGGCTGAAGCCGTGCTGCTGCAAGGGAAAGTCGTCGTGGTGTCCGGGGTCGGCCCGGGGCTCGGCCGGTCGATCGCCGTGCGCGCCGCGCACGCGGGCGCCGATGTCGTGCTCGCCGCGCGCACCGAATCCCGGCTCGCCGAAGTGGCCGCCGAGGTCACCGCGGCCGGGCGGCGGGCGGTGACCGTGCCGACCGACATCACCGACGAAGGCGCCGCCACCCGGCTCACCGAGCGGGCGCTGGCGGCGTTCGGCCGGGTCGACACGCTGGTCAACAACGCGTTCGCGATCCCGCCGATCACCGATCTCGCCGACGTGGACCTGGCCGACGTCCGGGCGGGTTTCGAAACCAACGTGCTCGCCGCGCTGCGGCTGACCCGGCTGTTCACGCCCGCGCTCGCCGAGTCGAAGGGCTCGGTGGTGATGATCAATTCGGCGGTGCTGCGGCATTCGCGGCGGACGTTCGGCGCGTACAAGATGGCCAAGGCGAGCCTGCTCGCCCTCGCGCAGAGCCTGGCCACCGAACTCGGCCCGCGGGGTGTGCGGGTCAACTCCGTCGCGCCCGGTTACATCTGGGCCGATTCGCTGAAGTGGTACTTCGCCTATCTCGCCAAGGAACGCGGCGTGGACCCGCGGCAGGTCTACGACGAGACCGCGGCGACCCTGGACCTGCGCAAGCTGCCCGAGCCGGACGAGATCGCCGACGCCGTGGTGTTCCTGGCGTCCGGGATGGCCCGCGCGATCACCGGGCAGTGCCTCGACGTCAACGGCGGCGAATTCCACCACTGAGCTAAGGAACTTCGGGATGAGCACACCAGGACGCGCGAGCGTCGGCACGGTCGAGGATCTGCACGCCTCGGCCACGAAGATCACCGGGCTGGACGACTTCGGCACCGACGACTACCGCGAGGGGCTCGCGGTGCTGCTGGACTCCTACGCCCGCGAAGCCCGGCTGACCCCGTGGGGCAACAAGGTGAATCGGGCGTTCCTGCGCGGCGCGCTGGTGGCCCGGCTGCTCAGCGAGGCGGCCTGGAAGCAGCACCCCGGGCACGCGGACGTCCGGATCGAACGGCCGATCTTCGTCACCGGCCTGCCGCGCACCGGTACGACCGCGCTGCACCGGTTGCTCACCGCGGATCCGGCGCACCAGGGACTGGAGATGTGGCTCACCGAAATGCCCCAGCCCCGGCCGCCGCGGGAAACCTGGGCGGACAACCCGGTTTTCCAGAAGCTCGAAGAGGGCTACCGGAAGCACCACGTCGAACACCCCGAGTTCATGGGCCTGCACTACATCTCGGCGGATCAGGTCGAGGAGTGCTGGCAGCTGCTGCGCCAGTCGATCATGTCCATCTCGTACGAATGCCTGGCCAGCGTGCCAAGCTATTCGTCCTGGTTGGACGGTCGTGATTGGACGGAGGCATACCACCGGCACCGGCGCAACCTGCAGCTGATCGGCCTGCCGGACGCCGACCGGCGGTGGGTGCTCAAGAACCCCAGCCACCTGTTCGCGTTGAACGCCCTGTTCGACGCCTACCCGGACGCGCTGGTCATCCAGACCCACCGCGCGCCGCGGACCGCCCTGGCTTCGGTGTGCAGCCTCAACGAGCAGGCCACCGCGGGCTGGTCCGAGACGTTCCGCGGCGAAGTCGTCGGCCGCGCGCAGCTCGACCTGTGGGCGCGCGGGCTCGACCGGTTCCGGGCCGACCGCGCGAAACACGATGCGGCGCGGTTCTACGACGTGCACTACGACGATTTCGTGGCCGATCCGATCGGCACGGTCGAGGCGATCTACGCGTACTTCGGCCTGCCGCTGACCGAAGACGCGCGATCGGCGATGCGCGCGATGCACGAGGAGAGCCGGTCCGGCGGGCGGCGACCCGCGCACCGCTACGAACTGGCCGATTTCGGGCTCACCGGCGAGGAAGTGGACGAACGCTTCGCCGACTACCTGCGCGCCCACTGGTAAGCCCCCTGGGCCCGCGAGTCGCACATTCCGGCAACCGAACTACACACTCAGGCACGCGAACTACACATTGCGGTTTCCAGTGTGCGGGCTTCGCCCGAGTTCCCCATTCCGGAACCCAGTCGACACCGCACCGGATGGTCTCGCGCGTACGAGAACGTGTAACTCGTGGTCCCGAACGTGCAATTCGGGTGCGCGAACGTGTAACTCGTGGTCCTGGACGTGTAACTCGCGTGCGGGAACGTGTGGTTCGCGGGTGTTAGCCGCGGGGGACGGCGAACAGGGTGGGCAGTTGGCTGGCGAACATCAGGTCACCGCGCACCGAGAGTTTGCGGGTGAGGAAGGCGGTCACCGGGTTCGCGTTGCCGGTGACCAGTTTGCAGAACTGGATCGGGTCGGTGCGGATCGACACCTTCGGCGTACCGGGTAGCTCGGCGCCGACCGTGCACTTCCCGTCCACGACCTGGGTGCGGTACTCGTCGTAGCCGCCGTCCGGGCGGCCGGTGATCTGCCAGACGATCAGCGCGTCCACCCCGGACGCCCGGTTTTCGTCGAGGTAACCGGGCATGCGCCGGAAGATCTCGTCGAGCAGGAGCTGCCGCACCGGTCCGCGCAGCCGCTTCGCGAGTTCGCGGTCCGGGGTGTCGCGGACCAGGCGGGCGATCGCGCCCACGTCGACCTGACCCGGATCGCCGACCGGCACCACCCCGTCCCCGGACGGAATCCGCAGGAACCGCACCAGATCGAGGGCGAGCGAGGCGTCGCCGTCGAGCGTGAGCGCGCCGGAGAGCACCATCGTCGACGGATCGGCGTTGCCGGTGGCCAGGGTGAGGAAATCGGCCGTCGCCAGGCGCAGGGTGACCGCGGGGGTGCCGGTGAGTTCGCGTCCGGCGCGCGCGGTCCCGTCGGTGATCTCCAGGAGGAACCGGTCCGGGTCGCCGTCCTCGCCGAGGATCTCCCAGGCGACCGTGGCGGTGACCCCGGCGGCGGCCTCCGCGTCGACGTAGCCGGGGATGCGGCGGATCACCTCGTCGAGAATGCGCTCGCGCAGTTCGCCCCGGGTGGCCGCGCGGAGCAACTCGTCGGGGACCTGGCCGATCAGCCGCGCCAGGTCGGCGGCGTCGAGCGTGGTCAGGTCGACGTCCGCGAACGCCGCGGCGAGGTCCTCGGTCATGACTGCCTCCATCGGCACGCGCCGAAACTTTCCTACCGACACGTAGGAATTTCCTACTTTGATGTAGCATCGTCAAGTGGCGAATCGTAAAGTGGTCCGGATCACCCCGCCCCGGGTGACGGTGTCCCGGAAACCGCGGGCGGCGCATCTCGGCCCCGAGAAACGGCGGCCACTGGTGCTCGACGCCGCCCTGCTGGTGTTCCTGGAACGCGGGTACCGGGGCACGTCGATGCAGGCGGTCGCGGAAGCCGCCGGGGTGACGAAACCGGTGGTGTACGAGTGCTTCCCGAGCAAGGACAAGCTGCTCCTGGCGCTGCTGGACCGCGAGGAGCAGCGGTTGATGGACGCGATCCTGGAGGCGCTGCCGAAGAACCCCTCGTTCGAGAACCTCGAGGCGGTGATCGCCTCCGGCCTGTCCGCGTTCCTGGCCGCGGCCACCCAGGCGACCGACGCGTGGCGGATCGTCTTCGACTCGCAGCACGGCTCCGACACCGTGGTGGCCGAACGCGTGCGGGCCGCGCGGGAACAGCTGATCGGCCGGTTGCGCGAACTGGTCGTGCTGTACCTGGAAACCCTCGAGGTCGACGACATCGACCGCAAGTCGCCGGTGCTGACCGAGTTGTTCGCCGGGGTCGCCGAATCCTGCGCCCGGATGCTGGTCATCCAGCAGTTCCCGTGGACGGTCACCGAACTGGCCAGCTACGTCGCCTCGCTGATCACCCGGGGCGTCAAGCGCAGCTAGGGAATCACCCGCGCTCGCGGGCGTTGACCATGGTGTGACCACCCGATTTTCCGTGCTCGACCGGTCCCGCACCCGGCAGGGGCAGCGCCACGCCGAAGCGCTGCGGGAGACCGTCGCGTTCGCGCGGCAGGCCGAAGCGCTGGGCTACCACCGGTTCTGGGTGTCCGAGCACCACGGCGTGCCCGGGGTCGCCGGTTCGGCGCCGACGGTTCTCGCGGCGGCCGTCGCCGCGGCGACCTCGCGCATCCGCGTCGGCACCGGCGGGGTGATGCTGCCCAACCACCAGCCGCTCGTGGTGGCCGAGCAGTTCGGCGTGCTCGAATCGCTGCACCCGGGTCGGATCGACATGGGCCTGGGCCGTTCGGTCGGGTTCACCGGCGGGGTCCGCCGCGCGCTCGGCCACGGCAAGGACGACGCCGAGCACTTCGGCGAGCAACTGGCCGAACTGCTCGGCTACTTCACCGGCGACCAGCGCGTCCACGCCCGACCGTCCGAAGGGCTGCGGGTGTCGCCGTTCGTCCTCGCGACCGGATCCAGCGCCCGGTTCGCCGCCGAGGCCGGGCTGCCGCTGGTGATCGGCGCGTACCGCGGCGAGGACGCGATGCTGCGCGCGATCGAGGCATACCGCGCGCAGTTCCGCCCGTCGGTCTGGTCACCGGCGCCGTACGTGGTGGTGTCCTCGACCATCGCGGTCGCCGGGACGAGCGAGCGGGCGCGGCGGCTGCTGATGCCCGAAGCCTGGTCGAGCGCCTACTCCCGCACGCATGGCGTGTTCCCGCCGCTCAGCTCGGCCGACGAGATCGACTCGCTGACCATGACCGAGCGCGAGCGGAAGTTCTTCGACGAGGCGATGCTCGGCCACATTCACGGCACTGCGGACGAGGTGGCCGACGCGCTGCACGCGCTGACCGCCCGCACCGGCGCCGACGAGTTCCTGGTCACCACCAGCACGTTCGACCGCGCGGAACTACTCGATTCCTACCGGCGGCTGGCCGAACTCACCGGTGTCCTCGCCCCGGCCCGCTAGGAACTCGGCAAGCGCTGCCCCGAACTCCGGCGTGGTGACCGCGGTCGTGTGGTCACCGGGCAGCACGACATGCCGTCCCGCGGGCAAGGCGGCGGCCAGCGCACCGGCGGTGTGGTGGTAGTCGTCCTCCTCGCCGGTCGCGACCAGGATCGGCATCCCGAGGCTCCCGAGCGCCTCGCGCGGGGTGTCGACGGACGTGCCGAGCACGTGCAGCAGGGCCACCGGATCACCGCCGACCGCGTGCAGGAACTCCTCCGCCCGTGCCTGCATAGATCCGGGCTCGAACGTGCCGAGGTTGGTGAGCAGGTGCCGGAACCAGTCGCCGCCGCGGCGGCCCGTGGCGTGCACGACCCCGTCCAGGCCCAGTCCGCCGAGGATCGCCTGTCCCGGGCGAGCACCGCGGGCCAGCATCCGCAGGGTCGTCCGCGCGCCCAGCGAATAGCCGCCGAGGTCGTAATCGGTCAGCCCGAGGTGCTCGATCAGGGCGAACCCGTCGTCGGCGAGCACATCGGGCGGGTACGCGGCGGCATCGTGCGGTTTGGCGCTGTCCCCGTGCCCGCGCAGATCCGGCAGGATGAGCCGGTAACCCCGCGCCACGAGTTCCTCGGCGTGGCCGTAGCCGACCCAGGTGACCATCGCGGTCGAGAAGTAGCCGTGGATCAGCACCAGCGGCCGCCCCTCCCCCAGTTCGCGGAAGGCCAGCTCGGTGCCGTCGCGGCCGCGGAAACGCTGGATCAACGGGTCACGCGGCATGGAGCGCCTCCCGGGGTGCGGCACGGGTCTCGCGGTTGAGCAGCAGGATCGCGCCCAGGACGACCGGGAAGAAGACGTAGGCGTTGCTGAGCAGGAAGGTCCATGCGTTCAGGGCCGGTTCGCCGTTCTGGCCGGGGTTCATCGAATGCAGCGGGCGTTGGGCGAAGACGAACACCGTGACCGGCAACAGGAGCCAGGCCGCCCGGCTACCGGTGCAGGCTGCCGCGGCGAGCAGGGCGACCAGCGGCACGATCCAGACCCAGTGGTGGATCCACGACACCGGGCTCACCAGCAGGGCGAGGAACGCGGTCACCAGCAACGCGTGCACCGGCAGGCCCGCGCGGTGGTAGCGGCGCACCAGGACGACCGCGCCGACCGCGAGCACCGCGGCGATCGCGTAGGCGACCGGCTGCGACCAGGACGCCATCTCGGACAACCGCCGCACGACGCTGCCCAGCGACTGGTTCCACGACCACTGGGTCGGGCCGATGCGGGACGAATCGAAAACCGTGTGCGTCCAGAATCGCGAAGTGTCGTGCGGTGCGATGAGCAGCATCAGGCCCTGCAGCCCGGCGAACGTTCCGGCGGCCCGCGCGGCGTCCGCTTTCCGGCCGGTCAGCGCCAGGTGCACCACGAAGATCAGCGGGGTCAGCTTGGTCGCCGCCGCGACCCCGATCAGCACGCCGCCCCAGCGTCCGGAGCGCCCGCACACGACCAGCACGTCGACCACGACCATGGCCATCAGCACCGCGTTGATCTGCCCGTACTCGAGCGTGACCCAGACCGGTTTGGTCACCAGCATCAGCAAGGCGACCGCGACCCCGCCCCAGACCGGGGACAGCCACGCGGGCCGCCGGGGCACCCTGCGCAGGACCAGCCAGGCGACCAAACCCAGCGACACCACCGAAAGGGCGTTCAGCAGTCCCCAGGCCACCTGCGGCGGAAAGAGAACCAGCGGAACGAACAGCACCGCCGCGAAGGGCGCGTAGGTGAACGGGAGTTTCGCGTAGTCCGGTTCCGCGGCCAGGACATCGGCGTCGTAGAGCGGATCGCCGTGCAGCAGGGTCGCCGCGCCCGCCTGGTAGACGGCGGTGTCGCCGCCCTCGGGCCAGCCGTGCGCGAAGGAGAACACCCCGCGCGCGGCGAACCCGGCCGCCACCAGCCCGAGCACCACCCAGGCGATCCAGCGACCCCGCACTACTCCCCCATCGCGACCTCGGACAACGGCCAGCAGACTACCCGGCGGCTACCCGGGGACCTTGGCCACCACGATCTTCGCCGGCGTCAGCCGCACGACGACCCGCACCTGGCCGGGGTCCGCTTCCCACGGCTCACCGGTGTAGGCGCGGCACAGTTCGTCCATCAGCTCGCGGCCGCCCTCCTCGGTCAACGTGACCGTGCCGCGTACCTCGACGTAGTGGTAGGGGTTCTCCGGATCGTGCGCCAGCAGGGTCGCCCGCGGGTCCCGGACCAGATCCCGCCACTTCTGCCGATCGCGCACCGTGACCATCAGCAGATCGTCGCCGTCCCGCTTGACCCAGATCATGCTCGAATGCGGTTGGCCGTCCTTGCCGATCGTGGTGAGGACCGAGAAGTACGGAGCGCGGAAGAACCGGGCGGCCTCGTCCGTCAACCGGGCCAGCGCGGAAACCTGAACTGCCATGGCTCCACGAATACACCCGTCGCAACCGATCCGGGCGCGATGGTGGTCGAGCCGACCGTGATCATCGAGACTCGAATCCCGCAGCCAGGCGGCGTGGGCCCGCCTGTTCCGCGCGCACGGAGTGGCCGAAGCCGAGCGGTTCCTGCCGGAATTCCGCGGACGGCCGGGCAAGGAGGTGCTCGCCGGACACCTCGCACTGTTCCCCGGCCGGAGCGTCGACGAGTTGTTCGCCGAGGCCGTGGCGTACTCGCGGCGGCCGGACGTGCCCGCCGCCCGGCCGGTGCGCGGGGCGGTCGAACTGATCGAGCGGCTGCACGGCGAGGGCGTCCCGATCGGCGTGGTGACCTCGGGAACGCGCGACTACGCGCACGCCGAACTGAGCGCGCTCGGCGTGCTCGCCCGGTTCGCGGTGGTGCTCACCGCCGACGACGTGACGCGGGGCAAACCGGATCCGGAGGGCTACCTCGCCGGATGCGCGGCACTCGGCGTCGAACCGGAGCACACCGTGGTGTTCGAGGACGCCCCGGCCGGGATCGCGGCGGCGAAACGCGCGGGCGCCTGGTGCGTGGCGGTGACCACGACCATGCCGCGTTCCGCGCTGACCGCGGCGGATCTCGTGCTCGCCGATCTGTCCGAAGTGGAGTGGCCGGTAGCAGCGGCAGCACCATTTGGCCGCTAGACGCGGGAAGAACCGGTCGCTAGCGTCTTGAGTAATCGATTACTCGACTCGCCCCCTGCCGGCGGGCCTCAGCGTGGAGGCTCGGCTATGTCCGAATGCTGTCCCGACGGCGCCTGCGGACCGGTCTCGATCGGCCCGTCGCGCCGGACGTTCCTCACCCTCGGTGTGGCCGGGCTCGGCCTGATGGCCGTCCCGGCGCGGGCCGCCGCTTCGCTCGGGCTGGATCCCGACCGGCTGGTGGCCGTGCCCCGCGACAAGAACCTCACCCCCGAGGTGGTGCGCGAACTGCTCGCCCGGGGCGAACCGACCGAATACTCCGGCGCCGCGCTGCAGCGGATCGGCATGCCGGTCGGCGGCGGCTGCTGCGGCCTGGTCTACCTGGCCGGGGACGGCAAGCTCTGGGCGTGGGACATCCTCAACCCGGCCAGTTTCCCGCTCGGCGGGGCGACCTGGGAGGGCCTGAACTACGCGCGGCCGCTTTCCGCCTCTTCGCCGTTCCGCCAGGGGTTCACGCTCCGCACGGCCACCGGCGGGCAGACGCGCACCCGCACGCTCGACGCGCAGGGCTTCCCCGAGGCGCGGTTCGTCGGCCGGTACCCGATCGGCACCACGACGTACCGCGCGCCGGACAGCCCGGTCGAGGTGGTCTGCGAGGCGTTCTCCCCGTTCGTCCCGCTGTCCGTGCCGGATTCGACGTTGCCCGCGACCGTGCTGGCCTACACGGTCCGCAACGTCACCCGCGCCCCGGTCCGGGTGGAACTGACCGGCCTCTCGGACAACCCGGTGTGCCTGCCGACCCGCCGCCAGCAGCCGACGAAACTGACGGCCGAGCGGTACGCCGGGCGGGGGCTGCGCGGCGTGCAGTTCAGCGCGGCCGAGGACACCTTGCCCGGCAACGACATCGTGTTCGAGGACTGGGAGAACGGGTACACGGGCTGGACGGTCACCGGTGACGCGTTCGGCGACGGCCCGGTGCGGGCGGCCGACCTGCCCCCGCAACTGCGCCGCTTCGGCGACCTGAACGTGTCCGGCACGCGGTTCGTCACCTCGTACGACTTCCGGTCCGGCCGCAACGACACCGCGCAGGGCACGATGACCAGCCGCGAGTTCACCATCGAGCGGAAGTTCGTGGCGGCCTCGGTCGGCGGTGGCGATCAGCCCGGCCGGGCCTGCCTGAACGTCGTCGTGGACGGCGTGGTGGTGGCCAGCGCGACCGGATCGAACAGCGAACCGTTCTTCTCCCGGATGCTGGACGTGCGCGCCTACCTCGGCCGCACCGCGCACCTCGAGATCGTGGACCGGGCCACCGGCGGCTGGGGACACGTCAACGTGGACGCCATCGTGTTCACCGACTCGCCGGACATCCTGTTCGAGGACTGGGAAAAGGGCACCTACGAGGGCTGGACCACCACCGGGAACGCGTTCGGCGAGGGGCCGGTGCGGCCCGGCGACACACCCGAGTTCTTCCGGCGCCCGGTCGGCGAGATCACCGATCTGAACGTGTCCGGCACCTGGTTCGTCACCTCGCACAACTTCCGCCTCGGCGGGAACTTCGACGCCTACCAGGGCACCATGACCAGCCGCGAGTTCACCATCGAGCGCAAGTACGTCACCGCGTGGGTGGGCGGCGGCGCGGAGGCGGGCAAGACCTGCGTCAACGTGCTCGTCGACGGGGCGGTGGTGGCGAGTTTCCTGGGCAAGGAGATGGAGCCGCTGACCGGGATCTCGCTCGACGTGGGTCCGTGGCTCGGGAAGACCGCGCGGCTGGAGTTCGTCGACGCCTCGAGCGTGCCGTGGGGGCACATCAACGTGGACCGGATCGTCTTCAGCGACCGTCCGGTGCGCCGCAAACCGCTGGCGTCCTCCCCCGACTTCGGCACGTTCTCGCTCGCGGCGCTGGACGACGCGGCCGAGGTACGACTGTCCGGTGTGGACAGTGCAGAGGTGGCGGTGCCGTTCACGCTCGGTCCGGGCCGGGAGCGGACCGTGCGGTTCGTGTTCGGCTGGCACTTCCCCACTCCCGAGCCGTTGCTGTTCGCCTGGCTCGACGACGGCCCGTCGCTGCGGCACCACTACGCGGCCCGGTTCGGTTCCGCGCGTGCGGTGGTCGAACACCTGGCGAAGGAACGCGAGCGGCTGGAATCGCGCACCCGGTCCTGGGTGCGGACCTGGTACGAGGATTCCTCGCTGCCGCACTGGTTCCTGGAGCGCACGTTCGCTCCCGCGTCCACGCTCGCCACGAACACCTGCTACCGCTTCGACAACGGCCGGTTCTACGCGTGGGAAGGGCTGTACTGCTGCGTCGGCACCTGCGGCCACGTGTGGAACTACGCGCAGGCCCTGGCCCGCCTGTTCCCGGAGCTGGAACGCGACACCCGGGAACGGGTCGACCTCGGCCTGGCGCTGCTGCCCACCGGGGAGATCAAGAACCGCGGGGAGAGCACCGACGGCTGGTTCGCCGACGGGCAGTGCGGCACGATCCTGCGCGTTTACCGGGAACACCAGATGTCGCCGGACGACGCGTTCCTGCGCCGGGTGTGGCCGAAGGTCCGGCTCGCGCTGGACTGGGTGGTCCGCGCGGACGGGGACGCGGACGGGATCCTGGAAGGCAGCCAGTGGAACACCCTGGACGCCCAGTGGTTCGGCGAGATCCCGTGGATCAGCGGGCTGTACGTGGCAGCGCTGCGGGCGGGCGCCGCGATGGCCCGGGAAATGGGCGACGCCGGTGCGGCCGAACGGTACGCGGGGCTGGCCGACCGGGGTTCGGCCCAGCTGGCGGACGCGTTGTGGGACGAGCGCTACGGCTACTTCGTCCAGCACGTCGATCCCGCGCATCCGACCGCGGTCAACTCCAACCGCGGCTGCTACATCGACCAGATGTACGGCCAGACCTACGCCGACCAGCTCGGCCTCCCCCGGATCTTCCCCGAGGGCAAGGCGAAGACCGCGCTGAACAACATATTCCGCAACAACTTCCTGCCCGATCCGGCCGCTCACCGGCCGCCGGGCATCCCGGTCGGGCGGGTGTACGCCACACCGGGCGAGCCGGGCACGCTGATGTGCACCTGGCCGTACGGCGGCTCCACCGAAACCGGGAAGGACGGCCCGGTCGGCTACTTCAACGAGGTGTGGACCGGGCAGGAGTACCAGCTCGCCGCGCACCTGTTCGCCACCGGAATGGTCACCGAGGCGATGGCCGTGATCAAGGCGGTGAACGACCGGTACTCGGCGACGAAACGCAATCCGTACAACGAGATCGAGTGCAGCGACCACTACGTGCGGGCGATGATGAGCATCGGCGCCTACCTCGCGGCGTGCGGCTACGAGCACCACGGCCCGCGCGGGCATCTCGGGTTCGCGCCGCGGGTGACCCCGGAGGACTTCCGCGGCGCGTTCACCGCGGCCGAGGGGTGGGGGCTGTACCGGCAGACCCGGACCGGCCCGCGGCAGACGAGCGGAATCGAAGTGCGGTACGGGAAACTGCGCCTGAGCACGCTCGCGCTGGAGGTCCCCGGCGCACCCCGCGAGGTCGCGCTCGCCGGCGCCGCGGCACCCCCGTTCACCACCGCGCCCGGGGTGACCGGCACCCGGATCCTGATCACTTTCCCGAAACCGCTCGTGCTGACCGAGGGGTCGTCGTTCGAAGTGGTGATCTCGCTGGGGTCGTGAGTGGACAGACCGGTTCCAACCGGTCCAAACACTTACGACCCGAGCAGCGCGGCGGCGATCGCCTTGGCGCGCAAGGCGGGTTCGGCCGTGCGCTCGCGCAGCGCGGTGATGATCGCGCCGTCGATCAGCAGGACGAACTGATCGGCTAGCACGGCGTGGTCGCGGTATCCGGCATCGGCGAGCAGGCCGTCCAGATACTCGATCAGCGACCGCTTGTGTTCCGCGGCGACCTGGAACGCCTGGCTGTCCGGATCCGCGAGCTCGACCATGGCGTTGATCGACGCGCAGCCGCGGAAGGAGTCCTGGCCGAAACTTTCGGCGAGCGCGTCGAACACGGTCAGCGGGGCTCGGCCACGCGCGGTGACCTCCTCGTCGAGCCACTGGCGCCAACGCCGGTCGTAGCCGCGGAGCATGGTCACCACGAGGTCGTCCTTGCTGGAGAAGTGCCGGTAGAACGAGGCCCGGCCGACCCCGGAGACGGCCAGCAGCCGCTCGACGCCGACCGCGCGAATGCCTTCGCGGTAGAAGAGTTCCTCGGCGGCGTGGACGAGACGTTCCCGGGCTTGCGTGGGCATACCGCCACGGTATCCGATCTTGACGAAAAATGGAACCGATCGGTACCGTCTGGTCAAACGGAACTGATCGGTACCATTTGAGGAGTCCGCGTGACCCAACCCTCGTCCCGGAAAGTTCGCGCCCGGATCGCGGTCGCCGTTCTCGGTTTCGGCACGTTCGCGGTCGGCACCGACGAGTTCGTCCTGGCCGGGGTACTGCCCCAGCTCGGGGATTCGCTCGGGGTCTCGGTGGCCACGGCGGGCCAGGTGGTCACCGTGTTCGCGTTGACCTGTGCGTTGCTCGCCCCGGTGCTGGCCATGCTGACCGCGGGCTGGTCGCGCCGGAGGGTGCTGCTGCTCGCGGTGCTGGTGTACCTGGCGGGAAACGTGGCCACCGCGCTGGCGCCGTCGTTCGCGTTCGTGCTGATCGCGCAGTTGGTCGCCGCGGCGGGGGCCGGACTGTACGTGCCGACGGCGAGCGTGACGGCCGCGGCGCTGGTCCCCGAGGATCGCCGGGGCCGGGCCATCGCGGTGGTGACGACCGGGTTCACCGCGGCGACCGCCCTGGGCGCGCCGATCGGGACGTTGCTCGGCGGGCTGCTGGGCTGGCGGGCGACGATGTGGTTCGTCGCCGGGCTCGCGGTACTCGGGCTGCTCGGGGTCCTGGCCCTGGTGCCCGCGGTTTCCGCCCCGGCCCCGGAAGGGCTGCGGCCACGGCTGGCGCCGCTCGGGGATCGCCGCGTGCTGGCCGTGCTCGCCACGACCCTGGCCGGCTTCACCGCGGTGTACCTGCCGTACGTCTACATCTCCGCGGTGTTCGAACCGGCCACGGGCGGCGGTGGTGACCGGCTGGCGGTGCTCATCTTCACCCTCGGGGTGATCGGCACGGCCGGGAACTTCGCGGCGGGCTCGCTCGCCGACCGGATCGGCGCGCGGCGCGTGGTGGCGGTCGCGCTCGGCTGGCTGGCCGCGGTCCTGGTGGTGCTTCCGTTGACCACGGGCGGTTTCGGCACGTCCGTCGCGATCATCGTGGCCTACGGTGTGGCGGCCTTCGCCATCACCACACCGCAGCAGCACCGGCTGATCACCCTGCGCCCGGAATCGGCTTCGGTCCTGGTCTCGCTGAACGCGGCGGTCCTGTATCTGGCGATCTCGCTGGCGGGCATGCTCGGCGGGGCCGGGATCGGCCTGGTCGGCGCGAACCGGCTCAGCCTCGTCGCGGCGGGGCTGGCGATCCTCGCCCTGGCGCTGTCCGAAGTAGCCGGCCGCCTGACCCTTCGATCCACAATGGACAGATCTGTCACCGGGGAGCCGGTGTCGCGGTGACCGGGTGCTCGAGCCATACGTTCGGCTCGACGTAGACGCCGAGATCCTGTTCCCGGGACGCGAGGACCGGGGCCAGTCCACCGGCGACGGCGTTCGGCCCGTCGGCGAAGGACTGCCCGGTCCAGCGCCGCCACTGCCCGAGCGTTCCGGTGATGGTCATGGCGAACGGCGCGATCTTGACGAAGGTCGCGCCCAGCCTTTCGTGCGTGCGCAGCCAGGGGTCCTCGGGCAGCCCGTCCGCGCGGCGGCGGCGCAGGTAGTCCGCCATCGGCAGGTAGGGGTGGTCCTGCTTCCCGGTCGGCCGCACCGGAACCACGAACCGCGCCAGGTTCTTCGCCGCGGCGAGGTCGCGCAGCCCGGTCAGCGCCTCGGTCGCGAAGCCACGGCCGCGCCGATCCGCGAAGACGTGGACTTCCAGCGCGGCCAGTGTCGTGAGTGGACGGTCGTCCAGCGCGTCCTCGATCGCCCAGAGGATGATCCCGTCCCAGCCGTGGTCCGGGAGTTCGGTGCGTTCCGGGGTCGGGAAGGCCACCGGCACGCTGACCGCGCGGGCCACCGGGACGGCACCCTCGAGCACGACGAGGAAGTACTCGGGCCACCGCCGGGCCAGGCGGCTCGCCCGGGTCAGCGTGCCGATCTGGTCGTACCGCATGAACTCGGCTCCGACGTCACCGAGGTCCAGCGCCGGTTCCAGCAGATCGGGCCGGGCGGCCAGGTCGGTGATCATCGCCGCATCATCCCGCGTTGCCGGGATTGGCACCAGCGGTTCCGGGGTAACCGGGCAGCGACGCACTGTCGGGAGGTAGGCATGATCGAAGAAGCGGGTCGCGGGTCGACCGCGACCGAGGAACGTTCGGTCGCCCAGCTCGTGAGCGACCTGTCCGAGCAGCTCAACCGGCTGGTCCGGGACGAGATGCGGCTGGCGGTGCTGGAGCTGCGCGCGAAGGGCAAACGGATCGGCCTCGGCGCCGGGCTCGCCGGACTGGCCGGGGTGCTGGCCCTGTTCGGCGGCGGCGCGCTCGTGGCCACCCTGATCCTGGCGCTCGCGCTGGTGCTGCCCGCGTGGGCCGCCGCGCTGATCGTCGGCGGCGGGCTGCTCCTGCTCGCGGGACTGCTCGCCCTGATCGGCGGGAAGCAGGTCCGGAACGCGACACCACCGGTCCCCGGAGAAGCGGTCACCGGAATGCGCGAGGACGTCGAGGTCCTGAAGGAGAACGTGCGCTGATGAGTACCGAGAAGAAGCAGGACACCGGTTTTCCTTATGACGCCGAGGAAGCCCGGGTGGACCGGGAACTCACCCGGGCCGAGCTCGGCGACACGGTGGCCGAACTGGCCCACCGGGTCAACGTGAAGGAGCAGGCCCGGGAACGCAAGCAGCAGCTCACCGAAACGGTCAAGCACAACCCGGCGCCGGTCGTCGGCGGCCTGTCCGCGCTCGCCGCGTTGCTCGTGCTCTTCCTCATCTGGAAGGCGAAGCGATGAACAAGGCGCTCTACAAACCGCTCGGCATGGTGGTCAGCGCGCTCGGCGGATTCGCCGCGAGCATGCTGTTCAAACAGGTGTGGAAGCGCGCGACCGGCAACGAGGACGCCCCGCGCGCGACCGACCGGGACTACAGCTGGCGCCAGGTCCTGCTCGCGGCGACCGTGCAGGGCGCCATCTTCGGCGCGGTCAAGGCCGCGGTCGACCGCGCGAGCGCCGCCGGTTACCGCAAGGCGACCGGGAAATGGCCGGACGACTGAGCCCACCATGACATCCATCAGGCGGGATGTGGTGGTCGCCGGGGCCTCGGCCGGTGGGGTCGAAGCGTTGAGCCGCCTGGTCGCGGGATTCCCGGTGGATCTGCCCGCGGCCGTGCTGGTGGTGCTGCACCTGCCCAGCGGCGGAACCAGCGCGCTCGCGAAGATCCTCGATCGCGCGGGACCGCTGCCCGCGGTCAGCGCACGCCACGGTGTTCCGCTGGAACGGGGAAAGATCTACACCGCCCCGCCCGACCACCACCTGCTGCTCGCCGACGATCAGCTCGTGCTTTCCCACGGCCCCACCGAAAACGGCCACCGGCCCGCGATCGACGCCTTGTTCCGCTCGTCCGCGATCTCCGCGGGCCCGCGGACGATGGGCGTGCTGCTGTCCGGAGTGCTCGACGACGGGGTCGCCGGGCTGCGGGCGATCTCGGCGCGCGGTGGGCGCACCCTCGTCCAGGATCCCGACGACGCGGCGTTCGCCGGAATGCCCCGCAACGCGATCCGGAACGTGGCGGTCGATCACATCGCCACGACGAGCGAACTCGGAATGATCATCGACAAACTGACGCGGGAGACCGTCGACCCCACGTGGCCTTCCGCACCCGCGAAGGTGATCGAGTTGGAGAACCACATCGCCCGGTACGGCGGCGCTGTGCGGGCGCCCGGGGAGTTCGACGTCGAAGAACTGGGAGCGGTCTCCGAGTTCAGCTGCCCCGACTGCCGGGGAACGCTCATCGAGACCGAACCCGGCAAGGGGCATTTCCGTTGCCGGGTGGGCCATGCTTGGTCGGCACGGGCGCTTTTGGACGCACAGGGGTACGCCCTGGAACAAGCGCTGTGGACGGCGTTGCGGGTGCTCGACGAAAAGGTGAGCCTGGCCAAGCGCATGGGCGAACAAGCGGCCGGTCGCGGAGCCGAGCTGGTCTCGAACCGGTACCGCCGGATCGCCGAGGAGGCCGCCAACGCCTCCGCCATCCTCCGGCAGCACCTCGACGAGATGCCCCCGAGACCGAACGATGAATAATCGCGACGATGTGGCTCGAAGAGGAGACACCGAGCGTCCGCCTGGCGGCGATGGGCATACCAGGCAGGGAACACGCCTTGATCCAGTTGGACGGCGTACTCGATGTCACCACGTATCCCCGGATTCGTGACTTCCTGCTGAAATGTGCCGTGCAGGGGCCGCAGGCGTTGATCGTGGACGTCGGCGGGCTGCGAATGCCCTGCCGCCGTTCGATCCTCGTTTTCGCCGCGGTGTGGATCCGCATCGAGAACTGGCCGGGGATACCGCTGGCACTCGTCGCGGAACACCCCGACACCCGCGAGACGCTGCGGTCGTGCCTGGTGCACGAGTACGTGCCGACCTACCCCGACGTCGCCACCGCGCTGCGGTCCCTCAAACGCCCGCCCGCGCACCGGCGCGTCAGCTGCACGCTGCCGTGGTTCCCGGAGAGCTCCGTCCGGGCACGCCGGTTCGTCGAAGTCACCTGCGCGGGCTGGCGGATTCCCGACACCATCGTCCAGAACGCCGTCGTGATCGCGTCCGAACTGGTCGAGAACACCCTGAAACACACGTGCTCGGAGGCCGAACTGCGCCTGGAACTACGTCGCGGGCTACTGACCGTCGCGGTCTCCGATCTCGATCCGGCGGAGGCTCTCCTGATCGAGCGAACCAATCGCACCCCATCGGGCTACGGGCTGTTACTGGTCTCCCACCTGGCGAAGGCGTGGGGCTGCACGCCGACCGCGATCGGGGGCAAGGTTGTCTGGGCCGTTCTGGTGGTGGGGTAGCTCCGTCGGAGCCCGCTCGTTACTCTGGCGTGGCACGGTTAAGCAGCAGCCGCACCTGGAGCGAACCACCCGCCCGCTCTCGTGAAGGCACCGCGGTAGGGAGGTGCAAACAACCGTGCAAGCGAAGCCGGGGCCGATGATCCACATCGCGGTCGAGGATTGGCTCGATCACGTCGCGGTGGCTCGTGTGTCCGGCGAGGTGGACGTCTGCGGAGTCACCGCGTTGCGCGACTGCGTCGGCGCGGTGCTCGCCCGGAGCCGCGATCTCGTGATCGATCTCGGCGGGGTGAGCTTTCTGAGCGCGGCCGGGTTGTCCGTGCTGATCGAGACCGATCAACGGGTTTCCGAAGCCGGTCTGGTGTGGGCGATGGTGGCCGCCACCCATCCGGTCACCCGCCCGCTGTCCCTCACCGGCCTGGACACCGAGCTGCCGATTCACCGGACGGTCGAAGCCGCCGTGGCGCACGTCCACCAGGCGAAGCCCGCCACCTGACGATTGGCGAATCGGCATCGCGGGTACGCCTGCGCCATGCGCAACATCCTGATCGTCGGTGGCGGTTATGTCGGCATGAACGCGGCTCGGCGCCTGCGCGCGAAGCTGGGCGCCGAAGAGGCCGCGATCACCGTGATCGACCCGCGTTCCTACATGACCTACCAGCCGTTCCTGGCCGAAGCGGCCGCGGGGTCGGTCGAACCCCGCCACGTGGTCGTACCGCTGCGGGAGGTCCTGAAGGGCTGCCAGGTGCACTGCGGCACGGTGACCGGCATCGACCACAAGCGGAACGCGGTGACCCTGGAGGTCGCCGATGGGCATGTCGAGGAACTCGCCTACGACGTGCTGATCGTCGCGCCGGGTTCGGTGTCCAAGACGTTGCCGATTCCCGGGCTGGCGGAGCACGCGGTCGGCTTCAAAACCCTGGACCAGGCGATCTACCTGCGAAACCACGTCCTGTCCCGGCTCGACGAGGCGGCCAGCACGATGGACCGCGAGGTGCGGCGGCGGCTGCTGACGTTCCTGTTCGTCGGCGGCGGGTATGCCGGTATCGAGGCGATGGCCGAGCTCGAGGACATGGCCCGCCAGGCGATGGCCTACTACGACGCCCTGGATCCCGGCGACATGCGCTGGGTGCTGGTCGAGGCGATGGACCGGATCATGCCGGAGATCAGCCTGGACCTCGCGCGCTACACCCTGGACCGGCTCGCCGAACGCGGTTTCGAAACCCATCTGGAGACGACGTTGCGCTCGGTGGAGAACGGGCACGCGGTGCTCGACAACGGGGTGGAGTTCGACACGGACACCACCGTGTGGACCGCGGGGGTCAAACCGAATCCGATGCTCGCCGACACCGACCTGCCACTCGATGACAAGGGCCGGGTCCAGTGCACGCCGAACCTCCAGGTGACCGGCACCGAGGACGTGTTCGCGGCCGGTGACTGCGCCGCCGTGCCGGACCTGACCAATCCGGAACCCGGCGCCACCTGCGCGCCCTCGGCCCAGCACGCGGCCCGCCAGGCGCGCCGGATCGCGGAGAACGTGCTGGCCTCGCTGCACGGCGACGAACTCCGGCCGTACCGGCATTCCTACGCCGGTTCGGTGGCCAGCCTCGGCCTGTACCGCGGGGTCGCGGAAATCTACGGCGTCAAGGTCCGGGGCTTCCCCGCCTGGGCGCTGCACCGCACCTACCACCTGGCGACCATGCCGACGCTGCACCGGAAGGCCCGGATCGCCGCGGACTGGGCGCTGTCCTTGCCGTTCCGGCGGCAGATAGTCGCGACGGCCACCGGCCGGCGATCGACCGAATGAGAGAGGGAACCACGATGACCATCGAGAATCACGCGGATCCGGTGCGGGCGGCCGGGCCGCGGTCGGTATGGCGCGGCACCCGCGGGGCCACCGCGCTGCTCGTCTTCGATCCCGCCGGGGAGAGCAAGCACGACGAACTGCCCGCGACCTGGCGGGGACTCGCCGAACAACGTCAGATCGTGTGGTTCCGCCTGGCGACCGAAGGCGCGCTGTCCGAGGCCGGCGAGTTGCTCGCCGATTCGGACGCGCTCGCCCCGATCGTCGACGTGGTCACCAGCGGGCCCGCGGCGGAGTCCACATTGGACGTGGTCGAACGGCATCCCGGGCGGGTGCGCTCGGTGCTGCTGGTCGACCCGGCGGCGGGCCAGGTGGGCGGCTCCCCCGAGGAAGCCGACGCCACCTGGGCGGACCGGAACTCCGATCGCCTCGGAGCGCTGGAAAAGGCGGGCGTCAGCGTACGGATCATCGCGCACAGCACCGAGGACGAGCGGGACCGCATCCCGCCGCCGCTGCCGCTGGGGCACCCGGACGTGGTCACCGCGGTGGAACGCGCGCTCGGCGACCTCGACCGCTGACCCGAAAAAGTCGTGAGTGTTCCGGGCGGTTAGAGCGGGCTCTCATTTGGTCGCCTACTGGTGACCTGGCGTTTCCGTTCGACGAGCCGCACTTGGCCGACAAAGTGCGACACCGCGCCGGTGGTGGTGCTCGGAGGTTGCCCAATGCGGCGTTCGGTACCTTCAACGCCCCGAAAGCCACAGTGGTGTCCTCCGGGTACCGGAACGGGGAACACACGCGACCAGAAAGCGGTCAGGCCGGTCAGAACCGGCCGGAACACTCACGACCGTACGGCCGTCCGCCACCGGGCGAATCCCATGCACAGCCCGGCCAACGCGGTCAGCCCGTGCAGCCAGACGTCGGCCCAGTTGAGGTTGACCGGATCCGCGCTCGTTCCGGTGGCGGCGGCCAGGATGCCGTACGCCGTCAGCCCGGCGAACCCGGCGAAGAGCACCCATCCGTAGATCCGCGTGCCGGAACCGTGCAGGGAGGCGACCAGTCCGAGCACCCCGACCGCGGTGTGCACCACGTTCAGCAGCGGGCTCACCGCGAAGATCCACAGCATGTTCTCCGGATTGCGCACCGGGTGCTGGACGTCGCCCGGGTTCGTGGTGACCTGCTCGCCTTCGGCGAAGAAGAACCCGGCGACCCCGAGCGCCAGGTAGATCAGGCCCAGGAGCAGCGCCAGCCCGCGCGCGAACAGCATCCTGCGATCGTCGTCCATTTCCAGCTCCCACCGATTCCGGAACCTTTTCCCACCGGGGTTCCCAGTTCCGGCGAAAAAAATCCCCCGTGTGACCTCGGCCCGAGCGGGTATCCGGAACGTATGCAACACAGCGGGCCGAATCGGGAACGGGATGAGGCCATGGCAAGCACCGATATCACGGACAGCGTCGAAATACTGCTCGGCAACGTGATCGAGCTGCGGGGCGCCGCGGACACCGCACAGCTGCCGGTGGTGCGCGGGGTGGCGGAGAACGTCGCGCTGAACGAGGACTTCGATCTGGACGCGGTCTCCGACATCAAGATGGCGGTGGACGAGGTGGCCGCGCAGCTGATTTCCCGTGCGGTACTGGGTGGAGTCCTCACCTGCCGGTACTGGCTGATGTCCGGCGAACTGCGCGTCTCGATGTCCGTGCAGACTCCCGACGGCACGCTGCCCGACCAGCGGAGCTTCGGCTGGTTCGTGCTGAGCGCGCTCACCGACCGGATTTCCGCACGGGCGGGTGACGCGGACGGTCGGCACAACCAGGTGTACATCGACTTCGTGAAGCGGAAAGGGAGCCACGTCACGTGACCGTCCACGAGAGCACGGCCCGACGCGCTAGGCCGGTGCACGCTTACGAAAGATCCACACCGGACTTCGCGGAACTGGCCGCGCTACCCGAAGGTGCTCCCGGCCGGGACGAACTGCGCGCCAGACTGGTGACCCGGCACCTGCCGTTGGCCGACCACATCGCGCGCCGGTTCGGCGGGCGCGGGGAAACCCACGACGACCTCCTCCAGGTGGCCCGGATCGGGCTCATCCACGCGGTGGACCGGTTCCAGCCCGAACGCGGCACCGACTTCCTGTCCTTCGCGGTGCCGACGATCATGGGCGAGGTCCGCCGCTACTTCCGCGACGCCGGCTGGGCGGTGCACGTGCCCCGGCGGCTCAAGGAAATCCACCTGATGATCAGCCAGGCCACCAGTTCGCTCGGGCAGCAGCTCGGCCGCGCCCCCACGCCGAGCGAGATCGCGCGCGAACTCGGAGTGGACACCGAGGAGGTCTGCGAGGGCCTGATCGCCGGAAACGCGTACCGCTCGGTGTCGGTGGACAAACCGGTGTCCGAGGAATCGGAGACCATGTCGCTCGCCGACACGCTCGGCGAGTTCGACGAAGACCTGGACGCGGTCGAGAACCACGAGGCGCTCAAACCGCTGCTGCGCCAACTGCCGGCGCGGGAACGCACGATTCTCCTGCTGCGGTTCTTCGGGAACCTCACCCAGACCCAGATCGCGGAGCGCGTCGGGATTTCCCAGATGCACGTGTCCAGGCTGCTCGCGCAGACACTCGAAGGACTGCGCACCCGGCTGACCGAAGAACCCTGATCGCAGAAAGGCAAACCATGGCCGACCGCCGAAACCCGGACGTCAAGGACGAGCAACTCGACCGCGCGCGCGTGCCCGCCGACGAGGGTTACCTGACCACCCAGCAGGGAGTGCGGGTCGATCACACGGACGACGCGCTCACCGCGGGGGAACGCGGGCCGACCCTGCTGGAGGACTTCCACGCCCGCGAGAAGATCACCCATTTCGACCACGAACGCATTCCGGAGCGGGTGGTGCACGCCCGGGGCGCCGGGGCGTACGGCTTCTTCGAGCCCTACGACGATTCGCTCGCCCGGTACACGACCGCCGAGTTCCTGACCGATCCGCAAGTCCGGGTGCCGGTCTTCGTCCGGTTCTCGACCGTGGCCGGATCGCGCGGTTCCGCGGACACGGTTCGCGACGTGCGCGGGTTCGCCACCAAGTTCTACACCCGGCAGGGGAACTACGACCTCGTCGGCAACAACATGCCGGTGTTCTTCATCCAGGACGGCATCAAGTTCCCCGACTTCGTGCACGCGGTGAAACCCGAACCGCCCAACGAGATCCCGCAGGCGCAGTCCGCGCACGACACCTTCTGGGATTTCGTGTCCCTGCAACCGGAATCGCTGCACATGGTGCTGTGGCTGATGTCCGACCGCGCGCTGCCCCGCAGTTACCGGATGATGCAGGGCTTCGGCGTGCACACCTTCCGGCTGGTCAACGCCGAGGGACGCGGCACGTTCGTGAAGTTCCACTGGAAACCGGTGCTGGGCACCCATTCCCTGCTCTGGGACGAATGCCAGAAGGTGGCCGGGAAGGACCCGGACTTCAACCGCCGCGATCTGTGGGACTGCATCGAGGCCGGGCACTTCCCCGAATGGGAGCTGGGCGTCCAGCTCGTCGAGGAATCCGAGGAGTTCGCCTTCGACTTCGACCTGCTGGACCCGACGAAGATCATTCCCGAGGAGCAGGTGCCGGTGCAGCCGGTGGGCCGGATGGTGCTCGACCGCAATCCGGACAACTTCTTCGCCGAGACCGAGCAGATCGCCTTCCACACCGCGAACGTGGTGCCCGGGATCGACTTCACGAACGATCCGCTGCTGCAGGCGCGGAACTTCTCCTATCTGGACACCCAGCTCATCCGGCTCGGCGGCCCGAACTTCGCCCAGCTCCCGGTCAACCGGCCGGTCGCGGACGTGCACCACAACCAGCGCGACGGGTACGGGCAGCAGGCGATCCACAAAGGACAGACTTCGTACTTCAAGAACAGCCTGGGCGGCGGCTGCCCCGCGCTGGCGGACTCCGGCGCCTTCGCGCACTACGCGGAGAAGGTCGAGGGCCACAAGATCCGCAAACGCAGCGAGAGTTTCCAGGACCACTACAGCCAGGCCACGCTGTTCTGGAACAGCATGTCCGAAGTGGAGGCCGAGCACATCGTCGCCGCCTTCCGGTTCGAGCTCGGCAAGGTGGTGGAACGGGAAGTGCGCGCCCGGGTCGTGGACCGGCTCAACCACATCGACCACCGGCTCGCCGGCCGCGTCGCCGAAGGGATCGGGGTGTCCGCGCCCGCCGCGGAGGTCACGCCGAACCACGGCCGCTCCTCCCCCGCGCTGAGCCAGCTCAACCAGCCGAACCTCACCATCGACACCCGCAAGATCGCGGTGCTCGTCGCCGACGGGGTGGACGCCACCGGCGCCCGCCGATTGGCCGACGCCCTGCGCGAACGCGGTGCGGAGGTGGAGTTCCTCGCGCCACACGAGGGCGAGCTGACCGCGGGCCACGGCGATCCGCTCGTCCCGGACCGCCAGCTCAACACGATGGCGTCGGTGCTCTACGACGCCGTGGCGATCCCGTGCGGTCCGGACAGCGTGCGGGCGCTGTCCGGTGACGGGTACGCCGTGCACTTCGTGGCCGAGGCGTACAAACACGCCAAGGCGATCGCGGCGTCGGGCTCCGGCCGGGAACTGCTGCGCAAGGCCGGGGTGGCCGAACGCATCGCCGACGGGACCGAGGTGGTGACCGAGCAGGGCGTGGTCACCACCGGGGCGGCCGAGAACACGATCCCCGACGAGTACGTCGACTCGTTCGCCGCCGAGATCGCCAACCACCGAGCCTGGGACCGGCAGACCGACGCGGTTCCGGCCTAGGGTCAACGGGAGGAGGCACCATGCCACGCGAAGCGGCCCCGCTGCCGCACGAGACCGACCGGCCGCGCACCGCGGTGGTCACCGGATCGGATTCCGGCATCGGGAAGGCGATCGCCGTCGCCCTCGCCGGTGGCGGGCTGGACGTCGGCATCACCTACCACGAGGACCGGGACGGCGCCGAGCGCACCGCGGCGGAGGCCGGGGAACAGGGCGTCCGGGCGCCGGTGCGGCGGCTCGACCTGAGCGACCTGCCGACCTCGGCCGCGGTGATCGACGAACTCGCCGAGGACCTGGGCGGTGTCGACGTCCTGGTCAACTGCGCGGGTACCGGCACCGCGCAGCGGGTGATGGACCTGGACTTCGACACCTGGCGGCACGTGCTGGCGGTCGATCTGGACGGCGCGTTCGTCTGCGCCCAGCGCGCCGCGCGGCACATGATCAAGGCTGGCCGCGGCGGCCGGATCATCAACATCACCAGCGTGCACGAGCACCAGCCCAAGGTCGGCGCGGCGCCCTACTGCGCGGCGAAGGCCGGGCTCGGCGGGCTGACCAAGGTGCTCGCGCTCGAACTGGCGGAACACGACATCACGGTGAACTCGGTCGCGCCGGGTGAGATCTCCACCCCGATGACCGGGCAGGAGGACGCCGATCCCCGGCAGCAGCTCCGCCCCGGGGTGCCGCTCGGCCGCACCGGGGACGCCCGCGAGGTGGCGGCCGTGGTGGCCTTCCTCGCCACCCCGGCGGCCGGTTACGTGACGGGTGCGTCCTGGCCGGTGGACGGTGGCATGCTGCTGATGGGCCCGCAGGCGAGTGCGGAACTGGCGCACCACAACTGGCGCAGCCCCTAACCTTCCGGGTCGCAGCGCACGCCCAGTTCCACGCAGCAGTGGCCGGGCGCGGGGGTGAGCGAGGCGACGACCTTGGTGACGCCGAGCCCGGTGAGGAAGCCGGACAGGAAGGCGTGGTTGATCCCGCACACCAGTTCCGGCGCCTTGGCGGTGTGCGGGCGGAAGGGGCAGTTGCGCAAGCGCAGGCGGGTCGGCTCCGGCCGGCTCGGTTCGAAGCCGTAGCGGACCAGCGCGGTTTCGGCCAGGGTGAGCGCCCGTTCGGCGCCCAGGCGGCCGGTCCGCGCCCGCGCGCGTTCGGCCGC
This sequence comes from Amycolatopsis anabasis, assembly GCF_009765355.1. GTDB lineage: Bacteria > Actinomycetota > Actinomycetes > Mycobacteriales > Pseudonocardiaceae > Amycolatopsis > Amycolatopsis anabasis. The sequence goes on along the minus strand of NZ_VTHK01000037.1, from coordinate 1,252 downwards.
GCCGAGTTCCGCCCCGTGTTCGCGCGCCACCCGGAGCGCGGTGCGCCGGGCGCTCTCGTCGGCGCGTTCGGCGAGCACCGCATCGAGCAGGATGTCCGCGAGCACGTCGGGCCGGCGCTGCGGGATGGTGACCGAGATCTCGGCGCCCGAAGGTTCGTAGACTTTCGGCGTGCGGCCCACCCGGCGTACCCCGCCGACCGGTTCGGACCGGGTGCGCAGCAGGTTCGCCCGCACCAGCTTGTCCAGGTGGAACGCGGCGAGCTTGCGGGAGATCCCGACGGCCGTGGCGGCTTCCTCCCTGGTGACCGGCCGCTGCGCGCGCCGGATGAAGGCATACATCTCCCGGCGCAGGTCATCGTCCAGCGCGGCGACCGAGGTGATCGTGGCCGCGGCCGGGAGCCGGTCTTCCGCAACGCTCGCCATTCACCAAGCGTATCGCCTATTGAGATTTCCGTTATCCCCGGTTACCCAATTGACCTGCAGACTTGACCCGGTCAGCCGATAACACCAATACTCGTTAGTGAAACTGGTGACGGGGAGGCTGGCTCCCACGACAAAAACCGAGGGATACGCCCATGCACTCCCGTTCCGCCTTGCACGTCGTCCACGAACCCACCGATGTCGTGGACCTCGACGCGGCCGAGCGCGCGGCCGGCGACTTCCTGAAGGCCCTCGGGATCCCGCTCACCTCGGAGAGCCTGCGCGGCACTCCCGCGCGGATGGCCCGCGCCTACGCCGAACTCTTCACCCCCCGGGAGTTCGACCTCACCACCTTCCCCAACGACGAGGGATACGACGAACTGGTTCTCGCCCGCAGCATCCCGATGCGTTCGGTCTGCGAGCACCACCTGCTGCCGTTCGTCGGCGTGGCGCACGTCGGTTACCTGCCCGGCGAGCGCATCCTCGGCCTGTCGAAGCTCGCCCGGATCGTGGAGCACTTCGCCTGCCGCCCCCAGGTGCAGGAGCGGCTGACCAAGCAGGTCGCCGACTGGCTGTGCGAGCACCTGAACCCCAAGGGCGTCGGCGTGGTGGTCGAGGCCGAGCACTCCTGCATGACCCTGCGCGGGGTCCAGGCCGTCGGCTCCAGCACGGTCACCTCCACCCTGCTGGGCACCCTGCGCGCGGACGCGCGGTCGCGGCAGGAGTTCTTCGCCCTCACCGGCGTGCATCCCAAGGGGTCGTGAGCGTTCCGGCCGGTTATTGATGCGTAACTCAATTATGGCGTGGTCGTTGGTTATGGTGTGAAGGTGAC